>CBINHN010000150.1:0-1960 GCA_966250485.1 uncultured Sorangium sp. | reverse complement strand
GAAGCGGCCGTTTTAGCTCGCCGCTCAGCCGGAAGCCAGCGCACCCGTCCAACGCCGATTGGACGCCGCGCAGCGGATTCAACGCTGATCCAACAGCCATGGACGGGCGCTGTGGGCAGGGTGATTCCCATGTCGACGCTTCGACCGCTCGTCACCGGCACGGACTTCAGCGACTGCGCCGAGCAGGCCCTCGAGCTCGCGCTCGGGCTCGCGCTCGCGGCGGGCACCGGGATCACGCTGGCGCACGTCTGCGAGCTCGGCGTCGACGAGGCGGACGAGCGGCGCCTGCAACGCTGCCGTGAGTCATTGACCGCGGTCGTCGCGAAGTATGGCAACCGCGGTGTCGCCATCACCGGCGTGCTGCGCAGCGGCCGGCCTTGGGAGAAACTCGACAACCTGGCGGCCGAGGTGGGCGCGAGTCTGATCGTGATCGGTCGCTACGGCGCCGCGGGTCCGCGCGTCGCGTTGGGCTCCGTCGCGGAGCAGCTGGTGCGCTCCGCGACGCGCCCGGTGCTGACCGTCAGCTGTGACTTCAACCGCTTCGACGCCGAGGCGGACGAGAACCTCCACGCCTGAACGAAAGACAACACACCATGAAAACTCGAGCTCTGAGCCGTTCGCTGCACACCCTCTCTCGCCGCGCTCTGCCGACGAGTCTCGCGCTCGCCGCGTCGCTGGTCTCGGCGCTAGCCGCGGCCGCGGAGAACACCGGCGTGCCACTCGCGCCGTCACTCGACGACCGCTGGCACCAGGCGCCCGTGCGAGACACCGCCGCGTCCAAAGGCGATTCAGCGCACGCCGGCGCGAGTGAGGGGAAATACGACGGTTTCAGCCTGAACTTCACGCCGGTGCTGGTCGCGCCTCGCGATGACGAGCGCTGGGGTGGCGGCGCCGATCCGGAGCTGAAGTACACGCTCGATCGCGGCGCGGTGCGGTTGAGCGCGGGTTTCCGCGTCGGCGCATACTACGCGCGAAACCTGTTCGGAGTCACCGCGATGCCGACGCTCCGCTTGCTGGTAGCCATCGGGCCCGTCGAACCGTACGTCTCCTTCGGCATGGGTTACGGCTGGCTGCCCAAGCTCGAGCACTCCGGCATCGCGACGATGTCCCGGCTCGGCATCGTGTTCCGCTTCAGCGAGAAGCTCGCGCTGGGCATCGAAGGCACCATTCAACGGATCGAGCGCTCGAGCTTCGAGTTTCCATCCTTCGGCTCAGCGCTGGCTGTGAATTTTTAGAGCGGCAACTTCAATGAAGCCTTCGAACGTGACGGCCCGCTCCCTCACAAAAGCCGATTTTACGCTGCCGGCGCTGCTCATCGCGTTGAGTGTGATCCCCACCATTGGCGGCGTCGCGCGTCTCACGAGCTTGACCGGCAAGAGCGCGCTTGGCGGCGAGAACGCGAGGTTTCTGCTCGCCCCGGCGCCGGTCGTCCTCCACATCTTCAGCGCGACACTGTTTTGCATACTCGGAGCATTTCAATTCTCACGCGGCTTCCGGCTGCGTTGGTCCGGTCTGCATCGTCGCTTGGGCCGAGTGCTCGCGCTGTCCGGCCTGCTCACTGCGGCGACCGGCTTCTGGATGACGCTGTTCTACGCAATCCCAGGGAGCCTCCAGGGACCGCTTGTGTTTGGCGTTCGCTTGGCGGTGGCGACCGCGATGATCGCGGCCATCCTCGTCGCCTGGCGGAGCATCCTGCGGCGCGACGTCGCGCGCCACGAAGCGTTCATGATCCGCGCCTACGCGCTCGGGCAAGGTGCGGGCACGCAGGCGCTCGTCCTATTGCCGTGGATGCTGTTGTCCGGCGCATCCGGCGGCCCTACGCGAGATTGGCTCATGACCCTGTCGTGGGCCATCAACGTCGCTGCGGCGGAGCTCATTATTTGGCGGCGAGAACGCTGAGGGCATCGCCTGCCGGCTCTTTGGTCGCTTCAACGCGCGAACGCGACGCGCGGCGCGGGGT
>CBINHN010000149.1:0-2313 GCA_966250485.1 uncultured Sorangium sp. | reverse complement strand
AGGACGCTGAGCTTGACGCTGCGGCGGCGGCTGGCGTCGTCCAAGCGGCGGTGCTGCTCGAGGTAGGCGGCGAGCGCGCTGCGCGGGACGCGGGTGGCGGCGGTGATGGGCCGCCAGGCTCCGCGCCAGCCGCGCGTGAGGAGGCCTTGTATAACTCCTGCGGGTGATGTGAGGAGATCCCAGCCGCAGGCGTAGAGGCCGAAGCGGAGGCCTTGGCGGAAGCGCGCGGCGCTCCAGCCGGTGCCGAGCTCGAGGCAGACGCCCCACAGCGCGTGCAGCGCGACCATGACGCCGCTGCACGCCGCGATGAGCAGGGCAGCGGCGGCGAGCGCGCTGGAGCTCGTCAGGATGCGCGCTGCGACGTCGGGCATGATCGCGCACAGCAGCAGCGCAGCGCCGAGCGCGAGTGAGCCGATGGCGAAAAGCTCGGCGAGCAGCGCGAAGGTGAACGCTGGGACGACGCCGCCGAGCGGGAGCTCACCGAAGACGCGCGCAGGCTGTTCGCAGGTCGCGAGCGCCGTCTGCCATAGGCGGCCGTGAAGGGTCCCGTCACCCGTCTCCCACGCTAGCGGCCCGCACGGTTCGCGGCGCTCCTCGGCTGCGCAGCCCGCGCAGTCGCGGCGGCGGCAGCGCGCGCAGCTGACCGCCGGCGGCACGTCGCTGTCATCGCCGGGGACCATTCAGCACGATCCCATGGCGCTGCTCGCCGGGCGAGGTGAGGGCGGGTGAGGTGTTCGCGCCAGAGCATCGCCGGAACGCCGCTCGAGCCCCGGCGCTTCCCCAAAATTTCGCGAATTTTTGGGGCGCTATCATTCTTGATTTGGCTTTTGTATGGACTCGAGCTAGGAGGCGCGCCCGCTGGTACCGCTGCCGTCGAGGCTCGGTGCTTGCCTGGGCCGCTCGGCGCGGGTGTACGGGTGTTCAGCTGTGCTGACACTTGACACTCCGTCGCTGCCGGCTACCCTCCCGTCCCCCAAGAAACCGGCCACCTTCGCCAAACACCTGAAAATCACTCTCGATGCCGACGATTCAGCAGCTCATTCGCTCCGGACGGGAAGTGCTCAAGATGCGCACCGCATCTCCGGCACTGCGCTCCTGCCCGCAGAAGCGCGGCGTTTGCCTGCGCGTCTACACCACCACGCCGAAGAAGCCGAACTCGGCGCTGCGCAAGGTGTGCCGTGTTCGTCTCACGAACGGCATGGAAGTCATCAGCTACATCCCCGGTGAAGGTCACAACCTGCAGGAGCACAGCGTGGTGCTCATCCGCGGTGGCCGCGTGAAGGATCTGCCGGGCGTTCGTTACCACGTGGTCCGCGGCACGCTCGACGCATCGGGCGCTGTGGGGCCGAGCAGCACCAACAAAGCCAACCGCAACCGCAAGCGCTCGAAGTACGGCGTCAAGCGGCCGAAGCAGTAATTAGGAAGAACCGATGCCCCGTCGCCGCGACGTTCCCAAGCGCAAGATCCTTCCCGACCCGAAGTACAAGGACAAGCTGGTCGCGAAGTTCACCAACAGCCTGATGCTGGGCGGCAAGAAGCCCGTCGCCGAAGGCATCCTGTATGGCGCCTTCGACGTGATCCAGAGCCGCTTCAAGGAAGACCCGCTGGAGGTGTTCCGCAAGGCGCTCGACAACATCAAGCCGAAGCTGGAAGTGAAGAGCCGCCGCGTGGGCGGCGCCACGTACCAGGTGCCGGTCGAGGTGCGGCCCGAGCGTCGCGTGGCCTTGGCCATGCGCTGGCTCGTGACCTACTCGCGTGACCGCGGCGAAAAGACGATGCGCGAGCGCCTCGCGGCGGAGCTCGTCGACGCGGCGCAGATGCGCGGCAACGCCGTGAAGAAGAAGGACGATACGCACAAGATGGCCGAGGCCAACAAGGCCTTCTCTCACTACCGCTGGTGACAGGCGAGCGTCGATTCCTGGCGCGAGGAGACTCGAAGAGCAGATGTTCGTAACGACATAAGGACCGGGTTGCGCAGAAGAGCCGGGGCACGTTTCCCCCAGCTCCCGCTACGAGCGGCGCTGACGCACCCCGGAACCCCTTCCGGTAATTCGAAAAAGCTCCCCAAACGGCGGGGAGTTGGAGGCCGGAGGGGGTTTCGTCCGTTACGCGACACCGAAAGGAAGATGACAGGATGGCTGCCCGCGAAATAACCCTCGAGCGCACCCGCAACATCGGCATCATGGCCCACATCGATGCCGGTAAGACGACGGTTACCGAGCGCATCCTGTTCTACACCGGCATCAACTACAAAATCGGCGAGGTGCACGAGGGCGCCGCGACGATGGACTGGATGGAGCAGGAGCAGGAGCG
>CBINHN010000148.1:0-2852 GCA_966250485.1 uncultured Sorangium sp. | reverse complement strand
TCGCGGCGTGGGCGTCGTTGGGTGTGAATCGCGCGGTCGTTCGCGGCGCGGGCGTCGTTGGGTATGAATCGCGCGGTAGTTCGCGGCGTGGGCGTCGTTGGGTGTGAATCGCGCGGTCGTTCGCGGCGCGGGCGTTGGCGGCTTTTGGCTTTTCGCCTGCGGATAGCGGCCGTATGTTGTGCGGATGGTGGTATTGGGTGAAGCATCGCGTCGCTCGCTGGCGCTGTGGTGTGCGCTGACGCTGGCGCTGGGTTGTGGTTCGTCATCCTCAGAGGGCGAAGCGCCAGCGAGTGGCGGTGGCTCGAACGGCGGAAGCGTGAGCGGTTCGAGCGGCGGCGCTGGAGCGTCGGGCGGACAGGGCGCGTCCGCTGGGCAGTCCGCGGTTGGTGGCAGCGCGACGGGCGCGAGCGCCGGTCGCGGCGGAGGAGCGAGCGCAGGCTCCGCGGGTGACGCCTCGCTGGACCTCGCGCGTGCGACGAAGATTTGCGAAGACTACGTGCTCGCTCAGTGCACGCGCATCGCGGAGTGCGCCATGCTGTCGATGGCCGATGAGTATTGCCTGGGCCATCAGCGGCTGTGTCCCGAGCTGTTCCTTGGGCATGGCGCGGGCTACACGCTCGAGAGCCTCGCGGCGTGTACGGATGAATGGAAGACCTTCTCCTGCGAGAGCTTCATGGCGGGCCAGCGTCCGCCGTGTACGACCGAGGGCAAGCGCGCGCCGGGCGAGCCGTGTCGCCTAGCGAGTCAATGTGCGAGCGGCGCTTGCTCGGCCGCCGACGCGAGCTCGTGCGGTCAGTGCTTGGCGCCAGCGGCGTCCGGAGCCGCCTGCCAGCTCGGCACGCAGTGTCCGGACGCTCACCTCTGTAGCTTCGGGCATTGCTTGCAGCTGCAGGTCTGGGCCGAGCAAGACCAGCTGCCGAACGGCGCGGAGTGTACCTACGACGGCAGGTGCAGCGGGGCATGCGCGCCGAGCGACGACGGCGATCGCTGCGTCCCCGTGCCGAAAGCGGGTGAGCCCTGCTTGATGAACCTGCCGGCGCCGGGGGCGCGCCGCTGCGTGAGGGGAACCTTCTGCAGCCCGCAAGGCATCTGTGAACGCGTGCCGAGCTCGGGCGCTTGCGCGGAGGGCCTGCTGCCCTGTTCCGGCGCCAATTACTGCGATAGCCCGACGGGTTTCGCGCCGGGCACGTGCCAGCCGTGGCTGACGCCCGGCGCGGCGTGTGATCCTGCGGTGCCCGGCATCTGCGGCGAGAACGACCGCTGCCTGTGCGACGACGCGAGCTGCTCGTCCGCGCATTGTGTTCGCTATTTAATGTCCTTGGGCGTCGCTTGCGACGAGTACCAGCGCTGCGCCGCCGGCTCGCGCTGCGAGGACGGCGCCTGCGTCGCCGAGAGCGGGCCGTACTGGCCGGAGGAGTGCCCCGCTGGGCCGTGACCACCGCGCTGAGGTGAGCCCGGCGCGCGCGGGCCGGAGCGAGCCGCTGTTCAGGGTTGGGCCGCTGGCCAATCTTGGATGAGCGCGCGACGCGAGACGAGCGGAGCGTTTCTTGGCGGGGCCGCTCGTGGCAGGGTTAGACCGTGACTCAGCCGCTGAAAGTTGCCTTGCTCACGCGAGAGTATCCGCCGGAAAACTATGGGGGCGCCGGCGTTCATGTGCAGTACCTGGCGCGCGAGCTCAAGAGCCGCGTGGATCTCGGGGTGTACTGCTTCGGCGCGCCGCGCGCGGCGGAGGAGGTCAAGGCCACGTTCACGCCCTGGGACGCGCTGGACGGCGCCGAGCCGGAGCTCGCCGCGCTGCGCACGCTCTCGGTGGACCTGGCGATGGTGAAGGCGCTCGCCGGGCGCAAGCTCGCGCACTCGCACACCTGGTACGCGAACATGGCCGGGCATTTCGCGAAGCTCGCGTACGGCATCCCGCACGTGATGACGTCGCACAGCTTGGAGCCGCTGCGGCCGTGGAAGGCGGAGCAGCTCGGCGGCGGCTACGCCATCTCGAGCTTCTGCGAGCGCACGGCGATTGAAGCGTGTGACGCGGTGATCGCCGTCTCGCAGGGGATGAAGGCGGATATTTTGCGCGCGTACCCCGCGGTGAGCCCCGAGCGGGTGCACGTGATCTACAACGGCATCGACCCGCAGCTCTATCAGCGCAGCGCAGACACGGGGGTGCTCGCGCGCTACGGCATCGATCCTGAGCGACCCTACGTGGTGTTCGTGGGGCGCATCACGCGGCAAAAAGGCATCGTCCATTTGCTGCGCGCGGCGCGGCACTTGAAAGCGGGCAGCAACCTGGTGCTATGCGCGGGTGAGCCGGATACGCCGGAGATCGGCGCTGAGGTGCGCTCGCTCGTCGCGGAGCTGGAGCGCGAGCGCGGGGGTGTCATCACGATCGAGAAGATGATGCCGCGCGAGGAGCTGGTGCAGGTGTTGAGCGCGGCGCGCGTGTTCTGTTGTCCCTCCGTGTACGAGCCGTTCGGGATCGTAAACCTGGAAGCGATGGCCTGCGGCGTCGCGGTCGTGGCCTCCGCGGTCGGCGGTATTCCCGAGATCGTGGTCCCGGACGAGACGGGCTATCTGGTGCCGTTCGAGCCGGACGGAACTCCGCGCGGGGAGCCGAAGGATCCGGAAGGGTACGCGCGCGCGCTGGCGGAGAAGCTGAATACGCTGCTCGATGATGCAGAGAGAGCGCGCGCGTTCGGCGCTGCGGGGCGACAGCGCGTCATGGAGCGCTTCAGCTGGAATAGGATCGCTGACGAGACGGTGGCGCTGTATCGCCGGTTGTGAGCTTTGAACGGCTCGTCGCCGCGGCGCCCGACGGCTCCTAAGAGCCAAAGCCTTGGGAGCAGGAGCGCGGA
>CBINHN010000147.1:0-2987 GCA_966250485.1 uncultured Sorangium sp. | reverse complement strand
GACGCTTCCACCCTTCGACGACGTGTTCCGCGCGGTGCGCCGCAGCCTGCGCGAGGCCGGGCTTGTGGAGCGGTGAGGCGCGAGCGGGAGGCGAGGGCCTGGTGCCGACCGAGGCTATCCGTTAGCGAATCGCAAGCGACGGGCACCCCCGCGCCTGGGACGTGGCGAGCGGACGGGGCGTGGGGGTGAGGTGTCGAAGCGCTCACGTTCATCCTGAGGTGAAGCATGGCGATGTTCGTATACTCAGTTGTTCGGCGTCACATGAAGTGGACCATCGACCGTGCGTTCACCGTGTTCGACGGGAGCGTCCCGCTTCCGTTGGATTTGTCACACGCTGCCGACGAGTCGGTGGTGGTACGGGTCATGTCTCTTTCTGACATCAGGAGCAGGACATGCGCGTTGCACAGCTCCCTCGATCATTTCGGCTTCATCCCGACGCTAGTCCGCGCCGCGCGGGGCTACTCGCCGACGTCGCGGAGATGCACTATTTCGAGACTACATGACGACGAACGTGACCCTCGGTACGACTGGACCCTCTGTGTTTCCCATCGCGCTCGGTTGCATGGGGATGGGCGCTTCGAGCTGGTACGGCCAGAGCGACGAGGCCGAGAACATCGCCACCATCCACGAGGCGCTCGAGCGCGGCGTCAACGTGCTCGACACCGGCGACTTCTACAGCATGGGTAAGAACGAGCTGCTCGTCGGCAAGGCGCTCGCCGGGCGGCGCGACCGGGCGCTCATCAGCGTGAAGTTCGGCGCGTTGCGCGCGCCCGACGGCACGTTCGTTGGTTACGACGCGCGACCCGCTGCCGTGAAGAACTTCCTCGCGCACAGCCTCTCGCGGCTCGGCGTCGACCACATCGACATCTACCGCCCCGCGCGGCTCGATCCCAACGTGCCCATCGAAGACACCGTGGGCGCCATCGCCGACATGGTGAAGGCGGGCTACGTGCGTCACGTCGGCCTCTCGGAGGTGGGCGTCGAGACCATTCGCCGCGCGGCGAAGGTGCATCCCATCGTCGACGTGCAGCTCGAGTACGGCCTCATGAGCCGCGGCATCGAGGCGAGCATCCTGCCCGCGCTCGCCAAGCTCGGCATCGCGGTCACCGCCTACGGGGTGCTCTCACGGGGGCTGCTCGCCGGAGCGAAACCCCAAACAGAGAACGACACGCGCGCGCACTTCCCCCGCTTTCAGGCGGCGGACAAGAACCAGTCGCTCGTCGACGCGCTCGCGCGCCAGGCTCGAGAGAAGCGCGTCACACCCGCGCAGCTCGCCATCGCGTGGGTGCGCGCCAAAGGAGCGGCGCAAGGAGTCACCATCATTCCGACCCTCGGCTCGCGCACGCGCGCGCAGCTGAGAGATACGCTGGCCAGCCTCGACGTGACGCTGTCCGCGTCCGACGTCGCCGCGCTCGAAGCGGCTCTTCCGCCGGAGCAAGTGGTGGGGACACGCTATCCCGCGCCCGGCATGGCGTCGCTCGACAGCGAGCGCCGCTGAGGAGCGGCTAGACCCTGCGCGCGGCGGGAGCCACAACCGTAGCGGCAGCGAGTCAGGGTCATGGAGTCCGCCGCAAGAGCAACGCGCCGGCCGCGATCCCGAAGAGGGCGGTCACGACGAGCGGCGCCACGTGCCACACGAAGATGTGTCCGGGCGCGTCCCTTGTGCAAATGATGTGCGTGGCGAGACTCCCAAGCGCCGCGGCAGACAGCAGCGCGAATAGTCCCGTCCATCCCCACTTGTGGGGAGCCGCCTTGCGCAACATGAAGAAGGCTGCGGCGGCCGGCGCGAGCCCAAGCGCCAGCATCCTCCAGGCGCAGCGCAGCCCCGGCGAGAGCACGAAACCGCTAGCAGACGTGCGCGCTGCAACCAGAAAGAGCCAGCTCACCAAGGCAAGCACGGGGAGATACCGTTTCAGCGCGCCCATCTCCGTGCCGGGAACCGTGAGCGCGAAGGCGCACCTTGCGGAGCTCGCGAACAGTATGAGCAACGCCAGGCCTTCGGCGAGGTAGGTTGAATCGACCAGCTTGACCTGAAGGTCGGGTCTCGCGCCGAGCCACAATATGCCGAGACCACCACAGAGGAGCGCCAGGCTCGCCCAGAGCACAGTACGCGCGTCCGCGTTGCGGAGCCTGCGAAGCGGCGCCAGATCCGCGACCAGGCTGGAGATGAGCTCCTCGGTCCTCATGGTCGCGAGTCACCGAGCAGCGCGCGCAGCCGCGCATACGCGCGGTGAGCCGTCACCTTGACGTTGGACTTCGACAAGCCCGTACTCGCCGAGATCTCGGCGACCGAGAAGCCCTCCAGTTGGAGCATCCGGATGACCTCCCGCTGGGTCTCCGAAAGCTGGGCGAAGAGCTGGCGAACCGACATACCCGCGGCTCCGTCCGCGCCGAGCGCCACGCACGAGGGAAGCTCCGCCACGGCCTCGACCGGCAGCGCTCGCGCGCCCCAACGGCGTTGGCTCCTGACATGATCGATCAAGCGATGGCTCGCGATGGCATACATCCACGGGAGAAAGGGCTGCTTGGGGTCGTACGTGTGGCGGTCGCGGTGGATGCTGAGGAGCGTTTCTTGGACGATTTCCTCATGCCAGTCCTGCTCCCGCACGCGCCTGCGGGTGAAGGCTCTCACGAGCACGGACACCTCGGTCAACAGCACCTCATAAGCGCTGCGATCGCCATCCTGCGCCAGCCGCATCAGCTCTGAAAGGCGGTCGTCGGGATCCGTGCTCAACGTTCACGCTCGCTCATTGCCCAACCGATCCGGCTGATCTGCGATCACGGGCGGGGCTCGGTTACATCAAAAGTTGCGACGCTCGCGAATATCCTGCTTCACGCTCGAGCGTAACCAAATCCCTCGCGCGAGCGCAGCAACCCCCATGTTGAAGATTGTCAGGTGGACTACGGAGCGATGGGGCCTCTTGCCGCTCAGGCTCGTCGTCGGTTTTGGCTTTTCGGCGCACGGCTACGCGAAGCTCGCCCGAGGC
>CBINHN010000146.1:0-3054 GCA_966250485.1 uncultured Sorangium sp. | reverse complement strand
GGCCAGCAACGGGAACCCCGAAGCCTTCAAGCACATCAAACACACCACCAAAGCCGACGTCGACGACCGCGGCGTGCATCATCAGCGCGGACTGTCCGGACGGTACGCACTGCGATTTGGGCGAGTGTATTCAAGACTGCAACGCCAAGGCTCCGTGCAAGAAAGGCTTCATTTGCTCGGCTCGAGCGCGCTGCATCAAGGCGGACGAGCCCGATGCCGATCCGCCGCCCGTCACGGAGCAGATTGGCATCATCAGGGCCGAGCCGCTGTCGAAAGAGCTCGGTGAGCAAGATTCGATCTTCGACGTTCATCTCACGAGCACGGCGAGCGGCAATGTCGACTATCGCGTTGAGCTCCGCGCGCCCTTTCTGCGACCCGACGGAGACGAGCGCGGGACGTTCAAGGGCGAGACGACCCTCAGCTTTCGAGTGGATGCTTCGAAGGTGGACGATCCGCTCACCCCGGGCAGCATCATCGTGCATTCGAGCCTCGGCGATGTAGCGATCAATCCGTCCCTCCGCGTTGGGCTCAGCGGCACGTACCAAGGGGTGATGCGCTACAGCTCCGGCAACACCGCCTTTGGTGACGTCGGCATCGGCCTCGACGTGCTGGACAAGAACGGAGACGTGACCGTCCAAGTCGAGCCCGAACACTCGATGACGTTCCCGGCTGCTCCGAGCGGTGCTCCGGCGGGCGGACGCGGCGTGTTCACGCTCAGCGAGGGGCTTTCTGTTAGCCTCACGCAGCGCATCGAAGCCGACTACGGCGGCTCACGAAACCATTTTCAGCGACCGCTCGGGCGCCGGGTGACCTTCAAGCTCAAGCCGCGGGACGCGGGGCGGCTCGAGGGGACGTTTCAGGAGACGATTTACGGCATCCTCGCAGAGCCCATCGTGCTCCAGGGCACCGCGTATCTGGAGCCCCGTCAGACTGACGAGGAGAGCGAACCGCGGATGTTCATGAGCGCGCCGGACGCCGTGCTTCCGAACGATAGCGGGAGTGAGTTCGCATCGGCACACATTTTCCCAGGCTTCTACGATAAGCGCGGCTGCTTCGGTCAATGCGCCAATGGGTCCGGCTGTCTTCGAGGCTGCGATGCTCGTGACCTCGACTGCATCATGAGCAGCTTCGAATCGACGTACTACGGACCGCTCAAGAACTCGCTCGGCCAAGAGCGCGGCAACAGCGATCCACTGAACAACATCGCTAACGTTTGCGAAATGGATCTGAATAGCGGAACGGTGAGCTCGTGCGCGCTGCCTGGCGCGCTCGGCTGCGCCTTGCGGGCCGTCGCTGGAGTGGGCTGGGAGCCGTCCGATCTGTCGAACGCCCAGAGCACGTATAACCGCCTCTTCGCGCGGATGCTGGCGCCGGCGCTCCTCGTCGCTCAGAACCACATCGTCCAAGGCCTCAAGGCTTCCTTCGACAACGGCATCCCCGCGGAGGTTGATCGCTTCCGCAAGGCTCGCTCCGTGCTCGACGGGCCGCTCACGTTTGCGCTCGCGTCCGGAGCCTTGCAATACCTCAAAGACCTGCCGGTCAAGGTGGCAGCCGGAGATCCGAGCAGCGAAGATCCGACAGCAACGAACTACCCCGCCGGACGCGCACTCGCGCGAGCCCTCTACGTTCTCCACACGCTGGACGGCGAGCAAGCGCGCCTCGATGCCCAGGACGTCGCCCGCACGCCCGAGGAGAAGGTCGCCGAGGCTCAGTCGCGCGGTGTGCTGGGGCTCCTGGAAGCGGTCGCTCTCGCGAGCGTGGTGGACTCTTGGGGCAATCCGACAAACCTCGGCAGCGAGTTCGTGGGCAGCTTGACGCTCTCGGACCAGGGTTTTCAAGCGCTCCAGCAAGGCGCGCTGGTGTTCGGCGTCCCTGAGGGCGAGGTGCCGTTGGTGTTCGACCCGGGTCGCGCGTTACCGACCAACTTCGAGCAAGTGCGGGCCCTCGCCGACGCGGCGATCGAAAATGCGAAGGCCGCAGAAGGCGAGCTTCGCAATGCGAACCGCGCATTCGAGCAGGGCGAGGCAAGCCTCGACGAAGAGCTCGGGCGGTTGCGGACCGACCTCGACAACCGCATCTCGGACATCTGCGGTTCCGACTTCAAGCTCGCCGACGTCAAAGCTGAGACGGACTGGGAAAGGTGCGGCGCCGGTGGCTTGGGTGAAGTGGGCGCGCAGAGCCTCAACATCGAGCTCGCGCTCGCCCGGTTGCAATCTGCGCGCACCCGCATTGGCGGCATGTACCAGAAGATGGCGATCGACCAGAAACGGCTGGCCGACACCCAAGGGGTGCGTGAGGAGGCGCTCGAGTTCATCAACGAGGTCGGAGAACAGAAGAACGTCCTCACCGTGGCCGAGGGCTACATCAACATCGTCGAAAAGACGATGGAGATGGCCGCGAACGCCAGTGTCTTCAACGGCGGGGCGCCGCTTGGCATGGCCGTGGTCACCGGTATGCTCGAAGCGGAGCGCACCGCCCTCAACGTCGCGCGCAACGATCTCGAGACCGCTCAGCAATACCACGCAGCCGAAGACGAGAAGAAGATCGAGCTCATCAATGGCATGGCGGAGCTTCAGAAGCAGCTCGTGGACATCGCGGAGCTGCGCGTCGACATGAATCAAGACGTCATCGGCGTCACGCAGGCAGATCTCGCACGGCGCAATCTCGTCGAAAGCGCCAAGCGCCTGTTCCGCGAGCGCGGGCGCGCTATCGAGCGGATCGGTAAGAATCCAGCGTACGATCCGGTCTATCGCGTGCTCGAGAGCCGCAGCGCATTGAAAGCGGTAGCGGCGCGCGCCGAGGCCCAGGGCTGGCTCTATCGGATCGGTCGGGCGCTCGAGTACGAGCTCAACCTGCCGCTCGGAGACGCGGTCGGCCGCGCCGTGCTCGGCGCGTACAACGCGGACGAGGCCGCGAGCCTCAGGAACTGCTTCACCAACCTGTTCGGCAACTACACCGTCGACTTTGGCATCCCGCAGGACTTCACGACCACCATCTCCGTCCGGCGCATGCTCGACATCACCGGCCCGCGCACGGATGAGGTCACGGGCGAGG
>CBINHN010000145.1:0-3468 GCA_966250485.1 uncultured Sorangium sp. | reverse complement strand
GCGGCGCGCTCGCGGTACCACAACAAGGAGTCGAACGGCGCGAGCAGCGTGGTGCCGCGCGCGGGCGCCGCGCGGCGCGCGGCGGCGCTCTCTAGCGCGCTGAGATCGTCGGCCAGCGCGTACCACGTCGCGGCGCGCTGGCTCGTCTGCGGCGCGGCGACCTGCACCTCCACGACCTCGCCTGCGCGCAGCAGCGCCTCCAGCGCGCGCCGGCGCGCCGCGCTCTGGCCGCGCGGGAAGCTCAAATAGCCGCGCAAATCCGCCGCCGTGGCCGCGCCCATGGCGCGCAGGGACTGGCGCACGTGCCAGCGCAGAAACGCGCGCTCGTCCAGCGGCTCGAGCGCGACCGCCGCCGGCAAGACGCGCTCGGCGAGCGCGAAGCGCTTCTGAAAATGCACGCGCGAGTGGACCAGCGCGCGTCCGCTCATCCAGAGATAGTCGAGCGCGTGCGTGGTGGGCTTCCAGTTCCACCAACCCGCGCCGCCCTTGGGTTTTTCTTCTCGGAAATCGGAGTTGCCGAGCGGGCCCCGCTCGCGCAGTTGCTCCTCCACCGTGTGCGTGAGCTTCTTGTTCTTCTTCAGCCAGCTGCCCCAGGCGCGGCTGCGCAAGGAATAGTCGAGCATCGCGCGGCGCCAGGCGGGAAAGTGCGAGGTGGGCACGAGGCACGCCGCGTGCGCCCAGTACTCGAACAGCAGCCGGCGGCGGTACACCCAATCTTCGAGCTCTGCGCGCTCATAAGGGCCGAAGCGGGCCCACAGCGTGAGGTGGTGCGCGCGCTCGAGCACGTTGATCGAATCCAGCTGGATGCCGCCGCTATCCTCCGTGAACGCGAGTAAGCGCCGCGGCGTGAGCCGACGCTTGCGCGGCTCGCTGAGGTGCTGGCGCGCGATGAACAGCGCGGCGACAGCGCGGAGCGGAAAAGAACCGGGCTTAGGCACGCTTCGGCGAGCGCTCAATCGATGGGCTCGCTGACGGGCTCCGGCAGCGGCTCGCGCTCTTCCCAACCCTTCGCGGCCGCGCGCTCGCGCGCCGCGATGTCGCGCCACCACGGCTGCACTCGTTCGTAGCGCTGAGGCTCCACCGCCTCGCCGAGGCGCGGCATGAGCAACGACACGTCGCTGGGCGCGAGCTTCAACAATGACTCCGCCGGTTCATCCCAGGCGTGAATCGCCAGGTTGAACGTGCCCCAGTGCACCGGCAAGAAGCTGCCGCCGCCGAGCAGCTTCAGCGCCTCCAGCGCGTTGGCGGGGCCGAGATGGATATCACCCCAGGCGGGATGAAACGCGCCCACTTCGAGCAGCACCAGATCGAACGCGCCGAGTCGCTGACGGATGGTCTCATATTCTGCGGTGAGGCCCGTGTCGCCGCTGAAGAACACCGAGTGGCGCGGCCCGCGCAGCGCCAGCGAAGACCACAGCGTGGCGTTGCGACTGCCCATCTTGCGACCCGAGAAATGTTGCGACGGCGCCGCCGTGACGTGCACGCCACGGCCGACGTCGTGCTCCTCCCACCAATCGAGCTCGGTGATGCGCTCGGGCGCGATGCCCCACGCTTCCAGGTGCGCTCCCACGCCGAGCGAGGTCACGAACGGGACCTCGCGCCGCGCGAGCTCGAGGATCGTCGGATAGTCGAGGTGATCGTAGTGGTCGTGTGAGATGACCACCGCGTCGAGCTCCGGCAGCTCACTGAGCTCGACCGGTACGGGCTGGAAGCGCTTCGGCCCCGCGAAGCTCATCGGCGAGGCGCGCTCGCCCCACACCGGATCGGTGAGCACACGCACGCCGTCGAGCTCCAACAGCACGGTGGAGTGGCCGAGCCACGTCGCGCGCAGGCCCGTCTCAGCGGGTCTCGACCACGACTCCAGCGGGCTCACGCTGGGCAATGGCGCGCTGGGCACGCGCCGTTCACCGCCGCAGAAATACTCGCCCATGGTGGAGAGCGCGTTACCTTTGCGCAACCCCGGCGCGATCGGGCTCGTGTTGCGAAACGCCCCATCGCTGTAGCGCGGGGACGCCTTCATCCGCTCGAGGCGGAGCCCTCTGGCGCGAGCGCCGAATGCTGACATAGCGCATAGCCTTGAGCGGCGCGCCTTCCGCCGCAAGGGTCGCCGCGCGGCGGGTGCCGAAACTTCTCAGCGAAGCGTTGAACGGTTCGTGGAGAAGCGGGCACTAGCCAGCATGTCACGACATCGACTCACCACGTTTCGCGGGCTCTCCACATTGGCGGCGCTGCTCGCCGCGCCGCTCGCCCACGCCGAGCCGCCCTCGGAGACAGCGCCGCCCGCTGCGGCGGCGGAACCGACGCGCGACAGCGCGACCCCTGCGCCGCGCGCCGCCAGCGCCGACTCGCCGTGCGGCAGCGCCAACGACCCGACGATCCCGATCGGAGCCGACTTCGCGCCGTACGTTGGCACGAGCAGCAGCACCAGCGCGCGCTCTGCCACGCGCAGCGCCTCGTTCAATTTGTTCGGCGGTTATGCCGGCGGTCTGCGCGGCGTAGAGCTCGCCGGGGTGATGAACCTGGAGCGACGCTACGCGTGCGGCGTACAAGTCGCCGGCGCGACCAACCTCGTGCTCGGCCCGGTGCGCGGGGTGGCGCTGTCCGGCATCTTCAACCTGAGCGGACCCGCTTCCGGCGCCAGCATCAGCGGCGCGGTCAACCTCGCCAACGGCGCTGTCAGCGGCTTGGAGCTCGCCGGTGTCGCCAACCTAGCGAACGGTCCCGTCGAGGGCGCGCAAATCAGCGGCGGCGTGAACCTCGCGCGCGGCGCGCTCGACGGCTTGCAGCTCTCATCGGCGCTGAACTTGGCCCCAGAATCCGCCACTGGCGCGCAAATCGGCGGCGGCGTGAACCTCGCGCTGGGGGACGTGAACGGACTGCAATTGGCGCCCGTGAACGTCGCGACCCGGCGCGTGCGCGGCGTACAAATCGGCGTCGTCAACGTGGCAGAGAAGAGCGATCTCTCGCTCGGCATCGTCAGCATCAACACGCGCGGCCGCACGCACATCGACGCGTGGAGCGCGCCGGAGACCGGCGTATTCGCCAGCGCGGTCAAGCACGGCGGCGATCACTGGCACGGCATCTACGGCTTTGGCGCGCGCAGCGAAGACGGTAACTTCCTGGCCATCCTCGGCTTCGGCGGGCGCATTCGCTTCGGTGAGCGACTGCGCCTCGACATCGACGCGCTCGGCTACGAAGCGAAGCCGTTTCGGGAGCGCTTCGAGTCCAGCCTGCTACAAGGACGCGCGTTGCTCGGCGTGCGCTTGCTGCGCGAGCTCAGCATCTTCGCGGGGCCGTCGTACAACGTGTTGCTGTCGCGCCGCGGCGCGGAGGACGCGGCGCCGTCATATGCGCGAGAGGTGGGGACGGGGACGGAGCCGAGGGTGCATTTGTGGCCGGGGGGCGTGGTGGGGGTTGAGGTTTTGTCGGATTCGGCGGGGTGACGGGAGGGGAGAGGGAAGAGGGGAG
>CBINHN010000144.1:0-3711 GCA_966250485.1 uncultured Sorangium sp. | reverse complement strand
TCCGATGCCTTGTAGAAGCTGCGGAGCTCTCGGGTGTTGGCGTTCGCGATCAAGACGCGCCGGGTCGCAGGGTCGTACTTTACGATGATGTTGCCGACGCGCGTCTCGCGAAAGCCTGCCCCCGTCTCGGCGGCAAAGTCCATGGCCAGGCGCAAGTATTCGCGCTGCGTGATGTCGCCGAACTCAGCGCCGTGTTTTTCGTAGTGCTCGGCGAGCTTGCCCTTCGCGAAGCCCTTCCAGCGGATCGTGCTGGACAAGCTCGGCTCCGGGGTCGACGGCTTGGCGTCTCCGTCACCGGAAGCCCCATCGCCCGGGTTCGCCTGGCCGGGCTTATCGCTCCCGTTGTCGTTTGGGGGATCGGTGCAGTCGTTGTGCACCCAGAGTCCGCCGTAGCCGACGAAATAGGTGTGGAACGACTCGACCTCGAAGTTGTAAACGGTAACGCGCTCGGCTGAGCTCTCCACGCCGCGCACCACGACGTGATCACCCGATAGCAGCAGCACCTCGTCGTTCACCCGCAGCTGTTCGGCGGCGAGGCGCCCGCGCTCGGTGAAGAACGGGTGCCGCGGCGTCACCAGCATGCTCTCCTGCGCTCCGCCGCCATAATCGACGACCAAGCGCAGGACGCGTTGCTGGCGCGTGACGAAGGTGCGCGCCACCCGTCGTAAGGCGACCTCGCCGGTCTCCTCATCGCGCGACCAGACGCGATCGCCGGCCTGCACCGCTTCAATCGCGCGCAGCCCGTCGGCGGTGTAGACGGCGGTTCCGGCGGCGAAGCAGGGCCCGTCGATGCCGTTGCATTGATTGCCCTCGCAGGGCGGTTGCTGCGCTGGCGAATGGCCGTCGTGCTTGCCGGGGAGCTTCTTCTCCGCGTCATGCACGATCCTGGCGAGCTTTCCCAGCCTAGAAGCGGCCTTGACCTCACCCACCCCGGGGATGAAATACGAGCCAACGTTCCAAGCCGTGCGCCCGATGGCCTGGGCGTAGTCGCCTTGCTGCCACGCTGCGCTCGACTCGTCGTCCCACACCAGTGATTTCAGAGTGTCGAGCGGGTGCTGAGCGACATACTTGACGGTGTCGACGGCGCCCGTGACGAGGCTCTTCGGATCCGTGAACAACGTCACGACGAAGTCCTTGGTGTCCACCACCGTTCCGCTGATGTCGTCCCACGCCGCGCCGAACAGGCCCTTTTCGTAGCTCCACCACTGCTTCGGCCCCTGACTGACTTTGTCCCAGGCGCAGCCCCAGAAGCCGTGACAGGAGTCGTCCTCGTGGTCTGGGCGAGCGTCGCGTGTGTCGCCCGGCGCGGCGACGGAATCGCGCGCCGAGGGAGCCTCTCGCGTCGCGCCCCGCCGCCCCTCGTCGCTCAGCGACAACACACTGCGCGCCTCGGCGTCCACGGTGTCGGCGACGGCCACCCGAAAGGCTCGAACCGCGGCGATGGCCGCGAGCCCGATGAACGCCACCATGATCAGATACTCGACGAAGCTCGCGCCGCGGTAGCGCCGCCCTTCCTCGCGGCAGCGCCGCTTCCTCTCGCGCATCGGGGTGTCCACGGCGCGACCTCAGCAACGGACATGCCTGCACCTGCTCGCGCCGCCTCGGCGTCGCCGTCGGCGCGCAGAGCGCGGAAAAATAGCGGTTGTCCCGGCCGCGCTCGACGTCTCCTGACGCGTTCACCCTGCCGACTGATCCGCTACTGCAACCGAGACTGCCAACCAATGGTTGTCAGTCGCCCGCTTGGGTCACGCGCCGCACCGACATTTCACGACCCGCGCTTTCGCCGTCCAAAGAGCTAGCTCCGAGCGTCCCGGCGCGGCTCGGCGCGGCAATCTCGCCCGGCGCGCGTCGGCGCTCCGTGCGACCATGCTCGGCTGGTGTGTCGATGATTGGAGGAGCTTGGTCATGACGGCTGCACGCTCGAGTCGCTTGGACGCATTCCGGGGAACGCTCCTCGCCGCTTTGGGGCTCGCTCCCTGGGTCGCTTGCGGGGGCGAAGCCGCGACGAACGCCGGTACGGGCGGAGCGGCAGCAGGAGCGGGCACCGCGACGGGAGCCAGCAGCGGCGAGCCCTCCGGCGGACTCGGCGCGACGCGATGGCGGCGGACACCGAGCGCGATGCAGCGCTCGCCCAGCACGGGTTTTGCCAGAAGTCGAACGGAGAGCCCTTCGCTATCGGGCGTTGCGCGCGGTGGTGACGCCGTGCCTAGAGCAATTGCTTCTCAGCTTCGAGGACGCGGCGGCCGCAACGAATGCTGGGGCTCACCGCGTCTGTACTTGAGCGCCGCGCGCGGCTGACGCTCGTGGCTATTGCGCTCTCGAAGCGTTGGACTTGGCGGAGAGCGTCGCGCTCGCCAAGTCGTGCTCCTTGGCGGCCGCGTCGACGGCCATCGCGCTGTTGAGCTCGCCTGGCAGCGTCGCGACATCGAGCGCGTACACCGTGAACTTATAGGTATGCAGCATGCCCATGGGACACGGACCCGCGTAGGCACCGGCCATCCCACCCATCTTGAACGAGACCTGCTTCGCCATGACTGGGCTCGAGATCGACGTTCCAGCGGGGAGCTCGGCGGGCAGCGACGTGACGGTCGCCGGAATGTCCCAGATGGCCCAATGGAAAAGCCCCGAGCCGTTGCTCGCGTCTTGATCGAACAGAACGAGCGCGTAGCTCTGAGTATTCGCCGGACCAGCTGTCCAAGTGAAGGGCGGCGACTTGTCCTCACCCTTGCACGTCGCAGAATCCGGAAACATGTCGCCCTCCATGAGCAACGTGCTCGTCAGCGTCATCGCGCCGCCGCCGCCCTGACCGCCGCCACCGCCCGCGCCGCTGGCACCCGCGGCACCGCTCGTTCCGCCGCCGCTGGCGGCTCCCGAGCTTCCAGAAGCACCGCTCGAGCCACTGGCACCGCTCGCTCCGCTTGCGCCACTGGCTCCACTCGAACCGCTCGCGCCACTGGCTCCGCTCGCGCCACTGGCGCCACTCGAGCCACTCGAGCCGCTCGCACCGCTAGAGCCACTGGCACCACTCGCGCCACTGGAGCTGGTACCGCCCGACGTGCTCGCGCCGCCGGTCGTCACTCCGCCCGATGTGGAGCCGCCGCTTGCGGGGACCCCACCCGTTGCCGTCGAACCACCGCTCGTGCTGCCACCACCACCACCACCGCCGTCATCGCAGTGGGTGGATACGCAAGCAGCGCCAACCAAGAGACCAAAAGAGAGGACGCGATGAAGGTTCATAGGGCCTCCAAGTGATGCAAAAGGCATGCGGAATGTACCGCGCACCATCGCTGATGCCGGCACAGTTTCATTCGACTCAAATTACTGCCTTCGAGTTTTCACCGCCCCGCAAAATCGGTGTCTTTCGCGACAGCGCCGCCGAACCTGGGGCGGCACGCGCGCCACGCCGTGGGGCGCCGGAGCCGAAAACCGCCAGCGCGACGAACACTCCTGACGCTATTATCGCGGACAAGGCCGGGCCCGTGTGCGCGAGACGGGACAACGACGTCAGCGCAGCGTCGCTTTTTTGGTCCGGCTCGCTACGCGAAACGAACGCTGTACACGGGCGGCAAATTGTTCGCCACCGTCGTCCAGCTGTCGCCGGCATCCTCGCTCAGATAGAGGTTGCCCGTGGTGCTGCCGAAGGCGAGACACTGCCCGCTGTTGGCGAGGGCGTGGCGATAGACCACGTCGTAGGCGTTGTCCTGCGGCAAT
>CBINHN010000143.1:0-3948 GCA_966250485.1 uncultured Sorangium sp. | reverse complement strand
AGCGCCTGCATCGCTGGTCGTTGCGTCGCGCTGCTCACCCCGGAATGTCCGCTGGCGTTGCCACAAACCGAGCGGCGCTGGCTCGCGAGCTTGCGTCAAACGGATCCTGCCCCGGTGATCTTCGGCGTGTTCGCCTCCGTCCCTCCAGAGCTGCTCAGCACCGAGTCTCGCAACTACGATTTGGCGCTGACCGAGCTCTCGCGCGCGGTGGGCGGCTTGCCCAGCGCCGCAGGCAAGCGCCACCCCGTGCTGGCGGTGGTGTGCCGAAACCTGTTCAGCAGCGGAGAGGCGTTCGACCGCGCCATCGACCACCTGAGTGACGAGCTGAAGGTGCCCGGCATCATCGCTGGGCTGGAGGCAGCAGATCTCGAGTATGCCTTTCGCCGCAAGGGGCGCGCGAATCACATCTTCTTCATCAGCCCCTTCGAGGCCGATCCGGCGCTCTTACAGCTGGTCGACGACGGGCTGCTCTGGCACATGCTCTCCGGGGGAGAACAGCTGGCGCCCACCTATGCGCCGCTGCTCGCGCGAACGCTTTCGCACCTGCGCGGAGCTGGCCGCCTGGCGCCGGATGAGCCGGCCCGCGTCGCGCTCGTCACGGCGGAGAACGTGCGCTTGCTGTCCAACCTCTCCGCGGCGCTCACCGGCGGTGTGCTGCACTTCAACGGCCGCCCGGCGCGCCAGAACTCGCCCGACTATTTCCGCGAAGTCGCGATCTCGTCTTCCGCTCTCGTCGCCGGAGCGGACTACAGCGCCGCGATTCGCCTGCTCCAGGAGTTCTCGCCGCACGTCATCATCGCGGTCGCGAGCGCAGAGTTCGTCACGACGATCATGCCCGCGCTGGAGGCGGGAGAGGCGCCGTTCGAGCCGTTTTATCTGCTCTCACCGTTGGAGTACGACAAGAGCCGGGTGCGCGCGCTGCTCGAGCAATTTCCGAAAATTTACGCGCGCATGGCGGGCATCAACTTCGCCGCAGCCGAAGACCCCAGCGTCTTTCGCGCCTACGAAGCGCGCTTCGACGCTGCGTTTCCGGCCTTCGCCGGGCAGCTCGGGCACGAGAATCACTACGACGCTGCGTATTACTTGCTCTACGCGGCGGCTGCGGCCGGACCCGTGAATCCGCTCTTCGGCGGGGATCTGGTCAACGGCATGCGTCGCCTGTTGTCGGGCCGCTTGGCGTTCAGCGTCGGTCCGGAAGATCTGCCGCCGGCTCTTCTCGAGCTCGAGAACCCGAGCAGCAGCATCGTGCTGAACGGAGCCATGGGGCCGCCGAATTTCGATCCGCGCACCGGCGCGCGCGACGAGCCCGGAACCGTGTGGTGCGTCGACTCCACGCGCGCGGTGCACTCCGATGTCTTGCGCGTCGACGCGCAGGGCGATTTGACGGGCACGTTTCCGTGCTTCGAATTCGGGGCGCCATGAAGCGCTGCGCGCTGCGTGCCGTCGCCGTGCTCGCTTTTTTCAGCATCGCCTGCGCGGACGCGCGAGGCAGGGACGGCGCTGCGCAGCGCTCGCCGGTGATCGGCGGGGAAGTGTCTGACGACGCGGACGACGCGGTCGTTCGCGTCGTCGCGCGTCAGCCGGAGCCGTATGTGGATTTGGCGTGCAGCGGTGTGCTCGTCGCGCCCAATGTGCTCGTCACGGCGCTGCATTGCGTGGCCGTATTCGACGCCAATGCCAGCTTCGGCTGCCGTCCCGATGGGACTCTCGTGGCGAGCTCGCGGGGCGGTTGGATCGGCGAGGCGCTCGATCCGGGGCTCATCGAGGTGTCCTTCGGTACGCGCTTACCGATCAAGGTGGATGCCCGCGGTGTGCGCGTGCTGGGCACTGGCTCGACCGCGGTGTGCATCGACGACATCGCGTTCGTCGTTCTCGATACCGCGCTGCCGTCTGCCGGCCTGCCCGTTCGGGTGCAGCGCCCGGTGGTCGCCGGCGAGAGCATGACGGTCATCGGCTTCGGGCAGAGCGCGATGCCGGGTGTCGTGCGCGCGCGCCGCGCTGGAGTGCCCGTTCTCGTCGTCGGCCCGGACGACACGAGTAGCGGCGTGGGGGTCGCCGCGCCGCGCACGTTCATCGTCGGTGACGGCCCCTGCGCCGGCGACAACGGCGCTCCCGCGCTCTCGGATGAAAGCGGCGCGGTAACCGGTGTGTTTGCCTTCAATTTCAGCGGAGAGTGCGAGCGCTCTGGCACCCGCGGCTGGTTCACGAAGCTGGCGCCGTTCGCGAACTTGCAGCGTGACGCCTTCGAACTGGCTGGGCAGCAGCCACAGGAAGAAGGGGTGACGGCACTCGCCGCGCCCTCCGCGGAAACGGCCGGCTGCGCGCTGAGCGGAGCCAACGACGGCGCCGCGTCGATGAGGGCGCTGACCATCGGCTGCGCCGCGAGGGCGCTGGCATGGCTGCGCCGTCGCCAGCGGCGCCAGAGCCGCGCTGCGCGACGAAGCTGAACGGGGACGGCAGGCGTGGAGAAGCGCGAACCTTTCACGGCCGGAACGCTCGTCGGTGAGCGCTATCGGATCGTCGCGCCGCTGGCGCGCGGCGGCTTCGGCGTGGTGTACGTCGCAGAGCAGCTCGTCACCGCGCGGCGCGTCGCGCTGAAGCTGCTCACCTCGCATGTGCAGGACGTCACCATCGAACGCCTGCTCGCCGAGGCGCGCATCGCATCGCACGTGAGCAGCGAGCACATCGTCCAGGTCTACGACGCGGGCATCGATCCCGAGTCGAGCTTCGTGTTCGTCGCCATGGAGCTGCTGTCCGGCATGAACCTGGCCGAGCTCGTGCAAGGCCGCGGTCCGTGCAGCACGCAGGAGACCGCGGAGTACTTGCGCCAGGTCGCGCTCGGGCTCGACAAAGTGCACGGCGTGGTGGCGAACGATGGTCGCGCCGCGCCGATCGTTCATCGCGATTTGAAGCCAGCGAACCTATTTCTCACGCAGCGTGAGGACGGCACGGCGTGGATCAAGATCCTCGATTTCGGCGCCGCCAAGATGCTCTCCGATACCGGCCAGGTCAGCGCTGTGCTGCGCGGCACGCCGGAGTACATGGCCTACGAGCAGGCGGCGGGCGCCGAGGTAACGCCGGCCACGGACATTTGGGCGCTGGGGTTGATCGCGTTCTTCTTGCTGACCGGACGCTCCTATTGGCGCGGGGCCGCGAGCGAGTCGGGCCGTACGCAGGTGTTCGCTGAGGTGTTGACGCTGCCGCTCGCGCCTGCCAGCGAACGCGCGCGTGAGCTCGCCGTGCCCGTGGCGCTGAGCGCGGCCTTCGATGCCTGGTTCGCGCGCTGCGTGAACCGCGATGCGGCGGCGCGCTACGCGAGCGCGGGAGTCGCAGCGCGCGAGCTGGCCCGCGCGCTGCGCGTCAGCGCCGGCCCGCTTCCGGCGCCTTCGCTGCTCCCCGCCGCCACGGCTCGCGACGCCACGCCGAGCCCGAAAGGCTCGAGCCTCACGTCGCGGGACATCACCGGCGTCGCGGCGAGCTCGCGCGGGGCTCGTCTCAAATGGCCAGCGCTGTCCGCGCTGGTCCTCGCGCTGCTGATCGTCGCTGCGCTGGGCGCGTTCAGCGCCTGGGTTCGCTCGCGTCCGATGGACGCGCCCAACGGCGCAGCGGCCGCGAGCGCGAGCGCCGCTGCGCCGGCGCCCGCGCTCGCTCAGGTGCCCGCTCTGCCCGCAGCAGCGCCCGCGCTGCCCAGCGCAGCGTCGCCTTCGCCGCCCGCTGTCGCGGGCAGCGCGGCGCCCCTTCACAGCGAGAAGCGCCGGCGCGCTGCCGCCCCGCCGCGCGGTGGCGCGTCGAGCAGCCCAGCGAGCTCCAGCGCGCCCGCTCGTGCGCTCAACGAAGACGTGTACGAGCTGCGCTGAGCGTGCGGCCGTGGGGGGGGGGGCGGCCCGCCCCCCCCCCCCCCCCACCCCCCCCCGCCCCCCCCGGCGGCCGGGGGGGGGGGGGGCGGGC
>CBINHN010000142.1:0-4090 GCA_966250485.1 uncultured Sorangium sp. | reverse complement strand
GACTCTAGAGTGCGGCCGAGCGCCGCAACGGCGCGGCCGAGCGCCGCAACGGCGCCGAGGGCGCTACGGCGCTTTCGGGTAGCTCTTCTTGAGCGAGAAACCGTGCGCGGGGTCGAGCACGGCGACCGGCCCAAACTTGGCGAGCGTGGGCCCCAGCGTTGCTGCGTCGCCCGCTACCACAATCACGGGTACCTTGTCGTAATAGCGAGCAGCGGTGCTGCTGACGGCCGGCAACGACAGGTCCTGCACGGTCTTTCTGTAGTCGTCGTAGTAGTCGTCCGGCAACCCGAGCACGTAGAGGTGCGACGTCAGCTCGGCGACACTGCCGACCGTCTCCAGCCTGAACACGAAGCCGTCCACCAAGAAGCGCGTCGCGTTCTCCAGCTCTTTCTCGCTGGGTGGCTGGCTGCTGATGAGCTTGAGATTGTCGAGCA
This sequence comes from uncultured Sorangium sp., assembly GCA_966250485.1. Taxonomy (GTDB): domain Bacteria; phylum Myxococcota_A; class Polyangia; order Polyangiales; family Polyangiaceae; genus PMG-095. The sequence goes on along the minus strand of CBINHN010000142.1, from coordinate 3,656 downwards.
GCGCGGTGACCGCGTCGGCGGTCTTCGGCGTCTGGGTACCCGCCGAGAGCACCGCCGCTCCGCGACCATTGGCCACGTCACTGAGTGATGAGCCGGTGCTGTAAGCCAGCGAGCGCTTCTCTCGAACGTCCAGGAACAAGCGGCCCGAGACGCCGCCGCCCAGGATCTGATTGGCGGCGGCGAGCGCCGGAAAATCGGGGTTCGCGCGCGAGGAGCCGAGCACGCCGACGTAGATCTGGCTCTGCGCCGCGCCAGGTCGATCCACCAGATACACCTCTTGCTGCCGCGGACCGAGCGGCTCCGGGAACATCGGCGCGGGCGCGCTGCTGCCCTTCCAAGCGCCGAACCACTTCTTGGCCGCGGCTTCCGCGGCGGCGGGCGCGACGTCACCGACCACGATCAGGCTGGCGTTGGCAGGGACGAAATGCGCCTTGTGCCAGGCGCGGCAATCCGCGAGCGTGAGCCGCTCGAGATCTTCGGGCAGCGCGTCGTAGCGCGAATAGGGGTGGACCCCGGTCGGCAGATCGTAGAGCTCCCGATATAGGATCATGGCCGCCGCCCAGGCGGCGCTGCCGCGCGCGGAGCTCTTCACGCGCTCGATCTCTCGCGCGCGCAGTTTGTTGAATTCGACCGGCGCGAAGGCTGGCTTGAGCGCGACGGCCGCGAGCAGCTCCAGCGCCGCGTCGAGATCGCCGCTCGGCACCGCGAGCGAGATGCGCGTCGAGTCCCGATCGGTACGTACGTCGAGGTTCGCGCCCAGCGCCTCCGCGCGCTGGACCAGCTTCTGTGGGCTGAGCCCCGCCGCGCCGCCGGCCTTCAAGAGCTCGCCGGCGACGCTGGCCAGCCCGGGCTTCTCACCGTCGCTGGCGCTGCCCGAGCGCACGACCAAGCGCAGCTCGACGATGGGGTGCACGTGCCGCTCGACGACGCGTAAGCCCAAGCCGTTGCCGAGCTCGGCGTGTGAGATGGTCGGAAACGGCGCCGCGGGAGCGACGCCGGACGCCGGCGGCTCGATGCTGTCGTCCTTGACGGGCTCCGCGCTCGGGCTTGGCGCGGTCGCGGCGCCCGGCGTGGGCGCTTGCGGTTGCGGCTTGGGCGAGCAGGCCACGAGCGCCACTACGATGGCGAGCGCGGACGAGCGCCAGCGATTCCTGAGCGAGGCGTTCATCGGCTACCTCCCGCCGCCGGAGCGGCTTTCGTCGGCGGCGCGGCAGGCGCCGCGCGGGTTGCGGGTCTGACTTCGATCGCGAATTTCGCTTCCGGCGTGAGGTACTGCTTCGTCACGCGGCGAATGTCATCCGCGCTGACGGCGAGATAGGCGGCGAGCTCGCGCGTGAGCAGGCGCGCGTCGCCGAAATAAACCTCGTACTCGCCGAGATGAATGGCCCGCGTCGCGTTCGATTGCAGACCGAACAAGAAATCGTGCTTCACGCGCGCCTTGGCGCGCTTCAGCTCCTCTGCGCTGGGGGGCGTCTTCGCCAGGCGATCGAGCTCGCTTTGAAACGCGCGCTCCACGTCGGCAAGCTTCGCTTTCTCCGTGAGCACACCGGTCAGCATGAACTGATCGGGGCCGCGCAGATCCTTGGTTCGCGCCGAGACACCCTGGAGCAGCGCGCGATCCCGCACCAAGAGCTGGTACAGGCGCGAGCTCTCGCCGTCGGCCAGGACCACTCCGGCGAGCTCGAGCGCATAGTGATCGGGCTGGCGCAAGGGCGGGATGCGGTAGCCCCACAGGATGGCGGGCGCGTTCGCGTTACCATCCTCCATCACCTCGCGTCGCGGCGCGCTGTTCGCGGCGCCTTTCGGCGGTTCCGTGAAGGGCGGTACCTCGCGACGCTCCGCGGGGCCGAAGTACTTGCGCACCAGCTCGAGCGCCTGATCGGGCTCGAAGTCACCGGCGATAGTGAGCACCGCGTTGTTCGGCGCGTAGTGCGCTCTGTAGAACGCGGCGACCCACTCCAGCTTGGCGGCGTCGAGATCTTGCATGCTCCCGATCGTGGGGTGCGCGTAGGGCGGATAGTCCGCGAAGCCGAGCTCGCTCAGGCGCAGCGAGGCGCGCGCATACGGCGTGTTGTCTACCCGCATGCGGTACTCTTCTTTGACGACCGCCCGCTGATTCTCGAAGTTCTCCGCGGTGACGGCGAGCCAGCGCATGCGATCCGCCTCGAGGAACAAGGCGAGCTCGAGCTCGCTCGCGGGCAGCAGGTCGTAGTAGTTGGTGCGATCCTCGGAGGTGGTGCCGTTCAGGTTGCCGCCGCGCGACGTGATCAGGGAAAAATGCTGCCCCTTCTTCACGTTCTTGCTGCCCTGGAACATCATGTGCTCGAACAGGTGCGCAAACCCGCTCTGCCCCGGGCCTTCGCTGCGGCTGCCCACGTCGTACGTGACGCTGACGCCGATGGTGGGCGAGCTCTTGTCCACGTTCAGCACGACGCGCAAGCCGTTGTCGAGCGTCACGCGCTGAATCGACAACGCCAACCGCTCGAGCGACGCAATGGCCGGATCGACCGCGGTTTGACGCGATGACGCTGGCGCGGCGGGTGACGTCACTGGCGCCGTAGCGGCGGGTGACGCAGCGGTAGGCGGCGCGGCCCAGGCGGACGGAGCTGCGAGCAGGAGGGCGAGCCAGGCGCTCTTCGACATGGCGTCCGCTTACCACGGATCAGCGTGACAAACCAAAGCGCGCCGACGCGCGCCAACGACGGGGCGCGCGCGTCAGCGAGCGAAGTAACGGCCGAGTCAGCGCGGCGAAGTGAGCGGGCTCACTTGCAAGTGCGATTTTCGAGGCAGGTCTGGCCGCTCGGGCAAGGCTCGATTTCGCTGCACGAGATGACGCCGGTGTCGAGCGCACGGGTCACGCCGGCCTTCATCACCAGCTCGATGCCGGCAGCCGCGCTGGCGCTGGCGCGCGACACGCGAGCGACCTCCACCGTCGGAAACCCGGCGAGCCCGAAGCTGATGAGCCGCGTCATCAGCGGCTCGGGAACGTCGAAGCTGCCAGTGTCCGGCACGTCGCAGTTGATCTCGCCCTTCTTCCCGCCATGATGAGCCAGGTCGAGGTGGATCGACACGCGGCTATGATCCGGATTCGCCGGCGCGGTCCAGGTCAGATGCAGGGCCTGGCCCGAGCTCACGCTGATGGGATCGGGACCGCCCAGCGCGATCGGTGTGATGCACCTTCCCGTGATGGAAAAGTCGCTGGCCTCGAGGTGAATCTCCGCGTCCTCGTCACACGGCGGGTACGGTAGATGAACGTCGCCCGAGGGCTGGTAGGCAAACGCCGGCGGCGTCGGCGGCATCGTGAACTCACCGGATTTCAGGCCATGTACGCTGACGTCCCCGACGCCCTGGGGAATGCCTTGCGGGGTGCAGACGTTGTCCGCCGTGCACACCGCGTCGCTACCGCACTCGGGATCACAAAACGGGCTGATCGGCACGAGCAGCTGACAGCCGTCTTGCTCTTGATCGAGCTTCAGCACGAAATCGGTGCGCGTCGGCTTGCGATCGTACACGTGACCGACGAGTGACGTCGAATCGGGAAAGCCGAGCACGGGATCTGCGGGAGTGAGCGTGAGCTCGAAGCTGCCCACGAAGTTTTGGACGCCGCTGCCGCCCGAGGCTCCGCCGCTGCCGCCCGAGGCTCCGCCGCTGCCGCT
>CBINHN010000141.1:0-4247 GCA_966250485.1 uncultured Sorangium sp. | reverse complement strand
CCGCGAGGGCGGCAAGACCGTCGGCGCCGGAGTCGTCACCAAGATCATCGAGTGAAGCAATGTCGGCGCGGCGCGACCCATCTGACCCAACGGTCGCGCCGGGCCGCATTCGCATCGCGCTCGCCTGCAGCGTGTGCGGAAACCGAAATTATCGAAGCACCAAGACGCGCCGCGAAGGCCCGCCGATCAAGCTCAAGAAGTTTTGCAGTCACTGCAATCAGCACACGATGCACGTCGAAGGGAAATGACCCACTAGGGGCGTAGCTCAGTCGGTAGAGCAGCGGATTCCAAATCCGCGGGTCGGGAGTTCGAGTCTCTCCGCCCCTGCACAGTCACCCAGCAAAAACCCATGGCCATTCAGAGCGACCCAGAAACCGACACGACCGCAGCTCCCAACGAGCTTGGCGGAGCCGCGTCCGATGCACTCGTGCCGGTCGAAGGCCCGGGTGACGACGAGCACGCGGTGCAGCTCGGCTCGCAGCGCTACGTGCACGCGGCGTTCTTCGTCGCCGGCATTCTGATTGCCTATCTCTCGAGCAAGATGCTGGGCGCCGCTTGGAGCCACCTGGCGGACTGGCCCGCCGCGGTTCGCGCGGTGCCTCAGCTCGTCAGCTTGCCGGAGGAGGAGCGTGACGGCTTCACGCTCGGCGCGGGCGCCGTCATCGGCGTCGGTGCGGTGATTCAGGCCTACCGCAAAGAGACGATCCGCCACTGGGCGGATGACGTCGCCGCCGAGCTCAGCAAGGTGTCGTGGCCGAACCGCGAAATGGTGGTGAACGGCACGCTCGTCGTCATGCTCGCCAGCGCGATCGCCACCATCTACGTGGCCATCCTGGATCGTTTCTGGAGCTTTCTCACCACTCTGGTGTACGGGACCTGAACGAGGTGATCGTGGAAACTCCCGCTTCCAGCAAAAAGTGGTACGTCATCACCACCTACTCCGGCTTCGAGAGCAAGGTGAAGTCCGCCCTTCAGGAGCGCATCCGCCAGTATCATATGGAGGAGCGCTTCGGCGAGATCTTGATTCCCTCCGAGACCGTCACGGACACCACCAAGGACGGCAAGCAGCGGATCAAGAGCAAGACCAGCTTCCCTGGCTACGTCTTCATCGAGATGGAGATGAGCGAGAACGCCTGGCACCTCGTGAAGGACACGCCGAAGGTGACCGGCTTCATCGGCAACCAGCGGCCGCAAGAAGTCAAGAGCCCCCACATCGAGGACCTGCGCAAAGGCATCGTCGAGGGCGCGGTCAAACCCAAGCCCCGTCACCAGTTCAGCGAGGGGGACGAGGTTCGCGTCGTGGTCGGGGCCTTCGCCAACTTTTCCGGGACCGTACAAGAGGTCAAGCCGGACAAGCAGAAGCTCAAGGTCATGGTCAGCATCTTCGGGCGTCCGACTCCGGTCGAGCTCGACTTTTCCCACGTTGAGAAGCGATGAGCGCCAAAAAGAAAATCAGTGCCTACATCAAGCTGCAGCTGCCCGCCGGCAAGGCCAACCCCTCGCCGCCCGTAGGTCCCGCGCTCGGCCAGCACGGGGTCAACATCATGCAGTTCTGCAAGGACTTCAACGCGAAGAGCGCTCCGCTCGGCGACACGATCATCCCCGTGGTGATCACCGTGTACGGCGATCGTTCGTTCTCCTTCGTGATGAAGTCACCGCCCGCCAGCGTTCTGATCAAGAAGGCTTGCGGTCTGCCCAGCGCGAAGAAGCCCGGCTCTGGCTCCAAGGAGCCGAACAAGACCAAGGTGGGGCAGCTCACCTGGGATCAGATCCGCGCCATCGCGAAGGAAAAGCTCAAAGACATGAACGCGGCCAGCCTAGAGGCCGCTTCGCGCTCGATCGCCGGAACCGCCCGCAGCATGGGCGTGGACGTCGTCTGAGCGCCCAGGGCCGTCGCGGCTCGAGCTTAGTTTACTGGTGCGGCGCGCTCGTTCGTTGAGGGCGGCGCGACCGTCTCCCAGGAGTCGAAAGACGCAATAATGTCAACCAAAGTCGCAAAGCAGAGAGCGGCAGCCCTCGCGAAGGTAGACCGAGCCAAGCGCTATTCGGTCGCCGACGCAGTGTCGCTCGTCAAAGACAGCGCGTACGCGAAATTCGACGAGAGCGTCGACATCGCCGTGCGGCTGGGCGTGAACCCCAAACACGCCGATCAGATGGTGCGTGGCGCCATCGTGCTGCCCCACGGCACGGGCAAGAGCATTCGCGTGCTCGTGTTCGCGCGCGGGGAAAAGGAGCGGGAAGCGCTCGATGCCGGCGCAGACGTCGCTGGCGGTGACGAGCTCGCGCAGCGCGTGCTCGAGGGCTTCCTGGATTTCGACCGCGTGATCGCGACGCCCGACATGATGGGCGCCGTCGGCAAGCTCGGTCGCGTGCTCGGTCCGCGTGGCCTGATGCCGAACCCCAAGGTCGGCACGGTGACGTTCGATCTGAAGAACGCCGTGCGTGAAGCCAAGGCCGGCAAGGTCGAGTACCGCGTCGACAAGGCGGGCGTCGTGCACTGCCGCATCGGGCGTCGATCCTTCGACCAGCAGAAGCTCGCCGAGAACGCGCAGGCGCTCATCAACGAGCTGCTTCATAAGAAGCCGCCCACCGCCAAGGGCGTGTACATGCGCAGCATCACCTTGTCCTCGACGATGGGGCTCGGCGTGCGCGTCGATACCGCAACGGTGACCGTCGCTACCGAGGAGGAACGCTGATGCACCGCGCTCAGAAAACCGAACAGATCAACGACATCAAGGCGCGCTTCGAGCGCATGTCGTCGGCCGTGTTCCTCGACTTCACGGGCATGACCGTGGCGGAGGTCTCGAAGCTTCGCTCCACGTTCCGTGATCGCGGCGTCGAGTACAAGGTCGTCAAGAACACGCTCGTCAACAAGGCGCTGTCCGACAAGCCCTTCGTGAAGAAGCTCGACGCGACGCTCGCCGGCATGACCGGCGTGGCCTGGAGCTTCGAGGAGCCGAGCGCCGCCGCCCGCGCGATCAAGGACTTCAAGAAAGACAACGAGAAGCTCAAGATCAAAGCGGGCCTGCTCGAAGGCCAGGTGCTGGACGCCCGCGCCGTCGAGGATCAGCTCGCCACGCTGCCGAACAAGGACGAGGCGCGCGCGATGCTGCTCGCGACGATGATGGCTCCCGCGCAGCGCTTCGTGATGTTGCTCAACGCACCGGCGCAGCAGTTCGTCGGCGTCCTCGCCGCCAAAGAGCGTAAGGGAGGCTGAGCCGAGCCCGGCTCGCCACTCGATCCAAACCCGCAAACCCTAAAAGTTACCGAAGCATAAAGAATCAACCGCCCAACAGACAGGGTCGCCCTTCGCTGATTGGGACCGTATGGAGACAGTCATGGCTGAGATCACTCAAGAGCAGGTCGTCGATTACCTTTCCAACCTTCCCGTCATCCAGATCGCCGCGCTCGTCAAAGAGCTCGAAGAGAAGTGGGGCGTGAGCGCGGCTCCGGTCGCCGTGGCGGCAGCGGGCGGCGCTGGTGCCGCAGCGGCGGCTCCGGCCGAGGAGCAGACGGAGTTCAACGTCATCCTCGCGGACGCGGGCGCCAACAAGATCAACGCGATCAAGGTCGTGCGCGAGATCACCGGCCTCGGCTTGAAGGAAGCCAAGGATCTGGTGGAAGGCGCGCCGAAGCCCGTCAAGGAAGGCGTCAGCAAGGACGAGGCGGCCGAGATCAAGAAGAAGCTCGAAGCCGCCGGTGCGAAGGTCGAGGTCAAGTAATCGATTGTCCTTCTCTCTGGTCAGTAGTCCCAGACCGGCGCCGCGGCTCGATGGTCGCGGCGCCGCGGATAGCTTGCGCGACCCGTACTTGGCTCGCGGGACGGCGATAGTGTGCCGTTTCCGCGAGTCTGCCTTTTCTTTTGCCCGATGCGCCTGCGTGGCTGGGGTGGGTGATAGCCCCTCCTCTGCGTCGCGCGCCCGATAACGTCCTCAGCACTGCTGGTTTGGAGGCACCCCCCATGGCGTCCACGGTCCAGTCGAACTTCCGACACCGCATGAATCTCGGTCGTGTGGAGTCGATCGTCGACATTCCGAACCTGATCGACATTCAGAAGAGCAGCTACGACAAGTTTCTCCAGTCCGAAGTCGCTCCTCGCGAGCGCAAAGAGACCGGCCTGGAAGCGGTGTTCCGCAGCGTGTTCCCGATCAAGGATTTCGACGGCACGAGCGAGCTCGTGTACGTCTCGTACAACCTCGAGAAGCCGAAGTACGACGTCGATGAGTGCCGCCAGCGCGGCATGACGT
>CBINHN010000140.1:0-4339 GCA_966250485.1 uncultured Sorangium sp. | reverse complement strand
CGCGCCGCCAGCGCCCGCAGCACCGCCGTTGACTGCACCCCCTTGTCCCGCGCTGTCCTCGTCGCCGCCCGCGCCGGCGCTGTTCAGCGCTCCACCCGCGCCGCCACCGAGCGCGCCCGCTTCGCCACCAGCACCGCCTGCGCCTGCGGCACCGCCTGCGCCCGCGTCACCAGCAGCACCGCCGGCGCCTGCGTCACCAGCAGCACCGCCGGCGCCTGCGTCACCAGCAGCACCGCCTGCGCCCGCAGCACCGCTCGGCGGTGCTTGCGCTTCCGCTTCGGCTTGCTCGGCGTGTGCGAGCTCGAGCGCCGCTTCGCAGTCGAGCCCCGCGACGCGCTCGAGCTCGCCGGTGATCACGATTGGCTCGATTTGATCCGCGGCGTAGTCGACTCCTTCGAGGTCGCGCAAGACGAGGGACTCACCGTAGGCGAGGCCACCGTCGGGCAGCGGTACGCCGACGGGAACCGCGTCGGCGCCGCGACCTTTGAGGAAGCAGAGCAGCACCCGCTCGGCGTCCACGATGCCGTGCACGAACGTGAACACCGTCTCGCCCGGTACCTCTTCGGGCGGACGCCCGCCACCACCGCCGGTCCGCGCGCCCGAGCCGCCGCTCAGCTGAGTGAACCCGCCTTGCGCCAAAGCTCCAGAGCTCATTCCGCCGCTGGCTGGAGGCCGATCGAGCCGCGGGCGATCTTCTCCGCAAGCGGAGCCTACCAGCGTCAACGCGAAGAACCCGAGGAACCAGCTCCGCACGGCAGAGATATGCCACGCGCCGCGGCGGCCGTCAGTTCCTAGGCTGCGCGGCGCGGCTCCGCGGCTCAGGACGGCTCGTCTTTTTGCAGCGGCCAACCGTGATTGAGCGGGCCGTGACCGCTGCCGAGACCCGGCGCGGTCTCGAGCGCGCGCGTGACATAGCGGCGCGCGTTCTGAATGGCGCCCACTAGCGTGAGCCCTTCCGCGACGCCGACCGCGATCGCGGAAGCCAGCGTGCAGCCGGTACCATGGCTCGAGCGCGTGTGGATACGCGGCCCTTCGAAGCGATGCTCGAGGCCGTCTACCGTGCGCAGCAGATCCGTCACGCGCTCGCCGGGCAAGTGTCCGCCCTTCACCAGCACCGCCGCGGGCCCCAGCGCCAGCAGGTGATCGGCGAGGCGCGGCAGATCATCCTCGTCCTGTGCGCGAAGGCCGGTCAGCGCCTCCGCTTCGGGCACGTTGGGGGTGATCAGCGCCGCGAGCGGCAGCAAGCGCTGGACCAGCAGCTGACGTCCATCCGCATCTAGCAACGACGCGCCGCCCTTGGCGACCATCACCGGATCGACGATCACGGGGATGCCGCCGGCGCGCGCCTCGAGCTCCTGCGCGACCGTTCGAATCACGCCGCTCGTGCCCAACATGCCGAGCTTTATCGCGTCAGCGCCGATGTCGTCCAACACTACGCGCATCTGCTCGCGCACGAAGCTCGAATCGATGGTGAGCGTGTCGAACACACCTTGTGTGTTTTGCGCCGTCAGCGCCGTGATCGCCGTCGAGGCATAGCCGCCGAGCATGGTCACGGTCTTGATGTCTGCTTGAATTCCCGCACCGCCGCCCGAGTCCGAGCCGGCGATGATCAACACGCGAGGCAACACGCCGCGAGCATCGTCGAAGAGCGTCAGGCGCGCAAACCGCCAGCGCTCTGACGCCCGAAACGCCCGTTCTACGCCCTCCGCCGCGGGCCGAGCGCGTTAATCGCCGCCGCGCAGTTAATTTGACGAGGGCCCGCTAAAGTGGCGACATCATGCGCCGCTGGCAGGTCACTCAGGGTCGGCGGCGCTCCGCGACGGGGCGCGCCGAGCTCTGCCCAACCTTTTTCCGCCCGCTGCGCGATGAACAACGACGACGTCTCCCCCATCGACGACACCCTGCCCGAGTTCGTCAGCTACCTCGCTGATCGCCTGGGCCTCGATCGCGCCTCGGCGCTGCACACGGTCGGTGACTGGCTCGTGCACTACGAGCCCATCAAGCGCCAGGCCATCGACACGCTCGAGCCGCAATCCGCGCTCCGCAGCCTACTGAGCGCCGGCGAGCCGTAGCGAAACAGCGTCGGCGGCGATTGAATTTGCGGCACCTGCTCGGGCAGGTTGCTGCCCTTCGTCGCATCGCCCGCGTACGCCCCGATGAACGGCGACGGGAAGCCGGCGGGCGGCAAAAGCGCGGCCTCATCAGCACTTCGAGCATCTGCCCTCAGCAGCGATGCAAAGTATTTCAACGATCGCCGGTCGCATCTGTCGCAGCACACGCCTGTGGCGGTTACGTGATGCAAGACATTTTCGTGGCAGACGCCTCCTTCTCAATAGCGAGAGCGAGAGCTCGCGCGTGAGAAGGGTTGGACGCGCCGCCGAACTGCGGCAAAAGGAGGCGCCTAGCCTGGCGCAGCGCGCGCGGGATTGCAGTGACGGTGGCAAGCATCTACAGCGAAGGCATCTGAATGAAGCTCGGCTCCGAAAGCGGAGCGGTCGTACGGGGGGAGACGCTCGCTACCCGGATCGCGAATTGGTCGAGCGAGTGCTCTCAGGTCCTGTGGCGACGTTGGTCGGCGTCGCGCGTCGAGCATTTGCTCATGGCGGCGTGTGTCCTGCTCGGCCTCTGGCTGCGCTGGCGCGGAGCTTTCGATGGCTCGATCCCGCTGTGGGTGGACGAAGAGGCGTGGGCCTATCGCCTGATGCACCAACCCCTCGCGACCCTCGCCATTCGCCCGCTCGGATTCATGGCGCTCTCGCGCTGGATCGTCCAATGGCTCGGGCCGACCGAGACGGCGTTGCGCCTCGTGCCCTGGGTCGCCGGCGCGAGCGTGCCGTTCCTCGCGATCATCCTCGCCAAGCGCTCCCTCGAGAGCGCTGCCGCGCGCGTGTTCTTGGTCGCGGTGTTCGCGCTGCATCCGCTCACCATCGACTTCTCGAAAGAGTTCAAGCCCTACGCATGCTCGTTGTGGCTGCACCTGGCCTGTCTCATCGCAGGCCTCGCTTACCACCGTTCGGGGCGCAGCGCCTGGTTATGGGCTGCGCTGGCCATGACCTTCTTCGGCGTGCTGTTCGCGCAAGACGTCGTCTTTCTCATGCCCAGCCTTTGCGGCGTCTTGTTCCTCAGCGCGTTTCACCGGCGACGCACCGCGCACATGGCCGCGCTGGTCGGCGGAGCGCTCCTGTCGATGGCGCTGATCGCGCTGCTCTATTGGTTCATTTGGAGCGCCGAGACGACCGGGGGCGAGAGCGAGTCCACGTTGTACTGGGCTCACGTATACGACGTCTTCTACATCCCGAGCGCCGGTTCGCGGCTGCTGTGGCTCGCTCGCAAGCTCTTCGCCGTGGCGGCCTGGGCCGGCATGCGCCGCGTGGACTGGGCAGCCTCTGACCTCGTAATACAGTTGGATTCGCTGTTGTGGTGCGCGCTGACCCTGCTCGGCGTCGTGTCCCTCGGGCTACGGCGACGCTGGGTCGAGGTCACGCTGTTGCTCGCGCCAGCAAGCGTTTGCCTCCTGTTCAACCAGCTCGGGTTTTGGCCCTTTGGCGTCTTCCGCACGAACCTGTTCCTGCTCGCCTACCTCATCCCGCTCGGCGCCCACGCGCTCGAGCTCGGGCCTGCGCTCGCGCGCCGATTCGCCGTATTCCGCCGCTTCACATCCGCGCCGGCGTTCGCGGGCGCGCTCTGGACCGTCGTGCCCACGGGCCTCTTGGTCTTGCTGCCCTTTCTTTGCCAAGACAATTGGCACACTCGGAAGGACAACTCCTTCCTCGGGACCTCGTACTTCACCGACGCGGCGCGCAAGCTCGTGGCGCTCGCAGAAACGGCGCCGGCGACAGGGCGAGCCATGCTGCTCATGGACCAGCGCAACTGCCACGGCTACCGCTATCAGCTGGGCATGAACCCGCGGTACAACGAGCTAGCGCAGCGATTCGCCGAGCACTACCGAGTCAAGTGCATCGGTGACGCGCGACTTTGGAAGCTCGTTCATCGCGTCGTGGTGCATCAGCGCTCTCCAGCGTGGGTCATCACCGCCCACTGGGGGCAGCTCCAGCCCATCCTCAAGGCCCATCGCTCGAGCCTGCGCGTCAAGGACCGCTTCGCCTTCGGCCCCGACGAGCTAGTCCTCTTCCGAGCCCTGCCGACCCGAGCGCGCTGAGCGGCGCGACATTTTCAGGTTCCGATCCGGCATCGGCTGGTATACACGAAGCCCGATTGCACGGAGCAGCGCGAGCGCAGTAAGAGTCGTCATAAAGGCCCCTTGGCGGAATGGCAGACGCGGGGGATTTAAAATCCCTTTCCAGCAATGGAGTCCCGGTTCAAGCCCGGGAGGGGCCAC
>CBINHN010000139.1:0-4459 GCA_966250485.1 uncultured Sorangium sp. | reverse complement strand
CATCAAGACGAGCACGGACGAGTTCGGCGGCGTCACGCCGCGCTGACGGGCTTAGAGCTCTTAGCCGTTGGCGTACGCGCGAAACGCCGTCAATAGGCGGCGAAACAGCGGACCCGGACGAGCCTCGCCGAGCGCGAGCTCATCGACGCGCACGATGGGCACGAGCTCGCGGATCGACGAAGAAATGAACAGCTCGCTGAAGGACGCCAGCTCCGCGACGTGCAGCGCGCGCTCCTCTACGGCTACGCCGAGCTGGCGCGCGAGCTCCAGCACCACCGCGCGCGTGATGCCGGGCAAGATGGACGACGAGAGCGGCGGCGTCAGCAGCTGGCCGTCTCGTACCGCGAACAAGTTGGAGGTAGCGCCCTCCAACAGCTGGCCATCGCGATCGACGATCAACGACTCTTCCGCCGCTGCTTTGCGGGCTGCGGCGCTCGCCAACACGGCCAGCAAGTAGTTACCGAGCTTCGCCCCTGCCGCCTCGATGCCGTCGGAGATGCGCTGCGTGCGATAGGTCACGGCCTTGATCCCGCGTTCGTATTTCTCCGCGGGCGGCGCGCGCAGCGGCAAGATCAAGATGACGCGCAGCGGCCGCTCCGCGAGCGCGGGATCCAAGCCGAGCTCCACGCCCTGACCGCGCGTGACCATCACCCGCACCACGCTCTCCTCGAAGCCGGCCTGCGCGATGCCGCGCTCGACCTCGCTCCGCAGCTCGCTCAGCGGGAGCGGCAGCTGCATGGCCACGAGCGCCGCGCTGCGCGCCAAGCGCTGGAGGTGCTCGTCGAGCTTGAAGGGTCGCCCGCCATAGGTGCGCAGCGTCTCGAACACGGAGTCGCCGTAGAGAAAGCCGCGATCGAACACGCTGACCTGCGCGGCTGCGGGCGCCAGCGCGACGCCGTCGAGCAACACCAAGGCGCGCGACGGCACGGTCACGAGCTCTGCTCCGTGCTGGGCAGCACGCGCTCGACGCGGCTGCCGCCGCTCCAGCGCACGACGAGCTCGAGCGCGACGTTGCTCTGCACCTGCAGCTGTGGCGGCTCACTCGCGCTGGCGCGGGCCTGCGCGCGCAAGCTCACGCTGCCGTCACGACCGAACGGGTAGCGATCCACGCCGATCTCGTCGGTGCTGAACAAATTCCAGGTCAGCCGCCGCGCCTGCGGATCCGCCTGCAGGCCGATGATGTACTCGAACAGCACGGCGATGGGCGTGATCCCGGTCCAACCCACGAAGTCCTTGCGGCCGCGGCCCTCCGCGACGGCGTCGGGCGCGAAGTGCTCCCAGATGCTGCCCGTCTTCTTGAAGCACTCCACCAAGTTTCTGAAATGGTTCTCCGCGATCTCGAAGGCGAGCTCGTCGTAGCCATGACGGCTCAGGCCGCGCAGCACCATGTAGTTGGTGGGCGCCCAGGCGCCGCCCAGCCAGAGCCCGCCGTCGGGATCGTAACCCAGCGTGTCCGCGGAGAGACTCGGGATGCGGTGCACGCGCTTGAACTCGGCTTCATTGGCGAGGTGCGCGACGAAGCGATCGAGCCGCTCGCGCGGCACCGCGTCGGCCAACAGCGCCCAGTACGCGCCGATCGTCTTCACGCCGACGATGCGCGACTGGTCGCGATCCAGATCGTGATAAAAACCGCTCTTTTCGTCCCACAAATAGCGGTTGATCCAGGGCACCAGCGCCGCGTTCTCGTCGCGAAAATCGGCGACCTCGTCCTCGCGGTCGAGCACCTCCGCCATCTGCAGCACGATGCGGTTGGCGAGCACCTGCTGCATGTTGGTGTCGACCCAGGTGCGGTGTGCGTGATCGAAGTACTGGTGCGCGCCTTGCGGCGTGCGCGGCTGATTGACCATGCCGCTCGCCCAGCCCGTGCCCCAGTAGCTGCCGTTCGGCCAGGTGCGATAGCGCCGATACCATTGCCCGTACGCGACGAGCGCCGGAAACACCTCCGCGAGCCGCGCGCTGTCGCGCGTCGCCAAGTAATAGTCCCATTCGCTGAAGCCGAGCACGTTCGGCCCGCTGCCGGCGGGATCGAAGCGCGCGTAGCACTCGCTGCCGTCGTCTTCGCGGAACTGCCGGCAGATGCCGCCGTCCGGGTGCTGCTTCGCGTAGAAGTTGTCGAGGCTATTTTGGAACTTCCAGACGCGATCACCGTAGCGGCCGAACAACGAGATGAACACCGTGTCCCACATGAAGAGGCAATCGGCGTACATCGTCGAGGAGTAGTCCGAGACGAAGCCGTTCTCGTCCGTGGCGCGGCGGAAGTTCGCGAACGCGATCTCCCAGCAGCGGTAGTAGCAATCGAGCGCCTCCGGGCGAGCGGGGTAGTGCGGCGCCGGCAGCTCGTTGCGCGCCTGCGCGAACGTCGGCCAGGGATCTACGTTGCGGCGAGCTTTGGAGCGGAACGGGTTCTCTTCCGCGAAATGGTTGTCGACGTACGTAGGGAGATACGTGCGCGCGACAGGACCGTTACGCAGTTGGAGCGGATTCCGCATGTCGGGGAGCTCAGCGAGGCATACCATGTCTCGTGGAGCGGTGTCTCGCGAGCACGCGCTCGGGATGCCGTGCGGGGTGTGTCAGCCGACTGACGAGGAGAGCGAGCCGCGCTCGGCCTGCGCGCGGCTCGGGCTGCTCTGCGCGCGCAAGGCGTTGAGCTCGGCCTGCATGCGCGCCTTGACCAGATCCCGCAGCGCGCGGTCGTCACCCGCGACGGTGTCCGGATGGATCGGATCCAGCACGCGCAGCGTGACCGGGCGGGGACGAATCCCGAAGCTGCCCTTCGCCAGGATCGAATACGTGCCCTCCACCACCACGGGCACGATGGGCACGCGGTTCTTGGCCGCGATCCAGAAAGCCCCACGGTAGAACTCGCGCAGGTTCCCGTCACGCGTGCGGGTGCCCTCGGGGAAGACGCACAAACTCGCCCCTTCCCGCAGCCGCGCTTCGCAGACGCGCAGCATGCGACGGATGCTCGGCAGGTGGCCGCGCCGCAGCGGAATGTAGCCATTTAGCCACATGTTCCAACCCAAGAACGGCGCGAGGAAATTCTCCCGCTTGCTCACCCACAAGAACGGCAGGTTCAGCGCGCACACGGCCAAGATGTCGACCATGGATTGGTGGTTCACGACGAACACGCAGCGCTGCAGCGCGCGCACCTTCTCCCGACCCTCCACTGTGACGCCCGCGAAGGGCGCCCAGGCCAGGTAGTGCGCGCCCCAACGACAGGTGTACGCGTGCAGCCAGCGCCGCGGCCGCTGCCAGAACGTCAGCGCCCAGATCATGAGCGCTGGCACGAACAGAAGGACGATGGTCGAGATCAGGTAAGGCCAGTACAGGGCGTTGTAGAGAGCGTGGCCGAGGGGCCCAAACCGATGCTGCCGGCCTGAACTCATGGGCCGGACCCTAGCGCCGAGCAGCGGGCAGCGCGATACCCCGTTGAAAAGCGGGCCGCTTTCGCGGGAAGCTGCGAGCCCATGGCAACGACTCGCTGGCTCACGGTGTCCCTCTTCGCGCTCGCGTTCGGCTCCAGCTGTTCGAAGAAGGAGCCAGAGCCCGTCAACAGCGCGAGCGAGCCGGATCGACCCGCGGCAGCCGCGGCAAGTCAGGCCGTGTCGCAGGCCGTGCAGGCGGCCCAGGCCGCAGCGGCCTACGCCTCCGCCGCGGCGGCGCAAGCTTCGGCGCATGCAGCCGCTGCGGAAGCCAACAGCATCCCCGCGCCGGAAGACGTCGCTGCGCCGCCCAAGGACGCGAAGATGACGGCCTCGGGCTTGAAGTACAAGGTCTTGAAAGCGGGCACCGGCAAGGACAAACCGGTCGATTCCGATCGCGTGAAGGTTCACTACTCGGGCTGGACCAAGGACGGGAAAATGTTCGACTCGTCCATCAAGCGCGGCCAGCCGGCGACGTTCGGCGTAAGCCAAGTGATCCCCGGCTGGACCGAAGCGCTGAAGCTGATGCAGCCCGGAGAGCGCGTGCGGCTCTGGATCCCCGCGAGGCTCGCCTACGGTGAGCGGCCGCAGCCGGGGATGCCGGCCGGTGATCTAACCTTCGACGTCGAGCTGCTCGAAATCATGTCCGGCCCAAAGACGCCTGAAGACGTCAAGGCGCCGCCAGCGAGCGCAAAGAAGACCGCCTCCGGCCTCCGCTACCGCGTGCTCAAGGCCGGCACCGGCAAGGTGCACCCCAAGGCGACCGACACCGTCACGGTGCACTACTCGGGTTGGACGACGGACGGGAAGTTGTTCGATTCTTCCGTACAGCGCGGTCAGCCCGCGACGTTCAACCTCGGGCAGGTGATCAAGGGCTGGACCGAAGGCGTCCAGCTCATGGTCGAGGGCGAGCGCACGCGCTTCTGGATCCCGGCCGAGCTCGCCTATGGCGACAAACCGGCGCGGCCCGGCGCACCCTCTGGCCAACTCGTATTCGACGTGGAGCTCTTGCAGATCCGCTGACGCGTTTGCGACGC
>CBINHN010000138.1:0-4811 GCA_966250485.1 uncultured Sorangium sp. | reverse complement strand
GTAACCCATCGGCGAAGGGCGTTCCGAGGTTGGGCGGCGGCGGGGGTAAATTGCGGGCTGCGAGGACGAGATGGCAGAACGCGCGGAGACGGGCGCACGCAAGCAGCGGGCGAAACAGTGGACGGTCGAAGAAGCGCGAGCGGTGCTTCGTGACTTGGAGCGCTCGGGCCTGAGCGCCTTCGCATTTGCGCGCCGTGAGGGGATCTCATCCACACGACTGTCGTACTGGCGCAAGCGGCTCGGCGCGCGGTCACCTGAGCAAGTCGGCTTCGTTGCGGTGCCGGTGTCGGATGCGGAGAGCAGCGCCGGTGCGCACGCGATCGAGCTGGAGTGTGCAGGCGTAACGATGCGCGTCCGAGCATTCGACGTCGAGCAGCTAGCGCGGTTGACCGTGGCGCTGAGCCATCGAGCTCGAGAATGCTGACGATCCCGCCAGGGACACGAGTGTTCCTGGCGACGAGCCGGGTCGACGGACGTAAGGGAATCAACGGGCTTTCTGCGCTCGTGCGCTCGCAGTTCTCGGAAGATCCGCTCTCCGGCACGATGTTCGTTTTCTTTACCATGCACGCTGACATTGTGCGTGTTCTCTATTGGGACCGCGACGGATACGTGCTGGTCACGAAGAGGCTCGAGAAAGGGAAGTTCACCATTCCCTGGCAGAGTGAGCGCGGCCATGTGATCGTCGAGGCCGCTGAGCTCTTGCTGGTACTCGAAGGCATCGATCTGCATCGCGCAACGCGCCGCGCCCGTTGGAGCCCGGGCGGGCGAGCCGCCTGAGCGGGTCGAGAAAAAAAAAGACGCGCGCCGGGAATTTGTGCTTTCAGCCACGCGTTGAACGTGGCGATGGCGACGAAGCCGAGTACAGCGAAGCTCATCGAGCGCGACTTCGTCGCGCCGGATCTCGATCGCGTTCGGCGCTTCATCAACGAGGCGGTGGCGGAGGGTGCCATTGCGATGCTCGTCACGACGATCCTCGCACTGCTGGTGCGGATGCGCGACCTGAACCAGGAGCTAATGCGCAAGCTGGCGTGGAAGAGCCGCAAAAGGCCGCCGAGTGAGACCCTGCACCGGCTCCAACTCGAGCTGCCCTTTGTGGTGCGTTTCACTCCCGCGGCGGCGAGCAACGACGATCGACCGTCCTCGGAGGCTGACGCAGAGCCCAACAAAGGTAAGCGCAAGAAAGGCAAGAAGCGCGGAGCGAAAGATCCAGACCGTCACGGGCGCCCTAAATTCCCAGAGCACCTGGCACGCATTCCCGACATCCAGCCAGTGACCGGTGCTGCTCGCATCTGCCCGCACTGCGCCGTGGAAGCAAAGCGAGTCGGCTTCAAGACCTGTGAGAAGCTCGATGTCGAGCCCGCTCGATTCGTCGTGCGTCAGGAGAAACGCGAAGTCGTGGCATGCCAGTGCTGTCACGAATATATAGCCGCAGCTCCGAAACGCGATGAGGTGCTCGACCGAGGCGTGCTCGGCGGCGAGCTCTTGGTGCAGGCGCTGGTCGACCATTACCAGGACGCTGTTCCGTGGGAACGCATGGAGCGCAAAGCACGCCAAGAGAACGTGCCGCTCGCGGCCAACACGCTTGCAGCGAGCTGCGGGCGGGTGATCGATCTCTTCGATCCAATCGTGCGCCACGTTTTCCGGCGCTGCCTCGCTGCGGGCTACGTCGCGCTCGACGCGACCAGCTTGCGCGTATTGGACTCCGAACATCCACTCGGGATTCGCAGCTCCGCGCTATGGCTTCTGCAAGGCGATCACTGCTACTCGTACTTCCTCTATGCTGAGAGCGGGCACGCCCATCACCTCGAAGCGAAGCTGAAGGGCTACAAGCTCGCCAGTGCCATGTGCGACGGGTCACCCACCAATAATTGCGTCGAGCGTGCCGGCGCAAAGCGCGGCGGCTGTAACGCGCACGCGCGGCGCGGACTCGTTGAGGCGCTCCGCGCCGGGGATGATCGTGCGCTCGCCGGGCTCGAGCTCTACGCGCAGCTCTTTAACGTCGACGGCGAATCCAAGCGCGCCGGCGAGACCATTGAGCAGCGTTTTGCTCGCCGGTAGCGAGAAAGCGCGCCGCTCGTCGAACGGCTGCGCGCGTGGGTCGACGCACGTCTCGGGGACGTCGAGCCCAAAACGACGCTGGGCAAGGCAGTGCGCTACATGCACAGGCAGTGGTCACGTCTCACGCAGTTTCTTCGCGACCCGCTGATGGAGCTTACCAATAACGAGGTCGAAAGGGACCTCAGAACCTGGGTCCTGAATCGCAAAACCTGGCTCTTCTGCGGTCATGATGACAGCGCCCGGCGCGCAGCGGACGCGCTCACCATCATTACAACCTGCAAGAAGCTCGGTATAGACCCTCGGCGGTACATCCGGGACACGCTCAAACGCATTCTCGAGGGTGAGAAGGATCTGGCCGCGCTGCTGCCCGAAAACTACAAGCCGCACATTGGCGCCGCGGCATAGCGCGAAGGCGCCGCCTGTCACCGACCACTGGATTCCACCTCATCGCGCACGAATTGCTGCGTGACCTCCGCGAGCTTCCGCTCGAGCGGCTCGCTGAGAACCAGAAATCGCGCCCAGAGCTGCTCGTGCCGAGAGACCGTAGTTTTCACGCAGAGCGTCGAAGCGCGCTGCCGCGGCCGCCGGTATACTCTCACGCCCTCGCGCCGGCACAGCGCCACGAACAGCATGCACGAGTACGCATCGCGCAGGCTGTATGCCTGCTCGAACTCCCCCTCGCGCACGCCGAGCTTCGCGCTGCCATCATCGTGCTCGCCGATGACGAACTCTAATGGCGTGAGCATGGGTAGCTCGGCCGCGGTCAGCGTCGGTGGATCTTTCGCGGTGCACATCGGCGCTCCCGTCGCACGCGCCGCCGACGGCGGCAACGGGAGTCCCGAGCACGCCTAGATTTGCGCGACAAGCGCCGGCGCGACGCCGTTGGCAGAGGGGTTACGGTACACCGAAGGACGCGCAGCGCCACGACCTGCTCGAAGTCATCGAGGACCGGTACGGCCAAGTCTCGACCGTGATCACCAGCCAACTTCCCGTCACCAACTGGCACGAGTGGATCGGTGATCCGACAATCGCGGACGCTATTTTGGATCGGCTCGTGAACAACGCCTACAAGGTCGACCTGAAGGGACACTCACGCCGAAGAACCGAGACTGAACCCACCAGCTGACCGCCGACGCCACCCGGCGTCGCTCCGCTCCGATCACGATGCCCGATACGAGTGATCACGATGCGCTGAAACGGCTGTCCACGATGGGCGAAACCCGCATTTACGTTCCCTGTTTGATTTCGCCGAGCCGCGGCTTCCAGTATCCAGGGCGACGGCGCAAATGGGCGACGGCAACCACGACGGTGCGGGGTTCGACGACATACACCGCCGCGTATGGGAACGAGCGAAGGAACATGCGGCGAACTCCGTCCGGCACGTGGCGGTGCACCCATGGAGAGCCCGTTAGCGGCAAGGTTTCGATCCGTGTGAACGCGGCCTGAGCTTCGTTCAGGAAGCGATCGCCGAGTCCGGCGACGCGTTCGTCATACCAAACGGCCGCCTCTGCCATTTCCGCCGCCGCGACGACGAGGATTTCAGCCACGACGGGCTGCAAGTCGCGCGCGCGCGTTGGCTAGCGCTTCGGCTGTCGTGGTCGACTCAGCAGTGCCAGCATTCAGAGCTGCCAAGCGCGATGCAACCTCGGCAGCCCAGATGTCTTCGGCGTCGGCGTCCTGTTCCTCGTCGAGGCTCTCGGCGAGGCGCAGGACGAGCGCGGCGCGGTCGGCAACCGGCAGCAACAGGGCTTCGGCGGCGATGGCATCGTGAGAACGCATGGGACCCACCTTAGCATTCTCGGGAATGCCGCGCCCGGTCGACACTGCTCGCTGGCGCCTTCGGCTGAAGACTCCGAAGTCGGCGAAGCGACGACCGGCGCCTCGGTGTTAGCCAAGCCGGCAAGGACGGTAAGGGTGGCGATACGGTGGTCCTGGTGCCGGCGGCGGCAGCGCCGAACTCGGCGCTGTTTGGCGCTCGCACGACGTCGCAAGACGCCGCAATAAGCCGAGTTTATCGCGTGCTTCCGTTTCGTTGCGCGAGACGTTCCGCCTTGCGTTCGCGCTTAGGGAGGTTCGTAGACGTAGCGCGCTCACGTGCGTCATTTCGCAAGAACTCACGTAAGCGTAGTGGACGAGACTCGGGTATGCCATCGAGAGCGCGCTCATCCTGAAGCACATGGAGACACAATGAGACCGCGGCAGCTGCCGCAAACTCTTGGTACTCCTTCCCCTTCTTTCCGTCCGCCCAGTCGCAGACCCCCTTCACGAGGATCCAGGGCGTATCGTTTCTGGCGCTTGCGGCCCAGATACCCGCTCCTTCCATCTCCCCGCCGATTGCCGGGACTTGGGCATGATCCTGCGCACGCCTCATTGCTTCGCCTCGCGAGAGTGCTGATTCGCATCTGCAAGCATTGTGGACCCAGGCTTCGCTGCGTCCGACGAAATACGTGTGAAAGCCATCGACCTCGAGATTTGTACACGGTTCGGGCGTCTGCGATCGACCCCGCGCCGGTCACCTCGAGCCCGGCGCGATCCGCCGTAGAAACGTGGTCGCCCAGGGCTAGCTCCTGCGCCGTCGTCCACCCTCGACCCGTGACCCAGAACGGATGTCCCGGCGTCGCTTGGATGACCTCGACCGTACCTGCATCGTAAGCCCCTTATGGGGAGCGTGATGGCGAGCTTCTGAATCGGGCCCCAGCCTCTGCGCATGCAGATGGCAAGGGCATCGAGGAAACGAGGCCGGCGGAGCCGGG
>CBINHN010000137.1:0-4880 GCA_966250485.1 uncultured Sorangium sp. | reverse complement strand
CTTAGCGTTCAGCGCAGAAGTTGGGTGCGTCTCCTGCGCACCCAATCGTTCGTGACTCAGTGTACCTGTACAAAGGACCTAAATGGGGTTGGCTTGGGTGAGTGCCTCTACCTCGGAAACCGACGTCCTTTCCCAAGGATCTGCCGCGCCCGTCGACGTAACGACGGATGGGGCGGAGCCCGTCATCATTCGGTACCATTCGACCTTTCGTAAGGTGCTGTCGTTCACCATCTTCCCTGGAATGATGGTGAGCACGATGTCGCTCTATTTCTGGTTGGTTGGGCGCGGGTACTGGCCGCCTTTCGTGATCTTTGGCATCTCGTTCGTCGCGATGATCGTGTTGACGATCCTCGAAATCGTACACCCCTATAGTCGGCATTGGGTGCCGCATCGTCACGATGTACGCGCGGACGCGATTCACATGTTCACGTCCGAGCTTCTGCCGTATCACTTGTATCAGTTCCTGTTCAACGGACTGCTCGTCGCCGCTTCACGCAAGCTGCACGCCCGTCTTGGGTTCGACCCCTGGCCGCACAGTTGGCCCATCCTGCTGCAGCTCGTCCTGCTGCTCGTGATGATGGAGTTCTCGCAGACCTCGTTTCACTGGGCGACACACCGCTTCCCGATCCTGTGGCGGATCCACGCCGTTCATCACTCGTCGCCAAAGCTCTATTGGTTGGCGTCCATCCGCTTTCATCCCCTGGAAAATTGGCTTGCGGCCATGGCGATGGTCACGCCGGTCGTTTTGATGGGCGCAAACATCGAGGTGATGATGGCGTTCTCGATGTTTATTAACATCTTCGGGACAACGCAGCACGCCAACATCTGCATGACTCCCACGCCGCTGTTCAACTACATCTTCGCTATGCCGGAGCTGCATCGCTGGCATCATTCGAAGGACGTGCGGTGCAATTACGGTGGGTATCTCAGTATTTGGGATGTCATATTCCGGACGCGTTACATGCCGAGTGGTCGCGAGCAGCAGCCGGATAACATCGGGATCCAGGGGATGACGGAGAAGTTCCCCAAGAAATGGCTAGGGCACATGCTCGCGCCGTTCCGAAAACAATCAGAGTTCTATGGGTCGTCGTTCGAGAGCGCTTCGACTGCTGCCAGTCAAACTTCGGAGGCCGCCGCCGGGCAGTAGCTGAACGCGCGCGGTCGCTGCAGCCGCGCAACGCTCGCGCGCTTCGCGATTCTCTTCGAGCACTGGTCGTGATGGATCGCGCGTTCACCGTTTTGGAGAAGAAGATGGGCGTTTTCAAAGAGATCGCCGGACACGTGTTGCATGTCATCAAATCCCCTTCGACCGGCTTCCGAATGCTGTCGAAGGGCGACGCGGCCGCTTTCTATACGCTACTTGGTGATGATCTCGTCTTCTTCCAAGGCGACAACTTTAAGAATCCCGAGAAGCCCCTATGGCTCAATTTCGGGTATTGGGAGCGCGCACGGACCTACCCTGAAGCAGCGCGAGCGCTGGCTCGGCTGCTCGCAGATTGGGCGAACCTTGGCGCAGGACAGTCCGTCCTGGATGTCGGTTTTGGCTTCGCCGAGCAGGACCTCCTATGGGTTCAAGAGCGCAATGTCGCGCACATAACCGGCGTCAACGTGACTCCTCTCCATGTTCGCGTCGGCAGCGAGCGAGTCGAAAGGGCCGGACTCAAAAGTCGGATCGATTTGAAGCTTGGCTCAGCGACGGATCTTTCTGCTTTCGCCGAAGGGCAGTTCGATTGCGTGGTCGCGCTTGAATGTGCCTTTCATTTTCATACCCGTGAAGACTTCTTTAGGGAGGCGTATCGCGTTCTAAAGACAGGCGGTCGACTGGCAGCGACCGACCTGCTCTGCCTTCCGGGATATCGCTCCAAGGGGATGGATCGCCTGTTTCGCAGGTATGGCGATAATCCCGAGGCGAATGTTTACGATCTGGAAACGTGCAAGCAGAAGCTCGCGGAGCTCGGCTACGTCAACGTGAAAGGCGAGTCGATCTCGCAATACGTTTTCCCGGCCATTGACAAATACGCCCAGCTCCGTCGCGAGGGCGTCAAGATGGAAGCGATCGACGTGGAGGTTACCGGTGAGAAGAATGCCGGTCGAATCACGAACGGGATGGACGACTATGTCGTCTACAGTGCAGAGAAGCCGTTTCCCGTGAGCTGACCGGCACGAGGATGCGACCATAGGCGAAAGCGCCGAGCGGCTTACGCGTTCACGCTCACGTGCTCCACACTAGGTCGCGCGCTGGCTCGGACCGTCGCAACTCGGTGGGTCCGCGTGGAAACACCAGCATAGCTATGTCGCTGCCGCACTCGCGAACGCCTGGAGCAGCCGGCCCCAATCGCCCTCGGTGTCGAAGATACGGCGCATCTCGTCGCGGCGAGCACCGTAGCGGTCGAGGCGGCGGTGTTCGAGCTCAACGCGCGTGGCGGCATTGCCTTCAGCGATGAAGCGAATCTCGATCTCGGTTCCCAGCGCGGGATCTGGTTGCCAGTCGGCGCTGATGTCCCAGGTGAGAACTAGCCGCGTCGGCGGTTCCCACTCGACGACTCGACCCCAGTCGCACGTGGTTCCGTCTTCCCCGCGCTCGTACCAGCGGCCGCCGATCTTGGGCTCGATCACGGCATCCACCGCTGCTGCTTTGCCGATCTTGTAGTGTGCGAGCGGCCACCAAGTTCCCATCTTTTCCGTAAAAACTCGCCATGCGACGGCGAGTGGCGCTTGAACCTGGACCACTTTGCGCACACTGTTCGGATCGGATGAATGGGAGACCGTTTGCTGCGTCATTTCTGCGTTCCTTCCATTGCTGCTTCGCGCTCCGCCGCCTGCTTGAAGGCGTCGAGCGCCTCATCCCAGAAGTCATCGAGCCAACTCCGCAGGGCCTCCAGGCCTCTGCGGTCGACCGAGTAAAGCCGTCGCGTGCCTCTCGCCTGCACAGTCACCAACCGCGCCGCTTTGAGGACGCGAAGGTGCTGCGAGACCGCGGGACGGCTTACCGCCATTCCTTCCGCGATTTCCTGCACGGAACGGGGGCCGCTCCGCAGGCGCTTCAGAACGACGCGGCGTGTTGGATCGCCTAGAGCATCGAGGACTCGTTCTGTGTAAGGCACGACTTACGGTAAGCTGTCACTAACTAAAGCGCTGGTCAAGCACCAATCCGCCCACCCTCGCGGAACCTGGTCGACGGCGTTTCTTCAGCGGCTAGCGGTCGTCCGCATCAGGGTTTCACCCATGGCGAGCGCAACGACGAGCCCGGAAAGGAACGTCAGCGAGGCGACGAGCCGCATGGCGGCGGAGAGCCCGAGGGCGTCTGCAGTGAGGCCGGCGACGACGGCACCGATCGCGTAGCCGAGGTCTCGCCATAGGCGGTAGACGCCGACCGCGGAGGCTCGCCAGGACGGGTGCGCTACATCGCCGATTGCGGCGAGCAGTGTGGGGTGGACCATTGCGGTTCCGACGCCAAGTAGCACGCCGCCACTCGCGAAGCCCGCAAAGCCCGCCGTGAGCGTCACCGCGGCGATGCCGGCCGCCTGAATCCATATGCCAGCAGCAATCATCCACTTCCGGCCGAAGCGATCGGACAATGCACCAGTGAAGAGCTGGCCGATGCCCCACATCGCCGGGTAAATGGCTGCGAGCACTCCGATTTGCTCGAGCGACATATGGGCGACTGCGAAGAACAGCGGGAAGAGTCCCCCACGCCATTCCGTCGTTCAGGTTGTTGACGAGCCCAGCCTGACTTGCGTATTCCGACCTGATCCGATCGACGTTCCGACGGGATTCGATCACGATTCCGGACGCATCCGATCAGGGTTCCGGAGCCATTCGATCGTGATTCCGACGATTCGATCAGCGTTCCGGAGCATCCGATCGCAGTCGGCCAGACGGCTGGCACGACGGGCGGGGATGGTCGCGGCCCATGAGGCGACTGTCCATGCGCAAGGTTCGAGAAGTTCTCCGTCTTCACTTCGAGTGTGGTTGCAGGCACCGCCAGATCGCGGCGGCATGCAGCGTCTCGCCAGCGACCGTCTGTGACTACCTGAGCCGCGCCGAGCAGGCGGGGCTCGGCTGGGAGCAGACTCGGGCGCTGAGCGACGCTGAGGTCGAAGCGCGGCTGTTCAAGCAGCTCGGCCGCAACGAGCCTGCCACTCGCGCCGCCATCGACTTCGCGTGGGTCCACGGCGAGCTCCCGCGCATCGGTGTCACGCTGCAGCTACTCTGGGGCGAGTACCAGGCCGCGGCGCAGGCTGCGGGCGCCCGCCCGTACCAGTACAGCCAGTTCTGTGAGCTTTATTCAGGCTGGCGCGATCAGCGCCGCCTGAGCATGCGCCAGGTGCATCGCCCCGGCGAGAAGCTGTTCGTCGACTATTCGGGCAAGAGGCCACGGATCTACGATCCTGAGACCGGCGAGGTGCGTGAGGTGGAGCTCTTCGTCGCGGTGCTCGGCGCGAGCAACTACACGTTCGCGGAGGTCACCTTCACCCAGCGTGTGCCCGACTTCATCGCGAGCAGCGTGCGCGCGCTCGAGTACTTCGGCGCCGTTCCGTCCATCTATGTGTCCGACCAGCTCAAGAGCGCGGTCAAGAAGGCGCAGCGCTGGATCCTCGCTCGGCTCCGCAACCGCACGTTCTTCAGCCTCACCGAGCTCAACAACGCCGTCGCCGAGCTCGTCGAGGAGCTCAACGCGCGCAACTTTCAGAAGCTCCCCGGCACGCGTCGAGAAGCGTTCGAGACGCTCGACCGACCGAGCATGAAGCCTCTCCCGCCCCTGCGCTTCGAGCTTCGCCAGCGCAAGGGGACTCGCGCCAACATCGATTACCACGTGGACTTCGACGACCGCTTCTACAGCGTTCCGTTCGGGCTCCGGCAGAAGCCCATCGAGGTGC
>CBINHN010000136.1:0-4895 GCA_966250485.1 uncultured Sorangium sp. | reverse complement strand
CTCGGCGGTAACCAGCGCGTGATCCGCATCGCTCACGTTTGGTCCACCGACATGGGCCTGGCGCTGTCGCTGCCACACATGCAGCGCTATCTCGATCGCGGTTGGGAGGTGTACGGTATTTCTCCACCAGGGCCGCGCATCGCCGCGCTGCAACGCGCTGGGGTTCGCTGGCTGCCCCACCCCATCGAGCGGCGACTCAACCCGGCGACGGACATCACGGGCCTCTACTCGCTGGTCCGGATGTACCGGAAGCACAGCTTTCACATCGTGCACGGCCACAACGCCAAGACCGGCATCCTCGCGCGGCTGGCCGCGGCGATAGCGCGCACGCCCGTCGTCGTGCAAACCCATCACGGGCTGATCTATCACTTGGATAGCGAGCCGCTGCTGCGCTACGGCGGCACGGTCCTCGAGCGCGCGGCGAGCGAGGTCTCGCACCGCATCTTCGTCCAGTCGCAGGACGATTACCGCACGTTGGTCGAGACCGGTGGCGCACGCTCCAAGGTGCTGCAGCTGATCGGCAACGGCGTCGATCTGAACGTTTACAACCCCGAGCGCTTCGATGCCCAGCTGCTCACAGAGACGCGTCAGGCGCTCGGTATCGCGCCGGACGAAGTGCTGTTCTTCTCCGCTGGTCGCCTCGTACGCGAGAAAGGCTTTCTGGAGCTGTTTTCGGCGATCGAGCGCGCGCGCGCCAAGAACCCGCGCGTCCGCTTGATGGTGGCCGGTCCCGAGGACAAGGAGCGCAACCTCGGGATCTCCGAGGAGGCCATGGATCGCGCGCGGCAGCACGGCGTGATCTTCCTCGGTGAGCGCAGCGACATGCCGCTGCTCTACGCGATCTCCGACGTGGTCGTGCTCGCGTCCTGGCGTGAGGGCATTGCACGCGTGCTGATGGAGGGGGCCGCGATGGGCAAGCCACTGCTCGCAAGCGACGCGCGGGGTTGTGGCCTCGTCGTGCGTCCCGGCTGGGGCTACATCGTCCCAATGAAGTCCGAGGAGAAGCTGGCCGAGCGCATCCTGGAGCTCGCCGAAGATCCCGAGCTCCGCGCGCGCATCGGCGAGCACAATCGCGCGGGCGCGGCGAAGGAATACAACCTGAAGACGGTGCTCGACACCGTGGAGCAGGCCTATACGGAGCTACTAGCCGCGCGCGGCCTTGGCTAACGAGTCGACGAAAGGCGATGGACGCGCGCTAATCTAGTCCCGCCAACACGTCTCGCGCCCGCTTATCCCAGGTGTGCTCGTGTCGCACGCGTTCGAGCGCGCTCCGAGCCAGCTTCGCGCGCAGCTCGCGATCCTGCAAGCGATCGATGGCGCCGCACCAGGCGCTCAGCGACTCGGCCGGGACGAGCAAAGCGTTCTGCTCGTCGCTCAGTATCTCGCGCAAGACTTGGTGATCGGCACAGACGATCGCGCGACCGTGCGCCATGTACTCGAACAGCTTCATCGGCGAGATCCAACCGATGTGAGGCGTGCTTCGTTGGTACGGCGCGACGAGCACGTCGAAGCTCGCGTACAGCGCCGCGAGCTGACTCGGGGGCACGAAGCCGTGAAACGTCAGGTTCGTCTGCTGTCGAAAGCGCTCTTTGAAGGCCTGAACAGCCTCGGGATCACCCCCGACGACATGAAAATCGCAATCCGGTCGCGCTTGCGCCAGCCGCGGCAACATTTCGATGCCATATCCGGCAAAGAAGGATCCCACGTAGGCAACCTGAAGCCGACCGCCGGCGGCTCGCTCCGGGTCGAGCGTCACCTCCGGGCGCAGATCCGCGGCGTCATGCGCGACCAGCATCTTGTCTTCTGGAAACGCTGGGAACAGCTGCGCGTACACCCGCCGGAGAGCCTCGGAGATGAACACCACGCGACGACAGTTCGGCTGCCGCAACAGCCATCGTTCTAGCCGGAGCTGCACGGCGTTCTTGGGACGCCAGTGAGACTCGAAGCAAAACGGTACTCCGGACTTGGCGACGGCGCCCAGGCTATATACCTCGCGCGCGTAGAACAAATCCGGCCAGCCCAGGCGGCGGAAGTAGAGCGGCATGCTCCCGGCGTAGTGCAGCGCCCCGAGCACTCGCACGCGATGACGGGTATGCTTGACGATCTCGAAGGTCCGTTCGGCTCCGTAGTAGCGGAAATCATCCTCCACGGCGAGGTCCGTTCCACGTGGCACGTGCAGCGCGACACTATGGCCGAGGCGAGCCATCGCCGGGCACATCCGCATGACGTGCACGCTGTTGGCCCCACGCGATGGAATCCAGGCACCTGACAAATAAGCTATTTTCACGCGCGCACACCCTCTAGAACGTCAATTGCTCGCGCAAATCACGGACGGCCCTCGTAAATGGCGAGCATCCGATTCACGTAGTCACGAATGTCGAAGCGCCGAGCGTACTCGCGATTTTCTCGCGAGTCGTACCCGGCGGGCACGTCGAGCAGCCGCTGCGCAGCGCCGCTCACGTCCTCGGCATCTATCAAGCAGGCCCCAGAAAGGCTTCCGAGCAGCTCAGGCACACCGCCTACCGCGGTGGCCACGACGAACTTCCCGCAGGCAAGCCCTTCGAGCACGACCATGGGGCAGTCCTCGCTGATCGACGTCAGCATGACCACGTCGACCTGTTCATAAAACCGCCGCATCTCGTGGATCTCTCCGAGGAACGTGACAGCAGAGCCCAGGCCCAGCGCCGCGCTACGCGCCTGCAGCGTAGCGCGCTCGGGACCGTCACCAGCGATGAGCAGCCTTTGCTGTCCGCCCTGTCGGCGCGCCGCCGCGAGCAACTCGAGCGCCAGCTCCACCCGTTTGATGGGCACCAGCCGAGCCGCAATGCCCCAGGTCGCTCCTGGCCCCGCGCTCGGCGCGGCGGAAACGCTGCTCCACTCGTGCCAGTCGAGCGCGTTGGGGACGACGATGACACGTTCTGGATCGAGCCGGGCGACCTGCAGCCGGCGCTGCTTACTGGCGTTGCTAACGACGACGATGGTGTCTGCGCGGCGATGAGAGATGTGGTCTAGCTCATTGATCAGGCGCCCCTTCCAGGTCGAAATGCCGTGCTCATGGTTGACGAGCAAACCCGTGCGCGCCACATCGCGAAACATTCGTCCCGCCAGGTTCGACAGCAACATGTGCGAGTGAATGACGTCCGGCTTGAAGCGACGAAGCTGCCAAGCCAGCGCTGCCCACCCGCGAACATCGACACGCGAACGCATGCCAATGACGCGGATCCGTGCGCGGGGATTCGTGAGCTCGTTCTTCAACGCCAAGCGCGGTCGCAACACGAACACCGCTGGCTCGACTCGAGCGGGGAGCGCGTTGATGAGATTGAGCAGCTGACGCTCGGCCCCCCCGGCGTCGAGGGTGCTGATGACGTAAGCCACTCGCAACGATCGCTCCGGGCCCTGGTTGCGATCCACGGTGACTGCTGCTGCACTACTCTCCATAGTTGCGCTGTCTAGCACGATGGCTCGCTTATCCTAGGGCTGTCAGAGAGCTGGAAGGCGCGCACCATCGTTCGGAACTTGCCATTGGGCCCCCGCTCGATCTTGGAGACCGGCTCGAACGATACGGAGGGCTCATAGCCGAGCGTACTCGCAAAAATGCGCTGGATATCCGCCTGGACATCGGCAAGGTCGCGAGAGCCGTCGGGCACCAACCTCACGGTGAAGGCATCGTAATCCCGCTGCACGATCTGTGCTTCCGCCAAGCCCGGAACATGCTTCAGCGTTCGATAAGCAAACATACCAATGCGCCGGCCATCCCGCGTCACGACTAGATCCTCGACGCGACCGAGCACGCCCGCCACCGTCGAAAAGCTGCGACCGCAGGGACATGCGGGGGCACCGGCGGCCGGAAGCTGCGCGAGATCCCCGGTGCGGTAGCGGATCAACGGCGTCTTCCATTGGCAGAAGCTCGTCACCACGATTTCGCCGATTTCACCCGCTGCCGCCGGTGACCCGTCAGGTCTCAGGAATTCGAATATCCCTGAGTCTTCCCACACGTGGTAGGTCCCGCGCTCGCATTGCGCGATGATGGGCACGCCCTCGCTCGCGGCGTAATAGTCGAACACCGGTACGCCGAAAGCCGATTCGATCCCGCTGCGCGTGCTCGGGCTCAATGTCTCGGCCGTAGTGATCACCATGCGCAGCGAAGGTATCTTCAATCCTTGCCGCTGCGCCTCTTCTGCGAGCTGCTCCACGGCGGTGGGATAGCCGTCGATCAACGCGGGACGGAATCGCGCGACGCGCTCCACGATGCGGGACAAATGGGGCTGCCGCAGGTGGTAGGTCGAGACCAGCAACATGTGCTCGAACGGATTTAGCAACCACGGGCGTTCGCGCTCGGCATCAGAGGGCGCGATCTGACGCCCCGAGAGGCGTACGTTGCGGTCGAAGGCACCTACGCCGCCTGCGTTGCGTAGGCGATGAAGCAGCGCGAAGCGCTGCTCGACCGAGCGCCGATCATACTCGACGACCAGCGGCGAGCCGGTCGAGCCGCTCGTCGAGGTCCGGGTGTACGTCTTCCGCAACCGATTCGCGAAGCGCTTCGTTGCCGACTTCAGCGTGCTCTTCGATAGCAAGGGCAGCCGTTGGATCTCGAGCTCTTTCGCAAGGCGCGCTAACTCGCTATCGCTGAAATTCGCGAGAGCCTCGGCATAGTAGTCGGTCCCCGCCTTGGCTTCCCGCAACAGGTCCGCCAGCTGGCGGCGCTGGTTCTCGAGAAGCTCGTCTCGAGACCACCGCTCCGAGTTGCACAGCAAGCTGCGTTGCCGCTCGTACTCGGCGCCGTATCGATTCACGCGATTCAACGCCGATTGCGCGTAGACGACGCCCTGCCGTACCGGTCGGGGCAAACGAAGGAATAGGGTCGTTACGTCGAGCGAGCTGAACTGCTGGAGCAT
>CBINHN010000135.1:0-5004 GCA_966250485.1 uncultured Sorangium sp. | reverse complement strand
GCGCTGACTTGGGTCATCGTCTCGATCAGCTCGGCCTTGCAGCGCGCGCCGCGCGCCAAGCCGGAGTAGCTGCGCTCGAGCGCTGCGGGCGCCGCGCCAGCGGGCGGCGGCGCGCAGGGATCACCGGCCGGCTGGGAAGCGCTGCTGCGCGTAGGCGGCGCCGGCCGCGCGACGATCGGCGCTCGGCCGCACGCGACGAACCAAGCGGCGCCGAGCACGACGCCGACGGGGTAGAGCAGCACGCGCGTCACGCGCGCACGATACAGCGGAACCCGCCGCTCGCGGCAAGCCGGGGCGATGGCGCCCCGGGACCAACGTCAAACTAGGTCATTTGAATTTATGGGCGCGTCGCGGTTGCCACGCCGGACGGGCTGGACTACTCCGCTGTGCGACGAAGGCGCGCCGACGCCCAACAGCGAGGCTCAAGCAATGGCTCTGTTCGAAGGTCCCAAGGCTGGTGATCCCATCACGATGGTAGCCGGCAAGTTGAACGTTCCCGATCACCCCATCCTGCCGTTCATCGAAGGCGACGGCACCGGTCCCGACATCTGGCGCGCTTCGCAAGCGATCCTGGATGCGGCGGTGCAGAAGGCCTACGGCGGCAAGCGCAAGATCGCTTGGTACGAGGTGTACGCCGGCGAAAAATCGAAGAAGCTGTTCGATAGCTGGCTGCCGGACGAGACCGTCGACGCCTACCGGAAATATCTGGTCGGCATCAAAGGCCCGCTGACCACCCCGGTCGGCAAGGGCATTCGCTCGCTCAACGTCGCGCTGCGCCAGCAGCTCGACCTGTACGTGTGCTTGCGCCCGGTGCGCTGGTTCACCAACGTCCCGAGCCCCGTGAAGAAGCCGGGCGACGTGAACATGGTGATCTTCCGCGAGAACACCGAGGACATCTACGCGGGCGTGGAGTGGGCCGCGGGCACGCCCGAGGTCAAGAAGGTGCTCGACTTCTTGCAGAAGGAGATGGGCGTAAAGAAGATCCGCTTCCCGGAGACCTCCGGCATCGGCATCAAGCCGATCTCGAAAGAGGGCACGGAGCGGCTGGTGCGCGCGGCCATTCGCTACGCGCTGGAGAACAAGCGCCGCAGCCTGACCTTGGTCCACAAGGGCAACATCATGAAGTTCACCGAGGGCGCGTTCCGCGACTTCGGGTACGCGCTGGCGAAGCGCGAGTTCAGAAGCCAAATCATCACCGAGCGTGAGACCTGGATCTTGGGCAACGCCGAGAGCAAGCCGGGGCTCAGCGCGGAAGCGAACGCGCGCCTGGTGGAGCCGGGCTACGACATGGCCCCGCCGGAGACGCAGGCCGAGCTGCGCGCCGAGGTGGAAGCGGCGCTGGCGCTGGCTCCCAGCCACGGCGGCGGCAAGTGGAAGCAGCTGCTCTTGATCAAGGACTCCATCGCCGACATCACGCTGCAGCAGGTGCTCACGCGCGCGAAGGACTTCGACGTCATCGCGACCATGAACCTGAACGGCGACTACCTGAGCGACGCGCTGGCGGCGCAGGTGGGCGGCATCGGCATCGCGCCGGGCGGCAACATCAACTACGACACCGGCCACGCCGTGTTCGAGGCCACGCACGGCACCGCGCCGAAGTACGCGAACCTCGACCGCGTGAACCCCGGCTCCGTGACGCTCAGCGGTGAGATGATGCTGCGTCACCTGGGCTGGAACGAGGCGGCCGACGCCGTGATCCGCGGCATGGACGGCGCCATCGGCGCCAAGACCGTAACGTACGATTTTGCGCGCCTGATGGAAGGCGCCCGTGAAGTGAAGTGCTCTGAGTTCGGCCGCGCCGTCATCGAACACATGTGAGCGACGCGCGCGCATCCAGGAGAAGCCAATGGCAAGAAAGAAGATCGGCCTGATTGGTGCCGGAAACATCGGCGGCGAGCTCGCCAACCTCGCGCTCGCTCGCGAGCTCGGCGACATCGTGCTGTTCGACATCCCGGCCAAAGAGAACTTCGCGAAGGGCAAGGCGCTGGATCTGGAGCAGTCGAGCGCGCTGTCCGGCCGCGACGGCAAGGTGACCGGCAGCAGCCGCTGGGAAGACCTGGCGGGCGCGGATGTCTTGATCATCACCGCGGGCATCCCGCGCAAGCCGGGCCAGTCACGCGACGACCTCGTCGTCACGAACCTGCCGATCATCCGCGACGTGGCGGACTCAGCGAAGAAGCACTGCCCCGACGCCTTCGTGATCGTGGTGTCGAACCCGCTCGACGCCATGGTCTACGAGTACAAGCGCCGCACGGGCGCTCCCCCGCAGAAGGTCGTGGGCATGGCGGGCGTGCTCGACAGCGCGCGCTTCTCACTGTTCCTGGCGCGCGAAGCCGGCTGCTCGATCAAGGACGTGCGCACGATGGTGCTGGGCGGCCACGGCGACGACATGGTGCCCGTGCTGAGCCATTGCACGATCAACGGCGTGCCGGTGCAGAAGCTGGTGGCCAAGGACGCGCTGGCGAAGATCATCGAGCGCACGCGCAAGGGCGGCGGCGAAATCGTCGGCTTGATGGGCACCAGCGCGTACTACGCGCCGGCTGCCAGCGCCATCGAGATGGCCGCCGCGTATCTCAACGACCACAAGCGGCTGCTGCCCTGCGCGGCGTACTTGCAGGGCGAGTACGGTTACAAGGATCTGTACATGGGCGTGCCGGTCGTGATCGGCGCGGGCGGCATCGAGAAGATCGTCGAGATCGACCTCACCAGCGAAGAGCAGGCCATGCTCAAGAAGAGCGCGGAGAGCGTGCAGGCCGTGGTCAACGTCGTAAAGGGCTCCGCGTAAGGCGCGAGACGGAACAACCCGCCAGCGTTAGAAAAAGGATCGAAGATGAAGATTCACGAGTACCAGGGTAAGCAGATCTTTCTGCGCTACGGCATCAACGTGCCGAAGGGGTATCCGTGCTTCACGGCCAGCGAAGTGGAGGCCGCCGCTCAAAAGCTCAGCGAAGAGACCAAGAGCGAGGTGGTGGTCGTCAAGGCGCAGATCCACGCTGGCGGGCGCGGCAAGGGCGGCGGCGTCAAAGTCGTGAAGGGCGCCGCCGAAGCCAAGCGCATCGCCGAGCAGATGCTGGGCATGCAGCTCGTGACGCACCAGACCGGCCCCGAGGGCCAGCGCGTGCGCCGGCTGTACGTCGAGCAGGGCCTCGACATCGCGCGCGAGCTCTATCTCGGTCTGGTCGTCGACCGCGAGAAGCGCCGCATCGCGGTGATGGCCTCGACCGAGGGCGGCGTCGAGATCGAGAAGGTCGCCGAGCAGAGCCCGGAGAAGATCCTGACCGAGCACGTCGATCCCGCGGTCGGGCTGAGCGCGTTCCAAGCGCGCAAGCTCGGCTTCGAGCTCGGCTTGAACCAGGGCCCCACGGGCAAGGAGACGCTGGCCGAGTTCAGCAAGATCCTGATGCGCCTGGTCACGCTGTTCGAAAAGGAAGACTGCTCGCTGTGCGAGATCAACCCGCTGATCGTGACCAAGCAAGGCGGAGTGGTCGCGCTCGACTCGAAGATCAACTTCGACGACAACGCCAGCGATCGCCACAAGGACTGGAAGGAGCTCATGGATCGCGATGAAGAAGATCCGGTCGAGCTCGAAGCCAAAGAAGCTGGGCTCAGCTACGTCGCGCTCGACGGCGACATCGGCTGCCTCGTCAACGGCGCGGGGCTGGCCATGGCCACCATGGACATCATCAAGCACCACGGCGGCAACCCGGCGAACTTCCTGGACGTGGGCGGCGGCGCCACCAAGGAGCAGGTGACCAAGGCCTTCAAGATGATCCTGTCGAGCCCGAAGGTGCGCGGCATCTTCGTGAACATCTTCGGCGGCATCATGAAGTGCGATGTCATCGCCGAGGGCGTGGTGGCCGCGACGCGCGAGCTCGGTCTCAAGGTGCCGCTGGTCGTACGCCTAGAGGGCACCAACGTGGAACAGGGCAAGAAGATCCTGAGCGAGAGCGGTCTGCGCATTCAAGCAGCGGACGGCATGGCCGACGGCGCGAAGAAGATCGTGTCCGCCATTCGCGCGGCCTGAGCCTTCACCTGGGATTCAAGGAAGAACATGACGATCCTCGTTGATAAGAACACGCGCGTTGTGGTGCAGGGCATCACTGGCTCCGCTGGCTCTTTCCACGCGAAGCAGTGCATCGCGTATGGAACTCAGATCGTAGCGGGCTGCACGCCGCTGCGCGGCGGCGAAAAATTCAGCGCCACGGGTCCCAAGGGTGAGAGCGTAGAGGTCCCCGTTTTCGACACGGTTCAGCGAGCCGTCGAGAAGACCGGCGCCGACACCTCATGCATCTTCGTGCCGGCGCTCGGCGCGGCGGACGCGATCCTCGAAGCCGTCGATGCGGGCTGCAAGCTGGTGGTGTGCATCACCGAGGGCATTCCGGTGATGGACATGATCCGCGTGCGCCGCGCGATCGAGGGCCGCTCCGTGCGTCTGATTGGCCCCAACTGTCCGGGCATCATCACGCCGGGGCAGTGCAAGATCGGCATCATGCCCGGCCACATCCACCTGCCTGGGCGCATTGGTGTCGTCTCCCGTTCCGGCACGCTTACTTATGAGGCGGTGGGTCAGCTTACGGCGCTCGGTCTCGGCCAATCCACCTGTGTCGGCATCGGCGGCGATCCCGTAGGCGGCATGGACTTCGTCGACGTCCTCACGCTGTTCAACGAAGATCCGAACACCGAAGCGGTGATGATGATGGGCGAAATCGGCGGCAACGCCGAGGAGCGCGCCGCCGAGTACATTCGCAAGAACATGAAGAAGCCCGTCGCGGCCTTCATCGCCGGCACCACCGCACCACCCGGCAAGCGCATGGGTCACGCCGGCGCGATCATCTCCGGGGGCAAAGGCACCGCGGCCGACAAAATCGCAGCCCTCGAAGCCGCCGGCGTCAAAGTCGCCCCCTCTCCCGCCGACATGGGCTCAACCCTAAAGAGCCTCCTCAAATAACCCAAAGGCGGCGGCTCATCCGCGTCCCCGCCCCCAGGGGAAAATCCGCGTCCCCG
>CBINHN010000134.1:0-5062 GCA_966250485.1 uncultured Sorangium sp. | reverse complement strand
TTCACCCACGTGGACGCAATACGACGCGCCGTCGGCATTCGCTGGTCGCCGGCGCCGGGCGCTTCCGGCCCGGGGCGGAAACTGATGCGTCTTCGTTCGCCCGCCCGAAAGTCCCGCTCGGGGCGCACTGCGGTGCGCGAGGGACTTTCATC
The DNA here is from genome assembly GCA_966250485.1 of uncultured Sorangium sp. Classification (GTDB taxonomy): domain Bacteria; phylum Myxococcota_A; class Polyangia; order Polyangiales; family Polyangiaceae; genus PMG-095. Next base: position 4,910 of record CBINHN010000134.1, on the reverse strand, counting down.
GAGGCGTACCGGAGCCCCCATCTGTTTCACGTGAAACACTTTCGACGAGGGTTCGCAGCCAGCTCGCGCACCGTCCGCCTGACGCGCCGCACGCGGCGTGCCGCAGCCGAACGACGAGCTGACCAACCGGAGCTGGCGCGCTCGCGAGCCCCGGCCGACACTGCGCCGCGATGGGCGCGAGCCACGGCGACGGACGGGTCGAGCTCCGACATTCCGGGCGTGCAGTCCGTCCCGGCCGACGGCCCCCCGCGGCTCCGCACCGGCTGAATCATCGCGCGCGGCGAGCTGCTTGGCCGGAAGCTGAGCTGCCTTTCCAGAGCTCGGGCGCTCGCCGGCTGCGGCCCGCTGCCGAGCGGAGATGCTCGGACCGACCGCACCGATGCGTCCGGCGCCGGCATCTCGATGCGCGCGCGGCCCGTTTCGGTCGGCGGCGCGCCGCTCCCGCCTTGTGTTGCCTCATGATCGCTCCCACCCGCCTGCTCGCGGGCTCGGTGGTCGCCTCACCGAGCGGTGCGCCTCCTGAACCATCTGAGGCCTCGGATTTTCGCACTCCTCGCCATCGGGGCCTGAGTTTCACGTAGCGAGGACGTGCGCTCACCTCCGAGTCACAAGAGCCCGATCGAGTGCGGTCACTCGAACACCACCGTTCCCACCGGTCGGTTCGCGTCGCTCCCACGGAGGTAGCTGACCCCGATAGTGCCACCATGACTTCGACCGCGTTGCCCCTCGGGTCGCGCCAGCCGTTTCACTCCGCGCTGGTGCGCTAGCAGCCCGGGCGCCAAGCGTGCGATTTCGTTTCTTCGCCTCCCTGGGAGCGGAGCATCAAGCCGCCGCCCGCATTTGCACCAGGCGTCATCCCGGAAACACGACCGTCGTCGACACCGGGTCGATCCGCGCGCGTCTGCCTCGCCGACCGCTCGTGGTCGTCCATGCGGGCCGCTTTCGACGCCCGCCGTCTCTCCCGAGCTGGCCGCTCCCGCTGGCGCCAATTCATGCGGGCCCGTTCGCGCACTCGTCAGCGCGAATCCGCCTCCCGCCTCCCAACCCGCTCTGTCCGCCAGCCACTCCATTTCTCCGCTCGTCGTCTTTGTCCAACGCCTCCGTCTCCCCCTGACCGCGCCGTCTTCCCCGACCGCGCCGTCTCCAACCGCTCAATCGCACCCTCCCTGTCGCGGCGCCGGCGAGCGTCGCGTCTCTCGCTCAACCCTCCCTCTCGCTCAACCCTCCCTCTCGCTCAACCCTCCCTCTCGCTCGACCCTTCTCCGTCCAGAGCTCGCTCGCACCGCGCCGCCATTGGCCCGCCGCCACGGCCCTTGCCGTCCCTGTTCCCAAACCGCAGCTCGCTGCGGAGCGGACAGCTCCGAGCGGCCCGCACCGTCATCGCCGAGGCCCCCCGCGGGTTGGTTCCGGCCTAGTGCTCGACTCGGAGCCCAGCGCTTGCAGCCGAACACCTCCCACGCCATGTAGCGGCCGTGAGCACGTTCCTCGACGAATATCTCGCCTGGCAGCTCAATGCGTTGACCGAGCAGGGCCTGTTTCGAGATCCGAATGACGCCGGCGCACGAGAGCGCCTTCGCGCCGAGGCCGCGCAGCGAGGCGCGACGTTGCTCGACGCCAGCAGCAACGACTATCTCGGACTGGGCGCGACCAGCGTTGTTTCACGTGAAACAGCTCGCGCCGGGGCCGGAGCTTCGCGCTTGGTTCAGGGCTCGTGGCCGGAGCACGCCGCGCTCGAAGCGGAGGTCGCAGACTGGGTCGGAGCAGAGTCCGCGCTCCTGTTCAGCTCGGGTTACGCGGCCAACGTCGGCACTCTGGCGGCGCTGTGCGCGGGTGACAGCGCCGTGATCTCGGATGCGCTGAACCACGCCTCCATCATCGACGGTTGCCGGCTCTCGCGCGCCCGCGTCGCGATCGTTCCGCACCTGAACCTGGCGGCGCTCGAGACCGCGCTCGCCCAATCCGCCGCCGCCCCGGTGCGCTGGGTGGTGACTGAGTCTTATTTCAGCATGGATGGCGATGGCCCAGACCTCGCCGCGCTGCGCGCGCTCTGTGACCGGCATCGAGCCTTCCTGGTCGTCGATGAAGCGCACGCGTTGGGCGTGTTCGGCAGCGAGGGCCGCGGCCGCTGCACCGACTCCGGTGTGCGACCAGACGTTTTGATCGGCACGTTTGGAAAGGCGGTCGGGACTGAAGGAGCCTTCGTCGCGGGCAGCAGCCACCTGCGGACGTTCTTGTGGAACCGCGCTCGCAGCTTCGTGTTCAGCACCGGGCCGTCTCCGGCAATGAGCGCGACGACGCTCGCTCATGTGAAGCGCGTGCGCCAGCTCGATGAAGCGCGTCGCACCCTGCTCGAGCGCGCGAATCAGCTCCGCACGCTGCTACGAGCCGCAGACGTTCAGATCAGCGACGGCTCGTTCGGGCCCATCGTGGCGGTGCTCACTGGCACGGCCAGCGCGGCGCTCCACGCCGCTGAACGCTTGAGGGCGAACGGCATTTTGGCGCAAGCGATTCGGCCGCCAACGGTGCCGGCGGGCGAGTCGCGCCTTCGGCTCACCGTCACCGCCGCGCTGAGCTCGGGTGATATCGAGCGGCTTGCCACAGTGACCGCCGCGGCGCTCGGGAGTAAGCCGTGAAGCGCGTCATCGTGCTCGGTACCGGCACGAATGTGGGTAAGACCTACGTCAGTGAGGCGCTCGCCCGCTCGTTGAGGCAACTAGCGCCAAGCTCGGCCGTGGCGTGCCTCAAACCGGTGGAGTCCGGCTACGACGCGCCGCGCTCGGACGCGCATCGGCTCGCGTGCGTATCCGCTGGCGTCGCGCTTCCGGCGCAGCATCCGCTCTACGCACTGGAGCACGCCGTCTCTCCACACCTTGCAACCCGGCTGGCCGGCCTTGATGACATCACGGTGCGCGCGATAGAAGAATGGTTGAGTCGCTGGGAAGCGCAGCTGCCGCCGACGGTCGTGGGTGGCGGTTGGTGCATCATCGAAACGGCTGGCGCGCTGTTTTCACCGCTCGCGCCGCGCTGCACGAACTTCGACCTGGCGCGCGCGCTCGACCCGGCGCTCTGGATCCTCGTGGCGCCGGACGGGCTCGGCGTATTGCACGACACCACGGCGACGCTCGCGACTTGTCGTCAACGCGGCCGTGAGCCGGACCTGTTGGCCCTGAGCGCCGCTCGAGCCGCCGACGCGAGCACCGGCACCAACGCGGCTGAGCTGGCCGCGCTCGGGATCGCGACGCCCGTGGAGGTCATCGCGCACGACGTGACCACCGCTGATCAGCTCGCGCGCGCGCTGCTCGCCCGCGCGTGACTCCGAACAACGCGAGCAGCGCTCGCGCGCTCAATCAGCGTCGGCTACGACGCGGCCGCCCTCGATGCGCAGGCGACGCGCACCCAGACGTTCCGCGGTTCCCTCGCTGTGATTGACGATGATGACCAGCGTCCCGCGCGCGCGCTCTTCGCCGATCACGGCCTCGAAATCCGCAGCGCTCCTGCGATCCAGCCCGGTCCAGGGCTCGTCGAGTAAGAGCACGCTAGGCGAATGAACCAACGCGCGAGCGAGGGCGACGCGCTGCCGCTGGCCCCGCGACAGCGTCCCCACGGGACGCCCAGCGAGCCGCTCGATGTCCACCCGCTGCCGCACGCGTTCCCAGGCCGCGTCAGGCTCGAGCCCGTGAACGCGCGCCGCGAACGCCAAGTTCTGACGCACGTCGAGCTCGCGGTAACAGTGCGAGTCGTGCGCTACCCAGCCGAGCTGCGGACGAACCAGCTCCGGCTCACTGCCGATCGGATGGTAACGAACTTCGCCGCTGGTGGCGCGCAGCACGGTGCCGATCACGGCGAGCAACGTGCTCTTTCCTGCTCCGTTCGGTCCCTCCAAGAGCGTGATGGTGCCCGCTTCGAAATCCGCGTCGACGCCGCGCAGCGCCGCAGTGGCACCGAACACGCGAGTGACCCGGCGAACCTCAATACGCTTGACCCGAGTCACCGACCATTCCTTACCTTGTCATCCCTGACTGGCGAGCACCTTCGGCCGCCCCCAGGGCCGAAGTCAAGCCGCGCGCCGCCGCGGGAAACCGCCCAAATTGCGCGAAAGCGCCCCGCAGGAAGGGAGGCGCGGTGAAAAAACCTGTCATGCAAAGAGCTTGACCCACCGCGCATCCACCTGGATGCTACCATGCTCGAAGATGACGGCTTCTGCCCACGTGCTCGAGCCCCAACGCATGGAGCGGCTCGCGTCGTTGCGGCGGGCCATTGAAGGCGCTCTCGAGGGCAAGTCGGAGGTGGTCGAGCTCGCGCTCATCGCGCTGCTCGCCCGCGGCCACGTCTTGATCGAGGATGTCCCCGGCGTCGGTAAGACAACGCTCGCACGAGCGCTAGCCCGCGCGGTCGGGGGCGAGCTCCGTCGCGTGCAGTTCACGAGCGATTTGCTGCCCAGCGATATGCTGGGGGTCAGCGTCTTCGACCAACGCCGCGGCGAGTTCGCGCTGCGTCATGGCCCCATCTTCACGAACCTGCTGCTGGCGGACGAAATCAACCGCGCTAGCCCGCGCACTCAGTCCGCGCTGCTCGAGGCCATGAGCGAAGGCCGCGTCTCACTCGACGGTAAGACCGTGGACCTGCCCGAGCCCTTCCTCGTCATCGCCACGCAAAATCCACAAGACTTCGCAGGAACGTTTCCGCTGCCGGAGTCGCAGCTCGATCGCTTCATGATGCGGCTGCGCATCGGCTATCCGCCGCCGCACGTCGAAACGCGGCTCATGCTGGAGCCGGAGACCGATCGCATCGAGGCGGTGCCCTGCGTGCTCGACCCACAGGCGCTGGTCACGCTGCAGCTCGAGGTCGACCGCGTGGCGATCGACGGCGCCCTCGGCGCCTATCTCCAAGGGCTGCTCACCGCGACGCGC
>CBINHN010000133.1:0-5160 GCA_966250485.1 uncultured Sorangium sp. | reverse complement strand
AGTGTGCGACGGCCGTCGAGCCGCGCCATCACGCTCCCCATAAGGGGCTTACGAAGCAACGCAGGAACGAGCTCCGCAAAGCCGCAAAGCGAGGCAGGTGCCGGCGGCGGACCGGACAGCGCGGGCGCTGGCGGTGCTGGTGGCGAGTACTCGGCGGACGAGGGAGGCAGCGCTGGAAGCAGTGGGCCAGCAACGGGAACGCCGAAGCCTTCGAGCACATCAAACACCCCACCAAAGCCGGCGTCGACGACCACGGCGTGCATCATCAGCGCGGACTGTCCGGACGGTACGCACTGCGACTTGGGCGAGTGCATTCAAGACTGCAACGCCAAGGCGCCGTGCAAGAAAGGCCTTATTTGCTCGGCTCGAGCGCGCTGCATCAAAGCGGACGAGCCCGATGCCGATCCGCCGCCCGTCATCGAGCAGATTGGCGTTATCAGTGCTAATCCGCTGTCGAAAGAGCTCGGCGAGCAAGATTCGACCTTCGACGTTCACCTTCAGAGCACAGCGCCTGGCGATGTGGATTACCGGGTGGAGCTCCGCGCGCCCTTTCTGCGACTCGACGGAGACGAGCGCGGGACGTTCAAGGGCGAGACGACGCTCAGCTTTCGAGTGGATGCTTCGAAGGTCGACGATCCGCTCACTCCGGGCACCATCCTCGTGCACTCGAGTCTCGGCGATGTGGCGATCAACCCGTCCCTCCGCGTTGGCCTCAGCGGCACCTACCAAGGCGTGATGCGCTACAGCTCTGGCAACACCGCCTTTGGCGACGTCGGCATCGCGCTCGACGTGTTGGACAAGAACGGAGACGTGACCGTCCAAGTCGAGCCCGAGCACTCGATGACGTTCCCGGCTGCTCCGAGCGGCGCTCCGGCGGGCGGACGCGGCGTGTTCACGCTGAGCGAGGGGCTCTCCGTCAACCTCACGCAGCACATCGAAGCGGACTACGGCGGCTCACGAAACCATTTTCAGCGACCGCTCGGCCGTCGCGTGACCTTCAAGCTCAAGCCGCAGGACGCGGGGCGGCTCGAGGGGACCTTTCAAGAAACGATCTACGGCCTCCTCCAAGAGCCTGTTGTGCTCGAAGGGACGGCCTACCTCGAGCCGCGCGAAACCGAGCCGCGAATGTTCATGACGGTGGCCGACGCAGCTCTTCCGGTCGGCGGCTTGCACGAATTTGCATCGGCACACGTTTTCCCGGGCTTTTACGACCAACGCGGCTGCTTCGGTCAGTGCGCCAATGGCTCCGGCTGTCTTCGAGATTGCGATGCGGGGGACCTCGACTGCATCACGAACCGCTTCGAATCGACGTACTACGGACCGCTCAAGGCCTCGCTCGGCGGAGAGCGCGACAACAGCGACCCTCTGAACAACACCGCTAACGCTTGTGAAACCGATCTGAACAGCGGAACGGTGAGCTCGTGCGCGCTGCCCGGCGCGCTCGGCTGCGCCCTGCGAGCCGTCGCCGGAGTGGGCTGGGAGCCGTCCGATCTGCCGAACGTACAGAGCACGTATAACCGCCTCTTCGCGCGGATGCTCGCCTCGCCGCTCCTCGTCGCGCAAAACCATATCGTCCAAGGACTCAAGGCTTCCTTCGACAATGGGATCCCTGCGGAGGTCGATCGCTTCCGCAAGGCCCGCGCCGCACTCGACGGGCCGCTCACGTTTGCGCTTGCTTCCGGAGCTCTGCAATACCTCAAGGACCTACCGGTCAAGGTCGCGGCCGGAGATCCGAGCAGCGAAGATCCGACGGCAACGAACTACCCCGCGGGACGCGCGCTCGCGCGAGCCCTCTACGTCCTCCATACGCTCGACGGTGAGCAGGCGCGCCTCGATGCCCAGGATGTCGCACGCACGCCCGAGGAGAAGGTCGCGGAGGCTCAGTCGCGTGGGGTGCTGGGGCTCTTGGAAGCGGTCGCTCTCGCGAGCGTGGTGGACTCCTGGGGCAATCCCACCAACCTCGGCAGCGAGTTTGTGGGCTCCTTGACGCTCTCGGACCAGGGTTTCCAAGCGCTCCAGCAAGGTGCGCTGGTGTTCGGCGTCCCGGAGGGCGAGGTACCGTTGGTGTTCGATCCGGGTCGCTCGCTACCGACCAACTTCGAGCAGGTAAGGACCCTCGCCGACGCGGCGATCGAAAACGCGAAGGCCGCAGAAGGTGAGTTTCGCAACGCGAACCGTGCATTCGAGCAGGGCGAAGCAAGCCTCGACGAAGAGCTCGGGCGCTTGCGGAGCGACCTTGACGCCCGCATCTCGGAGATCTGCGGTTCCGACTTCAAGCTCGCCGAGGTCAAAGCGGAGAGCGACTGGGAAAAGTGCGGCGCTGGTGGCGGGGGTGAGGTGGGCGCGCAGAGCCTCAACATCGAGCTCGCGCTGGCCCGGTTGCAATCTGCGCGCACCCGCATTGGCGGCATGTACCAGAAGATGGCGATCGACCAGAAACGGCTGGCGGACACCCAAGGCGTGCGAGAGGCGGCGCTCGAGTTCATCAACGAGGTTGGAGAACAGAAGAACGTCCTCACCGTAGCCGAGGGCTACATCAACGTCGTCGAGAAGACGATGGAGATGGCCGCGAACGCCAGCGTCTTCAACGGCGGCGCGCCGCTTGGCATGGCGGTCGTCACCGGCATGCTCGAAGCAGAGCGCACGCCGACTGGGGCGAGGTCAAGGACGATGACCTCACCGCAGGCAATGACGAGGCCATCACGCTGCGCACCTTCGCGAACAATGTCGAAGACTGGGTGCTCGGCCACGTCGCAACGGAGGAAGTGACCGACGCGGGCGGTCACCGCGCGCGGATGACGCGGCGCTACTACGACGGCGAAGCCTTCAACGGCCTCCCACTCGGACAGGTGGTGCGCGGGAACCTGACACGAAGCGACTCCTGGATCGAAAAGGACCGCTTCGTTGACGAGGACCGAACCGAATACGACGACGGCGGCAACCCCGTGACCGTCCGCACTGCACGCGGCGAGCGCCGGGAGTTCACCTATGATCCATCGCGTACGTTCGTGACCAGCGAGCGGCGCGGCGGCGAAGGAGTCGATCTCACCTGGAAGAGTGAGTCGGACGTGAGATTTGGAAAGCTGCGCGCGCTCACCACGCCAAGCGGCGCACGCTACTCGTTCCGCTACGACGCGCTCGGTCGCCTCACCGACGTCATCAAGCCGGGCGACAGTGCCGAGCTTCCGACCGTGCATTACGATTACCAGCTCGCCTCACCGCTCTCGCGCGTAATCACTTCGCAACGCGAGGTGAGCGGCAAGACCGGGGTGCTCGTCTCGGAATTGTTCAGCGATGGGCTCGGCCGGACTCGCGGGCTGTTTCGCGCCGCCGAGAACGGCGAATGGGAGCTCACCCAATTCGGCCGATTCGATGCGCGCGGACAGATCGCCTTCAGCGCTTTTCCACGCTTCGAAGCCAAGCTTGCGCTCCCATCGACGAAGGACCGCAAGGGCACGACGATACGCCGCGATGCGCTCGGACGGGAGATTGCGACGGAGCACCTCGACGGCGCCGCGACGCGCACAGAGTACGCGCCGCTTCGCCGCACTGTTTGGGACGAGAACGACAACGACCGCCGTTCCGAGCACTACGACACGCCGACGAGTTACGAGACCGATGGGCGGGGCCGGCTCGTCGCCGTTGTCGAGCGCGAAGCGAAGAAGGAGGTACGGACCGAGTACAGCTATGATCCACTCGGGAACCTCGTCGGCTTCGAAGACGCCGCGGGCTCTCAGCGCCGCTACACCTTCGACGGTCGTTCGCGCCGGACTCGGATTGAAGATCCAAACGCGGGGACCTGGACGTTCGAATTTACGGACAGCGATGATCTTGCGCGGCGCAGCGATTCGACTGGGCGGAGCGTCCACTACACGTACGATGCCCTCGGCCGCGTGCTGGAAGAGTGGCATCAAGAGCCCAAGCAGAAGGAAGTGCTCGCGGTCCGTTATCACTACGACGCGCCGGCCGGCGCGCAGTCCGAGCTCGCTGAGAACATCGAGGGAAACCTCGCCTGGGTCGAAGATGAAGCAGGAACGGCATTCTTCGGCTACGACGCGCGCGCGCGCCAAATCGCCATGCGGCGGGAGTGGGCTGATGGGACCGCCGACGAAACGCGCTCGCTCTTCGATGCCGCCGCTCGGCAGATCGGCCGTCAATTCCCCGACGGGAGCTCGCTCGCGTACGCGTACAACGCGCGCGGACTGCTCTCCAGCGTCGGACCCATCGTCACGGACATTTCCTGGAACGCCGCGGCCAAGATCGAGTCGCTACGGCTCGGAAACGGCATCGTCGACGAGCGCCACTATGACCCGCGTCTTCGCCTCGAGCGCCTCACCGCCACAGCTCGCGACGGAACGGTAATCCGCGATCTCGAGTACACGATCGACGCGGCCTCTCGCATTACAGCGATCACCGATCGACGCTCCGGAATCGATGACAACGAGAGCGCCTCCGCGAGCTTCCGCTTCAATGACCGCTACGAGCTGGTCGAGATGAAGGATGCTCGCGGCATCGTAGCGAAGCCGCTCGTCTCCGTGATGTGTGAGCTGATCGGGTCCCGCCTCGTTCTCGGCGTACTGGCTCTCTTCGCGTGTGCCTCGTCGACGCTGGTTTTCGCAGCTCGAGCACGCCAATGGGCCCGCGTCGGAGCTCTGTCGTCGGCGATCCTGTTGACCCTGATGCTGGCAATCGGCTGCGGGTCGAGCCGCAACACGGGCGGCGCTACGGACGGGATAACGCCGAGCTCGGGAGAGCCCTCGCCTGGCGGGTTTGGGGCTGAGATTCGCGAAGCCCCGATCGGCACGGTCTATTTTCTCACGGACCATCAAGGCTCACCGCTGGCCAGCACGGACGACCACGCCGCGGTGTTGTCGAGCTCCACGTACGTTCCTTATGGTGCCGAAAAGCACTTCCAGGGAAAGCGGGTCGACCCGCACCGCTTCGTCGGCAACGAGCACGACGACGGCGCCGAGCTCGCCGATTTTCACGCGCGCCCGTACCGCGAGGACGTCGGCATCTTTCTCGCACCAGATCCCTTCGCCGTGTTTACACCTGAGCAAGGCGTTGCCACGCCCAGCCGGCTCTATGCCTACGCCTACGCGGGTGGCGATCCGATCAATCGGTCGGATCCGAACGGCAAGACGTTCGGCGAGTACGTGC
>CBINHN010000132.1:0-5206 GCA_966250485.1 uncultured Sorangium sp. | reverse complement strand
GACGCCGAGAACGGGATCGGTCCAGGTAGAGGCGATCACCATCAGTCGTCGCCATACGCCGCTGGCGGCACTTCAGTGGGCGGCACGGTGTCCGGCGTTTGCATCGCCGCGGCTTGCCACGCCGCGATTTGTGCCTCGAGTGAGTCTGCCTGCGCGGACAGCCCATGCCGGCGATACACGGCGGCGAGATCTTTGGCAGCGACGGGTGCCGACGATAGCGCGCGCTCTTCTTTCGGCGCGGCATCCGCGAGCTGGAGCGCGCGCTGCCACGCGGTCACGGCCTCCGCTTCGCGCCCTTGAGCGAGCAAGATCTGGCCGATCATGCGGTTGCATTCGATGGCGATGGACTTGCTGGGTAAGGGCTCGGCCGCGCGCGCGCCTGCGGCGTACGCCTCCGCCGCGTCGAACGGGCGTCCATTGGCGAGCAGCACTCCGCCCGTCGCCATTTGCGCTTGCGCTTCGAGGTCGGGGAGCGCAAGTTCGCGCGCTCGCGTCGCGCTGCGGCGAAAGACATCGAGCGCTGGTCCGAGCGCTCCGCCTTGTACCAGGTAGCCGCCGAGCATGAGGTCCATCAGCGTCGTTTCGCGTACGAGCCCCGCGCGATCTGCGATGTCGCGCGCCTTCACCTGAAATTGGACGGCCTCCTGCGGCCGTCCTTCGGACATGGCGAGGCTCGCGCTCAGCGCTTCGACGCGCAATGCTTGCATGACTTCGGGCTGGGCCAGAACTGGATTGGCGCCGGCTTGCTGGAGCTCCTCGGCGGCGACCGCCGGCGCGGCGGGCTGCGCTTTGCGGCGCGGGGGAGGCGCTTCTTTCGGCCCCGCCATGCCCGCCATGCGATAGCCATCGGCGCCGCGCGGCGCGCTGCGCATGCCGGCAACCATGACGCGCAGCATCTGCTGGCTCGCCTTGGGATCGACGCGAATGTCGACGCGCTCACCGAGTCCGCCGAGCTCTACGGCGAGCGGTAGCGCGGGCATAGGCTCGAGCTCGACCAGGATGAAGCGCACCTTCTTCAAGCGCGTGTCGCTGAACAGGCGCCGCAAATCGGCGAGCCAGGCGTCGGGCTGCGTGATGCCCTCCGGCGCCAGCGCGAGGATGATGCCGCCGAACGCGGGCGCGAGCGCATCCGCGTAGCGAGCCAGCGCGATGATGAAGCCATCGAGCCCTGAGCTGCTGCTGCGATTCGGCGCCTTCAAGGTGACGGCGGGCGTCGCCTTCGCCGCTTCCTCGGCGATGAGCGTAAAGCCTTCGCCGAGCTCGTCGATGCGCGCGTCCCAGTCTTCCGCGCTGTTTTCGGCGGGAACAGTAGAGACGAAGATGGCGGCGCCGTCGCCGGCGTCGTGTTGCGCTTCGGCGATTTGGGCGAGCGCTGGGACGCGCAGCTCCGCGCCGGTGCTGACGTGCAACAAGAGCAGCTCGTGCACGGCCACGAACCAGCGCAGAGCCTCGCGCAGTCGATCGAGCGGTTCAACGTAAGCTTGCATCGCCGCTGCGCGCGCGCCCTCAACCGATCTTGATCATGGGTCCGCCGATCGCCACCATGCCGGTTCCGTTCACGTTGACCATGCCGCCGGCGACGTCCGCGCCCGCTGGGCTCAACTTGACGGAGCTGCTGCCCACCGTGAGGCTGGCCTGTGTCTTGCCAGTCGCGGCGACGGTCATGCCGTCGAGTGTCACGTCGGCGTTGGCGTTGATTTTGGCGCTGCTGTCGAGCACCATCTGCGCGCTGGCGTTGGACTTGGCGAGCACGTTCGCGTCGAGCAGCACCGTCGCACCGCCGTTCGCTTTGGTGCAGGCGTTGGCGTCGAGCAGCATGGTGCTGCCCCCGTCGGACTTGGCGAATACGTTGGCGTCCAGCACGACGGTGGCGTGGCCTCCAGCGACGAGCGTGATTTTGCCGGGCTCGATCAAGATGGAGCTGCCGCCGCACTCGAGCTTGATGTGGTTCGGAGCGTCCACCTCGATGTTGTCGGAGGCGTGGATTTTGTGCTGTCCGGTGACGTTCAGCTGGCTGTGCGGCGCGCCACCGCCAGAGCCGTCCACGCTGACGGAGAGGGTGCCGTGCACGCTGACGGAGCGGTTGCCTGTGACGGACACGGAGTCGCTGCCGCCGACGCTCGCGGAGCGGTTCTTCTGCACGGTGGTGGACTGGTCGTTCTTGACCAGCGTGGTCATGTTCTTCTCGGCTTGGAGGTGCAGCTCCTCTTCGCCCTTCTTGTCTTCGAAGCGGATCTCGTTGAAATTGTCCGGCGCGCCGCCGGTGACGCTGCGGCTCTTGATGCCGCTCTGCGTGGCGTTGTCGGGCAACTTGTAGGGGACGGTGTTGACCGCGTTGTACACGCGCCCGGTGATGAGCGGCCGATCAGGGTCGCCCTCCAAGAAGTCGACCACGACCTCTTGGCCGGTGCGCGGCAGATGAACGCCGCCGAAGCCGCTGCCAGCCCAAATCTGCGCCACGCGCACCCAGCAGGAGGCGCTCTCATCCGGTGTCTGCGCGCGATCCCAATGGAAGCGAACCTTCACGCGCCCGTACTCGTCCGTCCAAATATCTTGCCCTGCTTGGCCCACCACGAACGCCGTTTGCGGTCCTTCGACCGTCGGCTTGCGTGTGATGCGCGCTGGGCGGAACGGCCGTTGGCTGTCCATCGCCACGAACGAGAGGCGATAGTCCGGCGGCTCGTCGGGTTCACGGCCTGTCTCGTAGCCGGTCACCTGGATGACATAGCTGACGTCGGTGAGCAGATATTCTTTGTTCTGATCGTCACGCGGGAACCCGCTGAGCGAGAACAGCGCGCCGGCGCTGAGCCCGCGGGCGTTGCCCGTGCCGCGCACCACCTCATGCTCGGCTTGGAGCTCCTCCAGGCGGATGCGGGCGAGCACGTCGCCGGCTTGATTTTGCTGGAAGCCGCCAGGATATTCGAAGACCTGATAGTGCGCTTCGGCGTGGTCGTTGGGCATGACCAGCTCGCCGCGCTTCGGCTCTTGCGGATCCAGGAAATTGAAGTCGTGCGCCACGTAGGCGCCCGGACGAATGTGGCGGCTCGAGATCCACGTATCGATATGATCACGCTCGCGCCGTTCGCCCTCCTGCTTGGGAAAGTACGGCACTTCCTCGTAACCGGGGCTGGCTTCGTGCGCGCTATAGGAGTCACACAGCAGCAGCGTGTGCTTTCCGCCCTCCTGCTTGAAGAAGTAGTAAATGCCCTCCTCTTCCATGATGCGCGAGACGAAGTTGAAATCGCTCTCGCGGTACTGCACGAGGTACTCGCGCTTCTCATAGTGTTGCGAGGAGAGCAGCTCCGAAAAATCGCTGAAGCCATGCTCGCGGAACACCTCGCGCAGCACCTCCGGCACGCTCTTGCTCTGAAAAATGCGCGACGTCTTACGTTGCGTGAGCAACCAGAGCCAGGGCCGCACGCTGGCTCGGTACCGCACGTAACGCTTGCCGAGCTGTCCGACCAACGCAAAATCCGTGACGATGCCGTTGAACTCGCGAAAGCGCTCACCGTTCACGTCCAGCGCCACGGAGATGGGCTGACCGAGCAGCGCGGCCAGGCTCACATCATCGCGCTCGGACAGCAGCTCGATGTCATAGAGGAACGGGCGGCCTAGCGTTTCCCGCGCCCGCATCGAGAAGAAGAGCAACACGTCCTCGCCGAGGGGCGTCGCCACCGTCGCCGTTCTGGTCCAACTCATGATCCTTGGCCGGCCTCGCGGCCCCTCCCGAGCTCGACGGGCAATACTGCCTCACAGGACCGCCTCAGTGCAGCGTGATAGGCTGGATCTGCGATCGCGAGGAGCACGTTCCGAAATGTCGCGTCTAGTATACCGGCGCGCTGACGAGAAGCTTCCTCGGCTGAAACGCGCCACTCGGACCTTACCAACGGCGAGGAGTCGTTAAAATTCGGGCGAGTGGCCATTGTCGTCGGCTCGGCGGCGGCTCGGAGCGGACAGTGAGCTCTAGCGCCGCGCGGCTTCCCTTCGGCCGCAGCTGCGGCAAGTTGCGGACGTTGGCGGGACCGCCCCGGGCGAGGAACAACCCAATTTCGAGCCCGTCGACAGGGCAACGAGGCGGTCTGCCGCAGCGACCCGATGGGCGAGCGCGTATCAGTTATTTTCGCGCGGCCCTGGGCGTTTGGTCTACCGTCGGTGACGCATGGCCGACAGTGAGAGGCGTTCCGTTCCGCGGGAGCCGGTCCATTTCGTCGCTGAGCTCGAGCTGGACGGCGAGCGGGTGGGGTGCGGCGTTTCACGCGACGCGAGCGGCGCCGGGCTGCTGCTGCTCACCAGCGTCGAGCTCGCCCTGGGTCGTGATTTGGTGCTCTACCTTTACATTCCCGGTGAGGCAGAGCCCCGTCGGCTCAGCGCGAGCGTCGTGCGTTGCGACACTATTCCGCTCAGCGAGGCCGCGGTGTGGGCGTATCGGGTCGGGCTGAAGTTCCAGGAGGCGCCGCCGGATTTGCAGGACATCGTGCGGAACATGGCCAAGCGCGGCTCGAAGGCACCTCCGCCCGGCACGCCGTGAATCGCCTTCGGCACGAGGCATTTCACGATTGGCCTCGCAACGCCGCGGCGCAGTTCGACGCGCGCGGATGAAACCTGGGGCAAGATGTCGCTCGGCACGAACCAGGCTGCGAGACCACGTCGACGAGACGTGAGCGGGGGAGCCAATCGCGAGGGAGCACGCCGCCCGCCTCGCGCAGCTCAGGGCCCAGGCGCGCGCCAGCGCGGCCTTCGAACAATGCGCGATGAACGACGGCTGGTACGAGCTGAGAGGGGGCGCCGTACTCCTCCACAATCTCCAGATTGGCTCCAAACGCTCCGCACCGCGGGAACTGGTACGCCGAAAGCCCGGCGAGCACGCGTCCACAGCTGATCGCGATGGTGATTAGCTCCTTGTCAGGCAGCGCTTTGAACAGGTCCTGCAGCAAGGTGCCCTCGACGAAGCCCCAATCGAGTAGGGATACTCCGCGACGTGCGGTGTCGGATCGCTGTAGAGCAGTGGTGCAACCGGCACTAGCCCGAGCGGATCGTTCGCGAGGTGACGCACGATAGCCTGCTCGCGCCCGGCTGCGCTCGGATCGCGCGTGTGAAGCCGGAGCACATAGCGCGCGGAGTTGCCCGCCAAACGGAAACAGAAGTTGGTATTCGCTAGACCCGTAGTGAGTAGTCTAAAATCCGAGATTCGCGCTTCCGGAAACGC
>CBINHN010000131.1:0-5384 GCA_966250485.1 uncultured Sorangium sp. | reverse complement strand
ACTACCGCAATGACCAGTTCTTGTCCCGCGGCACCGATATCGGGTTCGGTATCGGAACGTGTCAACGAGTTTGAGACAGCGGCGGCGTGAGTTTTATGTAGGAAGAGGTTGATGCGGGTCCACGCCGGCACTGACGATGTGGACACCGGGAAGGTGGATGACCGGCGTGGTGCTCGGCCGCGGCGCAGGCGTCCAGAGCGACGCCAGCTCCGCGTCCCGAGCGCTGAGGATGCGGTCTGCGGTGATGGGCAGCTGTTCGGGCTCGATGGGATTGATAGCGACGATGTCGGGCGGCAGACGTACGCGAGGCAGGCCGCGGACGAATCGCTCTGGATGAGCGTCGTACGCTCGCTGCAGGGCTTCTTGCCGACGTGCAGCAACGAGCTTCACGCGGCCGAAGAACACGTCTGCGGGCGTGAAGAGGTTGAGCCCTTCGTGATGGTGGTCGTTGTTGTACCAGTCGAAGAAGTCGCCGCACCAGTGACGGCCGTGCCGAGCATCCCGGAAGCGGCCCGGGTAGTCTGGTTGGTACTTAGTGGTGTGAAACAGCGACTCCTGGTGCGGGTTGTCGTTCGAGACACGTGGCCGCGAATAGGTTCGATCGACGCCGAGCGCCGAGAGCAGCTCCGTGAAGCCATGGGCCGTCATCGGGGCGCCGCGGTCCTGGTGAACGATGAGCTTGCCGGGCTCGATACCGTAGCGCGAGATGGCTTCCGCAAAGAGCTGCTGCGCGAGCGCGCTGTTCTCGCGCTCGGCGACCATCCAGGCGACGACGTAGCGGCTGAACAGGTCGAGGATGACGTAGAGGTTCAAGAAGACGCCGCTGACGAATGTCGCGAGCTTGGAAATGTCCCACGTCCAGACCTGATTCGGAGCCGTCGCAACGAGCCGTGGAACAGCGTGCCTTTCGCGCTCACGGTGGTCGCGGCGGTCGCGCAGCTCACCGCGCTCGCGAAGGACTCGATACATCGTTCGGACGGAGCAGAGAAAGCGCCCTTCCTCGAGCAGCGTCGCGTACACTTCGCGCGGTGGTTGGTCGATGAAGCGCTCGCAGTCGAGCACCTCGAGCACAGCCGCGCGCTCAGCTTGCGACAGCCGTCGATGGTTCGGACGGCGCGGGCGATTCACTCGTGGCTGCGACGGGCGCAGATACCGGTAAGCAGTCGCTCGCGTCAGTGCGAGCGCCGAGCAAGCGCTCTTCATCGGGACCTCCGGGGGGCGCTGTCGGACGAGCTCGACGAGTCGCCCTCGGTGGTATCCTCGATTCTCGGCAGCGCTATCCCGAGAATCTCGTGCGCTTTTATCTGCATCTCGATGAGCGCTTTCGAGATGCGAAGCTCCTTCTCGAGCCTTGCGATCTGCCGTTCCTGCTTCTCGATGACTCGGTCTTTGTCGTCACGTTGCGGCTTGGGGCCCGGTCGCTTCGCAGCTAAACCGACGACGCCCTCACGCTTGAGCTGGGCTCGCCAGTTGGTCAGGTGGGAGCTGTAGATGCCCTCGCGATGCAAAAGCTCGCCGAGTTGGCCACGCTCCGTGCAAGCCTCGGCCTGGGCCAGGATGCGCGCCTTCTCCTCGGCACTGAACCGGCGTCGCTGCCGGCGATCGTTCTGTCGGGTCGGGACCACCTCGGTCTCCGGGTCTGTCTTCGGTTTCGGCACTTTCGGAACTCCATCCGCCCTCGTGGTCGGTACATACAATTCCAAGAGCCGGTGTCTCGGCAATTATTGGCACGGGGGGGGTATCGGCTTCGCCGCGCTATTCGTTGGCTCCGCCATTTACGGCTACGTGCAGACGGGGACGTGCTCCCGCTATCAGAGCAAGTTCTCCGCCGAGCCGCAGCCGTCGCCAAAGCGCGCGGGTCCGCCGGCCGCGCCAGCCGAACATGTGGATTCGAGAGATCCCGAGTCACCCTGGTACGGCGAACACAGGGGCCCGGATCCAATCCCGATGCGTCCGTACGGCCGCTGAGGGCGTCTCGTCAATCGGCGAGCATCTTTTCGCCCAGCCCCACCATGATCTTCTCCAGAATCGGCGCTGAAGGGGGGCTTCGGCGTAGCCCAAGTTCCGGTTCACGGTCTTCGAAGCGCTGGCGGAGTGAACCCCGACCTTCAGCACTTTCATGCTCCGCATGTCCACGAGCACCGCGGAGACCGTGTAACCGAGCTCGGTGTCGCTCGTGGTGTGTCTTTCGACAGTGGAAGTGCCGCCGAGCACCGCCCCCAGAGCGCCGAACGTCAGGGCTCCCGAGAAGACCCGGCCGGCGCGCTCGCGAGCGCGCTCCTCTCTCGTGGCATTGGTGGTCACTTCGTTGGAGGAGGAGACACTCTCCGGACGAAAGAGGAACGCGTAGTCGGTCTGGAAACCGCTACGCAGCTCGCTCCACAGCTCCGCGGCGACCGGCTCATCGAGCGCGAATTTTTGCTCAATCTCGCTGAGCACCTTCGCGTCCGCGCTCGCTTCTGGACAGACGACGCTGCCCTCACGTGAGCTCCTGGCCAGCGCGCTGCAAGCGTTCGTGCTGGCCAAGCGCCGCGTTTCACTGCTGAGCACGATGCCAGTGCGTTTGTCGCCAAGATCATCGGACATGGCGAGCGGGACGAGCAAAACGCGGTGACCCGCGAGCACCTTGGGAGCGTAGTCGGGAGTGGTCTTGACTTGCGGCCCGCCGCCGCAAGCTACGAGCGCCGTCAGAGCGAGGCCTACCGTGAAACCGAAGCGCTGCCGGTCGTTCGGCAAAGCGCGAGCTTGGACTCCATTCTTGACGCGCACCATAGTGAGCTCGTTCTTGCTCCCCTTCGGACTCAATGAGTGAACGGCCCCTCGTATCACGAGGTCCACGGGATCGTCAAACCGCGCAAGAGGCGCAGCAAAGCGCGCTAAAACCGCTCGGTCGCGACGGTGTATGCTGCGCACATGCAGCTGAGCTCGGCTCTGTTTTTCGTCGCTCTCGCCACGGCTTGTTCAGCTTCGAATGAAGACGCGAACGCCGCGCCCGCGCTGGCACCAGCTGTCACGACGCGCAGCTTCTCTTGGCGGCCGGCGGCAGAGTGTCCGCTGGCTCGCTTCGAAGCGATGGGCGCGGTCGTAGACGGCAAGGTTTGGGTGATGGGCGGCTTCATCGCGTCCACGCTGGACGTCACGCGGCGCGTCGACATCTACGATCCGAGCAACGACAGCTGGCAGCCTGGACCGGATTTACCCGGAGCCGAGACGCACGCCGGCGTAGTCACCCTCGAGCGCGATATCCTGCTCACCGGCGGCTTCGTCGGCAATGTCATCGAGCGCAAGACGACCGCAGAGGTGTGGCGCTTCGACGCTGCTACGAGCAGCTGGCTCGCAGGGCCGGAGCTGCCCACGGCGCGGGCGGGCGCGGCGGTGGCTCTGCTCGGAACGGAGCTCCACTCCGCAGGCGGTCTCGCCGCGGACGGCGACACGGACTCGGCGGATCATGTGGTGTGGGATCTTGCGGGCGCGGCCGCTTGGACGAGCGCTGCACCGCTGCCCATCGCTCGCAATCATGGCGGCGGCGCCGCTACCGGCGGTCTCTTCTTCGCGATCGCCGGTCGTCACGGCTGGGACGAGGCAACGGGAGACGACGCCACGCTGGACGCTTTCAACCCCGCCACGGGCACTTGGCAGCAGCGCGCCCCCATGCCGTTGGCGCGCTCCGAAATCGGCGGCTCGACGCTGGTGCTCGATGATGGCCGCCTACTCGTGCTCGGAGGGTCCATCCCTGGGGCGTATCCGAGCGGCGACGCGCTCATCTACGATCCAGAGCTCGACGCCTGGTCGGCGCTGCCGCCGCTACCGCGACCGCTGAAAGGCGCCGTGGCTGCGCGCGTTGGAACGAAGCTCATCGTCACTACCGGCTCGCCGACGTCAATCGATCCCTCCGCGACGACGTACATTGGCTGTTGTTTGTGAGCGCGCGCCGCGGAAATACGCCGAAGCTGAAGCGCTCGTCGCGATTTTTCCGTTCGCTGAAACAGTTCGAACATGACGGCGCGACGTTCCGCACGACGACCGAGTGGCGCTCTTGCTAGCGAGAGCAAAGTTGCGATTCAACTCCACAGCTGCGCTTTGCGTAGGATCGGTCGGCATGGCACCACGTTGGAATGAACACGGCGCAACGTGCATTGAACGAAGCTACGTGGTCGAGGCGCTCTGCAGTCGAAAGCTTGACTGGTCCGCCGCACTACACGGATCCCGGTGAGCGCGCCGCGCTCGCGTACGTCGCCGACGAGGTTCGCGGCTCCCCCATCCTCGATTTGGGCGTCGGTAGCGGCAGAACCGTGTCGCTGCTGCAGTGGCTGACGGACGACTACCGCAGCCTGGATATCTCACCCGAGATGGTGAAGGCGACCCGGTCGCGCTATCCGCACGCGCACGTGGAGCTGGCGGACGCGCGCACGCTCGAGGGATACCCGAGCTGCACCTTCGGGCTCGTCAACTTCAGTTATTCCGGCATCGACGCCATGCCGCCGGCTGACCGTCGCGCCGTGCTGAACGCGGTGCATCGAGTCCTGGTGCCCGGCGGGATTTTCCTGTTCTCCGTGCTCAACCTGAATGGCCCGTCTTTTCGCGAGCGGCCCTGGCGCTTGCGAATTTGGCGAACCAAAAACCCCCTGAAGGTGACGGCGCAAGTGGCGGCTCAGTTGAAGAGCTTCCCGCTCGATCTCCGCAACTGGCTGCGTATTCGCCACTCTGGCGAGTACGGTCCGGGCTATGCGGTGGCACCGCTCAGCGCGCATCACTACGCCGTCCTGGCGCACTTCACCACGCTCGACCGACAACTCGCGGAGCTGGAAGAGCTCGGGTACGAGCGCCATGGCGCGATCTTCGATAGTCGCAGCGGTAACCGCGTATGGCCCGAGAAGGATACGTCCGACGTCGACTGGTTCCACATCGTCGCGCGGAGCAGGGAGCTCGGCTACTGCGCGACGTAGCCGCCATCGACGAGCAGCGGATGGCCGGCAATGAACGAGGCCTTCTCGGATGCCAGGAACAGCACGGCCTCTGCGACCTCCTCCGCGCGTCCCATGCGCTTCATGGCGTGAAGCGACTCGAGCAGCGTCCGTGTCTGTTCGTCTTGCAGCAGCCCCGCTCGCTCCAACATTGGCGTCACGATGAAGCCGGGACACACGGCGTTCACGCGAACCCCGCGCGCGGCATACTCGAGCGCTGCACAACGAGTCAGCCCCAAAACTCCATGCTTGGCGGCGACATATGCCGATGCATTGGCGAACGCGACCTGCCCGAGGATCGAGGCGTTGTTCACGATGGCGCCGCCGCCCTGCTGCAGCATTTGGGCAATCTGGTGCTTCATGCACAAAAATACGCCGGTCAGGTTGACGCGCAGCACCCTCTCCCAATCCTGCTCCGAC
>CBINHN010000130.1:0-5612 GCA_966250485.1 uncultured Sorangium sp. | reverse complement strand
CCGGCGTCGGCCGCGCGTCAGCGGGGGGCTCGGGGCGCACCGGCGGAGCGCCGCCACGAGCGTCGTTGCCGTTGCCGCTGGTCGTGCCGCCCTTCGTGCTGCCGTTGCCGTCTCCGGCGCCGGGATTGCCCGCGCCGCCGCTCGGGTCGTTGCTGCTGGCGCCGTTCCCGCTGCCGGTTCCCGGCGCGCCGCCGCCCGCGCCGCCCGAGCCCACGCCGCTGCCGGCTCCGCTGCGATTGCCGTTTGCAGCGCTCGAGCCGTCGAAATCGAGCTGAAACGGCGGGCCCTGGTCCAAGCGGCCGCTGGCACAGCCGGACAGACACGCGACGATGAACGGAGAGAGGGTAGGGACGATGCGCTTACGAAGGATCATCGGCTCGCTTTTCGGCTCGCACCGGCGGGCGCGTTCACGTTCCGGCGAAATTGCCAAGCGGCGCGCCGCAACTCTCGCCGCGCCGACTAAGGTCGTTTCAAGTCCGTTAACACCAAGCTGTTACGAGGAGCGTCCTCGTAGCGTGTTCTCGGCCGCCGAGCAAACGCGAGAGCCGCTGACCGCTGAACCAGACTTAAATGTCCGGTCAGCGTTAATTTCTGCGACGCGGCGGCGAGGTCGCGCTGGTGTGCGCGCCGTCCAGCACCTCGCGCACGCGCTCGGCCAACATCAACGGCACCAGCGGTTTCTGCAGATAAAACACCCCCGCCTCCAAGACGCCGTGATGCACGATGGCATCATCTGTATAGCCGGACATGTAGAGCACACGCAGCGTCGGGCGCAGCCGCACCACGCGCTCCGCCAGCTCGCGACCGTTCATGTGCGGCATGACCACGTCGGTGAGCAGTAAATGGATTTCACCCGCGTGCTGGGCGCAGACCGAGAGCGCCTCATTCGCGTCGCCCGTGGCGAGCACCTGGTAGCCGCAGCGGCGCAGCACTTCCCGCGCGACCTCGCGCACCTCGTCTTGATCTTCGACCAGCAGGATCGTCTCGCTGCCCTCCAGCGATTCGGGGCTGACGACCTCGGGCGGCGCGGTCTCGAGCTGCGAGGCCTTGGGGAAGAAGAGCTTGAACACGGTGCCGTGGCCGGGCTCGCTGTACACCCAGATGTTGCCGCCGCTTTGCTGCACGATGCCGAACACGGTCGAGAGCCCGAGCCCGGTGCCCTTGCCTTGCGCCTTGGTCGTGAAGAACGGCTCGAAGATGCGCGCCTGCGTCGCCTTGTCCATGCCGATGCCGGTGTCGCTGATGGCGAGCAGCACGTGCGGTCCCGGAGTCACACCGACGTGCTCGCGGGCGTATTCCTCGTCCAGGAACACGTCCATGGTCTCGAGCGTCAGCTTGCCACCGTCCGGCATGGCGTCGCGCGCGTTCACGGCCAGATTCATGATCACCTGATCGATCTGCCCTGGATCAACCCGCACCTTGGAGAGCTTCGGATCCAGCCGTGTCGTCAGCTCGATGTCCTCGCCCATCAGACGCCGCAAGATGCGCTCCGACTCGCGCACGATCGCGTTCAGATCCAAGACCTTGGGCGCGAGCACTTGCCGGCGGCTGAAGGCGAGCAGCTGGCGCGTCAGCTCGGCGGCGCGTTGCCCGGCGCGCTTGATCGCGTCGACGTCGCCGCACAATGAGCTCTCCGGCGGCAGATCTTGCAGCACGAGATCGCTGTAGCTCAAGATCACGGACAAGAGATTGTTGAAATCATGCGCGATGCTGCCCGCCAAGCGCCCGATGGCTTCCATCTTCTGGGCGTGTCGGAGCTGCTCTTCGAGCTTGCGCCGCTCGTCCACGTCCTGAACGGCGCCGAGCACGCGGCTGATGGCGCCGTCGCTGCCACGCTCGGCGTGCGCGACCACGCGCACGCGGATGCAGCGTTGACGAGCGGTCAACAGATCGGCTTCGACGTCGAAGGCTTTGCCGTCGAGCGCGCAGGCCGTGATGCTGTCGCGGATCAGCGACTGATACTCCGGCGTGTAGAAGGAGATCAGTTGTTCGAGCGTGGGGGCGGTGCCGGCCCCGAGCTCCAGCATGGCGCAGACTTCCTCGGACCAGGTGACGCGCTGCTCGGGCAGCTCCAGCGTCCAACCGCCGAGCTTGGCGGCTTGCCCAGCGATGCGCAGCAGCGCCGCTTTTTGACGGAGCCTGGCCTCCGCGTCGCGCTGCTCGATCACCGCCCAGCAGCGCTCCGCGAACTCCCGCACCATGCTGACCTCGTCGCGCGTCCAATCACGCGGCGTCGTTTGGTGCACGGCCATGAACGCGCGCAGCTCGCCGTCGCGCAAGAGCGAGCAGCTGATCAGCGCGCCGATGCCGAGCGCGTGCAGGACGCCTGCGCCAGGAGCGTTCTCGACCGCGCGCGCCACGTCGCGGACGACCACGGGCGTGGTCGCGCCGCGCAGGGACCGGGCCGCGTTGGGGGCGAAGAGTGACAGCGAGTACTCGCCGACCATGCTGGGGCAGCCATCGCAGTATTCGTGCGGGATCGAGCAGCGGTCGTTGCCCTCGATGTTGGCGTAGACCGCGCGCGAGACCTTGAGACGGCGGCCGAGCACGGCGAGCGCGGCGGGCAGCACGCGGTCGGGATCGGAGTCGGCGCGCATCACCTCGCCAAGGTCGTTCAGCAGACGCAAGCGCTCTTCGCTTTGTCGCAAAGAGCGCTCCGAGCGGTCGCGCACGATGGCGATGGCGGCCAGGTGCGTCGCTGTCTCGACCCAGGCGAGCTCATCGGCGTTCGGGCCGCGCGCTTCGCGATAGTACATCGCGAAGGTGCCGAGCAGCTCGCGCTCGCCGGACAAAATGGGCGACGACCAGCACGCGCGCAGCCCGTGGCGGAGCGCTAGCTCGCGGTACGGCGCCCAGTTCGGGTGCGTCGCGATGTCTTCGACGATCACCCGCTCTTTGCGGTACGCGGCGCTGCCGCAACAGGCCGCGTCCGGCGCGACTGGGAAGCCGTCCGCGGCGCGCGCATACTCCGCGGGCAACGAGGACATCGCGGCATTTCGCAAGCGGCCCTGGTCCGGGTCGAACAGCGAGATCGTACAAAGCATGCCCTGCGCGCGTGACTCCACGAGGGCGACGATGGCGTCCAGGACCTGCTGCAACGGCGCGCTCGTCGCGACCTGCTCGAGGACCTGCCACTGCCCAGCGTCGAAAGAGTCCATATTGTCGCGCGGCCTCGCGCGCGCCCGACCATGCCTTTACGCGCCGACGGACCGGGCGCTCACCGCGTTAGAGTAAGGCAAATTATGCGCCTTTGGCAACCGCTACCCCCATGTCAAGCGCTTGGCGCGGCGGTGCTCGGTGCGTGTTAGGGTGGCCGATGGCCCGAGCGCGAGAGCAGGGGCACGCCGAACGGGCGCGTACCGACAGGGGCCTCGAGGGCGAGCGGCGCAAGACCGACGAGCACCTTCTACTTCACCCTGCCGGCTGCCGCAGCGCGTCCGTGACGTCCGCGCTGGGGCGCTTACTCCCTGGTCGTCAACGGCTCGAAGCGCTGCTCCATCCCGGCGCGCAGCGTGCTGAAGAACTCACGCGGAGGACAACCCAACTCCAGGGTGAACGCGCGGTGACATTGCGAGTAGGAACCAAATCCCGCGCGCAGCGCGGAGCGCGCCAAGTTGCTGTCTCCAGCGTCGACTCTGTCGATGAGCGACAGGATGCGTAAGCGCGTACGATAGCGCACCAGCGTAACGCCGATATCGTGATGAAAATGACGGCTGATGTCCGTCGGGTGCGCGCGCGCGTGCTTGGCGAGCGCGCCCCGGGTCAACTCGAGATCGTCCGCGATGAGCGCCAAGGTCCGCCGCGTCAGCACGTGTGGGGCGCGCTCGCTACACGATTGAGAAGGCGCCGCGAGCGCGATGGCCATCTGCCAGAGCTCGGCCGAGCGCGCTTCGTCCGCGCAGCCCGCGACCTTCTCCGCGCGCGCGAGGAGCGCTTCGAAATCCGGACCGCGCGGCCGCACGTGTAACGGGGCGACGCTGGACCAAGGTGCGCTCGAAGTTTGGCTGACGAGCGGCAGCTTCCCGCCGACCGCGAGCAGCACGAGGTCCGACGACCCGTGCAGCATGACGTGGTCCTGACCCGGAGGAAAGCCGAGCACCTCGCCCGCTCGCAGCTCCACGACGCGGCTGCCCACGCCGAAGCGCGCGCTGCCGTGAACGATGAAGTTCAACTCCGGCTCTGCGTGGAAGTGGCGGGGCCGGCGATAAAGTGGGGAGTACGACCAGACCTGCGCCCGCGCTCGTCCCAGCATGGGAAAGCCTTGGAACAGCGCGGGGGGGTCTACGGGAGCGCCCATCTCCACGAGCGTACAGCCGCGGCGGCGCCCGACAATGGTCGGACGCTAATTTTTCCCCGGGGCGCTCATTTGTAATCGTACACCTTGATCCAATCCATCTCCGCGCTGGTGGGCGCGCTGGTCTCGTTGATGGGGCCGGCCCACGACGCCGTGTTCGACGCCCAGATCGTGAACAGAATGTTCTGCGGCAACTTCATACGCGCGGCCTCTTGATTCCAAGAGCGAATCAGCTGGCCATCGACGAAGAACTTCACCTGCTCCGGCGTCCATTCTGCGGCGTAGACGTGAAAGTCCGCTTCTGCGTCGAACCCGAGAGTTTGCATTTGCTCGAAGCGTGTCGGTGTCACCGAAGTTGAGACCGGCTTTTGCGGGGCGGGTCCAGTGTACACCTGACAGCTGGTTTGAAGCTTGCTGGGCGCGTTGCCGAGGTGCTCGAAATCAATTTCGTTCCAATCATCGGCGGGCCAGGGCGTGTAGATCGTAACCAGGCTCGAGACCACGCCCGAGCCGCGGGCGAAGCGGATGCGCGCCTCCACCTTGCCGTACGTGATCGTCTTCGTGGAGCGCATTTCCACGCCGCGAAATGGCTTCGCCGTGTCCGTCGGCTCCGGCGTCAGATTGATGGTCACCTTGCCGTCTGCGACCGTCGCGTTCTGATTCGAAAACTGCGCCAGGTTGCCGTCCCAGCTAAACGTCTGCAGGGCCCACAACGAGCCATCGAACGCATCGAAGTCGTCCTGCCAGGCCAGCACGAAATTCCCGCTGCCCGACGCCGGTGTTCCTCCGGCGCCGCCGTTGCCGGAAGTTGCGGACGAGCCGCAAGCCGTGCTCAGCAAAGTGACAGCAGCGAGGAGAGCTTTGGGGATGAGCGAAGCAAGGCGGAACATGGCGCCAGGATGGCGCTGCCGTCCCCGGCGAGCTTCGCGTTTTGTGGGAAACGCTGCGCCCCGGCTCGGTCGTGGTAGGTGAAGCGGCGTCTATCGCGTGGGCTAGCGCGCGACCGGCGACACGCTTGATTCTGCGAGACAAGAAGGCTGCCATGATTGCCCTGGAGGAGCTGCGTGGACGCGTCCTCGGAGTATTCGTGGCGGGCAAGACTGTAGCCGACTGCGGAAAGCCATTCGCCGACGGCTGCCCGAGGCGCCCGCCCGCAGATGCACTTCGCGTCCCTGCGTTGCTCCTCCTCGGCGTGCTTCAGCACGCCTTCGTCGTCGCGCCTTGGTCTGCTCGCGCCTCTTTGGCGGGCTCTTGCGGTTTTCTCGGTCGGGGTGGCAGGATTTGAACCTGCAACAGCCGGCACCCAAAGCCGGCCCTC
>CBINHN010000129.1:0-5710 GCA_966250485.1 uncultured Sorangium sp. | reverse complement strand
CTAATGACCTCTTTCTCCGCGAGCGCCTCCAGCACCGGCTCCAGATCTCGCGCGCGCACGCTGAGCGAGCCCGCGAAGCGCGGAGGCTCGCTGGCCCAGAACGTCAGCCGCTTGCTGTCGAGGTTCATCCACCAGCCATCCACGGAGCGGTTGCCCGCGCGCATCTCCGCGTCCCGCAGCGTGAAGGCCATGTTCTGCGCTTGATTGATCTTCTGCTTCGGGTTGAAGCGAACTTGCGTCTTTAGCTCGAGGTCGCCGCCCATCTCCACGCCCGCCGCGTCGAGCTTCAAGTCCTCGAGCGTCAGCCTCAGCGGCCCCTGCGCCCAGTAATCCTTGTCCAGGTCCAAGCTGAGCGAGCCCCGCGCTTCGCCGCTGCGAACGGCGACGGGGGCGTCCTCCGGCAGTAGAACCGGCAGATCCCGCAGGTCCACCGAGACGATGCTGGGCATGCGCAGCGACGCGCTCTTCAAGTCTGTCGAGCGGCTCAGCTGTATCGTGTCGAGGCGCGCCTCCTCATGATGATCGTGAAGCTGGATCGTGAAGGAACGCATGCCGCGCGCGAGCGAGACGTAGGTGGACTTCGCGGCCGTGCGCAGCAGGGGTAGCTGCTCGTCGCTGCCGGCGGAGTCGAATTTCAGCTGCAGATCACTGCCGACGCCGAAGCCGTTGCCTTTCACGCGCAGCGTCTTGGTTTCGTATTCGAGGTGGCTCTTGCTGCCGAGGCGACCTTTGTCGAGATAGAGGTCGAGCGCGAGCGGCCCCTCGCCGCGGCTGATCTCGGTGCCTTCGGCGTAGGCGCCCAGGTTGGCCAGGCTGTGCACGTCCGCTCTCAAGTTCACGCGCGCGTCGACCAGCTCCATGAAGCTCGCGTCGGCGTGCTCCTTGGGGTTCAGCCGCGGGATGTTGGCGGTGATTTGGCCACGCAGGTTCTTGGCGACCGTCTGCTCTGGGCCGAAGCGCAGCTCGCCCGGACCCAAGTCTTGCACCGCGGTGGTGACTTCCATCACGTCGGGGCCCACCGTGAAGCCGCCGCGCAGCCGGCCCGAGCCGAGGTAGCGGTACTCGAAGAACCACAGCTCCCTCACGGCGACGTTCAAGCCGTCGACCTCGACGGTCCAATCCGACTCGCTCTCTTCGCGCTGCTTCGCCGGCTCTTCGTGGATGACCTTCGCGCCGGGCAGATCTTTCAGTGGCGGATAGGCCGCGACGCGCTTCTCGATGCCCTTCGTGTCTTTGACTTGAACCCGCATCTGATAAAGCACGTTCTGCGCGGCGAGCTCGCTGACGTGAACGCGATGGGTGAGCAGCTCGAGCAGCCGCACGTTGATTACTATATTGTCACCCTCTAGTATGAACTGGGTAGTCCCGTTCGTCAGGATGCGCACGTGCTTCATCTGAATGCGGCCGGGCCAGATGGTGTACGCCGGATTTTGGATCTCGACGCGCAGGTCCTCCGACTTCAACAGCCGTTCGACGAGCCCTGTCCAAAGCGCCACGCTGACCAAGACCGGATAGGCCAGCGCTGCCAGGACGATGGCGAGCAACCAGCGGCGCTTGCGCTTGGTAGGCCAGTTGAACGGCGCGCGTTCGCGCAGCCTCGAAAACCAGGTTTTCAGCCGAGAGCCGAGGGATGGCTCGAGCTTACGCTGGTTCGGCTGGCGCTCGGACGCGACAGTGCCATCGGCCTGCATGTCCGCGCCCAATGCAGGGCTCGTTCCAAGGCTCCGGCTGGCGCGCAGGCGAGAATACCCTCCAGGCGCCGAGAAGTGGGCAAGACAAAGGCCCAGCACGGCCGCAGTCTGGGCTCGTTGCCTCTGTGGGGCGCTAGTGTCGTCGCAGCTCGCCGGTAGCCGCGCATTGAAAAAGGACCGCGAGCCCGGCGTAGGGCCAGGCTCGCGTCCCAATATACAGCTCGCGTTCGGCGCGCTGACTCTCAGCGTGCGCAACGCTCAGCGGCTGTAACGCTCAGTAACGGTCGCGGCCGCCGCCGAAATCGCGGCGTCCACCACCGCCACCGCCACCATTGCGCTGACGCTCTTGTGCCTCATCGACCTTGATCGTGCGACCCTCGAGGGTGTGACCGTTCAGCTCGGCCATCGCATCAGCGGCGGCTTTGGCGTTGTTCATGGTGACGAACGCGAAGCCGCGGGCTTGCCCGGTCTCACGATCCGTCGGCATCGCCACCTCACGCACTTCGCCGTACGTCGCGAAGAGCGCCTCGATCGTGGAGGAGGTGGTGCCGAACGAGATATTTCCTACAAAAAGACGATTACCCATGACGAATTCAACTTCTGCGCACGCTAACAACACTGCCACGAGCGCTGTGCGCGCTCGTTCGTGACATACTGGCCGAACGTCACGTCACCAGCATACGCCCCGAGCCAGAATCGGCGCCGTCTGCCATCTTCAATCTTTTCCGAGCGAAGCCGCATTCCGGAAAAGGAGCGACGGACCGAGCAGATAAGAACGTTGAGTGACGGCGGCAGCATACTCTGCTCGCCCGCGATACGCAAGGCGCTTCGTATTTTGTTTCTAACAAGTGCGCGAGGACGCCCCTACATCGTGACATGGAAATGACAATTCGGGTGCGACCGTTTCGCGGCGAATTGTCAGTTGAACCATATCGACGCGGCCGTGCTGGAAGCGGCGCGTGCAGGCCTTGCGTCCCATCCACGATGCGCGTGATGAAGACGTGAATCGGCGATCATAGCGAGTGGCGCCGATGGCTTGCTCTCGAGTGCGCGAACAGGACCTTTGATGGTTCGCAGCGTGCGAGCAACGAAAGCGCGGATAGGGCGAGCAAGAGCCACTCCGCCGCGCTGCCGAGCCGCCGAGCGACGGCGGCTCGGCGCGCCCAATCCTCGGCATGAAGGCGGTACTCACATAATCCTAGTGCTCGCGCGCCGCAGGGTTAAATACGGTGCTCTCAGCGCGCAGCGAGCGCGGACGGCGGGGCGCCCGCGTTGAGCACGCTCACTCGCGTTGCTCGCGCCGCGATGTCGTGGTTAGGTGCGGGGCCAGTTCGGCCCCGCGCCCCAAGCAAGCTGTTGCCGTGACCTCGCTCTATTTTCGTACTCCTCGCTCCCGCTTTTTGGCTGCCCTGTGCGGCGGCGCTGCGCTCTTCGCCCTGCCCAGCGTCGCTCGCGCCGACTCCTTGGACGATGAGGCCTTGGACGAGGCTGCGGTCGCGATGTTCAGCGATTATCCCAACGATCAGCCGGCGGCGGCGCGGAAGAAGCTGCAGCGCGCGCTGAAGAAGTGTGGCGAGGAGTGCTCGCGCGAGGTGCGCGCCGAGCTCTACCGGGATCTTGGCGTCGTCTACTTAGGGCTGAGCAAGCCGGCGCAAGCGCGGCGCGCCTTCGCGAAGGCGCTCGAGCTGGATCCCTCCGGGCGTCTCGATCCCGATTTGGCAACGCCAGAGGTGAGCAAAGCCTTCTCGGAGGCGGCTGACTCGGGCGCGTCGTCCGAAGACGACGCCGAAGAGGCCGACGACGACGTATCGGAAGACGAGGAGGCGGAAGCGGACGAAGAAGAGGAGGGCGACGCCGACGATGACGACGAGGACGACGAGGACGACGAGGAGGAGGACGACTCGGACGACGATGGCATCGCGCGCAATTGGCTATCGCTCAGCGTGCAACAGGACTGGCTCGTCTACGACCGAACGCGGCCGGTCTGCGGCAGCGCGCAATACACCTGCTTCGCCGGTGCGAACGAGTACACCGGGGCGATTTGGCCTGTGTACGGAAACCAGGTGTCCGGCGGGCTCGCGCTCGCGACGACGCGCGTGCTGGTCGGCTATGAGCGGCTGATCGGCGGCCATTTCGCGCTGGGTGCGCGCGCGGGCTTCGCCTTCCGTGGCGGACCGAGCTTGCGTGGCGCGGAGTTCTTGCCGGCGCACGCCGAGCTGCGGATGGCGTACTATTTTGGCAGCGACCCGTTCGCCGAGCCCGGCGTGCGCCCCTACCTCGCGGTCGGCGGCGGTTTGGCGGAGGTTCGCGGCCGAGTGGACGTCGACTACTACGAAGACTCCAAGGCATATAACCAAGCGCACAAGCAGACGCTCGACGCTTGGCGCAAGACCGGCCGCGGCTTCATCGCCCCCACGCTGGGCGCGCAGTTCGCGTTCACTCGCTCCTTCGCGCTCACGCTCGAGGTGCGTCTGCTCGCGATGCTGGGAACGAGCGGATACGCGCCCGCCGCGAGCGTCGGATTCTCTCAGGGGCTGTGAGCTCCGCGCGGAGCGCCCGCGCTAGCGCAGCCCAGCCAGCAGGCTGACCTTCTCCGTGTCGAAGCCCTGCCAGACGCCCCAACCGGACTTATTGGACTCGGTGTAGGCGTGATTGTAGAGGCCCCCGGTGTCGCCGGATTCCGGGTTGATCGACCAGTACGTGAAGTCCGTGATGCCCTTGTCCTTGAGGTACTGCACGAAGATGGTCTGCCACTCCCAGTCGTAGCGAGTGCTGCCGGGCAGGTGCGCCCAGATGGTCGCCGCGGCGGGCTCCACGGGGTTATTGGGCCAGGCTTTGGTGCCGCCGAACTCACCGATGATCACGCAGTAGTTCTGCGCGCGCAGATAGCCGAAATGCTGGTCCCAGCCGCTTCGCACCTTTTCCACGGCGGCGGCGTTGTCGCGGCTGATCACCAGGTTGCACTTTGCTTTGCCGGCGTCGTCGTCCTCCAGCCCCACGCACTCCGGCTTACTCTGATCGATGAACTGCTTTTGCACGAACACCGAGGGGCCGTAGGTGTGCGGTGAGAAGCACAGGCGATCTTTCGGGATCTGAATCGGGTCGTTCTGCTGGCCCCACAGGTTCTCGCCCCAGTTCGGGTTGATGTCCGCGTCCTCACCGAAGTATTCGGGCTCGCTGCTGCCATCCGGCAACTCATGGCTACCGGAGATGCCCTCGACGATGGCGATCAGGTCGTCGTCCTCGGCGGCGATGGCGTCGTAACACTCCTTGGCGAGGTCCGCCCACTCCGACCAGGAGTACTTGAACGGCTCGTTGAAGCAGTCGATGCCAATGATGTTCTTGATACCGAGCTTCTTCGGCAGCTTGGCCATGGTGTGGATGTCGGCCAGCCACTTGGCCTTGTCGTAGGCGTCCTCGCCGCTCTTACAGGTATAGTTTTCCTTCTTGTACTCGTAGTTCTCGCGGTTCGCGTCCGTCCACGGCGGCCCGTCGTCGATGCGCCCCGCTCGCCAGCCGATGTGGTTCGAGCAAGAGTGCATATCGAGGATCACGTACAGGTTGTTTTCGTTCGCCTGAATCAGGAAGTCTTCCAGCGCCTCGTAGCTGTCGGCGTACGGGTACGTCTCCGGATCATTGTTGCGAATCTTCTTGTCAGTGCGCGAATAGTCACCGTCCGGGTGGCCCGGGATCAGCGTTTGTGGAGCGATCGGCAGCCGAATCGTGTTCAGCGCGAGCTCGGAGGACTGAATCTCCGCCATGGTCTGCGCGATCGTGCGGCGCGCCGATGCGTCGGCCCAGTACACCGAGCCAATGTAGAGCTCCATGGCGCCCGGGCGCGCGTTGTCGTCCTGGCCTTCGAGGCCGAACCAGTTGCCGCCGCGCACTTGAAATTCCGTGCCGTCGTGCATCAAGTGACCAGTCTTGGTGTTGACGCGGAAGGCGCCGTTCACGCCGCTGCTCTCCGGCGTCGGCCGCGCGTCAGCGGGGGGCTCGGGGCGCACCGGCGGAGCGCCGCC
>CBINHN010000128.1:0-5851 GCA_966250485.1 uncultured Sorangium sp. | reverse complement strand
CGGTTGCTGGCCTGTCCGCGACCGACGACTCCACATAAGTAGGTACTCCACATGAATCGAGTTATGTGAAGCTCCACATAACTCGACGACTTCCTGCTCGCGCCGATGACCGACGTCGAGCGCCGTGACCTCCTCGAAGTGCTCGAAGACCGCTATGGCAAAACGTCTCACGCGCGTGCTGCACCGCGCGACGGGCGCGCTCGCCGAAAGGCATGCTGGGCAACATCTGGGTGTACAGCGAGCCCGGCCACGGCACCGTCTCGACGGATTGCCGAAGTGCTCACGGAGAAAGGGGAGCATCGCCTCCAACACCTCCGGAAGAATCGGCGTGGTGGCGTTGTGGTCGAGATAGATCGGCGCAGCTTCGCTCACAGCGGGCTCCTCGATGGCTCGAGGGCATTCAGGAACGCTCGGCAACGAGGACTTCGAAGTGAGCGTCACCCGTCACCGCCGCGATCCTACCGTTCGCAAACCCGCTCGCGGTCAGCATGTCGAGGATCTGCTTTGTCTCGTAGAAGGTGTACACGCTGCCCGGAAAGTTACTGGTTCCGGCGTCGTCGGACTTCTTTCGCACTCCAAGGGCCAGGCGCCCACCGGGTCGGGCCACGCGATGAATCTCGCGCAGTTGGTCCATCGGATTTGCCCAAAAGTAGATGGTGTGGACGCTGTAGATCTTGTCGAAGCTCGCGCCGGGGAAGGGGAGGCGAGCGCTGTCGCCGAGCTCGAGCTGAACGCGCCCGTTCTGGATCAAGGTGCGGCAGCGGCGCTTGGCCGTGTTGACCATGGTCTCTGAAAAGTCGATGCCGACGATGCGTCCGCTCGTGACGAGCGACGCGGCGCGTTGGATGGTGCGACCGTGGCCGAAGCCGATGTCGAGCACGCTATCCGTAGGTTGGAGGTCGAGTGTTTGAAGCGTCGCTTCGTTCAGCTCCTTGGTCTCCGCCGTCATGATCTTTGCAATGAGCCAGCCCAGGACGCCGCTCGGTTGGCGGGCTTGGCGCGCGATGAAATCGGGGCGCTTCATCGCTGCTGCTTCGCGCTGGCGCGGAGGGCGGCGCGAACTCCCAGTACGTACGTGATGCAGGCCCCGAGGATCGTCGTTGCGAACCCTACGCTCAGCTCGTTGATACCGGCAATGCAGCTCTTGGGAATGACGAAGCCGTAGCCGATTATGACCGTGGGGAGCACGAAGCCGGCGAGCGGGATCAGGTGTCGGGCGAGGGGCTCCGGCTTTCGCGCCCCGTTCGCTGGAATTGGGCAGGCTTTTCGTGCGAACAACGAGTTGAGAGACCAAGATCGTTTCATCGCTGGTATCCTTTCTAGTCGCCCACGACGATGCGCACTGATTGCCAGGCCGCACCCCCGCGTTGATCATTCACCGTGACCCATAGATCGACGAAATCTGCCGCCGCGGCGGGTGCCTTGAAGTTCGTGCCTCGCTCGCCAAGCCAACCCGCGCTCCGATCATTGAGGAGCTCCGTGTCGGCTTCGAAGCTGCCTTGCGTGGCGTAGAAATTGGCCCAAGTGACTTCCGTCCCGCCCTCCGGCAACGGTTCGGCGGTTCCGCTTGCAAGGTGCGGCGTCACCAAATACTCGGGGCAGCCGTCGTGCTTGCAGGCGCTCACGCGCGGCGCGCAGAGCCGTGAGCTGCACACCGCACCGAAGCCCTGCGATTCAGGGGCGACCAGGTGGGCGCAGTCAGCATCCGTTTCGCACGGCACGGCGAACGACGCCGTGTCCACGCCGTTGAAGGTGAGGCTGGAGATGACCGGGTTCGTGTTTTGGAGGCCTTCGTAGGTGTAGAGCGTCGCAAAACCCGTAACGAAGTCCCGGTATCCGAGTTTCTCTTGGGTTCCTGGAACGAAGCAGTCGAACGGAATCCGATCCGTGAGCTCTGGGTTTGGACGAAGCTCGCCCGCGCAGAGCGCGAAGAAGGTGTAGCTGACGCCGAAGTGAATGGCGTCTCGACTCGCGTGCGGGGCCGCGCTCAGAACATCTGCCGGCAGCACGAAGTCGAACGCAGCCTCATCCTTGGCGGGCAACGTGAAGGATGACGCTTTGAAAATTCCAGGAGGAAAGCGTGACGGCGGAGTCGCGATCGCCGTCGAGTCCAGCGCGCTCGCGACCGCGCCGAGGAATGGATAGCAGGCGTAGAACTGTCGCGTCGGGGGATTGTGACAGCCACCGATCCAAACGAGCTCGACGTGGCGGGGTGCGTCACCAGGAGCCACACCGCCGTCCGCCGCGAGCAGCTGGATCTTGACCGTCTCACCGGGGGTCCCGGACGCCGGCTCCGAACGGAGGGCGAGTACGCGCAAACCGCGAATTGCTGACGGCGCCTCGAAGTCCGATGTACAGGCTGTCAGCGCGATGCAGGGAACCACTGCGACGCGGAGGGCGTAGCTCGCGAACAGCGCAAAGACGTTGTACTTGCGCATCAGAACTCTCCTCGTAGGCCGAGGCTCGGCACAATGGGCAAGCTGCCGGTTTGACCTTGGCTTTGCTGGTAGTCGTACCGGTATTGAATGAAATCCGGGTTCTTCCGGTTGTAAGCGTTGATGAGGTCGAGGTAAGCGGAGAGGCTCCAATTTGCGAACTTCCAGCGCTTGTCGACCCGCAGATCGAGCTGATGAAACGGCGCGAGGCGCTTGCTGAACTCGGGTCCGCTCACGCATAGGTAGGACGTCGCGATGCCGCTGAAGACCGAACCGTTACAGGGCGTGTAGAGATTGCCGGACACGTAGCGGTAACGGAGCCCGACTTCCCAACCGCGACCGAAGTCGTAGCTGCCGAGCGCGGTAAGGATATGCGTCTGATCCAGCGAGAAGAGGGTCGAGGGGCCGCCGGGAACCCAGGTGCGCTCCGAACGGGACAGCGTGTACGAGAGCCAACCGAAGAAGCGTTCATCGGCCTCGTAGCGGAGCATGAACTCGGAGCCGAAGATGCGGCCGCGTCCGAGGTTGTTATAACGCAAGGAGCCGTCTGGAGCGGCGCTGCGAGTAATGAGATTATCGAGCAGGTTGAAGAAGCCCTCCACGGACACCTTCGCCTGCGAGCTGAGCTGCTGCTCGATCCCCACGGAATTTTGAAAGGAACGCTGGGACCTCAGCTTGGTCTCTTCATCCTTCATCACGAGTTCGAGCAGGTCCGGCGCCTGGAAGAAGAGCCCGCTTCCCGCTTTCAGCGTCGTGCGCGGAAATTGCGGAACGAGGTCGTAGCGGGCGGTGAGGCGGGGTGCCACGTCGACGCGCCCGGTTTGGAGCGTGTAGTCGCCGCGCACGCCGCTCACGATTTGCATGCGCCGGCTCGGCCGCATGTCCATCTCGGCATAGATGGCCGGAAAGAAGATGAGGGCGTCGTGGTTGAATAGTTGGGCCGGAGCCACGAGCGGTGAGTTCATGCTCGGGGCGTTCGCCGCGGCAGCTTCGGGAAATTGGCCCTCCACGTGGTAGGGCGCCACCAAGGAGTCGACGCCGGTTCGCAACGTGACGTTGCGCTGCAGGCGCCACTCGAGCTCGCTGCGCAGGATGTTGGCGTAGGCCGTGGTGTCGAATGACGTTGTGCTGATCGCGAAACGTACGCGGTTGCGACCGAGGCTCAGCGTGAGGTGAAACCGTGCGTTAGGTGAAAGACGGGCGTCGTAGATGACGCCCAAGCCCATCGTAGAGTTGATGGTGTCGAACTGACCGCTCGTCGAGGCGCTCTCGTTGACGAGGCGGAAGCGGTCATCGAAGCCGATGAAACCGATGCGAAGGTAGCTGTTCTCGGACGGCCGCCGGTCGAAGATGAGTTGATAGTCGTAGTAAACGGGCGCCGCAGTGATGTCGGTGTCCTTGTTTTCAATCAGAGGTGCGAGCCAAGCGTCCACATGGCTTCGGCGAAGCCCGCCGATGAAGTTCCAACCCTTGAGGCCGGGTACCGGGCCTTCGGCCATCAGACGGGCATCAATGAGATCGAGCTGAACGAGCCCATGGTAGCGTCCGTCCTGACGCGTCTCGCGAAGGTGTGCGTCGACGACGCCCGCAAGCGCGCGGCCGTAGCGCGCGGAGAAGTTGCCCGGATAGAAGTTGACCTCGTCGAGCATTTCGGTCGGCACCACGCTCGAAAGCCCACCGAAGTGATAGATATTCGGCACCCATAGGCCGTCGACCAGAACGGGCGTAGTTCGATCCGCGTTGCCGCGCACAACCAGGAGACCCGAGAGTGAGGGCGGGCGAGCGACCCCAGGAAGGTTCTGGAGCGCACGCAGCGCGTCGCCGGAGGTGCCAGGAATGCGTGACAGCTCGCGACGGACCATGGCCCGCCGCGTGACTTCGCGCGTTGGCCGCTCTCCTTGTACGACGACGCTGACGCCTTCCTCTTCAGCCGGAAGGAGACCGTACTTCACCGAGGTCTCTTCACCGGCCACACTGTCTTCCTCCGCCGTCAAGGGTTCGAAGCCCTCGGCTTCGACGCGTACTTGGTAGTGACCGGGCGGAAGCTCGGGCAGTTGAAAGCGGCCCGTGGCGTCTGCTTGCGTCTCGGCGACGAGCTTGCCATCGCGGCGGATGGAGACTCGAGCGCTGGCGAGTGCGGCTTTGCTGCTGGCGATGCCGACGATTCCCGACAAGCGTCCGAACTTGGGCTTCTCTTCGACGGGCGCTGCTGGCGGCTTTTCCGCGTGAAAGGAGTAGCGATAGAGAATGCGCGACTTGACGGCGCGATCGCCGCGGCGCGCGGGGTTGAATACAAACTTCAGCGCTGCCTGCTGAGCCGCTTCATCGAAGCCATGCCCGGCAGGTTGCGCGATGTCGGCACGCGTGACCTGACCGTTTTCGTCGATGTCGAGCGACAAGACGACGTCCGCTTCGAGCCCTTGCTCCCAGGCCTCGCGCGGGTAATCGGCCTTTTCGAAGTGAACGATCTCGGGAGGTTGGAGGGTTGGGGTTCTTGCGCTGGTCTCTGGAGACGATGCGGGCCAACCGGGCGCTTGGGCCCAGGCGCTCGCGGCGCCTGCGGTGAGCGCCCCGAAGAATAGCGCGCAACCTACGATCCTGCGGCGAACGCGACGCTCCGTCAGCCAGCGGTTCTTCTCCGTTGGCACCCGCTGCATTTTTGTCTCGGGCATGCGGCTACCGATTCCGAGCGCGTTTATAAGGCGAGCCGCTGATTCGGCAATACCGAATTCGTACATTGCATGCACCTTCGATCGGCGTCGCGAACCCTGCTCGATGCTGCAGCCTGAGCTTATCGGCCAGGCCTGTCGGATAGGGTTGACCCGATGTGTCCTATACGAATCTCGTCTTTGACCCTGGGGGGCAGATGGACGCAAGGTTCTCGCACGGAGAGACTTGCTCCGCCAACTGCTTTGAGTGCTCGCGACCATGTCGAGTGAAGATTTGATCGCTGAACCATCGGGGACTTGGTCCACGTTGGTCGAGGTGCTGCGCGCGAGAGCGAACGAATGTTCGGAGCGCGTGGTATGCACGTTCGCCGCCGACAATGAAGACACAGAAACTCACCTCGCCTATGGCGAGCTCGACGCGCGAGCGCGAGCGATTGCAACTCTTATCTCCGAGCGCAACGTTGCTCGCTCGCCGGTTCTTCTTCTGTACGCGCCGGGGCTCGAGTACATCGCGGGATTCTTTGGTTGCTTGTATGCGGGTGCGCTGGCGGTTCCCGCATATCCGCCGCTGAACGCGCGCCAAGCGACGCGGCTGCAGCGGATTGCGAAAGACGCTGGCGCCCGTCTCGTGCTGAGCACCGCACCGATCATCCAAAGAGCCAGACTGTTTGCTGAGGAGTTGGAGTGGCTTGCCACAGATGAAGTGGACGTAGGGGCCGCGAGCTCGTGGCGTGATCCGGGCATTAA
>CBINHN010000127.1:0-6088 GCA_966250485.1 uncultured Sorangium sp. | reverse complement strand
GGCCGAGCGCTGAGCGAGACCCTGAGCGGAGCCACCACGCTGACGAGCTGGGATCAGAATGGAAACCTGCAATCGGTGACCCCGCCGGGGAAGCCGACTCATTCGATGAGCTATTCGCCGGTGAACCTCACGTCGGAATACGCGCCACCGCCGATGGCCTCGGCCTCCCGGTGTCCGTAACGAGCTATGATTACGACGTGCACCGCGCTCTGAAGACCATGACGCGCCCAGACGGGCAGCTGATCAGCCACGGGTACGACACGGCGCCGCAGCTGACTGGCCCGCCACGTCAGCGTGCCACCCGAAAACGGCTGTCCCGCTGCGAATTCCTCGGCCGTCTTCCCACTTCGCCGCCACTCTTCGATCCGCCCCAACCATGTCGCCCGCGTCTTCTCTTTCATGCACGCGCCACAATGCACCAAGCGCGACGCTCGGCGGAAGAACGGGGTCTACGCACCGGATACGCAGTTTCAGCCTTATACTCGCGACGATAGCCGATGACGACCGTACACAGCACGATCAAGAGAACGATGGTCGCGTCGATCCATTGCCCAGTCCCGACAGACAAGACAGCCGCGAAAACCAGCAACAGCAGCAACGGACTTCGTAGCTGGTTTCCGAGCACACGAAGGCTGGAGCGAGCCGCGTGCGCCCGAAGCTCGTTCGGCCCGAAGCGTAGCAGGCGTCGCCGTGCCTCCGTGCGCGAAAGGCCATTGGCGCCCGACTGCAACTCAGCCGCTAGCTCCTCAACGCTCAAGGACCAGTAATGGGCGACCGGATCTGGCGGCGGCTCCAGCGCGTTTTTTTGCGGTAGCTCCGCCGCTCTGCCGCTGATCATCGCAGGCCTAAATCGCG
Organism: uncultured Sorangium sp.; assembly: GCA_966250485.1. Taxonomy (GTDB): domain Bacteria; phylum Myxococcota_A; class Polyangia; order Polyangiales; family Polyangiaceae; genus PMG-095. The sequence goes on along the minus strand of CBINHN010000127.1, from coordinate 5,233 downwards.
AAAATAGGTCACGTTGCCACACCGAGAGCAAGCACCATTCCAACACTAACAGCTGGCTGCTCTGAGCGCGCAGGACCTGGCCCAGCGCGCATTTCGCTTCCGCGCCGGTGCAAAGCATGCGTAATCCGACGCTCGCGGCGCAGGAGTTGCGCAAGAGTAGCCAGCTACGCAGACGTCGGTCCTGGACCCGCCGCTCTTGCTCAGCGACTGAGCGCGCTTGCGTAAGCGTCGGCTGGTTAGGAAGCTCTCTTCAGGGCCGGATCGCGACCTTCAAAACACCATCTCGTTGTTGTGCAAAGAGCTCATACGCCTCCTCCAGCTGGTCGAGAGAGAATGAATGCGTTACCAGCGCTCCGAAAGGCGCTCGGCGCGCCGCGACGATACTCATCAGGCGCCGCATCCGCTCCTTTCCCCCTGGGCAGAGCGAAGTGACGATGGTGTGGTCACCGAGACCGGCTGCAAACGGTTCGAGCGGCAACGATAGATGTCCCGAGTAAACGCCAAGACTGGATAGTGTCCCGCCAGGGCGAATCGCACGCAGCGCGTTCTCGAAGGTGGACTGAGTTCCCAGCGCTTCGATCGCTACATCCGCGCCGCCGCCGGTCAACTTTCTGATCTCGGCGACGACGTCCTGCTCTTCGTAGTTCAGCACGACGTCCGCGCCCATGCGCTTGGCCATCTCGAGACGCGCAGGCACTCTGTCGATCCCGATGACCAGCGACGCTCCGCTCAGCTTGGCGCCCGCGGTCGCGCAGAGTCCGATTGGCCCTTGAGCAAAGACGGCTACTGCATCGCCCAACCGCACGCCGGCGCGCTCGGAAGCCGAGAAACCCGTCGACATGATGTCTGGGCATAGAACTACGTCCTCGTCGCGGAGCCCGGCGGGGATCTTGGCTAGATTTGCCTGCGCATTGGGCACGAGGACGTACTCCGCTTGGCAGCCATCGATGGTGTTCCCGAAACGCCAGCCGCCGACGGCCTCGTACCCCTCGGCCATATGGCTGCATTGCGCCGGAGTCCCTGACAGACAAGCGCGGCATTGGCCGCACGGAGTGATGGCGCCGACGATGACTCGATCACCCGCTTCGTAGCCCAACACGCCGGGCCCGATCTCCTCGATCACCCCCACAGGCTCATGGCCAACGACGAGGCCAGCACGAACGGGGTACTCACCGCGGAGAATATGAATATCAGTTCCACAAATGGTGGTCAGGGTTACCCTGATCAAAGCTTCCCCGATGCCAGGCTTCGGCTTTGGCACCTGGCGAAGCTTGATAGACCCTTTGCCCTCGAATACGGCAGCTTTCATGGTAGACATCGCTCGTCCTCTCGCGAGCGACATGCATCCACCATGCCGCGCTGCGCGATACCGTGCCTAGGCACTTGGCGTGGCCTCGCAGCTCCAAACGCGCATTGGGTTCGAAGCTCACGCAAATGCTGCGCGGTGCAGCGGAAGCCGAGCGGCGGCGACGCTGAGCTGGCTACTCGCGCAACGAGATGAAGAGCCGCAGCACGTACCAGAACAGGAGCGCAACCGACGCGAAGAGCTCGAGCGCCGCCCCGACGTGGCGATCCTCTGGGAAGTGATGAATGACGTTGGAGGTGTCGTAGAGAATGGCCGCGCCGGCGAAGACCACCATCGCCACCGAGAAAAACGTGCCGAGCGCGAAGCCGAAGATGACGCTCGCCACGATCAGCACCATCGCGCCGACGCCGCCCCACAGCAAAAGCGCGCGGAGAAGCGAGAAGTCCTTGCGCGTGTAGAACGCAATTCCAGTCAGGCCCGCGAAACCAACGAACGAGACCAGCGCGGCGCTCGAGATTACTCCAGGCGCGATCGAGTCAGCAACGACGAGGAGCGGCACGAAGATCAACGCCTGCGCGACAACGTAGCCGCCGAGCGCAGCGTACTCGGCAGGCAGAGAGCGCGCGGTATGCGCCACGCGCGTAGCGAGCCAGCTCGCCAACATGTAGCCGCCGAGCACCAAGAGCCAGCTGGTCCCGAGCATCGCGCGGGCGATGGGCTGAGCCAAGCCGAGCTTGAAGAGCGCGATCTCGATCAGCCCGAAGGCGACGATCGCGCCAAACACGTGATTGTAGGTGCGCGTGATGAACCGCGCCCGCGCATCGACAGCGCCGGTGCCGCGAGCAAAATCCGCATATTGATAATTGGGTTGCATCGAGTGCCTCGTTCCGCCGCGCGAGGGCGCGGGCTGACGACAGTGTAGCCGCTCGCGGCACCGACGGCCCGTAACGTTTTGATGGCGAGGCTGCGAGACGAACTACTGTCCGACCGGGAGTTCATGCGTTTCTGTCTCGCAGCGGACCGGCAGGCGTGTGAGCCCAAGCCCGGATAACGCTCGCGCCACACACCGTGAGCACTCGTCGCACGGCGGAGCACGCGATCAACCGTCGTGACGAGCACCCGTACACGCCAAGAACACGCGCCGCGAGCTGATGAGCTCTGCTAGCGTGTGACGACTTCCGATACTTCCGTGCGAGGTGCCATGATTCATTCGCTGCGCGTCTTTTGGACAGTCCTGTCACTAGTCGTCCCGCTATGCACCATTGGTTGCGGAGGAGGCGGGCTCACCGTTACCAGGATCAACTCCGAGCAGAAGAAGCCGAACAACGTCTGGGTCTTCTTCACGGTAGAGCGCGGCGAGGACCCAGTCGGCGGACTCGAGGCCAGGGATTTCAAGATCTACGAAGACGACAAGCTGGTCTCCCAGTTCGAGAGCAAGCAGACGATCCAAAACCCCGATGTTGCCGCCGTGATGTACACGCTGCTCCTGCTCGACGTGAGCGCGAGCATCACGGAGTCCGGTCAAATCGATCAGGTTGTCGACGCCGCGCAGCTCTTCAGTGAGCGCGTCGGCAAGGCGCAGAAGGTCGGGGTCTATGCCTTCGACGGTTCCAAGAAGATCCACTCCGTTGTCCCGTTCACGGAGGCGGAAGGTTCGGTCAAGGGCGGGCTCGAGGGGCTCCGCTCATTCAAGCCAAAGGACCCATCGACGAACCTCCACGGTGCGGTGGTACAGGGCTTGGAGATTCTCAAGGAAGGGCTCGATAAAGAGAAGAAGCCGCTCAAGTTCGGCACTCTCGTGGTGTTCTCGGATGGCGCCGACCGCGCGAGCCTCGTCTCGCGTGACGAAATGAACGAGCAGATCAACAAGGAACAGTACGCGCACTACGAGAGGTTCGCGATCGGCATCGGCGATCCCGCCGAGCTCGAGAGCGCACAGCTCAGTGACATCGGGCGTGACGGCACGGAGGAGGGCAGCGACCGAGCCAAGGTCAAGGAGTCGTTCGAGCGCATCGCCGCGAAGATCGAGGCGCATTCCAAGCGCTTTTACCTGCTCTCGTATTGCACACCGTCGCGCAAGGGGCAGCACGTCGTGCGCATCGCGGTGGACAGCGAGAAAGCCAAAGGCAGCGGTTCACTCGAGTACACGTTCGTTGCTGACGGCTTTGGACCGCCTCCCGACTGCGATCCGGAGCGCAAGCCCACATTCAAGCTGGACGACGTCGAGCAGAAGCCCGAAAGAAATTAGCTCGGCGCAGCTTTCGGCGGATCCGAGCAATGAGCACGTCGATCCGGGCGTCGGTAGCGGGGGAAAGCTAGCTCGCGCGGCTACGTGCTCGCCGAGCATTGGGCCAAGGGGCGCTGCTGGCTCGGGGGCGGGGCCGCGCGTGGTCTTGGCTGGTGTCACCTCGAAGGGCTGAGGGCGTACCGCTTCGACGAGGCGGCCTACGAGATGTGGGTGAAGTCGGGCCGCACGACGTTGCCCGCCGCGATGGCCTCCGTGCCCACCGTCTCGCCGACACGCTCGTGGTGCTTCCGCACGCTCGACGTGAACGTCTCGTTCGGCGAGTACAAGCCCCAGCCCGATGAAGCCGCGTGGGGGCTCGACATGTTCGCCGTCGGCCCGCACGACGCCGAGCGCGCTGTGCAGCCGACCGGTGACGGCCAGTGGGCCAAGCCCGCGTGGTGGACGATCGCGCAGACACCCGAGGTGCTAAGCACCGATCGCGCGCTGCTGATGGACGGTGGCCGACCGCTGCTTCCTGGCGCGAGTGTGCGCGGCGCAGTCCGTCATGCCTTCTCACGCCTGGAGCGTGCGGCAGGTCACGACGTGAAGGACCCGCATCTCGTGGGGCGCGTGCCCTCAGGCGGTAACGAACGGTAAATACGACTCATGGCCGGCGAGCCGTAGCACGACCCGGCTGAGGCGGACACCAGTCCCCGGCACCGTTTCGCTGGATCGAGGCGGAGATTGCCGCGTTCGGCTGGGCGAACTTGGGTAGGATATGGAGCGTGCCCCGTTCGCTCCGGATTCAGTTCTCACCGCTGAGCCGCCAGGGCGGCAATGCGTCGCGCCGCTCGAGCGATGGCGCGCTGATCCGCCTGGCCCGCCGCGGACAGGGAACATCCAAGGTGCCAGTCGGCTCTAGCGTGTCCGCCAAGCTGACACTCGAGATGTCGTTTCTGGATGCCGCGCGTCAGGCTGTAAATACGGAGCAGCGAACGCTGGCCGTGTTGGAGGGAGAGCTCACCTTCGCCGACGCGGCGACGCCCGTCTTCTCGGCGACGCCAGCGGAGGATGGAACGCGCAAGGGCATGTCCGTCGATCCCGCAGCAGAAGAGGAGGCACCCGAGGGCGCGACGAGCCGTCGGGTACTACGCTTCGCGTTCGGCTCTCCTGACTTCCGCAATGTCCCGCCGGGCCAGCAGCAGATCGTCATCAAGCTCGATGCCGAGCGCTTTCGCTTCATGGAGATCCGCGCGAAGCTCGAGGTGGGGGGCAGCGACGAGGCGGACTTCGACGTCAATGATGTGCTCGATGTCGCCATTACCCCAAACAATCCTCCGCCGCTCCCCGCGGGCGCAACGATCGGGATTCATCCGCCGCTATTCGATGACATTCCAGCGCACGCAACGCTCGTCATCACGCCCTCGACGGGCAAACCGCTCACCTTCGAGCTCGAGAGCGGCGTAGACCTCGGCGATGGGTTGTTGTCGTTCACGGTCGAGAACCCGCAGCCCGGAGTGTTGTATACCGCGGAAATGCGGGTTTCGACGTCGGGTCCGGGCACGGTAGTCTTCAAGGACGTGGAGCTTCATCGCTTGATCGCGGAGAGCGAAGGGGCGGAGCCGGAGCCGCTCACAACTTTCCTCTCTGACCCACTGGCGTTCGAGAGTGAGCGCGCAGAGCCGCCGCCCGGCGAGGCC
>CBINHN010000126.1:0-6340 GCA_966250485.1 uncultured Sorangium sp. | reverse complement strand
AAGGCTGCAGGTTTACGCCCACCAGCCAGCCGTAGGCTCCCGGCCCGAACGTCGTCATCGTGTCGAAGCGCTGCCAGTTCTGGAACAAAGGCATGAGCATCCCGAAAGAGAAGTGGGTGTGCCTCGAGGCCGCGTTTCTCGGCGACAAGCCGACCCACGAGTTTTACGCCTGGGCCGACGGCACTGAAGTGCACAAAATCACCGGGCCTGATCAGTGGCACGCCCCGATGCCCGCGACCTTCCTGAGCGGGAAGTTCGTCGAGTGCATCATTGGCTGGCAGAGCTTCAGCGGCTACACCGCGGACGTGTGGGCGGACGACTTGGTGCTCAGCAGCGAGCGCGTCGGGTGTACCTGAGCAGCGCTAGGGCGCGCCGTCGATGCGGCGCGACGTAGCTGCGCCGCGACTGCCCCTTGTCTGGCGGCGCAAACTCCCTTGGGTTGGATCCGCGAGACCCTTGGAGCCGACTGTGAGACTTGAACTCACGACCTCAGCTTTACGAAAGCCGTGCTCTACCACTGAGCTAAGTCGGCGAACTTTAAGTTTTCTGAGTACGAAGTAAGCTGTCCGAAGGGGCCGCGACACTACCAGCATTTTTTTGAGTTTCAAGCCCCCGTGCGCACGAAGTGCGTCGACCGGCCCAACGGCCAGCAGTGACGACTGTTAGAGGGTATCCCAGACGAATTTCTCTGCCTCGAACGCCTGGTCCGCCAGAGCCTTGATGGCCTCGTCCTCGTTCGAGTCGATCTCTGCCATGTTGTGGCGCACGCGCTTGCGGGCCTGCGCGACGAAGGTCTTCGCGATGTCGAGCTCACGCGCGCTCTTTTCTAGCCCCTGCGACCGGAGCGCGGCGTCCACGCGCGACAACACGCACACCGAGACGAACAGGTCGATCATGATGTCGCCGAGCCGGCGCGTGGCGAACTGCTTCTCCACGATGTCACGGCCGTGCTTGCGCAACAGGCGATCGACCGCCGACGCGAGATCGCGCACGGAGTCCTCCACGCTGCCCGCGAGCGCCTTGAGCTCGGGGTGCAAGCGCGTGAACGTGGTGCCCTCGCGGTTGATGCCGGTAGCGAGCGACACCCGACGCAGCGCGTACTCGCTCAGCACGCCGAAGCCCTTGATCGGATCCGTGAACGCGCCCTCCAGCGATTTCGAGAGCTCCCGCAAGCTCTGGCCGACGTCGTTCATGGCGGTGAGCGCGATGAACAACCGCAAGATCTCGTTGGTGCCCTCGAAGATGCGGTTGATACGGCTGTCACGCACGATGCGCTCGTACGGGTACTCGCACATGTAGCCGTTGCCCGCGGCGATCTGCAGCGCTTCGTCCGCAGTACGGTTCAACGCTTCGCTGGCGAACACCTTGCTGATCGCGGCCTCGACGGCGTAGTCCTTGTAGCCCTGATCGATGAGCCCCGCGACCATCGATACCGCCGCCTCCGTGGCGTAGCAATCCACCACCATTTGCCCGACTTTTTGCTTGATCAGGCCGAACTCGGAGATCGGCTTGCCGAACTGCACGCGGCCCTTGGCCTGCGCCGTCGCGAGCCGGATCAGCCGCTTCATCCCACCCACCGAGCCGCCGCCGAGGCCGGTGCGGCCGGAGTTCAAGATCATCATCGCGACCTTGAAGCCCTTGCCTTCCTCGCCGAGCAGGTTCGCAGCCGGCACGCGCACGTTGTCGAAATGCACGGTGGTGGTGGAGCTGGCGCGGATACCCATCTTGTCTTCGTGCGGACCAGTGCTGACTCCCGGCATGTCGCGCGTCACGATGAACGCGCTCAGGTGGCTGCGCTCATCGGGCTTGCCGGTCTTGGCGAACACGGTGAAGAAGTCCGCGATGCCGCCGTTGGTGATCCAAATCTTGTTGCCGTTCAGCAGCCACGAGTCGCCGTCGCGCACCGCGCTCGTCTTGATGGACGCCGCATCCGAGCCGCTGCCGGGCTCGGTGAGACAGAACGCCGCGATCATCTCGCCGCTCGCGAGCTGCGGGTAATAACGCTTCTTCTGCTCGTCGCTGCCGAACAGCAGCAGGCCGCGCATGCCGATCGAGCTGTGCGCGCCGATCGTGACGGCGACGGAGGCGTCGTACGTGGCGACCTCTTGCAAGGTGCGCGAGTAGGCGGCGCTGCCGAAGCCGATGCCGCCGCTCTCCTCTGGAATCACCAGCCCGAACAAACCGAACTGCTTCAGCTCCTCGATGAACTCGGGCGGGAACGCGCCTTCACGGTCCCACTTCCTGAAGTCTTGCTCGCGCGGCCCGAGCAGCTGATCCAAGGAGCTGACGACACCGCGCAACGTCTCCTTCTCAGCGGCCGGGATTTCGGGGAATGGCAGGACGATGGCTTCTTCGATCTGTCCCAAGCACAAGGATCGCATGAAGCCCGCTGTGTTCTTGTCGACCACGAAATCCTCCTGAGAAGCGCGCCTTTTTTGGCGGCGGAAAGCTTCAATATGCGAGGGGCGACTCCGACGCGCAAGCCCTGTTTCCCGCGCTCCGGCCGCGTGGCAAGCTCTCGCGGGTGCAGCCCGTGCTCACTCCGCCGCTCACGAAGGGACACCTCTCGGTGGCGCGGCTCACACGTCATTGGTACGTCGCGTGCCGCAGCGGGGACCTGTCGCGAGAGCCGCTCGCGCGCGACGTGCTCGGCGTCCCGCTCGTACTATTTCGCGACGGCAGCGGCGCCGCTCGAGCGCTCCTCGATCGCTGCCCGCATCGCAACGTGCCGTTGTCGCTCGGCCGAGTAACGCCTGAGGGACGGCTCGAGTGCGCCTACCACGGCTGGCAGTTCGACGGCGCGGGCCAGTGTCGCAACGTCCCCGGGCTACTCGACGGCGACCTATCGCGCGAGCGGCGCTGTCCACGCGCCGAGGTGCGCGAACAAGAAGGCTTGGTTTGGGTGTACCCCGCGCTCGACGAGCAGCCCTCGAGCGAGCCGTTTCGAGTCGGACTCGAGAGCTACGCGAAGTACTCCGTGGTCGTGCGCGAGGTCAGCGCGCCGGGGACCCTGCACGCGACGCTCGAGAACGCGCTCGACGTCCCGCATACCGCGTTCCTGCACCGCGGCTTGTTTCGCGGCGGCGAACGCCACGAGGTGCGCGTGCGGGTGCGACGCAGCGCGGAAGGTGTGGAGGCCGAGTATCGCGGCGAGCCGCGCCCCTCCGGCGTGGTTGGCCGCTTGCTCTCGCCGAGCGGCGGCCTGGTCGAACATTGGGACCGCTTCTTTCTTCCGTCGATCGCGCAGGTCGAGTACCGGCTCGGCGCGGAGACGCACTTCATCGTGACCGCCCTCTGCACGCCCGTCTCCGACTTCGAGACGCGGCTCACCGCCGTCGCCGCGTTTCGCACGCCGCTGCCCGGCTGGCTATTGCGCCCGCTGCTCGAGCCGATCGCGCTGCGCATCTTCGCGCAGGACACGCGCATGCTCGCGCAGCAAAGCGCTACGGTGCGGCGCTTCGGCGGCGAGCAATACATGTCCACGGAGATGGATTTTCTGGGACCCCACATCTGGCGGCTGTTGAAGCAGGCCGAGCGCGGAGAGCGCGGCGACGCCGTCGTCGAGCGCGAAATCGCGTTCATGGCGTGAAGCGCCGAAGCGACGTAGAGCCGTGAACGAGGTGATGGTGAGCGAGCCTTTTCTCAACCGCCGCGCCGTGGCGCGACATGCCAACTTGATGCTGGCTTGCGCCGCGCTCGGCGCGGTGGTGCTGCTGCTTGCGGCGCGCCGCTGGGCGCTGCTGGTGACGCTGCTCGTCGGCTGGACGGCGGCGAGCGTGCTCGCGCGCTTCGCGTGGCAGACGTGGCGCAAGGCGCGCCGCGGCCTGACGCGCGGAGTGAGCGCTCCGGGCCGCATCGTGGAGAGCCGTGAGGGTTCGCGCGTCGCGTTCGAAATGCCGGCCGCCGGCACCGAGCCCTGGGCCGCGGACGCCTGGGCGCTGGCGCTGGGCACCGTGCAGCTCGTGGCGGTGAGCGCGCTCGCCAACGTGCGCTCGTACCTGTTCCTCGGCTTCGTCTTGGTCATGACCATCGGGCTCGGACTGCGCGTGGCGAACGCGGCCGCCGATCGGCTGCGCATCGAGCTGTCGAGCGGAACCTGGGCGGTGGATGCCTTCGTCTTTGGTCGCCCTATCCGGCGCACGGGCACGGGTCCGATTCTGCCCGAGCTCGTCGCTGACGCCCTCGTGCTGTGGTCCCAGGACGGCCGCATCGGGGTGCTGCGCGGAGAGCTCGAGCCGGAAGAGCGGGACTGGCTCGCCGCCAGGCTTACCAGCCTGTGCGCCGAGAGCGAGCATGCCTCGAAGCTGTTACCCCTCGTCTCGGACGAGCCCGGCGAGCCAGCTCAGGGCGTCGCGGAGCGGCGCAAAAACTCGACGTAGAAGCGCACGCTGCCGAGCGCGCGCACGTGATGCGACACCTCGGGCTCGATGATGCCGACGTGCTGCTCATCGAGCACGAAGCCAACAGCGGCGGCCTCGAGCCAATACTCGAGCGTGCCGCTCTCGACCACGATGCGACCCCATACTCCTGGCTTCGTGCGATGGTTCGTCAGCAGCCCGGCGGGAATCGTCGCTTCGTCGAAGCTGCTCGTTCTGCGGTAGGCGCGGACGTCGTTCGGTAGCAGCGGCATGACGTGAAGCGGGCACTCGATGCGCTCGCCGAGCCGCGCGCTGCGCCCCGCCTCCGTCTGAGTCCAGGGGCGATTTTCCCACGGCGGCCGGTGCCGCACGTGCTGCGTGTGTCCGCAGGCGAGCTCGGCGATCCAATGACCTTCATCGTCCTGATGAAAGCCCGTGATGAGCGTCGAGCTCATGGCGCGCTCGCGCTCGGGAGCGCACGCGCGACAGCGCGAGCGTCGCGGCGCCGAGATAGCGCGGGACCCGCGGAAGAGAAAATCATGAGCACACTCGCTTTCAAGCCGACTAGAAACGATGCTGCTGAACGCAAGGCCGAGAGCGCGGCCCGCGCGCTCGGCGCGAGCGTCACGCTTTCGGCGCGCCTATGGAGCCGCGCGCGGGGTCCCCCTATTGTAAGCTGAGCGCCTTGTTCTTCCGTACCCTGAAAAACGCCAAGGTCCTCGCGGCTGGGACGTTCTTGCTCGCGGCGCAGTGTGGCGCGCGACAGGGGACGATCGGCGCGCTGCTCGCGCAGCGGCAGGACGGGACTTTAGTCGTGCGCGAGGCACCGCCCGGGCTGGCCGCGGCCGAGAGCGGGGTGGCGGCGGGCGACGAAATTTTACTCATCGATGGTCGCGACGTGCGCCCGATGACGCCAAAAGAGCTGCATCAAGCCCTGAGCGGCTCGGTGGGAGAGCCGGTGAAGCTCACCCTGGTGCGGGGCGAGCGCGTCCTGCGGCTGAGTTTGCGGCGCTCACCGGTGCCGCGCCGCCCAAGGCAGGATTCAGGAAGCTGATCGGTTTCCACGCGCTTGGGCGTGGCCGAACCAGAAACTTCCGTGCTAGCTTCCGCCGCCTGGTCGGCGACTGGGCAGCAGTCCTGTCCCCCTAATCCGCGCCGATGGAGCACTTGATGAGCAGCTATCTCTTCACATCCGAGTCCGTTACCGAAGGCCACCCCGACAAGATCTGCGACGCCATCTCGGACGCGGTTCTGGACGCCGCACTCGCCGGCGACAAGCGCAGCCGCGTCGCCTGCGAAACCCTGTGCAAGACCGGGTTCGTGGTCGTCGCGGGAGAGATCACGACGAAGAGCACGATCGATTTCGGTCGCATCGCGCGCGGCGTCATCAAAGACATCGGCTACACCGATTCGGCGATGGGTTTCGACTACGAGACCTGCGGCGTGCTGACCGCGGTCGAGCCGCAGTCGCCCGACATCTCGCAGGGCGTCACCGAGGGCGAAGGCCTGTTCAAGGATCAGGGCGCCGGTGACCAGGGTCTGATGTTCGGCTACGCCAGCGACGAGACGCCGGAGCTGATGCCGGCGCCGATCATGTACGCGCACGCGCTGACCCGTCAGCTCGCCGCCATCCGCAAGAGCAAGAAGGTCAACTTCCTGCGACCCGATGGCAAGAGCCAGGTCACGATGGAGTACGAAGACGGGCGTCCGAAGCGCATCGAGACGGTAGTCGTCTCGACGCAGCACTCCCCCGACGTGAAGTACAAGCAGCTCAAGGACGCCGTGATGGACCTGGTGGTCAAGAAGGCGCTCCCCGCCAGCCTGCTCGACAAGAAGACGAAGTACTTCATCAACCCCACGGGCCGCTTCGTCATCGGTGGACCGTTCGGCGACGCAGGCCTCACCGGACGCAAGATCATCGTGGACTCCTACGGCGGCATGGGCCGTCACGGCGGCGGCGCGTTCAGCGGCAAGGATCCCTC
>CBINHN010000125.1:0-6388 GCA_966250485.1 uncultured Sorangium sp. | reverse complement strand
CTGTCATCGAGCGCGGCGATCGCTGCGAGCTGCGCCAGCGACGACACATTGAACGGCGCGCGCACGCGGTTCATGTAGTCGATGAGCTGCTGCGGGCCGACCGCGTACCCCACGCGCAGCCCGGCGAGGCCATAAATCTTCGAGAAGGTGCGCACCACCACGAGCCGCTCGCGCAACGCGCGCAAACGCAGAGAATCTGGAAAATCCGCGGCGTCCGCGTACTCGATGTAAGCCTCGTCCATCACCACGATGACGTGCTCCGGCACGCTGGAGAGCAGCTTCTCCACGGCGGCGAGGCCAACGTGCGTGCCGGTCGGGTTATTGGGGTTCGCCACGAACAGCAGCCGCGTGCGCTCCGTCACCGCCGCCGCCATCGCCGTGAGGTCGTGCGTCAAGTCACGGAGCGGCACCGCGGTGAACGGGACGCCGTAAGCGAGCGCGGAGATCTTGTAGACGACGAAGCTCGGCTCCGCGAACACGATGTGATCTTCGGAGGTCGCGAAGGTGCGCACGAGCAGATCGAGCAGCTCGTTGGAGCCGTTGCCTTGGATCACCTCGGCCATGGATACGCCGAGCACCGCCGCGATCTTTTCGCGGAGGCGAAACGCGGCGCCGTCCGGGTAGAGGTGCACGCTGTCCACGAGCTCGCGCAGGCGCGCGACGGCCTTGGGGCTCGGGCCCAGCGGGTTCTCATTGGACGCGAGCTTGACCGCGTCGCTGACACCGAGCTCGCGCGCCAGCTCCTCGATCGGTTTACCGCCCTCGTACGGGACCAGGCTCTCGACGGAGGGCAGGACCAGCCGCTGTCGCGGCGACGAGCTGGGGATGGACGGACGGGGCTCGGCCACGGGCACCTCGATGGAACGCATCATGAGGGGGCGCAGCCTACCACGCCGCCCGAGCCGCGCGTCGCGCCGGCGTGCGCGCTTCAGTTACCGGACGGGAACGAGCCGAGCAGCCGGAAGTACGGCACGCTGCGCTTGACGGCCTCCACCGCCGTCACCACCGAGCGGTCGGACGCGTGACCCGAAATCTCGACGTAAAAGTAGTAGTCGAAGCCGTCCCGCTGCGCCGGCAGTGACTGCAGCTTGCGCAGGTTGATGCCGCGCTCGGCGAAGTGCCGCAGCGTATCGTAGAGCGAGCCCGGCTGGTTCTCCGTGCTGAACAGGATGCACGAGATGTCCTGCCCGGTGCGCGCCGCCGGCCGCTGCCCCGCGATGCCGTAGCGAACGCGCACATCCACGCTGTCCCCCACGTTGGGGCGCAGCACTTCCAGGCCGGCGCTGCGACCGCGCGACTCGGCGACCAGCGCCGCGCTGGTGGCGGACTCGTGCGCCAGCTCAGCGGCGATGCGCGGGGTGCGCACGTCGATCACGCTCACGCGCGGCAGCTCTTGATCCAAGAAGCGCTGACAGGCCGCGTGCGCGATGGCGGTCGAGTACACCTTCTCCAGGCTCTGCGTGTCGTTCGCCCGCGACATCAGGTGATAGATGGCGGGGCTGTAGCGCTCTCCGACCAGCACGAGCTCGCTCTCGGCGAGCGACGTCAGCGCGATCTGAGAGAGGCCTTCGATCGTAGATTCGAACGGAAAAATCGCGAAGGCGGCGCGACCGCGCAAGACCTCGGAGAGCGCCTCCGGGATCGAGCCGCACTCGATGGTGGGCGTCGTGACGCCGAACACCTCCAAGCACGTCTCGTGACAAAAACCGCCCTCGTGCCCGGCGACGGCGACGCGCACGGTCTGCTCGAGCGCGCGGCCGGCCGCGCGAATCTGCCGAAAAATCGCGCGCAGACTCTCGGCCGGCATGTCGCCCGTCGAGCCAGCGATGAGCTTTTCCAGCCACTCGCGCTCGCCGCCGTCCGCGGTGGGCTCGGCCTCGACCAGCGTGTGAATTTGCTGCGAGACGCGCGCTCGCGCGTCGAGCTTTTCGCAGATCTCCGTGTCGATGCGCGTGATGCGCTCGCGGAGCTCCTGCACTTCACGACGCCGGTCCGCCATGCGTCAGCTCGCCGAAGCAGCGGTGGTGCTCGTCGTAGAGCTGCTGCTCGACTCGGTCTTCGTCTCCGTCTTCGGCTTGCTCGCCTCAGCCGTGGAGTCGCTCGATTTGGTCGTCGACGCGCTGCTCTCGTCCTTCTTGCTCGACTTGGACGAGCCATAAAGGTCCGCGTACCAACCGCCTCCCTTGAGAATAAAGCCAGCGCCGCCGGAGACTTGCCGCTTGGCGGTGTCCTTTTGGCAGGTCGGGCAGCTCGTCAATGGCGCTGCGCTAATGGACTGCTCTGCCTCCCAAACGTGGCCGCAGGCCGTGCACAGGTACTCGTAGGTCATGCTTCGGGGTCCTCTACCTGCTCGGAATGAGTCGTGAACGCCGAGCTGTCAACTCACTTTCCCTGATAGTGATGGGGTTCGGAGTCAAGCCGCCATCGCCCTCAGCGCGGCCTTCGTCCGGCGCGGCGAGCCCCCACCTCCCCACACGAATTCGCACCAAAACCGCTCCGTCCCTGTACGTTTGCCCTTGTGCGCATCTGTTCAGGCGCGTAGAAAGAGCCAAGGTTGGCGTGACGATACATGTCATGCCGTGACGCCAGCTAGCCAGGCGCCTTCGATCGGCCGGCCGCCGGGAGAACGCCGAGGCTGCTATAACCGCTGAGTCGCTGAGGGTAGCTATCGATGCACATAAAGAAGCTCGAGATCGCAGGCTTCAAGTCCTTCGTGGACCGCACTGTGATCCACTTCGACCACGACGTCATCGGCATCGTGGGCCCCAACGGATGCGGCAAGTCGAACATCGTCGACGCGATCCGCTGGTGCCTGGGCGAGCAGAGCGCGAAGCACCTGCGCGGCCGCGCCATGGAAGACGTCATCTTCAATGGCTCTGAGTCGCGCAGCGCCGCTGGGCTCGCGGAGGTGACCATCACCTTCGACAACACGAACCCCGACTACGCCGCCAGCCTCCCGCTGGAATACAAAGACTACCCGGAGATCGCGGTCACCCGCCGACTGTTCCGCGATGGGACGAGCGAGTACCTGATCAACAAGACCCAGGTTCGCCTGCGCGACATCACGGAGCTCTTCCTCGGTACCGGCGTGGGCACCAAGGCCTACTCGATCGTGGAGCAGGGCCGCATCGGGCAGATCGTCAGCGCTCGCCCGGAAGACCGCCGCCTATTTCTGGAAGAGGCGGCCGGCATCACCAAGTACAAGCAGCGCAAGAAGCAGGCCGAACGCAAGATGGAGCTGACGCGGCAGAACCTGCTGCGCATCACCGACATCGTCGCCGAGATCGATCGCAACCGTGCGTCGTTGAAGCGGCAGGTCGCCAAGGCCGACCGCTTCATCGAATATCGCCGCGAGCTCGATGACCTGGTGCTCCACGACGCATCGCATCGCCTGCTCGAGCTCATCGTCGTGGATCGCGTCGAGCGCAGCGCGTACGAGACCGCCGCCAGCGCGGGCACGGAGCTGCGAGAGCGCCTGCGCGGCGCGGAGAGCGTCATCGACACCGCGCGCGCCGAAGCCGGCGCCATCGAGGCCGAGGCGGAGAGCGCCGCGCAGCGCGCGTTCGAAGCCGACAATGAGGTCTCCACGCTGCTCGCCGAAATCGAGCGTGCTCGCGACCGTCTCAAGCACCTCAACCAGCGGCTCGAAGGCGGCCAGACCGAGGTCGATGAGCTGGGCGCTCGCCGCGTCGAGCTCGACTCCGAGCTCGCGCTGCTCGTCAGCCGCGTGAACGAGCTGTCCGCCGAAGAGCGCGCCCGCGAGAGCGATGCGCTCGCGGAGACCGAAGCGCTCAGCGCGCTGCAAGGCGAAGAGACGCAAGCCAACGAAGAGGTGCTCTCGCTGCGCAAACAGTCCGGAGCCCTCAGCGCGCAGGCTGCCGCGCTCGAAGCCAAGGTCGACGGCGTGATGCATCGCGTCGCGGACGCGCGCGCGCGCCGCGATCGCCTCGCGCAAGAGCGCGAGACCCTGGAAGGCGAGCTCAGCGCGACCGTCGCGCGGCAGAGCGCGCTCGAGAAGAGCGTCGCGGAGCTCGCCGAAGGCAAACGACTCACTCAGACGGAGCGCGAGGCGCTCGGCGCCGAAATCGAGTCGCTGCGCAGCCGTCAGCTCGAGGGGGAGCGCGCTGTCGACGCCATCAAGAACGAGGTCGGCCGTCGGCGCAATCGCCTGCGCGCGCTGGAAGATCTGCACCGGCGTCTAGAGGGCGTGGGCGCCGGCGCGCGGGCGCTGCTCTCGAAGCACGATCCACGCGTGCTCGGCATGCTGGCGGATCGCGTCGAAGTTCCGGAAGACGTGACCCTGGCCGTCGCGGGTTTGCTCGGCACGAAGCTGCAATCCGTGGTCGTGTCGGACGCTGCCGCGGGGCTCGAGCTGCTCGCCGAGCTGGCGCGCGACGGGCGTGGACGCGCCGATGTCATCGCCGCCCACCCGGGCTACATCGCCGGCGGCGCCCACCTGGCCGGCGCAGATCCGTTGGTGCTCGGCCGCCTCGCAGATCAGCTGCGCTACGCCGATAGCGATGAGCCGCTCGTGCGCGCGCTGGTGGGCGACGCGTTGCTCGTGCGCACGCCGGAAGATGCGGCCGAGCTCGTTCGGCGCCATGCTGGCGTCACCGCGGTCGCGCTGGACGGCACCGTCGCGCAGCCGAACGGCCTCGTGAGCGGCGGCAGCGGAGACGACGTCGCCTCCGGCATGCTGGAGCAGAAGCGCGAAATGCACCAGCTGGCGAGCGAGCTCAGTCGCCTGGAAGCGGACCAGGCGCGGCTCATCAGTGAGCACAACGCAGTGCGCGCACGCCTCAGTGAAGTGTCGACCGCGCTCGATCGCGCGCGCCAGGAGGCGCACCAGGGTGAGCTCGCGCACGTCACGGCCGAGAAAGACCTGTCGCGCTGCGTCGCGGACATCACGCGCATCAACGCGCGGCTCGCCGCCATCAACGTCGACCTGGAAGAGATCGGCCGCGTGCTGGACGCGGCGCACTCGACCGAGGAGGAGGCGCGCGCCCAGCTCGACTCCGTACGCGCCGAGCTGGAGCAGCTGCAACACGCGCTCGGCCGCGCCGAAGAGAACGCCGCGGCGTGGCGCGAGCGAGTGGCGGCGCAGGCCTCGCTCGTCACCGAGCGGCGCGTGCGCCTGGCGCAAGTGAAGGAGCAGCTCGGCGGCGCCCGCAGCGGTCGCGAGCGGGTCGAGAACACGCTCAACGATTTGCACACCCGCGTCGAGCGCCTGAACAGTGATTTGCTCGAAGCCGCCGCCAGCTACGGCGAGACGGCAGCGCAAATCATGCTGGCCAGCGAGGGCCGCATCAGCGCCGCCGCCAACGCGGAGAGCGCCCACCAGGCGCTGTCGGCAGCGCGCGAGCGGCTCGAGGGAGTGCGCGGCACGCTCAACAATCAAGAAGCCGAGCTGCGCCGCCAGCGCGACGAGCTCGCGGCGGTCGACGAGAGCGCGCGCAAGCACGAGATGGCGGTGCAGCGCCTCGAGCTCGAGCGCGATCACCTGCTCACGGGCATTCGCGAGCGCTTCCGCGGCTTGGATTTGGCGCGCGTCGTCGGTGACTACCACGCGCGACCGGCGCCGGACTCCGAGCATCGTCGGCGCATCGACGAGCTGAGCCAACTCATCGAGCGCATGGGTCCCGTGAACCTGGACGCCAAGGCGGAGCACGAGGACGCCGAGCGCCGCTTCCGCGAGCTCAACGATCAGAAGGTGGACATCGAGAAGGCCCTCGAGGAGCTGGATCAGGCCATCCGCCACATGAACAAAGAGTCGCGGCGCCGCTTCCGCGAGACCTTCGAGCTCGTCAACACGCTGTTCAAGAAGACGTTCTCCAAGCTGTTCCGCGGCGGGCGCGCCGAGCTCCAGCTCACCAACCCCGAGGATCTGCTGAACAGCGGCGTCGAGATCATGGCGCAGCCGCCCGGCAAGAAGGTCGGCACCATCGACCTGCTGAGCGGTGGTGAGAAGGCGCTCACGGCCGTCTCGCTGATCTTCGCGATCTTCCAACACCGCCCCTCCCCGTTCTGCGTGCTGGACGAGGTCGACGCGCCGCTCGACGAGGCCAACGTGACCCGTTACAACGACATCGTCCGCGCGATGACGTCGCACTCGCAGTTCATCTTGATCACGCACATCAAGAAGACCATGCAGAGCGTCGACGTGCTGTACGGCGTCACCATGGGTGAACCCGGCGTCTCGCGCATCGTCAGCGTGAAGGTGAACGAGACCGCGGTGGTGCGCAGCGACTCGATCGTCGCGCGCAGCGGCAACGGCCCGCGCGAAGCGTCGACGACGCCCGCCACGGACGAAGCCGTCGCTGGCGTCGCTTGAACGGCGTGTCGCGGCGGCGAGCCCCCGCGACACGGCCGCACGCTCAGCGCAGCTCGT
>CBINHN010000124.1:0-6852 GCA_966250485.1 uncultured Sorangium sp. | reverse complement strand
CGTCATCACGCCGCTTTCACTGCAAAATCCCTTCCCCTGCTTCCACCGAAGAGCGAAAATAGCCAGGGTCACAGCCAATCTGCTCGCAACGAAAGACGCGCCCCAAGCAACGATAGGAGAAACTGCTGTGGTCGATTTGGCAGACGAGCCCAGGCATACAGGCCGGGTCCCAAGCCACTGCGCACTCGTCTCCCCAGGATAGCGTCCGCGGTGCGCATATTCCCGCGCTGCAATACGCTTCGGCCTCGCACATCGCGTCCGTGCTGCAAGGTTGGCCGATTCCGAGCGGAGGCAAACAGCGGTGGTCGACACACCCCGCTGAATTACCGGTGCAGCGGGAGACTTCATCGCAATAGTCGTTCTGAGCAACGCAGACTTTGACCGGCTGTGTTCCGACGCAGACTTCAGGATCAATGCAATCGCTGTTTACGGCGCAGGACGCACCTTGAGTGCTGCCTCCTGCGCCACTGCTCCCTCCTCCGTCACCGCTGCCCCCTGCCCCACTGCTCCCCCCTGCGCCGCCAGCGGTGTCGTCGACCTCGATATCAATGGCGAGCTGGCCGTTGCCAAGCTCGAGAATGTCGTCACCGGCTTTGAAACGAAATGTAACGCTGGTGGTTCGTTGGTCCTCGATGCTGAAGGGGGTCGGGTTGACCGAAATCAGCACGGCTTCGATCGACGCTAAGGTGCCATCGGCGGTTTCCCGTTCGAGGTACCAGCCGGGGTGTAGCAGAGCTTGATAGCTTCCCTCGGGCAAGTCGAGCTGCAGAGTGTCCGCGTCGGGCTGATCCTCGGTGGACAGGAACGCGGTTGTCGTTCCCGTTACTTCGAAAACGCCGTCGCGCAAGCGGTACGCCGTTCCGGAGGATGATTTGCCGAGCAGTCGAAGCTCGAGCTTGCCCGTGACCGCTATGCTCTGGGGCGAGCTATCAGCGCAGGACAGCGGCGCCCCCAACATCGACACGGCGCCGATGAAAATTGTTACAGCAAGTCCTTTTCGCATGGCCCATCTCCCTGTGAACGTCTCGTCCAGCCGTTCACTTGATGCACGCGACGTACCACCCGCACACCGCACTCCGGCAGCGATGGCAACCAATATAGAGTCTCCGCGCGCAGAACTTTCGTCTACGCGGCCTCGATTCGGCAAAGAGTTCGCGGACGCACTCCCGGACTCACCCGCTGAACTGGTTTCGAACGATGTCCGCGAAGGAGCGAGGATGGAACACGCCTTGCTGGCATCGGGGACGCTAGTTCTGCCGGAGGACGCAGATGATTATCCAAGAGATCATGAGCCCGGATCCTTACTCGGCGGCGGTCACGGCCAGTGTTGGTCACGTTTTGCAGATCCTCGCCCAAGCCGACGTGCGTCACGTCCCTATCGTGAATGAGAACACGCTGGTCGGCATCGTAAGCGATCGCGATATTCGCGCGGTGATCCCCGACGGGCTCGAGCGCTTGGAACGCTCCGAACAGTCGCGGCGCATCCTCGCTCAGCCCATCAGCGAGGTGATGAGCTCGGATGTCGTGTTCGTGAACCCCGAGGATGACGTCAGTGAGGCGATTGATCTCATGATTGAGCACCGCATTGGCGCCGTCCCAGTCGTAGAGCCGGGCGGGCTGAAGCTCATCGGAATCGTGAGCTACGTGGACGTTCTGCGCGCCGCGCGAGAGTCGATGTAACGACCCGCGCCACGGCGACGAATGCTCACCCCGATCGTTCGAGGAACCGACTTCCCGCGCTCGCTAGTCCGGCGAGCGCGGCCTGAAGGGAGTAGTGCAATGGCAAATCTAACGATTCAGAAAGGCAATGGTGACAAACCCGCTCCTGTCGCGCTCCGCGACTGGGAGCCGCTGCGCACGTTCCGCGAGTTGATGCGCTGGGATCCCTTCGCGGAAATGATGCCCAGCATCCTGAGCGAGCCAGCCGGCTTCGCGCCGGCGTTCGAAGTGAAGGAGACGAAGGAGGCCTTCGTGTTTACGGCAGATCTTCCCGGCGTCAAGGAGGCCGATCTGGACGTGCGCCTCACGCAGAATCGGCTCTCGATCTCGGGCAAACGCGACTCGGAGAAGCAGGAGAAAGGCGACACTTATTACACGTACGAGCGGTCGTTCGGCAGCTTCACGCGCACCTTCACCTTGCCGGAAGGTGTCAACAGCGACGCCATCAAGGCCAACCTGAAAGACGGTGTGCTCACTGTCGAGCTTCCGAAGCGCCCTGAGCTTCAGCCGAAGAAGGTCCCCGTCAAGAGCGGGTAAGCTCCCGCACCCGAGCGACAGGTATCCGGCCGGCAACCGCTGGCTGCCGGCTGGATACGCGCTCGTCCGGAAGAAGGGACCCGACGCGACGCTGAGTCTTGACACCCCAACCTGCGCGGGACATTTGAGTCACTTCATCATGACACTCGATAACGCAGACCGATTTCCGCCCATCGCGGGCGCCGTGGCCGTCGGGGTCGTGATGGCTCGCCCCGTCGTTACGGTCGATCCCGAGATGGGGCTCCTCGACCTGATGCGACTCTTCGTGACGGCTGGGATCGGCGCCGCCCCCGTGGTGGATGCGAACGGCGTCCCGATCGGTGTCGTATCGAAGACCGATCTTTTGCGGGAGCTCTACGATCAGGCGGACAGCTCCGCGGGAGCCTCGCTCGACGTCCACAAGCTGGAGTCCTGCCAGGCGCGCCGCATCATGACGGCGAGTCCGGTCGTCGTGAAGGAGAGTGCTTCACTCTTGGACGCCGCCAGCGTCATGGCGCACGAGCACCTGCACCGCGTGTTCGTCGTCAATCAGCGCGACGCTCTCACGGGCGTTCTGTCGGCGAGCGATATCGTGCAGTGGCTAGCCAACGAAGACAACCACAAGAGCGCCTGACGGGGCGCGGCGTGCCCTCGACCACGGCTGACTCGCGAGGCCGTACCCTCGCCTCGAGCTTACGGGCTGCGCGCCTTATTCGCTGAGCCGGCGCGCGCCGCTCGCACCGATTTTTCATGCGGCGCCAGCCTCACGTCATTTTCGCGGAGAGCGCCGCTAGTTCCTCGAAGTCCAGGTCCCGCTCCAGCTCGTGCAGCACGCGATCGTCGATTTGGCCGGCGCGATGCAGCCGCAGTAGCTCCGCGCGCGCGGCCGCGTTGGCTTCGAGCACGAGATCGAAGTGCGCCTGCAGCCGCGGCTGGTACTGCGCCTCGTGGCCGGCGTAGCCCGCGGAGATCGTGGCGCGACGCCGATAGGTCTCGAGCAGCTGGGGATGGATCAATTTGCCGTCCGGCGCGTAGGCACGCGCCTCGATGAGCTTCACCTGCGCTTGTGCCATCGCGGCCTCGGCCTGCGACATCGTCAGCGGCGCGATGTGAGCGCCGGCTTCGCGCGGCTGCAGGCGGCGAATGACCACGCCCAGGGTCGTGCCCTGCAGCAGCACAGTGACCAAGATCACGGCGAAGGCGGCGACCAGCATGAAGTCGCGGCCCGGTACGTCCGCCGGGACGCTCAGCGCGACCGCGAGCGTGACAACGCCACGCATACCAGCCCAACTCAACACCGTCGACGCCTGCCAACCCATGGTCTCGAAGCGGCGCCAGCCGAATTTGCGGCGCAGGGCGATGACGCCGTCGCAAGCGAAGATCCACGCGAAACGCGCCAGCGTCATGGCCAGCAGAATCCACAAGATGGGAGCGGTCATGTGTTCGGCGACGGCGCCGAACCCCCCGGCGCGCTGGATGACGTCGCGCAGCGACGAGCCAATGAGCATGAACACGCTGGCCTCGAGCAGGAAGATCATCACCGTCCAAAACGAGGTGCCCCGTAGCCGGACGGCAGCGGAGAACACGACGTGCTGGTACCAGCCGGTGATGAGGCCCGTCACCACGGTCGCGATGACGCCGGAGACGTGCAGCATCTCCGCCACGATGTAGGCGGCCCAGCACAGCAAGACCGAGGAGGCGATGACGAGGTACTCATCACGCAGCCGCTTCACCACGGTAACCCACGCTGCGCCGACGACCGCGCCAACGGCCGCGCCGCCCAACGCGAGCAGCGCAAAGCTACCGAGCGCCTCCACCGTGCTGAAGGTGCCCGTCACGGCCGCGACCACCGCGAAGCGGAACAGCACGAGACCGGTCGCGTCGTTGAGCAGGCTCTCACCCTCCAGTAGGATGGAGAGCCGCTGCGGCAGGTGCACCCGCTGCAACACGGCGCGCGCCGCGATGGCATCGGGCGGCGAGACGATGGCACCGAGCGCCGCACAGGCCGCCCAAGGTAGCGACGGCAGCAGCGCATGCGTCACGACCGCCACCACCGCGGTGGTGAACACGACCGCGCCGATGGCCAGCGAGAGAATGCCGATGATGTGGCGCCGCAAATGCCGCAACGGCATGAACCAGGCGCCGTCCATCAGCAGCGGAGGCAGGAAGATGACAAGCACCAGCGCCGGATCGAGCGAGACGTGCGGCAGACCTGGGATGAACGCCAGGGCGGCGCCGCCGGCGATCAGCGCCACAGCCGGCGGCAGGCGCAGCCGGTTGGCGACGAAGTGCAGGGCGATGACCGCGAACAGCATCGCGATCATCAGTTCGAACAGGTGGACGGCATCCATTCCCAGATCTCCAGCAGCCGGGTTTAGCCCAGCGGCGGGCTGCGCGCTGCGAGCATTCGCGGGCTCGGAGGTACGGATGCGCGGAGCTTGGCTAACGCGGAACCGTCGGCACGACGACCTCGTTGACCGCAGCGAGGTTGCCGCCCGCAGGATACGCATAGGAAGAGGCCTGATCGGTGCCCCAGACGACGATGCCGAACGGCTCGGCGCTCGTGGCGACGTGCCGGCTGGTGCTGCAGCTTCCCGAGGGGGTGAAGCCATGCATGAGGTAGACGTGCGAGACTTCGAACTCTCCGGCGCTCCCGACCGGCCGCCAATCGCCGAGGCTGCCCAGGCACTCCAGCTTTACATCCGCGAAGCCTGCGGCGCCCCTCCTACGCACGACGACCAGCGTCGTCGTTGCATACGAAGGGTCGCTGAAGAAGACATAACGGGATAAGAATTGCTGCGTCGGGATGAGACTGACCCACTCGTCGTCTCCCAGAAAGCAGGGATAGCTCGCGTCGCAGAGCATGAAGGGGTCGGGGCGCTGAGGAACGCCCGGCATGTACTGCGTGAACGTGAAGGGGTGTTCCACGTCCTGTGAGCGCACCGAGAAAAGCTCCGTCGTTTCGAACTCAGCGACCTGCCCTCTGTCGAGCGTCAGCGGCGCGGACGCTGGCGGTGCCGGATCCCAGGCGAGGACGGTTCCGTCGACGATACCGAGCATCTTGTACGGGACGCTCTCGGGCTCCTGGTTGGGCCGGCGCGAAACGATGCTGCCCCCGACGTACTCGCTGCCGAGCGCCTTGATCGGCGCGAGCTGTTGATGAGCAGAGTCACTGGTCCCGACGGGCGACGTTGCGCTCGGCACGCTCAAATACGTATTGCCGCTCCAAAGCGCGATCGGTTTGTTGCTCTCGAATACCGCAGCGGTCGGATCGAACTCCGTACCGCGCTCGATATCGATCCATTGCAGCGCTTCTCCGGCGTTCAAAGTGTACTTGCTGACTTCGCCCACTGGCGCGCTCGCGAGCTCCGCGCTACCAGGGAAGGTCTTGCGCGGCGCGATCTCTACGGTGGTCCCGTCTTGCTCGGCGACGACAGCTGCCCAGAGCTGACCCACGGCCGTATTCAATGGCGCGAGCGCAACATAGTTCGTGCCCCAGCTCGTCGAGGGCAAGAGCAGCGTGGCGCTGGGCAGGAAGCTGTCCGCGCCGCCGTACGGCAGAATGTCATAGGCGCTCAGCGGCGTGTCCGAGACGATGTGGAACGCGGCGCCGCGACCAGGCCCCTGGATGGCCGCGTCTTCCAAGACTGCAGGCGTGATGGGACATTCGAGTGACTTGATGTTCGAGACCCCGGGCTGATGCGACAAGAACAAGATGGCGACCTCGTTCGGCGGCAAGCCCATCGCTGGCAGCGGCTCATATTGAACGCTCTTGCCCGTACCGCGCGGAATTCGCGCGAAGGTGCTGACGTCCAAGGTCTGCCCCGCGCGGCTCACGCTCAGCTTCGCCGGCCGTGTCCAGGCGTTCGCCAAGAACACCGCGTAACAGGGCCCCGCCGTGCGCGCACCTTGGCCGTTGTAGATGAAGGGTGGGTCCAGCGCCCAGAAGTCGCAGCCGACGCTGCCGCGTGAGGCGGCCGCAGCATCGCAGGCCGCCACGCAAGCGCCGCCCGCGCAACCTTGCTCGGCCGCGCACGCGCGCACGACGTTGCCCTGGGCATCAACGATGCTTTGCAGGTCTGGAGCACACAGCCCCTGCGCCGGCCCTCCGACACCACCCTCTCCTCCTATTACGAGACGTCCGCCGCTCGCGGACCCGCTCGCACCTCCACTGTCGTGCGCGCCGGCCGAGGTGACGCCACCCGTCAGCAACGAACCCGCGCTCCCCCCGGTGCCGAGCTCACTCGGTAAAGTCTCTTTCGTTCCGCAGACGCAGAGCAGCGAGAACAAGCCGAACGCCAATCGGTTCGGGCGAGCAAGCCAGGTTGGCGATGCAACGGCAGGTGACGAATGGAAGCGGAGTAGACGAACCATTGAGAGAGGTGTCGAGGATACCTTTTCTTGCGCGCGATTCGGCGGCTCCTCGCGTCCGGCGCAAATCAGCGCTCAAAACCCTCGGGCTGGCGAAAACCGAGCCGACGCGGACGCTCGATTCGCGAACTCCTGACAACCCTCGGGGAGGGCACCGACACTCCCCGGGGTGGCGTGAACCGTCTGGGAAAGGTGAACTCGCCTCCTCTCAATAGACAGCGTGGCGACTCCCGCTCTCCGCGACGA
>CBINHN010000123.1:0-6916 GCA_966250485.1 uncultured Sorangium sp. | reverse complement strand
GCGCGCCCGGGAAGATTCGAACTTCCGACCCTCGGTTCCGTAGACCGATGCTCTATCCAGCTGAGCTACGGGCGCACGCGGGAGCTGGGCTCCCGCAAGGGCCCCGGGGTTTCCCTCATCGGCAGGGATGTGTCAAGGGCTAGCCGACGCGGCGCCGCTCTTCAGCGCTTTCGGGCCGGACGGGCGTCGAGCTCGCTCCTCAATTTTTCGGCTCGGGCCAGCAGGCGCTCGATGAAATGCTCTACGGCCGGAACCACCGGACGCCCGGCACGCATGACGAGCTGGACCGGGAGCCGCGGCAACTGAGCCAGCTCGAGCTCGGCACCCTGAAGCTCGCCCTCCGTGAACGGCAGAGCTGGCGCGAGACCAACCCCCACGCCGCCGCTGGCGTACGCGAGCAACAGGGAGACGCTCGGCACGTCGATGGTGGAGGCTGGTCGAATGCGGTGCTCCTCCAAGTAGCGGTCGAGCAGCTTGCGGCCATGGCTGCCGGCCGCGAGACGGAGCAGCGGCTCTGCTTCGAGCCGCTCGACCAGCGGGCGGCGGCGCCCCGCCCGACGCGGCCCAATCCAATAGAACGGTTGCTCGAAGAGCAGGCGCGGCGACAAGCCGTCGCGCCCACCGGAGAAGGAGACGATCGCCATCTCGACGTCGCCGCGCTCGAGCAGCGACAGCGCTTCTTCGGAATGAACAGTGGAGATTTCGAAATGCAGCGGCGCTTGCTCGGCCGCGAGATCGCGCAGCACCGGGACGAGCAGCGGCTTGGCGAAGTAGTCGCTCGCCGCGATGCGCAGCGTGGTCGCGACGGAGCCGGAGAGCTCACCGAACAACCGGAACAGGGCCTCGGCTTCATCGAACAGGCGCGTCGCGACGGGCAGCACGCGCTCGGCCGCGGCGGTCAGCGTGAGACCGCGCCCTCGCCGCTCGAAGAGCGGAACGCCGAACGCGTCCGTCAGCCGGCGGATCTGCTGGCTGACGGCGGACGAGGTCTTGTTCAAGCGACGCGCCGCGGCGCCCACGGAGCCGGTGCGCGCGACGATCATGACGTCGTAAATCGCGGGAATCAGCGCGGGATCCACGCGCATAGGTTAGCCACGCTTAACTCGCTTTCAAGTAAGTTTCATTGGACTTAAGCGTCACGCGTAAGAATACTGTTTTCCTCAGCACCCCGTAGGAGGCCGCCGTGGGCAAGAGCCTGTTTCAGAAAGTCTGGGATCAACACCAAGTTCGTATGCTGCCCAATGGGCAAGCTCAGCTCTTCGTGGGCTTGCACCTGATCCATGAAGTGACGAGCCCGCAGGCCTTCGGGATGATGCGCGATCTCGGGCTGCGCGTCGCGCACCCGGAGCGCACGTTCGCGACGGTCGATCACATCGTGCCGACGGACACGCGCTTGCGCCCGTTCCGCGATGACCTCGCCGAGGGCATGATCGTCGCGCTGGAGAAGGCGTGCAAGGAGTTCGGCATCCGCTTCTTCGACGTGTCCTCGGGGCAACAAGGCGTCGTGCACGTGATCGGGCCGGAGCTCGGCTTGACGCAACCGGGCATGACCATCGCCTGTGGCGACTCGCACACGTCCACGCACGGCGCCTTCGGCGCGATCGCGTTCGGTATCGGCACCACGCAGGTGCGCGACGTGCTCGCCACGCAGACGCTGAGCCTGCCGCCCATGAAGGTGCGGCGCATCGAGGTCTCCGGGCGGCTGGGCAAGGGCGTCTACGCCAAGGATTTGGTGCTGCACATCATTCGTACGCTGGGCGTGAACGGCGGTACCGGTTTCGCCTACGAGTACGCGGGGGAGGCCGTCCAAGCGCTCGAGATGGAAGAGCGCATGACCCTGTGCAACATGTCGATCGAGGGCGGCGCGCGCGTCGGCTACGTGAACCCCGATCAAAAGACGTTCGACTACCTGAAGGGCCGTGAGTTCGCGCCCAGCGGCGCCGCTTGGGCTCGCGCGGTGGAGTACTGGAAGTCGCTCGCCTCCGATGCGGACGCTCACTACGACGACGTGGTCAAGCTCGACGCGCGCGACGTTGCTCCGACCGTGACCTGGGGCATCAACCCCGGTCAGGCCATCAGCGTCAAAGAGCGCGTGCCGAGCCCGGAGGACGCGAAGACGCCCGCCGAGCGCGCGTCGATTCAAGAGGCGCTCGAGTACATGCAGCTCACGCCCAGCGCGCCGATCGAAGGCGTCGCGGTGAACGTCGCGTTCATCGGCAGCTGCACCAACGGGCGGCTCTCCGATTTTCGTGAGGTCGCGCGCCACTTGCGCGGCAAGCGCGTGGCGCCCGGCGTGCGCGCCTTGGCCGTGCCGGGCTCCATGAGCGTGGCGCGCGCCGCCGAAGCAGAGGGGCTCGATCAAATCTTCCGCGACGCGGGCTTCGAGTGGCGGCAGCCCGGCTGCTCGATGTGCCTGGCCATGAACCCCGACAAGCTCATCGGACGTGAGCTGTGCGCGTCCTCCTCTAACCGCAATTTCAAGGGTCGCCAGGGCAGCCCGACCGGGCGCACCGTGCTGATGAGCCCGCTGATGGTCGCGGCCGCCGCGGTCAGCGGCAAGATCGCCGACGCGCGCGACGTGTTCGCTACCAGCTGAAGCAGCGCAGGAGAACCGGAATGGCACTCGACAAAATCACGAAGGTCAGCGGCCGCGGCGTGTACGTCCCCGGCGACGACATCGACACCGATCGCATCATCCCCGCGCGCTTCATGAAATGCGTCACCTTCGACGGCCTGGGCGCGCACGTCTTCCACGACGTGAAATACAACGAGGACGGCTCGCTCAAGCCGCACCCGCTGAACGACGCGCGCTTCGCGGGCGCCGAGATCTTGCTGACGAACAGCAACTTCGGCTGCGGCTCATCGCGCGAGCACGCGCCGCAAGCGCTGTCCAAGAGCGGCATCCGCGCCGTGGTCGCGGAGAGCTTCGCCGAGATCTTCTTCGGTAACTCGACCACGCTGGGCATCCCCTGCGTGTCCGTCAGCCACGAGGCGGTCCTAGCGCTGGCCCAGGCGGTCGAGAGCGATCCCAGCATCAAGCTGACCATCGATCTCGAGAGTCAGAGCGTCACGGCGGGGAGCCTGAGCTTCCCCTTTCAAATCAAGCCCGGCGCTCGTGAAGCGCTGATGCGCGGGCAGTGGGATCCCATCGGGCAGCTACTCGACGGCCGCGAAGAGGTCGAGGCGCTGGCCGCGCGCTTGCCGTACCTGAATTTCGCTCGCGCCTGAGCCGTCGCGAAGGTGCCGAGCGACCTCGACTTCGAGCACATGGAGCGCGCGCTGGCCGCCGCCGACCGCGCGCTCCAGCACGGAGACGTCCCGATCGGCTGCGTCATCGTGTCGCGCTCGGGCGCGCTGCTCGCCGAAGCGCACAACCGCCGCGAAGAGCTGGGTGATCCCACGGCGCACGCCGAGGTGCTGGCGCTGCGCGAGGCCGCCAGCAAAGTGGGGCATTGGCGCCTGGAAGGCGCCACCGTGTACGCGACGCTCGAACCGTGCCCCATGTGCGCTGGCGCGCTGGTCGCCGCGCGCATTCGACGACTCGTCTACGCCGCGGCGGACGCCAAGGCTGGCGCAGTGGATTCGCTGTTTTCAATCGGTCAAGACGCGCGGCTGAACCACCGCTTTTTGGTCGACGCGGGCGTGATGGCCAACGAGAGCGCTCAGCGCCTGAGCGCCTTCTTCGTCAGCTTGCGCGAGCAAGGCCAGAAATAGCCGCCCGCCGCGTCACGGCTGCTCCTCGCGATCAGCGGCATCGAAGCGCTCATCGCGCCACTCTCCGTCGTCGCCTTCCATGACGCGCGCCAGCTGGTTCGGGCTGCGGAACTGCACGCGCTCCTCCAGGCCCTGGGCCAGCTCCTCGTCCGTGACGCGGCGGATCTTCTTGGCGACGTGCATCAGCTTCTGCAGGTACGAGCTCCAGCCGTCGCTGACGCGGCCGTCAGGCAAGAAGTGTTGCGTGTCGGGAGCCGGCAGGATCGAGCCCAGATACAGCGCCTGCCCCAGCGACAGATCGCGCGGCTCCTCGTTGAAGTAGTAGCGCGAGGCTTGTCGGATACCGTAGATGCCGGGACCGAACTCGATCACGTTGAGATAAAGCTCCATGATCTCGTGCTTGGAGAGCTGCTGCTCGAGCAGCAGCGTCAGCACCGCCTCCTGCAGCTTGCGCGAGATGGTCTTCTCTTTGCTGAGATAGAGGTTCTTCGCGAGCTGCATGCTCACGGTGCTGCCGCCGCGCAAGAAGCGCCCCGACTCCAGGTTCATACGAATCGAGTTTTCCAGCGCGTTGTAGTCGAAGCCGTGGTGGCGGAAGAAGTGTCCGTCTTCGCAGACCAAGACGGCCGTCTCCATGAACGGCGAGATGTCTTCGTACTGAGTCCAGTCCGCCGTGCTGGGTCCGCTCTCGATCGTCATCGGCGAGCCATCAGCGGCTTTTACCTCGCGCAGCCAGGGACGGCGAAAGCGGCTCGCCGCAATGGCGGGCGGCACTTCGCGGATGCGACACTGATTGTCGACGCGCAGGGTCACGCGCGTGGCGCCCGGCTTCTCACTGTCGAAGAACAACCCGCCGTCGAGCGAGAAGGTGCCCTCCGCCTTCACGCCTTCGATGAGGGGCGCCATGCCGCGCGGCACCGCGGCCAGCAGCGCGTCACAGGCGGCGAGCGGCACGCTGATTTTCAAATCCGCGTACTGCCGCTCCGGACGCAGCGAAATCTCACCGCTCGCTTCCAGGCGCGCGTCACCGAGCCCGAGCTCCATGCTGCGCAGCACGATGGAGCTTGCACCGAGCGCGCCCTCGAAGCGCCAGGCCAGGCGCATGGTGCTGATTTCGCCCGGCGCCAACGCGGGCCGGCGCAGCCGCAGGTTCTCGATGACGCCCTTGCTGCTGAGCTCGGTGCGCGAAAAGTCCTGCGTGCGCAGCCGAACCTGCGCTTCCAAGCGAGTGTCCCGCACGCCGAGCAGCCCAAAATCGTGCTCGCGCACGCCCAGCGCCGACAAGCTGACGGGGCCGCCGCTCAGCTCCAGCTCAGCCGGGGTCCCGGCGAACGGCACACGCGCGCGGGCGCTGAGCGGGGTGCCACCCTGGGCGCCGGCCGCGTTCGGCAACATCTCGAGCTGAAGCCCGTCCTTGTCGCGCTTCAGCTCGACGCGGCTCGGCCCCACGCGCAGCGACTCTGCGCCGCGACTGAACTCGACGCTGGAGGCCAGCACCGAGCCATGAAAGCGCTCACTCGTGTAAGGACGAACCGCCGCGGCGAAGCGAGCCAGCTGCTCGGCCCAAGAGCTCGCTCCCTGGCCGTCGGCGGATTCAGGCTCGTCCGCCTTCGCCGAGTCTTCGCTGGTCGTCTTGGCGGCTACGTCGGCGTGAGCGCTCGGCGGCGGAGCGACGCGGGAGGGACGGTTCTTCGCGGCCGCGCCCTTGCTCCGGCGACGAGACGACCCATTCGGGCTCGCAGCCTTCGCGGCGGGAGCCGCGGCCGGCGGATGCTCCTCGGCCGCGCTCTCGGCCGAGCCGAGCTCGACGCGAGCGGCGAGCGAGGCGACCTCCAGCGACGTGAACGCGCGCTGCCCGTCGAGCGAGCCCTCGATGCCCCTGAGCTCCGCGCTCATGCGCCGGCCGCTCACTTTGGCCACGTCCACGGCCACCGAAAGCTTCCCATCGGAGCTCTGGCTCACGCGTCCGCCCCAGACGTGAGCGGCTCGGCCTTTGCCGTCTGACCAGGCGACGGCCAGGCCCTCGCCCTCGAGCACGCGCCGTCTCCCGGTTTGCCCCGCGCCGCTCGCGCCACCCGTGCCGCGCAGCTCAGCCCAGCGCGCCCGCAAGCGCTCGCTCGAAATGCCCTCGGCGCTAACGCCGCCGCCATGCACACCGACGGCAACACCGCTACCGAACGTGGGCCGCACTTCCAAGGCATCGAAGTGCGCCGTGACTCCCGGCAGCGCGCGATCGTAGATGCGCACATCACGGAACCAAAGCCGCGCAAAACCAAGCCGCGCCGAGCCCACGTCAGCGAGGAGTCCGCGCGCTTCGATGCGCGACACGAGCGCCCGCGCGGCGAACCACGGCACCAACACCGCGACGCCGACGAGCGCGAGCGTGACGCCGAGCGCAGCGACGCTGGTGCAGCGCGCCCACTCCGGCAACGCATTCCATCGCTCGACCGCTCGCTGCCGCATTGGCACGCCGCAGCCTAGTACGCCAAAGCCGAGTCGCCGAGTCCCGCGCTCATCACCTACCGTTCAGCCGGCCTGCTTTTCGAGCAGAAAAAAGCTCCGAGCTGATAAGCTCGAAGCCTTTTGATGAATTAGCCCGGCAGCGTCCTACTCTCCCACACGGTTGCCCGTGCAGTACCATCGGCTCCGAAGAGCTTGACTACCGAGTTCGAGATGGGATCGGGTATGGCCTCTTCGATATAGCCACCGGAAATCTTTGGGCGTCCACTCCGCGATGCGGAGGACAGCGAAGCGTTGTGGTGCTTGCGCTTGTCTATACGGTCATCAATGACCGAGTTCGTTATGGAGCGACGGCCGCTCCACGCCCGGACTCCGGGCACTAGCTTCGTTGTTTGCCTTAGGTTTAGGTCAAGCCGCACGGCCTATTAGTACCGGTTAGCTCCACGTGTTGCCACGCTTCCACACCCGGCCTATCAACCTCGTAGTCTACGAGGGGCCTTTAGTGCCTTGCGGCAGGGATACCTAGTCTTGAGGCCAGCTTCCCGCTTATATGCTTTCAGCGGTTATCTGTTCCGCGCATGGCTACCCGGCTATGCCAGTGGCCTGACAACCGGATCACCAGAGGCACGTCCACCCAGGTCCTCTCGTACTATGGGTAGCTCCTCTCAAGTATCCTACGCCCACGGCAGATAGGGACCAAACTGTCTCACGACGTTTTAAACCCAGCTCGCGTACCGCTTTA
>CBINHN010000122.1:0-7151 GCA_966250485.1 uncultured Sorangium sp. | reverse complement strand
GCGCGAGCGGCGGCACGGACCTGGGAGGCGCGGGCGCGTCTCAGCTCTGCACACAGAGCAGCGACTGCGATGACGGCGACCCTTGCACCGTCGACGGCTGCTCGTCAGCCGGAAGCTGCGAGCACCATCAGAAGTGCGCTCCCGGGCAGGCCTGCTGCGACGGGCGCTGCGGTGAATGCTGCGTCGACGCCGACTGCGATGACGGCGTTGGCTGTACGGTAGACCACTGCGTCGCTGGCGCGTGCAAGATCAGCGCGGACGACACGCGTTGCGAGGAGAACCAGTTCTGCTCGCCAGTCGATGGCTGTCACAGGAACCGGCCCTGCTTCGTAGACGTCCACTGCGATGACGGGGACCCCTGCACCACGGATATCTGTCGAGATGACGTGTGCGTTTACGACCGCTGCGCGGAGGGGCTCACCTGCTGCCCCGGCGTCGGCTGCGCCGAGTGCTGCAGCGACGTCCAGTGCGCCAGCGACGACCCCTGTACGCGCGGCCGCTGTGTGGATGGCAGCTGCACGACTACGCCGCTCTGCGAGGGCGAGCTGAAGTGTTGCGAGGGCGCGGGGAGCGCCGGCGCTAGCTGTGGCTCGTGTTGCACGGCTCAAGACTGTGACGATCAGATCGACTGCACCGTCGACCTGTGCACCACCACGGGCTGCTATCATTTCGCGGACGACTCGCGCTGCGCGAGCGGTGAGGTGTGCCTCGAAAAGTCGGGCTGCCAGAGCGGCTCCAGCTGCCGCTCAGCGGCAGATTGTCGCAGCGCGAACCCGTGCGTCAGCGCGGACTGCGTCAAGGGCGTCTGTAAGCTGTCCGGCTGCGCGGAGGGCGAGCGTTGCTGCAGCACGGGCTGCGGCGAGTGCTGTGAAGACGCAGACTGCGCGGATCAGGTCGCCTGCACCGTGGATCGCTGCGTGGACGGCGCCTGCAGCAACGAGCCGAGCGACGCCGCCTGCCAGAGCGGCTTCACGTGCCGGCCGCAGGACGGCGGTTGCATCCAGTGCCGCAGCAACGGCGATTGCGACGATCACAACCCGTGCACGACGGATCGCTGCAGTAACCACGTTTGTAAGAACGAGGCGGCTTGCGCCGGCAAGGGGATGCTCTGTTGCGGCGATCACTGCGCCGCGTGCTGCGACGACTACGACTGCGTTCCCCCCAAATTGCCGATCGGCGGCTCCTGCACGTCGTACACCTGCGAAGCGGGCGTGTGCAAGTCCAGGCAGGAAGCGTGCTCGTTGCTCGGCATGTGTTGTCCGGTGGGCGGCTGCAGCGAGGACCCGTGCGAGCTCCCGCCGTGAGGCGCGCGGCCGCGCCGGGTCACTTGAACAGCTGTTTTCGATAGAAGGTCAGCTCGGCGAGCGACTGCCGGATATCGAACAGGGCGTCGTGCTCGCCGCTGGTCGATTTGGCGAAGGCTTTGCTGTCGCCGTACCACAGCTTGGACAGCACTTTGATCGAGGAGACGTCGACGGTGCGGTAGCTGAGATAGCGCGAGAGGCCGGGCATCCAGCGATCGATGAAGCGCTTGTCATGGCCGATGCTGTTGCCGCACAGCACCGCGGGGTACGTGCACCAGCCGGCGACGCGCTCGAGCAGGTGCTTCTCCGCCGTAGCTAGATCGATGAGCGACGAGCCGACGCGGCCGAGCAGCCCGGTGCGCTCGTGCATCTGGCGCACGAACGGCGTCATGCGCTCGAGCTGCGCGGGCGGCTGCCAAACGTCGCAGCAGTACTCCTCGAGCGGCTCGAGCTCGGCGGTGGTCGCGATCAACGCGGCTTGCAAGATGACATCGTTCTGCGCGTCGAGGCCCGTCATCTCGAGATCGATCCAGACCAGGTTGCTGGGCGACTGAACTCTACGAATCGAAGGGGCCATCCGTCACTCCTCGGGCTGCCGGCGTGAGCCGGCCTTGGGCAGCACGATGCTGGGATCTTTCTTGCGCCGCCGATACACGAGCAGCGTACGCCCGATCAGCTGAGCCAGCACCGCGCGCGTGGCGCGCTCGATGTGCTGCGCGAGCTCGCCGCTGTCGCTGGCGCATTCAGCCGAGACTCGGATTTTGATGAGCTCGTGAGTCTCGAGCGCCTGCTCGATGGCGGCCAGCACTGACGCGTTGAGTCCAGCGTGACCGATCTGAACCACGGGCTTGCGAGAGTGGCCGAGCGCGCGCAGGTGACGCAGCTGCTTGCCGGTTAAAGGGGGCGACACGCCCTCTTCTACTCCGAACTCGGTGCAATCAGCAAACCACGGCGGCCAAGCAGCCGATCTCGAGCGCTTCTCGAGCGCCCGAGTCAGTGAATTGCGGCGGCTCCGCGCCGCGGCTTGCCAAGGCGAGTGCGACGTCGAAAGCTAAGGGTCCCCGAGGAACGATGCTGACCCTGCGCATCCGCCTGTTCTCTATCTTGGCGGCCATCTTCGTGACCTGCTTGCTGGTGGGCGACATCATCGGCGGCAAGCTGATCGAGGCGCGAATCTTGGGGCACACCTTCACGCTCACGGTCGGCATGATCCCGTTCCCGGTCACGTTCCTGCTCACGGACGTGCTGAACGAGTTCTACGGCAAGAAGATCGCGCGCTTCGTCACCCTGATCGGCTTCGGCATGGCGGTGCTGGCGTGGCTGTTCATCATGATCGCGGGCGCGATCCCGATCGCGCCCTTCACGCAAGCGCCGGATTGGAGCGGCGTCACCGAGCATTCGTTTCAGAACGTGTTCTTGAACTCGATGCGCATGATCCTAGCCTCGATGTGCGCCTACATCGTGGCTCAGTTCGTGGACATCGGCGTGTTCCATCTGTTGAAGCGCGTCTCTTCGAACAAGCTCTTGTGGCTGCGCGCGACCGGCTCGACGATGGTCTCGCAGCTGATCGACACGGTGGTGATCAGCATCGTGGCCTGGACCGGCACCATGAGCGCAGAGCGCATCTTCAATGTGATGGTGTCGTCCTACACGTTGAAGGTGATGATCGCCGTCGGCTTGACGCCGCTCGTGTACCTGGCGCACGCCCTGGTCCAGCGCGGGCTCGGCCTGGAGCCCGTCGTGCTGGACGAAAATGGGGAGCCGCTCGCGCCGCTCGCGGACGCCGCGCCGGCGCTGGTGACCGCGGTCGACCCGGTGGCGGCCTGGCCCGAGCGCGCGGATTAGGGCGGCGCGGCTGAGACGGCGCTGGCCGTGGTCCGCCGGCGAGTGCGAGGCGAAGCTCATGCCCGTTGCTTGCCGTCGCGGGCGCGGAGCTGTACGAAGGGCGCCGTGCTCACTCTCGGCATCGACCCCGGAACGCTTCACCTGGGGTGGGGTGTGGTGTCGCGCGAGGGCAATCGCTTAAGGCACGTGGCGCACGGCGTGATTCACCTGAAAGCCGGGCAGCGCCTGTCGGCGCGACTCGCCACCATCTGCTCCTCCCTGAGTGAGGTGGTGAGCGTGCAGCGGCCGGGGGTCGCCGCCGTAGAAAGCTTATTTTTTCACCGCGATGCGCAGGCCGCGGCCAAGCTCGGCCACGCGCGCGGCGTGGTCTTGCTCTGCCTCGAGCAGGCGGGCCTCGAAATCGCCGAGTATGCGCCGGCGCGCGTCAAGCGCACAGTCGTGGGCCACGGGCAAGCCGACAAGCGCCAAGTTGCACAAATGGTACGAGCCCTGCTCGGCTTACCAGCTCCTCCCGCCAGTGACGCGGCGGACGCGCTCGCCATCGCCATCACTCACCTCCGGCTCGGAACGCTGCCGGTTCCCGGCGCCACCAGCGAAAGCAGCCCCCGGGCGCAGCTCTTGCGCTTATTGCACCCTGGCCGGCGCCGGCGACGGGTGGCCCTGCGCTGAGCGCGCAATCCCAGATCCTGA
The DNA here is from genome assembly GCA_966250485.1 of uncultured Sorangium sp. Lineage (GTDB taxonomy): Bacteria > Myxococcota_A > Polyangia > Polyangiales > Polyangiaceae > PMG-095. The sequence goes on along the minus strand of CBINHN010000122.1, from coordinate 3,312 downwards.
GTGATTCTCGATGATTACGTGAGTGTCGCAGGCCGGGCGACGTGCGAGTACATCCGGCGCAGCGACGGGAAGCTCGTCGCTTTTCGTTGTAAGACTTGAACCACTTTCAACGTAGATCGAGTTGGCCATGAAGCAGAGCACCGTTTCGAATTTCACGTTTGCGTTATTGATCGCGCTCGTCCCTGCTCTGAGCCTCGCCGACGAAGCCAAGAACGGAGCCAAGCCGGCGCCGCAGCACCCGGCCGAGCGAACCCCGGCAGCGCCGCCTGGCGGGCTGAGCGCCGAGCAAATCGCCGACCGCGTGCAGGCGTTCTACGACAAGACGAAGACGTTCCGAGCGGGGTTTCGCCAGCGCTACCTGGCCATGGCCTACAACAAGACCAAGGAGAGCATCGGCGACGTCATCTTCGAGAAGCCCGGCAAGATGAGCTGGCGCTACAAGAACAACGGCAACCGCGTCGTCTCCGACGGCAAGCTCATCCGCATCTACGAAAAAGAGAGCAACCAGATGTACGAGCAGCCGCTCGAGAAGAGCCAGTATCCGGCGGCGCTCTCGTTCTTGATCGGCGGCGCCAGCCTGAAGCAGACCTTCAAGCTGACGAAGCTCGATCCCAAGCAAATGGGCGTCGAAGGCGGCTACGTGTTGCTCGGCGAGCCGAAGGAAGCGACCCCGGCGTATCAGAAGGTGTTCTTGTACATCGACGCCGCCACGTACCAGGTGCGCCGCGTGACGTTGCTCGACGCGCAGCGCAACCGCAACCGCTTCGATTTCGTCAGCCCCGAAGTGAACACCAAAGCGCCGCCCGGTGAGTTCTCGTTCACGCCGCCGCCCGGGACACAGATCATTCGTCCCTGACGCGGCCGCCGCGCGCTCACGCGGCGGCCGAGAGCGCCCGCCGCGCGCCGAACACCAGGCACACGTCGCCGAACTCGTGCGCGACGTAGCCTTGGTGGGCCGCGGCGCTCAGCGCGGCGTCGAGCAGCGGCGCGTCCGCGAACGACTCCAGCAGCGAAAAATGGCTGCTGCCGGCCTCGTGCAGGCCGCTCAGCACGGCGTCCACGACGCGCGGCTGGTAACCGCGCTGCAAGCGCAGCGTCGCTTCGCCTCGCCCGGCTCGCGCCGTGCCGTGCAGCGACGCGCTGGCTTCCAGCGCGCGCACGACGCTGGTGCCGATCGCGAGCACGCGCCCGCCCCGGCTATGGCAGCGCGCGAGCGCCGCGATGGTCGCGGGCGGGATCTCGAAGCGCTCTGGCAGCGGCAGGCGGCGGTCGAGCTCGGGGCAGCCGGTCGACGAGACGCCCGCCGCGTGCGTGACGCGCGCCACGTGAACACCGCGGCGCGCTAGCGCGGTGAGCTGCTCCCCGTCGATGGCGAAGCCGGCGGACGGCGCCTCGAAGGCCCACGGCCGCGCCGCGAAGCGATTCTGCACGTCCCATAGCGCGAGCGGCGCGGGCACGTGCGCGTATTGGATCGGCCGCCCCACGCGGTAGAGCGCCGTCAGCAGCGCCGCGCCGCTCAGCGTGAAGCGCACCAGCAGCAAGCGCGGCGAGCGCGCGTCGAGCTCTACGACCTGCGCCTGCAAGCCACCCGCGAGCGTCAGCAGCTGGCCGGCGCCGAGGCGCGGCGGCGCGGCGCGCTGCTCGGTCGGAGTGCGGTAGTCACCCGCGCCGAACAGCAGCGCCCAGTACTCCGCCTCACGCTGGCCGTGTCTGACGAGTCGCAGCTCGCCGTCGAAGTCCAGCGCGCGCAGCGACGCCGGCAGCGTAGCGGCGTCGTTGACGATCACGAGATCATCGGGGACGAGCTGCGCGCTGAGATTTTCGGCCCAGTCATGCGCGACGCGGCGGCGCGCCACGTCGACGAGGAGCAGCCGGCGTTGCCGGCGGTTCGAGCGCGGCTCGGCGGCGGGGTTCATGATGGGCCTCCCACCTCGGCGGCGATGATGCGAGCGCCGCTGTTCACGCGCTCATCGGCGAGCGCGCGCAACAAGCGGCGCGCCACGTCCGGAGCTTGGCTCAGCGTGCTGGGATCCGCTTCGGGCATGGCGTCGCGGTGCATTTGCGTGTCCATCTCACCGGGGTCGAAGCTGAGCACCCGCACGCCGAACGGCGCGAGCTCTAGCGCCCACAGGCGTGACAAATGATCGAGCGCGGCCTTCGAGACGGAGTAGGCGCCCCAGCGCTCGTAGGCGTTCAGCGCCGCGTCCGAGCTGACGTGCACGATGGTGCCCGAGCCTCGCAGCGCCATCGAGCCCGCGACGACGCGGCTCAGACGAAACGGCCCGAGCAGATTGACGGCCAGGACCCGCTCCAAATCTTCACACTCGGTGTCGAGCAACAAGCGCAGCGGTACGGGGCCGAGCGTGCTCGCGTTGTGGACCAGCAAGTCGATGGGGCCGACGAGCTCGGCGGCCGCGGCTGCCAGCGGATAGATCGCGGCTTTGTCGCCGAGGTCTGCCGGCAGCGCGAAGGCGGTGCCGCCCGCGGCTCGGATGCGCGCGACGACGGCCTCCAGCGGCGCCGGCTCGCGCGCCACCAGCACGACGGCGGCGCCGCGGCTGGCGAGCTCGCTGGCGAGGGCCGCGCCCAGGCCGCGGCTGGCTCCAGTGATCAAGGCTGTGCTGCTCGTGAATTCCATGGCTTCGACTCCTCTCCTCGAAGCTGGAGCCATCGATCCGATTGGATAGAGAGAATGACAAAAGATTGGCAGACGCTCATCGCCTTGACCGCCGCGTGCTATTCAGCGCAGCGACGATGGCGGACGATCTGGCTGAGCGCCTGGGGCAAAACGTGCGGCAGCTGCGGCAGGCGCGCGGGCAGACCCAAGCACAAATGGCAAAGCTGTCACGGCTGCCCCGCGCCACCTGGGCCAACATCGAATCCGGCGCGGCCAACCCCACGCTCAACGTGGTGCACCGCGTCGCGGCGGCGCTGCAGGTCTCCATCGAGGAGCTGATCGCGTCGCCGCGCGCGGAGGTGCGGCGCTACGCGCGCGGCGAGCTGCCCGTGCGGCGCCGAGGGGAGGTGACGGTCAGCTCGCTGTTGCCCGACGAGATCCCCGGTGTGTTGTTCGAGCGCCTGGAGCTGCCGCCGGGGGCGCGGCTCATCGGCGTACCGCACACTCCCGGCACCCGCGAGTACCTGAGCTGCGAGAGCGGCGAGATCGAGCTGGTCGCTTCTGGCACCGCCTTTCGCCTGAGCAGCGGGGACGTCGCGGTGTTCCGCGGCGATCAGCGCCACTCGTACGCAAGCGTCGGCCGCGGCACCGCCGTCGGCTACTCGGTCGTGATGATCGTGCGCTGACCCGGGCGC
>CBINHN010000121.1:0-7393 GCA_966250485.1 uncultured Sorangium sp. | reverse complement strand
CCTTTCGCAGCGCGGCCCGAAAGTAAAGTTTCCTTTAGTAGCCCGGCGCGCGCCTGGCGCAACGATCAAAACCTATTGAATGATCGGGTCACCCGAACGGCGCTGCGGCCCGCAACGAACGGAGCGGGCCCTCGTCGCTGAGGAGGGCGCACAGCTCGCGATCAGCGGCCACGTCGACGAGCGCGCGTTCCCGCCCATCGACCACCATCGTCGGCAGCACGAACCGGATGCCGTGGCTGTAGTCGGCGTAGCTCGCCTCGTGGACCAGGCTGAGCGGCTGGATGGGTCGCCCGTCTCGTCGGTGCCAGCCGTAGATCGCGACGCGATCGGGCCGGGCGACGAGCCTCTTCGTGACGATAACGTCCTTCTTGTGGCCGGCGATGAGGCCCGCGCGCCCGGCGCGCTGCTTCTCGATCGCCTCGTGATGTCGCTGGTAGTAGTCGTTGCTCATCATTTGCGGTCCGGGCGGCAGCGGGCTCGGCGCGAGCTTCACAGTCGCGGCGGAGTAGATGGCGTCGACGAGCTTCTTCGTGGGAAGGGCGAGTCTGAGTTGGTCCGCGAGCCGTTGTGCGGTGATCGGGCTCATCGGCATGCGCACGAAGTCGTCGTCGATGCCGATCGCCAGGTAGTCAGCCGCGACGCGGACCGTCGCCCGGTGCGCGCCGGCCGCAAGCGGCACGTCCACGAAGAGCCGCGTGAACGCGGGCACGGTGCCAGCGGCGATCGCGTTGTAGATCTCCCCCTCCCGCGCTGCGCGCGAGAGCGCTCTGGTCGATTCGAGGAACAGCGAACCAGCGAGACCCGGTCGCTCGCACGGAATCGCCTCGTGCTCTCCCATCGACCCATCGTATGGAACATCCATATGTTGGGCAATGGTGCGGACGAGTCCGATGCGGGAGTGTGGGATCGGCCCCTGGGACGTGGCAGCTCACGGGGCGAAAACGACGTGCGCGTCTCCGGTCAGATTCAAGCGGAGCCCGACACCCGGCACCGACTCAACGAGGTGGTCGAGGTCGCGTGCCTCGCTCGTCCTCCTCAGCGCCTTCTTGAACGGCTGGAGCAGTTTGTAACGCAGGTCGCGTGCGTCGGGCGAGGTCGGCCGTTTCCTCAGTCCTCCGCGCTTGAACATCCCGTCGGCGAGCTCCGACATGCTCACGACCTGGCCGTGGCGCTCGGCCAAAACGGCGAGCGCGAGCAGGGGTTGGCGTTGGAGGTGGTGCGGCGGCCGCGTCGGTATCTCGTGCCCATGGAAGGTCACCCGTCGCTCGCGGAGGTCGACGACGAGAACGGGCTCTGACGATGCGTCCAGCGCTGCGCCGAATCGGCCGTTCGCCGCTCGGGCGTCACGCATCGTGGTCGCGCAGTGCTCATGCTTCTCGCGCCCGCTCCGTCGCAGGGCCTCGTAGATCTTGTCCTTGAACGGCGGCGTGCTCTCGCTGACCGGCTTCGTGACGAAGTCGTCGGCACCATCTTGGAGCGCCTTGACGACGTAGTAGTGCTCCTTGGCATGCCCGCTCATGACGAGAATCGGCAGCCGGTACTTGTCCTGATCGTTCCGTCGGGAGTACCGCTCGCGGATGAACTCGAGGAGGGTCTGACCCGCCTCGACGTGTGCCTTGATCGAGTCGCCATTCACCTTGATCTGCAGGTCGAGGAGCACGTAGCAGAACTCGCCGTCATCGACGAGTCGCTCGGCCTCCTCCTTCGTCGCCGCGTGGATGTGATCGTGACCGATGGATGCGAGGAGCTCGCCGAGCTCCGCTGCCATCTGTGGCTCGTCTTCGACGAGCAGTGCGACGTGCCGTCCTCCTCCCATGGTCACCCCAGCTGCTCTTCCTGCTCGATGGGCAGGACCACGATTACGGTGGTCCCGTCGCCCTTCGAGCTGGAGAGCTTGACGGAGCCGCGATGCTCGGTCTCGATGATCTTCTTCGCGAGGGGCAAGCCAAAGCCTGTGCCGTCAGGTTTCTTGCTGCTGTAGAGCTGACAGGCATCGCGCAACGCCTCTTCGCTCATTCCGCAGCCTCCGTCTGCGAAAGCCACTACCACGTGCTGCTCGCCTTCGGGTCGAGCCTCGATGCGAATGCCCCGAGCGACGGTGATCCCGTCATAGGCCTCGTAGGCGTTCTGGATGATGTTGGAGAACGCCTGCAGGAGACGATGGCGATGCGCATCGATGCGCAGATCCGCGTCGATCGCGACCTCGACCTCCAGACCGTTGCCCTTCCTGTGCATCCTATCCTTCACAAGCGCTACGGCCTCCTCCACCATCTCTCGCAGGTCTTCCCCGTGGAATTCGGGCGTCACCTCCGCTGTCAGATCGCGGAGCGAGTCGACGATCCCCGTCAACAGCCGGAGTCGTTCGCGTGCGCGCGCCACGTGCTTCATGCAGGCATCTCGATCAACGCGGGCGCGTCCGAGGCCGTTCTCGAGGTTGAGCAGCGAGACGTCGAGCGGCGCGATCACCTTGACGATCTCGTGGCGCGCCTCACGCACGAGGAGCTCGGCGTACTTCTCGGCGACGCGGAGCGCCTCCTGGCGCGCACGGGACCCGTGACGCGCTTCCAAATCCGAAAGCCAGCCCAGAAGGAGATCGCTGTGCTGCTCCTTGAGGATGTCCGCTCGGGTCAACTCGGTCCGCCGAGAGAGGCTGCGTTGTGCCGCGTCCCGTACGTACGCGTTGTCATCCTCCAGCAGCCGAGCGAGCGCGGCGTGGAATGTTTCGTGCCGGAGGTGCTGGATGGTGTCGGCGAGGGCCTTCCTGACCTCCCACTTGGGGTGGCCCGCGAGCTCCGTGAACCGGTTACCGATCTCGGCGACGACGGCCTCGGACGGGGCGCCGGCTCGAAGCAGATCGCCTGCCCGTTCCACACCGTCGCGGACAGCGGTCCAGTTCGGCGACGCGAGCGCCGTCAGGATTTCGTCGTTGGATCCGGTCGCGGTCACCATCCCTCTCGCACTCAATGCCCGTAGCGCTGCTTGCGCAGAAGGAAGGCCTCGCGGCCGCCTTCAAGGAGCAGCTCGATTTCTTGCTTCAGCTCGTCCACGGTGCCCACTCTGCTGAGCGTTCCCTGCTTGCCGTCGGAGGTGAGCACGAAGACCCGTTCCGCATCGCCGAGGACGGGGATGTTGGGGTTGTGCGTCACGAAGATGAGCTGGCGCCGTCCTTTCGCGCCGGCGAGGCTCCGTACGACGGTCTCGTAGATGAATCGATTGTCGAGGTTGTCCTCCGGTTGGTCGACGAGAAGTGGCCGCTCGCTCTCGAGGAGCAGGATGGGCAGGATGGTCGTGCAGCGCTGTCCGGTCGATAGCCCGGCCGAGTCCTTGTAGTCGCGCCCGTCGAGGAGCTCGATGCGTGGCAGGTCTTCGAGCTCGATCGTCTCGAGGCGATAGATCAGCTCCGTATCCCGCAGGGCCTCAATCACCTTCCTGGAGCGCTCCTCGTCGAGGCCGGTGCGCTCAGCGAGCCGTGCCGGGTCGTTTCGCTGCACGAGCACGGCGAGTTCGTCCGGACTGGCGCCCTGCACGATCCGATCAACGACGGCCGCGTACCTCATGCTCTGGCCCTTCAGGGCTTCGGTGAGGAGCGCGCGGTAGGCGTCGCGGTTGCCGGCCTGGGTGATCGTCACGCGGATGGTTGGCTGGAGGGGTGCCAGAAAGTGCTCCGCCACCTTCTTCCGAAGGAGGAAACGTTCGTCGCGCAAGCCCGAGAGCCTGGCGGTGAGCTCCTGGCGCTGCGCTTCTCGCTCGCGTCGCTCCTTCTGCCGAAGCTCCAGCTCTTTGCGCGCCGTCGTGACCTCGGCATACCGTCGCTGAAGCTGGGTTCTCTCCGTGGCCCGTCCGGTCTCCTCCTGAGACTTGGCGACGAGCTCCCTGTATTCGGCATCCTGCTTGGCGTGTCGCTCGGCGAGCGCGGCTTCCTGCTCGGCGACCACAGCGTCGGTCGCGTCGGCCTGCTGCCCAATCTTGGTCGCACCCCGCTCGAGGAGCGACGTCAGCTCCTTAACGTGCTGGGCGACGACGCCGAAGACGTCTTTGTTCGGGCCGTCGGTGGACGTCGACATCGATCCGGGACTGGAGGCGCCGCGTGAGCCCGGCAAAGAGCGAATCGACTTCGGTTCTGACCTTTCGCAGATCGCCGCGGACCGGAGATGCGAGACCTGCGCGACAGCGCCACCGAGGTTCCGGTCCTGTGGCGCGCGCCCTCGGCTTCACGCGCGCGCGCGTCACGCAAATCATGGACCTGCTCTTGCTCGCCGTTGACATCCAGGAGGAGATCCTCCACCTCGAGGTCGCGCCCGGCGCCCAGCCGATCAGCGAGCGCGCGCTGCGTTATGGTTTGCGCTCGCTGATGTGGGAGGAGCAGCGAAGGGCGTGGAAAGAGCTCAGGCGTTCGATGGACGCTTCCTGTCGCGACCGACCGGGCTGACGGTGCCTTTTCCGACGATCAGGCCGTAGCTCTTGAGCTTGCGGTACAACGTCGCCGAGCCGATCCGCAGCTGCGCGGCGGTATGTGTCTGGTTCCCGTGGTTGAGCTCCAGCGCCGCGAGGATGTACTCCTTCTCAACCTCTTCGAGCGGTCGCACCGCCCCCGTCGTAGCCACGGGCTTCGGAAACGCCTGGCGAAGCTCCTCGGGCAGGTCCTCGAGCTCCACGCGATTTCCCCGCGCGAGCGCAACGGCGCGTTCCATGGCGTTCTCGAGCTCGCGCACGTTACCCGGCCACTCGTAGCGCAAGAGCTGATCCGCGGCGCCCGGGGCAAGACTCGACATCTTTCGGCCCATTCGCGACGCCGCTTCCGCGAGCAGCACCCGTGCGAGCGGAAGGATATCGTCCCTGCGCTCACGGAGCGCTGGCACGTGCAACTCGACGACCTTGAGCCGGTAATAGAGGTCCTGCCGAAAGGCGCCGCCTGCGACTCCATGGGCGAGGTCGCGATTCGTGGCGGCTACGACGCGCACGTCCACCCGTCGGTTCTTGTTCTCCCCGACGCGACGGATCTCCCTCTCCTGGAGCGCCCGCAACAGCTTGACCTGCATGCCCGGAGATACTTCGCCGACTTCGTCCAGGAGCAGCGTCCCGCCGTTGGCCGCCTCGAACAGGCCGGGGCGGTCCTGTGTCGCCCCGGTGAACGCGCCCCTGGCATGTCCGAAGAGCTCGCTCTCGAGGAGCGTCTCGGTGATGGCGCCGCAGTTGACCGCGATGAACGGTCCCGCCGCGCGCGTCGATTCCTCGTGGACGAGCCGTGCGATCCGCTCCTTGCCCGATCCGCTTTCGCCCGTGATGAGGACGGTGGAGTCCACCTTGGCCACTCGGCGCGCCAGGTCCACGAGCTGACGCATCGAGGGGCTCTTGGCGACGATGCCCAGCGGCTCTTCGACGTCGCGCGCCACGCCGACCAGCGCTCGGCGGTGGGCGCGGAGCTTCCGCTCAGCCGCCTTCAACGTCTCCGTGACCCGGTGGAGCGAGACTTCGAGACACTCCTCGAGGCGCTTGGGTTCGAAGAAACGCAGCTCTTCGGCGCGCTCGTGACCCCAGTCCTCGCGCGAGCGTCCGAAGAGGTGACAGGCCGCATCGCCCTGGCCCATGCAGCGGTCTTCGAGGACGTAGATGTCCTTGCCTTCGCATCGGCTTTTGTAGCCGCTGATGAGGCCACAAATAGTCCAGCATGCAGGCACATCAGAGCGGCCGAAGTGCAGGAGATGTTGCTCCGCTTCGTAGGAGGCGATGAGCATCACGCCCTCCTTGGAGAGCGGTTCCTTGCGTCCCGGCTCAATGCGAAAAAGGCCTTCGAGGGTGTGGATGCGGAGGCCCGCGCGGCGCCAGTCCTCGTGGCTGTCCCATTTGAACTCGGCCTGCATGGCTTCAGCCATGCGCCAACCGTGGGCGAAGCCGAACTGGGTGAGCACGGTGCGGGCGGCCGTGAGGCCGAAGTTCTCTACGAGGTACTTTCGCAGGAGCCCCATGGCGACCGCGTCGATGAGGAGCGCGCGCTGTCCGGCGAACCGGATCACGCCTCCGTCGGGGTCGAGCTCCAGGAGCTCCTTGTGGTCCAGATCGTCGACGCGCATTTGCCTGACGCTCTCCTTCGAATTGAAGTAGAAGGTACATCATATTGATGTAGTCGGCCACGCCACCTCCGCCGTCCCGCTACATAAAGTGCCAGTGTGGCTTCGTTTTCACCCGCTGGCCCGAACGGTGCAAGGTTTGTCATAGGCGGGCGCCCCGCCATCGTCCGGGCCCCTTGTGGGCACCGGGATCGAAACGCGCCCAGAAAAGAAAGGGAGCGAAAAAAATGCCGACTCAAACCCTCGTGCTTCTCTTCGTGGCGGGCGCCTTCGGGCTTGCCGTGATCGCGATGCTCGCTGCCGCGTTCTTCACGGTGGAGCAGCGCACGACGGTCATCGTTCAGCGGCTCGGGAAGTTCCTGCGGGAGGCCGGCCCGGGCCTGCACGTCAAGATCCCCTTCATCGACAAGGTCGTCGGCCGCATCAACCTGCGGGTGCAGCAGCTCGACGTCAGGATCGAGACCAAGACCGAGGACAACGTGTTCGTCCAGATGGTGGTCGCGGTCCAGTACTACGTCCTGCCGGAAAAGGTCTACGACGCGTTCTACAAGCTGGATGATGCGACCCGGCAGATCACCTCCTTCGTGTTCGATGTCGTTCGCGCCCGGGTGCCCAAGATCAAGCTCGACGACGTCTTCGAGAAAAAGGACGAGATCGCCGACATCGTGAAGAGCGAGCTCGCCCAGGTGATGGACGGCTTTGGTTACGGGATCCTCAAGGCGCTCGTCACCGACATCGAACCGGACGCTCGCGTCAAGGAGTCGATGAACGAGATCAACGCGGCGCAGCGGATGCGCCTGGCAGCGACCGAGAAGGGGGAAGCCGATCGGATCCTGAAGGTCAAGGCGGCCGAGGGCGATGCACAGAGCAAGGCCCTGCAGGGGCGCGGAATCGCCGACCAACGGCAGGCCATCGTCGCGGGTCTGCGCGATTCGGTGGACGAGTTCCGGAAGTCCGTGCCGGGAACGACGGCCAAGGACGTGATGAACCTCGTCCTCATGACGCAATACTTCGACATGCTCAAGGAGATCGGAGCCTCATCTCGGACCAACGCGATTCTCATCCCGCACTCGCCGGGCAATCTCTCCACCCTGACCGAGCAGATGCGCAACGCCATGATCGAGGCCGACCAGACGGTCCGAGTCCCCGAGGCGAGGGGCAGGCCCTTGCCCGAGGCGAGGATGGCGTCTGCGGAATCCTCGCCCGGGAACGGAGGCTGACCGTGACGTCCACCAGGGAACAGAGGGAGGGGGAGACGATGAGGACGAACGTTCATCCGACCGCGGAGCTCGGTGAGCTGGTCGTGGCCGCCTTCGACAAGGCCG
>CBINHN010000120.1:0-7721 GCA_966250485.1 uncultured Sorangium sp. | reverse complement strand
TGATGGGCGGCATGGGCATGCCCATGATGCCGGGGATGATGCCCATGATGGGCGGCATGGGCATGCCCATGATGATGCCCACCACGTGCACGGTGAGCTGTGAATTGAGTAAAGACGGCATGATGATGAAACTCATGCCGAGCGGCAGCATGACGATGGAGCAATTGGCGGCTTGCTGCGAGCAGATGAAGAAGCAGATGAGCATGGGAATGCCTATGCTCATGAGCTGCGGCAACATGTGCCTGTGCGGCACGGCCGCGACGTGAGCTCAGCTCGAGCGCTCGACCAATGCCTCGCGCATAGTCGCCCGCGGCTAGCACGAACCGCTCGACGCCGACGTGCAGCGCCAGCGACCCTGCCGTCACGACCAGATTTTCTGTCGTGCCGGCGGGGTGCGGCTCGGCTCGCTCCACGGAGCGCGGCGCGAGCTCGAGCTCGTAGAACTCGACGTTGCGTGGCTCGTCGAACGGAAACAGCGCACGCGACGTGAAAGCGCCGTCTGCGGAGCGAGCACTTTGCTGCGCGCTCGCGCCAAGACAGCCGTGCGCCCGCGCTTGACGCGCAAGCGACGCAGGTTGCTGCCTACGACGTGCGAGAGGTCCTGGCCCAGCTCGTCCGAGCCCGCCGCGCCGCCCTCCGGGAGCTCGACCCCCACGTCGCTACCTAGCGATGAGGCGCCCATAGCGGCACCCAAACCCAAACCGGCATCCACAGAACTGGCACGGGCCGCGCGGCCGCTCGTCTGTCCAGGCGGCGTTTCCGATAGGCTTCGATATCGATCACTCGAGCGGGGCTGGCCGACATTGACGACTCCAATCTGTCCAATGTAACGGACAGACCGTCACCGTGCCATGAAAAAATCGCGCAACCTCCGCCGCGGGGCCACGGCGCTCGTTCAGCATACTATCTCGCCGTCTTTTTCACTGTCGCTGCGGAGCGCAGTTCGCGGGCCTCTGGGCGAGCACGAGCTCGACGCCAGCAGCGACGCCTTCCTGCCTGCACCGCGCGTGGGCTGAAGCGACCGGCTCAGCGCAAGCGACCGACGCCCGCCTCGGCCGCTTCCAGCACGGAGGCGGCGACCGCGGCGACGGAGCGATCTAGCGTGTGCACCAGCGCTCCCAGCCGCTCGAGGTTGGCTTCCATCTCCGCGTAAGTCTCTTCCACGACGCTGCCGAGCCGCTTGCGGTGGCGGCGGGTGCGTTCACGGTGGCGCACCGTGTCGAGCGGCGCCCACAGCACGAAGCAGTAAACCGGCACTTTCCCGCCGAGCTCGTCCATGAACTCGGTGAGGTGCTGTTGACGTGGGAACACGTAATCGACCACTACCAGGTCGTAGCCCGACTCGAGAAATACCGCCGCCACGCGCGCAGCGGCGCGGTAGGTCGTGCGCGAGCGAACCGTCCCGGGACGCCGCACCACGATGAAGCGCCGCAGGTCGTCACCGTGGATGCAGGCTCCATTGGTGCCGAGCGCGGCGAGCTCCCGCGCCGTGCTCGTCTTGCCTACGCCCGGAGGGCCGTTCAACACGATCAGGCGCGGCGTCATCCGCTCTCGTACACCGCGGCGCGCGCCGGCGTCAAACTCACGCCGCTGAGCAGCGGGCGAGCCCGTCGCTTAGGTCAGCGCGGCGGTTCGAGCTCGCGACAACCCGGGCAGTCGGGACCACCGCCGGGCCCATTGTCGCAATGCTCAGGCTCCTGAACCACGCCGTCACCACAGAACGGTCCGAGCTTGCAGCCGACGTCGCACTCTCCGTAGCCGCCGTCGTTGACACCGTCGTCGCACTCTTCACCAAAGCTCAGGATGCCGTCGCCGCACACGGCGCTGCAATCGCTCGGCGTGGCCTCGAAGCCGGAGAGCGTCAGGCGGAAGGACGAGCCGAACTTCTTGCGCTCGGCCTGGAACACCACGATCTTGTAGACGTTGCCGGGGGTGAGGCCGAACTTCGCCGCGGACTGCGCGTTGATCGTGACCGAGCCGTCCATCGGCACGTGAATGCCGCCGAGATCGACCGCGAGGCGGCCGTTCACGAACACCCACACATCGTCGTCACCCGTGAAATCGAGGCGCGCGTTGGTGGTCGCCTCGTAGCGGAACCAGTACTGCACTTCACTCGTGAAATAGAAGTTGTGCTGCTTGGCGCCGGGGAACACCGTGTCTTCGGAGGGCCAACCCGCGTAGCCGTACTGCAGCGGCAGCTGCGCGAAGCCGGGGTCACGCGTGGGTCCCATCACGCTGTCCACGGGGAAGAACAGCGGCGTGCCGTCGAACTCTACGACCTTGCCGCCGGTGCACCACTGCGTCGGGCTAGTGCTGCACGGCTTGCAGTCCGCGACGCAGGCCGCGACCTGCGTGTCGAAGTCGGTCGTGCAATCGGTGTCGCACTTGTCCGCGGCCGTGGTCAGCGTCTCGATGTCCGCCTCGATATCGGCGATCTCCGCCTCGAGATCTGCGATCTGCTCCTCGAGCTGTGCGATCGCCGCTTCGTCCGGCGGGTCCTGCTCTTGCCGCTGCTCGAGCTGCCCTTGCCGCTGCTCGAGCTCGTCCTGCCGCTGACGGAGCACGTCTCCCTGCGAACGGACTTTGTCATGCTGCGGCCGGCAAACATTGTCGCACTGCAGCGAGCTGCGCACCCGCGCCGCGCAGCCCGGCTGACACGTCGCTTGGCTCGTCGCGTTGGGGACTTGCTGCTCCTGCGGCTGGCCCTTCGGCGGCGCAACCGTGGTGACGAGCTTCTCCCCGTTCAAACCGAAACGGTTCACGTAACCGCCGTCCCCGTTGTCGAACAGCGTGATGTTGCCGACGACGCGCACGCTGCCATTGCCGTCGCGGAACCAGCGCGCAAAGCTCTCGCTGGACTCGATGCAGGCTTCCTTCGGTGCTTTGCCGAGCACGGGGCGGCCTTCCGCGTCGAGCCGGTCCTGCGCGATGCCAGGAACGATGGGATCACCTTCCGGGATACCGCAGGTGGTATCGGGATAAGTAGGCCAGCCGAAATCCGGATCGTTATCGGAGAAATCGCGAAAGATTGCCGGCACGCGCAGCACGCACTCGCCGTTGACCTTCTCGCACACGGGCTCCTGCTTGCAGGTGAAACCCGTCTCCTTCGTGCAGGTCGACGAGCAGCCGTCACCGTCGATGGTGTTGCCGTCGTCGCACTCCTCGTTGATGAGCAGGCCATCACCGCACTTGGAGGTACAGGACTCGCCGGAACAGTCCGGCTCTTGTAGGCACAGCGCCGAGCAGCCGTCGAAGGGGACGGTGTTGCCGTCGTCGCAGCTCTCCGCGCCCTCCACGATGCCGTTGCCGCACTCGGCGTCGGTGCAGACGCTGGGCTCGCCATCACACTTCTTGCCGAGCTCCACGCGGCAGCGCTCGGAGCAGCCGTCGCCCGGCGTGAGGTTACCGTCGTCGCACTGTTCACTGGCGGCGACGAGACCGTCACCACAGCGCGCGATCTCGCGACACGGCTTGCCGGGGCTGGCGCAGCTGAACCCGGGCTCGACTTGCAAGCACGTCTCGTTGCAGCCGTCGCCGGAGCTCTTGTTACCGTCGTCACAGGCCTCGTCCGAGGTCAGCTCTCCGTCACCGCAACCCGGAGGCACGGTCGGATTCTCCGTGGGGCCGACCATGATGCCGTGACCGGCCGTGCCGCCCGAGCCGAACATCGCCGGAGCTCCGCCACTCGTGGGGGTGCTGGTCACGGCGCCTGTCCCCGATGCACCGGGACTTCTCCGGGGTACGCCGGACCCATCACCACCGCACGCACCGAGGAGCGAGCCCAAGAGCAGCCCGGACAAAATATGAGCGTTGAGGCGATGTAAGTTGCGCATGGCGGTTATCCCTGAAAGCAGTCCCATTCCTGACACGGCAGCACTCGAGGATCCATCGACTTTGGGCGTTGAATAGCCGCCGGCGGTTTCATCTCCTCTCCAATTCTTCGCGCTGACTGTGCAACCTTCCGGAGCGTCATCGCTGCGGCACTGCGCCCGGCCGCGGAAAAGGCAGAGCCGCCTCAGAACGGCACACCGACCCTGAGGTCCACGGTTCGCGTCCGGGTTCGAGCTAGCCGGCGCAGGCCCCGAACCCGGCGACGCGGGCGCGAACTGCCGAAGCGTTCGCTCACCCCGCTCGGCTCCCAATCCGACGTTCGGCTACCTTGAGGAGTGGCCCGGTGTGGATTGTTCTCGCCTGGAGCGCTATCTGTGCGCCGAGGCTAGATTGGTCAAAAGCAAGTTTTCACCCGCGCGTGGCGAGCGGGCTGCGTTCGCAGCGCTGCGCATCGTGACTGGCGCGCTGTTTTGCGTGCACGGTATGCAGAAGCTTTTTAACTGGCCCCCGAGCGGGCATTCCATCGCGCTCGCGAGTCAGCTGGGAGTTGGCGGCATCATCGAGCTCCTGTGCGGCACACTGGTCGCGCTCGGTCTCTTCACGCGACCGGCGGCATTTCTCGCAAGCGGCACTATGGCCGTCGCCTACTTCCAATTTCATTGGAAGCTCGCGTTCGCCAACAACGCTTGGCTCCCCGCCGTGAACCGCGGGGAGCTCGCGGTGCTCTACTGCTTCGTGTTTCTCTTCATCGCGGCGCACGGACCGGGCGCCGCATCGCTCGACGCGCGCCGACGCTAGCAAACGCGCGAGGAGTGCGGCCAGGCTAGCCGGAGGGACGCTCTTCGCTGTCGTGCGCGTGGCGAATGGCTTTGCGGAGCTCACGGCTCAGCGCCTCCTCGCGCAGGATCACCTTGCCGGAGTGCGCGGCACGGATCGCCTCCGCGGGAACGCTGAAGTCCCCGCCGTTCTCGATGTAGACGACGAGCTCATTGGGCGTTGAACCGACGTCGCGCACGGCGCCCACTTCCTCGGCGCCATCCTCGAGATAGACTTGGTCCCCCACTGCGATGGAAAATTTGCCAGCCATGACGGTCTCCTGACGAAACGCTGTCGTGTGCGAAACCTTGGCGCTCGCTCCGAGAGAAGACAAGGAGCGGCTCTTTGGAAGAGTGGGGCGCCCCTGCGCGCCGCTATCGCAAGCCGTGCCGCACCAGTAAAGGAATCATTACGGCGCAGCAGCCGAGTTGAATCGCGAACAGCCCGCCGTTGTCAGGCTGTGGCGGGCGCTTACTGCGCGAATTGCGGCGATCTGGACATGCCGTTCACTTCGAAGGTGATGTTCTTGAGCGTCACCGAGCCGGCGGTGTTGTCGTCGAGCTCCGTGCCCACTTCGAAGCGCGTGACCCACAAGTCTTTCGAGTAGTTCTGGTTGTTGACCAACCAGTCGATGAGCGCTTTGACGTCGACCTTACCCGAGAAGCCCTGCGCCGGGCCGCCATTGGCGCGGAACTGATAGTAGCGCCAGCCGTTGCCCCAACTGTCGCTCTGATGGCAAAGGTTGTAGCTCTTGTCACCCGAGGTGGCGCTGCCGCTCTTGTCACAGGCCCAGTCATCCTTCCAACCCCAGAAGGTGATGAGCTCGGCGTGCACGCCGGGATCCGCCTCGCTCACCGGGTTATTGCGGCTCAACCAGAACTCGAAGTTGACGTTCCAGGTGCTGGCCTTCTGGATGTTCACGTTGAGGCCGTCGATGATGACGCTGGCGCTCATGATGTCCTTGATTTGCAGCGGCAAGAGGCTCGTCGAGGAGAATGACGGCGTCGTGGCCAGGTTGCTGCCGGCGCCGAAGGGGTGAATGCCGAACTCAATCTCTGGATAATCAGGCTTTTGTTTGTTGCCGCCGCAGCCGCCGCGATCGAACTCCCAGCCGAAGCTCTTGTCGTTGTTGACGAAGACCTTCATGTTGGTCTTGCAACCGAGCTCATCGGAGCCCCACTTGTTGACCAGCAGCCGAAAGTCTCCCATGTTGAGATACTCGCGCGAGGCTGTCTTGGAGTCGCCCGGCTTCGCCAGCGGCACGCCGTTCTTGTCTACGATGGGACCAGCGCCCGCGGCAGACGTGCCGCCGCTGGTCGCGGCACCACCCGCGGAGGCGCCCGCCATCGAGCTCGTTCCGCCCTGAGATACACTGCCGCCCAGCGCCGTTGAGCCCGCGACGGACTGCGAACCCGCCGTGCCGCCCGCGCCGGCGCCGCCAGAGGTCGGAGTGCCAGCCGTCGACCCTGACGCACCCGCGCTGCCCGAAACGCCACCCGCGGAAGTCGCGCCAGCGCCCGGCGCGACGCCGCCAGTGGACGCTCCCCCGCTGCTCGCAGGCGCGCCGCTCGTCGAGCTCCCGCCAGTGAGGCCCGCGCTTCCGCCGCTCGTCATGGGCAGCGAAGCGCCGCCGCTGGGAGCCCCTGCGCTGGGCGTCGCGCTCGAGCCGCCATTGGCGTGTCCGCCGCTGCAGGTCGCTTCGGGACAAGGGGACTCGTCCCGAACACAATGGATCAACAGCAGCGCGCTCGTGAGAAACACGCCAGTACGAAGGAGGGGCGATTCAGGCATAGGGCTTCTCGTCGTAGCTCGGGCTCGCCCGGTCAGCGCCGGACGGGCGTATCGTAACCCGCGAGGGACGCGGGCGAAGCGCTGAACAGCCAAAAAGCGGCTCCGCGCTCGCACGCGGCGCGCGGCCGAGCAGCTTCATCGCCGCCATGGCCCGAATGTTCTGCCCCCGGTGTGTGTCGCGTGCTGCAGACGCTCAGCGCGTGCTGTCAGGCGACGCCGCCGGCAGCGCAGCGACGACCTGTTGTTTGAAAGCGGCGTGGCACCCCGTGCACGAGGAAAGCGTGTCGCTGAGCGCCCGCAAGACCGCTGAGAGATCACGCTTCTGGGCGGCGCTCGCGATCGTATCTGCGGTGCGGTGAAACGCGAGCGCGCGCTCACTGAAGCCTGCGGCCGCCGCGCCCATGTGGTTACACATCGCGGCCATTTGTTCGGAGTAGCCGATTCGGCGCGCGGCACCCTCGATGCCCTCGAAATCACCCGCGCCCGCCGCCGCGACGATCTCCTGCACCGCCTCCAGGTGCTCTCGCATGTTTTGTTTTTGATGGTTCGCCATCATCGGCAGCAAGGGCAACCCAGCGCGCTCATCCAAGCGATCCAGCTCGGCGAACGCCGCTGCCGGCTCGGTCGCTGTCGGCGTCGCGGGCGTGCTCGCCGACTGGCTCTGAGCAGCGGGCGCAGGGGGCGCAGGCTCAGTGCGGCACGCCGCTGTGAGGAGCAACGCGCCCCGAAGCCAACCCTTCACGGCGACACCTGTAACGTCTGCAACGCGGCGTTGAGTGCTTCCAGCGCATCCACGACCCGGCCGCGCTGCTTCGGCGGTATCGCCGCCAAGACACGCGTGAAGCGACCCCGACTCTCGGTCTCGACTTGTCGCGCTAGGCGTTGCCCCTTGGCGGTGAGCTCGACCTCGCGCGCGCGACCGTCCGCTGGCGAGCGCCTCTGGCTCACGTGGCCCGCGCGCTCCATTCGCGCACAAAGCCGCGCCACGCTGCTCTTGTCGAGCCCGAGCGCGACGGCGAGATCGCGCTGGCACATCGCGCTACCTTCGTCTCGACTTGCGAGCAGCATCAGCGCGTGCGCGTGGGATAGCGGTAGCGGCTGGCCGCACGGCGTGCGCTCTTCGCTGAGCAGCCCGAAGCCGCGAATGAAGCGTTGGATGTTCGTCCTCAGCGCCTCGCATTGCTGCTCGCTCGTCGACACGGGCTCAGCGTAGCGCGCATAGTTGCGCGCGCAACCAAAATAGTTGCGCACGCAACTATTTTCCGAGACAGCGAGCCCCTTAG
>CBINHN010000119.1:0-7849 GCA_966250485.1 uncultured Sorangium sp. | reverse complement strand
CCCTTAGCGCCGAAACCCGCCACCACCGACGCAGCCGCTCACGAGCGGAGGTGCCCGCTTCGTAAGCCCGGCTTATTAAGAGGCGTCTTCACCGTTTCGAAGTTCTAACGATGTTCGACGCACTCAACGGTGCGTCACCGGGAATTACACGCGCATGAACGGATGCGCGGATCAGTTGCGACTCGCCGTAATTGACACTCACACGGGACGTCGAGCTGCTGACCCTCGCGAGGTTATGCGGAGTTCCCGCGTCGCGTGTCCGTGCGTCACGCGACGCGCCGGCACACGCAGCGCCAACGTCAAAAACAATTTCACGCGCTCTGCCCAAAGTTCTCATTTTGTGCTTTTGCGCGCTCATATTTCGCGGCGTCCGGCGAGCTGAGCGCCATGACTGCGCGATTTTCCCTGAATTCTGGAGAGGATGAATGAAGACCGCTTACGTGTGGCTCGCGGTGCTCACCTTCGCTTTGGTGGGCACCTTGGCGTGCTCCGACTCCAATTCGACGCAGTCCCGCGGCAATGAGCCGGGTCCGCCGACGGACACTGCCCCGCATTGGGTCGGCACTTGGGCGACCGGCCTGCAAACGACCGAGCCGCGGAATCTGCCGATGCCGGCAGACGATATGAAGCCAACGCCGGACAATCCGGGCTTCGCCGGCAACACGCTGCGCCAGATCGTGCGCGTCACGCTGGCAGGCAGCAAGTTGCGACTGCGGCTCTCCAATGAATATGGAGTCGCGCCCGTCGAGTTCGAGTCGGTTCACGTCGCCAAGTCCCTCGGCGGCGGCGCGATCGATCCGGCGAGCGACCGAGCGCTTACCTTCAGCAACGGCGCGGGCGCGATCAGCCTGGCGCCCGGGCAGGCGATCTACTCCGACACCTTCGACTTCTCCCTACCCGCCATTTCGGATCTGGCCATCACCATCAAGTTCGGCGCGCAGTCGAAGGACGTCACCGGTCATCCCGGCTCGCGCACCACCTCTTATCTTCAGAGCGGCAACGCGGTGAGCAACCCCTCACTGCCGGACGCGCTCACGACCGCGCACTGGTACTTCATCTCCGAGCTCGATGTGCAAGCCGATGAGAAGGCCGGCGCGGTGGTCATCCTGGGTGACTCACTGACCGACGGCCGCGGCTCGACGACGGATGGAAACGATCGCTGGCCGGACGCCCTCGCCAGGCGGCTGCAAGCCATTCCTGCGACGGCGAACGTGGCCGTGCTGAACCAGGGCATCGGCGGAAATGCGCTGGTCGCGGGCGGCATCGGACCGACCGGCAAATCACGGTTCGAGCACGACGTGCTCGGCATGGCCGGCGTGAAGTGGTTCATCGTGCTCGAAGGCGTCAACGACATCGGCACCGCCACGACGGACGTGTCGAACGACTTGCTCGCGGCCTACCAAGAGATGATCCGAAAGGCCCACGAGAAAGGTATCAAGGCCTTCGGAGCCACCATCTTGCCGTTCAAAACCAGCGGCTACGATCAGGGCGACCACCTCGCACAGCGCCAGAAGGTCAACGACTGGATCCGCACGCCCGGCCATTTCGACGCGGTGATCGACCTGGACGCGGCGGTCCGAGATGCGGCCGACCCGGACAAGCTGCAAGAAGGATTCGCGACGCTGCCGCCGAATGTGGGCACGGACTACCTGCACTTGAACCCCGCCGGTTATCGCGCGATGGCCGACGCCGTCGACCTGAATTTGTTCGGCGCTGCTGATGTCGGTAAGCCCACGTCACAGCCGCCGCTATCGCGCGACGACTATGTGACCAACGCTGCGGAGCCGGGTGCGTTTCCGCTAGTCGCGAGCGGCTCAGCGGCGCCCATCGTCGTGGCCACTGATGATTTTCCTGGGGTGCTGCGCGTGGCGGACGACCTGAGCGCGGACGTGCAGCGCGTCACGCAGCTCGCCCCGGCGGTGGTCAAGGACGCGCCGCCAGCCAGCGCGCGCAACGCAGTGCTGCTCGGCACGTTGGGCAAGAGCCCGCTCATCGACGCGCTCGTCGCGGCGGGCAAGCTCGACGTCAGCGAGGTGCGCGGCAAGTGGGAGACGTTCTTGATCCAGGTCGTCGACCAGCCGATGTCCGGCGTCGATCGCGCGCTGGTGATCGCCGGCAGCGACCAGCGCGGGACGATCTTCGGCGCGTATGACGTGTCCGCGCGCATCGGCGTCTCGCCCTGGTATTGGTGGGACGACGTGCCAGCCAGGCGCGCCAGCGCGCTGTGGATCCGCAGCGGCCGCTTCAGCCAAGGCACGCCCGCGGTCAAGTACCGCGGCTTCTTCATCAACGACGAGAACCCCGCCACCGGAACCTGGGCACCCAAGCTGTTCGGCCCCGGCCTCGGCAGCGTGAAGCGCGCCGGCGCGGCCGAACCGACGGCGTACACGTCGGGTCTGAACCATTTTTATTGGGAGCGCATCTTCGAGGTCGCGCTGCGCTTGAAGGCCAATTACATCTGGCCCGCCGTGTGGGGCCGCGCGTTTGCAGACGACGACCCGGAGAACCACGCTACCGCGACTCGCTATGGCGTGGTGATGGGCACGTCGCACGAGGCGCCCATGCTGCGCGGTATCGAAGAGTGGAACCGCCGCGTGGTTCCCACGCAGCGTGCCAACGCTGGCGTGGACGACACCGTCACCGCCCAGGGCAAAGACGACTTCAGCCCCAACGGCAACGGTGAGTGGCGTTACAGCACGAACCCAGAGTCGTTGCGCGCGTATTGGCGAGAAGGGATTCAGCGCATGGTCGATCAAAAGATCGAGGGCGTCGTCACGCTCGGCATGCGCGGCCCGGGCGACGTGCGGCTACCCGCCGACACCGGCACGGAGCTCGTCAACAAGATCATCGCCGATCAGCGGCAGCTCATCCAAGAAGTGACGGGCAGCGATCCCTCCAAGGTACCGCAAGTCTGGACCCTGTACAAAGAGGTGCAGGACTGGTGGGACAAAGGCCTGCGCGTGCCGGACGACGTCACCGTCGTGTGGTGCGACGACAACTGGGGAAACTTGCGCGCTTTGCCGGATCTGAGCGCGATGCCGCGCGCCGGTGGCTACGGCATCTATTATCACTTCGACTATGTCGGCGGCGGCCGCAACTACAAGTGGGTCGACACGAACCTGCTCCCGAACCTGTGGGAGCAGCTCCACTTGGCCTATGCGTACGGCGCGGATCGGCTGTGGATGTTCAACGTCGGCGACATGAAGAACGCCGAGGTGCCGCTGCAGTTCGCGCTCGACTACGCCTGGAACCCGAAGGCGCTCGGCATCGAGAGCTTGCCCGAGTGGGAGCGCCGCTGGGCAGCGCAGCAATTCGGCGCCGACCTCGCGGACGCGGTCGCGGACGTGGTGCGCACCTACGAGCTCTTGCAGTCCGATCGCAAGCCAGAGCTCCTGAATCGGCGCATCACGCTCGACCCGACCAAGGATCCGACCATGGATCCGGACGCCGTCCTGTACAGCGACCAACAGTATTTCGCGAAGGACGCCGAAGGTAAGCTGCTGCCGCCCGAGCAGCGAACCTACGTGGACGCCAACCCCTTCAGCCTCATCAACTACAACGAGATGGAGCGGGTAGTCGCGGAGTGGCAGGACCTGGCCGCGCGCGCCGAGCTCGTTCGTCAGGCGCTGCCGCAAGACGCGCAAGATGCGTACTACGAGCTCGTGCACTACGCCGTCGCGGCCACCGCGAACCTGTACGAGCTCCGCCTCGCCGAGTTCAAGAACATCTTGTACGCGGCGCAGGGGCGAGCGAGCGCCAACGATCAGGCCAGCATCGCGCAAGCGCGCTTGGGCGACGACCAGGCCATGTCCGACTACTACAACTTGGAGCTCGCGAATGGAAAGTGGTCCGGCTGGCAAACGCAGCCGCACATCGGCTACGGCGATCAGGACCGCTACGGCGGCAACGCGCCGTGGCAACAGCCGCAGTTCAATGAGCAGGCGATCCCAGACGCCATCTTCCCAGCGCTGGTCTCGTACACGCCGGTCAGCGGCGCGTCCCTCGGCGTCACCATCGACGGCTCCGAAAAGTCGTGGCCCTCGATGACGAACGAGCCCGCGGTGCTGCCGAGCTTCAGCCCGTTCCAGACGCAGAGCCCGCAGTACATCGACGTGTTCAACCGCGGCACGGGAGCCTTCGACTACCAGATCACGGTCGACGCGCCGCCCGGCGTCTCGAACGGCAACGAGTACAAAGAGCCGTGGATCTTCGTGCGACCGGCGAGCGGTCACCTCGACGCCAGCACCAAAGAGGTGCGCGCGATGATCTCGGTGGATTGGCCGCACGCTCCCGCCGGCGCAGACTCGCTGGACGTGACCTTCACGATTTCGGCGACCGACGACGCTCAGTCGACGGTGCAGGTCAAAGGCGTCGTGCAGACCGTGAAGCTCGACAACTCCGCCACGAACCGCTTCGTGGAAGCCAACGGCGTGGTGTCGATCCAAGCCGATCACTTCAGCCGTTCGCTCGACGACGCCTCCGTGTCGTGGAAACGCATCCCCGACATCGGACTGACCGGCGCCGGCATGACCCCGACGCCGCCCACCGCGAAGAGCGTCACGCCGGGCGGCGCCACGCCCCACCTCGAATACGACATGCACCTGTTCGGCGCCGGAGACATCCAGGTCTGGGCTTACCTCTCACCGCGCAACAGCGTGCTGCACAACGGGGGTCTCCGCTACGGCGTGTCAATCGACGACGGTCCGATTCAGACCGTCAACATCAACGCCGGTGAAGACCTGAACGGCGGCGGCAATCGCACTTGGGAGCGCCACACCTCCGACAACGTCAACCTGACTTCGACTCAGCACCACGTGGGCGCGCCCGGCGCGCACGTGTTGAAATTCTGGATGGTGGATCCCACCGTGATCGTCCAAAAGTTGGTCGTCGATCTCGGCGGCATGCGCGCGAGCTACTTCGGGCCGCCCGAGAGCTACCGCACGTCGCCGTAAGAGCAAGTGCGGTGCCAAAAGGACGGCGCCGGCAAGGCTCCCACTTCACGCTTTGACTTCGTGAACGCGACGGGATACGGGCAAGGCTTGGCTATGAAGGTCTTGCTCGAGCTCCTTGGTTCGCCGCGCGTCGCGTCTCTCCCGCTGCGTGGCGCTGCCGGTACCCTACTACTGCTAGCCCTGGCCGCTCCGGCGTGCGGCAACTCGAGCTCCGACGGGGCCGGCAGCGGCGGCGCCGGCACGAGCGGTCGCGCCAGCGGCGGCAAGTCCAGCGCTGGGAAGACGGGCAGCGGCGGCAAGTCCAACGGCGGCGGCGGTGACACCTCGTCGCCCGGGGACTTCAGCGGGGTGTGGCGCTTCGAAAGCGTCGAGTTCAACTACGTGGACAACGCGGCGCCGACCGAGCCCATTAGCGGAACGGCGAGCTTCCCGAAGACCATCGCGGTCCCTCAAGACGGCCGCGAGGCGGAGTTTCTGCAGCAGTTCGTCGGCGAACAGCTGATCACGTACGCCTACTACGCGGGAGACCCCGCGTACTATCGCATCACCCAAAGCGCGTACATGACTCAAGACTCGTACGTCGTCGACTCGGGCAACACCGGTCACGTCTTCACGCTCGAAGACGGCAAGCTGATCGACAGCAGCGTGGGAACGAGCGAGACGGCGTTCATCCTGACCAAGACGATCTACGAGAAGCTCGACGGCGCGTTCCCACCGAGCGATTGGCCGAGTGAGTCCCTGACCTACGAAGTCGCGGAGGACCTGTGATGAGAGCCTCTCTGACGGCTGCTGCCGCCGCCGCGCTGCTCGTCCTGTGCGCCGTGGGCCCGGCGCGCGCGGAGGACTTGCCCTCCCACTTCGTGCCCGCCGATGAGTGCATGAGCCGCGACTGCACCTGCGAGGACGTCCCGATGATGGAGGTCTTCCTGCGAAACCAGCAAACGGCGCGGGACGCCTGGATCAGCGTGCGCCAGGATTTGTTCACGAGCACCGGGCCGCAGTCCATCGAGGAAGCGGTGAAGCTGTTCTACAGCCGCTTCCCCGGCGACCCACGCGTCGGCGCGCAGTTCATGACGTGCGACGGCTACGATCCCGACGTGAACAGCCTGAACAAGATCGCGGGCACCGCCTCGCTCGGCGACGCGGCGCTCGACCCTTGCTTCTGCAACGCGTTCTGCAAAGGCATCATCGACGCCACGGTGAATCACGAGCTCACGCACGGGCCGACGCTGCTGGCCGGCTTCGCGTCCATGCTGCAATACAAGGTGATCTGCGCCACGGGCGCGCTGCCGGACTCTTTCTGTAACTCGATCGATCCGGCGGTCCTGGTGGACTCGGAGATCATCTCGTACACCGTCGGCAACCGCACGCTGGCGAGCGCCATCGACGACGTCAAGGACAGCGACCCGCAGAACCCCGAGATGGCGTGTACCTGGGAGCCCCTGCCCGAGGCGTCCCCGAGCCAGCTGCCGCCCGCCGAACCCGGTGGCTTCTGGGCTCGCGTGCGCACGCTCGCCGAGCGCTTCCTTCACGGCAAAAGCAGCACACCGAGCCAGTGACAGCGGACGCGCAGCGGCGCTCGAGCTGGCTCCGGCTGGCCGTCTTCGCGAGCGTGCTCGCAGCTTACGCCAACGCGCTGAGCGGCCCGTTTCAGTTCGATGATCACGGCGTGATCGTGCGCGAGCCGAGCGTGCAGGCGTTGGCCGCGTTTGGCTCCGCCGCGGCGGCGTCTCTGCGCCCGTTGCTCAAGCTGAGCTACGCGCTGTGCTGGAGCGTGAGCCCAGCGCCGCTGGTGTTCCACGTCTTCAACCTCGTCGTCCATCTCCTCAACGTCGCGCTCGTGATCCGCGTCTACTCCGCGGCCGCGGCGCCGCAGCAACGCTGGCCCTTTGCGGTTCCGGCGCCGGGCGCCTTCGCCGCCGCGCTGCTGTTCGGGCTGCACCCGATACAGAGCGAGGCCGTCACGTACATCAGCGGGCGCTCAGCGTCGCTCGCGACGAGCTTCGCGTTGTTGGCGCTGTTGTTCCACGCCGCTGGCGCCCGCTCGTCCCAGCGCCTGTTCTACGCTGCGATGACCGCCGCGGCCTTCGTGGCCGCTGCGCTGACCAAAGAGACGCTGGTCGTTCTGCCGCTCGGCTTTTTGCTTTGGGATCTGTTCGTCGAGAAGCAGCGTCCGCGACGTGCGCTGCTGCGCTTTCTACCCTGGGCGGCGGCCAGCCTCTCGCTGCTCAGCGTCGCGATCATGCAGGAGCGCTACTTCAACCTGCTGTATCGGGCGCTCGGACAACGCTCGTTCGCTGACTCCCTGCGCTTCCAGCTCGCGGGGCTCGCGTACCTGGGCGAACGCCTGTTGCTGTTGAAGCCGCTGTGTATCGACCCCGCGCTGCAGTTGCAGCCGCCAGCGACCAGTACGGTGCTGTTCAGCGGCGCCCTGATGTTGGCGTGCTGCGGGCTCGCGCTGTGGTTGAGCCCGCGACGCCCGCTGCTGGCCTTTGGCGTGTTCTGGTTCGTGCTGTACACGTTCGTGCCGTATTTGCTCGTGCCGCGCGCCGACGTCATCAACGAGCGCCACGCCTATGTGGCCAACGCGGGCCTGTTCATGGGCGTTGCGTCGCTGTTGAGCGCGCTGCGCGAGCGCTTTCGTGGATCGCGCCCGGCGGCGCTGGGCTTGGTGGCGGCGCTCGTCTTGGGCATCTTCACGGCGCGCCGAAACCGCGATTACCGCACCGAGCTCGCCCTGTGGCAGAGCACCGTGCGCGCCGCGCCGCACAACCCGCGCGCGCTAAACAACCTGGGCGTGGCCCTGGAGTCCGAGCAGCGCTACGCCGAGGCGCGCAACGCCTACGCCCGCGCGCTCCTGGTCGAGCCGCGTTACACCAAAGCGCGCAAGAACCTGG
>CBINHN010000118.1:0-8023 GCA_966250485.1 uncultured Sorangium sp. | reverse complement strand
TCCAGCTCCTCACGGCCTATCTCGAGGATAGTCAGCAAGACCGCGTCCAAGGACTCGAGTGCTGGGTCACTGGGCCGCCGAGTTGACGGGAGCTCCAGCGGGCGTTCACGCCCGAGACGGTCGACGAGCTGAGGCGAAGCACGGGATAACCCCCGTCAGCGTGTCGCGACCGCCTAGCGGGTATGGTTGTGGCATGAAGGGAATCGCCAAACGGCAGCACAGGCAACGCTTGCGAACGGGCGGAGCTCAGCCGATCTTCACGGCCAGGTCGAGCAGCTTGCTCGCGTAGCCCCACTCGTTGTCGTACCAGGCTACGAGCTTGACGAACGTCGGGTCGAGCTGAATGCCCGCGCCGGCGTCGAACACGGAGGTGCACGCCTCGCCGCGTAGGTCGCTCGAGACCACTTGCTCTTCGGTGTAGCCGAGCACGCCCTTCATGGCGCCTTGCGCTGCGCCGCGCATCACCGTGCAGATCTCGTCGTAGCTCGTCGGGCGTTGTAGCTCGCAGGTCAAATCCACGACGGATACGTCAGAGACCGGTACGCGAAACGACATGCCGGTGAGCTTGCCCGCGAGCTCGGGCAATACTTTGGTTACGGCCTGGGCCGCGCCGGTGGAGGCTGGGATGATGTTGTTCAGAATGCCGCGACCGAAGCGCAGATCTTTGCCGGAGACGCCGTCGACCACCTTCTGTGTGGCGGTGGTCGCGTGAATGGTCGTCATCAAGCCGCGCCGGATGCCGAAGGCCTCGTTCACCACTTTGGCCAGCGGCGCGAGGCAGTTGGTCGTGCAGGACGCCGCGGAGATCACGGGCTCTCCCGCGTAGCTGTCGCTATTTACGCCGTACACGAAGGTGGCGGTGTCGTCCTTCGCGGGCGCGGAGAGGATCACGCGCCGCGCTCCAGCGCGCAGGTGCGCTTCTGCCTTGCTGCGCGTCAGGATGACGCCGGTCGCCTCCAGCACGACGTCGACGCCAGCGTCGCGCCAGGCGATCTCCGCAGGGTCTTTGCTGGCCGTCACGCGCAGCCGGCGCCCGTCGATGACCAGCGCGCCCGCTTCCACGCGCACGTCGTGCCCGAGCTTGCCGTGCACGGAGTCGTGCGCGAGCAGGTACGCCAGGTGCGCGGGCTCGAGCAGGTCGTTGGCGGCGACGACCTGCACGTCGTCGCGGCGCAGCGCCGCGCGCAAGGCCATTCTTCCGATGCGACCCAAACCGTTGATGCCGATGTTGAGCATGACTTTGGAATAGCGCGCCGCTGCTCTGGCCTAAAGGACAACGGCGTTGCATTTTCGGCCACTGCTGTCAGAGTCGAACGATGCGCTCGACGCGACAGGTCTGGATCCTGGTGCTCCCCAACACCGGCTTGCTCAACGTCGCCAATCCCTGGGAGGTCCTGGCTCACACCAATGACGTCTTGGGCTACAACGCTTATCAGCTGTCGCTGTTCGGTCCTGGTGGCCCGGCGCTGCGCACGGGGCACGGTTTGGAGCTCGCCTCCGTGCGGCCGTTGCCGCGCTCGCCGCGAGCGCTGCCGGACATCGCGGTCGTGGCGGGCGCGCCGCGCCACCACGCGGACGCCAAGCTGCAGAGCCAGCTCGCAGCCTTCTTGCGCCGGCACCAGCGCGGTATTCCCTGCCTCGTATCGATTTGTACGGGAGCCTTCGTGCTGGCCGAGGCCGGCGTGCTCGATGGTCGGCGCGCCACCACGCACTGGCAGTGGCTCGCGCAGCTGCGCGAACGGTTCCCTCGGGTGCGCGTGGTAGACGACGGTATCTTCGTGCAGGACCGCGGCGTGTGGACGTCGGCAGGCCTGATGGCGGGTGTGGATCTGATGCTCGCCTTGGTGGAGGAGCAACACGGCCATGCGGTGGCGATGGCGGTGGCCAAGCGCATGGTGTTGTTCTTGCGACGCTCCGGTCGCCAAGCCCAGTTCAGCTCCGCCCTGCAGCGCCAAGCCAAGGAGCCTCCGGCGCTCGCCGAGCTCGATGCGTTCGTGTTGGAGCACCTGGATGAGGCGTTACCCGTCGCGCGGCTCGCCAAGGAGCTTGCCATGAGCGTGCGCACGCTGACACGCTGGTGCCGCGTCCATTTGAACGAATCTCCGGCGGAGGTCGTGCGCCGGTTGCGAGTCGAGGCCGCACAGCGCTTGTTGGAGGAGTCCGCGCTGCCGCTCAAAGACATCGCGGCTCGCACCGGCCTCGGCGACGCGAGCACGCTGTGGCGCGCGTTTTCGCAGCAATTCGGCGTGACGCCCAGCGCCTACCGCGAGCGATTTGCCGCGGAAGCAGCCGGCAGCGCGGAGCTGCGCGGCGCGTTCGAAAAGAAGCCCCCGCGGGCCCTCGAGGCTCCGCGGGGGCTGCGACGTTCCGCTCTACGAGCGAGGCTCAGAGGATCTGCAGGAACGCGATCAGGTCATCCTTCTCTTGGGGCGTGAACGACTCCGGGAATATGCTGCCCGGCTCGGGCGGGTTCACTAGCGGACGGTTGAGCATCGGGAAGAACTGCACGATGAACCGGCTGTAGATGTTGACGAGATCGCGCAACGTCTCCGCGGCGTTGTCGTGGAAGTACGGGGCGGTGTTGGCGATGCCGCGCAGCGAGGGCATGTCGAAGGCCTCGAAGTCATGCGGGTCCCCCGTGATCGCGGCGCGGCCCGGATCGGTCGAGAAGAACTGCGGCAGGAAGTTCGGACCGACGATGGGCGCGCCGTTCTCGTCGAGCAACGGCTGGAAGGTGTCCGGATCGAACACCGGGACCGGTGGCAGATCCGCCGTGGCGACCGAGCGCGTCGCGTCGGTGTAGAACCGAAAGCGGTACTGCGGCATCGGGACGTCGGCGGTGAAGATGCCCGGAAACCCGAGCTGCGCAAAGGCGGTGAGGTTCGCGATTCCGATATTCAGGAACTCGTCGTTCGGGCGATTGGCGCGCACCGGCACCGGCGGCGACACCGAAGTGTCGAACAGCACGTTTCCGCTTCCGTCCGGCTTGAGCTCGGGGATGGCGAAGTCGTGAACCTCGCGGTCCACGATGCGATTGGTCGTCGCTCCTCCGTGGCAGGGCTCGCACGACGAGTTGTACAGCGCCAGCCCGCGTTGCTGCGCGGGGGTGAGCTCATCCATCTTCAACTCGGGGCGCACGATGTCCTCCACGGGCACGCCGTGTTCCAGCTTCTTGGCTACGAATTTCGCGCGATTCGAGCTGAACTGTTTCTTCTGGAACGCGGCGACGTCGTCCAGATCCCGCTGCGCCACCGTGCCGCCCTCACTGTGCGCGGTGATCGCGCCTTGCGCCTGGTCCTGCAACGTCTCCTTCCTTCCGTCGAACTGATACGGGGCGGTGATGGCGGTATTCTCGACCGTGGGTACGCCGCGCCAAACGGCGATCTTGCGGTCTGGCGGCGTGTTCACGTTGCCGAAGGCGTCGATGGTGTCCATGTTGTCGGGCAGGGTCAGCACGACGCGCACGAGTCCCTTCTTCAGGTGCTCGTACGTGAGCGCGGCCGCGCTCGGGTCATCCGCGTCGATGGCGTTGAACAAGGGATCTGCTGGGTTCGCTGTCAGCCTCGCCGCGACGTTCGCCGGCGTCAGCACCGTGTGCTCCGCGCGGACATGGCAGCTGGCGCACGAGCGCCCGTTCGTCCCGGGAAATGCCGTCTCGAACAGCACCTCGCCGCGCTTGGCGGCTTGATTTTCCGATACTGCCAGAGTGACCGACTCAGTATCGGCTTCATCCGCGCTGCCGCCGCAAGCGCTGAGCGCGAACAACGAAGCGGCGTGCAACACGACGAGCGGCAGCGCGCGCACCAGCCCGCGCCGCGCTCCGGCGCGAGAACACAGAACACCTAACTCACCCATTCTCGTGACCATGCTTGTATCTCCTCCAACTAGCGAGCTGCCGCGCCTGCGCACGGCAGCGGCGACGGTACACCGCTGTCACGCGACGGGGTGATATTTCTGGCCGCCAGCCCAGGCCAGAAATGATTTTCCACCCCCAAATAATATTGAAGTTAACGAGTTACACTTTCGCCTGCGTACGCAAGGCAGCCAACTGCGCGCGCAAAATTACGGGCTTCGTTATTGAGCGCGGCCTGGTCCGGGTCGTTGGCGTCAATGAATTGTCGGCGCAGCTGCTGCCCGGCGCGCAGGGATTCCGGGAGGCCATCCGCGTGCTCGAGCTCGCGCTCCACGGCGCGCAAAAGCTCCGCGAACGCGGCGCGAACGCGGCGTAGCCGGCCGCGTCACGTTGAGCGCGACCACCGTCGAGGGCGCCCGCGCTGAGCGCCTCCTTGAACAGCGTACGTCCCTCCGGAGATGAAAACGCGATGGCACCCGCGGGCAGCGGTCGGCGATAGAGCGTCTCGTGCATGGCCGGATCATGACGCGAAACGCTCACGGAGCACGAGCTCCGCTGCCGTCTCTCACTCGAGCAGAGACATCAGCTCTTCGCGCGTGATGGCCACGGCTTGATTCGTCTCGCCGAGCGCGACGTCGGACAGCGCGCGCTTGGTCGCTTGCAGCGCGAGGATGCGCTCTTCCACGGTGTCCCTGGCGACCATGCGGTACACCATCACCGGGCGATCTTGGCCGATACGGTGCGCGCGATCCGCGGCTTGATCTTCGACGGCAGGGTTCCACCAGGGGTCGAGCAAGAAGACGTGATCGGCCGCGGTCAGGTTGAGACCGGTGCCGCCCGCCTTGAGTGAGACGAGCATCACGGGCGGCCCATCCGCGGCCTGGAACTCTGCGACGACACGGCCGCGATCTTTGGTCGAGCCGTCGAGCCGGGTGAAGCCGATGCCAGCTGTGCGCAGGTGCGGCTCGACACGGTCCAATAAGCCGGTCCATTGGGAAAAGACGAGCGCCTTGTGGCCGTCCGCGACCGTCTCCTCCAGCGCTTGGAGTAGGCGCTCCACCTTGGAAGAGCGCTCACTGCTTTGCCCCGGCACGAGCCCGGAGTGGCACGCCGCTTGGCGCAAACGGAGCAGCGCCTCGAGCGCAGCCAGCACGCTGTCGCCATAGCCCAGGCGCTCCGCGACGGCGTGCTTGGTCGCCGCGCGCACGGCGTCGTAGATGCTGCGTTCGACGGCGTCGAGCTCCACGTGCAGCACGCTGTCCGTGCGCGGCGGCAGCTCCGGGAGCACGTCGCGCTTCATGCGCCGCAGCACGAACGGCCGAATCTTGGCGCGCAGCCGCTCGGCGGCGCCGGGATCACCGGCGGCGATGGGGCTCACCAGCTGCGACTGGAAGAAGCTCTTTTTTCCGAGCAAGCCCGGGTTCGCGAAGTTCATCACGCTCCACAGCTCCTCGAGGCGATTTTCCATGGGGGTGCCGCTGAGCGCGAGACGAAACTCCCCGGAGAGCTGGAACGCCGCGCGCGCGGTCTGGCTGTCCGCGTTCTTGATCGCCTGCGCCTCGTCCAGCACCACGATGTCCCAGCGCCGCGCGGAGAGCTTGGCCACGTCCGTGCGGAGCGTCGCGTACGTCGTCAGCACCACGTCGCTGTCCTCGCTGAGCTCGCGCTCGACGCCGTGATAGATGGCGCAGCGCAGGCCCGGACGGAAGCGCTCGATCTCCTCCACCCAATTGTAGACGACGCTCTTCGGGCAGATGATCAGCGCTCGCCCGCGCAGCACGCAGATGGTCTGTAGGGTCTTGCCGAGGCCCATGTCGTCCGCGAGGATCGCGCCCAGCCCAGCGTTGCGCAGGAACGCGAGCCAATCCACGCCGACGCGCTGATAGTGGCGCAGCTCCGCGTTCAGATCGGCCGGCAGCGGGCTCTCGGGGATGCCGTCGAAATTGGCGAGCAGCGGCGCCAAGCGATCGAGGCCCGCGGGACGCTCCAGGCCGAGCGACTGCGCGAACGCGCCGAGCTCCGGCAAGAGCACGCGCGGGACGCGGCGCTGCGCGTCGCGCGCGGCGAGCAGGTCTTGCACGCGGTGCCCGTGCACGGCGAGCCAGCCCGCGGGCAGCGGCGCCCAACCGCCACCTTCGAGCGGGACCAGCTCGAGCCCGTCGCGCCAGGCCTGAAGGACGTTGCCCGCGCTCGCGCGGCGCTTGGGCCCTTGGGCGTCGTCCGAGTCGATTTCGAACACGACGTCCAGCGCATCGCCCTCCAGCATCACGCTCGGGACGAGCTCGCGCTTTTCGAACAGCGGTCGCTGAGTGCCGGGTTCACGCCGCTCTTGCCAGCTGCGAAGCTTGGCCGCAAAGCGCGCGGCGTCGGCGCCGTCGAGATCGACGCGACGCCCCGTGACCAGGTTCAGCTCATCGCGCAGCTGGCGGAGCAGCGTGCGCTCTTGGTCGCGATCCCGCACGGGCGCTTCGTCGCCCAGCGCTGTCGCGACGTCACCGTCGACGCGCAACACTGGCGGATCGCCGTAGACCAACAAGGGTAAGACGGAAAGGGTGTGACCATGATGCGAGAGATCGAGCACGATGCGCGGGCGCGCCGTCGTGCTCGCGCGCGGCAAGCGGGCGGTGCGCACCTCCAGCTTCAGCCGGCCTTCGAGCTCGGGCAACACCACCGTGACCAGATCGGCTTTTTGCTCGCGAGAGAACGTGCGCGCCAGCGGCAGCCGCTCCAGCCGTTGACCGGTGTAGTTCGTTTCAGCGAGGGCGTGCAGCGTATCGCCCGCGCGCGCGACACCCGACGCGACGATCTCGCTGATCGCTGGATCGCGCTCGAGCAAGAGCACGAAGCCGCCGTCGGCCGCGTCGTCCACGACGGCGCGCGGCAACAGCACCTCAGCGGAGACCTTGATCGGAGCACCATTGAGGGTGACCAGCTCGGCCGCTGCGAGCGCGCTGAAGAGCGCGGGCAAGCGCGAGAGGGGTAGGACTTCACCCCGATTGCTCGCCAGCATGCGCTCGATCGTCATGTCTTCGTGCGTCGGCGTGAGCCCCGCGGGCAGCGCGCCGGTAGCCAGCGCCGAAGACAGCGCGGTGAGCGGTCGTTCGCGACCATCACCGTAGACGATCGCGCGACTCAGCGTGAGGTCGGCCCCTCTGACGCCCAGCCGATAGCCGAGCCGCGGCCGCTCTCGAGCTGGCGCGGCGGCAGCATCCGTATTATTCGGCGTGCCCTGCGTCAGCGCGATGACGGCCGCGACCACGTGTGAGCAAGGATCCACCGGAGCGCTGCAGTCACAAGACCACTCGCTCTCTTCTGCATAGAGCGTGACCGTCGGTGCGATCGCGTGTCCCCGGGCTTGTACGCGCAGCGTGAGCTCAGCGTCGGAACCTCGAACCTGAGACACCGCGTCAGCCCGCGCCAGCTTGACGCCCTGAGACCAGACGGCGGGAAGGGTTGCTTTTCTTATCGCTTCGAAGAGGCTCTGCTTGGACAATGCTGCGTGGTTGGGTCGCTGTGGCCGGAGGGCGGGAGGCTGACCTGCATAGCACATCACGTGCGACGAGCAGCCGTGCGAAGCGCGCTTTCCGCGAGGCCTGGCTCTCAGCCGTCGCTGTCGCGCGGCGTCCAATAGTTTTCGATGACGGACCCGGTCTGGTAGTCGGTGTCTCGGTTCGTCGAGTGCACGCCGCTGAGCTCGTGCAGGACGAACCAGAGCCCGTAGCCCACCGCGGCCGAGGGCGTGGGCCACTGAATGTCGCCCGCGCGGTCTCCCAGGGACACGCCCCCGAGCTCGATCTTCCACTCGTCGGCGGCCATCCACGAGACCTCCTTGCCCACGGTGTAGGTGCCGAGCAGCGGAATATCGACGTCCGCTTCGGCGCCGATATAGCGCGGGTGGCGGCGCACCCCGACCTTCCCCTTCTGCACCCACATGTCGACGTATGCCTCACCCGCCTTCACGGCAGCGAGACCGAGGCGGCCGAGCGCTTCGATCATGCGCTTGATCGACTTGGCGATCGCCACCACGCCGTCGAACGCGAGGTGGAACATGGCCTTGAACAGCGTGACCGACCATTCGAACCAGTCGCTGGGCGGGTTTTCGAGGAGGTCCCAAATCGTCGCCTCGAAATCGCCGAACGCGCTCAAAATCGGCTCGATGATGTTGTAGAG
>CBINHN010000117.1:0-8163 GCA_966250485.1 uncultured Sorangium sp. | reverse complement strand
TATCGAGGCGCGCTAGGGTTCTCACTGCGCGCCGACGAGTCGAACGCGGAATGGGCAGAGCTCGACGTACGAGACGGCGTGCTCGCGTTGCACGCGGTTCCGCGTGCCGTCGCCGCCACGATCTCGATCGAATCACCGGCGAGGGAGCGCGCGCGGACGCCCATCAAGCCGGTGTTCGAGACTGCTGACCTCGAAGACGCGGAGCCGCCTGATCGCACTGGGCGCAGTCGTGAAGGAACTGCGCTCATGGGGAGCGTTCGACGCGGTCGACCCGGAAGGCAATATCTTCCAAATCAAGGGCGCTGAAGCGTCGTGAGACGCTCGGCGGCGGCCGCGTGAGCTTCGAAGCGCAACGTCACGGCGATCACGGGTGAGCCGGCCGCGTGAACGGCGCAGGCGCTAGCCAATCAGCGCGCGCGGGGCGCTTCTCGAAGCGCGCACTGCGGGCTCCCAATGACCAACCGCTGCGAGCTCCGGCAGTGACACCTTGAAGCGATTAGCCGCGGGCCCCGTCCCTGCGTGACGTGCAGCCGCAGCGGGGGCGCGCTCTTGCGCCGCTCCGCAGAACGGCACCGGCGTTCCAGTCTATTCTGCGCGGGATATCACTCGGGCGGTGATGACTCTGAGGTTTTCTCTAGGATCTACTGGTGCTTATCCGGTGGAGCCGAGGGGGATCGAACCCCTGACCTCCGCATTGCGAACGCGGCGCTCTCCCAGCTGAGCTACGGCCCCGGGAGGGCCGGGAAAGTAGTCTTATCCGCCGCCCTGTCAATAGGGTGCGGCGCTTTTCTCCTCCGGCTCCGAGATTTCTCCCGGCTCGCAGCCGCGAGGGTGCCGCCGCGGGGCTCGCGCCGGTCGCTCTGCCGGGGCCGGCATAGCGGCGCAACCATGGCGGTTGACCCCAGGATCGCCGTGGTTATGTTGCGTCACAAATCGGCGGCTCAGCCCGAACTGAGCCGGGATGGCGGCGCGTCACGGACGTGGCCAAGGACATTGCGGGCGCCGCACGGCGCACCAAACGCGAGTAGGAGACGAGAAAATGGCCAGAATCATCGGAATCGACCTCGGCACGACGAACAGCGTCGTTGCGGTGATGGAAGGGAAAGAGCCCAAAGTCATCGTAAACGAGGAGGGCGCGCGCCTCACGCCGTCGGTCGTCGCCTGGGATGATAAGGGCGAAGTGTTGGTGGGCCAGATCGCGAAGCGTCAGGCGGTGACCAACCCCGAGAACACCGTGTATTCGGCCAAGCGCTTCATCGGCCGCCGCTTCGAGGAGGTCGAAAAGGAGACCGACCGAGTCCCGTACAAGGTCGCGCGCGGCAAGAATGGGGACGCCTGGATCGAGGTTCGCGGCAAGCAGATGGCGCCGCCGGAGGTGAGCGCCAAGGTGCTCATGAAGCTGAAGAAGGCCGCCGAAGATTACCTGGGTGAGAAGGTCACCGAGGCCGTGATCACGGTGCCCGCTTACTTCAATGACTCCCAGCGTCAAGCCACGAAGGACGCCGGTAAGATCGCCGGCCTCGAGGTGCGCCGCATCATCAACGAGCCGACGGCTGCCGCGCTCGCCTACGGCCTCGACAAGAAGAAGAACGAGATCATCGCCGTGTACGACTTCGGCGGTGGCACGTTCGACATCTCGATCCTCGAGGTGGGCGACAACGTGGTGCAGGTGATCTCGACCAACGGTGACACTCACCTCGGTGGTGATGACGTCGACCATTTGGTCATGGAGTGGCTCGCGGGCGAGTTCCGTAAGGACACCGGCATCGACGTCACCAAGGACAAGATGGTGATCCAGCGCCTGAAGGACGCCGCCGAGCAGGCGAAGATCGAGCTCTCTTCCAAGCAAGAGACGACCATCAACTTGCCGTTCCTCACGGCCGACGCGAGCGGACCGAAGCACCTCTCGAAGCAGCTCACGCGCTCGAAGCTCGAGCAAATGATCCGCCCGCTCGTCGATCGCAGCATGGAGCCGGTGCGCCGCGCGCTGGAGGACGCGAAGAAGAAGCCGTCTGACATCAATGAGGTCGTGCTGGTCGGTGGCTCCACGCGCATCCCGCTGGTGCAAGAGACGGTGCAGAAGTTCTTCGGCAAGGAGCCTCACCGCGGCGTGAACCCGGATGAGGTCGTGGCCGTTGGCGCAGCGGTGCAGGGCGGTGTCTTGGCCGGCGACGTGCAAGACGTGGTGCTCCTCGATGTCACTCCGCTGTCCTTGGGCGTGGAGACGCTCGGCGGCGTGATGACGGTGATGATCCCGCGCAATACGACGATCCCGACGCAGAAGAAGGAGATCTACTCCACCGCCAGCGACAACCAAACCAGCGTGGAAATTCACGTGCTGCAAGGTGAGCGCGCGGAAGCTCGCTACAACCGTACGCTCGGTAAGTTCCACCTGGAAGGCATCCCGGCGGCTCCGCGCGGCATGCCGAAGATCGAGGTCACCTTCGACATCGACGCGAACGGCATCCTCTCGGTGGGCGCCAAGGATCTCGCGACGGGCAAGGATCAGCGCATCACCATCACGGCCTCGAGCGGTATCAACCAGGACGAGATCGAGCGCATGGTGAAGGACGCCGCGGCGCACGAAGAAGAAGATCGCCGCCGCCGCGAGGAGATCGAGCGCCGCAATAAGCTCGACAGCATGTGCTACACGGTCGAGCGTCAGATCGCGGACAACAAGGACAAGCTCAGCGGCGTCAACATCGGCGCCATCGAGAGCTTGATCAAGGAAGGCCGCGAAGCCGTCGAGAAGCAAGACGACGCCAAGGTGCAAGACGTGCTTGCACGGCTCGAGAAGGAAGCGCACGCGATGGCCGCCAAGCTCTACGAGTCGGCCGGTGCTGGCGCCACGCCGCCAGGTGACGCGCCTGGCGACAGCGGTCGTACATCGGGTTCCGAAGGTGGCGCGAAGAAGGGCGGAGACGTCATCGACGCCGAGTTCGAAGAAACGAACTGATCCTTCGCTCCGATTGGAAAACAAAGTGACGGGCTGCCCCACGGCGGCCCGTCGCTTTTTTGTGGGGGAGGAGCCCCGGCTTTCTGTGTAGAGTCCGAATGACGATGGACTCGAATAAGCGTTGGGGGCTCGTACTGTCTCTCGCCGGAGCCGTGACCCTGGTCAGCTGTGGTCCGAAGGCTCCCGCCGCGGCGCCGACTGCGAAGGTGCCCGCGGGCTCCGTGATGGCACCGGTCGAAGCGGCGCCGGATCTCTCGCCGGTCGCTACGCCCGATGATCTGGTGTTGCTGGGCCGTCTCGCGCGGCCGCGCGGGCTCGTCGAGACGGTCGCTGGTTGGGTGGGCGTTCCGGTGCGAGTGAGCGAGCTCATCCCGGACGAGTACAAGGCGCTCGAGTCGGTCGTCGCTTGGAACGCGCCGCTCGAGGTAGCTGCGGTTCTGAATCGTCACTCGACGTCGAAGACGGCGCCGCCGCTCGTCGTGGTGACGGTGGGGCTCACCTCCGTAAACGGCGCGCTGGATTTGGCGCGCGATCGCGGGCTGAGCCCGACGAAGGTCGCTCCCGGTGTGTACCGCGTGCCCGTCGACGAAGACGTCACCTGCGCGATTGCGGCGGCGTTGGGCTCGAGCCCGGCGCGCCTCGTGTGCGGTGGTGAGTGGCAGGAGGTCGAAGAGCTGTTGCCCTACGCCACGCGCGGTTTGCCGAGCGAGCGGCTGGGCAACGAAGAGCTGCACCTCGAGCTGCGCGCTGCGCCGCTGCAGCGCCGCTACGCGCAGGAGATTTCGGCCATTCGCTTGCTCACGGGCTTGCTGCTGCGCCAAGGGCAGACCGACAGCCCGCGCGTCGATCGCGCGCTCACGGATCTCGCCTACGGCGTCGCGGATGAGCTGAAGACGCTGGCCTTGGAGATCGAGCGCGTCGAGCTTTCGGGGCGCGTCGACGACGCCAGCAAGGCGATGGAGCTCGGCTTCACCCTGGCGTTTGCGAAGAACGGCTCGTTCACCGCGCAGTCATTGCAGGCCGCGGCCCGCCGTGCGGGCCCGCCGCCGGAATCCTTTTGGACGCTGCCGAGTAACGCGGACAACGCGAGCTACTCCGTCGGCGCAGATCCGAAGCTCTTCGCGCAGCTGACCACGCCCGTGGCCGAGCTGGTCGACGCTTATCTCGAGCAGCAGAAGGCCGGAGCCGCGCTGCGCCGGCGGCTTCGGGAGCTCGTGGAGGCCTTGCCGTCACTCACGGCGCCCGCGGCGCAAGCCCGCGGCGTGTCGCCGCTGCCTCACAAAGATTCCTCAGCCATCGAGCTCGTGCGAAATAGCATCGGTTGGGGGGTCGCGATCGTGGATGCTCGCGCCGACGCGTTCAGCAAGGCGCTGCTCGACATCGAGGGCGCGATGTCCGATCGAGATCTCGCGCGACTGCTGAAGGAACGCGTGGAGCTCGAGCCGCGCCGCCTACCGAAGGTGAGCCATCACGTGGTCAACGTGAAGGGCTTTCAACCTCGCGGCATGGCCTTCAACGTCGTCGTTCCGGCGTCGGTGTTGGAAGCGCTGAGCACGGGCAAGGCCGACGCGCTGATGAAGCCAGCGCCCAAGGGCGGCGACAAACCGGTACAAGCTCTTTCTGTGGTGCTCGTCGGTGATGGTGAGAAAACCTTCTTGGCCTGGGCGGTGGACGAGAAGAGCGCGCTGTTCGAGCTCGAAGGCGTCCGCGCTCAGCGCGGTGGCACCCTGAAGGACGTGAAGGAGCTCGCCCCGCTCGCCGCGCGCAAGAACATCTTCGGCGGCTATACGACGTTGGCTGGTATCTTGCGCTCGGCCGACGCGGCGCTGCGCGCGCGCTCGATCGACGTCGCGACGCTGTTCAACGCCGCGCCGAACCACGGCACCACCCCGCAGGTGTTCGAAGGCGCCGTAGTCGAAAACAACGGCGCGCCGACCCTCCGGGCCAAGTTTCGCCTTCCCGAAGGCGTGTTCCAGGATTTGGGCGCGTTGCTGCCGGTGCTGATGGCATCCAGCAAGGGGAACTGAGCGCGAACTGCCGAGCTCAGCGGCGCCACCGCCACGAACTTGCCCATTTTTGGCAAACGCCTGTAGGTTCCGGGCCTACATGCTCGGCTCCTGGAGACAGCTCGTGTGCCTCTGGTTGATGGCGCTCGGGCTCTGTGTCCCTGCCGTTGCCCGCGCGGCGTGGCTCGAGACCCGAGTCAAGTCGCACGCGGCCGTGGTCGATGTCGATCGCGACGGCTCCGCGCTCGTCAGCAACGAGTTCGTGCTCGGCGTGCGCGGTGGTCCGCTGCGGACCCTCGAGATCCAGGGCATCGACTCCGACGCGGAGCTCGCTGAGGGAGCCAGCGCCACGCCCGTGGTGAAGTACGGCGTCCCCGCGCCGATTCCGCTCGTCCTCGAGCAAAAGGAAGACGGCACGCTGCGGATCGAGATCCAGCGCGAGCGGGGGTTATTCACCGGTTCGTACACCTTCCGCTTCGCGTACCGCACCAACTTATTGAAGAACGATCGCTTGCGGCGTCGCGGGCCAGCAGCCGAGCTCGAGTGGGTCGGGCCGCGCTTCCCCGACGGCATCGATGTCGCCAAGGTGGTATTTCGCGTTCCTGCGGGCGCGACGGAGCCGGCGCTCGCTGGCGCCAACGACGACGGAGAGGGCGCGCTCGGGAGCACGTTCTTGGCCGCGCTGCGTCATGATGCCGGCAAAGTGGAGGTCGAGCTCGTGCGGCCGCACGTGGCGCGCGGCGAGCCGGCCATTTGGCGCATCCTGACCGATCCCAAGGTGTTCGAGCCGCTGAAAGAGAGCCCGGCGTCGCCCCTCGCGCGCCGCGCCGCGCGCGTGGTGCCCATCGAGCGGCCGAGCGAGCGCGCCGCATGGATCGTGGTCGCGCTGCTCATCGCTGCGGGCTACGCGCTGCTGATCGCGACGAAGACGGCGCTGTTCGAGCGCAGCGCTCACGCGGCGGGCGCTGCCGCGCGACCTTTGCTGCCGATGCGAACACCGCTGCGCGCGGCGCTCGGTGGCGCGCTGCTCGCGACGGCGGCCGTACTTGGCGCGCTGGGTGATCATCCGCTGCTCGCTTCCGCACTGCTCTTCTTGTCCATCGCGCTCGCGACGCTGCTCGCGTCGCGACCCGACTCCCAGCCGCGCGGCCCTGGGCGCTGGTTCGCTTTGACTGACGCCGAAGCTTTCGCGATGCGCGGGCCGCGCGACGCCGCGCGCTTTCTCGACGCCGGTCGTTGGCCCGGACTCTTCCTATTCCTGCTGTTGTTCGCCGTCTTTGGCGTGGGCGCGAGCTTCATCGCGCGCCACTCCGCGTTCGGCGCGCTGGCGCTCGTGCTGGCGGCGAGCAGCCTCGTTCCGATCTTCTGCAGTGGGCGCGCGTCGTTCCTGCCGCGTCATCGCGTTCACGGTCCGGCGCCGCTGCTCGTCAAGCTGAAGGCCGAGCTTGTCCGCAGCGGTCTGCGCTGCGTGCCGTGGGCGCGCATACCGGACGGCGCGCGCGAGCCCGACGAGCTCCGTATTCTCGTGCGGCTGGGCCGCGCGCTCGACGGTTTCGTGGCCATCGAGGTGGGTTATGAGCAATACCGCTCAGCGGGCGGCTACGCGCTCGAGCCCTTCGTCCTCGTTCGCGTCCGCGACGAGTCCAGCGCCAAGCGCGCGCTGCCGCTGACCAGCACGTGGCAACGCGGCCGTCGCGCCGACGAGCGCGTGAGCATTCAGCGCCCGCCGCTACCGACGCGCGAGCACACCTTGGCGCTCATCCGCGAGCTGTGCGCGTGTCTGACCGACAGCGCCCCCGAGCGCGGACGCAGCACCAGCGAGCGCGAGCCCAAAGCGGGCGTCGCTTCACCGGCAGCCGCTTGACTCGCGCAAGTCCGTCCGCGCTCCTCAACCGAGCAATTGCCGCGCTCGCGCGCTAGTGTCGCGCATCAATTCACGGCGCATGCCGGGGGGCAGCAGCGCATCATCTTGCGCGTCGCGCGCGCCAGCGGACGACGCGGCGGCTACCAACCTCGAGCGCCAGGAGCGTGGCAGCGCCGGGCCGATTTCGTGCTGTGCCCAGCGCAGAACATCCAACCCCAAGCTGGCGTGCCGCGCCTCATCGCCGGCGATCTTCTCACTGACGCGAGCTTCCAGCGTGTCCCGCGAGAGCGCCGCTTCTGCGGCTGCCTCTGCGCTGGCGAAGCCTTCATTGAGACAGCCATCGAGCCGCGCTTCACGAGCGAGCCGTCGCAACGCGGCTTGGCGCGGCAGCGCGGGTCGCACCTGGAAGGAGCTGGGCAGCAGCACCAGCGGCGCTCCGCCAAAGCGCTGTGCCAGCAGTCGAGCGGCGCGGGTATGCGCCAGCTCATCCTGAGCGGCATCGAGCGCGCGCGTCACCAACTCGGAAGGGGCATCGAGCGTTAGCAACTCAGCCGCCAGCTGCAAAAACGCAGCAATGGAATCAAACTCTTCACGCGCCCGCCGAGCCCACCGCCGCGCGGCGACCGAGCGACAATCGAAGCGCTGCGAGCACCGCAGCCGCGCCCTTTGCGGTGCTCCCATTTCATCGCGGTAGGGCCTGCCGGCAACGGATGTCCCGAGCTGGAACGGCCGAAAAGTGGGGAACACCCGCAACCCAAATCCAAAGCCATGCTCGCCGAGCAGCCAGTCTTGTCTGAGCTGGAAATTGAACACCGTGGTTTCCGCCATCAGCCCCGTATGAAGCGACCAAATCTGCTCGGACTTCCCATCGACACAAAACGTCAAACCAACCTCAGCGTCCACAGCTGCAGTCGGCGCAAGCTCCTGACCACCATGCACGCCAAACATGACTCGAGTCCGCGAATCACTCGCGAACGTGACACGAGCCAACGGCCCCGAGCCGCCATACAGACGATCGTCACCGTCGCCTTGGTGCCAAATGCTCCGCGTCACGAACCCCTCCAAGCCCCAATAAAACTGTGGTCGCTCATAGCCCATCGCGCCCACGAACACCCCAACCCCAGCGCTCCCCTCGACTTCTGCCTGCGCCGGCAACGCCACTAATAGTGGCAACAACCCCCCAACGTCGCCACGCGAACCCCAAGCCGCACCCTGTCCATACTCGCAGTCTACCCCGCATTCATACCCCGCGAACGCGCCCATCCATTTTTCGTGCGTCACGAAATCAATTCACCCCGCGTCAAATCTCATCCACTGATATCCCGCGGCGAGCGAAG
>CBINHN010000116.1:0-8394 GCA_966250485.1 uncultured Sorangium sp. | reverse complement strand
TGTATGAATCAGGTGAACGCGACACCCTCCGAGTGTTTACGGATCCTGGGGCAAGCGAGGAGGGTATTCGAGCGGACATTGCCCGCATCGTCGGCACGACGCCTACCGCGAGCCGGCGCTCTCTGAGCGCATCCATCCGCGCGTGACCTCGCACAAGCTCGGTGCTACGAACGCGGTGTTTGAAGACGCTCTTCGAAAAGCTGAGTCGTGGTCTCTCCGGGATTCGCTTGTATGGCATTGCGCCGCCGAAGGTCGCGACGGCGCCTGAACAACTGCGGCACATTGCGGCGCAACAGGTCGCTCGGCTGCGGCAGCTCGCACCTGACGGACTCGTCGTGTACGACATCCAGGACGAACCGGGACGCAGCGGTGAGGCGCGACCGTTCCCGTTTCTCCCGACGGTCGACGCTGACGTCTACGCGCGCAGTGTCCTTGCCGAGCTCGCGATCCCCAAGATCGTGTACCGCTGCGTGGGCGCGCGCTCGCGCGAGGTCTTCTTGCGCTGGCTCAACGAGGTGCGCGCAGCCAGCCTCCCACACCTCGGCGTCTTCGTTGGCGCACCACGTGGTCGCTCGCGGGGCCCGGAGCTGTCACTCGCCGAAGCCTATCAACTCGCCAGCACCGCTCCGAACCTGATTCTCGGCGGCATCGCCATCGCGGAGCGCCACGTCGCCAAGGGTGACGAGCACGAGCGGATGGGCGCCAAGCAAGACGCCGGCTGCCGGTTCTTCATTACGCAGTCGGTGTACGATGCGAGCTCGACGAAGTCATTGCTCTCCGACTACGCGCTCTCGCTGCAGGCGTCCGGTCGTCGCCCGGCCCCTGTCCTGCTGACCTTCTCGCCCTGTGGCTCGGTCCGTACGCTCGAGTTCATGAAGTGGCTCGGCATCTCTTTTCCCCGATGGTTGGAGAACGAGCTACGCCATTCTGCTGACACGCTGGAGCGATCCGTCGCCTTGTGTGAGACGGTGTTCGACGATGTCCACGAGTATGCGCGCGAAAAGCAGCTACCGATCGGCATCAATGTCGAGAGCATTTCGATTCGTAAGTCGGAAGTCGACGCATCAGTGGAGCTCTATCGGCGGTTGAGCTCGCGGCTCGACGATTAGCCGCGATGGTACCGCTGCGGTCGCCTAGGCCGCGCTGAAAATGGAGCCCGCCGCGGCGTTGATCTAGCGCCGCCACCAGCGTGGTAGCTGCGCCGCGCGCTGCCCAGCGTTCTACCGACCGCCGCGCGTTCGCGACCACGGCGGCGAAATCGCGGCGCGTCCGCTGTTCCCCCTTGCACGCCGATGACCCGTGGGATACATACTGAACCACATGGTTCAGTATGCCAAATCCGGCCTAGATGCCTCGTTCGCCGCGCTCTCGGACGCGACCCGGCGCGGCGTTCTGGAGCAGCTCGGACGGGCAGACGCATCGATCACGGATCTCGCCGAGAAGTTCCACATGACCCTCACGGGCATGAAGAAGCACGTCGGTGTCTTGGAGCAGGCGGGGCTCGTCACCACGGAGAAGGTCGGGCGTGTGCGGACTTGCAGGCTCGGGCAGCGCGGCCTCGAGGAAGAGGCCGCGTGGATCGCGAGCTACCGCCAGCGCTGGGACGCCCGCTTCGACGCGTTGGACAAGGTTGTCGAGG
Source organism: uncultured Sorangium sp. (assembly GCA_966250485.1). Lineage (GTDB taxonomy): Bacteria > Myxococcota_A > Polyangia > Polyangiales > Polyangiaceae > PMG-095. The sequence goes on along the minus strand of CBINHN010000116.1, from coordinate 6,755 downwards.
AACTGAAACGGAAGGAGAAGCTCGATGGACGCAAAAAGAGATAGTGAGCCCACGAAAAACCGCACCACAGTGGAACGCAGATCCGAGCGTGAGGTCGTTGTCACGCGAACCTTCAACGCCCCGCCTCACATCATCTTCGAGGCCTGGACCAAGCCCGAGCTGTTCAAGCAGTGGTGGGCGCCCAAGTCGATAGGCATGACGTTGCAGTCCTGCGAGCTGGATGTTCGCGTCGGGGGCGGCTACCGCTTGGTGTTCAGCAATGGCATGGCGTTTTTCGGCAAGTACCTCGAGGTGACTCCGCACTCGCGCCTGGTCTGGACCAATGACGAGAGCGGCGACAGCGGTCCCATCACAACGGTGACCTTCGAGGAAAAAGGTGACAAGACGCTGCTGGTCCTACGCGAGCTTTACCCCTCGAAGGATGCGCTCGATGCCGCCGGCACCGGGGCGGCGGAAGGGCTGGGCGAGATGTTCGAGCAACTGGACGAGCTCCTCGTCACCCTGACCGCGAGCGCGCAACGGTCATGACCTCATCGACTGTCGCTCGCTAAACCTTTCGTTGACGCAGTGGTGGTCTCGCTGTGCCGAGGCCACGCTGCGCAACGTAGGCGTTCGTAGGGGTTTTCGCGCGCTTACGTGTTCGCGCTCGAGCTCATCGAGCGCTACGTATTCGACTGGTCGACTGAGACCCAGGCGCTCTCGCGCGGAGCTTGTCCGGTTCCAGGCGTCGTATTCTGATGCACACGCAAAACGCAGCTTTCGGCGACGTTCGCTACTGCCGTAAACCCATAGTCATTTTCTGCTCGGGTTCGCTGGAGCGAGCACATCGCGGAGTGTTTGGCTACCATGGGATGATATCCAGCGCTCTGCGCTCGGACGCGAGGTGGGAACATCATGCCAGTCTGCAGTCGCACTCGATCAGCAAGCGTGCTCGTGCTCACTGCGGCACTTGGGATGGTCGGCTGTTACCACTACCGGGTTGCATCGCCGGCTGTGGCTAACTTGAACGAACCGGTGTCCGTGACGCAGTGGTCGATTCTTTGGGGTATCATCCAGAGCAAGGACGAGGACACGACATGCCGTTGCATGAACAACGGCATGTCGGAGGTGACGGCTTCGACGAATTTCGGATACCTGATTTTGGGCGTCGTCTCGCTGGGTATCGTCGTGCCGACGGAGCTCACGTACGTCTGCGGCAAGCCCCCAGTGGGCGGCAAGTGGCCGGACCCTCCGGCACAGGGACGCTGTCCTTCGCTCCGTGTGTTCCCCGCGCCGCCCGGCGGCCCGCCGATGCCAGCCGATTCGGCGCAACCATCAACGCCGCCCGATCCTGGATTTTAGAGGGACGCTCATGCCCAATCCGTTGCTGCAGGTATCGCGCAATCACACGTTTACGAATAAACACCGCAACGTCTCGATTGTCGCGGACTCGTTCTACGACGTGTTCAATCTCTGGGCCGACGCTCCAGCTCCGCCCGTCAATGATTGGCGGCCAGGCCTACAGGGCTTACGCGCTGTCGTGGCGGAAGCTGAGCGCTTGGGGCGGCGCGTGCGCGCGGTCGGCGGCGCGTGGTCGCTGTCCGAGGCGGCGATCACGTGCGACATCATGGTGAACACGAAGCCGTTGAACTTCATCGATCTGGGCTTCCGAGCAGAGAACGTGCATTCGAGCTTCATCGGCGATCCCAACGCGCTCTGCTTCGTGCAATGTGGGGCGAGCGTGATGGAGCTCTATCAATTTCTAGAGAGCCGTAACTTCACGTTGCCAACCGGCGGAGCAAGTAACGGCCAGACGATCGCGGGCGCAGTCTCGACGGGCACGCACGGCGCCGCGAACGGCCTCGGCAGCATGCAAGATTACATCCTCGGGATGCACATCGTCGTGGACGGCGGGCGCCATGTCTGGCTCGAGAGGAAATCGCGACCAGCCGTCAGCCAGCAGTTCTGCGATAAGCTTGGCGCCGCGCTCCTACAAGATGACGCGCTGTTCGAGGCGGCCGTAGTGAGCTTCGGTACCTTCGGCATCATTCACGCCTACTTGTTCGAGGCCGAGCCGCTCTATTTGCTCGAGAAACACCTGATTCGTGTCGACTACGACCAAATCAGGAAGGTGCTGACGACGCTCGACGTGAGCCAGCTCGGGTTGCCCGACGGCGCGTCACTACCTTTTCATTTCGAGGTCATCATCGATCCGTATCACACGAGTAGCGGAGACAAGGGCGCGTACGTCAGGTTCATGTACAAGCGACCGTTTCAAAAGCTTCCGTCGTCCCCCTCCGCGGGCGGCGTCATCCAAGGCGATGATGTGATGGCGCTCCTTGGCGGCATCACTGATCCCGCGCCGAACGTCGTGCCGACGCTGCTTCCGCACATCCTGGGACTCCAGCTCAAACTCGTCAGTAAGGCGCTCGGCACGCCCGGGCAGCACTTCGGCCCGACCGACCTCCGCGGTTTCATCATGAGCACGGAGCTCGGTGTCGCCCTCGCGGACGCAGAAAGCGCAGTGGATGCGATCCTTCAGGTCGCGCAAGGGTTTCCGTGGGGCGGCTTCCCGGCGCTTCGCTTCGTGAAGGGCTCGAGCGCGACGCTGGCGTTCACCCACTTCTCGCCGACGACCTGCACGATCGAAATACCGTCCGCCGGTTGCAGTCGCACCAAGGCGGCGTTCGAACGGATCTGGACCGAGCTCCACCGCCGGAACATCCCCTTCACGCTTCACTGGGGGCAGTGTTTGCGTCCAGGCGCCATTCACTACCCCTCCGCCTATGGCGCGCGCGTACAGCGCTGGGTAACCGCTCGGCAGAGCTTCCTCAAGAGTTCCGCCGCCCAACGGCTGTTCGGTAGTGATTGGTTCGATCAGCTCGCTTTCGCTTGAGCAGCGCCGCATACGGCGAGGACGGCGCGTTTCCGAAAATGATAGACTGTCGTGATCGATGCGGTTCGTGAAGGCGCGCGCTGAGTTTTCGGAGGGATCAGAGCGCGGTCAACGCGGGGGATCGCGACGGTGAGCAGCAGAAGAGGCACGGATATCCGAGGCATCTCTTCACGGACAACGCGTGCCCCCGCGAGTCTCGCGCGCCTATCCTCAGTGCGGCGCGCGCTCAGTGGTGCAGCGTCAGCTGCACGCTGCCGATTGTTCCGTCGATGGGCGCGGGCGGGCCTTGGTCTTCTGGACGAAAAAGGAAGTAGGCGCCTACGCCGAGGCCCGTCGCGAGGACGGCTCCACCGGCGACCCATAGCCACGCCAAATTGCTGTTGTTCGAAGCGGGCGCGGTGGGCATGCTGAACGCTGGCTCGGCTTGCAACGCCACAGAGACGGTCGTGAGCTGTCCGTCTTGAACGACGCTGTCGGAGCGATAGGGAAGTTTGTGATCGGCGGTGACTTCGACGCTGTGCAAGCCGCTCGGTACGCTGCCCTGCCATTGGCCGATGCCGACCATTTTGCCGTCGACGCGGATGGTGCTGCCGGCTTCGGCGACGATCCGCAGGTTGCCTTCGTGAAGCTGGGGCTCGAGCTTGAGCTCGACGCTGGGTTGGCCGGATCCAATGACTTCGACGCTCTGGCTCGCCTCTTTGAAGCCATTCTTCGTGGCGCGAATTCGGCGGGTGCCCATGTCGACTCGCACGGGGCCGGGCAGCGGCGTGGTCCCGACCGGCGCGTCGTCGATGAAGACGCTGGCACCGGGTTCATTGACGTTGATGGTGAGGACGCCGATGAAGGCGCGCACCGTCTCGATCAGCGCTTCAGCGTCGGCGCGCTCGGCGTCGGAGCTGGCGCCGCCGCGCTGGAGGTACTCTTTGATGAGGTTCTCGACGCGCACGTAGTGGCGCAGGTTCTTCTCGGCCGCGGCTTCGTTCCACAACAGCCGCGGATCACCGGAGAGGGTGTGCGCGTGGCGGAACTTGAGCGCCGCCCCCGCGAAGTCACCCGCCGCGTAGAGGATCTTGCCGGACTCGTATTCGTTCTTGGCTTCACCGCTGAGGCTGTCGGCCAGGCTCGCCGGTGTCCCCGCCGCGAACGCTACGCTCGGTATCGGGCCCCCCGCGAGGCTCACTATCAACACCGCACTGAAGAGTCGGCTACGCATGGCGCGCCAGTCTACTTCAGATCGATGTCGAGTCCGCGTCTCCTCGCCGGGGTCGCTGCAGATGCCGCAGGTTTCGCTGGCGCTGAACTCGAAGCAGCGACGGGAGCCGGCGCTGACGCGGCCGGCGTTGTCGCGCGCACCGGGCTGCCGGCCGCGCTGCGCGGTTTTGCGCGAGAAACAGCGGCAGGGGCCGGCGAGCGCACCAGGGCAGCGCTCGACGCGGATGGCGGCGCGACAGCCGATGCGGATGCGGCAGGCGCGGCGGCGCTGGTCATTTCGTTGGGCGCCGGCGGCTGCGTTGGCGGCGAGGAGGCGAGCATCGCAGCCGAAGGCGTGCTCGCGGGCTGCTCGGAGCTGGCGGCGGTCTGCGGCTGCGGGTTGCTGGGGTGACGCAGTAGGACGAAGGCGACGACGGTCACGAGCACGGCTGCGGGCGCCAGCAGAAACCATTTGCGGCTCATGCGCCGCGTGGCACCACGCTGCAGCTCGCTCCACGCCGTCGCCGTACCGGAGCCAGCCTCCGCGGAGGTGACTTGACTGGCTTCCCCGTGCAGGCTCTGCATGGTCACGCTCGCCTGATCCATCCCGGAGATCTTGAGCACGCGCTCGCAGATGGGCTGGCTCCGCCGTGGGGCGACGACGGCCAGCGCCGCGACGAGCTCCCCGACGCTTTGGAAGCGCTGCTCACGATCCTTCTTCAAACAACGCAGCACCGCTGCCTCGAGCTCGACCGGGACGTCAGCGCGCACGTTGCGCAGCGGCTCCGGCGGATCGAGCGCGATGGCGGAGACCAGCTCTGGCAGAGTCTGGCCGCGAAACGGCGCACGATTGGTGAGCAGCTCGAACAGGATCACCCCCAGCGCCCAGATATCGGTGCGCTGATCGACCGTGCGCGACGCGCGCGCTTGCTCCGGCGACATGTACATGGGCGAGCCCATCACGGCGGAGGTGCGCGTGAGGCTGAGATCCCCGGCTTCCGGCGTAGCGAGCTTCGAAATACCGAAGTCGAGGACCTTGATCAGCGGCGAGCCATCGCTGCGGCGCGTGAGGAACAAATTCGCCGGCTTCAAATCGCGGTGCACGATGCCCTCGGCGTGGGCCTCGGCCATGGCGTCGCAGGCTTGAATGACGAAATCGACCGCGTCCTCGACCGAGAGCGGTCCCGAGCCGAGCCGCGCCGCGAGATCACGCCCGTCGAGATACTCCATCACCATATACGGTGAGTTGTCATCGAGCCGCCCGACATCGATCACGCGCGCCACGTGCTCGCTCTTGATCTTGGCCGCGGCGCGCGCCTCCCGCACGAAGCGCATGACCGCTTCAGTGCTGGCGATTTGCCCGAGCAGAAATTTCACTGCCACGGGTTGTTCGAGCTCCAGGTGTGTGGCGGCGACAACCACGCCCATGCCACCCGCGCCGAGCACGCGCTCCACCCGATACTTGCCGGCCAACACCTCGCCGGGCTGTATCGGCGGAACGGAAGACGGCGGGAAGCTCGAGGGCATCGCGAGCCTTCAAAGCTATCACGAACGACGATTGCCGCTCGAGAGGCTGGCGCTCCCGCCCTTTTGTCGCAGGATTACCGCGCTTTCACGAGGCGACGCGATGCACTTCCTATTGTTCTACGAGCTCTCACCCGAATATTTGGAGCGTCGTGGGCAGTTCCGGCGCGAGCACCTACAACTGGCGCTCTCCGCGGTGCAGCGCGGCGAGCTCCTGCTCGCCGGCACGCTCGCGGACCCCGTCGACGAAGCCGTGCTGCTCTTCGAGTCCGACACCGACGCTGCCGTCCACGCCTTCGTGAACGCCGATCCGTACGTTCGTGAAAAGCTGGTCCTGAGGTGGCGCGTGCGGCCCTGGACCACCGTCGTCGGCCCAACCGCCACGAACCCAATTCGTCTCGACCAGACCTGAGCCGCGACCTCGCGACGCTGGGTACGAAGTGAGCAGGAGGGCAAAGCCGACATTGCTTCGCCTCCTGCTCGGCTGCGACTCAGCGTCGCGGCTCGACCAATCGAACCAGCGTACCGATCACGTGGTGAAACAGCGCTTCGAGCTCTGGATCCATCGGCCCCACCCAGCCGAGCGCGCGAGCCGTTTCCCAGCAAGCGAGCGCCTCCCGCGCCGAAGCACAAGCCGAGTGATAGCGAGCCAATCGATTCCTACCGCGCGAATAAGCGCCTTCGCGCTGATTCAGCGGCACGCTGATCAGCGCCCGCTCGAACCGGTCCCCCAGCGCCGAGCTCCGCTTCCGAAACAGAGGAAGCAGAGGTGCCGAGCGCCGCACCAACTCGAGCACCACGGGATAGATCTTGAGTGTCATGGAGTGTTCCTTTGTTTGCATTGCCCGATCACCCGCTCGGGACGCCCGTCCCCGCGCCGGCGCGCGCAGACCGTGTCCAGGCTGCGAGCGAGCGCAGCGAACGAGCACCGCCAGCTCTGCTGGCGGCTCGGCCTGGACGCGGTCGAGCACGCAGGCACACTCGAAGATCCCGAGCAGCAGACCTGCACCTTCCGGCCCTCCGCCAACCACATGGACGAACATCCGCCCATCCCTGCCCTGCGCCGCCACAAAACTGGTGCAAGCGAGCTGCATCGATGCAGCCCCCTCTTCCCTCTTTCCTCTTCCCTCTTCCCTCTCCCTCTTCCCTCTCCCTCTTCCCTCTC
>CBINHN010000115.1:0-8468 GCA_966250485.1 uncultured Sorangium sp. | reverse complement strand
CGTCGCGCCTTGGTCTGCTCGCGCCTCTTTGGCGGGCTCCGTACAAGTCTATGGACCGGCTCTTACGATGTCAGTTCGACGCCAAGCCCACCTCGACGGTCGAGCCCGAGCGTCCGACGATGTCGACGCGGCCGTCGCCGTTCGTGTCGGCGAGCTTGAGGTCGTAGCTCGGCGCCCAGCTCGTCCAGCGCGTCGAAGGCGCAAATTTCCCGCTTTCACCTCTCGAGATCCCGACTTGCACGTTGTCTCCCGAGCGCCCGACGAGGTCGGCGCGACCGTCGCCGTTGACGTCGCCGACGGTGAGAATGAACGCGGGATCCCAGGTGGTCCATTGCGAGGAGAGCAAGAACCCAGCGCCGGTCGATACGCCGACGCGAATGGCGTTGCTGCTGTCCGAGTTGCCGATGATGTCGGCGCGCCCGTCGCCCGTTACGTCCACGAACGCGGCTCGGAAACCCGAGACCCACGTGGTCCAGCGCGTGGACGTATTGAAGCGCGTGCCCGTCGAGAGGCCCGCTTGCACATCCGTGCCGGAGCGGCCGACGATGTCGGCGCGCCCGTCACCGTCCACGTCGGCGAGCTGCATGTCGTACGCGGCGCTCCAGTTCGTCCACGTCGAGGACGACGCGAATTTGGTGCCCGTCGAGAGCGCGACCTGCACGTCGGTGCCGAAGCGACCGACGAGGTCGGCGCGGCCGTCCGCGTTTACGTCGGCGAGCAGGAGGTTGTATCGAGTATCCCAGGTTGACCAGGTCTTGGAGGCGCTAAACCCCGAGCCGGTCGAGAGCGCGACCTGAACGTCGCCGCTCGACGAGCGACCGATGATGTCGGCACGCCCGTCTCCGTTCACGTCGGCGAAAGAATGCGAGTACGAGGTGCTCCAGCTGGTCCAGGTCGACGACGTAGCAAACCGGTTGACCCGCGCGCCGTAGGCAGCGACAGCGCCCGCCCTATCCAAGCTGCTGAGGGTCGAGCTGTCGGAGCAGAAGTTCATGATCGAGTTGTCGTCAGGAACCGTCAACTTGACACCACCTGCGATGTTGGTGCCGTCATCAGTTTGGCCGCAGAGCGTCCCGGGTCTCCAGTCGGGCCGCTGATGCTCGCGGTGGAAGCCGAGCACGAAACCCATTCCTTGAGGGACGACGCCGAGCGCGAAGTCACTGCGGTTAGTTCCGAAGCTGGCCGTCGCAGTCCCATTCGGGAAGTAGCCTACGGTTGCATTCCCGGCGTTGCTCTGGTTCAGGTCGATTACTGTCATTCCACGCGTGTCGGTAGGGCAACGTAGCCAGCCGACGATGCTGATGCGAGCCGCCGTGGGCCATTCTTCGTTGGCTCGCTGGCGCACGACCGGCGCGTACGTGCTGAAATTGGGGTGCGAAAACGAGCTCGCCGACCAACAGACGCGCACGGTTCCGCTGGGCCACGCTGCTCCCGTCATATAAAGAGGGCTCGTGTCCGCCGCGACGGGCTCCTCGCCCGTTTGCGCCGCACAACCGGCGAGCAAGATCAAAGTCGCAAGGCCCAGCCCTTCGCGGCAATAGCGGCTAAGTTTCCAGTCGTTCGCGCGCGCCACGACTCCGCTCCCGCGCGAGCGGAGCGTTCCATGTCGTCCCTTGTAATGCACCATGTGCCTGCCTCCACTATTGATAGGATCGTCCCATCGTGCGCGAGGACGCGGCGCTGACGACTCCATCGTCGTCGGCGCCACGCACCGCGCACGCGCGCCCCCCTCAGCAAGATGCGGGCCGCGCGGCATCCAGCGCAAAACGAGGGTCTCAGCGATCCTGAAGCGCAGACTGCATACGCTTCATGTGTACGCTTCTGCGTAAGCTTCGCGTGGCAGGCAGTGCCGAAAGCGATTCTGAAAGAATCAGTAATTCAATGAAGCCGGGCGGCACCCGAACGGTTCGTTCGGGCGCCGCCTCCAGCCCTGTTCGCTCAAGGCGTGAACTGCAAGGACGCGAGCCGCACGAGCTCGCGTCCGGGCTTGCCGATGATCTTGACGTACACGTCGTGGGTGCCGCTGGTCGGCTCGATGTCGCAGGTGGAGGTCGCAAAGTCCTCCCAATCACCCGTATCAGCGATGCGACAGGGACCGTAGTGGGGGCCACCAGCGAGAGGATCGAGCCAGAGCTCTACCCAGCCGCCCCCGCGGCTGGACGCTTCCAGCTGCGCCTTGCTGGAGGTGACCCCGCCGCTGCCGAGATCGAGGCCAGCGTACAAGGCCCAGTCATCGTTCTCGAGCTCACCGAGCACGCTATCTTTCGCGGAGCTCTCCACGACGGCCGTGCCGAACTGCTGATCCGTCGCCACTGCGGGGATCGTCGAAAGACCATCTCGATAGGTGTAGAGGTCGAAGCGCGCGCTCTGAGCGGTCGCAAACAGGCCAGCCTGATTGCCGACCCATGAGCCAGCCATGCCATAGTGATTGTCCAACGCGGAGATGTCGATCGACTCGCCGACCTGCGTCCAGCTGACGCGGTCGCTGCTGACCCAACCGCTTGCTTGATGACCGCTGCGGACGAGCTTCAGCCACACCTCCGCTTTCTCGGAGTCAGGGGTCGGGATGGTGTGGCTGATCACGACGGGCTCGTCGAGCTCCGTGTAAGAGTCAGTGCCGCCCGTGGGAACCGGCTGGCGCATCCGGTACGAAAACCGAATCACGTCTTCGCCGTCGACCATGGCGCGCGCCACCTGCACGTCGTGAGTGCCGACGATCAGACCCTCACCCTCGATCCAGGTTGGCCCGGAGAGGAGCTGTTCGTCCTCCCAATAGCCGTTGCGCACCGTGATGCCGGCAGCGCTGCCTTCCGCTTCCGGAATGAAGTCCAGCTTGGCCACGGACGTGGTGGCGCGCAGAGCATCTTTTTGCAACGCCCACGCCGTACCATCCGCGTCCGGAGCAATGCTGAGCGCTCCGTCATCGATTGCCAGGTAGTCTCCCAATCGGTCATAAGTGGTCCAGGCGGGGCCGAGGCTGCTGGAGTCGAAATCGTCATTGACGGGGATGAGGAACGGGGTCCCGCTCTGCGCGAGCTTCGGCGCGGGGAGGTTTCGCGTCTCTTTGTCGATTTGCGGGACCGGAATGGTCTCGCCATCGATCTCGGTGTCGACCCACTTGACCTGGTGCAGCAGACCCTCGCGACCGAGCCCCAGCCACTCGCCCGTCTTCGTGGGATCTTCCGAGAAATCCCCCTTGTTGGTGCAGTCGTAGGAGTGCTCGAAGACCCACCACGAGCCATCCTCGAGCTGCAGCGGCGCGGTGGGGTGCTGGGCTCCGCGATAAGGATCGATCTGCTCCGCAGGGAACCCGAGCCAGTACCAGTGCGATGGATCGTCGTCGAGCGTGCGCGACGCCCACACGTCCGTGTTGCCGTCACAGGCGCTGTGCGTTTGGACGAAGTAATAGTACCAATCGCCGCGCTTCGCGAGCGACGGCCCCTCCGCCCACTGCGTGTAATCAATGGGTCGATAACCGCCGCCGCCCTTGTCCTTGTCGTAGTTGATGAAGTCGAGGTTGATCATGGAGTCCGGGATCAGCTGACCCGTCTCCAGATCGATCTCCACCACGCGATTCATGCCGAAGAAATCATCGGGCGCGTCGGGATCCCAGCGGCCGATGCCGTTCTTCGTGACCATGTAGGTCTTTCCTGAGTCGGGGTCGACGAACACGGAGTTGTCCGAGCCCGTGCCGCGGTCGACGAAGTACTCACCATCCGGCGAAACAGGGAAGGAGTCTAGCTTCGTCGGCTCCGACCAGGGCCCGGACAGGCTCTCCGCCTCAGCGAACCACTGAGTGGCATCGATGGCAAAGTAGACGCGATAGCCCGAGGGCTCCCTACGAGTGATGAAGGCGCCCCACGTGCCCTCGCCAGGATCGGTCATCGAATCGAGCGCGGGCGCCGCCGCATCGACGACGCGCGATACGCGCTCCCAATGCAGCAGATCCGTCGAGTGCAGGATCTCGAGCGCGGGAAACATCGCGAAGTTCGAGCCGACGATGTAGAAATCGTCACCGTCGACGAACAAGTTGAGATCCGCGTGATCGCCGGGGAGTACTGGGTTGTCGTAGGTGACAGCGGGGCCGGCGGGCCACTCGGAGAGGGTGAAGAGGGCGGTCACCTCGCGATCGGCGTCGAGGCGGATTTGCACTTCGTTCGCGCTGCCCGACGCGTCGCCGGCCCACCCCCTCACGATTGAGCCGCTCGAGGGAGTGGCTTTGACCGTGACGGTGGTGCCTCTCTTGAAGTGATAGACGCCCGGAGCAGGGTCGGTAGTGCCGCCACCCGCAACTTCGATAGTAAGCGTCTTCTCGACACCGTCAGAATCGTCATCGTCTGATGTGCAACCAACGCCAAGCAACAAAATCGTCAGGACCACCGCCGGAGTTTTCATCGTTAACTCTGCTCCTCGAACTCGGGATTACGTCGCGCGGTGAGCAGTAGCATCGAGCGCCGAAATCCGCTTCATCTTTCTTAGGTTCGTTAAAGAAGCGATCTTCACTCCGCGCGCGAGAGCGTTGTTGTCCCATGTGGCGAAACTCGCCCCGGATCCCGCGCATTAGCTGCTGAATCCTGAAGATGCGGCCGGCCCAAACACGCGTTGGCAACATGCTTAACCATGTTCGAGTCCGTAAAAATCCAGACATCGTTTCAGCTTCTCGTCGAGACCGTATGCGCGATTGTCGCAGCTTCATAAAGCGAGCCCGTCGACGCGACCTCAGGTGTTCCCGCAAATGAGACGATGGAACTCAATGTCTCGCGCCGGATAATATCGAGTTTAGCGAAGGGTAGGCGAGCTCTGGTTGCGTGAAGAGCCGAGCGCGCCCTCAGTGGCTACGAGCGATACGGCCGTCACCGCGCGCGCATCGAAGTGTTGCGCACGAAGGTGGGTTGGGGGCCCACGCCGTAAAGGGCGCGCCACGCGGCGGCGCGCAGCATTGGGCAAATACGTGTGGCGCCGCGTCTCAACGCAGCCGCGCCTGCCCGGCATTTTCCACGGGTGAGCGCTGTCTTCGCGCTCACGGCATCGTCATAGCGACGGAGGCATTGGCCCGGGCCCACCGCGTAACGCTTTCTTGAGCTCTTCCGCGTCCGCCAGCGCCGCGCGCCCGTTTGAAAATACCGTCGCGACTGGTTCGACCTGCGAGGGTCTCCTTGCAGCGGTAGCGGAACCGACTTCGGTTGTACCGGCGCGAGACTGCAAGCGCTTCACGGCTGCGTTCGAGCCACGCGCGTGCTCCGACGAGCGGCTGGCACCTTGTCGCAATCGGGAGAAGCTGCTAGCCAGTGCTAGTCGGTGTGGGACTGGCGAGCTCTCCATCACTAGGGCTTGGACGCGAGCACTCTGCGTTGGCTCGCTCTCGCGATTTTTCAGGAAAACGAGACCGTTATGCAATGGAACGTCGGTGTCTGGTTTGCGTGGGCGCTGATCGTTGTCGCGGGGGCCGCCGGCCAAGCGTGCGATAGCGAGCGCGAGTACGAAAACCCCGCGAGCGGCGGGGCAGGCGAGAGCGGTTCGACGTCCAAGGGCGGCAAGGCCAGCGGCGCGGGAGGAGCCTCCGGCGGCGCTGTGGCCGCGGGCGGGAGGGCTCAATCCGGCGGCGCCGTTTCAACGGGCGGCAGCGATGAGTCCGATGCCGGCGGCGGCGGTGAGTCGCCTGGGCTCGATTGCGGCGGCGTGACCTGTGCGGAAGAAGCCAGCTGCGTAATGAGCGGGGACGAGCCGCGCTGCGAGTGTCCGGACGGTTACACGGATCCGCGCGGGGACGGCAGTGTGTGCCAGGACATTGACGAGTGCGCGAACGAGAACGGCGGCTGCGATCCCCTGCTCGAATGCAAGAACACCCCCGGCGGCTTCGAGTGCGGCGGCTGCCCCGACGGCTATACGGACGACGGGAGCGGCGGTTGTGAAGACATCGACGAGTGCGCGACCGCCAATGGCGACTGCGACCCGCTGGTCGTCTGCACCAACACGCCTGGCTCGCGCGTGTGCGGCAATTGCCCATTCGGCTACGAAGGCGACGGGGAAGGGGGCTGCAGCGATATCGACGAATGCGCCACCGATAACGGCGGCTGCGATCCATCCGCCACCTGCACGAACACGCCAGGCGGCTTCACCTGCGGCGATTGCCCGCCGGGACATACGGGCGGCGGTGCCACGGGCTGCAAGGACATCGATGAATGCGCCACGAACAACGGTGGCTGCGACAAGCTGTCCAAGTGCACCAACACCACGGGCTCGTTCAGCTGCGGCGCGTGCCCGTCCGGGTACACCGGCACGGGGGAGACGGGCTGCGTCGACGTCAATGAGTGCGCCACGAACAACGGGGGTTGTAGCGCCAACGCGACGTGCACGAACACGCCCGGCGGTCGTACCTGCGCTTGCAAGTCCGGCTTCACGGGTGACGGCGTCACCTGCAGCGATGTCAACGAGTGCGCCACGAACAACGGGGGTTGCGACAGCAACGCGACGTGCAGCAACACCTCCGGTGGTCGGACCTGTGCCTGCAAGAGCGGTTACTCGGGCGATGGTGAGAGCTGCGTGTGCGCCAAGGCCCCGACCGTCCCCACACTGCTCGCGCCGGCTCGCGGAGCCTACACGGGGAGCCTGCACGCACCCGCCGCACGGATGACGCTGCGGCCGACGTTCGTTTTCAGCAGCTCTTCGTCGAGTTGCGGCGCGGTCACGTACGAGCTCCAGGCGGACGACTCCTGCACGCCCGGCAAGCTGGCCTCCTGTGCCTTCAGCAGCGCTGAGCTTTCGGTCAAATCGCTGGCGGCCACCAGCTATACGCCGCCGCAGGACCTGCGCGTCTCGAGCTCGGCTCCGGTCGGCGCCTTTTACGCTTGGCGCGTGCGCGCTTGCGACTCCACCAAGGTGTGCTCCGCGTGGAGCTCAGTGGGCAACCTGCAAGTCGGGCGCGTGCGCGAGGACGTGAACGGCGACGGTTACGGCGACCTGATCATCCTGGACGAAGCGGCGAAGGATCAGCCCATCGTGTATTACGGCGCCGCGAGCCCGAATTTCGACGTGGTCTCGGCGAAGCCCAAGGTTGCGTTCAGCGGGGATCGCATCGGCGCTTTCATCGGCGACGTGGACGGCGACGGCTACGGCGACCTCGGTCTGATGCAGCTTTACACGGCTACCAATGGCTATGCGCCGGCGGTCGTCTTCGGCGGCGCGAGCCTCTCGGCGCGCACCCCGCTCGTGCTCAGCAAGTCGGCGGCGGGCTCCTCGCTGAACCTACGGCTGCACCCGGCCGGAGATTTCAACGGCGATGGTTTCGCGGACTTCCTCGTCGACTTCATGTACTTCGACCCGAAGACAGAGCTTCAGGTCTTCTATGGTGGCTCACCGCCGGCGAACCAGGCCGCGCTCCACATTCCCTGCAACTTCCCCGGCTATCAGCTGAACAGCAACGGCATCGGGGACGTGAACCGCGACGGCTATCCGGATATCGCGCTGGCGGAGCAGGGCACCGTCGGCTCGAGCTGGCTGGGACGCATCGCGCTGTTCGCGGGCGGGGCGTCGCCCAGCGTCACACCAGCGGCGGATATCTCGCGCAGCAAAGGCGTCGTCACTCAGATTTACCCGGGTGGCGACCTGAACGGCGACGGCTACGGCGACGCCGTCATGGTCGAGACCGGCGTCGGCCTGGTGCTGTACAAGGGCGCATCGACGTTCAGCACGTCAATTTGGAAGACGCTCGCCAACGCGAACACGACCTCTGGCCTCGGGGGCTTCGACATCAACGGTGACGGCATCAGCGACGCGCTGCTCACGGGTGGCACCGCGAGCATCTACCTCGGCGTGGCGAGCACCGGGCCAGCCTCGGCTACAGCGTTTCCCACGGCGCGCGGCGCGAGCACGTTTGGCGGCGTTGGCTTCTCGGATCACGACGGCGATGGTCTGCCGGATCTGGTGGGAGCGACGCCGGATCAGCCGTTCTGGTGCTCGAGCGCCGGCACCGCTTCGCCCACCTGCTTCAACATCACCAACGACAGCGCGGCGTACGCCCCGAACGGTTACGGCTTCGTCCGTTGACGCTCCAGGGCGCGCTCTCGTCAACGATAGCGCGCTGATCGCCGCGCTGAGCGCGCCGGTTCACGGCTTTTTGCCTCGCATTTCTATCAGCGGCTTTGGGAATTTGCGCAGCTGCTCGTTCAGCCACTCCGTCTTTGCGAACGGCATCAGCTCCAAGCCATCACCGTCGCTGGCGACGCCGAGCGAGACCGTTTGACCGCCGACGACCAAGGCCATGCGAGAACGCTCCTTATCCTTGTAGATCCTGCCGGCGAAATCCCACACGTCGCTCTCGGAGGCGAGCGCGACGTCGGTGATGGGCCCCGCGGCGCGGATGGTGGCGCCCGCGCGGAAGTCGGAGAGGCTCGTGAACAGCGGAATGAGCTTGCTAATGACCTCTTTCTCCGCGAGCGCCTCCAGCACCGGCTCCAGATCTCGCGCGC
>CBINHN010000114.1:0-8898 GCA_966250485.1 uncultured Sorangium sp. | reverse complement strand
GCGCGCGCCGCGAAGCCGGCTGCGACGCCGCGCGCGCGCAAGCCGAAGCTGGTCGACCGCGCGCAAGCGCTGCTCATCTTCGAGAAGCTGCGGGCGCACCATGCGGATGCGCACTGTGAGCTCGATCACGAAAACCCGTTTCAGCTGCTGATCGCCACCGTGCTCTCCGCGCAGAGCACGGACGTGATGGTGAACAAGATCACGCCGGAGCTGTTCCGGCGCTGGCCCACGCCGAAGGCGCTGGCGTCCGCGGAGCCCGGCGCGGTCGAGAACGCGTTGAATCGCATCGGCATGTATCGCCAGAAGACGCGCAACATCATCAACCTATCGAAGGCGCTGGTGGCCGATCACGGCGGCGAGGTGCCGCGCACGTTGGCCGAGCTGGTGAAGCTCGCGGGCGTCGGCCGTAAGACAGCGAACGTCGTGCTGGGCGTCGCCTTCGGCAAGCCGGAGGGCGTGGTCGTCGATACGCACGTGCAGCGGCTCAGCCAGCGGCTCGGCTTCAGCAAACACAGCGAGCCCCCCGAGATTGAGGCCGATCTGATGCGTCTGTTTCCGGAGAAAGACTGGGAGCACCTGCCGCACGTTCTGATTTTTCATGGCCGCCGCATCTGCAGCGCGCAGCGCCCGGCCTGCGCCGCGTGTCCGGTGCAGCAGGAGTGCCCTTCGGCTTTCCACGCGGAAAATATCGGTCGCAAGTCGCCCCGGCCGCGCGCGGAGTGAACGTCGGGGCGGGTACGGGCCGCGCGCTCGCGCCGCTCGCGCCGCCATCGATATTGACATTCACTTTCATTAAGCCAAAGTAGGCGACCCCCGTGAGCCGCTTTTCTCTCGCTACGAAGCTGATCCCTCTTTGCCTGCCCCTAGCTTGCGCCAGCGCTGGCGGCTTGCCCCAGCCGACAGCGCAACACCTCGACCTGGCGCGCGCGACAGAGCCGCAGGTGACGCTCGAGGATTTGAGCCGAGGTCGCACCCTGTACGGCGCGCGCTGCGGCAGCTGCCACGCGCTCAGGGATCCCAGCGTAGCGCCCAAGAAAGGCTGGCAGCACGAGATCGACGACATGCGCGAGCACCACGGCGTGCAGCTCACCAGCGCGGAGTCCCGCGACATCCGGCGCTACCTCGACGCGATGAGCGCAGCCGGACCGCGGCAGTGAGCTGAGAGCCGGCTCTAAGAGCGCGCGCGGAACTCCGCGAGCAGCCGCTCGGCCGCCGTGTACGGATCCAGCGTACGCGCGCCGAGCGCGCCGACCAGCTCAGCGATGAGCGGCGTGACGTCACCGAGCACCGCGTCGGCGATCACCTCGCGCAGGAACGAGAGCCAGCGCAGCCGCTCGCGCTCGCTGCGACGCCGCTGTCCCGACTCGGACGAGAGCCAGCGCGCGTGCTCCGCGAGCGCCGCGCGCAGCGCTGGGATGCCGACGCCGCGCGGCGCCACCGTGCGCACGATGCGGCAGCGCCAGTCCACTTCGCTCACGGGCTGCTCCGAACCAGCGCCCGTGAGCGGGCCGTGCGAGTGCGCGCCCGCGCCGAGCAAGCGCAGCTTCGAGAGCGAGAGCGCCGCGGCGAGCTCGCTCTCCGCGGCGTCGGCGCCGGGACGATCCGCCTTGTTCAGCGCGATGATGTCCGCCGCCTCCAAAATGCCGGCCTTGTTCGCCTGAACGTCGTCCCCCACCCCGGGCATGGCCACGAGCAGCACCGTGTCGGCCACGCCGAGCAGCTCGAGCTCCGCTTGTCCCACGCCGACCGTCTCCAGCAGCACCGTTTGCGCGCCCCAGGCCTCGAACAAGCAAACCATCTCCGCCGCCGAGCGGGACAGACCGCCACGCGCGCCGCGGGTGGCGAGCGAGCGAATGAACACCTCGCTGTCCGCCGCGTGGCGCTGCATGCGGATGCGATCGCCGAGCAGGGCGCCGCCGGAGAAGGGGCTGCTGGGATCGACGGCGATGACGCCGACGCGCTGGCCTTCGTCGCGCAGCGCGCCGATCAGCGCGTCGCTGAGCGTGCTCTTGCCGACCCCGGGCGGCCCGGTGATGCCGATGCGCGCCGCTCCGCCGCTGGCCGCGAACAGCTCCGCGAGCAGCTCGCGGTAGCCGCTCGCGCGTTCGTCGACGAGGCGGCAAGCGCGCGCCAGGGCGCGCGCTTCGCCGTGCCGGATGCGCTCAGCGAGGTCGCTCATGGCGCGCCGCGCCGAGGCGCCTCAGTTGCGCGCGCGCTGCGCCGCGTCCGCCGCCATCAGGTTCTCGACCGTGCGCGTGGTCATGCTGCCGTCGCGCACCTCCGGTAGATCCAGGAGCCGGCGCTGCAGCGGGATGTTGGTGCGGATGCCGCCGATGATGAACTCGTCGAGCGCGCGGCGCATGCGCCGAATAGCGCCCTCACGCGTCGGCGCGTGCGCGATCACCTTGGCGAGCAGCGAGTCGTAGTGAGCGGGCACGGTCCAGCCGCCGAACACGCCGGAATCCACGCGCACGCCGGCGCCCCCGGGCGGGTGATACTCCAGGATCTTGCCCGGCCAGGGCGCGAAGCTGACGGGATCCTCCGCCATGATGCGGCACTCGATGGCGTGCCCGCGGAACTTCCAGGCTCGCGTGTCCGGCAAAGAGAGGCGCTCGCCCGCGGCCGCGCGGATCTGCTCGACCACTAGATCCACGCCCGTGGCCATCTCGGTCACGGGGTGCTCGACCTGAACGCGCGTGTTCATCTCCATGAAGTAGAGCTCGCCGTTCTCGTCCATCAGGAACTCGAGCGTGCCGAGCGAGGTGTAGCCCGTCTCCAGCACCGCCCTGCGGATGCGCTCCCCCATGTCGGCGCGCAGCTGCTCCGTGACGGAGGGGCTGGGCGCTTCCTCGACGAGCTTCTGGTTCTTGCGCTGCAGCGAGCACTCCCGCTCACCGAGCGTCCAGACTTGACCGTGATTGTCGGCCAGGGCCTGAAACTCGATGTGCTTCGGCTTCTCGACGAAGCGCTCCAGATAGAGCTCTGGGTTCTTGAAGGCGACCGTGGCTTCCGCCGTGGCCGACTCGAACGCGCGGCGCATCTCCGAGACGTTGCGTACGACGCGCATGCCGCGCCCGCCGCCACCGCCCCGCGCCTTGACCATCACCGGGAACCCGACGCGCTTGGCCTCGGACTCGGCGTGGCTGGCGTTCTCCAGCGCCACGCTGCCGGGCAGCAGCGGCAAGCCGAACTTTTGCGCGTTCTCTCGCGCGCGGAGCTTGTCGCCCCAGCGCTGCATGGCCTCCGCGCGCGGACCGATGAAATGCAGCCCGCAGCGCTCCACCACCTGCGCGAACTCCGCGTTCTCCGACAAGAAGCCGTAGCCCGGGTGGATCGCGTCGGCGGCGGTGATCTCCGCAGCGCTGATCAGCGCCGGGATGTGCAGGTAGCTCTTGGCCGCGGCGGGCGGCCCGATGCACACGGCTTCATCGGCGAAGCGCACGTGCAACGCGCCCGCGTCGGCTTCGGAGTGCACGGCGACGGTGCGGATGCCGAGCTCGCGACAAGCACGGATGATGCGAATGGCGATCTCGCCGCGGTTGGCGATCAGGACTTTGCGAAACATTTTTGGACTGGCGCTCGGCTCGTTGAGAGGCCGCCGCTCACGCCTTCTTCATCTTGAAGAGCTTCTGCCCGAACTCCACGCTCTTGCCGTTTTCGACCAGGATTTCGACGATGGTGCCGTCATTGTCCGCTTCGATTTCGTTCATCAGCTTCATCGCTTCGATGATGCAGAGGGTCTGACCCTTCTTCACGCTGGCCCCGAGCTCGACGAAGTTATCGGCCTCCGGCGCAGGCGCGCGGTAGAAGGTGCCGACGAACGGCGAGGTCACGTAAAACGTGTTGGCGTCGACGATCTCGCCGGCGCCGCCGGCGGGCAGCGCGCCCCCTGCCGGCGCCGCTGCAGCGCCCGGTGACGCTACCGCTTGAGCGACGGCCATGGTGTTCGCGCGCCCCAGGGCGATGCGCAGCCGAACCTTCTCGTCCTCGTACTCGAACTCGGCGACCTTCTTGTCTTCCAGGGTGCGGAGCAGCGCCTCGAGTTGTTCCAGTGCAATCTGCATTTATGCCAATTTCCTCGCAAGTCGCGGCGCGCCGAGGGCGCCAGCGGCACGCGGACGTTAGCTTGTCCAAAGCTCCGGACACAACCGCGGACGCTCGAAAAAGCTCACTTCCGCTACGACGCCATGCAGCATGCGCGCGGCGGACGGCGCCCAAAACGCCACCCAGCAGCGCAACGCGCGAACTGCGTCAACCTGCGGATACGCGCGCGAGGTGCTCGCACATCGCGTCGAGCGCCAGCTCGTACGAGCCGGCCCCGAATCCAGCGATGCGCCCCAGACACGCCGGCGCAACGCACGAATGCCGACGAAAGCTCTCGCGCGCGTCGGGATTCGAGAGGTGCAGCTCGATCACGGGCACGCCCGCGCCTTTGATGGCGTCGTGCAGCGCGTACGAGGTGTGCGTCAGCGCGCCCGGATTGAACAAGATGCCGGCGAAGCCCTCGTCTTCGGCCTGCCCGATCCAATCGACGAGCACTCCCTCGTGATTGGACTGCCGGCAATCCACGCTGACGCCGCGCGCGGCGCCACGCCGCTCGAGTGCGGCGTGGATCTCGGCGAGCGTCGTCCGCCCGTAGATCTCCGGCTCACGCTTACCGAGCCGATGCAGGTTCGGCCCGCTCAGCACCAGCAGACGCGTCAACTGGCCAATTCTTCGGCGAGCCGCGGAGCCACGACGCGCAACAGATAGCGGCCCTTGCCCAGGTTGCCCTCGGGCGAGAGAGCCACCGCGACGAAGTATGTCTCGTTGATCACGCGGATTAGCGTTACGAGTTTGTCCGAGCGGAACGCCACTTCGTGCGTGACTCCGGCGTCGAGCATTTCGCTCGCGCGCTGGATGGCCTTCACGACAACGCTCACCTCGGCGCCTACTGACTCGATGTCGAACCCGGAGTCTGAACGCGAATACGTTTCTACCGGAATCCCCTCGAAATCCATCAATAGGCCAGCCAGGCCTCCGTCGGTCCCGTCGACCACGCTCCGGAGAGCTTCTTTGAACATGGCGCATAGACTATCCGGATTTGTTCCTTGGAGTGAATTTCAGCGCGCACGCCTCGTAGCGTCGCGAAGGCGATTTTTCGGCCTCCAGGCCGCCCGACCCGACAGCCTGGTTTTTCAGCGCTAATTGCCCGCAGAATGGGCGGGGCTTTACGCCGCGACGTGACTCTGCGATGGCCAGCGGCGGGGGGCCGGCTGAGCAGACCTTGACCCCCCTCAGGGCAAGCGGCTACCTTGCGCTCCGCCCCGGGCAGCGTTCGCACCGGGTGTTTACGAACGGAACCGTCGGATGCGCGCGCGAGCGGGGGATCCGCCCCGCACAATGACTCAAAAAATCCTCGCTGGGCGCGCGGATGACCCGAACCTCGCCGCCGATCTGGTGCGAGTAAAGGTCGATCAGGTCGTC
Organism: uncultured Sorangium sp.; assembly: GCA_966250485.1. Taxonomy (GTDB): domain Bacteria; phylum Myxococcota_A; class Polyangia; order Polyangiales; family Polyangiaceae; genus PMG-095. Next base: position 3,432 of record CBINHN010000114.1, on the reverse strand, counting down.
CTGGCGAGAGACCCAGCCGCGACCATGGTCGAGGTGCAAGATCTCGGCGCGAAGAAGGTGTCGGTCGAGGTCGCGGTCGCATACGACACCGTCTGCGTCACCACCCCGGCGGATCTGCCGTCATCCGCGTCGGCGCGCGCGCTGCGAGATGCGCTCGCGCTGGGCATGCTGGTGGCGCGGCCGGGGATCGGCTTTCCCGCCGCCGTTCACCTGGAGCGCTTCGGCAGCCCGGCGCGCTTGACGGTGACGGACGAGCCGCGGCTCTCCGCCGTGGGCGGCGCCGGCATGCTGTCGCTCGTCGTTCCTCCGGCGCAGCTCGCGGAGGCGCTCGTCACCGGCTCCATCGCCGTGCGGCCACCCCGCAGCGTGCAGGTGCTGCTCTCGGGTCGCATCCGCCCGTTCGTGTGCGTGCGCGACGTCGGGCTCGAGCTCATTCGCCGCGGGCTGGGAGAGATCGTTCGGCGCGTGGACGAGCAGCAGCGCGCGCCCGTGGTCGTGGAGTTCGCCGGGCCCAGCGCCCGGCTGCTCTCGGTCGCCGAACGCGCGGTGCTGGCCGCCCTCGCTCCCATCGTCGGCGCCAGCGCCGCGATCTTCGTGAGCGACGAGAAGACCGAGGTCTATCTGCGCGACCAGCGGCGCTCCAAGGCTCACCGCGGCCTCGTCCCGGATCCGGGCGCGCCCTGCGAGGACGTCATCAGCGTCGACCTCTCCGCCGTTGATCCGCTGATTTTGGACGAAAGCGGCGCCGTGCGGCAGGTCCGTGAGGTGGCGGGCGAAGCCGTGTCACAGGTCGTCCTGGGCGGTGACTCCGGAGCTTCCCTGCGTGACCTGCTCGCCGCAGCCGCGTTGCTGAAGAGCAAGCGCGTACCGCCGAAGCTCGACTTGTTGCTCGCGCCGCCCTCCCGTCAGGCGCTGGAGGTGCTGGCTCAGTCCGGCGCGCTCGTGGATCTGATCGCCACCGGCGCGCGCTTGATCGAGCCCGATCCGCGGCTGGTCACGGGCGAGCTGTACCCGCCGGAGCCGGGCGGCATTTCGCTGCGCACCTTCGATCCGGAGCCGGGCGTGAGCGCCACGCCGAAATTCGTGGTCGCGTCTGCGGAGACGCTGGCCTACGCCGTCGCTACCGGCGCGATCGGGGATCCTCGCTCGTTCAAGCGCCCGGTGCGCATCACGGTGCCGCGCACGCTGCCCACGGACGACGTGCTGATCGTGCGCAAGGGCAAGGGCAAGCAGAAGGAAGGCGAAACAGCGAAGAGCACCGCCGCCGCCCCGGTGCCGGCGCACGGCTGGAAGACGAGCGCGGTGCTCCCGATCATCAGCAGCCGTGCGACCCCGCGGGAGCCGAGCGCCCTGCTGCTGGAGTCGCTGGACGACGTGCGTTGGCTGATCCGCCGCGCGCCCGAGCTCAGCGCCACCGTCCGCGCCGTCATCGCGCCGCACATTCCGAGCGGCGCGGTCCCGGTGCTCGCCGGCTTGGGGATTTTGGCGCTGTCCGGCACGGCGGAGAACATCGCGAAGCTCAAGACCGAAGGTCGCCTGCACGTCCCCGATCCTCAGGAGTGGAACGGCAGTCCGACGATCACGGCGTCGGTGGGCTCGACCGCGGTGGACCTGCAATGGCTCGCGGTGGGCGCCGAGCGCGACTGGACCGCGCTCGGAACCGCCCGCACCAGCGTTAAGCGCTGAGCGCCCTGCTGACGGGTTTCCGCGCACCCTCGGACCGACTATGGTCGGGGCGTGAAGCGCCTCTGCTGCTCCATCGCGTTCGCTGCGACCACCCTGCTGCCGGCGCTGGCCGGCGCCGCTCAGGCGGAGGAAACAGCGAGTGACTCGAGCGGGGACGACACCCCGGCGCAGGACGAAGACGCGCAGGAGAAGAAGTCGGACGCGGAGGCTGACGGCGCCAGCAAAGAGCCGAGCTACGGCCACGGCGGACAGTTCGGCCTGCGCGCAGCGCTCGTGTTCGGTTACCATATGCTGCTGCGCTACGACTCGTCGCCTTATTGCCACGAGTGGATGCCGGACAAGTCAGCCAATGATCAGCCGAAGTTCTGCGGCTTCGGCGCGCCGCTGGCGCTCGACCTGGCGCTCAGCGGCGCGCTGATCGATTTCTTCGAGCCGTTCTTGTGGCTGCGCTTCGGCTTGGGCGAGGAGAGCGCGACCAACACCAAGCCGCTGGCGCTGGTCGGCGCCGGGGCGCGCCTCTACACGATGAGCGACTCCGCCTTCAAGATCTACTTGGAGCCTGCCGTCGGCGTCGAGCTCGAGGGCCGCGGCAGCAAGCCGGACCCGCACAACGCGGACAAGCTGTACCGCACCGATCTGTTGTTCCACTTCGCCGGTGGACCTCACTACGATTTCAGCAAAAACTTTGGGCTCTACGCGGACGCGGGCCTGACGCTGGGGATCCTGCGCTCGCTGCACAGCACGCTCGAGGCGAAGATCGGCGTACAGGGCCGGCTGCCGTGAGCGACCGCCCGTTTCGCGTGCTCGGCGTGCAGCAGATCGCGATCGGCAACGCGGACAAGACGCGGCTGCTCGAGCTCTGGGTCGAGCTCTTGGGCTTGACCGTGCTGGGCAGCTACCGGAGCGCAAGTGAGAACGTGGACGAGGACATCACCCGCGCCGGCTCCGGCCCCGCGAGCGTGGAAATCGATCTGATGCAGCCGCTCGATCCGAGCGCGAAGCCGCGCGTGCACGAGCCGCCGCTCAATCACATCGGGCTGTGGGTCGATGATCTGGACGCGGCGGTGAGCTGGCTCTCGGCGCGCGGCGTCCGCTTCGCGGGCGACGTCCGCGTCGGGGCGGCAGGCCACCGCGTCGCGTTCATCCATCCGAGGCCGAGCCAGGCTTTTCCGCGCTCGGGAGAGGGTGTGCTGATCGAGCTGGTGCAGGCCCCCGCCGCCGTGCGCGCCGCGCTCGCCTGAAACGCGCTCCGCGGCGTTGCGGCGCGCGCTCCCGCGCGTCACGTTCAGCCGTGGAGCATGACCCTCGGCAGCCACAACGAGGCGGCAGCGCGCTTGCTCGCGGAGCTCGCAGCGGAGCCGGACGACGCCGGTCGCCGCGAGCGGCTCACCGCGGCGCTCGACGCCGTCGCCTGGCACGAGCGCACCAGCGCCAACGCGCGGTACAGCGATGAGCTGCGCGAGCTCGTGGTGCGCTTGTTCCCCGAGGAAGATTTGGCGGCGCTGTCCAGCTCCACGCTGCTCGACGCGGCGCTCGTCAAAATGCAGGAGCTGCGCGACCACTGCGCCGGGCTCGAGAAGCGCAACCAACAGCTGGCTGAGGCGCTCACCGCCATGCAAGACGTGCTCTCCGCGATCGCGGCGCTGCGGCGCTGAAGGGCTGCGCTAGGTGCCCGGCTCGAGCACCTGCCGCGCGGCGAGCGGCGGCAACAGCTCGCCGCGCTCGACGGCGCTCAGCGCGCGGCTC
>CBINHN010000113.1:0-9042 GCA_966250485.1 uncultured Sorangium sp. | reverse complement strand
TCGCTTGCCAAGCGAGGGGCGGCGCGGCTTTGGGGTGAAGCTTGCAGTGCCGGACACGGGGGGGAGTGCTTCGCTTCGCTTGCCGCGCGAGGGGCGGGTGGCGTCAGTCTAGGCGGAAGAGATCGTCGAGGTCGTCGCGGGAGAGGGTCTTGGCGCCGCCCATGTCTTCGCTGAGGACCGAATTGACCAGATCCTTCTTCTTCTGCTTGAGCTGCAGGATCTTCTCTTCAATCGTGCCCGCCGCCACCATGCGATACACGGTGACGACCTTCTTCTGACCGATGCGGTGAGCGCGGTCAGACGCTTGGTCTTCAACGGCTGGGTTCCACCACGGATCGAAATGAATCACGGTGTCGGCCGCCGTGAGGTTGAGGCCGGAGCCGCCCGCCTTGAGGCTGATCAAAAATACCGAGATGGTGGGGTCGGTCTGGAAGCGATCCACTCGCTCGGCGCGATCGGTAGTGCTGCCGTCGAGGTATTCGTAGCGCACCTTGTCCTCGTCCAGGGCCTCGCGGACGAGCTTCAACATCGACACGAATTGGCTGAAAATCAGCACCTTGTGGCCGCCGGACTCGACCTCTTCTACGAGCTCGCGCAGCGCGGAGAGCTTGCCGCTGTCTTCGTGGCTGAACTCTCGCGGTAGGCCGAGCAGGCGCGGATCGCAGGCGGCTTGGCGGAGCTTGGTGAGGCCGGCCAGGATGTGAAGCTGGCTCTTGGCGAGCCCCACGCGCTCGACTTCGCCCATCACCGTGGCGCGCACCTCGCGCAATACCTGCAGGTAAATCGCCTTCTGATCGGGCGCCAGGTCGATGATCTTGTCGACCTCGAGCTTGGGCGGGAGGTCCTTGGCCACCTCCGTCTTGGTGCGTCGCAGGATGAACGGGTGAATGATCGCGCGTAGTCGCGCGGCGGCCTTGGAGTCGCCTTGGTCGATCGGGCGCGCGTATTTTTCTTCGAATTTTGGCAGCGGTCCGAGCAGACCCGGGCTCACGAACTCGAAGATGGACCAGATCTCGCTGAGTCGATTCTCAATCGGCGTGCCCGTCAGCGCCAAGCGGCGGTCGGCTGGGAGCTCCTTGGCGGCCTGCGCCGTGGCGCTCAAGGGGTTCTTGATGTTCTGCGCTTCGTCGAGGATCGCGTAGTCGAGGCGGAGCCGCTTCAAAAGGTCGATGTCGCGGCGGAGCAGCGCGTAGCTCGTGATCACGACGTTGGCGTTCTCGAGCTCTTCGAGCTGGTCTTTGCGGCCGGCGCCGTGCCAGAGCGCGGTGGTCAGCGTCGGCGCGAAGCGCTCGATTTCGCGCATCCAGTTGCTGACCACGCTGGTCGGCGCCACGATCAGCGCGCGCAAGGGTTGGGTCTTTTTCTCGGCTTTGAGGTTGAGGAGCAGCGCGATGGTCTGGATCGTCTTGCCCAAACCCATGTCGTCCGCGAGCACGCCGCCCGAGCCGATCTCGTTGATGAAGCTCAGCCAGGACAGGCCCTGCTCCTGATACGGCCGGAGCGTGGCCTTGAGGCCCTTCGGCTTCTTCGCGGCCTTGATCTCGTCGATCGACGCTAGCTTTTGGAAGAGCTGCTTGGTGCTGGCGGCGACGACCGAGCTCGACGCTTGCTGGATCAGCTCTTGTACGCGACCCGCCTGTGACAGCGGGATTTTGCCGTTCTTGCCGCCCGCTTGCAGCAGCTCGATCTCACGATCGATCATGGCTTGTACGCGATCGGCGTCGAGCGGCGCGAAGGAGTTGTCCGAGAGGCGTACGTATTTTTTGCCCTCGCGGAGACAGCGCTCGAGCTCTTCACGATCGACGCCCACGCCGTCGCTCTCATAGCTGATCTTCACGCTCAGCCAGTCGACGCCGCTCGAGACGCGCGCGGTCATGGCTACCGGCGCGCTGCGCACGTGAGTGCCGACGAGCTCCTCCGGGATGTAGAGATCCCAATCCTCGGGCAGTGACCCGACACCCTCCGACCAAAATTTGATGGCCGCTTCACCCTCGGCGATGAAGTATTCGCCGCTCTCGTCGGGTCGCAGTCCGTGCTCCAGCAGCTCTTGCACCGCCTGCTGCTGCGCCGCGATGTCGCAGCGAATGCAGCGCGCGCGCTTTTGGCCCGCCTCCGGCGGAACGATCATGATCGGCGGCGAAATGCCGTCGGCGCGCACCTCCACTTCGCGTGAGCCGTACACCGCGCGCAGGGAGACTTGGACCTGCGTCAGCGAGCCGCCAGCGCGCATGCGAAATTGCGGCTCGATGTCGATGACGTCCGCGATTTGTGACAGCTCGGGCAGCTCGGCGCCGACCTCCAGCGCCACCTTCGGTAAGCCGTAGGTGATCAGGCCGATCAGCTCAGAGGCGGGCTCGGCGATGGTGGAGTTCCGGAGCAGGCGTCGCAGCGCCGCCGGTGAGACGCGATGATCCAACGGTCGCGCGACGCCCTCACTGGTGTCGATGTGATAGCCCGGCATCCCCTCGAACCAGCCGCCGCTGGTGAGCGAGAAACGGCGGCCGTCGCTGGGGCGCTCGAACGTCACTTTGGCGACGATGGTGTCTCCCACCATCTCCAGGTCGAAGCGCGGCTTGATCGGCTCCTCCACGAAACGCAGCTGCATCAGCGCGGGCTCCAACAACACGCGGCGCTCGCGCAGCAGCGGCAGCAGCTCCGCCGCGTCTTCTCCACGGATATCGACCGCGGGGTGGCGGGGGTTGCCGCTCTCGAAGCGCGCGAGCACCCGCAGCGCGTTGCGGTCTGGGCTGGGGGAGGCGCTTTGCCAGGCCAGCGCGGCGCTCGGCAACAGCGGGGTGCGGTTGTCCACGTCGAGCACGGTGACGGTGAGCCCGCCTTGACGCACGTGCACACGGAACTCGAGCTTCAGTGACTTTATCGTGCCCTCCGGCGCGAGCCACGCGCCGATGCCCGTCGAGCGAGCGCTCGCGTCCGGGGTGGGCGGCGCTGGGTAGTGTCCCACCGGCACTTGCACTTGCGGCAATTGGGTGCGCCGGCGACGATCACGACGCCGTGCGGCCTTGCCGTTGTCCTGTCCGCCCACGGGCGTCGGCGCGGGCGGCTGCGGCATCGGCACCGGTCCCTCGCGTCGAGGCATCTGTTGTCGTGCTTTGTTGCGAACGGTGATCAGCAGCGCCGCGACGTGCTTACAGTGCTGCCCCGTCTTCTGAAACGCCGGGCAGGTGCAGTGCGAGGTGATGCCTTCGCCGCCGAGCCGGATGGTGACCTCGTAGGGATCCGGATCCGAGCCTTTGACGCGACCGTGCGCGTTGGCCTCGCTGAGGTGAACTTCATCAACGACTTTGCGTTTTTCATAGTCGAGGCCGCGCAAGAAGGTGCGGGCACCGAGCAAGCGTCGCAGGCCTCGATCGGATAATGTGGAGAGAGCGTCAGCTAGAGAGGACAAGTTACTTTTCGGGGGCTTTCCGTCCTCGCGGCGCGAGGAGCTAGTTCATGAAGGGGGCTAGGGCGAGGGCCAGCGCGCCGATGCCGATGATGAAGGCCTGCGTCGCTGGTCCGGCGGCATGCCCGAATACGTCGGCAGCGCCCTCCGCCGCGCTCGCTGAATGGAGCTGAGGCTCACTGGGGCTAGGAGCGCGTGGGGTGCGCGCAGTGGACGTGAGCGAAGCGCGGGCCACCTCGAGCGCCAGGGCCAGAGCAAAGCCGACCAGCCCGGAGAGCAAGACCACGCTCATCAACCCCTCGATGGCGCGCTTACTCTCTCCACCAGAATAGATCAGGCGCAGGGTGAGCGCCAGACCTCCGGGCAGAGCCAGCGCGACGAACGCACTTTTTCCGATACCGGCGAGCGACAGCCGCGCGGCAAGGTCCACGCACAGTTTGTAGCTCGGCGAAAAATCCTCGGGCACGCGTGAGACGCCGTGCTCGCGCGGGAAGCGTTTCAGCTGCCGCTCGACCTCGGCGGCGATCTCGCGTGCGCCCTGGACGGCCGCTTTCGCCGCGGTGCCAGCGTAGCCGAGCGCGAACACGGCGCCGAGCGCGGCAGACCACGCCACCGCCGGCTCGAACAGGCCCACTTCCAGACGGAGTGTTTGACGGGCGAGCGCCGGTAGGGCGAGCGCGGACAGCAGCGCTGTGACGGCAACCGCGGCGATCAATGTGGCGCGGGCTGCAACGGCCAAGGCGCGCACTTCATTGAGCCGCAGCGCGCGACGTTGCGCCTCACCGTCTGCCGCCGCCAGCGCGCCCAGCGCGGGTGCCGCTTCAGCCAGGGTGCCCGCCGTCGAAATCGCGTGGGCAAATGGCACCGAGCCGATCAGCGTCGCGGCCGAGAGCAGCAGCGTCCACAGGCCCCCGGAAGGGAGCCCCGAGCGTGCGCCGAGCTGGAACGCCACCGTGGAGAGCGCACCGAGCAGCAGCACCTCCCACAACACGTGCTCCAGAGCATTGCCCACGCGCGCGAGCGCCACGGCACCGTCTGCCGACTTCGAAGCTTCGCCGTCGCGCGCGAGACCCAGCGGCCTGCGGAAGCGGTTCCAGATCACGCCGCCGAGCGCGCACGGCGTCAGCGCCCCGATGGCTCCGGCCAAGCAGAACACGACGAAATGCTCACGCTCGAGCCAGACGCACGCGCCTGCCAGACCCACTAAAGCGACGACCAGGGTGCTGGCGTAGCCGCGCAACAGTCCGCCGCTCGGAGTCCGCATCTCCTCCACGCGCACGGCGCTGAAGCCGAAGCCGCTCGCCAACACGAAGAAGCTGCGCGCGAGAAAGGGAAGCAGCGCGCGCGATGGCAGGGTCCCGCTGTCGAGCTCGACGGTCGCGAGTCCCAGCGCGAGCAGCGCGACCTGCGCCGTGGCGCTGGACACGAACTCCAGGCTAGCGCGCGTCGCGGCGTGACCTAGGTGATCACCCGCGAGCTCACCGATCAACGCGGGGTTCTGCGGGTCATCGCGCGCGAAGCTCCGGCTGCTCGCGCCGCCGAGGCGCGCTGCGGCTTGGTACGTACCTCCCGAGCGCTGACAAACCAGCGCCGCGAACGCCGCGCCGAGCGGGAAGCTAGCGAGCAGCGCGCCCAGGTGGCGTGCCAGCGAGAGCGCCTGAGCGGGGGCCGCGACGGTGCCGCCCGCCAGCGCGAAGGCGATGCCGAACATTGCGGCGAGCCCCAGCGACGCGGCGGCTTCGGTCCCGAGGCTGATGGCTCCACCGGCGTGGGTCAGTGACACCAGCGCGCGATCCAGTCCACGCGTCGCGGCCACGGTCGTGCGCAGGCTCGCCGCGATGGCCAGCCGAGCCGCCAGACGCGCAACCACGAACGCGCAGGCCGCGCCCAGAAGGACACCGCTGGCGACCAGCACGGCCGCGCCATAGCGCCCGATTTCCGCGCTGGATGCGCGCGTGGCGTAGAGTAGGAACAAGACCCCCGCGAGCGTCGCGCCACCGGCGCCGAGGACTCGTGCCTGGCCGAGCTGCACGCTGCGGGTTGCGCGCTCGAGCGCGCCGCTGATGCGTCGCAGCCGCGTCACGCCAAGTGGCGCCAAGACACGTCGGCTCGCGACCAGCGCATAAATCAGCGCGGCGACTTGGATCGCGAGGATCAGCGCGAATTCCTTCACGGCGGTGCAGAAGCGTGGCGTAGACACCCGTCGCGGCCGCAGGGGCGGACCAAGTGCCCCAAATGGCGGTTGCTCGCTGGCCGCGTCTACCGCTCAGAGGTTTGCTCTCGTTCGGAACCGAGCCGGCAATGCGCCGGGATTCGAAACTAGAGCGCGCCCCCAAAAGCGGTCCAGCTTGAAGACGGACACTGCCTTAGCACGAGCTTTGCGCGCAGAGCAAGGACGTGTCGCACCCCGGACTAAATTTGTCAATCGGCCGGCGGGCCCATGTTGGCCGTGGGCTCGTGGAGAACGGCAGACTCGCTCAGGTCCCGCCGCCGCGCTTCTTCGATTGAAGCACCATGAGGTGGTACTTCCCGAACTCGCTCTGACCGAGAGTGAAGAGCACCTCGATGAGCAGACGGTAGGGCGTCCCCCGGTCGGCGATGATGATGGCTTCCGAGCTCGAGGGATCCAGGCCTTTCGCGCGACGAATGGCGACGTCCGTCTTTCGCGCCGCTTGCAGCGCGTTGCCGAGCGGCACGATGAAGAGATCGTTCGGACCGCCGCGCTTGAACTCAGCGCTGACTCCGGTCTGCGCCGCGGACTCGCGACCGGGCAGCGAGAGGATCTTGTTTTCGCCGACCAGGACCTGGGTCTTCGAAATCGTAACGGTGATGCCCTCCTGATGCGGCTCCTTCGTCATGACCGAGGCCGGCAAGCGGAGGTCGTCGCTTTGCGGAATGGCGGCGCTCGATTCACCCAACGTCTTCAATAAGAAGACGAGGATGATGGTCATGATGTCGAGCATCGCCGTAATGTTGAGGAAGTTGATCTCCGGCTCGACGGCGTTGCGGCGGATCGCCTTGCGGAGCTCCGCCTTGTACTGCACGACCGAACCCGCTGCGGGTCGCGACGCCGGCGGGTTTTGCCCTGGTTCCGTCATCTTGGGACCTTGAAGTTGACGTTGTCGAAGAGCGGGTCCCCTTGTGGAGTCCGGCGCATGGCGTCGATCACCTCGATGACCGTCTGGTAGTCAGTCCCGGGGTTGGCGACGATGTAGAACTGTGTCTCGTCCTGGAAGTCGGGCGAAGCGTTCTTCAATCGAGCGGCGCAGGCGGTGAGGGCGTCGTAGTCGTATTTGCCGTTCACCGACGGGATCGAAATCCCGGGACCGACGCCCTGGCAGCCGGGCGCGATGTTGCCGCCCGAGGCCTTGAGCGAGAAGCCGTCATTGACGATGAAGACCGTGAGATTCAGCGCCTCCGACTGAATCTCGCTGCGCACACCCGAGCCGCGGCTGGCCGGCGGCGTCGTCTCGATGCTGGCCGTGAACGTCACGGCCACCGTCGCCAACATGAAGATGAGGATGTTGACGATGATGTCGAGGAACGGAACGATGTTGAGCTCGCCGCCCTCCTCATCGGGCGAGAGCTCACGCGGCTGACTCAGCCGGCGAATCTTACTGCGCTGTGCGGCGCTGAGTGACATGCGCTTGGGTCCGAGCTCGGGCGGTTCAGTACGACCCAGGACGTTGACTGATGGTCAGCAGATTGAACGTCCGCTCCATGGTCGATTCCAGGTCGTGCTGGATGGCCTTCGCGCGGGTGTGCAGCACGATGTGGGTGATCATGCAGAACACCGCGATGCCGAGGCCGAGCGCGGTGTTGTACATGGCTTCGGCGATACCGTTCGACAGCATGCGCTGCTTGTCCGCCTGGCTGAGACCAGGAGCGGCGATGGCGCCGAAGGTGAGGATCAGACCGCTCACCGTGCCGAGCAGCCCGATGAGCGTCGCGATGTTCGCGAGCGACCACAGCGCGCCCACGCGCTTTTCGGCTTGCGGCTTCAGCTCGGACAGCTTTTCGCTGAGCGCCGCGTCGATTTCGTCTGCGCCTTTGTTGGCGTGAGTGAGCCCCGCCTTCACGAGCTGCAGAATCGGAAAATCGCTGGCCTCGCAGAGCTTGATCGCGCGGTCGATGTTGCCCGCGGTCACGAGCTTCTTGACCTGCGCGAAGAACTCCTTCGAGTTCACGCGGTACTGAGTCATCTGGAACGTGAAACGCTCGATGACGATGGTGAGCACAATTGCGGAGCAGCAGAGGTTCAAAACCAGAAAGGTCGGATTCTGCTTGAAAGACTCGACGAGCTGGCTAGATCCGCTGTGACCTTCGGCTGCGAGGAGCAGGAACTGCATTACCCCTTCTTCCCTTCTTTGAGCCGGACTTTTCGGGCTTCCAGGTAGTGGAACGTCGCGCTTCGAGCTGCGCAAAAGGCCGAAGCTCGAGGCCAGAGCGCACTATAGCCGTCGCCAACTTCGGAGTGCAAGCATCCCTCTTTGCTTAGGATTTCGTCCTCCTGGCCGGTCTTTTCGGCGGCATCGCGGTGCGCACGCTGTGGCGTTTTTCGCGCGTTCTCCTTCTTGTGCGCGTCGCTCGTGCGTCAGCGGTATGGCGTGAGAACACACGCGCACACAGTAACTGCTGCATACTCGCGACTGACTGGACGCATCAGCGTACAGGCGCACGTCGTAGTAGGCGCGGCGCTACGCGAAGAGCTCCAGCGCTCGTTGCGGATGACGGGCCACGCGCGCGCAGGCGAGTCAGCGACCCCACACAAACTCCAAATTACTTGAAGGCGGAATGGCAGGGGAGTCGCGCTCGAGCGATGTCGACTCGCGAAAGGTAAAACGCGTTCGCAGCGACGCGGTTGCTTCATGAGGGGCGGGCCAAGAGTCGGTCTCGTAACCGCACCGTTCGCTTTGCGGATCCACTTCGCGTCCCGGCATTGTTCCGCGACGTGCTTCAGCATGCGTTCGTCGTCGCGCCTTGTCTGTTTGCGCCGCCGGCCGGGCACGGTGCTCGCGGCTCAGTTGCGCGCTTTCGGCTCTCACGGAGCGTCTCGGCCGCTCGCGTCTTCTCGGCTCTGGCCGGTGAGCGGAGCGCCGTTGCGCCGTCGGTTGGTTGCGGTGGTGAGTCTGAACCGAGCGGTGCGACTCGCTCACTGACGCGTGAGGCGGGACGCGCTCCGACGCGTGGTGCGCTGGCGAACGTTGCTAGGCGCGCAAGCGCGGGGCCCGGCGCGGCGGCGTCTCGCGGCCCATGCTGCCGTGCGTCGCAGGTTGTGAGCGCGCAGCGCGCGCGCTAGGTGCTCCTCGGTTCAAGAGAGTCCGCGACTTACGCGACGAGCGCCGTCTGAAACTTTCTGGCTCTGCGCGAACAGCTTTCTGAAATCCAATCTCTCTTGACGTCATGGGTTTAACTTGAACAGAATGCCCGGGTCTAATTCCGCCGATGTCGCGGCGGATTGGGCGTCCGAGGCGTCGGCCGCGGTCGTTATTCAGCGCACCGCTTCTACCCGATGAGGGTAGCCGACCGAGGGCCATTCAGAGCACTAGCCGGAGTAAACGAGAAATGTCGAGCATGTGGCACCACTTCCAGGCGGGCGGTTGGGCAATGTGGATCATCCTTTTCTGGTTGATCTGCTC
>CBINHN010000112.1:0-9206 GCA_966250485.1 uncultured Sorangium sp. | reverse complement strand
CGCCTGCCGGCTCTTTGGTCGCTTCAACGCGCGAACGCGACGCGCGGCGCGGGGTTACGATTCAGATTGCGACGGCTTACTATCAGGCCATGGCGAGGAAGCAGCTCAGCGAGATCGCCAAGTACATTCACCCGGACGTCCACTTCCTCGGCATGGTCGAGTGCCATGGCAAGCAGGCGTTTCTCGGCGCTGCGGAGAAGATGATGTCGCTCAGCACCGGCCTCGAGCTGCGCGCCGTGGTCGGCGACAAAGAGCGGGCGATGGTGGCGTACGACTTGGTGTTCCCCGAGCCGATCGGCGCGACCCCGACCGCGGCGCTGCTCGCGTTCGAGGGCGGCTTGATCAAGAACATAGAGCTCTTTTTCGACAAGAGTGCGTTCAAACGCTGAGTGGCTTTCGGGCAATATCGAAAAGAGTGTGTTTCATTTCAATATAAAGGAGATCCGGTATGTCTACCAATCTGCGGTTCGGGTTCGCGGTCGCTAATGTCAAGGACATCGCGAAGGCAAAGCGCTTCTACACGGAGGTCCTCGGCCTCAAGGTTCAGCGCGAGGCACCGAACTACATTCAGTTCGAGAACTTCGCGATCGGCAGCGACAACCCGGACGCGACCTCGCCGCTCGAGCTCTACTGGCTCGTCGACGACGCCGACGCCGCGCACCGCGAGCTCACCGCGCGCGGCGCCACGTGTACCCCTGTCGCCGCCAAGCCCTTCGGCAAAGTCTTCTCGACGAAAGATCCCGATGGCGGCGAACGCTTCGTGCTCGAGCTCTCCGCCGCGCGCCCCAGCAAGGCGGTATGAGCCAGCGGCGCTCGCGACCTGCCTTCACGCCTCGGTGTGATGGCGCAGGTCGCGGGCAGCGTCTTCTCGACGGCGTCGGCTCGCAGCGCCGGCCGACGCCGCACTGGTTCGCTGCGTGACCGTGAGCAGTCGTGCATTCGGCTTTGCACGGCGAGTGGGCACGGTTAATCGAGAGTGCGCACCAGGCGGAAGCCGTGTCCCATGCCGGGCTCGTCTTTGTCGAGGTAGTTGCTCGCCGCCGCGCGCAGCAGCGACGGCCACAGATCGGCGCGTCCGCCTTTGGTGACACGCCACGTCTCCGGATTTCCGCTGGTCAGCCACGCGAGGGGATCCGTAACCGGCTCCGTGGGGTCGTTGAACATCGGATAATCGTTGGTCCACTCGTAGATGTTGCCGAGCATGTCGTAGAGCCCCCACTGATTCGGCCGCTTCTGGCCGACGGGGTGCGTCTTTCCGCCCGAGTTCGCGACGTACCAGGCGATCGCGTCGAGGTTCGAGTCAGCCTGAGTGTCACTCGTGACGGTGACGTCCCCTGTATAGTAAGCGGTTCGTGTGCCGGCGCGTGCTGCGTACTCCCACTCCGCCTCGGTCGGCAGGCGGTAGCCCTTGCAGTCGTACGGGCTAGACGTAGCGAGCGTGACGCTCTTGCACACGAGCTTCTGCCCGAGGTCGCCCTGACAGTCGCTCAGGACGTAGCACGGCTCGAGCGGCGGCGCGTGCCGCTTGGAGAGTCGGTTCGCGTATTCGACGACATCGAACCACGTCACGTGCGTGACGGGGCAGTCGGACGTCACACACTCGGCGAGCTCGGGCTCCGGGTGCGTCGGGTTCGCGCTCGCGACTGCCAGCCACGCGGCTTGCGTGGTCTCGTATTGCCCGATCTCGAAGCCGTGCGTCAGCGTCACCGCGATCTGCGGCTCCGTGTAGAGGCCGCGCATGAACTCGCCCTCGGGCGACCCCATCACGAAGCAGCCCGGTGGGATCTTGCACCAACCGCCCTTGCAGTCGCGAGAGACGGCGGGATGCGTGCACGTTACGCCGTTCTGCTGCGCAGACCAGCCATCGACCTTTGGTCCGGCAGGCTCGAGCTCGGGCGGGCGGACCGACGCGTCCGCTGAATTGGTCGGTTTTGCGGATGGAGTCGCCGTCTGACAGCCGAAGCTCAACGCCGTGGCGATGAGCGCGACGCTGGCGTTGAGCTTCGGCATTGCGATCACGGCGTGTTGCTGATGCCGAATGTATTCCCCGCGGCCTGGAAAGCCAAGGTCGCCGCGGAGGAGGCGCCCTTCAGGCCCGCCGCGCCGTCCCGCAGACTCTTCGCGGTCGTGCTGCCCGCCCAGCTCACGTTTCCGCCCGTGCAGCGCTGCGCGTTCGCGGGCGTGTTGTCGCCGCAGGCGACGACGTAGGCGTTGAACACATCCTGCATGCTCCAGCGCGCGGCCGGAGTCGCGTTCTGTCCGATGCCGTAGAGGAACTCGAGCCAGTCGAACTCCGTGCCGGACGCGAGGAGCGCGTCCGACGGCGAGGCGCCGAGGCAGTTGGTGTTGCGCCAGCGCACCGGCTGCACGCAGCTTACGGGCATCGGTGGCTTGTTGTTGATGAGCCCGCTCGCGGCGTCGTTGACGCAGTCGGTGACGCCCGGCCAGCACGTCGTGTCACCGAAGTTCTTGTAGTAGACGAACGTGCAGTCGTTCTGGGTGTCGTCGTTCCAGACCTTCGCCGCGTAGTACTGGGCGAAGCCCTCGATTTGAGCTGCGTTCGGCTCCTCGAGCGATTGCAGGCAGTGCAGGTTCTCGTCGCCCGGCACCACCGCGCACTCGCAGCGCGCGCCGCGCCCTGAGAGCCCCGGAGCATTGTAGTCCTGGGCCATGAGACCCTGCGCGTTGCCTTGGATGAAGTGGCCGAATTCATGGGCGACCACGTACTTGAAGCGCGTGCCGGAGATGTTCGCGCCATCGGGCTCGAGCAGGAGACGGCCACCGCTGCGGCAGCTCGTCCGCTTGGTGACGCGCGCGTCGTTGCAATCGAAGCCGCGCCCGGCGTCGTCGAGGCAGCAGAAGGTGTCGACCTGGATCTCCACTCGGTCATCGCCCTCGGCCCGGCGCGTGATGAGGGCGTTTTGCACGCCGAGCCCGCCGTCGGTCTTCGCTTCACGACCGAAGATGTGACTCAGAACGGCGCTCGCGCGCGTGGTCGCGTTCTGCTCCATGTTCGCCGGACGAATGGGGTTCGGCGGCGCACCGGTCCAGGTCACTGCTTGGATGTTGCCGGTGCAGGCCGGGTCCATCACGAGCGTCGAGTCTTCCGTCACGACCGCGCAGATTTGCCCGGGGCCCGTCGCCGAGGCCGGGAAGATGATCGCGTTGGCGCCGGTCGTCTTTGGAGGTGTCGAGCTCTGGTCCGGCAAGCAGTCGAAGCCGGTGGGATCCAAGCAGAACTGCGAGGCGAGCTTGAACGTGGCGAAGATGCCGCCACCAGGCGCCCAGAGCTCACGGTTCGGCGCACGCGACCGCGGAATGCAGCCGTCTTCGTCGAGGAAGCCACCGAATTGATACACGATGGTTTCAGCGTTCGTGCTCGGGTCCTTGCGCTTGATGGTCGCGTCCATGCGCGCGAACGCTGCGGGGACCTTCTGCGTCGCCTTGGAGGCGAAAAAATCCTCTGCGGCGACGCCGTTCCACGGGCCCGCGTCGATGAACTGCGCGTTCCAATCGAAGCAAACGCCCGGGTTCTCGCTCCCCGTCGCGGTCCAGCACATCGAGCCGCCGCCCCCGTTGCTGCAGGTCGGGACCGGATCGTAGTTATCGACTTCGAGATCGAAGGTCGCGAGGTGCTCGTCGCCGAAGCACAGGAAATCGTCGTCGTCCCAGATCTCCACGTGGACGCTGACCGTGTGTTGGTCGCGCGGGACTTGTACGGTACCCTGGCTCGCGCCGCCGAAGCTGACGCCGTTGATGGTGAGGTTCTTGACGTACGGGTCCACGGAGCCGCACGCGCCTTCACTCTGGTTGTAGTTGAGCGAATCGATGTGGAACGTGAACGGCCCGTTCACGGCGGGCAGCGCGTCGAACGCGATCACCGCGCCGTCTTCGTCGGGGCCGGTCGCGAAGCTCATCAATCCGCCGCTGTCGTTCCCGCCAAAAACGGGCTCGGGCAGCGTCGTGAACGCGCTGGTCGTCGTGTCGGGTACGAGCTGCGCGAGCGCCGTCGGGCTCACGTCCGTCGGGCGATCGACGAGCTTGATCTTGGGTGCTTGGCTGCAGCTGCAGTCCGTGGGGCACGTCGTGCAGTCTTCATGGCTGCAGATGTGGTCGCCGCAGGAGGCCTGGCACTGCCCCTGGACGCAGTATTCGCCAGCGGCGCAGCCACCGGGGCAGATGCTGCCCTCGCAGCGCGGGCCGAATGGATCGAAACTGGCCGTCTTGCTGCCGACGCGCCACGCGATGCTGTTGCCGGTGAAGTCGGCCACGAACGCGGCCTCGACGTGGCCGGCCACGAACTGCTCCGGCTGGCCGCGGAAGTTCGGCGCGGGAATCACGTCGTTGCCGGTGCCGGCCTGGACGTAGACCGTGGAGCCCGTCGGGTTGTCGAAGCCGAAGACGGCGCGCCGAACTCCGTTGCCGGGGTCCAGGTAGCACGT
This sequence comes from uncultured Sorangium sp., assembly GCA_966250485.1. Lineage (GTDB taxonomy): Bacteria > Myxococcota_A > Polyangia > Polyangiales > Polyangiaceae > PMG-095. The sequence goes on along the minus strand of CBINHN010000112.1, from coordinate 4,764 downwards.
GAAAAAGGGCGTCACCGCGTCCGCCGCCGCGCAGTGCCCCACGTCGGGCAGCAAGTCGTGCCGACAGAGACCGGCGCCGCATTGGTCCTGCGTGCAGTCGTTGTTGTCGTCGATACACGGCGTGCCGTCGGGGCGCGCCGGGTGCTCGCAAACGCCGCTCTGGCAAGCGTCCGTAGTGCAGGTGCTGCCGTCGTCCGCGCACGCCGTGCCGTCCGCGACGGCCGTGTGCACGCATTGACCCGCCGAGCATTGGTCGACCGTGCAGTCATTGTCATCGCTCGCGCAGGCCGTGCCGTTCGGCGCGGCCGTGTGCACGCATTTGGCGTCCACGCAGCTATCAGCCGTGCAAGAGTTGCTGTCGTCGCAAGCGGCGTCGGCGTTGCACTCGAAGCCGTTCGCGAACGTCACGTGCGAGTCATTGCCGACGGTCACGTTGCCGGCGGCGAGCGCCCCTGTGAAGGAGAGCCGGTCGGCCGCGAGGAAGGCGGCGCGCGAGACGATGAGCGCCTTCACCTCCGCGTCCGTGCCGAGCGAGACGCCGCCCGTGGTGTTCGTCGCTCCCGCGACGATGAAACGCAGGTTGCTCGCGGGCTGGCTACCCGTGGCCACGAGGCGAACGTGGTTCGACGTCGTGCCCGAGATGCGCCCTGCGACGCGGACGCTGGTCGCCGCGTTGGCTTGAACAACCGCGTTGTTTCCGAGCACCAGATTCTGGATCTGATACGTTCCGCCGCTCAGCGTCAGCGTGGAATTCACGGTGACGGTGCCGTAGTTGCCGGCCGCGAGCGTCGTGGGTGCGTTCGCGGTGATAGGCGTAGTCCCCGCCGTGAAGGTCGCGATGGGCGGCGCGGCCGGGGGCGCGGCGTAGGCAGACAGCGACGTGTACGTCGCGAGCGGCGCGGAGACGCTGTTCGCGAACAAATCACCCGCTTTCGCCCGCTCTTTCAGCACTACGCGCGTGCCGATAGTGCTCCTTCCGAGCGCAAAAACCGCCGCAGAACCGGCCGTTACCGCGTCTCCGCTCGTCGCGGTGGCGCCGACGTCGCCGCCCGCGAGGACCGTGCGGTCGCCGAACGTGGCGCGACCGTTCGCGAGAACCGCAAAGCTGTTGATTTGAGTCGAGACCTGCAGCTGTTCTGCTTTGTGCTGAACCGATTCCTCGGACTTCACCACCTCGCTGCTGCACCCGACCAAAGCCAGTAATCCGCTCAAGCGGATCACGAGTACCAATCGCCGCATCACTCCACACCCTTTCGTGCCAGGAAGTTCTCTACGAAAAGGGTTGCGTAATGTCAATGACATTCCCACTCGCGTACGCTGTTGTCTCAGGAAACGCAGGGGACACAGGGACCGTCCGGCGAGTCGGCGCGCGGCGTTCGCGGAATCCGTATGTCCACTCGGGACGTTGAAGAGCGCGCGCTCTGCTGTGGGCTGTAACCGGCCGCCTGTGTGTTCGATACCACTGCGCCTGGTTTTGCGCCCTTCCCAGCGCTGGGCCCGAACGCGGCGCCGGCACGCCGATTGCTGACACGCAGGCCAAGCAACCTGGCGCGCCCACGAACCTGATGTGCTGGTGCAGCCGCGTTGAGGGAGTGAGAGATGAGAAATATACTATCGATTAGCGGAATGCTGCTTGCGGTGCTCGGCCTTTCTGGTGCTCGGCCGAGCCCTTCGGAGAGCGCGTGGGCGCGAACAGCGAAGCTCTCGTGGTCAAGAAAGTTGCCGCGCAGGGTGGGCTCAATGGCTACATTCGGACTGGGGCGTAAGCACCGTCATTTACCAACGACCACTGAACGCCGCGATCACTGGCAACGTCGGCGAGCTCGCTCTGGTCGGCGGCACCTGGACGAGGAGTGACCTAACCGCGGTAACCGCTGCGGTTGCGGCTTCGCCCGGCCTCATGACGGCGTTTGTGCGGTCGGATGGGATCAGCTCGGTTCCGTTCGTTTCTTCGGATAAGCACGTTCGCGAGCTGTCCTTCAATGGTGCAACCTGGTCGAAGGGAGACTTGACCGCTCTCACCGGAGCTGCGCTCGCCGATGGCAGCTCCTTTCCGCGCGGATACGTGCGAGCCGACAACGTCTCAGCCATCGTTTACGTGAGCGGTGATAACCACGTTCGTGAGCTCGCTCTGATCGCGGCACATGGGTAACTCGGTAATATTCATCGGTGATGACAAGCACGTTCGCGAGATCGCATTGGTCTCCGGTGTTTGGCACTCCTATGATCTGAGCGCGATCACCGGCGCGCCGAGCTCGGCGTTGGGTTACGACGCCACCTCGGCGTTGGCGCCAGCGGGCGGCAGCACACCCAGCGCGGAGTAGGCCTGAACGGCGTTGCGTAGCTCGCGAACGTTGCCCGGCCAAGCGCGTGCCTGGAATTGCTCCGGCTGAAGTTTGGCGAGGTTCCAGCGCACGTGCATGAACGCATCGAGCAGGCCAGCGAGGAGCAGATCCTGCGCTGGAGCGCCGGCGTGCTCAAGTCCGATTCGTTAGACGCCGCCCTGGTTGATTGATTCGTCTTGCCCACGTGATATCCGATTCGCGGCGCATGCTTCGGTGGCGATGCGTGCGGCCAACAACGGTATCAGAAGGTTTGGGAGGAGCGCACCGTCGCGCGCTGGCGGCGCAGCGGGCGGAGCGCCGAGGAATTCGCAGTGCCTTGGCGTGCCTGCGGGCACGGTTCAGTGGCGGTCGTAGGTGGCCCGCCCCGCTCAGGGAACGCGGCAAAAGCGTGCCGCCCGGACGAGGGCTTGTCACAAGGCACGCGCAACCGGCGTTCTAAGAGGCAGCTCGCGCGGACACGGCTAAAACGCAATCTTCGCATTGCCGGGCGGTCGCGCGCGCTTTCAAGGAGAAGGGCATGACTCACCGAACGCGACTTCTGGCCTTGCTTCGTCACACTGGCGCGGCGCTCGCTCTGCTCATTTCGTTTCCCGCACTGGCGCGCGCCACGGCAGGCAGCGTCCCGCTTACGCCCGAGCTGCGCGCCGAGATCGATGCCTACGTGCGACAAGCGTTGCCTCGTTTTGAGCAACCCGCTGCGGCCCTCGCCATCGTTCAGGACGGCGCGATCACCTATACTCAGGGCTGGGGCGCGCGCGGTGACGGGGAAACGTGTCGCGTGGATGGCGACACGCGCTTCATGATTGGTTCGGCGACGAAGCCGATGACGGCGCTGATGACGGCGACGCTCGTCGATGACGGCTTGCTCGCGTGGGACACTCCGGTCACCGAGTTGTTGCCAACGTTTTCGCTATCGGATGCTGCGTTCACGAGTGACGTCCGGCTCCGCGAGCTCCTGTCCCATACGAGCGGGGTCCGTGACAATAGCGTCGTCCTATTCGTGGACCATCCGTCGCCGCTTGCGTTGATCGATGCGGTATCGCGCTTCCCGCTGGCCGCGCCGCCGCGTCAGCAGTGGGTGTATTCGAACTACGCCTTCTCCGTCGCAGGCCTGGCTGCCGCTCGCGCGGCGGGAGCGCGCCTGACCGATCGGGCACTCGAGCGCGGGTACGAACGGTTGATGGGGGAGCGAGTGTTCGAACGGATCGGCATGCCGCACACGACCCTGGATTTCGATCGCGCGCTGCGAGACCGCAACCACGCCCGGCCGTACAGCTACTCTCCGATCGACCATCGCCAAATCTCACCGCTCCGCTTCGAGCGGTTTACAACTCCGATCGCGCCGGCGGGAGCAGTCTGGTCCAGCGCCTCTGACCTCGCGCGCTTTGTCATCGTGCAGCTCAACGACGGCCTCAACCCCGAAGGTTTCCGCGTAGTCTCCCCCGAGCGGCTCCTCGAGACACAGAGCGTCCAGATCGCGGTCTCCGCAGTCCAAAGCGCCGGATACGGTTTGGGCTGGGGAGTTCTCGGCAGCGGTGAAGACAAGCAGTTGCTGCACGATGGTTACACGCTTGGCTTTACTGCGCGCTTGCTCGCCGTTCCGGCGCGCGGATGGGGTCTCGTCGTATTGGCCAATCGCGGCGACGCGACGGCGTTTCTGGACGCCGTGACGCGCTACGTGGCAGCCGTATTGTTCGCGCGCGAACGGCCCGACGATGACGACCTCGTCGCGGCCGATCAGCAGCACCGCGCGGCTCTCGACCGCGCATTCGCGGCGACTTCTCCCGTTTCCTCGCGGGCGCTGGCACCCTTCATGGGTGACTACGAGCGCGGCATTCGAGTGAGCTGGCGCGCTCAGACCATGATCCTGCGCACCGTCTACGGCGAGCGTCCGTTTCGCGCAGCGCCCGGCAAGAGCGACACATTCATTGGCGTCGGCGCCGTGCAGCCGCAGCTCGTGGCTCAATTTCATCGCGCCCCGACTGGCGCGATACTCCTCCGGCTGGGATATCCCGATCCCGATGGTGAGCTCAGAACCGTGGTGGAAGCCGAGCGCCACGAGCATCGGCCACCCAAGAGTTTCGCTGACCGTTCTTCGGTTGCGCGGTGAGGAGGGTCGGGCGACGTTGGTTACCGTCAGCGTGGCCGCGGGCCGCAGCGAAGCTTGGGTTGTGGATCGTACCGGAGAACGGGCGAGCGTGACGATCAGTTGCTATCGCCGGGCAACGACGCCGACCGTAGGAGCTCGGGTTCACAAGCGAGCGCTCGACGGGGCGATACCAGGGCTGCAACTGACGTGAGGGTTGGTGCGGGCGGCGCGGGTCACGGGTTCCGCGCGCAGCGAGCGCCGAAACGGCGTAGTTCCCATTCCGCCTCCGTCGGTAGGCGACCACCGTCCCAGACGCAGAAAGCCTCGGCC
>CBINHN010000111.1:0-9797 GCA_966250485.1 uncultured Sorangium sp. | reverse complement strand
ATGCGACAGCGCAGATCACGCCGCGTGTGACGCGAGCAAACGTGAAGAGGGTCGGCGCAATTACATACCAGACAGCTTGGGGGTAGCGTGGTTGATTGCTCGCTGGGTGGACCGTGGCGTCTCGCGGCGGTCGCAACATGGAGCAATCAATGAACGACCTGCGACGAAAGAAATTCAGCGCGCGCAGCGCGCTTCCGCGTCTCGGTGCGGCGCTCGCGCTGCTGATGCAAACGATGGGGTGCTCGGGCGATACGGCGCCCGAGCGGAGCCCAAGCAGCGGCGCGCCGGGCGCCATGAGCGGAGAGTGGGCGTGGTCAGGTAGCAATCCGGTCGACGCCGGCTGCGTGAGCGCCCCGGCGAACGCCACGATTCAGAGCATCGGAGACGCGCGCAGCGCGACGAACTACGGCTCTAGCGGCTGCCCGAACGGTTTCGTGGTGGATATCTCTCAATATGCCTCGCCGGACTCGAGCGGCACGGTGGTGGCGTATTCGGGACCGAACTCTACGGATCAGGCCGAATGTGAGAGCACGCACGTGGAGGCCTTCGTCTTCGCCAAGGATCCGGCCACGGGGCGCTACGAAGCTTTGAAGAATCGCAAGGGCGTCTACGGTACCGGCGCGAGCGGCCGCATGGTGCGTCTGTCGCAAAGTGAGCGGCTCTGTGAGCGTCCGCACGTCACGCTCGATCTGGAGTATCCGGGGTTCTTGGTCGGCGGCGATTACCGTGTGGTGATGCAGACGACGCGCACGGTCGCGGGTCGAAGCGAGCTGCGCGAGACGACGCTCGTGACGCCGTCGCCGACGCCGACGCCGTCGGTCGACCTGGCGCAAGCGCGAAGCGCGCTCGGCAACGATGCTGTGCTGAGCGCGTTGGTGCAGCGCGCTGCCGCGGCCGCTCCGCAGACGCATGAGCTCATGTGCAGAGCGTTCATGATGGACCTGGTGCTGCTCGAGCCGATCCTGCCGTCGCTCAGCGCGTTGGGCGCCTCCGGCGACGCTACGCGCGCCTATTTGGCGGCGATGCGCGGCGCTTTCGACGCGCTCTGCGGCGCCGCCTACGGCACGAACGCGTTCGCCGCCGCGTATACGGCCGCCGCGCGCGAGCTGATGACGCGCTACACGCAGATCGTCGATCAGGTGGCGAGTAATCTACAAACCGACGCGGAAATCGCGGCCGGTTTGGTGGAACGCGTGGTCGGCGATATGGCCGCGGAGCTGATGAATCAGTGCGCGCCCTATCAAAGTACGCTCACTAATTTCTTGCTCACGGGTGCAGCGCCCGGCCCGGAGCCGGTGTTCCCGGATGCGTTGAAGGGAAGTCTGTTCGTTGGCTGCACGCCCGCCTCCGCGGCGGCCGCCGCGAACGCCAAGGCTCAGGCGTTGCTCGAGGGGATCACCTCGGGCAAGGGCATGGCCGGCACGTTCCGGCGCTGCCTCGCCGACGCGCAGGAGAAGGAGTTCGCGAACAAGTGCACGGATCCGCGCGCCGATGTCGAACCCGGCGTCTCGAGCGAGACCGCGGAGCGCTGCATGCAGTTCAAGACTCCAGCTCAGCAAGACCAATGTATCAGCGACGCTCAGGCGTGGCAGCGACGGCGGGAGGAGGAGCAGACCGAACGCGAGACGGGTCCGGACTTCGAAGGTTACGAGAGCTGCAAGGGGCTCCAGGGCATCGAGCTCTCGATCTGCGAGGGCGCGCAGAAACGCCTCGACAGCGCGGCCGTGCCGAGCCCTCAGGAGATTCAAACCGAGCGTTCGCTGGCGGACAATCAATCGCGCATCTGGAAAGTCGTGAAGAAGGTCGGTGAGGTGCTGACCGAAAAGATCCCGGGAGTGATCCTCACGCCCATCGACTGGGCCTTGAAAGGCGGAGCCGCGGCCCTGCGCGGCGTGTCGAAGATTCAGGAGCACGAGCTGCGCGAGCTCTGCGAGATCCGGCCGACTCACGAGAAGTGCCAGGGACTCAAAAAGCTCGACGGTAGCAAGCGTCGCTGCATCGGTGAGACGTTCGGCGATCAGAGCGTCACTTACTCGTCGGACAGCGGCGTGCGCGGCGCCGCTCCCAAGGCGATGACGGTGTTCGATCGCATGGACGCTTGTTACTGCGAGTACATGGGAGCTCCGGTGTTCGGTCAAGATTGCATGAGCCCGGAGGAGCGCGTGCGGCAGGAGTGTCTCAGCAATCCGTTCGGCCCGGATGACGCGCCGCGCCCGGAGTGCTTGAAGCTGTTGCGCGAGAGCTCGGGCCTCGACATGTCCGCGCTGCTCGCCGGCATGTGCAAGTACACGCGTCCCAACTGTGACGGCGCCTATGTGGACATCAACGGCAAATGCGGCTGTCCGGAGCTGCAGCCGGCCGAAGATCCCGGGCGGGTCTGTCCGAACGCGAACGTCACGGATTGCGGTCCCGACAGCGTGTTCGATCAGCGATCCTGCGGCTGCCAGCCGATCGACGCCGGCGCGCTGCCTTGGGGCAACAATCCTCTGTGCGGCAATGATCCCAGGCTCTCGCCGGGAGGCCGAGACGGCTTCATCACGCGCGATCCGAACGACTTGCTCACGAATCGCCTGTACTCCTTCGATGGCCTCGAGAAGGTCGATTTCCACATGGTGCGCGGCGGCGGCTACGTACCGGTGGTGAGCCCGGCCCTGTACACTCGCGCGTTCGATAAGCTCGGCACGGTGTTGCAGGTCGACATCAAGATGCCGGACGCGGTGGCGAGCTCCGGCTATCGCGGCGCGGCGCAAGCGTACTGCACCAGTGAGAACACCAACAATCACTACCTCGGTCAGCTCGAGCTCGCGAATCTGGAGCTTGGCAGCGCGCAGACGCTGGAATTCCCGGTCTCGCGTCAGGATCTGGATCTGTGCGCCGGAACGGACAAGGCCTGGCGTTTGGAGTTTGCGATCAACAGCGATCCGCTGACGGTCGATCGGCTCGGGCTCGGAGCGATCCGCTTCGCGGGTACGCCCGTCGGTGTCGATGAACCGCTGCGCCAGTGCCCGACACCCGATCCGAGCCCAATTCCGGATGTCCTCACACCCTTCACGCCGCTGCCCGTGACCACGCCGGAGGTGATCACGGACCGCATCGCAAACCCGACGACCTGGACCTTCTCCAACGGGGATCTCATCCAACTGCGAGACCGGTGAGGTAGGCGGCCGCTTTTTAGCTTGGATAGGAGCCACCGCACAGCGCGTCATTGGCGCGAGCTCGCCAGCGCGACGCCGCAGGGCGTCGCGCGGCGAGCTCAGTGGTGTGATCGGAAGGAGCTCGCATGTCGCCATCGGCGAACAGCAGATTGGGTGTGTTCGAAGAGCTCGTGGCGCGCGGCTGCGTGCTCGCGGCCTTCGCCTTCGTCTGCCGGCCAGCGGCGGGCTTTTGTCCGGCGCGCACCTGTCGCGACGTTCAATGTGGTCCGGACTCGCCGAGCGATTGTCAAGAGCGGCGCTGTGCCCGCGACGAGCGCGGCTGCGTGAGTGAAGGGGAGCTCGCGTATTACGCGCTGCCTTGCGCGAGCTTCGGCGTGGATGGCGCGTCGGCGTCGCGCGTGGGGCTACCACCCGAGCAGTTTCAATGGGCGGTGGAGCGCGCGTTCGCGCGCTGGACTTCGGTGGAGTGCTCGGGGCGCGGCGCTCCTGGGCTGGGCGTTGCGTCGGCAGGGGTGGTTCGCAGCGATGGAAATCGCTTCTGCGCGACGTCGCCCGAGCACAATTTGGGCGTGTGGACGATCCCCGCGTCCTGGACGCACGCGCCGAACCAAGCGGGCTTGACGACGCTGTGGACCGCGCCGGACGGTCGCGTCTTGGACGCGGATGTAGAATTGAACTCGAATTCGTTGTTGGAGCAGGATGGCGATCCGGCGGACGCGTTGCTGACGCTCGCGATGCACGAGGCCGGTCATGTCTTGGGTTTGGATCACTCCGATGATCCGGACGCTCTGATGGCGGCATCTTATGCCAGCCGCTCGCTATTCAGTCGCAACCTGTCGCAGGACGACGTCAACGCCATCTGCACGCTGTACCCGCCGAGCCGTACGCCGCTTCGTTGCCCGAGCCCCATGCTCAGCGACGAAGCCTTGGACTCGAAGGCCTGCGCGCGGGCCGGCGTCGCCGAGAGCGGCTGCGCGCTGAGCTCCGCTCGTCCGCGTCCGCACGTCGCGCTAGGCGCGGCGCTGCTCGTCGCGCTCGGTCTCACCGTGCGTCGGCGGCGCGGCGCCTAGCCGCGCGCGTCTCTAAAACGAAACGGAGTCGATGTCGACCACCGCAGCGGAGACGCCGGTTGTATCAGGGAAGGTTCGCAGCTCGAAGCCGACTTCGCGGACATCCTTCAAGTTGAAGCTGCCCGTCGTCAAATCGGGCGCTGCCGGATCGAGCGACACGTCGAGCCATTCTCCCGCCTTGGCGAAGTAGCGCCAGCGGCCTGATACGTACACGAAGTCGTTGCCGGATTTGGCGAACAGCTTGATCCCCCCGGGCGCATTGGCGTCGCTGCTCAGCCCGCTCGCGAGGCGCACGCGCGCGCGTAGCACGTGACCGCTGACGTTGACCGCTGGCTCCGCGACCACGTTGAGCTCGATCTTCTGATTGGGACCATCGAACGGCACCGTCACCACCAGCGCCCCCGGACGCGGATCACCGAGGTCAGCGGCGAAGGCGAGCGACGAGCCGCCTTTCAAACGCGACGGATCCGTGAGGCGAATACCCCAGCCTTGAACTCCGTTGTCGAAACTCCAGAGCGGTTGTCCCAGCTGGCCAGCGCAGCCCTCACTCGCTATCCCGTTGCAGTTGGCGTCGTCGCCCGGAACATCGCAGGCGTCCGCCGCGCGCGGGGCGACGGCACCGAGGCACTCGCCCCAGCGACTGCTCGCGCCATCGCTCGCTAGCTCGCAGCTCTGCGTGCCGGCCTTGCAGGGGCCGTGACCGTCCTTGCCGGGATGTTCCGCGCAGCTGCGACGAGCTCCGACGGCGCATTGACAGACGTTATCTATTTGGTTGTCGGCGCGTCCATCGCAGTCCGCGTCGGCCGCCGCGGAGCACCGCCGTGAGCCTGGCGCGATGCTGCACGGGCTCCAGCGGCGGTTTTGGCAGCGTTGCTGGCCCGCGGCGCACGCGCCCAGCGCGCCAGACTCGGAGCAAGACCGTACCGTGCCCTCCTCGCACTCGCCCGAGACGGAGCTGGAGCCGCCCGCAGAGCTGCCGCCGAGCCCGCTCGCAGATGGTGCGCCGGCGCTCTCCGCAGCTGCGCCCGCCGCTCCTCCGAGCGCGGCCGTGCCGCCGTGGCCGCCTGCGGGGAACGCCATCGCGCCTCCGTTCGCTGGTACCACTGCGGCACCGCCAGAGTGCGCGCTGGACGTTTCAGCGCCGCGCCCGCCGCTCGCCAAGGGTGTGCGCGCGGTCGAGCTCGGCGTCGCGGCCGAGTCGAGGCACTCACCGTTCTCGTCGCAGCGCGTGCTGCACGCGAGGCGGCAACAGCGGTTGACCGACGCTGGATCGGGCAAGCAAGTGCCGGACTCACAGTCGACGTCCGCCGTGCAGCGCTCACCCGCGATGCGCGGGGAGACGCAGCTCTCGACGCTCGCATCACAGGTGACGCAGCGATCTCCGGAGAGCGCGCAGATCGTGCCCGGCACGCACGCGACGGCGCAGCAGATGCGCTCGTCGACGCGGCTATCGCGCTCACAGTGATCGGAGTCGCAGTCGGCGTTGCGCGTGCAGCTCGAGCCGTTCGCCCGAACGACCTCGGAGCTGGCGCAGCCCGCGAGGGAAGCCAGCCCGAGCCAGGGCAAGGCACTACGATAAAAGGCACGACGAATAGCCGGCGAGGAGCGCAAAACGCGCATGGCTCATCCATGCCTCGGCGCGCGAAATCGGTCTTGTATGTTGTTGCGCGAGCTGCAAAAGACGATCGTGTCGCGTCCGGCCGCTGACTGTCGCGTCCGGCAACCAGCGCAGTTGCTTAGTGGACAGGTGCCGGCGCTGATTGGCCCGGAAAGAGCCACTTGTTGCGTTGGCGTGTCTTCTGAGCATATCTACGCCAATGGCTGGTGTCACCCTCTGGGACCGGTTCGGGCAAGGCGGAGCGATCATGTACGTCTTGGTCGCGCTCTCGATCGTGGCGGTTGCTCGCGCGGCTGAACGCGCCAACGCGCTGCGGGCCCAGCGCGTGGTCCCGCCTGGATTGCGCGCCCTGGCCGATCGGCTCTGGCAAGCGCGCGAGTTCGAAGAGCTCGAGCGCGTCTGCGCCGCCGACGACAGCGCGTTCGCACGCGTACTGTTGTCTGTCGTCAAGCACCGCGCTCACCCGTACGCCGAGGTCAATGTCGCGGCGGGTGACGTCGCCAATGTCGCTCTCAAAGAGCACGCCCAGAAGACGCATACGCTTTCGGTCATCGCCACGTTGAGCCCGCTGCTGGGCTTGCTCGGCACCGTGACCGGCATGATCACGGCGTTCGACGCCATCGCGCAGGCGGGCACCGCCGCCAACCCGGCGCTGGTCGCGAACGGCATCTCCGAAGCGCTGATCACGACGGCGGGCGGGCTGTTCGTGGGCATTCCGGCGCTGGCTGCGCGCCATTTCTTCAGCGGTCGACTGCAGCTCCTCGCGGTCCAGCTAGCCACGGAGAGCAACGCGCTGATTCAGCGCTGGTTCCTCGCGGAGCGCGCAGAACCGTGAGGCTTGATTGGGAGGAGGCCGAAGCGGACGAGATTAACCTCGCGCCGCTCATCGATTGCGTGTTTCTGTTGCTCATCTTCTTCATGGTCACGTTGAAGATGGGGGATCAGCAAACAGGGCCCGTGCCGCTCCCGCTCGTGCTGCCGCAGGCGCGAGCCGCAGTCGACCAGGATTTCAGCGTCGCCCTGGTGATCGAGATCGACGCGCAGGGCGAGCTTCGCGTAGACCACCGCCCGCTTGCCATCGCGGAGCTTCACGAGCGGCTGAAGCGCCTCGCAGCGACAAACCCGAACGCCGGTGTGCGCATCGACGCGGATCGCTCCACCGAGTACAAAAACATCGCGCACGTGCTGGATATTTGTGAATTCGTAGGTTTGACGAACGTCGCGCTGGGTGCGCGCCCGGTGCCTCGCGCGGCGCCAGCGCTACGTTGACGCAGCGATGTCGATGCGAGGCTACATCATCGGCTCGGCCGCCATTCACGCGCTGCTGTTGGTCGGCTCGGCTTACATGGGCTTGCGGGCGTCGGACCGCTCGCGAGAGCTGGCGGCGCGTCGAGCCATTGACGAGCACGCAGCGCGTTATCGGCGCGCGCGAAGCGCAGAACAGCTCAGCGAGCTGCGCGAAATGCTGGAAGCGGTGGAGCGCCGAGCGCAGTCCGTGCCAACCACGAGCGAGAGCGCCCGTCCCGGAGACAGCGAGCCGCGGCGCTCCGCGCTGGAGGAAGCGCGGGAGCTCGCCGCACGCATCGACGAGCTCGCGAGCCGCCACTCGGCTTCAGCGCGCACCGGCGAGCCCGCGAAGCCGGGCGAAAAGGACGCCGCAGCGGCTGAGTTCGACGACACGCCCGAGCTGCGGGAAATCGCCGCGCTTCACGAGCGTTCGCGCGAAACGGTGGCTCGACTGCTCGCTGAACGAGCCACCGCCTCAGCGGCCAGCTCAGCTCAGCCGAGCTCGGCGAGCAGCTCGGCGAACGGTGTTTCCCTGGGCGGAAACGCCCCTGGGGGGGAGGTCGCGGCGGAGCGATCAGGTCGACCCGGCAGCGCGGTGCTACCGGCGGCCGCGGAGACGCCCAGCGTGCCGAGCGCGACAGGGGCGTACAGCAGTCCGCAAGACGGCTGGGTCGCGTCCTTCGTTTCGGAGCGCTGGCAGACCCTCGATCGCACGCTACGCGGCCCTGCGCTCCTCGCCGAGCAGCGCAAGCGTTGGGCGCTCGCTGCTTACAACGCCGACCTCGACGGGGAGCTCTCGGACGTGAAGCCCTGGCTCAAGTCGCGCCGCACGTTTCTCGGCGCGGCGAGCGGCGCAGCCTGGTTCTTCGTTGGTTCTTGGTATGTCCTTGGCCCCTTCGACAACAGTGAGCGCAAGCATCACGATACGCACTTTCCGCCGGAGACATTGCTGGACTTAGACGCCGTTTATGCGGGCAAGGGCGGGCGAGCGCTGCGCTGGACGCACCAGCAAAGCGCGACATTGCCCATCGTGCCGCTCGATGAGGACGCGTACGCCATCTATTACGCCTACAGCGAGCTCCGCTCGGACCGCGAGCGACGCGTTTGGCTCGCTGTCGCGGGCGACGACTCGATCAAGCTATGGCTCAATCACGAGCTAATATGGACGAGCGCTGTTCACTTGAAGCCGTGGGTGATCGCTGAGGGCTTCGTGCGCGCGACCTTGCGACCCGGCTATAACACCGTCTTACTGCGCCTCGAGAACGCGCCGCAGGGTGCGGCGTTCTCGCTGCTGGTTCGCATCGAGCCGTGACCGGCAAGCCATGACAATAGTCCGGCCGCGGACAGCTGCACCCACGGTTGCGCGCCGGACACGCCACGAAATCGCGGAAATATTGCGCGAATGCGCGCTGAGCGGCTCGGCACGTGCGATGCAGTCGTGGGCGTCGGAGGTCGAGGTCCTATGAAAAAGTTCGCGCAAATGTTCGCGTTCCTGCCCGTGATTCTCATCGCCATTCCCTCGGCGGCAGAAGAAGACGCGCTCGATTCGACCACTCAGCCCATGTCCCTCGCGCTCTGGAGCCCGGTACAGACCAGCAGCGAGCAGCAGGCGGTCCACGGCTTGCGCCTGAACTTGCCGTACGGTGTCAATCGTGAGGTCGAGGGCTTCGATCTCGGTATCGCCAGCCATACGAGCGGTCACTTCTACGGCGCGCAGCTCGGCTTCGGCGGCGTCGTGAAGGGCCGCTACCAAGGGCTGCAGCTCAACGGCATTCTCAGCGTCACCAGCGGCAGCCTGTACGGGGTACAAGAAGGCATCTACAGCTCGAGCACCCGTCTTTATGGAATGCAGGCTGGCGTGGTGACGCGAGTGGCCAGCGCGCAGGGCGCGCGCTTCGGCGCGGTCAACCTCTCCTCGGGCACCAGCACCGGCGCCAGCTTCGGCATCGTCAATCACGGGCGCCGCGTCACCGGTCTGCAGCTCGGCGTGGTGAACGTCGCTGAGCATTTGCATGGGGTGCAGCTCGGCGCCGTCAACATCGCGAAGAACGGATTTTTGCCGTTCTTCCCTGTGCTCAACTCGGCCATGTAGCGGCTGGCTCGCCCGCGATGCGGCCCTCGGCAGCGCCGCTGAGGGCCGTCGTGCTCCGGCCGCGAACGCTTTGCGCACGAGCTGCCGCGACCCCATCGATGGCTGCAATTGTTGCGCGCCACGGCGCGGCGAAGCGCGGGATTCGCGCCGTCGTGCAGGGGATTCACTGTGGCACGCGACGTGCTCTCGGGCTGTCGAGAGAGGAGTCAGTCATGGGCGAATTCGAGCGAAAGGTCGTCTTAGTTACGGGTGGGGCGAATGGAATCGGTCGCGCCACCGCGCGGGCGTTTGCGCGCGAGGGAGCACAGGTCCTCATCGCAGACATGGCCGACGCCGCGGGGGAGGAGACGGTTGCATTGATTCGCGAGGCCGGCGGGGACGCCCGCTACCTGCGGACGGATCTGCGGGACGCTGCGCAGGTCGCGGCGCTGGTTCGCGAGACAGTGCGCGCTCACGATCGCTTGGACATCGCGTTCAACAACGCGGGCGTGGAAGGCAACCCGGTCCCCATCGCCGAGCTGTCGGAGCAGGATTGGGAGAGGGTGCTGCGCGTCAACCTGACCGGCGTATTTTTG
>CBINHN010000110.1:0-10124 GCA_966250485.1 uncultured Sorangium sp. | reverse complement strand
TCCACCCCGTGACCCGCCGTACTTCAAGCCCCTCGTCGTCCAGCGCCGACACCCCCCCACTGCAACACCGGCAGCGCAGCGCGGAAACGATGCGCCGCCCGCGCTGTCGAGCGCGGCGCATCAGGACTCAGCGCGGCACGCGGAGACCAACGATGTGCGCGAGGAGCAAGAGCAGGGCCCCGCAAAGACGGAGCCGACGTCGCGGCGGCCGCGAGCGAGGCCCTCAGGACGAGCGCCAATGAAGCCAGCGGCATCGACCTTGGCCGCCGAAATCGCCGCCCTGGACGCCGTGCGGCGTGCCATCGCCGAAGGCGCTTACGAGCGCGCGTTACGAACTGCGGACGCGTATCCTCGTGATTTCCCGAACGGACAACTCGGCGCCGACGCCGACGCACTAGCCGTTGACGCCCTGACCGCCGCCGGAAGTCGCGCGGCAGCGAGCGCTCCCGGCGAGCGGTTCCTCGCCAAATATCCGAATGATCCGCACGCGGCGCGGATTCGGCTGCTGATAGCGCGCTAGAGCTCGGCCGCTGCGTCAGCGCTGCTTGCATCAATCGCGCAACCAATGCATCACTCTCCGAGTCCCGTGGCCGAGAGGAACGCGCGCACGTCGTCGAACAGCTTGTCGGGTTGCGCCACGCTCACGAAATGCCCGCTGTTGCGGTAAGTCGGCAGATAGACGACGCGGTCCGTTGCCGGGCCGAGCTCAGCGTGCGCGGCATAGCTCAGCGAATTTGGGTGGGCGGATCGGCTTCAGGGTCCGCGTATGCGGCTCCCGTGAACCAGCGCTCGCCGACGAAGAGCGGGACGATCGCATTCAGAGCGGGGACGATGCTTTCGCTCACGATTGCGCCGTCGAGAAGGCCGTTCGTGATCATCGTATTCACGGTACGGGCTGCTCTGAGGAATGGAACCACGTAGCTTGGAGAGTGGAATACACGCTCGAATCCGTGTGAGATGGGTTCGCCGACGATGGGATTGAAGTACCGATCCCATGCCGGAAGTGTGCCGAGCAGCGACGTCATCTCGCTCGGATCGACGCCATCGCCGGCCGGCGACCTGAAGCGGAAGGCGCCGCCTCTTTCGGCCGCGCGAAGCCCGGGCACGAGCTCCGGCGCCACGCCGGCGAGCTGCTCGAACGTGGCCGGAGTAGTGACCGTTCGGCCCACCGCGGCGTCCAGATCTTCGCACCAGGCGCGCGGCCGAGAGGCATCATGGCCGCAGCGTTCCGACTCGATCTCCGCGGCTGAAATCCCGAGCTCTCGCGTCAAGCGATCGAGCGCCTCAGGCCAGAGCTCTCGCTGCGCGTCGTACTGCGCCGAACCGACCACCAGCGGTTGGATCAAGACCTGCCAGCCGAACTGGCGCGCGCGAGCAGCGCGAGTGATGCGCTCACGCGCGATGCCAGGGAACACCGCGGCGTAATGCTCTTCGAGCAGCGCGACGAGCGAGGTGTCTCTGTAAGAGACCTCATCGGAAGCGGGATCGAGCAAGATGTCGAGCATCACCGACGCGCGTGTTCCACCATAGCTTTCGCCCACGATCACCACAGGGTTGTTGCGGATCGCCGGTATCTTCGCGAGCACGCGCAACAACACGCGTACGAAGTCAGCGCCGTCGACCGCCGCGTTGAAGCTTCCTAGCTCGAACGCGCCGGCTCGCTCGGCGTCGATCGCTGGATGTTCGCTCACGCCGTACGAAAAGCCGGCATGCCGGGAATCGATGTAGAGGAGATTGCCAAGGCGAGTGAAGCTGTGCGAGTTCGGCTTCGGAAGAGCGGCGAGATCGTCAGGCTCGATTGAATACCGCCCCGTGCCGCACGAGAACAGGAACATGGACGTCGATCCGGGTCCTCCGTTGAAGAACACGAACAGGGGCTTCTGCTTCGCGTTCTCGTCTGCGGGGATGAAGCTGTAGAACAAGCGCGTGCGTTCGCTCGAGAGCGTGCCGGCGAGCTCCAGCACGGCCTCGTAGCTCGTGGGCTCGATCTCGACGAACCCCGCTTCCGCCGAGGGCTCCGGCAAAGCGCTCTCGTCGACTTCCGGGATCTCCTCCGCTCCGCCATCACCAGCCTGACTCGCGCTGCCCCCATTTCCGCCATGCCCGCCGCGCGTGCCGCCGCCTCCACAAGCCGCGCTGACGACGGCCGTGAGGATCGCGAGCCCAAGCTTCCATCCCATACACGGCTAGTAAGCAACGATCATGCCCGACCGCCTCGATCGCGAGGCGCCTTGAAAGCGCGGTTACATGGCTCGCGACGACGCGGAGCGACAACTCCGTTGTCACCCGGCGCGCAGGACCACCGACTGAAAAGGCGCTGGTTCACGCCAGCGGGTTCGGCAGTGAAGACGCAATGGGGCTGCACTCGAGCAGACGACTTCTAACGGCGTTCGCTCTCAGCTCTTGCTCGGAGCGTGACCTGATCCTACCTTCGGAAGGGCGGAGGCTATGATTGTCCGATTGCACTTGGAGTTGACCACCCGTTTGCAACGAAGTTGACCACCCCGTGATCGGGGAAATTGACCACCCGTTGGCACGGGACGTTGACCAGGGCTGATCAGCGAAGTCGACCACCATTTTCAGGGTGGTCAACTTCCGGGAGGAGGGGCGACGCGCATGGGACCCACTGGGCATGGCACTGGTGCCAGCCATGGCCAGAGACAGGAAGACCGCGCGCATGCAAGAGCAGATCAAGGTGTTATTGAGTCAGGGCCTTAAATCCGGATGGTGGCGCTGGCGCTGGGGATATCGCGCCAGACGGTTCGGAAGTTCGGTACAGCTCAGCCGGAGGCCGTTGTCGCTGGCGGCGCTGCGGACTCAAGGGCGGCTCGTATCGAGAGCGCTTGGCTAAGAACATCGCCGCCGACTTCGGGCGCGTGGTGTTCGATCTGTTGGTCGCGCAGATGAAAGCCGGCGAGTTCGACAAGGGCCCGCCCAGTTCGCAGCGGCGGTAGCTGCTCCGGCGGTTCAGCTGATGTAGGCCCAAGCCGCCGAAGCTACATCAGCTCGGAAAAAAAGCACCTGAAAATCGTTGCGGGTGCGCCATCCATCTCGAATTACAAAACCTGGCGCGGGTAGGTCCCACTGTGATTGAGGTACTTCGATCAAACCGAAGCTCGTCGCGGCCCCGCGAGCACACGAGGCTAATTTTCACATTCGTGGTGAGTGCGGCTCTCGTCTGTGCCAGGCGCCAACAGCGCTTGCAAAGGCAGCAACGGCATAGAGAGGGTCGCGCGAGTTATGTAGCACCGTATCTGGCACATCTCTGAGTCGTTTCTCACTGTTTATCGTTTGAGAAGACGAATAATTCATATCAGACGAATGGCGCGCCGTCGTTCGACACATCTCTTGGATGCGGTGTGCGATGTTCCGGACGTGTTCTGTGAATGCCGTCGAATAGTCCGGAGGCTGCCGCAAGTACTGGTCGAGGTTCAGCGATGTCATGTCGGAAACTGCGTCACAACCTCGTCCGGCGTGTAGGTCGACCATGGCATCGGAGACTGTCCCATGCACGTCCGTCGTCGGTAACTACTCGGGCGAAGCTAGATTAGCTGCCGTCCGTCGCTTTCACGCGTTGAGCCATAGCCTCGAGCATACTCCACCAATCCTTCAGCGTAACTCGATCCAGGTAAAGGTCGCCCAGCCAACGCGGGTGCGCCATGCTGACGATGGTGTTGCGCGCTTTCAGCCGCTCCTGCTCATTACTTGAACTCAGATTGCTTACTTGCTGCTCCAGCGCTTCGGCTTCGTCGTTGAAGCCGTGGGATCTGAGTGCTTCGATTACTTCCGAGGCCACGGATTGATTGCTCATAGTCTACTCACTGCACCGGTGTATTTGCCGCCGTCAGTTACGGTCTGCCAGCCGCCGCCGGTCTTGTCAGGGCCCCACTGCGGTTGAGCCGCCACCCTACCTTCGAGAAGGGTCTGGTCCCGGGTCAGTTCCACCAAGCTCTGGCTCTCGGCGGTGTTCGAAGGCGGCAGGGCCAAATTCCGTACCCGGTCTGCTGCCGTATCACCTGCGAAATCCCGCGTAACGAAAACACCGGAGGCGCCACCCGGCTTTGTCTCCGTAATCACGAATACATCGCCGGCTTTGCCCCGGCTGGCATATATCTGTCCATCGAAGCTGTTCACGATATCGTCGATTGAGGGCCGGTTCGATGTAAGGGCTTTCCAGGTCGCCACGAGTCAGCATGAGGACACGAGGAAGCCCGCCCGTTCTCAACCGATAATAGGCCCTTCGCCAGCCCCTCCAGCACCCTCGGGATAGAGCTTGAGCCATGAGGCTTTTCGACGCTGCACGTCTGCACGGTGCGCGGTGGCCTTGGCCCACGTCCTGGCGGCCCCGATCATGTCCGAGCAGAAGAACACGTAGTTGAGGAAACGGTACCGAGCCTCACCAACCACCCGAATCTGCAGGTGCAGATTTGGGAGGCCAAGGAAGATCTTAGCGTCGTGCTCATCGTGGCGTGTCTGATGTTGATGCGTTGATGCAACATCTTGCAACGTAGCAGATAGGCGTCCTTTCCTGGAAAAAACTGAAAAGTGGCAGGAACCCCAGGCCGCACCCGGCTTGGATGCGTCTTGCGTAGCTCCGTGTATACGGCGGGCATGTAGCGGTTGTACCACTGAATGTACCGCTGCCTCGTCTGCGTGGTGTCGGTTTCGGGTGCAGAGCAGATGTCCGGAACCGTCAGCGCGCCGTGCATCGCAAGCAGCTGGAGATCGTGATCGAACGCCCTTGATATCTCTCGAAGCAGCAACTCAAGCGGCTCCTGATTCGGATCCGGGCTTCCATACTCGGGTTCCATCAGTGTACAGTTACTGCGCCGGTCCGTTGCCGTAGTCCAGACTAATCGCCTTCGAGCAATAGGGTGCTTTTGGTGGCTACCGCGGGAGTTAGCGCGGCAATAAGGTTGGTGCACGCCTCACTCGCGTCGGCGTCGAGCTGCAACGTCGGGAGAAGCGCGTTCAGTCCGTCCAGCCAAAGCTGCGCGTGCTCCGGTTCGAGCGTAGTCGTTCCGAAGGCGTCGATGTACCGACCAGCCCGCTTGGTCAACTGGCTTGCGCACTTTCGAGACGCAAGAACGCGCCGCTGGCGACAGATAGGATTCGGATGCCGTTTTGATAAATCTCCACGTTCCCCCAATGTTCTTGGCGCTGCTCAGCGTCCGTCGATCTCTTTGCCAATGGGCGACTTGTGCGGATGGATGCACCCGCCGCTAGCGCAAGGTCTGCTTCGCTGAGTCGACCGTATATACCTTCAATAATGCGAGTCATCGCGTCGGCATTCTCGATCACTCAATTCACTCCCGCGATAAAGTAATTTGTGTATAGGCGCAGTTTGTTTCGAGGTGTGTCGCATTGCGAATGGCGAATGGTTCGTCGAAACGCTTCAAAGGCGGGGCGCGGCGACTGCCGCGTAGAGGGAACAACCAAATCCCGAGATTGAGCCAAGCGTCGCACCTCTGCAGCTTTTCTATCGTTGCGGCGATGAATGTGTGTCTTTCGGGGCAAGGGACGAACAGCCGTGTTGCCGATTCCGGAAACGGAAGAATAGTCAGTCCCGCCAACAGGGAGTCGTCGCCGTTCTCCACGTGCACGCTTTTTAGCAGCGCTTCGGAGCCGGCGGACCAGCGGATGATTGTCCAGTCCGGAGCGTGTCCCCGGTGCATTGGGCCGGAGCTTCCCCAGCTCTCTAAGCAGGCGCTCTCGATACACGATGAGTGTTTCTCAAAGCGTGCGGTTTTGAATAGGAACGCCGCTGAGGTGCTCATCTCGGGTCTCCATACCATACGTGACCTCCGTGATCGCCCGCAGGGTGATAATGACCAAACCGTCCCGCCGTGGATTCGGTGAGTGGGTCCGGGTGCGCGGGATGCAAGACAGGTCGGCCGCGACCCGCGGACGTCGCAAGATCGCGGGCTTCCTGCTTGCCCACTGTATAGATGCCGCGAGTGCTGTCGCCTGATTCCATCATTCGACGCAGCCTCGCTTGGGCGCGTTTGCGCGACAGTGGTCCGGAGGTGATCAGGAGGTCTCCGTCAGCCGTCCTGACTGCTTCGTAGAAGGTGCCTTTTCTTCCGCGCTTAGCGACGTCCGAGCAGCTCTTTAGACCGTAAGGATCTATGAACAGAAGCGGATCTGCGACGTGCGAAAGGAGCTGTGGTCCGCCAGCTAGGCCTATGGGATCATGCGATATATAGACCTGGCCAGAGGGGGAGTAATGCCTAAACCTATTATAATACAGCCCAGTCTCAACATCCTCATACTGCCCCGGCCGCCGAAACGGACAAGCCCCGCGCTCCCCACGCAAATTCCGCAAATCGCCATACGCATCAACGTCAGCCCCCCAAACCTCACGCCCCGCGCCATCAAACATGGCCGTCGGCGTCCCCAGGTGATCAGTAACGATCCCATAGCGCTCCCCGCCGACAATCTTAGCGAGCGGAGCAAAGCTCTCCGGCTCGAACAACCACGTGATCGGCGCGTCCTTCGTCCCCTCACTCGCACTTACCGCGCTGGAAAGCGCGTTCATGTCACTATGCGTCGGAGGCCCATTCGCCGGCCGCGCCGCAAGCAACGCTTTCAGCGCCTTCTCCCCCGCCGCCACAGCGTCGTCCTCTCTCTCCGTTCCCGAGAAGTCTTCGTCAACCGCGTCCGCCGAGCGCTCCACCCACTCATGGAGCGGCACATTGCCGTCCCAAATCCAGCGCGTCGTCTTCCCGCGGTACGTCTTGCTCAACC
The DNA here is from genome assembly GCA_966250485.1 of uncultured Sorangium sp. Lineage (GTDB taxonomy): Bacteria > Myxococcota_A > Polyangia > Polyangiales > Polyangiaceae > PMG-095. The sequence goes on along the minus strand of CBINHN010000110.1, from coordinate 3,377 downwards.
GCCGCGCGAGCGCGTCATAAGCAAACTCCACCGCGTGCCCATTGGGCCGCACCACGCGCGTGAGCATCCCCGCGCCGTTCCACTCGTACGTCCACGTTCCCCCATCCGGCTCCACCTTCTTCACCAGGTTGCCTTCAGGGTCGTAGTCGTAGGTCGTCACACCGCGCGCATCGCGCGCTTCCAAGAGCTGCCCCGCCGGGCCGTACTTCCTGTCGGTCCGCTCCTTCGTCCTAAACAAATTCCCGACCGCGTCCGGCATCCTCAAATCGACGCGACCATCGGCGTACGCCGCCGAAGCCAAATTGCCGAAGCCGTCGTGCGTGTACTCCACTGGCCCGCTCATGGCGTCGATCACGCGCCGCAGGCGATCATTCGCGTCCCACGTGTACTGCTTCGCGCCGTGGAACTGCTCACCGCGCCAAATTTCCTGGCGCACAGGGCGGCCGATCGCGTCGCGTTGCCAGCGCGCGCGCACGCCGCCGGGCAGCGCGCGCTCGAGCTCTAAGCCGAGCGCATCGCGTTGGAAGCTCGCGCTGAATGCCCCGCCGTGCGTCGCGGACGCTTCCATTGCGAGTACGTCGCCCATGGAGTTGCGCTGGGGGTTGCTCCCACGCAGGAGCGGCGGTGTGCGGCCGGCCGTGCTCGCTTCGCTGCGCGCGGCCGAGGCCCTCAAGGCCATGCTCGCACGCGCCGCTGGCGATGACGTCGGGGTTGTCGGTTCTGGGTGGCACAGCGGCGCGTGCTGCGCGTGGCCGAGGGACCTGCAGGCAGCGGGCGGAGCTGCGCGAACGCCGCGCGCCAGGGGAGGGGCTCCCGGGGTGCTGGCGTGTGCGTGACCGGAGAACAGCGCGTGTAGCACCGCGATGAGCAAGAGAGCGGCAAATCGAGTTACGGCGCCACTGAGCCGCATGGATTGCAGTCTCGCACAGCCGAGAGCCGCGCAGAAGCATCCATTACGCTGGACCGCAGGGCCGCAACGTCAAGCCGCAGCGCAGCGCTGTTCGAAGTAGACCGCCTGCCTCCTTGCCGTCCTTTGCCCGGGGTAGCTCATCGGCGGCAAGCGCTTGCTGCTTTGCGAGCGCATTCTCGCGACGTTTGCGGGCCGCTTCTTCACGACGACGGGCGAGCTCTTCTTCATCCGGTTCTGCGCCGCGAAGGTCTCGCTCCGGCGGCGGGATCTTGATCCGCTCTGTCTTTGGGCCGAGCAGCTCGCGCTCGAGGCGACGGACCTCCGCTTGTAGTTCAGCTGCGCGGCTCGCGTGCGCGGCGTCGCGCTCGGCCAGCCGTTGCTCCAGCTCAGTGATGAGCTTCTGCTGCGCGACGATGACGGATTGTTGTTGCGCGACGAGCTGGCCGAGTTGCTCGTTCATCTGCCGGAGTTCGGCGATCACAGCATCCCGTGCGTCGGCCACATCAAGCTTTGATCACACCGCGCACGGCATGTCGATCAAATTCACGTAGGATCACATGGGATCACGTATCGTCATCGCCCGGCCGCTTGGGCTCCCACAACGTCGGCCGCTTCACACGTGATACGTCGATCCCATCGAGCAGCATCGTCAGCTCCGTCGCGTCGAGCACTGCTCGTTTGGCTCCGGGCGCGACTCGCGGAATGCGGAATTTCCCCTTCTCGAGCCTCTTGTAGAGCAGGACGAAGCCACCGCGGTGCCACACCAAAATCTTGGCGCGATCACGCCGCTTGCCGATGAAGCCGAACAGATCGCCGCTGAAAGGATCCAAGCCCCAGGCCTTCACGAGCTGGAACAAGCCGTCGTGACCACGTCGCATATCCACGGGCTCCGATGCGATGTACACACGCACAGACGGCGGCAGTGCAAGCATTGCCGTCAGCCCTTACGGATCGCGCGTACAAGGCTCGCCACGTATTCGACGTCGGTCCCGGCCTCGCAACGCACGACAGCGTCGCCGACGGCAACCTCGACGAGCGTACTCCCCGGGCGACTCTCGGTCGGAACTGCAATCTCGATTGCGGTGACTTCCGACGACCCGTGCAGAGCACGGGTATCACGGCCAAGCCGCCACGACCACCACTGAAGCGTCCCCGCCCGAACGCCAACGCCTGCGGCGAATTCGTCAGCGCTCTGCCCGCTCCGGCGCCAGCGTGCGACCGTGCGCTCCCACCAAGACTTCGTGCGACGCTCCGTCATGCGTCGATTCCATTGCCGTTCGACGCAACAGCGCAACCACGTGGTCCTTCAGACGGTTACGCTGGAGCGGCAGCAAGCTTCATCCTGGAAACGTACGAAGCGCGGAAAGCCACTGCTGTCGGGAACTCGTAACGTCGCATCGACGCAGCTCAGACCCGTTCCGACGGCACTACATCGCGATTGGCTCGCCATCATCATCGACCACCTGAACCGCTGTCTCGCCGCGGATCCAATTCACCAAAGCACGGACGTCGACGAAAAAGCTCTCCGTTGCGATGCTTACTTCGATCGCAGGTTTGTCGGTGAGAAAGAGCCGAACGTCGTAGGGCCACGGGTTGGCTGTCCCAGTGTCCTTCAGCCGGAACTCATGCGGAGGAATCTCGTCTCGAAAGCTGCGAAGCGTTCTTATTTTTTCAGCAACACGCTGCCGATTCTTCGTGAGCCAGTCGGGGTCTGCGAAGCTGAGTCGGTATTCAAAGCCCATAGTGCCTCGTTAGGAGCCGTGCGCACGGCCTGAGACGGTCGGAAAATCACGCGGATTGCGAATTCCAATGTGAGTCTCGGAAGGATCGGTGCTGGGGATGCCACGGTCGTTCAGAGGTACGGTTCCCGGCTCGCCATGTCTGCCGATGTCCTTGTGAACGTGAGCGTTATTCCCGCTCTTGTAGGCGCCCGTATTCGCGTTGCCGTAGGCGTGGATTTGCGCTTCTGAGCCGTCGGCGTGCACCCAGCGTTGGTTCCGCGGATTGGCTGGATTCGTTCTTCTAAAGCCATTCCTGCGAAGCGTTTCCTCGGCTTCTGCGACGGACATCCCCTTCATGGGCGGAAGGCGCTCGGCGGCCGTCCCTCCGCAGGCGGCAAGACCGAGCGGATCCAGCCAGATGAGCGGGTCGAGGGGATAGCCGTAGAGCGCATCGCTGGCTGCCAGTCGGAGCCGGTCTTGTGCGAGGTACGTTCCGGTCCGAGTATCGAAGTACCGCCAGCCGTTATAATACAGCCCAGTCTCGATATCCTCATACTGCCCCGGCCACCGAAACGGACAAGCCCCGCGCTCCCCACGCAAATTCCGCAAATCGCCATACGCATCAACGTCAGCCCCCCAAACCTCACGCCCCGCGCCATCAAACATGGCCGTCGGCGTCCCCAGGTGATCAGTAACGATCCCATAGCGCTCCCCGCCGACAATCTTAGCGAGCGGAGCAAAGCTCT
>CBINHN010000109.1:0-10548 GCA_966250485.1 uncultured Sorangium sp. | reverse complement strand
ATCCGCGTCCCCGTAGACACAGCCGCCGCTCTGCTCCCAACGGTGGGGGAAGCGACGTGGGCGCGGCTCAGGGGCCGCGGTGGCCTACGGGGGGCGGGGTCGAGGTCGAGCTACCGCCAGCGCCGCCCGTTCGCCGGCGCGCATTAGCCTGCGGAGTGGCAAGCGAAGCGATGCCACGCAGCAAGGCGGCGCCTCAGCGAGCAGCAGCGTGACGGCCGGAGGCCCCCACGACTCCCAGCGATACCCATGAGGCAGCGCTCCCCGCGCCGCCCATCACGACAGGTAGCGACCTCGACCCAGCCATCCCGTAGGCCGCCGCGGCTCCTGAGCCGCGTCCTGCCGTACCCGTGCCGTCCCCGTACCCGTGCCGTCCCCGTCCCTTCAGAGCCGCCCCGCGCCGTCAACGCGCAACAAGCGCCGTCGGTTTCGAGCCGAGCCGAGCCGTTCTACTTCTTCTTGTTTTTCTTACGAGCGTCGCGCTCGCGCTTTCGCTGGTTTTTCTTCGCGTTCTTCTCGGCCTTACTGAGCACCTTCATGCGCGGCACCTCGCCCCCCGCGCCGCCACCATCCATCAACCCCATCCCCGGAAACCCCGGAAACCCGCCCGGAAACGCCGGCATCTGCCCACCCTTCATGGCCTTCTTCATGTTCCGGGCCATCGCCAGGTTCTTCAACCCCGGGATGTTCCCGAGAAAGCCCAGATCCGAGCCGAAGCCCGACATCATCTGGCGCATGAACAAAAACTTCTGCACCAGCTCCGACACCCCTTGCTCGGGCTGACCAGAGCCCTTGGCGATGCGTCGCGCGCGCGACGGCTCGCGCACCAGCGCTTGCGGATCCTGCCGCTCCTCGCGCGTCATCGACTGAATGATCGCTTCGATGCGCGACAGCTCGCTGTCGTCGAATTGATCGGCAGCGCCGGGCGGCAACATGTTGCCCATACCCGGGATTTTGTCGACCAGATCGCGGATCGACCCCATCTTCTGGATCATGCGGATCTGGTTCAAGAAGTCGTCGAGCGTGAACTGCCCCGACATCATGCGCAGGGCGTCTTCCTCCGCCTTCTTCTGATCGACGACCTCCTCGAAATTCTGAATCAGCCCGACCACGTCGCCCATGCCCAGCACACGGCTGGCCATGCCCTCGGGACGGAACGGCTCGAGCTTGTCCGTCGTCTCGCCCATGCCCACGAAGCCGACGGGCGCACCGGTGACCTCTTTGATGCTGAGCGCGGCGCCGCCGCGCGCGTCGCCGTCCAGCTTGGTCAGCACCACCGACGTGATGCCGAGCCGCTCGTTGAAGCTCTTGGCGGTGCGCACGGCGTCTTGGCCGATCATCGCGTCCACCACCAGCAGCACGTTCTCTGGCTCAATCGCGTTCTTGATCGCGGAGAGCTCTTGCATCAGCTCTTCGTCGATCGCGAGGCGTCCGGCGGTGTCGTAGACGATGAGGTCGCGGCCGAGCCGTTGCGCCTCCGCCGGCGCCGCGCGACAAATCTCGAGCGGCGTCTTGCCCGGCAAATTGAAGACCGGAACCTCGATTTGCTGGCCGAGGATCTGCAACTGCTCGACCGCCGCAGGGCGCTGCATATCGGCGGCGACGAGCAGCGGCTTCTTGCCTTCTTTCACCAACCAGCGCGCGAGCTTCGCCGAGCTGGTGGTCTTGCCGGAGCCCTGCAGGCCCACCATCATGATGCCCGTGGGCGTCTTGCCGAAGCGTAGCGGCGGCGTATCCGAGTTCATCAGCGCGATGAGCTCGTCGTGACAGAGCTTCACGAACTGCTCGCTGGCGCCGACCTTGTGGGTCTGTCCGCCATGACGCACGCGCGTCTGAACCGTCTGGCCCAGCGCCTTCTGCTCCACCTCCGCGAGGAAGCGCTTCACCACGCCGAGCTCGACATCTGCCTCGAGCAGCGACAGGCGCACCTCGCGCAACGCGGCTTGGATGTTTTTCTCGTTGAGCTCGGTGAGCCCGGCTAGACGGTTCTGGGCTTCCCGAAAGCCCTTGGCCAATGTATCGAACACGCCGGGGTCTTACCGAGGTCGCGACGTGCCGGCAAGTGGGGCAAGCTGCGCGGCCGACGTTTCGCAGGCCATCCGCGGGGGGCGCGCGGCGCTCGGGCTCGACGACGGGTCAGGAGCGGCTGCGAGTCTCGGCCAGCAGGCGCTCCACGTCCGCGATGGTGAAGGGCTTGTCGATGCGGCGGCCCGCGTAGCGCTCCAAGAAATCCTGCGAGCGCTCCGTGAAGGCGCCGCCCGTCATGAACGCGAAGCGGTCGACGAGCTCCGGATGGTCGCGCTCGATGGCTTCGAACACCTGCGCGCCGGAGAACTCCGGCATCATCAGATCACACAGGATAAGATCGAAATCGCGGTCCTTCGTCAGGCGTGAGAGCGCGTCACGGCCGCCGGGCGCCAGCACGATCTCGTGGCGTCCGGAGAACGCCAGCGACAACGTCTGGCCGAGCAACGGCTCGTCGTCGATGACGAGGATACGCGCGCGATCGCTGCTCCTGCGCTGCGGCTGATCGCTGGGCGCCGCGAGCTCTGCATTCGGTGTCTCGGCGATGGGCAGCGAGACGCGAAAGGTCGCGCCTTGGCCGCCGCCGCTGCGCACGTCGATCTCGCCGCCGTGCGACGCGACGATGGTCTTACAGATCGAGAGCCCGAGCCCCGCGCCCTTGCTCGCCGGCTTGCTCGAGAAGAACGGCTCGAACACGTGCGGCAAAGAATCTTCACCGATGCCGCTGCCGGTATCTCCCACTTCTACGACGACGCGATCGCCGGCCAGCTCCGTGCGCAGCGTGATGGCTCCCTCGCTCTGCCCCGCGGCGTCGATGGCCTGCGCGGCGTTCACGATGAGGTTCAGAAACACCTGCCCCAGCCGCGATTGATCGCCGACGACGGCCGGGACGCGGGAATATCGCTTAACCAGGCGCGCGCGGTGGCGAATTTCGTTCCAGGCGAGGTTCACCATCGAGTCGAGCACGGCTTCCACGTCCACGAGCTGCTTCGATTCGGCGACTGGTCGCGCAAACGTCATGAGGTCCCTCGCAATCCGGCGAACGCGCTCGGCGCCCTCACGCGCGTTGGCCACCGCGGAGACGATACTCTGAACCCGTACTGGATCGCCACCCAGTTCTTCTCCGTCCACGAGCTCGCGCTCGAGGAACTCGAGGCTGCCCAACAGATAGGCCAGAGGATTATTGATTTCGTGAGCAATTCCAGCGGCCAGGCGCCCGAGCGAGGTGAGCCCGGCGGCCTGAACCAGTCCTACGCTGGCGCGCTCGGCGGCGCCGTGTGCAACGAAGATCGCCTCTGTCTCGGAGAGAGCAGCGTGTAGCGGTCGCACGAAGACGTCGAGGGTGAGCTTCGGCTCTGGCCCCGAGGTTTTGACGGTTCCGCGCCGTCCGAGCTCGTCGTCGCACAGGTTCGCGCGGGCCAACAAGCCGCGCAGGCAACTGACGGGACCCGCGTCGGCGCCGTGCTCCGCGGCGAGGCGCTGAATGAGCGTTGCGTTGGCGTAGAGCAGCTGCTCGGCGCGCAAAATCGCGATGCCGTGCGGTGCCGCGTCGAGCGCCGCGCGCAGCGTCGCGGGCTCGAGTGTGGCGGCTTGGGGGTTGCTCGGCGCGGCCATCTGATACCGAACGAGGGGCGCGACGGACTTATAGTAGAAAGCGTGGGCGCGGTGTCTACGCACTTCTTGACGTGTGTCGGTGCCGGTCGCACCCTTGCCAGCAACTTGCAGCCGATGCCGCGTGGACTCAGATCGCACCGACGTTTCCCGCTTCCTCGCCTCGAGGCGAGCGTGCCCCCGAGCAGCACTCGTGTGGAGCTCGGATCGTGAGTCAACCCAAAGCCGGCAAGCCCCGGCGCAAGGCAGCAGCGCCGCGCACGCGACGACCCGCGACCAAAGCGCCTGAGCCGCGCGAAGAGCAGGACGCGGGAGAGGAGGGTGACGCAGAGGACGAGCCGCTGGATCCCGCCGCGGGCGAGGAGGTCCTGGAGGCGAGCGCGGAGGTGCTCGGCGATGACGCCGAGCCCGAAGCTGAGGGCGATAGCGAAGGCGACGCTGGCGCGGAGGTCGACCGCGACCTGGACGGCGAACCAGCGCCGGAGCGAGACAGCTCTGCCCTGGCGCGCGTGGACGCGTTGCAGGTCTACATGCGAGAGGTGCAGCGTCACCCGCTGCTCTCGCCGGACGAAGAGCACGCGCTGGCGGTGAAATACAGCCAGAACGGGGACGTCAACGCGGCGGCGCGCATGGTGACCGCGAACCTGCGCTTGGTCGTGAAGATCGCGTACGAGTACCGCCGCGCGTACCGCAACATGATGGACCTGATTCAGGAGGGCAACATCGGCCTGATGCAGGCTGTGAAGCGCTACGACCCGTATCGCGGCGTCAAGCTCTCGAGCTACGCCGCGTGGTGGATCCGCGCGTACATGTTGCGCTTCATCCTGAACAACTGGCGCATGGTGAAGATCGGCACCACGCAAGCGCAGCGCAAGCTGTTCTTCAACCTGAGCAAGGAGAAGGCCAAGCTCTCGGCGATGGGCATCGAGCCCACGCACGCCGAGATCGCGAAGCGCTTGAACGTGGAGGAGTCGGACGTCACCGAGATGGATCGCCGGCTATCGCGCTCGGATGCTTCGCTCGATTCGCCCGTGGGCGACGCCGATGACAAGACGACGACGCGGCTCGAGCTCTTGCCCTCGCTCGCCGACAGCCCGGATCGTCTGACCGAAGACGCGCAGCTGCACCAGTTGCTGCGCGAGAAGCTGGAGGTCTTTCGCGGCACGCTGAGCGGGAAAGACGTCGCTATTTTCGACAAACGTCTGGTCGCCGACGAGCCGCTCACGCTGCAAGAGCTCGGGGACGAGTTCGGCATTTCGCGCGAGCGCGTGCGTCAGCTGGAAGCTCGCCTCACTGGGCGCCTGCGCGAGTACCTGCAGAAAGAGCTCGGCGACGGCGTCGGCGCACCCTGAGATCGTTCTTGTCCGGCAAGCTCTACGTCGTCGCGACACCGATCGGGAACCTGGAAGACATCACGCTGCGCGCGCTGGAGACGTTGCGCGCCGCTGACGTCATCCTGGCGGAGGACACGCGCCGCACGCGCGGGCTGCTGTCTCACTTCGATATTCGCGGTAAGCCGCTGCTGGCATGCAACGCTCACGCCGCGCCGGCGGAGCTCGCGGCCTTCGTCGAGCGCATCGCGCGGGGTGAGAACCTGGCGCTGGTCAGCGACGCCGGGACCCCCAGCGTCAGCGATCCTGGGACCGCTCTCGTCCGCGCCGTCACGGCCGCCGGTCTCGATGTGGTACCGATCCCGGGCGTTTCGGCGGTGACCGCGGCGGTCGCAGCGGCCGGTCTCGTCGAAGGCCCGTTTCGATTCTTGGGGTTTCCGCCGGCGAAGGGCCGCGAGCGGCGCAGCTTCTTGGAGAACGTCACGAGCAGCGAGGAGCCCACGGTGCTGTTCGAAGCGCCGCACCGCATCGCGCGAACGCTGGCGGAGCTCGCGGAAGCGATGCCCGAGCGCGCCGCCGTGCTGTGCCGTGAGCTTACCAAGATCCATGAAGAGCTCGCGCGCGGCACGCTCGCCGAGCTCGCTGCCGCGGCGCCGACGCGCGGTGAAATCACGCTGGTGATCGCGGGCGCTCCGGCGCGCGAGAGCGAGCCCATGGACGGCGACGAGCTCGACGCGCAGATCCGCGAGCGGCTCGCGGCAGGCGACAGTCCGCGCAGTGTCGTCGAGTTGCTCCTCGCCGGTTCTGGCCTCGGGCGGCGCGAGCTGTATCGTCGGGTGGTGCAAGCGGCCCGACAAGCGATTGACGGCGAGCGCTGACTGCGCGATCGAATTTCCCCGGGCCGAATTTTTACCGCAGCGACGGGCGAGCAGCGATGAAGTAATTGCGTCCCGCTGAAACACACATTCTTAACGGAGCAGATCCGCAATTTCTCGGGCAAACTGGTGCAGCGCTTTCGGTGCACCCCGCGTAGGGCTGCCCCCCGGCGCCGCTTGTCCAGGCTCGGGATTAAATCCGGAGCCTACCTGGGCTTAAAAATAACCTGCGCATTTCTTGAGCTGGAATCGGCCGCTCCTCTATCCCATTTCCCCAGGGCCAGCATGTCGCAAAATCCCCGAACCGGGGGCGAAACAGCACCTAGCGTCGGCGATACTTCGAGCTCCCGCGCCGTGGCGATGCGCGCTTCGAGTCCGGAGTTGCTCGTCGATCCGCTGCCGAGTGCCGAGGTCTCCCACTCAGACAGGGCCGCTCGACTGATGGCGAGCGACGCGGACGACAAGCCACCGCCGAGCGGCGAGCGCGGGGAGCCTCCGCACGTTCAGCTGTTTCCTGCCGAGCTCGAGCTCGTGCTCGACGGCGTACGCATCTCGCTGACGCGCACGCAGTTCTCGATCTTCAACTACTTCTACGAGAACGCTGGCCGCTGGATCACGCCGAACGAGCTGATTCGCGACGTGCTGGGCACGCATCACCAGCCGGACACGTCGCTCGTGCGCGTGCACGTGCACGCCATTCGCCGGCGTTTGGGCAGCGGCGCGGTGTGGCTCGAGTCGGATCCGCGCCGTGTTCGCGGCTATCGCTGGCTCGGCCCGGGGCTGCAGCGAGAGATGTCGTAGCAGCCGCGGCGCTGCTATTTGCCGAGCTCGACTTTGTGCCCCGGAACCGGGGTGATCGAGAGCAGCGCGACGGCGTCGTAGTGGACGCTGAGCTGCTTGGTCGACGCCGCCAAATCGTAGACCAGACCCCATTCGATCTCGGGCGCGCCGGCGACGAACAGCGCGCCGCCGCCCTTGCACGCCTTCGCCACGCGCTCGATCGTCTCACCCGTCATGCTGAGGTCCGGTCCCGCCATGCCCTTGCCGCGGCGCCCGGCGACGCCGCCCGCGAGCTTCCAGACCGCCGTGCCGCGGTCCGCCATGATCATGGCCACCGTGCTGCACCCCGGGCTGTTCGCGAGTTTTGCCTCCGGCGTGAAGCTGAGCTCCTGCGGGAACTCCGAGCGTGTCTCGGTCTTGACCAGCACGCTCGGCACCCCGATGGCGCCGAGCTCGGACAAATAGGCGGCCACCCACTCCTGCTTCGCCTTGCGGTCGACGATCAACGTCGCTGCTTTGCCCTCTAGCTGCGAGCGGTGTTCGCTGAGCGCGGACTTGAGCTTCGAGCGTGCTTCGGGGAACTGAAAATTCGCGCGCTCGAAGCCAATCTTCGGGCTGATCGCGTCGATCGCGAGCGGCGGCGGTCCCTCCGGCTTCGGCGGCGGCGTGTACTTGGGCGGCTCGACCGGCTTGTCTGGCGGCGGGTCGAAGGGGTTCTTCTTCGGGCCATCTTCGCAGCCGACCAACGTGAGCGCGAGCGCGAGCGAGGCGAGGAAGCGAGCGGTCACGCCGCGACCTTAAACCCGGAGGGATCCTCCGGCAAAGGGCCAATTGGGCGGAAAATGTCGCTGCGGGGGCGCGTGCTAACGTCGTGGCCATGGCTTCGCGCGAACCTCGGCTGCCTGCACCCATCGAAGCGGTGCTGGTTTGGCTGCTGGGGATGGTCCTGATCGTCGCCGTAGGCCTGGCTGTCGGCGCGGTGGCCTCGTTCGTGGCCGTATCCCAAGGGTTGAAGCCGGACGACGCGCTGGCCTTGCTGAGTGACCCGGAGCGCTCGCCGTTGGTCACCAGCCCGAGCTGGATCGGCGCGAGCATCGCGGCCAACGAGCTGACGCTGCTGGGCGTGATGTTTCTCTGGCGCCGGCGTTTACGTGTGCCGTTCAGCGCCGTCTTGCCGTGGGCGCGGCCGAGCCTGCGCGCCTCGCTCGGCGCGATCCTGCTGCCGTTCGGCTTCGCGCCGCTGGCCGAGGTCGTCGGCGAGCTCACGCGCCGAGCCGTGCCCTCCGGCGTCTCTCCCGAGCGCATCGTGAGCGCCGTCGCGCGGGGCAGCAGCCCAGAGCTGTTCGCGCTGGTGCTGATCGCCGCCGCAGGCTTGCCGGCCATCGTGGAAGAGCTGATGTTCCGCGGCTTCGTCACCACCGCGTTCCTGCGCTACTCCCCGTTCGTGCGGCTGATGATCCCGAGCCTGATGTTCGGGCTGTTCCACTTGGAGCCGACCCAGGCCGCGGGCACGGCCGTGCTCGGCGTCGCCTTCGGCTTGATTCGTTTGTACACGGGCTCCATTTGGAGCTGCATGCTCGGCCATTTCACCTACAACGCGGGCGTGGTGCTCGAGGCGCGCTGGGCCGATCACGTGGACTCGCACGTGATCTCGTGGGCGCGCGTCGGGCTCGGTTTGTTGCTCGCCGTCGTTGCGTACGTGCTGTTGGTCGGCGATTTGGGTCGCCGCCGCTATTCGCCGTTCAGCTTGCCGCCGCCTTCCTCGCGAGGTCCACTGTGACGATGTCCCTATCTCGGCGCGAGTTTCTGACCGCCGGCGCGCTGCTCGCGGCGCCGGCAGCGGCTGCCGGCCAGCGCGCGTGGAAGAGCTTCGAGTTTGCGATTCCGAGCGAGCCGCGCGGGGCGCGTCGCGCGCTCGTCGCGCTGCCCGCGCGAGCAGCGCTCGAGCCGGACCTGCCGGTGCTCGTCTTGCTGCATGGTCTGGGCGAGACGCGCAGCGAGGAAGCGGGGGCGCACGCGTGGCTCGACGCCTACGGGCTCGGCAGCGCCTGGGATCGGCTGGCGGCGCCGCCGTTGCCGCGGGAGCCGGCCAGCCCCCTCTCCGAGGACGACTATGCGGCGATCGAGCGCTCGTTGCAGGAGCGGCCCTTCGCTGGGCTGTGCGTCGTGTGCCCCTATCTGCCGAATCCGCACGCCGCGCCGCGTGACCCCACTCTAGAGGGTTATGCGCGCTGGCTGGAGGGCGGGCTCTTGCCGGCGCTTCGCGATCGAGTCCCGCAGGCGACGCGCAGCGCCGCGCGCACCGGCATCGCGGGGGTGTCGCTCGGCGGCTTCGCCGCCATCGAGGTGTGCCTGCGCCGGCCGCAGCTGTTCGGCACGCTGGGCTGCGTTCAGGGCGCCTTCGCGGCCGAGCGCGGCGCCGTCTACGCGCGCAAGCTGGCGCCGAGCTTCCGCGGCGAGCAGCCGCGCGTGTACGTCGCGAGCTCCAAGCAAGATCCGTATCGTGCCGCGAACCTCGCCTTCGCGCGCGCGTTGAAGGCCGAGGGCGTCGCCAGCGAGTGGAACCTGCGCAACGGCGCGCACAGCCAGGATTGGTTGAAGAAGGTCGGCTCGCTCGATTTGCTGCTCTGGCATGACCGCGCCTTGCGGCGCAGCTCCGCTGCGAGCGTGGCGGAGCGCTGAGCCGCGAACGGTCCACGCAGGCGATTGATGATCTCGCGGCTGAGAGACCGAATCTTGGGCGGCGCCGCCGGCATGGTCGACCGCGCCGTCACTAAAGCGGTGGAGTCGCGCTCCGGTCGCGGCCCGCGCCTCGCTGTCTCGCATCAGGCTCGCATCGGCTTCCTCGAGCGGCTGCGCGATGAGCTCCCGCGTGAAGCGAGCCTCGCGAGCTACGGCGCCGCGCCGCACATCGCGCCCCTGCTGCGCAGCGTGCGCCGCGACGGGGCGCGCCGCGTTTGGGACGCGACGTGGCCCAGCGAGCACACGCCGCTCATCACCAGCTTCGCCGAGCGTTACCTCGCTGGTCGCGAGAATCACATCGCGGCGGCGCGGCTCTTCCTCGGCGCTGCCGCGCCGCGCCCGCTGGTCATCATCGTGCACGGCTACATGTCCGGCAATTTCCTGGTCGAGGAGCGGCTCTGGCCGCTCGAGGCGCTGCACGCCATGGGCTATGACGCGGCGCTGTTCGTGTTGCCGTTTCACGGCGTACGCGCCAACAGCGCGCGCGGCTTCGTGCCCGAGTTCCCCGGCAGCGATCCGCGCATGAGCGTAGAAGGCTTCTTCCAAACCATCCGCGATCTGCGCGGCTTCATCGGCTGGCTGAGGCGCGAGGGGCACCCGCGGGTGGGGTTGATGGGGATGAGCCTGGGCGGGTACAGCGCCGCGCTAGCGGCGACGGTGGAGCCGGACTTGGCGTTCTTGGTGCCCATCGTGCCGCTCGCCTGCATCGCTGATTTCGCGCGCGAGCAAGGCAGCTTGAGCGCGGTGCCGGCGGAGGCGGCGCGCGAGCACGCGCTGCTCGAAGCATTGTATCGTCCGGTGAGCCCGGTGGCGCTCGCGCCGCGCATCGAGCCGGAGCGGACGCTCGTGGTGGGCGCGCGCGCCGATCGCGTCACGCCCATCACGCACGCGCGCAAGCTGGCGGTGCATTTCAAGGCGCCGCTCATCGCCTGGCACGGCGGGCACCTGCTGCAGGTCGGGCGCAGAGACGCGTTTCAACGCGTGTTCGAATTGTTGGAGCGGGTCAAAGACGGCCCGTGACGAGCCGCGCGCCGGCGCGCGAGCAGCGTCAGAGCAAATAGCGCCGACCATGGCGCGAATGCGCCGCTGCTCGCTCCCGCGACGGTGCAGCCGCAGCCGTCGTCGTCGGCGCCGGCTGAGCCGTTGGCGCTGCCCGCGTCGCTGCCAGCGCTGCCCGCCGCGGCGCC
>CBINHN010000108.1:0-11387 GCA_966250485.1 uncultured Sorangium sp. | reverse complement strand
CGCATAGCCGCACGTAGAAGCGACGAGCGCAGCGAGTCGCAACGCGCCCGCGCAGTGAGTCACAATGAGTCCCGACAATGCGTGCCCGTCCGCAATGTGAGACTCCTGTTCCCGCGAAGCGACGAGTGCATTGCAAGTCGCTGCTTCGCGCCACAGTGACTCCCTTCACGGCTCCGCCCGCCGCTGCGACGAGCGCAGCGAGTCGCCCCGCCGCCCATCTCCGCCCCCGCCCACCGCCGCCCCGCCGCTCGCCGCTCCCGCGCCGCCCGTAGTCGCCGGCGGCCCTGTGCGTTGGCGGGCGCCGAGGTCGAGCTCCCGCTCTGGTTCACATTCGCCGGGCGTCCATGAGCCCGTCGCGGAGCGGCGCGCGTCAGCGCGACCGCGCAGCAGGGCGGCGCGGCAGCGAGCTGCATCGTGACGCCGCCAGGCCCCACGACTTCCAGCGGCACCTACCAGGCAGCGCTCCCCCGCGCCGCCCACCGCCTGCGGGAGCGACCTCGGCCCTGCCAACGCACAGGGCCGCCGGCGACGAGCCGCCCCGCGCGCAGCCGTCCCCATCCGCGTCCCCGTGCCCCCCGGTGTTTACAGGTCAGCCAGTGACGATAGCGATGAGGGCGATAACAATGCTCCCGAGGACGAAGCCAGCGCCGGTCGCACGCAAGATGGGTCCCAGAGACCCGAGCGTCCAAGCTTTTTTTCCAATGACGAGGACCTGAGCCCGCTGTGGTCGCTCCGCATCCATGCGCCGAAAGTTAGCATCGTAGCCAAGCCTCGCCAGCCGGCGTTGATGTAAAAGAGACTCACGATGCCTGAGTTCATTTTCACGATGCAGGAGGTGACGAAAGTTCATCCTCCGGACAAACGCGTTCTCGAAAATATCACGTTGGCGTTTTTCCCCGGCGCAAAGATCGGCGTCATCGGCTCCAACGGCTCGGGCAAGAGCTCATTGCTGCGCATCATGGCGGGCGTGGACAAAGAGTTTCTCGGTGAGGCGCGCGCGCACGCGGGCACCAAGATCGGCTACTTCGCGCAGGAGCCGGAGCTCGGAGATTTTCGCGTCGTGCGTGACGCCGTGGACGACGCCGTGTCCGACATTCGCGGCCTCCTCGCGGAGTATGAGGCGTTGAGCATGAAGCTCGGCGAGCCCATGTCCGATGAAGAGATGAACAAAGTCCTCGAGCGCCAATCCGCGCTCCAAGATCGCATCGACGCCGTCGACGCCTGGAACCTCGATCAGCGCGTCGACATTGCCATGGAAGCGCTGCGTTTGCCGCCGCCCGACGCTGAAATACAGAACCTCTCGGGCGGCGAGCGCCGCCGCGTGGCGCTGTGTCGCATCCTGCTCAGCCGCCCCGACATGCTGCTGCTCGATGAGCCGACCAACCACCTCGACGCAGAGTCGGTGGCGTGGCTCGAGCGCTACTTGAAAGACTTCCCTGGCACCGTGATCGCCGTAACGCACGATCGCTACTTCTTGGACGACGTGGCGGAGTGGATCTTGGAGCTCGACCGCGGCCGCGGCTATCCGTTCAAAGGCAACTACTCCGGCTGGCTCGAGCAAAAGTCCGCGCGCCTCGCCGTGGAGGAGAAGCAGGAGAGCGCGCGCCAGCGCAAGCTGAAGCAAGAGCTCGAGTGGGTGCGCGCTTCACCGCGCGCGCGGCAAGCCAAGAGTAAGGCGCGCCTCGCCGCGTACGAAGACCTCTTGAGCCAATCCGCCAAGGGGCCCATGGATACGAGCGAGATCAGCATTCCGCCCGGACCGCGCCTGGGCGACGTGGTGATCGAAGCGCAGGAGCTGCGCAAGGGCTTCGGGGATCGCCTGCTCATCGACGGACTCAGCTTTCGCCTGCCGCCCAACGGCATCGTGGGCGTGATCGGCCCGAACGGCGCCGGCAAGACCACCCTATTCCGGCTGCTCGTCGGCGAAGAAAAGCCAGACTCCGGAGCGCTGCGCGTCGGCGAGACCGTGAAGATCGCCTATGTCGACCAGTCGCGCGCGGGCCTGTCCGGTGACGGCACGGTGTGGCAAGAAATCTCTGGAGGCGAGGAGAAGATACCGCTCGGCAAGCGCGAGGTCGCGTCGCGCGCGTATTGCGCCTGGTTCGGGTTCAAGGGCAGCGATCAGCAGAAGCGAGTCGGCAGCTTGTCCGGCGGTGAGCGCAACCGCGTTCACCTCGCCAAGCTGCTCAAAGAGGGCGGCAACTTGCTCCTGCTCGACGAGCCGACCAACGATCTCGACGTCGACACGCTGCGCGCGCTCGAAGAAGCGCTGCTCTCGTTCGCCGGCTGCGCCGTCGTGATCAGCCATGATCGCTGGTTTTTGGATCGCGTCGCGACGCACATGCTGGCCTTCGAGGGTGACAGCAAGGTCGTCTGGTTCGAGGGCAACTATCAAGCGTACGAGGAGGATCGCCGCCGGCGCATGGGCGCCGACGCCGAGCGTCCACACCGCATCAAATACAAGAAGCTGAAGCTCGATTGAGGCGCCGGCACGCCTGCGCGACGCGCGGGCGCTAAACGCGAGCCTTGCGCGCGAAGGGCCACGGCTCGCTGCCGGACCAGCGGCAGTAGCCGTAGTAGACGCCGAGCCACAGCGGCGCGAACAGCGCGGCGATGCGCGTGTTGTCTTGCCCGACGCTGGGGAGCAACGCGAGCAACAGCGCGACGACCGCGCCCGCGGCGGTCGCGAACAGCAGCCACTTCACGCGCGCGCTCGCGCGCCAGCGTCCCAGCGCCACGCCGACGCCGATCACCACCAGCGGCAGCGCCCACGGCGGACAGACCAAGATGTTCTCGTTGCGGTACGCCGACCAGTGCTTCGTAAACAGCCAGAAGAACGCGAAGACGCTGCCGAGCAGACCCAAGAGCAGCGCGAACAGCGCCGTCAGGCCGCCGAACGCCGCGCGCGCCAGCGCGCTTTTTTGCGCGACGTGACCGAGCGCCGCAAGAGCGGCTGCCAGCGCTAGGCCGAGCGCCGCGAACAGCGGCACCCGCGACGGCGGATCGCGCAGCAAGGGCGGCCGGTCGTCGCTGAGCAGGACGCGCTCGGCGACGACCAGCGGCCGTGAGCCGTTGCCATGGGCGAGCTTCACCGTGGCCAGCGCGTCGTGCAGCTCGCTCGGGATGAACAGCTCTTCCCAGCGTTGCGTGGGCCGATCAGTGAGTGGTCCCAGCGCCAGATCCAGGCCGAAATACAGCCACGGCACCGCCGCCGTCAGTCGCTCGGTGTGCTCGCGGAAGGTCAAGCGCCCAGGCTTGCCTTGGATTTGCTGCGCGAGGGCGCCGTCGAGCACGCGATCCACCGCGTCGCGCACGCGCGTGGAGCAATTGTCGCGATAGTAGTCGTAGTCGTACTCGCGGTTTTCCGGGAGCGCGTTTTGCTCCAACGCATTCGCGAGCCGGACGCGCTGGCTCGCCGTCAGGTCGAGCTCTTGCGCCACCAAGCTGCGCCGCTGGCGCGAGTAGAAGGCCAGCGTGCGCGGCAACGTCGACACGCTGAGCCAGTAGCGAAAGCGACCCGCCATGAAGTCGCGAACGCCGTTCAAGCCGTCGAAGGCGAACGTCCCGAAGTTATAGACCAACGCGCGCTGGCGCGGCCACTCCACCAAAATCGCGTTGTGTCCAAAGCGCGCGAAGGGGTGATCGCCGGGCCCCATCGTCAGTACGGAGATGCGCGCCGGGGGACCCACCTGCGCCGCCGCGCCATGCGCGATGAAGAGCAGGCACAGCGCCAGAGCCACGCGAAAAGTAAGTTTCATCACGAAACATCGGGCCCGGCCCGAACCTGCGTGACTCTGGCTCAGCGCGCCGCCTGTGTCTACGGCTTCGGCGGCTTACCCCCTGCTGCGGCTAGTCGCCGCCGCCTCCGCCGCCGATGGTGTAGCTGAAGCCGCTGGGCAACACGCTGGGTTCCAAGCAGTCGCGGCAGAACACCGGCGTGGTGTCGTCGAGCTTGGGGGTCAGGCCGTGGTCCTTGCCGCAGCCCGCGCAAAGGTCGACGCCGCGCTGGCCAGGCAGCGCGCCGCGTTCCCGCAGGTCGCGCCGGGTGACGACGCCCACCACGTGCCCGACGTCGTCAAGCACGGGCAGAAAGCCAACGCCCCAGCGCAGCATCAAGTTGGCGGCGTCATTGACGCTCGCGTCAGCGTCGATCGAGAGATAGCTCGGCTTGAAGCAGGCGCAGACGGCGCTCTTGCTCGACGCCGTCTCGAGATCGCAGCCGCAGATGACGCCGGCCATTTCGCCGTCCTGCGCCACCAGCGCATGATGGACATGCTCGTCGCGCAGCCGCGTCAGCGCGTCGGGCACCGGGGTGGTGGAGTCGAGCATCACCAAGCGTTGCGACATCATCTCTTGTACGTGCTCCATGGCATTCTCCTCAGACATCGCGCTCACCTTTCTGGACGAGGGGTGGCCTTCAGCGCTCACTCGAGCTACGGCTGGCGCAGGCTCGGGAAGCGATCGTCCGGTGCTGGCCGGTTCGGATCTTCTGGCGGATTCTCCGGCCGCGTCCAAGCGATGGCCATGACGAACGCCACGGTGCCTGCGGTCAAGAGCTCCACGACGGCGATCATGGTGTGGCCCATCAACATCAGCACGACGAACGCGACCGCCGCGATGCAAATGAGCCCGATGATTCCCTTCCAATGACGTGACATGGTTATCCTCCATCCTTCTTTCTGTGCCGGCTCGACGCGCTCTCCAGCACGCGGCGCACGGTGCTCAACAGCTCCTGCAGCTCGAACGGCTTATCGAGCACGACCGAGGCACCGAGCCGCAGCGCGCGCTCGTGCAGCGTGTCGTCGCCGAACGCCGTGAGCAGCACCACCGGCGTGCGAGCCAGCATGGGCCGCATGCCCACCAAGGCTTCGATCGCGGTGTAGCCCGGCATCCGAATGTCGGACACCACGAGATCGAAGCGATCTCGCTCGTCCTCGCTGAGCACCGAGTTTGCCAAGAGATCGATCAGCGCGTCGCCGTCTTGCGCCTCCACGACGCGAAACCCGTTCTGCGTCAGCGCGAGCGCCACCAGCGAGCGCAAATCAGCATCGTCCTCAGCCACCAGGATGCGAGGACCGCGAATGGTAGCGGGGGTCGTTGCAGCGAACGTCGCGGGCATACTTGCTCCTTCGTCACTCAATGCACGGCGCATGCCACCCTCCAAAAGCCCGAACGACTCGTAAGATCCGAAGCTAGCGAGCGACTGCTGGGCAATTCTGCCTCGCCTGTCGCGAGAACCCGCCTCAAGGTAGGTGTCTGCCGAGCCCGCGCGGCGGGGGCTCGCTGCACGGACGTTTCGAGGTCGACATGGCTGGCGCTCTCGAAGCGCCGTCGCGGGTTGCTGCGCATGCTCGGGTGCTGCAAGAGCGAGGCCGAACGCTCAGCGCGCAAAATTCGGCTTCTCGGCGCGGCCTCGTAGCGCCGCGTGAGGAGCGCGCGCCAGTTCATTGCAACGCAGCTTTCAGCCGTTTCAACGCTGCCGGGCGCTCCTCGCCGTGGCCGTTGGGTGCATACCTGGGGTGTCGTATGCTGTGCGCGTGATCTTGGCCTGTTCTCCGGGGCGCGCGCGTCGGCTGTGCGCCTCGCTGTTGCTGCTTGCCCCACTAGCAACACTGATGAGTTGCGGCGCGCGCTCGCAGTTGACCCTGGATGATCATTGCGCTGAGGTGGGCGCCACCCGGCCCTGTGAGAACGCGTGCGGCAGTGGCGTGCAGAGTTGTCGCGACGGTCAGTGGAGCACCTGCGAGGTGCCCGACGCGGAGCGTGCCTGCAGGGATACCTGCGGCAGCGGGACGCAGCACTGTACAGCCGGCGCGTGGGGTATTTGCCAGGTGCCCGACATCTGGGAAGAGTGCCGCGATGAGTGCGGCGAGGGGCTCCGCGTCTGCCGTGGTGGCGAGTGGTCGGTGTGTGAAGTTCCAGAGCGCACCGTCGAGTGCGAGAGCGTTTGCGGAAAAGGCAAGCGCACCTGCAGCGGCGGCAAGTGGGGCGCGTGCACGGCGCCGCAGCCCAAGCCGCCGCGCTTGAGCGGCACGCTGCGTGATTTCGCCGATCCGTACGGCGGGATACCGAATGATCCCAACGTGCGCCGGCACCCGGATTTCGAGCTCCGGCTATCCGGCGACCACCTGGAGCGAGGCCTGGTGGAGCGCAACTTGGGCCCCGATGACAAGCCCGTGTACATGCCGCTCGAGCGCACGGTGACCACCTCGGGCGCCGCCAACTTCGATCAGTGGTATCGCGACACGCCCGGCGTCAATCAGAGCATGAGCGTGGAGTTCCAACTGCAGCCCGCGAGCGACGACCCCGGTTTGTACGTCTACAGCAGCAACCAGTTCTTCCCGCTCGACGGTCAGCTGCTCGGCAACCAAGGGCGCTCCCACAACTTCGGCTTCACGCTAGAGACGGTCTTGTACTTCCGCTACATCGGGGGCGAGGTGTTTCGCTTCCGCGGCGATGACGACCTATGGATCTTCATCAATCGTCGCCTCGCGATCGACCTCGGCGGCCTACATCGCTCACTCGAGGGCTCGGTCGAGCTGGATCAGAAGGCGAGCGAGCTCGGGCTGCAAATCGGACGAACCTATCCGCTGCATCTCTTCTTCGCCGAGCGCCACACCATCGAATCCAACTTCTCCGTAGAGACCACCCTCGCCGATCCTGGCACCTGCGAGTGACGCCGTTACGGAATCAGCGCGAGTTTTCCCAGCGTTTTCCCCGATTGTAGCGCGCGGTGCGCGTCGCCCGCGCGCGCCAGCGGAAACTCTCGTACGGCGAGGGGTCGCAAGTGGCCGCTGGCGAGCTGCGCCTCGAGCTCGCTCATCGCACGCGCGAAGAGCTGGCTGTGCTCGAACAGGTACGAGAGATTGAAGGAGTGAACGGAGACGTTGCGATCGATCATGTCCATCGGATCGAAGCGCGGCGTCCTGAGGTATTGCACCAGGAGTCGCAGCGGGTTCGGGATGCCGCCGTGCGAGAGCAAGGTGTGGAAGCCGTACACCACGAGCTGCCCGCGCGGCGCCAATTGCCGGTAGCTCCAGCGCAGCGTCGCGGCGCCGTTCGCGTCGAGCACGACGTCGAAGTTGCGGCCAGCCGCGCCGAGCGCTCGCTCGAGCGGCTCGCGGCTCTTGTCGATCACCCGCGCTACGCCGAAGGAACGCGCGGACTCCACCTTGTGCGGTGAGCCGACCACGGCGACGACCTCGGCGCCGGCCCGTACGGCGAGCTGACACGCGGCGCTGCCCACGCCGCCGGCCGCGGAATGAATCAGCACCCGTTTGCCGGCTACGATGCGCGCGAGCTCGAACAGCGCGTACCACGCCGTCAGGAAAACCACCGACAATGTTCCAGCTTGGACGAAGTCGAGCCCCGCCGGCATAGGCCGCACGAACTCGCGCGACGCGATCACTTCGCTCGCGTAGGCGCCGAAGCGCACGACACCGAAGACGCGCGCGCCGAGCTCGAGATCGCTTACGCCTGCGCCAAGCTCGCTGATTTCGCCCGCGAACTCGAACCCGGGAGTGATTGGCCAACCGACGTATTCGCGCGCTGACTTATATAGTCCGAGGCGCACCACGCAGTCCGCGAAGTTTACGCCGATCGCGCGCACCGCGACGCGCACGTGGCCCGGCGGAAGCGGAGCGCTCGGCTGAGTTTCGAGGACCAAACGGCCGAAGCCGCCGGGACGATGGACGACAATCTTGTTCATAACGAGGGGTGTTGGATCGCGCCGCTAGCTTCGACGAGTGCGAGAGTCTGAGTGCATCACTTACCATCGTGCAAGCGCCGCGAAACAGCGCGTTGGCACTGCACGGCAGCGGGTGTAGCCTCTCCAGTCTGCCGACGCGTGGCGTGGGTTGGGGAACATCGGAATGCACGAATCCCAAGGAGAGCTGTTCGCCCGCGCCGTCCGCGACACGCTCGATAGCATCGTGAGTCGGGCGGTGCGTGAGACGCTGCTCGCGGAGGCGCTCAAGGCCGCCGCCTACGACGACATCCCGGCCGATCCGGTGCTGTTCCTCGATTTCGTGCTCGGTCCGCTGCAAAAGACGCTGGAGCGCGCGCTGGGAGTGGGCCTCGGTCGCGCCGTCATCGCGGAGGTGCAACGGCTCACGCAGTCGCTCTCGAGCGCTCCCAGGGACCCGCGCACGCGCACGACCAAGCGCCTGCGCGCCGCGCGTCCGGCCATACCGCCGAGCCAGGAGTCCCCGCCGCAGGCGAGCTCCGTCGAGTCGCGGGTCAGTCGGCACGACGCGATCACCGGTCCGCCCCCCGCAGTGGAGTCGATTTTGCCCCCCCCTCCCGCGCCGCGCGCCAACGCTCCGACGCTGCCCGCGCGCGCGACACGCGGACCCACGTCGCGTGACTACCCAGCGGGCACCGCGAGCACATTCGGCATTTTATCGTCATCTCCGCCAGCGTCATCGCGCGGCGGCACGCGCCGCTTGCCGCTGGTGTTCGTGGCGACGCGCGACATCGAGCTGGTCGGCCGCTTCGGCGCGTGGCTGGACCCGCGCGCCGCCGTGGTGCGCGTCTCACGCTTGTTGGACTTGCTCCTCGACCTGCAAGACGCGGGGGATCGTCGCGCGGTGATCGTCATCGACGCGCACGTGTCGCCGATTCGGCCGGAGGCGTTGGCCGCCTTGTGTGACGAGCTGCCGGAGAACGTGCGGGTCATGTGGTGGGGCGGCTCCCACGAGTACGCCGAGCGGCTGAGCGAGCTGTTTCCGCGTGTCGCGGAGTGGCTCATTTGTCCCGACGACAGCACGCTGGCCGACGTCGCCGAGCGCTGCGCGGAAATCGTCGGCTGAAGCTGAGCGTGCGCGCCAGGTAGGCCGCTGTGCGACAGGACACGGCCGTGTCGCGCGCCGCTCCGCCGGCTATGCTGACGGCTCGTGGAGAGCGAGCTGTTTCACGCGCTGTTGGCCGCCGCGGTGAAGCACGGCGCGAGTGACATCCACTTTCGTCCGGGCGCGCCGCCGATGTGTCGCGTCAACAAGCAGCTGTTGCCGCTGAAGACCAGCGTACTCAGCCCGAGCGACACGGAGAGCATCGCGCGGCTCGTCGGTGGGCGCTTGCTCGCGCACGACGCGCTGGAAGAGCTGCAGGAGTTCGACGCCAGCTATTCACTGTCGGGCGTCGGGCGCTTCCGCGCGAACCTGTACCGGCAGCGTGGCTCATTGGCGCTGGTGATGCGCATCATCCCGAGCGAGGTGCCGTCGCTCGAGAGCCTGGGGTTGCCGCCGGTCGTGCAGCGCATCGCGGACATCGAGCGCGGCTTGGTGCTGGTGACCGGCGCGACCGGCTCCGGCAAATCGACGACGCTGGCCGCGATGATCCGCCGCATCAACGACACGCGTACGGCGCACATCCTCACTATCGAGGATCCCATCGAGTTCTTGCACCGCGGCCAGAAGAGCTCCATTTCGCAGCGCGAGGTGGGCATCGACACGCGCAATTTCGTGATGGGGCTGCGCGCCGCGCTGCGCCAAGACCCGGACGTGATCCTGGTCGGCGAGATGCGCGATCAGGAGTCGATCGACATCGCGCTCAAGGCGGTCGAGACGGGGCACCTCGTGTTCTCGACGGTGCACACGACCGACGCGGCCAAGACCGTGGGACGCATCGTCAGCGCGTTTCCGCCGGACGAGCAGCACGGCGCGCGCGTGCGGCTCGCCGAGAACCTGCGCGCCACCATTTCGCAGCGTCTGCTGCCGCGCGCCGATGGTCGCGGCATGGCGGTCGCCGTCGAGATCATGATCTGCACCGGCACGCTGCGCGAGGTCATCGCTCAGCGCATGGAAGGCTCGATCAAAGACCTGATCGAGCGAGGCCGCGATCAGTACCAGATGCAGTCCTTCGACCAGCACCTGGCGGAGCTCTTCACGCAGGGCGTCATCACGCGTGAGGTCGCGCTGCAAGCGGCCAGCAACCCCTCCGACTTCGCGCGCCGGCTCGCCTTCGGCTGAGCTCAGTGTGCGATCTCGACGCGCTGGCCCTCGGCCAGCTCCGCGCTCGCGATCTGCACGACGCGCTCGGTGCCGGACAGGCCGCTCGCGATTTGGATGCTGGGCCCGAGATCACGCTCGATGACGATCGGCTGCAGGTGCAGCGTGTCGTTCGCCGTGACGACGGCCACGCGTAGGCCCGCGGCGTCATTGAGCAGCGCCGTCGCGGGCAGCTCATAGACGCGATGCGGGGCGGCGAGCGTGAGCTCGACCTCGGCGTACATGCCGGACAGCAGCTTCCCGTCCGCGTTGGGGATGCGAATCTCGGTGTTCAGCGTCCGCGAGCTCGGATCGAGCGCGCCCGCGGTGCGCGCGACCTGGGCCTCGAAGGTGCGATCGGCGAACTCACGGATGCGGACGCGCGCCTGAGTGTTGGTGTCGACGCTGGGCGCGAGGTTCTGCGGCACCTGTACGAAGACGCGCACCGTGTCCGTCGCGGCCAGGCGAAACAGCGGCGTGGCGTTGCCGGCGGTGACCAGGCTGCCGCGCTCGATCGAGCGCGCGGTGACGGTTCCGGCGAAGGGCGCCGTCACGCGGCCGAACGACTGCAAGTCCAGCAGCCGTCGGATGTTGGCCTGCTGCGCCGCGACGGCCGCTTCGGCCACCTTCACGTCCGCGTCACCCACCGTGGACTGGGCCTGCGTCTGCTCCAGGTCTTGCTGCGGCGCGACGCCGGCCTCCACCAGCTTGCCGGTGCGGGTCAGCTTGGTCGCGGCGAGCTCACGGTTGGCCCGCGCCTGCAGCAGCCCCGCCTTGCTCTGCGCCAGCGCCGCGCGCGCCTGCATCAGCTCTTGCTCGAGCTCGGGCGTGTCGATCTCGGCGAGCAGCGCGCCGGCCTTCACGCGAGCGCCGATGTCGACCAGCCAGCGCCGCACGTAGCCGTTGGCCCGCGCGTAGATCACTGCCTCCTCCAGCGGCTGGATGCTGCCCGGCAGCTTCAGGGTGTGACCGCTCGCGACCAGCTTCGGTGTCACCACCGCGACGCGCGGCAGCTGGTCACGCCGGGCGGCCGCCGCCTGCGCCAGCTCTTGCTGGGCGCGCGCGCGAGGCAGGTAGCTGAGCAGAAACAGCGCCAGCAAGCTGCCTACGATGAGCAGCCCGAGCACGAACACGCGCGCGCGCGAGGGGCGCGCCGGCGGCGGCAGCGAGAAGCCGAGCCCTCGCTGATCGCTGGTGTCGGCGGGCTCTTCGCTCGCTACTCGAGGCCTGGACGGTTCGATCGCGTTCACGCTTCCTCCAAAACGAGCGGCTCGGCGGGTGCTTGCTTCCTGAGCGCGGCGTACATCACCGGCACGAACAGCAACGTAGACAGCGTGGCGCAGACCAGGCCGCCGATCACGGCGCGGCCGAGCGGCGCGTTCTGCTCGCCGCCTTCGCCGA
>CBINHN010000107.1:0-11442 GCA_966250485.1 uncultured Sorangium sp. | reverse complement strand
GTGATGGACTTCGCTCCCATGACGAACGTGCCACCCTTCGGAATGTGCAGCTCGCTCGCCAACCCTCAGGTGGCAGCGGCCACTGCAGCGGCGCTCGGCACGCTCACTCCACAGCCTTGTATTCCGCTGATCGTCGCGCCGTGGTCTCCAGGCTCCGGTGCAGCGACCGCAGCCGGCAAAAAACTCCTCACGGACGACTCGCGCTGCAACTGCCTGTGGGCTGGCCAAATCACCATAACCGAGCCGGGCACCGCCGTGACGAGCGAATGAACGTCGCGCGCAGCCGGCTATTTCCCCCAGTTGCGATGAACGCGCTGACGTGCTCGCGGCGCTAGCGTTTGAGCAGCCGCTTCATCCAGTCCAGAAGGGCGATGGGCAAGCGCTCGGGCTGCTGCAACAGCGCATAGTGGTGCACTCCGAACATGCGCGGCATGTAGGCCCCTGCTTGGCGATCTACCGTGAGACAAAACGTGGAGAGCCCAGCGCGTCGCGCCTCCAAGACGGCTTGACGCGTGTCTTCTACGCCGTAGCGGCCTTCGTACTGGTCGCAGTCGTTCGGTCTTCCGTCGGACAGCAGCAACAGCAGTCGATGCCGCGCTGTCTGCTGCAGCAACAAAGCGCTGCCGTGGCGCAGGGCCGCGCCGACGCGAGTGTAGTGCTCGGGCTCGAGCCCCGCGATGCGCAGCGCGACGCTGCGACTGAAGGGCTCACTGAGCCGCTTGACGGTGCGCACGGTGACGCCGCCCGGGCCCTCGCCGGAGAAGGCCAGTACGCCGTAGGGCTCGCGCAAGGCATCGAGCGCGACCGAGAGCGGCAACAGCGCCTCTCGCTCCACGTCGATGATGCGGCGGTTGCCCGCGAGCCAGCCGTCGGTCGAGCCGCTAATGTCGACCAGCACGACAATGGCAGTGTCCCGCCGCACGAGGCTATCCTGACGATACAAGCGCTGCGACAGCGCGGCGCCGGCGCGGACGTCCGCGCGCGCTTCGATGCAGGCATCTAGATCGATTTCGTCACCCTCATTCTGACGATGGAGCGTGATCGGATGTGCCCGCAGCATCTCGAATTGTCGACGAATTCTGAACAACATCCCGCGTTGTGCCGCGAGCGTGCGCTCGACCCAAAGCTCAGACCCCTGCTCTGCTTCGCACTCCCACACGGTCGCGCCCGGATCTCGGTAGTCGCCCCGACGATAATCCCACTCCGGATAGCGGCTCTGTCGCAGAGAAGTGGCTCGCTGCGGGCGCGGCGCCCCCTGCACGGTGCTCGGAGGGTCGTCCGACAAGAGCACCTCGTAGGCCGGCTGTGCGCTGCGCACGAGGCGGGCCTCGGCGAGCTCGGCGACGGACTCAGCGTGGCCCTCCGCGGCGCTGTCGGCGTCGCGATCAGTCGGCCGCTGCGCACCCAGCGGATCCTCCGCGTGCTCGTGCGGTTCCGAGGTCTGAATCATGAACGCGCCGGGCTGTTGGTCGTCTTCACCCTCGCTCGCCCGACGGACCTTGGGTCGCCGCAGCAGCCGCGCGCTTCGCGTCTTCGCCGCGGCGGTCTGCGCTTCCGAGGTTCCTGAAGAGACAGATTCAGCGACGAGCTCCGGCTGGGGAAAGTCACCCGTCCACCAGTCCTTCAAGAGCGGCACGCTCCCGGTGAGGGGCTGCCGTTCTGCCGCGAGCCGCTGCGCGGCGTCGATCAAGGCGTCCGAGTTCCATTCCGTCGCAGCGCAGGGGTGCTCCGCGCGAGCTCGAAACCACGCCTCGAGCGGCCACCGTCGCGGCGCAAATTGAGTCCGTGGCGGCCGCCTGCGCCGCGCAGCCTCTCGCAAGCGCCGCAGCGCGCTTTCCAGGCCAGGCAGCGAGCGAGCCAGCGCCGCGTCCGCGGCCTCTGCCTCGAGGACGAGGTACAGCTCGCGCGCGAGCTCGCTCGGTAAGCGCGAAGAGAGCTCCGCAGGACGCACGCGCGAGCGTGCCGCGTGCTGCAAGGCCATCGCTCGAAACAGCTCGATGGCTCGCTGAGCAGGTACGCCATCGAGCTGCCGCGGCAACCACAACGCGCGCCCATACGCGCATGGCACAGCGAGCACGGGCCAGGGCCGCTGCGTGCGCAGGAAGAGGCGCGCGAGCGCGGTCACGGGCGCTGGAGGCTGCGCCACGCGTAGAGACCACGCCTCACCGTGCAGCGCCGTGAGCAGCAGCGACAGCCGCGGTGCCAGCTCCACGAAGCCGAGGGGCGCCTCAGCGTCAGCCCTGCGCCGCCGCTGCCACAAGTCTTGCGCATACGCCGTCGCGTGCCGCGCCGCCTCGACGATGACGTCCTCGGCTTCGGCCATCAGACGAACGTCGCGTCGACGAGGTCACGCATGGCCGCGAGCAGCGCAGGCTCGTCCGAGAGCGGGTTGACCAGCGCCGCCATGCAGGCGGTGCGCAGCTCGATGCCAGCGCTCGCGAGCCGCGCGGCGGCGACCAAGAGTCGAGTGCTCGGGACCTCCGCCAGACCGCGATCTTGCAAGGCTCGCAGGCGCTGCGCGAGCGTGACCAGGGCGGTGGCGTCGGCGTGACTCGCGCCGCTTTCGCGCTGCACGATGCGCGCTTCCACCTCGGGAGCAGGAAAGTCGAAGTCCAGGGCGACGAAGCGCTGTCGCGTGCTGGGCTTCAAGTCCTTCAACATCCGCTGATACCCTGGGTTGTACGAGACGACGAGCATGAAGCCGGAGCGCGCGCGCAAGGACTCCCCCGTTTTGTCGATGGTTAGGACGCGGCGATGATCGGTGAGCGCATGCAAGACCACCACCGTATCCGCTCGCGACTCCACCACCTCATCGAGGTAACAGATCGCGCCCTCCCTCGCCGCCCGCGTGAGCGGGCCATCGTGCCAAACCGTACTGTCGTGATGAATCAGATAGCGTCCCACCAAATCGCTGGCAGACAGGTCGTCATGACAAGCGATCGTCACGAGCGGGCGCTCGAGCCGCCACGCCATATACTCGACGAAGCGCGTCTTGCCGCAGCCCGTCGGGCCCTTGAGCATGACGGCAAGCTCGCGCGCGTAGCATCGCTCGAACAGGCTCACCTCGTCCCGAACTGGCAGGTAGAAGGGAGCAGCGCGGTCCGAAGCTGTTTCTGCGGCACCCTCCATGCTCAAACCGCGTCAGCCGCGCCGGCCGCAGGCGCGCCCAGCGGCTCCGCCTCGGTCGACAGCTCGAACTTCGGCCGGAGGCGGAAGAAGTCCCAGATGAAGAGCCCTACGCCCAGGGAGAACAGGGTAGCGGTCGCGAGCAGCATCAAGAAGTGAACCTGTATCTTGAGTTGTGTATCGAGATAGCCGATGCCCAGGATGCGCTCGAGATAGACCTGCCCAATACCCGCGGCCGCAAACGCCATCGTCATCCCGAACATGCCGCCAACCTGCAGCCAAAAGGCCCAGTAACCAATGGCGGACCCTCCCTCGCGCCGCCCCGGCGTGATGGCAGGAAGCGCGTAGGTGATCATCGCCAGGACGATCATCGCGTACGCGCCGTAAAATGCGGCGTGCCCGTGCATCGCGGTGATCAGCGTGCCGTGCGTCCACTTGTTCACCGAGGGCCAGGTGTGCGCCAGGCCCAATACGCCGGCACCGAACAGAGTGAAGACGGTGCTGCCCAGCGTCCAGTGCAACGCCAGCGTGTTCGGGTGCGAGAGGCCCGAGCGCCGCATGGCGGTGTAGGCATAGATGGCCATGCCCAACAAGGCCAGCGGCTCGAGCGCGCTGAAGATGCCGCCGATCGGGAGCCAGTAGTGCGGGACGCCGACCCAGTAGTAGTGGTGAGCCGTGCCCAAGATCCCAGCGATGAAAACCAGGCCGACGATGACGTACAACCACTTCTCCATCACCTCACGATCAGCCCCGGACAAGCGAATCAATAGGTACGCGAGAAAGCCGCCCTGGATCATCTCCCACACGCCTTCGACCCACAGGTGAATGGTCCACCAGCGGTAAAAGATGGATATCGAGTAGTTGTGGAACTCGAGCAGCGCTGGCAGGTAAAGCACGGCCGCGAGCCCCAGTCCCCCCAACAACACGCCTTCGGTGGTGGTGAAACGCCCGGACTTCCGGATCGTCATCCCGATGTTGTAGAGGAACATCAGCATGACGATCACGATCACGATTTTGTGCGGCAACGGCTGCTCGAGGAGCTTGTTGCCCGTGCCATAGCGAAAGAAGTAACCGATGACCGCCGTCACGCCCATGAGCACCCACAGCCCGAGCTGCGCGTACGCCAGCTTCACGCTGTAGAGCTCCGTGCGTGACTCGTCGGGCACCATCCAGTACGTCGCCCCCATGAACCCCGTCAGCACCCACACAATCAGCAGATTGGTGTGGATCACCTTGGTCACGTCGAACGGCATGACGTAAAGGAGCGGATCCGGACCGAGGTACTTCGTAGCCGAGAGCAGGCCGAACACCAGCTGCAAGCCGAAGAGCAGCATGGCTACGGCAAAATACCAGTAGGCAACTTCTTGCGAGCGGTATCTCATGAGCGGGTTCCGATCATTCGAGCGTGGACAAGTAGGCGACTAGCTGGTCGATCTGTTCGGGCTTCAAGTCGTTCTTGTAATTCGGAGGCATGAACGACTGGCCATTGGCCGAGTACATTTCACCCGGAACGGTGTAGGCGCTGGGGTTCTCGATGGACTCGCGGATGTACCCGGCGGCGTCTTTGGCCTTGCCCTTGTACTCCGGAGAGGCGATGCGCTGCTTGGCGCGCGAGCCGATCCCGGCCAGGGACGGCCCCGCCATGTTGACCCCCGGCGCGACCGAGTGACACGCGACGCAGGCCGGCGCCACGGTGCGAAACAAGGATTGCCCGAGCGCGATGGGATCCGACTCCGGAGAAACGGGCCGCGCGCCGGGCGGCAGCGCGCCACCGCGCGCCGACTGCGTCGCTTGCTGCTGAGTGCTGAAATCCGTCCCTGGAATCGACGCCCCCGTGACCAGAATCGGGCGCGGCGGCCAACCTTGATTGTCTACCTTCGAGACCCAGTCCAAGAACGCGATCACGTCGCTGATCTCTTGTTCGGACAGATCTTGCTTGGGCATGAGCCGGCGATGGCGATTCTCGTCGTAGAATTTCGACGGATCCCTCAGGTAGGCCTGCAGATAAGCCGCGCCGCGGTGTTGCGCGATTTTGGTGAGATCCGGCGCGTAGTACGCGCCTTCGCCGAACAGCGTGTGGCAATTGATGCAGTTGTATTTGTGCCAAACGTCTTTTCCGTGCTCGACGGCCGGCGTGATGTTCTGAGCGTTCGTGAGCTTGCCGAACTGGGTGTGACTGTCGATCGTCATGCCGATGAAGGCCAGCGCAGCGAGCGCGGTAGAGCCGAACGCAAACAGACGCGCTTGTTTCTTGTTCACCAGGCCTCCTAAACGCCGATACCGGTCCAGTGAGTCACGGCCATATACCCCGCGTAAAGGGCCGCGCCCGCCATGAGCAGGAGCACGACCAAAGCGACGATCTTCAGCGGCGCGTGAATGGTTACCGACTGCATTCTTCCTCCTCGGCGTTCCTGAGAGCGCGCCGCTGACCTCGCGGTCCTCGGCCAGCTCGCGCTTGGGCACATTACGCCGGCCGAGGTGCGCCTCGCTACCTTTTTGCGCAACGGCATGCCTTGGCCACGAACGTGCCAAAAGACGCCCTTCGCGAACCGCGTATTGACATGGATCAACTCCGCGTGAAGCGCGCGCCACTCACGGCCGAATCGATGCCGCTTTTATACCGCGAGGCGCTATGGCCCCTTGCCATGAATGCGCAACGCGAATGGCCCGTGCTCGTGCAAGGCGGGATGGGCATTGGGATTTCCGACCACCGACTAGCGCGCGCGACGGCCGCGCTCGGCTGCTTGGGCGTGGTTTCGGGGACGGGAATCGACACCGTGTTCGTGCGGCGACTCCAGCTCGGAGATGCGAGCGGTGATCTGCGGCGTGGCATGAGCTGGTTCCCTTGGCCGCACGTCGCGGAGCGCTGCTTGCGCAAGTATCTGCGCCCGCAAGGCAAGGCTCCGGAGCAGGCGTTCTCGCTACTTCCACTGCCCAACGCCGGGATGTCGCGCGAGCGCCAGGAGCTGCTCGTGCTCGCGAATTTCGTCGAGGTCGCCCTCGCTAAGGAGAGCGGCGGTCTGGTGGGCATCAACTATCTGGAGAAGATTCAGACGCCGACGCTGCCGTCGCTCTTCGGAGCGCTGCTCGCGGGTGTCGACGTCGTCGTCATGGGCGCCGGCATTCCATCGGCGATCCCAGAGGCCATCGAGCAGCTGTCCGAGTGGCGGCCGGCCGAGCTGAGCCTGTCGCTCGAGAACGGCACCAGTGAGGCGGCTCCGAAGCTGAGCTTCGATCCCCGAGCGCTCTTCGGCGAGGCCGTGACAGAGCTACCGCGGCCGAGCTTTTTCGCGGTCGTCTCGTCGCACGTGCTGGCGAAGGTGCTCATCAAGAAGACCCAGGGTCGCGTCGATGGCTTCATCGTGGAAGACCACACCGCGGGAGGCCACAACGCGCCGCCGCGTCGCGCGCCCGGCGCTCACGGCGCTTCGGCGTTCGGGCCGCGCGATGTGCCGCAGCCAGAGGAATTTCGTGCGCTCGGCGTTCCTTTCTGGCTTGCCGGGAGCGCCGCCTCTCCGGAACGCCTCGCCAGCGCGCTCAGCGCGGGCGCAAGCGGCGTGCAGCTGGGAACGGCCTTCGCGTTCTGCGACGAATCGGGCATGGCCGCGCACCTCAAAGCGGACGTCATCGCACGAGCGCTCAGCGGGCGAGCGCGGGTAGTCACCGATTTCGAGGCGTCTCCCACCGGTTATCCCTTCAAGCGCGTGGAGCGCCTCGATTTGCCGGATGAAATCCAGGCGCTGCGCCAGCGCGAGCGCGTGTGTGATCTCGGCTATCTACGCCGCGCCTTCAGCGATGAGCAGGGCCGGATTGGCTACCGTTGTCCGGGCGAGCCGGTGGCCGCCTACGTCGGCAAGGGCGGCTCTGCAGCTGACACCGTCAACAAACTCTGCCTCTGTAACCAGCTCCTCGCGACGATAGGCCTGGGCCAGGCGAGAGCTCACGGACACGAGCTGCCGCTGCTCACCGCGGGAGACGCGCTGAATGAGCTCTCCCGCTTCGTTCCGCCGGGCCAGACCTCGTATTCGGCGCGCGACGTGGTCGAGTTCATGCTCGGCGCTCGACGCCCGCGCGAGTGAGCGCTGACTTCGATCATGTGAAGCGCGCCGCCTGCGGGTTGGCTCACGCCGCGCGCTTGATAGGCGTCAACTCCAGCGCTCGCGCTACTCGGAATCCGGCTGACTCGGCTCGAATCACTGGCATGCTGCAGCGGAGCTCGCAGGTGCGAACTCCACCCTCGCTGTGCGGCGGCACAGCACGACCGCTCACGCAGGGTGCCGACGATCCCGGCGACGGCGCACGGATTGAACGATGGACCCCACGAACAATCAGCTGAAGTTGCTCTGTTCCCGCATGGCCTGCCTGCTTGCTTTGGCGGCGTGCTCCACGCCCGCGGCTGATCCGCGTCATGACGTCGCACCTCCGACGGCGGCGACCGGCGGCGCGCCCGCGCGCGTTCCGCAGCGCGGAGAAGGGCCGCGCGTGAACATCGACCCGAGCGGAATCACTACGGAAGAAACGCCGGCCCGCGTATGCATCCCGGAGCCCTTCCCCAAGAACTACAGCTGCGTCGGCGCAGCGGGCCCCTGGGCTGAGGCACTGCAAAAATCGCTGTGGTTCTTCAACGTCAACAAGTCGGGCCCCGGCGTCCATTGCACTGACGTGCAGTGGCGTGGCGACGCTCACCTGGATGACGCGCACATCAAGCTCGACGCGAACGCGCCGAACGGCGTCAACCTACCGCAGTCCTTCATCGAGCGCGAGCGCGCGGTGCTCGATCCGGACGGCGACGGCGAAGTCGATCTCGCGGGCGGATATTACGACGCCGGCGATTACATCAAGTTCACGCTGACCACCGCCTACGCGGCCTCGATGCTGGCCTGGAGCCTCTACGAGTACCCGGAGTCCTATGCGAGCACCGGCTTGGCTGAAGAGGCGCTCGGACAAATCCGCTGGGCCGCAGACTTCTTCATGAAGGCCACCTTCCGCGACGCGCAAGGCAAGCTCGTCGCATATGCGCACCAGATCGGCGACGCCAGCGATCACTCCTGCTTTTGGATGCCTCCCGAGCTGCGGCGCTCGGACCTCTGTCCGCGCAAGGCTTACTTCGTTTGGGACGAGCAGCCCGCCGCAGACGTCACCGCTGCGGCCGCTGCCGCGCTGGCGCTCACTGGCTTGGTCACTTACCAGCAGCGCAAGACGCAGGACGACGTCGATTACGCCGAACGTTGCGTCGACTACGCGAAGGCGCTGTACGAGTTTGCCGCGCGCTACCCGGAGACGCGCGCTCAGGACGACGGGGGCCTCTATACCTCCAACAGCTCCACGGACGATCTCGCCTGGGCCGCGCTCTGGCTGTACCTGGTCAACCCGGCGGCGCACGCGGAGTACCTGGACGCCATCGTCAGCGGGCCGCGCCCCTGGTTGTCCTTCGGCTCCCAATCCAACCTATTGATCGCGGCGCCCACGCCCGGAGTCTGGGTCCCCGCGTGGGCGGAGAGCTCGCCCCATTCCTGGGACGCCGTGCGCGCCGGCGTCATCATCAAGCTCGCGCAGCTCATGACGGAGCGTAGCGCTCCGATGGCGCCGCGCTGGGTCGAGATCGCGCGGCAAATGGCGCGCGGCTTCGCGACGGGACCCGCGACGCCCGACGGCTTCTACATGTACATGAGCTGGGGCTCGGCGCGCTACAACGCCGCCGCGCAGTTCACGACCTTGCTCTTCAGCAAGTACTTCCCGAGCGACGCTGAGACACCAAGCCTCGTCGACTGGGCGCGACGTCAGATGGACTACATCCTCGGCAGCAATGCGCTCGGCAAGTCCTACGTTATGGGCTACACGCAGAGCTACGCGCTGCAGCCGCATCACGCGGCCGGGCACGCGTCGATCTTCGGCCTACCGAGCACGCCCAAGGAGAATCGACACATCATCTGGGGCGCGCTCGTGAACGGCCCGCGCGCTGACGGCTCGCACGTGGACGCGCGCGACGACTACGGCTCGAACGAGGTGACCATCGACTACAACGCAGCGCTCACCGCCGCGCTCGCGGCGCACTACGCCACGCGCGGCGCCGGTCAGTGTCCGCTGCCGCAGTTCCCGCCGCTCGAGCCGCCGATCGACGAGTTTTACGCGATGGCGAACCTCAACGGCGAGCTCGGGGCGTGCCGCACCCAAGTCAACATCCGCACCATGAACGAGTCCATTCATCCGCCGCGCTATGACGAGACACTCACGGTGCGCTTCTTCTTCGACGCCAGCGAGGTCATCGCCGCGCAGCTCGACCCACGCACGGCGGTCACCGCGCAGCTCATGCGTGACACGGGCCCGAGCGCGACTCCCCCCGATCCCACGGAGATGAAGGGACCCATCGCCTGCGACAAGGACAAAGCCGTATACTACTTCGAATTCGACTACACCGGCGCCAAGTTCTGGGGCCTCATCCCCGCGATCGGAGCGCCGCGAGACGTGTTGTTGGATTACGGCGTGCAGAACAACCCCGGCTGCCCGTGGGATCCAACGAACGATTGGAGTCTGCAATCGCTCGCGCCGGGCGCGCCGGACGCGGTCGTCAAGACACCCAAGATTACCGTGTATAGCGCCGGCGAGCTGATCTGGGGAGAGGAGCCACCATGCTTGGGAAAGCAGAAGAAGGCCGCACCACCGCCGCCCGTCATCGTTTATTGACGCCTCCTACGGCTTCCCTCTCATTGGCGGTGCTCTGCTGCGCGTGCGCCATTTCAGGAGAGCCGCCGAGCGCTGCGAGCGATGGGCTCGGCGGCTCTCGACCTGCCCTCGCGACGGGCGGAGGCGGAGGAGGAACGGGCGGTTCAGCGAGCGGCGCCGTCGCTGGAGCACCGCTCACGGGCGGGGTGAGCAACACCGGCGGCAGCCTCGTCAGCGACGTCTTCGGTCTGAGCGCACCAGAAGCGAGCGGCGGCGCCAGCGCGTGTGACGGGCCTGTGGCGCAGTGTGAGTGGAGTCGCCTCGACGGCTGCTGCAAACACCTCGCCTGCGAGCGCGCGAATGGCGCGGACGTCTTCAACCTGTATCCCGTCCAGAGCTGTCAGGCGCTGCTCGCCTGCGTGCGGGCGCATCCCGGCTGCTCGAACGCGGACGATCCGCTCTGCTTTGGCGCCGAGGACCCCGGCGCGCCCTGTCTCAACGAAGGTTACCAGGCGTCTCACACTGATCCTGCGGGTCCCTACGCCTGGACCGTCGAGCTGGTCCGCTGCGTTTGCGGATACTGAGCTCCCACCGCCAACGAAGCCAATCCAAGTAACCGCTTCTGAATGAGCCATGTCTCCTCCATCCCGACTGCTGCGTGTCATCTCGCGCCGTGTAGAAGGCGAGGTATCCTGGAACGAGCTGCTGGTGGACTGCCCACGTCGTGGACGCATTGGGCTCGAGCTCTGCGTCGAGTGTCCGCTGTTCACCGGCCTCGCGCTGCGCGGCGCGCGCTGCAAGCCCTTCGCTCGCTGCGCTTACCGCAAGCCGACGCCGCTCTAACACGCGGGCATAGCCGGCCGTCGCGCGATGACGCTCGTCAGCTCGCGGGCGAGAACGAGTCTGAGCCGTTTGACCGCCCTCAACCGGAACGGGATAGTGGGTGCGATGGACTCCAGAGTGCTCAAGCAGCACTTGGCGCGCACCCCGATTCTCTGCGGCGTCCCCGGCGAGGTACTCGACCCGCTCGCGGAGAGCGCGTTCGCGCGTGAGTATCATCGCGGGCAGGCGCTGTGGAGCGCAGGCGACGCGCCGCTCGGCTTGGCCGTCATCAGCAAGGGCCTCGTGAAGCTGATGCGGCGAAGCCCGAGTGGCCAGGCCATGTTGTGCGCGTGCCTGGGTGCGCCGCAATCTGTCGGTGACGCGGTGCTCGTGCGCGGCCTGCCGTATCCGGCCGACGCCGTCGTGGCAACGCCGCACGCATCCGTGATCGTCGTCCCTCGCGAGCTCTTTCTGAGCGCGATGCAAGCGTGCCCGCAAATTGCCACAGCCATGTGCGAGAACCTGCGCGTCAAGCTCAGCGCGCTCCACGACAAGATCGACGTACTCAGCGCCGGCAGCGTCGAGGCGCGCTTGGCCACCATCCTACTCAAGCTCTCGGACCAATACGGCGATGATCTGGAAGACGGCACTCATCTGCTGCCCGTGGCCCTGAGCCGCCGAGAGCTCGCCGAGTGGGTGTCCACCTCACTGGAGACCGTCGTGCGCATCATGAAGCGCTGGGAGCGCGCCGGCGCGGTCGAAACCACGCCGCACGGCTTCCTCATTCGCTCCTTCGACGAGCTCCGCGCCGCCGCGGCTTAGAGCCGGCTT
>CBINHN010000106.1:0-11663 GCA_966250485.1 uncultured Sorangium sp. | reverse complement strand
CCCGTTCCGCCATCACCCGCGCCACCCGCGCCGCCAGCCCCGCCGTTGCCGCCGAGGCTGAGCTCGCACTCGGGGACGTCGTTCTCGATGGGCTCGATGGTCGTCAGATAAGTGCCGATGTCGAGCGCGTCCTCATCCGTGAGGCCGCCGAAGGGTCCTTGGGGCCCGGCCGGCATCGGAGGACAGAGCATGCGGCCTTCGTCGTCGACGCCCTCTTGCAACGCCTTCCTCACGTCCTCGGCGCTCCAGTCGCGTAGCCCCGTCGCGTGCGGCGTGATGTTCGCCGAGTAGATGTGCTCAGGGAACGGCGGCGATGGCAAGCCCAGCGTCGCCGCCGGGAAGTCTTCCCCTCCGGCGAAGAGCATCGTGAGATCGATGGGTACGGCTGAATCCGTGTGCTGCGTGTGGCACTCGATGCAGGACACCATCGCCAAGTAGCGACCATTCTGCGCGCTCGCGTACTTCGAGTCGCTGGTTTCCAAGGTCGTCTGCGGCACTTCGCTCTCCGGTATCGGAGAAGCTTGCATCACCGGAAACGGGAGCTCCTGGCGCTCCGGGATCTCATTTTCGACGGCTGGAATGGAGCGCAAGTACGCGACGATCGCGTCCGCGTCGGCGTCTGTCAGGTTGTGATACATGTAATACGGCATCAAGCTGAACAGCGGCTCGTCGTCGTCATCGACGCCGTTCTGAAACGCATCCTTGATTTGTTCATCGCTCCAAGCGCCGAGCCCGGTTTCCATATCGGGCGTCAGATTGGGTGTTGGCACGAGGCCCATCTCATCGTCCTCGGGGACGAGATCCGCGAAGGCTGGGTTGCCTGCCAACATCTTGCTCGCGTCCGGGCTGCCATCGGCGCGGCGCGGCGTATGGCAATCGGGGCAGGCCAAGACGTGGTTGACCAAGTAATCGCCGCGCGCGACGGCGTCTCCACCGCCACCCGCGCCGCCGTCGCCGGCTGAGTTATTTCCTGCGCTCCCGCCAGTGCCGCTAGTGCCGCCAGTGCCTCCGCTGCCGCCCTTACCGCCGGTCGCACCCTGATTGTCATCGTCGTCACCGCACGCGGTCACCGCAATGCCGGCGGCCATCGTCAGGGCGAGTACTCCGAGCATGATCGATTTCATGTCCGACCTCCAATCGCGATGTCTCGCGCGGCATGTCGATGCGCCGCGTCGGAGCCCTTATAATCACCTTCCTCTACATTTTGAAATGAGCGGTTTCGTCGGGGCGTTACGGCCAAAAGAGCGCAGGTAAGACGCCATGTCGCCACCACTTAAACAGCGTTTCAGCGGCGGTTCCGGCCAGGCGCCTTCCGCTCACGCCCCATGCGCCAGCTTTGCGATGGGCGCGTTTACCGAACCCACGAGCTCGTGACGGAGTTCTGACACCACCGTGCCGCTGCCAGGCTGGTGCCAACGGAGCCGCGCCCGCGAACCGACGCGCACACACACGCGCTTTGGCACCGACAGCGTGAGCGAGTATTGGAATCGCAGCAACGTTGTTACCAATCACCATCACCCGTTGCGTCGAAGTTCGCCGACTCGCTAGCTCGACGAAGACGCGTTGACAGACGGGTGCGCCGAGCGCTACGCGTAGCAGAGGGGTCATAGTCCGCTCTGGAGGCACGAGACGCGTTCATGGTCGAACCAGTCAGCAACCGCCTACTCCACTTCGCGCGCCGACTGCAAAAGGCCGCATCCTTCAGCGACCTGCTCGCCGTAGCCCAAGAAGAAGTGAAGACGGCGCTCGGCTACGACCACGTGTGGCTGTTGCTCGCGGAGCGCGAGGGCGCTGACGAGCTCAAGTTGATCGAAGTCGCCGGAGAGCAACGCGAGGTGATGTGGCAAGTGGCGCCGACCCTCGAGGTGAAGGGCGATCGCTTCTTGGAAGCGATGATGAAGGCAGACGAGCCGATAGTAATTTACGACGCGCGCAGCGACCCGCGCACCAACCAATCGATCGCGGAGAAGCTGGGTGATCGCACGCTGGTCAACGTGCCGCTGCGCTTGCTCGACAAGCCGTTCGGGTTCTTCGGCCTCGGCAGCTTCAATAGCGAGAACTGCCGCACGTTGAGCGACGCGGACGTCGCCTACCTGGTCGGCATGGCCAGCCAGCTGTCCGTCGCCGCCAGCCGCATTCGCTTCCTGGAGGAGCGCGCGGCCGCCGGCAAAGAGCGGCAGGAGCTCGAGCGTCGCATCCTGCAAATGCAAAAGCTCGAGAGCTTGGGCCTGCTCGCGGGCGGCGTGGCGCACGATTTCAACAACTTGTTGACGGTGATCATGGCCAGCGCGGCGCAGGTGGAGAAGGTCTTCGCCGCCACGCCCAGCCACGTCGAGATCCAGGCGATCCACGCGGCCAGCAAGCGCGCAGGCGATCTCACGCGACAGCTCTTGGCCATGAGCCGCGAGCAGGCGCTCTCGCTACGCCCGCTGAACATGAACCTGCAGCTGCGACTGTTGATCGAGCTCGCTCGTCGCGTCCTGCCGGAGAGCATCAGCATCGAGCTCTGCGGCGTGCGCGCGCTGCCGCTGGTCGAGGGCGATGCCTCGCAGATCGACCAGGTGTTCATGAACCTGTTCGTGAACGCGCGGGACGCGATGCCAGACGGAGGGCGACTGAGCGTGCAGACCGAGGAAGTGCTCCTCAACGGTCGCTACACCGAGGCGCATCCGTGGGCCAAGGCGGGCCGCTACGTCTTGATCACCGTGACGGACACCGGCACCGGCATGTCCCGAGAAGTTCAGGAGCGCATCTTCGAGCCGTTCTTCACGACGAAGGGCCAGCGCGCCGGCACTGGGCTCGGCTTGGCCGTCGCCTACGGCGTCGTACGCCAACACGGCGGCATGTTGCATTGCTACAGCGAGCCCGGGCTCGGCAGCTCCTTCAAAGTCTACTTACCCGTGCTGGAGCGCCCCGCCGAAGCGGTCGGCAACAAGCTGCGGCGCGCCCCGCGCGCGGGAAGTGAGCGCCTGCTCGTCGCCGAGGATGACGAGCAGGTTCGCGCGGTGGTGGTCCGCATCCTAGAGCGCGCGGGCTATCGCGTCACCGCCGTCGGCGACGGCGAGGCGGCTTGTCGCGCGCTGGCGCGAGACGAGTATTCCCTGTTGCTCCTCGACGTGGTCATGCCCGGCCTGCAGTGCGCCGAGATCATCGAGCGCGTTCAGGCGCTGCGACCCGCTACGAAGATCCTATTGTCGAGCGGGTACACCGCGGGCGCGAACGTGGACGCGCTCACGCGCAAGACTGGGTTCGAGCTCTTGCGCAAGCCGTTCGATCCCGACCAGGTGCTCGCCGCTATCCGCGAAGCGCTGGACGCGCCGGCGCCGCGGCTGTTCACGAACTGAGCTGTCTCACTCGGCCAAGCTGCAGCAAGCCGCGCAGGCGCGACTTGGAGGCGATCAGCTCGGCCAGCGTGTGCCGGTCGAGCTCGGCGATGAAGTGCTCGGTCGCGTTGGCCAGGATCGACTTCAAGCTGCAATCCGGCAAGATGGCGCACGCCGCGTCCCCATCGCGCAAGCAAGCGACGAGCCCGAGCTCCGGCTCCATGTCGCGCACGATCTGTCCCAGCTTGAGCGTGCGCGGCTCCAC
Source organism: uncultured Sorangium sp. (assembly GCA_966250485.1). Classification (GTDB taxonomy): domain Bacteria; phylum Myxococcota_A; class Polyangia; order Polyangiales; family Polyangiaceae; genus PMG-095. Next base: position 8,075 of record CBINHN010000106.1, on the reverse strand, counting down.
CGCCAAGCGCACGCCGCCCGACTTGCCCCGCGTGGTCTCGACGTAGCCGCGTTCAGCGAGCTTTTGCACCACCTTGAGCAGGTGGTGCAGCGAAATATCGTAGCTCTCGGCGATCTGCGCGGCGGTCAGCTTCTCGGGCGCGACGCAGCCGAGCGCGATCAGCGCGCGAAATGCGTAGTCCGTGTAAGTCGTCAGCTGCACGCTGGGCTGCCCCCGGCGTGCTCGCAGCGGGCCTCAGCTCGCGGCAGAGAACGGATCGGCGTGAATGCGTTGGAGCGAAGCGCCCGCCAGGTACGCCCGCTTCTTGAGCTTGCGCACCAGCTCGGAGTTGCCGCAGAAATAGAGCCGATGCTCATCGAGCTTTGGGTACTGCGAAAACAGCAGCTGGTCCAGCGGCGCTCGCTCGAGACGCCACGCGCCCCGCTCGCCCACGTCGGAATCCGTGCCCTGCAGGACGCTGCCGATCAGCTTGAGCGAGGGCAAATCGGCCGCCAGCGGCTCGAGCTCGGCTCGTAAGTAAAGACCCGACACCTCGGGGCTGCCATGAAACAGGGTGACGCTGCCCTGGTGCCGACGGCGCGCGGCCTGCTTCAAAATTCCCGCCAACGGCGAGATGCCCGTGCCCGTTCCCGCTAGCAACAGCGGCCGCTCCGCCTCCCCTTCTTGATAGCAGCAGTCGCCGAACGGACCCGAGAGCTGAACCGGCTCACCCACGGCGTGCTCCAGCCAGCCGCTCATCTTCCCGCTGGGTAGACGCGCGACGTGCAGCTCGAGCTCGTCTTCCTCGGGTAGCGACGCGATCGAGTACGGCCGCGTCAGGCCGTCCGAAATGCGCTGCAGCTGCGCGAACTGACCCGCCTTGAAGTCGAAGCTCGCCGGGCGGCTGAGCCAGACGCGGATCACCAGCGGCGAAAGCGGCTCCACGCGCAAGATGCGCGACGGGTAGCGCTCGGCATGATGCGCGCGCTCGATCTGCAAATCCGCGCGCGGCCGGCACATGCAAGCGAGAAAGAAGCCTTGCTGTTGCTGGCTGGGCTTGAGGCCGCGCTGAGCTTCTGGCGGCACCTCACCGGCGCTGGCCCTGAGCACGCACGATTGACACGCTCCGCTGCGGCACGCCGAGCTCACCGGCGCGCCGTTTCTCAGCAGACAATCGAGCACGCTCTCGGACTCTGCCGGCGCGTAGCGCTTGCCTTCGAATTCAATCATGGCTGGGCCCTCAGCGGTTGAGCACTTCGCTGCGCACCGACTCGGCGATGGCGGCGACCTCCGCGACGAGCTCTTCTGAGACCTTCAGATCACGCAACGTTCCGGCCAAATGCTCCATGACGGCATCGAAATGCGAATCGTCGAGCTTCATGCTGGCGTGCGCCGCGCGCATGGCTTTGCCGCTGTACTGCGCCGGACCGCCAAATGCGAAGGTGAGAAAGGCCTTTTGCTTCGCGCGCTGCAGGTCCATGTCGATGGTGTCGAAGAAGCGCGAGATGCGCTCGTCGAGCAGCACCCTGCGGTAGAAATGATCGACCGCTGCGTCCACCGCGGCATCTCCGCCAATTCGTTCGTACACGGAAACCGTCATGCGATTTATCTCCCGTTCTCCACAGGTACACGGCGCGCGCGCCGCGTCACCTTCGCGGCTGAAGTGGTACTTGCCGTACCACTTTCGGTCAAGGGCTTTCGTGCCCGTCGCGCGTATGGAGGACCGAGCGTCAGCGCGCGGCGGCGTCTTTATGATGTAGCTGATCCAAATCAGGGAGCGCTCCGGGAGCTGGCTCCGGCGTCGGACAATGCGCGCGCTCGTGCGCGGCGAGCGCGCGCGCGAGCGCCAGCCCTTCGGAGAGCGTGGGCGCGAAATGCACGTGCTCGTGGTGCCGGGGCAAGTTCGCTTTGTCGAAGACTTTGCGAGGTTGCGGCAGCGGTCCAGCCAGGACGACCGCCTTGTGCAGCCCGCGCAGCCGCATGATCGCGCTCTCGAGGGCGACGAATCCCGTCGCGTCGATGGACGGTACGCCGCCCAGCGCGAGCACGATCACCCGCGCGTCGGCGCCGACGCTGCCCAGCGCGCCCATCGCGTTCTGCGCGGCGCCGAAGAACAGCGGCCCCGCGATCTCGTAGAGCACGACGCCAGGTGCGAGATCGTGCTCCGATTCACCGCGCTTGGCCTCCAAGATGCGCGAGTGCGTCAGCTCCGCGGTGCGCCGCATGAACAGCAAAGCCGCCAAGACCACGCCCACCGACACCGCGACCACCATGTCGAACACGACGGTGAGCACGTAACAGAGCAGCAGCACGAACACGTCGCTCTTCGGCGCGATGCGCAGGATATTGATGAAATGTCGCACCTCCGACATGTTCCAGGCCACGAGGAGCAGCAGACCCGCGAGCGACGCCATCGGAACATACGCCACCAAAGGCGCGAACAGCAGGATGGCGAGCAGCACGACCACGGAGTGCACCACCGCGGCGATCGGTGAGCGCGCGCCGGCCCGGACGCTGGTCGCGGTGCGCGCCAGCGCGCCCGTGGCGGCGATGCCGCCGAAGAAGGGCACGATGACGTTGCCAATGCCGAGGCCGATGAGCTCCGCGTCCGGATCGTGCTTCTTGCCGGTCATGCCGTCGGCGATCGTCGCCGACAAAAGGCTCTCGATAGCGCCCAGGATGGCGATGCCGAACGCCGCCGAGGCCAGCTGGTTCAACGAGCCCAAGGTGAGCCCGCCGGCGCCCCAGGGCAGCATCGGCAACGGCGGCACTTGCGGGATACCGACCACCGTGCGCCCGCCGACCACCGTTTGGAAGCGCGAGCCGATGGTGGCCACTTCGAAGCCGAGCCAGCGCGCCGCGAGCGCGCTCGCCAGTGACACCCCGGCGATGGCGATCAGCGGCGCGGGGACGCGCGCCGTGAGCCGCGGGAACTTGCGCGGCAAGAGTAAGAGCAACGACAGCGTCGCCAGCGCGCTCGCGAAATCCGTCAGCGATGCGGCGCCCCGCGCTTGCCACAGCGCGCGCACCTTTTCTAGGTAGGTCTCCGGCATATGCGCGATGGGCAGCGCGAACACGTCCTTGAGCTGCAGCGTCGCGATCACCGTCGCGATGCCCGCCGTGAAGCCCGTCGTCACCGGGTGCGGCACGTACTGGATCAGGCGCCCCAGCCGCGCGGCACCCATGGCGATCAGCAGAAAGCCCGCCAGCAGGCCCGCGGTGAGCAAGCCAGCCAGCCCATTGCGCGACACGATGGGCGCCAGGATCACCACGAAGGCCGCCGTCGGGCCGCTGATCTGGAATTTCGAGCCGCCCGTGAGGGCGATCACCATACCGCCGACGATCGCGGTATAGAGGCCGTGCTGCGGTGGCACGCCGACCGCGATGGCGAGCGCCATCGAGAGCGGCAGCGCGACGATGCCGACGACGATGCCGGCGAGCACATCCGCGCGCAGCGCCGCGCGATCGTAGCCCTGAGCGAACGTGCGCCGCATCGCCGCAGCGACCGGCAACTGCCACGCGACCGGATTGAAAGCAGGAAAAGCAGAGAGAAGCGATTTACGTCTGGACACGCTATGAACCATTCTGATCGAAAGCCGAGCGCAGCGCGTCGAGCAGCATCCAGCCCCACGCCGGACGGCGCAGCACTACGAGCTGCGCGGGACCGCGCATGGCGCTCCGCAGCGCATCTGCTGCGTCGAGCCGCGACGTGACCACCACGCAGACCTTGACTGACACCGTAGACAGCAAGCGCAGCGCTTCGAGCGGCGGATAGTCATCGGCGAAGAGCAGCACCGCGTCACAGTGATCGGCTGCGGGCGGGGCATCCTCGAGCGCGGAGACTCCGTACGTCGCCGCGCCCACCTGCATCAAGTAACCTTGGACGCTGTCGCGAGTTTCATGATCGCTGGAGACCACCAGCACGCGTTGCTCGAGCTTCGACACGCGCGAGCACTACGCAAGCCGCGTACCGCGCGAGAAAATGGCTGCCTTTTCGAGGTCATGGCCGCGAATGACAGCGCCGAGTGGTCTCCAAGCGCGTTTAGCGTCAAATTGACGCGGTCTAGTCGAGTAGCTGTGGCCACCAAACGCCAAATCAACGTGCTGATCGAACCCGTGATGGTCTCCAGCGTCATGCGCAGGCTGAACCGCGTGCTCAGCAGCATCGCGGACAAAGAGGTCGTGGTTTGCCTGGTCGGAGAGAGTGGGACCGGCAAAGAGGTGCTGGCACGCCGCATCCACGAGCTCTCGCGTCGCCGCGCTGAGCGCTTCGTACCGATCAACTGCGCGGCGATCCCAGAAGGGCTGTTCGAGAGCGAGCTGTTCGGTCACGAGCGCGGCGCCTTCACCGGCGCGAACCAGCTCGCGCGCGGGAAGGTCGAGGTGGCCGCGGGCGGCTCGCTGTTCTTGGACGAGATTGGCGAGCTGCCGCTGCCGTTGCAGGCCAAGCTGCTGCGCTTTCTGGAGAGCTGGCGCTTCATGCGCGTGGGCGGCACCGAAAAGCTGGACGCCGACGTGCGCTTGATCTGCGCCACCCTGCGCCCTCTGGAAGACGAGGTGCGACGCCAGACCTTCCGCGCCGATCTCTTCTATCGCATCCAAGGCGTCACGCTGCAGATCCCGCCGCTGCGCGATCGCCGCGCCGACATTCCGCCGCTGATCAGCGAGCTGACCGCGCAGCTCACGAGCAAGCACCGCGTCGCCGCGCCCGAGCTCACGCGCGGCGCGGCCGCGGCGCTGCGCCAGTATGACTGGCCGGGCAACATCCGCGAGCTGCGCAACGTGGTCGAGCAGCTCTGTCTGCTGCGCGCGGGACGGCCGGTGCGCGTGGCGGATTTACCGGCGCCGATCCAGGCCGGCGCGCGGGCGAACAGCGCGGCGGCGACGCTGGAGGTGCGCCTGGATCAGCCGCTCGCGGACACGATCGATCGCATCATCGAGGCCGCCGTGGCGCTGGAGAACGGCAACCGCGCGCGCGCCGCGCGGCGGCTCGGCCTCGGGCTGCGCACCGTGCAGCGCCATCTGCGCGGCAGCGCCGCTTCTCAACGATGATCGCGTCCCTGAAACGATGGCAGGGCCGCCTCACACGAGCACACCACATCGCGCCCGCAATGGCGCTGCTCCGCTGACCAAGTGCAATGTCTACACGCAGGTGAGACTCGCGCTGCGGAACCTCGGCTTTCGCGAGCGCGCAATTCGCCAGGCCCTGCACGCCATCGAGCGGCGAGAATGCGGCAGGGATGCAAAAACCAATTTGAGAGCCGCCCTCAATTTGCTCACGTCGTGAGCGCCAAGCTCAGTTGCTCACGGGTAGCGCGGCCAGGCGCGGCAGCAGGCTCTTGAACTCGAGCTCGTTGAACAGCCCACGCAAGCGCTCCAACGCCGCCGGACGCAGCGGCCCCGAGAGCGGCCCCTCCGGCAAGGGCACGTCACGCTCCAAGCGCGAGAGCTTCTCGTTCAAGAGCAGCCGCTCTGCTGCGCTCCTCAGGCTGTCCCGAAGCTTCGCAGGCGTGACGCCGTCGACGTTGGCGAGCAGCGCTGTCACCGAGCCGTGCTCGCGAATGAGCTTGGCCGCCGTCACGGGGCCGACGCCCGGCGCACCCTCCAGGTTGTCGGAGCTGTCACCGACCAGCGCGGCGTACGACGGCAGCCGCGCGGGCGGCAGACCATAGCGCGCCTCGATGGCGGCCAGATCGATCAACGTCGCGTCCTTGGCGCGCGCGCCGACGAACCACACCTTCACCTCCTCGCGCACGAGCTGGAACAAATCGCGGTCCCCGCTCACGATCAAAGCGGAACGCGTTGCGGCGATGCGCTCGGCGAGCGTCGCCAGCACGTCGTCCGCTTCGAAGCCCGGCGCACAGAACACGGGCGCGCCGAACGCCTCCAGCAACGCGGGTAAGCGCGCGATTTGTTCGCGCAGCGGCGTGGGCGCGGCTGGCCGGTGTCCCTTGTAGTCCTCGTACTGCTCGCGCCGAAAAGTGCGCTGCGGAGCGTCGATCGCAAACGCGAACTCCGCTGAGCGCCCTTCGCGCAGGATCTTGAGCACGACGGAGCAAAGGCCGTACAGCGCGTTGGTCGCTTCGCCGCGCACCGTGCACATCGGCGGCAACGCGTGGAAGGCGCGGAACAACAGCGAGTAGCAGTCGAACAGGGTGACGTCGGCGTGAAATTCGAGGTCGGGCTGCGCCGTCTTGGGCATGGCTACTCCGCGCTAGCACGGACGCCGCGCAGCGCGGGCTCCCAGCTCGGCGCAGCCTGCTCGCGGCTCAACGCCGGTTCTTGCTCGCGCCTGCCGACTGCACGCCGCGGCCTTTCGCGCAGCTCGCGCCGAGCGGGAAGCCGTCAGCGGGCGCCTTCTTCAGGCGCTGCTCGGTGGCCGGGCCGTAGCGTCCGCTCTCGGAGATTTTGTCGTTGGGATGGTTCCTGTTCCAGAGCTGTTGGAACGCGAGCACGTCCGTGTTGTTTTGCGGGGTCGCGCCGCTGCCCTTGAAATCGAAATGCACCCGATCCGACGCGCCCAACCAACGAAATTCGTGCGCCTCCAGCGCGGATCGCCAGGCGGCTTGTTCCGCGATGTCGAGCGCCAACCCGCTCTCGTGATTGCTCTCACCCGGAGGTGTAGCGAGTGGCACCCCACAACGCCGGTTGGCTGACCAACGCCACACCAAATACTGCTGCGCGACCGTCCTGAGCGCGCTGTTGATGGTCATCGTCTTGTCGCGGTGCTTATCGAGCGCGCGCGTCAGCTGGTCGCGGGCCGCCGCTTCCAGATAAGGGAACACCTGCTCACCGAGGACGAGGTTCGGGCGTGAGGGCAGCCGCACCACCGCCTTCGGGTTGATGCAGCGGCTCTGCTCGATGATTTGGCGGCTCAGTCCGTCCACGCTCGAGGTCGAGCAGCTGTGCAGCGCCGCGTCGAGCACGGACGCGAAATGCTTCCGCTTCGCCGGTTTGCTCGGCTTTGGCTCGTCCTGCCCGCCCTCGTCGTGGAAATCCATGGCGACCTCCTCGTCCAGGCTTTCCTCTGTAGCCGCGGGCTGCGCGGCCAAGCCGGCTACGCTGGCGGCCGGCTCCGCGACTGGCGCAGGCGGCGCGGAAGCAACGGCGGACGGCGTGGGCGCCGCCGGCGCTTCGCGCTCGCGCGAGAGAGCGCGGATGATGAAGAAGATATCCACGAGCACGAGCGCGCTCGCGCCCGCGGCGATCAGCCAAACCAGGCTCCTGCGCTGCCCGGCCGAGCGCCGGCGGCGAGCGCTCGGCGGCTCCCGATGACCTCGCTCGCGTTCATCCGCGAGCTCGGGCAGCGCAGGCTCGGGCAGGTCGGGCCCGGGCTCGAGCGGCTCTTGCGCGGGCGACTCGACCTGCAGCTGCTCGCTCGGGTCTTGGTCTTGCGCTGACGCCGCGGCGGCGCCCTCGTTGGCAGCGTCGTCCGCCATCGAGCCCCGCGGTAGCAAGCTTGGCCTCGAACGGCAAGCGCGCCGCGCCAGCTCCGCCCCGAGCTCTCAGGCGCGCGCCGTGGAACGGTGCTCCCAGCTCGGGCCCAACCCAGAGTTCTTGGCGCGCACGCGCGACGCGAGCGCCGCTCGGTAATCGCGCGTCGAGAGGCCTGGGCAGCGCGCCAGCAGGGCCTCCAGCAACAGCTCCCGAACCCTGGGCCACGGCTCGAGCGCGAGTTCGGCGGCGTGTCGCGTGAGGAAGTCGTCGATGATGGCCGCACAGGCCCGGCGCTGAGCGCCTTTGGTATCGACCGCGCGGGCACGAGCCTTTCGGACGCCCTCGCGCGATGACAGCGCGGACGAAACTTTCTTCTCCGTCCGCGACGCGGGTTCTTGGTTGTCCCAATGCATGGCGCGCACGAGGGCTTTCGCAAAGCACCAGACGTGCCAACCGCCGCCAGCTCAGCAACCGCGATTTTTGGCTGAGAAGACGACACTGCAGCGTCACGCGCACGACATCTCTGTTTATCCCAAGCTGACGAGCCGACAAATTCGTCAGCCACGGCGGCGATTGTCGTCAGCGCGCTGCTCGTCACGCGCGCTGACGACGCTACTGTCGTCGCGTCTCGCCGCCCAGCCGCGCGCGACGAGACTCCA
>CBINHN010000105.1:0-12044 GCA_966250485.1 uncultured Sorangium sp. | reverse complement strand
AGAGGTTGGGGCCCGATTCAGAAGCTCGCCATCACGCTCCCCATAAGGGGCTTACTCAGCACAAGCTATTCCTTCCGCTACGACCCGCTGGGTCGCCTCTCGGACGTGATCAAGCTGGGCGACAGCGCCGAGCTCCCGACCGTGCATTACGATTACCTGCTCGACTCGCCGCTTTCGCGCGTAACGACGTCGCAGCGCGCGGTGAGTGGCAAGAGCGAGCTGCTCGTCTCGGAATTGTTCAGCGATGGGCTCGGCCGAACCCGCGGGCTCTTCCGCACGGCCGAAAACGGGCAATGGGAGCTCACGCAGCTGAGCCAGTTCGATGCGCGCGGGCAGATCGCTTTCAGCGCTTTTCCAAGCTTCGAAGCCAAGCTCGCGCTCCCGTCGATGAAGGGCCGCAAGGGCACGACGACACGCCGCGATGCGCTGGGGCGAGAGGTTGCGACGGAACACCTCGATGGTGCCGCGACGCGCACGGAGTATGCGCCCCTCAATCGCAGTGTCTGGGACGAGAACGACAACGACCGCCACTCCGAGCACTACGACACGCCGACGAGCTACGAGACCGATGGGCGTGGCCGGCTCGTCGCGGTCGTCGAGCGCGAAGCGAAGCAAGAGGTGCGAACCGAGTACAGCTACGATCCACTCGGGAACCTGGTGGGCTTCGAGGACGCCGCGGGCTCTCAGCGCCGCTACACCTTCGACGGTCGTTCCCGCCGAACTCGGATCGAAGATCCTAACGCGGGGACCTGGACGTTCGAATTCACGGACAGCGATGATGTCGAGCGGCGCAGCGATTCGACTGGGCGGAGCGTCCGCTACACCTACGATGCCCTCGGCCGCGTGCTGGAAGAGTGGCACCAAGAACCCAAGCAGAAGGAAGTGCTCGCGGTCCGCTATCACTACGACGCGCCGGCCGGCGCACACTCCGAGCTCGCCGAGAGCATCGAGGGAAACCTCGCCTGGGTCGAAGATGAAGCGGGAAGGGCGTTCTTCGGCTACGACGCTCGCGGGCGCCAGATCTCGATGCGACGAGAATGGGCGGATGGGACCGCCGACGAAACGCGCTCGGTCTTCGATGCCGCCGATCGGCAGATCGGTCGTCAATTCCCCGACGGGAGCTCGCTCGCGTACGCGTACAACGCGCGCGGACTGCTCTCCAGCGTCGGACCCATCGTCACTGACATTTCGTGGAACGCCGCGGCCAAGCTCGCGTTGCTGCGGCTCGGAAACGGCATCGTCGACGAGCGCCATTACGACTCGCGGCTTCGCCTCGAGCGCCTCACCGCCACCGCTCGCGACGGAAGGGTAATCCGCGATCTCGAGTACACGTTGGACGCCGCCTCCCGCATCAACGCGATCGCCGACCGACGCCCCGGCATCGACGACGACGAGAACGCCTCGGCGACTTTTCGCTTCAACGACCGCTACGAGCTCGTCGAGATGAAGGATGCTCGCGGCAGCACCAGCTACGACTACGACACGGTCGGCAAGATCCGGAAGGTTCAGTCCGATCGCGATGATCCCAGCCTGAACGTCGAGAACAAGTACGCCGAGAACGAGGCGGGACCCGATCAGCTCACACATCACGGAGACGAGCGGCTTCGCTACGATGCTGCGGGTCGGTTGATCGAAGACGGAACCCGCAAGCTCACCTGGGACGCGAAAGGCCGGCTCGCCCGGGTCGAGCGCGACGGCGTCACGGAGGTGTACACGTATGCCTTCGACGACACGCGGGCGCTCAAGACGACCACGAGCAAGAGCGGAACGAGCACGGTGCGCTACATCGGCACCGATGTCGAGCGCCGGGACGGCAAGCTAGTTCGTTACGTGAACGTCGGCTCCGATCGCGTCGCGCGGCTCGACTCACTGGAAGCCACTTCGCCCGCTGGCTCTGAGCAGGTTTCGAATCACCAAGCGAAGCTCAGCTCGCGTGCTGGATCGACTCCGGGGAGCTGGCTGAGCAGTCTCTTACTGGCTGTCTTCGCGTGTGCCTCATCGACGCTGGTTTTCGCGGCTCGAGCACGCTACTGGGCCCGCCTCGGAGCTCTGTCGTCGGCGATCCTGTTGAGCCTCATGCTCGCAATCGGCTGCGGATCGAGCAGCGACACTGGCGACGCCGAGGGCATGGCACCGAGTTCGGGAGAGCCCACGCCCGGCGGGTTTGGGGCTGAGATTCGTGAAGTGCCGCTCGGCACGGTCTATTTTCTCACCGACCATCAAGGCTCACCGCTGGCCAGCACGGACGACCACGCCGCGGTGTTGTCGAGCTCCACGTACGTTCCTTATGGTGCCGAAAAGCACTTCCAGGGAAAGCGGGTCGATCCTCACCGTTTCGTCGGCAACGAGCACGACGACGGCGCAGAGCTCGCCGATTTCAACGCGCGCCCGTACCGCGAGGACATCGGCATCTTTCTCGCGCCGGATCCCTTCGCCGCGTTTACGCCCGAGCAAGGCGTTGCCACCCCGAGCCGGCTCTACGCCTACGCCTACGCGGGCGGCGATCCGATCAATCGTTCGGATCCGAACGGCAAGACATTCGGCGAGTACGTGCGCGGCATCTTCGACCAGGCCAAGGAGGAGGTCGTTGCGTCCGCTCGCGGCCTCGTCGAGCTCGCGAAGGTACAGACGGAGGCCCTCGCCGAGGGGCGTTACGCGGACTTTGCGAAGACCACGGGTGAAGTCGGTCTAGCCGTCGTCAAGGCGCCGATCGTGCTCGCGAAGGACGTCGCGCACTTCGGTGACGATTTCGCCGAAGCCGCGTTCGCCGACGGTGGCGACTATCAGGTGGGTCGGAAGGCGTGGAAGCCGGTCTCGACCGCGATGAAGCTCATGGCAACGGCGGGCGCCATCGCGAATGGCGCCAAGGCCCTCAAGGGCTGCCCTTGCTTCGCGGAGGAAACGCTGGTCCACACGGCGCTCGGCCTCCGTCCCATCTCTGAGATCAAGGTCGGTGACCTCGTGCTCTCACGAGACCCGGACACCGGCGTGACCGAGTACCGCCCCGTCGTGCGCGTCTTCGTGACGCCCGAGGAGCCGCTCGTCGAGCTCCGCGTGGAAGACGAGGCGGGTACGGCCGAGAACATCGAGGCGACGCCAGGGCACCCGTTTTGGGTCGTAGGGCGGGGATGGACGACGGCCGGTGAGCTCGCGCTTGGAGACCGCGTCTCTACGGCGGATCGAGCCGGGCTCGAAGTGGTCGGTACGGGCTCGGCCGCGAACGCGCGCACCGTGTATAATCTCGAGGTCGATGGCTTTCACACGTACTTTGTCGGACGCAGCGAAGCTTGGGTGCACAATGCGTGTTCGTGCGGTGGAAACGGCGGAGCGGGGCAGGCGGGCAAGACGCCACGCGTGTCGAGCAAGAGGCTTCGCAATCAGTGGGAAGCTGAAACGGGGAAGCCGTGGCCTAAGGACGCGAAGACTGGACGGAATCAGGATGTCGCGCACAAGACGCCCTTGTCCGAAGGGGGAACGAACGAAATGAAAAATATCGAACCTCTGCCTCACGACGAGCACGTTCGTCAGCACAGTGAAGCTGGCGACTTCAAACGGTGGGGTGCCCGCGGCGCTGCCGCAAAGAAGGAGAGTCCCCAATGAACGCCGATATGACGTACCTTGTCCCGATCGATCAAATGAAGGGGGAGGACGAGGCCGAAACCGCGCGATTGCTTGCGAGTCTCGCAGAAGCGAGAAAGTATCTCGCAGGTTTCACTTGGTGTCGGGCAATACGTAGCGAGTTCTTCGGTTATGGCGTCGGAGGGATTGTCTCAGTTTTTCTTGTCGAAATCGATTCGGGGCCGGATGTAGATCGTTTTCTCTGGGTCGTTGTTGGGGATTTGCCGAGCGCATACCTAGTGACGGATGCTGCCCCCACTCCTTCTGCTGCGCTCAAGGTTTACTGCGACCTAATGGATGATTGGATCGAGGCGGTCAGGAAAGGTGACGTGTCGCAGGCGTTTCCTGTCGCGGCGGAGCCGACGAGAGAGAACGCAGACCTGCTTACAAAGCGCGTCAAACTCTTGAGAGAGAAGGTGATTCCGAGCTTGGGCTGATGTGAGCCTAATTGGGCGGCGGCACATTGACGGCGGCCGCGCATATCCGGCTCAAGGCGTTGAGCGGGATGCTCAGGTCCACCGAGTGCGTCCATGTCGTTCCCGGCAGGCGGAGCAGCATACGACTCGCATAGAGTCCAGCGACAGTTTTACGCTCGACTTTGGGATCCGAGAACATCGAGGCGAACGCAAACTGGACCGATATGATCCCAATTTGCTCGGCTAGCGATGGCTCATGGATTTCCGGCGCTGGGCCGAAGGCAAGGATGGCCGGAGCGAACTCGGCGGAAACGTCCCAGCCCAGCTTGGCGACCTGTTCGAGTGCAGCGGGCTTCACGTCGCGCGTCGGACGAAACGCGAGCGCCGTGTGAAACGGCACATAAGGGAGCGACCACTTGCGCTCGCGCTTTTTGCGCGGAAAGAATTCCGCATCGTAACGGCTCGTGAACAAAACGAGTGCCGGACTATCGAGGAAGTAGTTCGGCGACACGACGAGCCCCGCCCAGGGGAGCCCGAGCTCTGGCGCCGAGACGGTGAGCGCGTCGTCTTCTGAAAGCCATGTCCATGGACGCATTTCGAGGATTTGCGCCGCAGACCGGTAGAAATCCGGAACCTCCACGGCGTCCGCGAGCGCCGTTAGCCTCTGCGCGTGATCGGCGGCGACCTTCGAGAAGCTTTCGATGAACGCATCGACCTCTGGTGTATCCGTCAGCGCGACATCAACTCCCGGCGGCACGCCCGCGGCGAGCGTGTGATGGATCTCAGAAATTCGAACGCGAACGCGCGAAGGCAAGCCGAATTCCGCGTTCTCTTCGGCCACCCTGTAGAAGCTCTCGACCGCCTTTTCGCGGAGCTCGTGCGGCCCGACGGGTTCGATGAACAAGGGGGTGCCGTCCGGCGCGAGCCAAAAAATCGTGAGCGGTTGGTACGCGCCTTCAGGCTCAACGACCCAGCTTCCGAGGTTCACCACGCCGCAGATCCAGTCGCGCGCGGGGCCGGTTGCCTTCACCAGCCTAGCGAGGCGACTTTTTCGCCCGGCGCGGCGGGAGAAGCTCATGACAAGGGCGACCCTATCACGTCGAGAAAATGGGAGTCAGATCCATTTTTTGGTCTACCGACGTGCGTTCCTGGCCGACCAATAGAGATGAGCCGCGCCGCTCGCCGCTGAGGTTGTCGGGCGGCGCCGGCTTCGAATCGAAGCATCGGACCCCTTCCTCAGATAGGAGATCGCATGGTTTCGGAATTGACCGGCATGAGAGCAGTCGTCAGCATGCAGCACATGTTCTCGGAGGCCCTGCTTGAGCTACGGGTATTCGAGGAGGCGCTGAATTCCCATTGGCAAACACTCTCGCTGCTCGGCGAACTGATGAGGGAAGTCGCGGATGATGTCGCGCTCGCGGAGGAGTTGAAACGAGGCGAAGCAGCGACGCGTGAGATGATCAAAGACCGTGTCATCCGCGCGCAGTCACTCACTTCTCAGATCGACGTCGCGTTCGGGGAGCTCTGTCGTGCCGTGCGATATTGGGGTGTCGGTGAACGGGGACTGAGCAACCGACCGCGCTCAGCGATCGAGACGCCGCCGCCGAAGGCGCCGACCGACGATGAAGGCGCGTGAACGCGCATCCCTCGAGAAGTCGACGCGCGCATCGGTCAGTCGACCAGGCGGCTCGCGGCGCGCGATCGAGAGTTCTCAGAAAATCGACAAGGGCAGCGACGATTTCTAGCGACCATTCGCGGCCGCTGGCCGACATCTACTTGAGAGGACTAGTCGTCCCGAAAAAACACCGACCAGATCGGAACTGGGTGCAACCGCATCCACCCACGCTCCCGTTGGAAGGTGCGCCAATGCATCGCCCCAGTGACATTCATCGTCCGAGCTCGCATCCTCGCCTCTTGCAATTTGCGAAGCACCTGTGGTCTTCTTCACTATTGAGAGAGCATATCGGGGATGAACAGTCACTCGACTGAGTGGCGCTGGCAGGTTTCGCCACAAATGAGCCGTAATGGGCGCGAGTCCATACAGGTGCAAAACACTCTCATTTTGGTCAGAGACTGCTAATCGACCAAGAGCATGCACATCGAGCAGTACCAAAGCCTATTCATCGGGTTACAGCCGAAGCCGGGGTAAGGAAACATGAAGCACGCGACGGGTTCGTTGGTTCATCTGCAGGCCTTTTTGGCGGCAGTCTCTATCTGCGCGGGCGGGTGCTCCCAGACTCGCGGCAAGCAAGCAGCACTTGGGGAACCGGCCATGGCCGTGGCCACCTCGCGCCAGGCGCTAGGCAGCGCGGGACTCGTGGCTGCCTACAATTTCGATGAGGGTTCGGGCCTATATGCGGCCGACTCTTCCGGCAATTTAAATGACGGCACGCTTCTCGAGGAGATGTGGAGCTCGTCTGGCAAACACGGCGGTGCTGCCGCGTTCGACGGCACCGGTCAATGGATCACCGTCGCGCCGAGCGCGTCACTCGACCTCACCACGGCGATGACGCTCGAGGCATGGGTGCGCCCGGCGCCGACGATGGACATCTTCGCGTGTGCATTCATCAAGGAGTCGGATACGGACCTCTCCTACGCGCTGTACGCAAGCGACAACACGGGACAAGGTGGCGAAGACGGCCGTCCCTTCGCGTGGATCAACACCGACGGAGAGCTGCAACCCGTCTTTGCGGATACGGCGCTGACGCCAGAAACCTGGACGCATCTTGCCGCGACCTACGATAATGCAACCCTCACTCTCTATATAAACGGTGCAGCCGTTTCGTCCGTGGCGACGCCGGGTCCCATCACGACGAGCACAGGCGCCCTGCATATCGGCGGAAGTACACACTGGGGGGGAGAGTACTATGCAGGGCTCATCGACGATGTTCGCATTTACAACCGCGTCCTCACCACGGCTGAGATCGCCGAGGATATGGCGACGCCTGCCGGTGAGTCGGGCAGCGACGCGTGCATCGGCGTAACTGTCGACGACGGCAATGCGTGTACGGCCGACGCGTGTGATCCCGTTACGGGCAACGTAAGCCATACGCCGGTCGCGACCGGAGCCGCGTGCAACGATGGGAATGCCTGTACACAGACCGATACGTGTCAAGCTGGCGCGTGCGTCGGGTCGAATCCCAAGACGTGTGCAGCGCAGGACCAGTGCCACAGCGCCGGAACGTGCGACCCAAGCACAGGCATTTGCCCGAATCCCACCAAACCGAACGGAACAGCGTGCAACGACGGAAGCCTCTGTACCACGAGCGACAGCTGTCAGTCGGGTACATGCATCGGGTCGAATCCTGTGACGTGCGTAGCGCTGGATCAATGTCACGTGGCAGGCGCTTGCGATGCGGCGACCGGAACGTGTTCCAACCCAGCTAAGGCAGACGGAATGCCGTGTAATGACGCCAATGCCTGCACTAGTGCGGATGTCTGTCAGGCAGGAACTTGTGCTGGTTCCAATACCATTACGTGTCCGTCAGCGGATCAATGCCATGGCGATGGCGCGTGCGATCCATCGAGCGGTGCGTGCTCCGTGGGACCGGTTCTCGCCGGGACCCCTTGTGGCCCCAATTCGGTCTGCGGCGCTGACGGAACTTGTCGGCAGACCACGACAAATGAACCGCCACCTCTCGACAACACGGTTACGACTGATATCGCCGATGCGGTACGCTTTCTGTATACAGGTGCCTCGCCCATCCAGCAGGGGACCGACCCGACTGTGTTCGAACGCGCTCGGGTAGCCTTGATTCGGGGAAAGGTGGTCGGGAGGGACGGCGCGCCGCTCGCCGGTGCTGCCGTGCGGATTGGTGGAGAGCCGCGATATGGTCAAACGACCACTTTAGTAGATGGATCTTATAGCCTCGTCGTGAACGGCGGCTCGTCGCTGCGGGTCGTGATCTCGTCGCCCGGCTACCTTGGCGTTGAGCGACGCATCAATCCGGATGACAAGAGCTATCGCGCGCTGGACGATATCGTTCTGACGCCACTAGATGCGAGCGCAACGACGGTGTCGCTGCCGGCCAGCGCCCCCCAGCTTGCGAGCGGTTCCCTACAGCAGGACGCTGATGGGAGTCGCCGCGCAGAAGTGCTCTTCGAGAGCGGAACCTCTGCGGTCATGACCAAGACCGACGGCACCTCGACGCCTCTTCCGGCTCTAACAGTGAGAGCAACGGAGTATACGGTCGGTAGCGACGGCATGAATGCCTTGCCAGCGGAATTGCCGCCGTCGAGCGGATACATGTACGCTGTCGAGCTTTCCGTTGACGAAGCAACGGCGGCAGGCGCCGAACACGTGGTATTCGATCGCCCTGTCGCTTTGTACGTAGACAACTTCCTTGGTCTCCCAGTTGGCGAGGATGTGCCAATGGGCAACTTCGATCACAGACGTGGCGTTTGGGTGCCACAGGAAAACGGACGCGTAATCCGCGTTCTGGACACTTCCGCTGGCGAGGCAGAGATCGACATCGATAATGATGGCGAATCGAACTCTGATGCCGATCTCGCGGCGTTAGGAATAACGCTCGAAGAGCGCGAGGTCCTTGCCTCTACGCGCTCACCTGGAGAGTCGATTTGGCGCTTCCGTCTCCGGCACTTCTCGACCCTGACCTGTGCGCTGGGCGGTCGTCCCGCTGAATGTGGTGACGGCGGCCCATGCCAAGACGACCTGGCGCCCGATGCGCCGCACATCGATCATTCGGACTCCGACTGTAATACCGTGGCGGCCGGGTCAGTAATTGAATGCGAGTCACAGGTAGTCAGAGAAACGCTACCTGTGGTTGGGACACCGTTCACTCTCAATTACCGTTCAGCTCTGATGCCTGGTTTCACGGCTGACCGCACCTTGCTGGTGCCTTTGGTCGCCGACAAGATTCGGTCCAAGCTGCTTGGGGCAACCGCGACCGTAGAAATTGCGGGCAGACGCCTTTTCGCTGGGGTCGCCGGAGATCAATTGAGACCCTTCGAAACCGCGGAAATCACTTGGGACGGTCGCGACGCATTTGGGCGTCGGGTCAACGGCGCTCAACGTGCCCATGTGACGGTCAAGCACATCTATTCACTAAACTACGCCCGCACGAACCAACGTTTCGGCGGTCTTCCGACTGGCCCCAATGTGTTGGGAGACCGGCAAACGGGGGACTTTCGGCTCAAATGGGAGTTTGACGTCGAACTGGGCGGCATGAACGCGGTTCAGCGAGAATTTGGCGGCTGGACACTGAACCGCCACCATTTCTATGATGCAGCTACCCGAACGCTCTATTCCGGAACCGGTGAGCGCGTTGGTGCTGAGCAGTTAGGAATGACGGTCGCACATGCAACGAGTTACCGAGATTGGTCATCCATTGAAGACTTCACCTTCGCCGCCAACGGCGATCTGTACTTTCAGACCCCTCCAAGCTTAAAGATATGGCGCCTGAATCCGACGGGCACATCATTTCCGATCGCCTTTGCGTACGCCGGTGTTTCGGGTGTACGCGAGGAGGATGGGATACCCGCCACGTCGGCGTGGGGATATGCAATTCAAATGGCTTTCGGTCCCGACGGTTCCCTTTACCTCGCGGAAGGACAAGGTAGCCGTGTTCGGCGTGTGGACCCAGACGGCCGCATCCGACCCGTTGCCGGAAAGCTCTGCCCTCACTTCGATGGTGGCCAGCCTGATACTTGCCCAGGCTATGAAGGAGACGGCGGCCCGGCCACGGCGGCTCGCCTGAACGACCCCCGCGGTGTAGCGGTGGCGCCGGACGGTCGTGTGTTCATCGCAGATACAATGAACCATCGCATTCGCGTTGTAGATCCGGATGGCATCATCACCACGTTCGCTGGGAATGGACTTACGGTGCCGAGAGCAGATCGCACGCAAGATGGTTTGCGCGCGACGGAGGCGGCGATTCCGGCGCCCGATCACTTGCATCTCGGACCTGATGGCAGCCTGTATTGCTCCCTTTTCGACAAAGCTGAGGTAGTACGCATTACTCCGGACGGAATCCTTCGATACGTAGGCGGGCCGATACCAGGAGGGAACTCGCGGCCAGAGATCCACGAAGGCGTGCCGGCATACAAGGAGCCGTCCATCGCGCAATCGTTCGACGTTGACCGAAATGGGTCCGTGTTCGTACTCGATAGCATGCCCTTCGAGGGCGACGGTGCTGGATTCCCAATGGCTACGCGCATCAGAATGGTCAGTCCGGGGGGATTGGTTCGTACCCTGGCGGGCGGTGCCCTCACGACCACACGAGGTACCGATCTTGGGCAGCCCGCGCTGCGAAGCAATCTGTATCTCAGCAAGTTCTTTGGCCTGACGCCGGCAGGCGAGCCGGTCTCCTGGGGTAGCGCCGCCAAGTCGGACAGCGGGCAATCGGAGCTCACGTTCCTTCGCGTCACCAAGATCGAGCCGCCATCCTTCCCCGGATGTGCCGTTGTCGTTCCCGCTCCGGACGGAAGTGAAACGTACTGCTTTGATGAGACGGGTCGGCATCTTTCGACGCAGCAGAGCAGAACCGGCGCGACGCTCGAAACCTTCGAGTACACCGACGGACTCGTCTCGGCCATCGTCGACAGCAGTGGTAACCGTGCCACCTTCGACCGGGACCTCGCGAATGGCCGGCTTACAATTCGTGGCGCGTACGGAGACGCCACGGTGCTCACGCTTGATTCACAAAGCGGATTTCTCGCGGCGCTGCAAGATCCAGATGGAGCGGTCACGGCGGTCAATCACCAAACAGACGGTCTGCTGACATCAATGACCGACTCCGAAGGCCGGCACCGCGAGTTTGCTTACGACGAAGACGGTCGGTTGACCGAAGACCTCGATCCAGCGGGGGCTCGCCAGGTCCTTACTCGAACAGGTACGACGGTTGTCCGAAAGTCGGGCGCAGGGCGATCAACGAGCTACGATCTGTCAAAAACTCCGGCCAACAGCCGACGGACAACGGTTGTCGGGCCTGACGGCGCAACCACGACAACCGAACGCAAGCCGGATCTGTCAACGCATATCGTTCTTCCAGATCGCTCACAGATCGACCGAGTGCTAGCGCCAGACCCAAATCTTGGGATGGTGTCGCCGTTCGTTCAAACGGAGATCGTGAAGCTCCCCAGCGGGCTCACACGAGCAGTCTCGCGGACTCGAACCTCCACTTCGAACTCCGCAGGTCGGGTGGCTTCCCTGACTGAAGCCGTAGACATCAATGGCGCCGTAACGAATTACACGTACACCGATTCCGGAAATGGTTCGCCAGCTCGTTCGGTCACATCCGCGGCAGGGCGGCAGGTGGCAGCAATGTTCGACAATACTGGGCGTATCCGGAAGGTCACGTTGCCAGGAATTGTTCCTGTTGACTTCGCGTACGACAGTAAGGGTCGCCTGCTTCGGGTTAGTCAGGGTGAGCGCTTCAGCAGCCTCACGTACAGCTCGTCGAACGACTCGACGAATGGCTACGTCTCTGGCATTTCCGATGCCCTTGGCGCGGTCGCTAACTGGACTGTCAATGGTCGAGGGCTAGCCGAAAGGGTCACCGTGGGCGCCGATACAGTAGACCTCAGTTCCGACCTACATGGCAATGTCCTGACGCAAACGTCTGCTGACCGTCCTGCGCACGTGATAACCTACACTCCGGTGGATCTCATCCAAAGCTACACGCCCCCGAACGTGACCGGGGAGAGCGCGACGACCACGTTGTGGCAATACAATCTGGACCGTCAGTTGCTACAGCGTGGGCGAAGTGCTTTGTTGGATGACAGCCGTACGTATGATGCGGCGGGACGTCTCGAGGCAATCTCAGGTCCGAATGGTGCCACGACATTTGCTTACTATCCAAATCCCTGTAGCAGTGCCGGTTGTGCTGCAGCGAGCCTGCAAAGCGTAACCGGATTCGATGGCACCAGAGTCAACTTCGTTTACGACGGGATCCTCGTTACTGGGATGAATTACAGCGGCCCCACGACGGCAAGCATTAGCCGCAGCTATTACAGCAACTTCAATCTTAAGTCCGAGGCTATCGGCAGCTC
>CBINHN010000104.1:0-12096 GCA_966250485.1 uncultured Sorangium sp. | reverse complement strand
TCAGTGAGCGACGAGCCTTATTGCAGAGGTCGTTCCATCCGTCAGCAGCTTTCAGCGAGCCGGAGAAACGTCCGCGCAAGCCGCCCAAATCGGCGCTTGCTCACCCTCGAGGATGCACAAACTCCGGTGTTTTCCGCCACATGCGCCTTCGGACTGCGTCACCCACAGGAGGGTGCAAAGGGTACCGGCCGTGCGGCATGCGGCAGCGAACCGAGGGAAGCGTAGGTGCACAACTCGAGCAGCCCCGTTGCACAACTTGGCGCGCGAGTTGTGCAAATCATTGTGCAGGGGTGGGGGCGTTCGCGTCCTCCGGCGTGCTCCCACATGTGGGGAATGTGGCACGTATGTCCGCGAAAGTAGTCGGAGAATACGGCGATCAAGACGTTGCCACCCGGACGCCGATGGAATAAAAATGCGCTCTCGTCTTCTCGGATATCCTGGGAGGACGTCTTCCGATGCCGGTCCCGGTGGCTGGCTTCAACATGGAGTAAGATGATGGGGCACAAGCCATTCGCATTGTTTCTTCTTACAGGTTTGCTCGCGCTGCCGCTCGCTTGCGGTGACGACGACGACAACGTAGCGACAGGCGGGAAGGGCGGCACAGCAGGAACCGGCGGAAACAAGGGCGGCACCGGCGGCGGCACGGGCGCCACCGGCGGCACGCGTCCGACCGGCGGCAGCGGCAACACCGGCGGCACACGCCCGACCGGCGGCACCGGCGGCACGCGCCCAACGGGCGGGAGTGACACCGGCGGCGGCGGCGGCGCGGTCGGCGGCGGTGGCACCGACGGCGGCACGGACGGCGGCGGCGGCGCGGTCGGCGGCGGTGGCACCGATGGCGGCGCGGGCGCGGTCGGCGGCGACGATCAGGGCGGCGCCGGTGCTGGCGGGGGCGGAAACGTCACTGACACGCAAATTGACGCGCTCAAGACGTCCATCTGCACGAAACCAGTGATGGCGGGGGAACCGTGTACCGACGTCGGCGGTAATTGCATGATCTACATGAACGGCTTCGATTCCTTGGCGACGACCGACGAGTGCAAGTCTCTTTTCGTGGACTACCTCGAGTGCGCAAACGATCGCCCGCTGGATGATTTCTCCTGCGATGACAATGGTCTGAACCACAATACGGCAGATACTAACTGTGCAACGGAACTGGGAACTTTTGCTGAAACCTGCAGCGCTGGTTAGGCTTTTTCGGTTAGTGCACAGGTGAGTTGAGAGCTGCGCTTTCGGCCACCGCGACCGTCCTCGCAGACGGTGCGGTGGCCAAGAGCGTGCAACGACGGCGGTCACAAACATGATGTTTAGCGGGACGGAGCTGCGCAGCCGCAAGCTTGGTGTGCCGCTCAGCCGAGGGAAAACATCGCATGGCCGTGGTTGCATTACTGAGCTGGCAATTCCCTGCTGCTCCCACGTATTAAGACTTCACCGTGACCGCGCCCTCCTCGCTGCTCCGCCTTCACAACCGCGCGTCGCGCGAGCTGTCCGGCATGCGAGCGGCACGGGCGTATGCGCTGGGCATCGCGTTGAGTTTCGCGCTTTTGCTCAGCGTCGTCCCGTCCAGCGCTCGCGCGTTTCTCGCGAAGTATTCGCTGCGTGAGGCGCTGCTCGGCGCCTCCTGGTTCGTGGCTGGGCTCTCGGCGCTCGCTGCCGCACGCGACTTCGCGACGGTTCGCCGCCGCGCGTACTCGAGCTTCGCTCTCGGGTACGGCTTCGCCCAGCGTGAAGATCTGCTCGCGCGCCTGCTGGTAGTAGGCCTGCGCATCGCCGCTGGCGTGCTCGTTCCGGTGGCCGTCGTCGTCGCTATGGCTCGCTTGACCGCAGCGCGCAGCTCGGCGTGGTGCGTCGCTTGGCTGTTCGCGGGTAGTCTCTACGCGCTGGCGCTCGGAGCCGTGCTCGCAGGGCTGGCGCTGGCTTGCTCGCGTATTAGTCCGCGCAACGCGCGCACGCTGCTGTTGGTCGTGGTGTTGGCGCCGGAGCTGCTCCGCTACGCGGGGCTCAGCGCGCTGCCCAGCTTGCCCGCGGCGTGCTCTTGGGCCATCGGCAGCGCCGAATCGCTGGCGCACTCGCTCGCTTGAGGCCGCGCTGAACGGCACGTTCGGTGGGTAAGCGCCGTCCCGCGCCGCGTCTGTACTAGACTGCGCCGCCGTGCCCCCGTCCACCTCGCCCAATCCGTGCACGCCGCGAGCGTCGGCGTTGACGCGCGCTCAGGCTAAGAACGACGCGGCTCTGGAGCGCTTGGCGTGAGCACGCTCACCGTCTCCCACTTGACGACAGCGCGCGTCGGTCCGCTCGACGGCGTCTTCGAAGACGGCTTGTACGTAGTGATCGGCGCTGATCGCGCGGCGCTCGCGGAGCTTTGCGGCGCGCTCAGCGGCTTCTTGCCCGCGCGCGGCGCTGTGCTGCTCGACGGTTCGAATTTGCAACGCGAGCCCGCGGCGCGCGCCCGCGTCGCTTCGCTACAAGCCGAGGAGACGCTCTTGCCCGCAGCGACGGTACGGGAGGCGCTGAACCTCGCGTCGCAAGCGCTCGCCTCCGTCCCCGCGGAGGACGCGCTGTCCGCCGCGAATCTGGAGCGCCTCGCCGAGCTCGCGCCGCACACGCTGACACCGGCGAGCTGCCACGCGCTCGCGCTCGCGCTCGCGCTCGGCGCGCGCTCGGCGGCTGCTCTGGTGCTGTACGACCCGCTATCGCTCGAAGCTCAGCTCGGCCGCGAGTACATCCTGCGCACGTGCCGCGAGCGCGCAGCGCGCAGCGTGGTGATCATCGCCTCACCGCTGTTCGCGGACGCGGCCGCGTTCGGCGGCACGGCGTTGCTGCTCGTCAATGGCCGGCTCTGGTCAGCGTCGGGCTCGCCGCCGCCCGAGCTCGTGGTGGACGTGCTGATCCGCTCACCCGACAGCCAGCGCCTCGCGGAGCTCTTGCGCGCTGATGGCAGCCTCGGCGTTTATTTCGAAGCGCGTCAGTCGCCGCTGGAGCTGCTCGTCCGCGGGAGCGATCTCACGAGCACGGCGCGCGTCGTGCTAACCACGGCGCGCGAGCACGGCTTGCGCGTTACGGCGCTCTCACCGCTGTTTCAAGAGCTCACGTCGTTCGTCAATCAGCGGCCCAAGCTCGAGCGCTGGCCCGCCGTAACTGCTGCGGAGCGCCGCGCATGAACGCGTTGAAGCTCGGAGCGCGCGTCGCCGCGCTGCCGCTGCGCAGCGTGGACGGCGCGTTGCCGCTCTGGCTCGGAGCGCTGCTGTGCTGCGCGTGCGCGTACCTCGAACGCAGCTTCGCGCCGCACGGCGCCGTGGATCGCGCGCTGACGCGCGACTGCTTTGGCTTGATTTTGCCGCTGACCGCGTACGCGCTGTTCGAGCGCGCAAGCGGCGCGGGGCGGCTCGATCACATCGTGCGCCCCATCGCCCGCTACGGCGCGAGCGGCCGTCGCGCGCTGCTCGGGGCGATCCTGTTGCTCCTCGCGGTCAACGCGCTCGCCGGCACGGTGTTTGCCGGCGTTACGGTCGTTACTGCTCGCGGCTTAAGGGATCCGTCCTTGTTTTCTGACTTGCTCATCAGCGCCTGGGTTGGTGCGCTCGCAGGCCTCGCCTACTCCAGCTGGCTCGCGCTCGCGTCCGGCATCGGGCAGCGCGGATCCGGCAGAAAATGTCTGCTTTTGTTGGATTTGGTGGTGGGCGGCTCGGGCACCACGGCGGCCCTGCTGTGGCCGCGTCCGCACGTTCAGAACCTGCTCGGCGCCGAGCCCGTGCTCGGACAAACGCAATTGAGCGCGGCATTACTTTTGCTGTTGGCGAGCGCGCTCACGGTCCTCGTCGCGCTGGGTCGCGCCCCGAGCTAGTCGGCGAGCGAGGAACCAGTTCCCGAAACTGGCGTGCTCGTGCCGTCGGCGCTAGCCTCGCAGAGCTTGCAGGGTCTGATTTATTCGTTCGAGAGCCTCGCCGAGCTGGGTGCGGCGCTCGATTCAAGCCGAGACGACCACGATCTGGAGCTCCCGTGCCGCTGCGGCGTGGCCGACGGTGAATGGGTGCTCGTTACGTTCGCGGTCGAGGACGAAGCGGAGGCGACCACTTTGCCCGCGCGCGTGTGCGATCGCGGCAATGACGACCTGCGGCTCACGTTCGAGGAGCGCGATTGGCAGCTGCTGCAGGGCTTCGCCGAGGGCAACGGTCGCCCAACGCTGCCCCCCGCCGCGGGACCCGCGCTCAGCGACGTGGATGCCCCGCCGGGCTCCCGCGCGCTGGTCGTCGATCAAGATCCCAACGTGCTGTCCATCGTGCGAGCGATGCTGGAGGCGTGCGGCATCATGACAGAGACAGCGCACGGCGCCGAGGAGGCGCTCGAGGTGCTGCGCCGGCATTGCTACGACCTGGTGGTGGTCGAGCCCGCGCTCGACGGCATGAGCGGCCTCGAGCTTTGCCGCAGGCTGCGCGACGACGCGAGCCTCTCCTGCGTGCCCATCCTGATGCTCACCTCGCACACTACCGAGAGCGACTTGCGAGCGACGCTGGGGTCCGGCGCGGATGATTTCGTGGGCAAGCCGTTTCGCGCGCACGAGCTGCGCGCGCGCGCGATCGGTCTGATTCAGCAAGGTCGCGCGCGCTCCCCCGTCGTGCGCCGCGCGTAGCGAGCGGGGCGCCGAAGCGCGAGCAGCGCGCTCAGTTCTCGCGGAACGCTTCCGCGGGCCGCAGCCGCGAGGCGTGGAACGCTGGCCAGACCGTCGCGGTCAGGCACACCAGGATCGCGAAGCCTCCCACGAGCACGAAGTTCAGGGGGCGCACGTCCACCGGCAGGCGCGAGATGAAATACACGTGCGGGTCGAGCGGCACGCCGTAATAGAGGACCCACTTGCAAATGATCAGGCCCAGGACCAGGCCCGCCGCGGTGCCGACTACGCCGATCAGCGTGCCCTGATAGACGAAGGTGCGGAGCAGCGCGCCGTTCGTCGCGCCCATGGCCTTCAGCACGGCGATCTCCCGCTTCTTGTCGAGCACCACCATGATCAAGGTGGCGATCACGGTGAACGCCGCGACCACGATGATCAGCGCCAGCACCAGGCTCATCAAGATTTGCTGGATGCGCAGCGCCGTGAACAGGCCGTGGTTGAGCTCTTCCCAATCCATCGTGTGATACACGCCGTTGCCCAGGCGCTCGTCGATTTGCTGCGCGATGCGCTTGGCGTCGTCGATGTTGCTCACCTTCATCTCGACGCCCGTCACGCTATCTCCGGTGTCGGAGAAGGCCTGCGCTTCGAAGAGATCGGTGTACACGAGCTTGGCGTCGTACTGATCGAAGCCCGCGTCGAAGATGGCGATCACCCTGAACTGTTTCGCGATCGGCGCGCGGATGGCGCCGCGCGAATAAGAGAAGCCGATCGTGGGTGAGGTCACCTGCACGCAACCGCCGATGCCCACGTCCAGGTTCTTCGCCAGCGTCACGCCGATCACGATGCCCGGCAAGCCCGCGACGGCGTTCTTGTCGGCGCAGGGATCCGGATCGAGCTCTATTGGCAGCACGTCATCCTCGGGCAGCACGCTCTGGTAGCCACCCTTCGGCTCGATCGCGCCCACGGGCACATCAGCCTCCGGCGCTGCCGTCGGCGCCGCTGGCGCGCCGCTGGCGGGCGGCGCGGGAGTGTTCGCGTGCGCCGCGTTGTCGGCGGCCTCGTTCTTGATGATGGCCTCGATGTCTTGCAGCACAGACTTTTTTCCGGCGCTGCCGAGCGAGTCTTTCTCGCCGCTAGCTTTGGGTGCGTCCAGGTCGTCGAGGAGCGCACGTCGGCGCCGCTCCGGCGGTTTCGCTTTCGGCAAGCGCATGCCTTCGAGCGAGCCGGAGACGATGTGCTGCGGAAGATCCAGCACCTGCGCCACGCGGCTGGGATCCACTCCCTTCAGCAACACACCCGTCGCGGTGCGGCTGTTGTGGCTCACCATCATCGGGCTGATGAAGAACGGTGCGACGCCGATCACGCCGGGCACCTTCGCCACGTCCGCCATCACCTTGCGGTATTCGCGGAAGTCGCTCGAATACTTGAGCACGAGCACGTGCGCGTTCACGCCCAGCACGCAATCGCGAAACTGCTTTCGGAACCCGCCCGTCACGCTGATCACCGTCGCCAGCGCCGCGACGCCCAAGGCGACGCCCAAAATCGCGAACAGCGTTCCAACCGAAATGAAAGCGCGCTTCTTCGACCGCATGTAGCGAAGCGCGAGGTCGAGCGGGAAACCCATCGTTCGACCGCGGGTGTAGCACCCATCCTCGTCCGATTGCGCAAACGATCCGGTGGCCGTCTCGGGCGTCCCGCTTCGCGTCACAGGCCTGCGGACCGGCGCCCCACGTGCACTGTCAGCGATACGCAAGCATTGCGTAGTTTTTGGGGGTCGGCTGTGCAGAAACCGTGAGAAATCTGGGGCTGGCCCCTGGGCTCTCCTCTTGCATAATTAGGTCCCGCCGAGCGCCGCGTTGACGACGTCCCTGAACGATCGTCTAGCTTCAGAACTTCACCGCCTGCCTGCATAATTCCCGTTTACTAACCTTGATGGCGCGCGAATGAGTGAGCCGCAGAACAAGTTGCCCCCACGACCCCGTCCCCGTCCAGCGCTGACGGGCACCGGGCCGCGGCTCACGCCCAAGCCGGAGGCGGCTGCCAAGTCGGACACCGCACCGAAGTCGAACGTGGCGCTCAAGTCCGATCCCGAAGCACCTACACCGCTCGCCGACTCGCGCCCGGAGAGCATCCCGCCGGTGAAGGGGACGCGCCTCAAGATCGTAACGATCGACCCCGGCCGCGCCTCCTTCGCGGATACGGAGGTGCCCACCGCGCAGCGCATGGCCGCGCGCAAAGATCCGTACATGGGCGCCACCATCGACGGGCGCTACCGCGTGGAAGCGGTGCTCGGCGAAGGCGGCATGGGCGTCGTGTACCGCTGCTCGCACACCATCATCGGTAAGAAGGTTGCGATGAAGGTGCTGCGCCCAGATCTGGCGCGGGACAGCGAGGTCACCGAGCGCTTCTTGAATGAGGCCAAGGCCGCGAGCGCGATCGGTAACCCGCACATCATCGACATCAGCGACTTCGGTCAATTCGCCGACGGCGCGACGTACTTCATCATGGAGTACCTGCCCGGCGCGCCGCTCTCGAAGGCGATGGACGAGGCGCGCTCACTGCCGCTAAATCGCATTCTCCACATCGCTCGCCAGCTCGCCGAAGGCCTCGCGGCCGCGCACGAAGCCGGCATCGTCCACCGCGATCTGAAGCCTGATAACATCTATCTGGTCGATCGCGGCGGACACAAAGACTTCGTCAAGATCCTCGACTTCGGCATCGCCAAGGTCTCGACCACGGGCGAAGGCCGCTTGACGCGCGCGGGAGCCGTGTTCGGAACTCCGCACTATATGTCGCCCGAGCAAGCCGCCGGCGCGCCAGTCGATCACCGCGGCGACGTGTACTCGCTGGGCGTCATTCTGTACGAGATGGCCAGCGGGCGCGTGCCGTTCGATGCCGACAACTTCATGGGCATCCTCACGCAGCACATGTACAAGGCGCCCGTGCCGATGCGCGCGCTGGTGCCGCAACCCGCGGAGGTGCCGCCCGGGCTCGAAGCGATCGTGCTCAAGTGCCTCTCGAAGCGCCCTGAAGATCGCTATCAAACGATGAGCGAGCTGATCGTCGATCTCGACAAGCTCGGCAGCGGGCAGGTGCCGGCCGCGGTCAACGAGATGATGGGACGTTCGGCGGGGTTCAACGTTCCGGCCGACTATTTCAAGCGCGGCCAGATGCCAGCGGTCCTGCCGGCGACGCCCGTCCCGCTGTCGCGCAGGAATCGTTGGCCGCTCGCCGCCGGCATTGCGGGCGTCGCCGTCGCGGTGGCGCTCGTGGTCGCGATCTTCGCGAAGAGTAACGCCAGCGATGCGCGCCCGGTGCCGAGCGCAGCGCCCGCCCCGCTCGCCAAGGCGGAGGAGCAGCCGCGCGCACCAGCGCCGCAGGAGGCCGCGCCGCGCTCCGCGCAAGAAGTGATGCTGGCGATCCGCCCGCAGGATGCCCACGTGTTCCTGGGCGAGCGCGATCTCGGCCGCAGCCCCGTCAAAGTAGCGGTCCCGCCCGACGCAACCGTAGAGGTGGAGATCCGCGCCAAGGGCTACAAGAGCGCGACGCTGACGCTAGACGGCTCCGAGCCCGCCAAGATCGTGGAGCTGCACCGCGCCAAGAGCGGCAGCAGCGCGCGCGCGTCGTCGCCGGCAGCGCGCAAGCCGAGCAGCGCCCCCGCCCAAAAATCCTCGGATCTCGGCGTCGGCATCGTCGACCCGTGGAAGCACTAACTGCGGCGCGCGCGCCGTGAGCGTTTGCGGCTCAGCGCCTGACTGTCACTATTGGCCGACTTCGTGAGTCGCCCGTGACGTCAACCGCTGCTTTCACTCCGTCCACCGCCAAGCTCGCGGCTTCCGTGCCCGCCAACGTGCGCGAGCTCTGCGCTCGGCTGCGCGACGCCGGTCACCGGAGCTGGATCGTCGGCGGCTGCGTCCGCGACGAGCTGCTCGCAGAGCTGGAAGGCCGAGAGCTGAGCGAGCGCAACGACTGGGACATCGCGACCAGCGCGCGGCCCGAGCAGGTCAGCGCGCTGTTCCGCCGTGTGATCCCGACCGGCATCCAGCACGGCACGGTCACGGTGCTGCTCGGCAAGGAGCAGTACGAGGTCACGACGCTGCGCGGAGAGACGACCTATAGCGACGGGCGGCGACCCGACAGCGTCTACTTCGTCGACGACATCAAGGACGATCTGGCGCGGCGGGACTTCACGGTGAACGCCATCGCCTACGACGTGCTCGCCGATCGCCTGATCGATCCCTTCGCCGGGCTCAGGGATCTGACGGCGCGTCAGCTGCGCGCCGTCGGCGAGGCCAGCGAGCGCTTCGCGGAGGACGGGCTGCGCGTGCTGCGCGCCGCGCGCTTCGTCGCCACGCTGGGCTTCACGCTGGAGGAGCGGACGGCGCGCGCCATCGAGCCTTCACTCGACAGCTATCGCAAGGTGAGCGCCGAGCGCATCCGCGACGAGTGGCTGAAGACGATGAGAGCCGAGCGACCGAGCGCCGCCTTCGAGGTCATGCGTGAGCACGGCCTGCTCGCCATCACCGCACCCGAGCTGCTCGAGTCCGTCGGCTGTCAGCAGAACCGGCACCACGCCTATGACGTGTGGCACCACGCCCTCGCCTGCCTGGACTTTTGCCCGCGCGAGCCGGTGCTGCGCGTCGCTGGCCTGCTCCACGACCTGGGCAAGCCGCGCACCCGCGCGTTCAGCGAGAAGACCAACGATTACACCTTCTACGAGCACGAGCGCGTGGGCGCCGAGATGGCCGACCCGCTGCTCGCTCGGCTGCGCTTCTCGAACGAGGAGCGCGCGCACATCGTCGCCTTGGTGCGCCATCACCTGCTCTGTTACGACGAGAGCTGGAGTGACGCCGCGGTTCGCCGCTGGCTGCGGCGTGTCAGCCCGGAGCTCGCGGAGGACCTGTATCGGCTGGGACAGGCCGACGTGCGCGGCAAAGGCCGCGACGCAACGCGAGACCTCGCTCAGATCGCGGCCCTGCAACAGCACGTCGCGCGCGTCCTGGCCTCCGGCGCGGCGCTGCGCGTACAGGACCTCGCCATCAACGGCCGTGACCTGATGCAGCTCGGGCTCCAACCGGGTCCCGCGTTCGGCAAGATCCTCAAGACGCTGCTCGACGAGGTCGTGGAGCTCCCGGAGCGCAACGCGCGCGAGTACTTGCTGGGCCGCGCCGCGGAGCTCGCGAAGGGCTGAGCCGACGCGTACGACGCACAAATAGAAACGGCGCTGCGGAATCCGCAGCGCCGTTTCCCTCGACCCAGCGCGGCAGCGCCGTTGCTCAGCCGGTCGCCGGCTTGGGCGTACCAAAGATGCTGGTCGGACGCTTCTTCTCCGTGCGGTCGCGGTTGCGCTTCTCCGACCAGGTCGGAATTACGACGCGCTGGCGCGGCGGCAGCTCACGGCCGGCCAAGGTCGCCTCGATCTCCTCCGCGTCCAACGTCTCGCGCTCGAGCAGCGCGGTCGCCAGGCGATCGAGCTTGTCCCGATTTTCGGCCAGCACGCGCTGAGCGACGCGGTACTGCTCCTCGACGATCTTGCGCACTTCCTGATCGATCTCGCGCGCCGTCTCCTCCGAGTAGTCCTCACGACGGGAGGTCATCTCCCGGCCCAAGAACACGCTCTCCTCGTTCTCGCCGTAAGCGACGGGACCGAGCTTGGAGCTCATGCCGAGCTCGCACACCATGGCCCGCGCCACGCGCGTCGCGCGCTTGATGTCGTCCTGAGCGCCGGTCGTGATCTCGCCGAACACGGTCTCTTCCGCGACGCGGCCGCCGAGCGCCATCGCGATGCGCGCCAGCGTCTGCTGCCGCGTCATCAAATGGCGGTCCTCGGTGGGCAGGAACATGGTCACGCCCAGCGCCGCGCCGCGCGGGATGATCGAGACCTTGTGGACCGAGTCGTTGCCCTGCACCAGCTTGCCCACGATGGTGTGCCCGGCCTCGTGCCAGGCTGCCGTGCGGCGCTCCTGCTCGCTCATGACCATCGAGCGCCGCTCGCTGCCCATCAGCACCTTGTCCTTCGCGAGCTCGAAGTCCTCCATCGAGACGGCTTCTTTGTCTTGCCGTGCCGCGAGCAGGGCCGCTTCATTGACCAAATTCTCGAGGTCAGCGCCGACGAAACCGGGCGTCCCGGCCGCGAGCGTCGCCAGATCGACGTCACCCGAGAGCGGCACCTTCTTGGTGTGCACGCCCAGGATGCCCTCGCGACCGCGAATGTCGGGGCGCGGGACCGTGATGCGGCGATCGAAACGACCGGGCCGTAGGATGG
Organism: uncultured Sorangium sp.; assembly: GCA_966250485.1. Lineage (GTDB taxonomy): Bacteria > Myxococcota_A > Polyangia > Polyangiales > Polyangiaceae > PMG-095. The sequence goes on along the minus strand of CBINHN010000104.1, from coordinate 1,222 downwards.
CGGGATCGAGCACGTCCGGACGGTTCGTGGCGGCGATGATGATGACGCCTTCGTTCGACTCGAAGCCGTCCATCTCTACGAGCAGCTGATTCAGCGTCTGCTCGCGCTCGTCATGGCCACCGCCGAGCCCTGCGCCGCGGTGACGGCCCACCGCGTCGATCTCGTCGATGAAGATGATGCATGGCGCGTGCTTCTTGCCCTGCTCGAACAGGTCGCGCACGCGGCTAGCGCCGACGCCCACGAACATCTCCACGAAATCCGAGCCGGAGATGCTGAAGAAGGGAACCCCGGCTTCACCTGCGATAGCGCGCGCCAGCAGGGTCTTGCCCGTCCCGGGCGGCCCCATCATCAGCACGCCCTTGGGGATGCGCCCGCCCAGACGCTGGAACTTCTTCGGATCTTTGAGGAAGGCGATGATCTCCTCGACCTCGTCCTTGGCCTCATCGATACCGGCGACGTCCGCGAAGGTGACCTTGTTCTGCGACTCGCTCAGCAGGCGCGCTCGGCTCTTGCCAAAGCTCATGGCCTTGCCGCCGCCAGCCTGTAGCTGTCGCATGAACAGGTAAAACATCACGAACACGAACACCATCGGGAGCAGGATGGTGAGCACGGGCGTGAGCAGCGAGCCGTTGTCGTCCCGCTGAAACTTCACCCGAACGTTGTTCTTGATCAGCTCCTCCGCGGTGTCCTCATTCGGACCGATGGTCTTGCCGCGTTCAGGCTGACCTTTGGCACCGGGGTTCTTGATCGAGAAGGTATATTCGCGGTCTTTGATTTCTACTTCATCAATGTGTCGCTGATCGCGCGGGGCCTTGACGAGAGCGATGAAATCGCTGTACGCCATCTCCGATTTTTGAGAACCGTCTTGGTCGTTCAAAAAGCGCCAGATGGCCAAGAACGCGAAAATCAGGACGACCCACAGAAGTAGGGTCTTATGCGGTTGCTTCACCCTGAGAACCTCGATGGCTGATCGTTGAGTGCAACGGGAGTCACGCCTTCCGAAGCATGCCACTCTTCCTTTGAGACGTCGATGGGGCGAACCTGAAAGCGCAGCAGTTTCGCCACGTTAATAGCGAACTTTCTTGGCACGGCATTCTCCAACCGAAAATCGGCGCCTTTTGTACCAGGCACGGCGCTCCTCCGGCACGCGCGCGCTGAATGCTCGGCGGCGCGCGCTCAGCGGCGCCGCTCGACGCGGATCGCGCGCGTGAGCGGATCGACG
>CBINHN010000103.1:0-13452 GCA_966250485.1 uncultured Sorangium sp. | reverse complement strand
GGCAGAAAGTGTCAACCGCGGCAAGAACGCTCACCGCGCCGAATGCTCGATCCGGTCGATCAGCGGTGTGGCGGAAGCGCGAGTCCGTTCAAGCGCCCTTGCCGTAGCGCTTGCACCTCTTGCGCGAGCTTCGGCTCGACGTGTCCGCCTGCGTTCTTCACGCGTTGCAGCGCCCGCTCGGCCAGTGAGGCCATGCCAGCCCGCAGCGCGGCCACCGCCACGCGTTTCCAGGCCGCCGCCGACTCCGACTCTCGGGCGGCGCGTTCGAACATACGCAGCGCACTGCCCCACAACCCAGCGGCGCCGTAGCGGTCGCCGAGCCAGATCGCCGCGGTCTCGCAGGGCGCGGGCGCTGAACAAGCGATGCCCAAGTACGACGCTGCCGCTTCGTCCATGCGCTCCACGTCGCCGTCCTTGGCCACCGCGGTAAATCGCAGTCGCGAGCACTCTTCTTTTCCTTCGTCGAGCTCGGGGCAAACGGTGTTCAACGAGCGGGCGACGTGTTCCGCCCGGCCGTCGAGCAGCGCGAGGCGCGCCTCGGCCAAACGCGGTAACGAGTTGCGAGGAGCCAGACGTTTGATGTTGTCGATGAGACGTTCGGCACGTTCGCGACAGCGCACGGCGCCAGCGCCGTTGCAGGGCTCGCTTCCCTTTTCGATCGCGTCGAGTAGATCGCGCAGGCGCGTGCGCTGCGGTCGTAGATCGGTTGGATCGCGCGTGATGCTCTCTTCGAGGAGTCGCTCACGGAGCTGACTGTCGCCCCGGTCGCGCAAGCCGGCTGAGAGGTACAAGAGCATCGGCGCGCCTGTCTTGCCGGCCGGGATGGCGCTCCGCAACTTCCCTTCGTCTCGCGTGATCGAGAGCGCCAGCTGCGCCGCACGCGGCACGATCGACGGCTCTCGCTCGACGGCCATGCGCACGCCGAGCAGCGCTTGGTCGAGCACTCCGTGCTCCGCCATCACGCTCGCGAGCAGCAGATGCGCGCGGCCCGCCATGGGATCGCGCTCGATGGAACCACCGATCCACGGCAATGGATTCTGCTCGGCGCGGCGCGCAGCGACTGCGGCCGCGAGCGGCAAGTATGGATCGCCAGGGTGGCGCAAAATGGCGCTGCGGACGTCCTCGAGCACGGTCAGCTGCTCGTCCTTGCTCGCCGTCACCGTCCGGCGCAGCGCAGCGGCCGCCTCGCGCCGATCACGCTCGGCGGTGCGCACCCCAAAGACCGCGCTCGTGAGCGACAGCACCGCGCCCGCCAAGCCCACCAGCAGCGGCGCGTGGCGTTTGCCGAGCGGCAGCTTCGTGTCGAGCTTCTGCGCCCGCATCTTCATGGCGCCGCCGTAGAGGCCGCCGAGCAGCACGAACATCGCCAGGGCTACCGAGGTGAGCTCCAGCGCCAGATCGACCACGTTCTGGAGCAATAGCGTCGCGACACCAACCGCACAGCTCAGCGCCAGCGCGCTGCGACGCGTGCCGAGCTGCGCGGGACGGAGCAGCCAGAACAGCGCGGCCAACGCGCTCAGCGCGACCGGGACCCCCCACTCCGAGCACCACTGCGTGAGAAAGTTCTCCGCGTACTCGTAGATGTGTCCACCGAAATCTTGGCGATACCCGGGGAACGTCGTTTCGAAAGCGCCGCGGCCAACGCCGACGAGCGGGTGCTCCCAAATCATGCGCCGGGACCAGCCGATCACGCTGAATTTATGCAACCCCTCCTCGACCAAGGCATTCCACGCGCCACGGTTGGCCGACAACGCGAAGAAGACGATCCCGAGCACGATGGCCCCGCCCTGCAACCAGAGCAGCGTGCGGCCGCGGCGCGACGGATCTTGCGGGCGGCGACGCAGCAACACGATGAGGGCAATGGCGCCGACCATCAGCGCCGCAAAGCCGCCGCGCGACAAGGAGCTCACGCTGATGCCGATGATGACGCTCACGCCCAGCGCCGTGACCCAGCGCGGCAACAGCGGCCGCCGCGCGACCATCAGCCCGAGGCCGGCGAACGCACCCAGGTTGAGATATCCGGCGAAATTGTTCTGGTTCAGCAGCGGCGCGATCACATGCTCGGTCACGTAGATGGGCCGGTAGATGCCGAACAATGTGGTCGCGCCCAGCAAGCGATGTCCCAGCGCGCTCACTGCCGCCAACGCGGCCGAGCCGAACACGAGCGCGGCGATCGTCGTGGGCTCGCGGCGGTGCGCGACGCGCGCTGCCAACGCAAACGCAGTAGCGTAGACGAACCACTTTAGGCTCTCGAGCAGAGAGGCCAGCGGATCGAGAGAAATCGGGACGAAGCGCCGTAGCGGCTGGTTCACTAATTCGTAAGCCGCGTCCCACGACTGCACGTTGTGCGGCGCGAGCAGCGTGGCTAGCGCGCGGGGCAGCGGCAGCGCCTGAAATGCAGAGTACGCCGCGAGCAGCAGCAGGACCGCGCAAGGCAACGGCCAGCCCACGTGCTTGTCGCGATCGATCCACACGGCGACGACGCCCGCAGCGATCACCAGCGTCGCCGTTGCGACGATCACCGGCACGTGCACCGCACCGACAGCGAGGACTGAGCCCACGACGGCGGTCCCCAGCAGACCCAAGATCCACGGCTCCGCGCGGTGGTTCACGGCGACTGGCAGCTGCCGCCGCCTGCGGCTGCGGACGGCGGTCGCCGTCGGAAGCACGAGATCGGGAGCTTCGCTACTCTCGGCAGCACCGACGGGATTCACTACCGCCGGACCATAATCTGGGAGGCGAACCCCGACCAGATGCATGTCCTCATCGGCGCTGGCATCGGCTGGGGCATCGGCCTACGCTGCGCGCACTTTGGCGGCAAAGCGGCAACTCGGTTGTGTGCTCCTGTTAATTACCGGTGTAAGCGGTTGTCACACACACTCGCCCGCACAAAAGAAGGCCGCCGCTCCGCCCATCGCTGCCAAAGCAGTGAGAGCGACCCCGCCGAAGACGAGCCCGACATTCGGCTCCAGGTCCTACAGTCCCACGGCAGCGACGCAGCTGGCGCGGGGCGGCCACGCGCTGCTGGACATCCGGGTGGCCAGCCATTTCACGCTCGAGACAGAGCGCCGCCCCGCCGCGCAGACGGAGACTTCGCGACGAGACGCGGCGCTGACCGCGTCGACGCTCGATCTGCAGCGGGTGCTTCAGCAGATCTCCGGCGCGAAGTTCGAGCTCCGGCGTAGCGATGATTTCAGCAAGGGCATCGTCATCGGCACGGCTCAGGATTTCGCGGCGCTCGGCCTGCGTGAGCTCGCGGACGCCCTGCGCATGGGCAGCGACGGGTCCGACGGGCGCGAAGCATTCTATATTCGCACGGAGCCAGCGCGCGTCATCATCGCCGCCAACACCGGCTACGGTCTGAGCCACGGCATTCAAAGGCTATTGCGCGAGCTCGGCTATCACCATCTCGCCATGGGCGGAGACTGGGAGATCGTGCCGCGGCGGACGAACTTGGAGCTGTCACTGCACATCAGCGACCGCCCCGCGTTCTACATTCGCAATCTGGCCCCGCTAGGCGCCGACGCCTACTTCGCGACTCCCACGATTGTGGCGGATCGCGCCGCTTGGCAGCGCCGCGTGATGTTGGACGGCAACTCCCTGCGCTTGAACCCAAGCCACATGTGGCAGAGCCTCGCGCGATGGAAGTTCGGTGGTCGCCTGGGGGCCGAGATCTTCGACGAACACCCCGAGTACATCCTCGGCTACGGCAAGTCCCGCGCCCGCACGGGGCAACCGTTCTCGGCCGAGGCTCACGCGCGGCACTTGGATGTCGCGTACAAGTTCGATGTATCAAATCCAGCTGTTCGAGCGCTGTTTCTAGAGCGCGCGCGTGCCATCATCGCGAGCAGCGACCCAAGCGAGGAGGAGGTACCCGTTCCCGTCGGCCCCTCTGACGGTGCCGATTGGTATCTGCAGGATCTCAGCGACCCCAATTGGTACCGGGAGCTGGGGTACGAAGCACCGAACTGGACCGGAAGCATCTCCGACCATGTCTTCGGCCTAGCCAATTTTCTGGCCGACCACCTGACGAAGGAATTTCCAAATCGGAGACCGCTGTTTTGCCTGCTGGCCTATGACGCCTACCATGAACCGCCGGGCTTTCGCCTGCACCCGAACGTGCGCGTATCCGTGGTTCAAGGTTCTTGCGCCGGCGCCGGCTGCGGCTTGCGCGCGCTGCTGCGCTGGAAAGACCGCATTGGAAGCGCGCCGCTACAAGCCACTGACTATGTGAGCGTTTGGGTTTGGACTCAGGGGGAGCCCCCCGCCTCCGGCCACGTTGCTCCTGAAGCGCTCAAGCAGCATTTTTGGAACGAGCTGTACCAAAACGGCGTCCGCGCCTTGAACGCCGAAGCACAAGCCGACATTGGCGCGAACGCGCTGGGCTACTACCTGTTTGCGGCCGCATCGTGGAATCCGCTGGCTGACTTCGGCGCGCTGCGCCGCGAGTTCCTGCAGCTCGCCTTCGGCGCTGCCGCCTCCGTGATGGACGACTACTTCAGTAGCGTCGATCCCGATTCGAGCGAACCGCTGTCGCAGCTGCGCTGGGCTCGCTCGGTCGCGCTCTTGGACCGCGCGAGCTCGGTCGCGCGCGAGCATCACGATGCGGGGGCCGAGCGCCGCATCGATGTGCTCAGATATTACTGGTACTACCTGTATTTGAAGCGGGAGCTCGACGCGCACCCCGACGATCCCACGCTGCGCGCACATTTCCTCGAGCACTTTTTTAGACAGAACGAGAGTCTATCCGTCTCCTTCGACGCCTACGCACGCGAGCTCGAACGCCGTGGTTTCGAATGGAAACGCGGCCTCACACCGCTACCATGGAGAGGCTCCCTGGCGGCCAGCGGCTGTAAGCTGGATCCCAACACCAAGGCCGTACAACCCTGCTCTCGCCCCGAATGGCTAGAGTCGCGTCGGCGCTACACGAGAGAAGAATTCGAGCCGTTGTGGCGGGACGTGCGCAACTACTTCAAGCCGATCGAGGTCCAAGCGCCGCAAGCGAGGGGACCGTACGTCCCCGTGCACGAAGCCGCGGACGTGCATCGCGGCTCTTGCTTCGAGCGCGGCGCCAGCTTCAGCGCTCGCGCGACGGTCGAGGCCTGGACCTACAGCTACACGGGAGAACCGGTGCGCTTGAAGCTCTACGACTTCACGAACGGCGCGCCCAGCGTCGGCTATGAGGTCTCGGTCTATGCGGGCGACGGCAGCCTCGTCCGGCGCGTGCCCTGGCGCGATCAGAGCGCTGAGCAGGCGATCACGATCGAGGAGCCGGTACCGCGAGCAGGGTCGTATCGCGTGGTCGTGCAGCACAGCGTGTCAGCCTTTCGCGTGAAACCTAGCCCCGGCTACCCGCTCGCATTCGAGCTCGCGCCGGACGACGGAGCGAGAACGCGCCGCCTGGTCTCTCCGGGCATGGTGTTCTACGTTCCCGGTGGCTCCGAGCGCGTGCTGCTCGACGTGCGCGCCGCCAAGTCGACGATCAGCTTGCTCGCGCCGAATGCGCAGCGCGAGTCACCGCAAATCGTGAGCGGTGATCCCGTGCACGGCGGTATTCTGCGGCAAGCCGTCGGCGCTGAGCGTTTCGGGTTGTGGCAATGTGTGTTCCCCAACGGGACGCCCGTCGATTCACTGCGCGCGCTCGGCACACCCGATCTGTTCGCCAGCCCGGATGGGTACCTGTTGTTGCCTGAGGCGCTGGCGCGCCGCGACGGCATGACCGAGGCAAAAGCACCCTACGCGCGCGATCGGTTCGAGCTGTCGGATATGACTACGAACCGCCCCGCAGCTGCGTTGCTCGGTCAATTCGAGGAGGTTTTCGACGCTCCGGAGCCTCCCCGTGCGCTCGGCGCGGCCCAGGGCATCGCGGCGGACTCACCTTGGCTCGACTCGAAGAGCGCGACCGCAATCTATCGCAACGTGACGCACCCAAGCGTGTACCTGGTGCGCAGCGCGAGCTCGCGCCGCGTCAAGAATCAGTACGTCGACGAGGCGCTCGGGCCGGGCTGGTTCGTGCTGTTCGATTCCAAAGGCGACGCTACCTCCGCGGCCTATCTGTCACGCGCACGCAGCCCGCACGACGTGATACCGTACGATGGCCTTCGCTCCTGGATACCGACAGCGGGCGGTAATGGCGGCGTGGCCCTGAAGCTCACCCATCTGCCCTGCGGCGGTTAGGGAGGATCGCCACCCTACGCTCAAAGAAACTTCACGGGCCTGGGCTGCCTCTGCGGGCCCATTGGCTCGATTTGTTGGAGACCCTTGCTCGCGAGCTCCCGATAACAGTCCGGGAGATCGAAGTATTGGAGAACCCCGAACGGGTACTCGGATTGAACCCAGGTCGGGAACTCGCTGACGGCGAGCTCGTTGAACGAGGTTAAGCCATTCTTTAGAGTCACCTGCGTGACGGTATCGCTCGACAACGCGGCAAAGGCCGCGGCTACGGCGCCGCGTCCCTTGCCGATCAAATGCACCTGCTCGTGGCCGAGCGATTTCAGCCAATCGAGGACGCAGAGAACATCGTGCGTACGCTGGCCCACGTAGGGGCGGCCCAGCATCATCCCATGCGCCGCATATAAAAGCTCAGCGCTGGTAATGCCCGGCAGACGCGTGTTTGGATGAGACTCACCGGTCCCGCGCGTATCGCAGGTGTACACCGGCGCGTCGCCTTTTTCGACGAGCTCCCTCAGCAGGGTCTCTTCGCGCAGCTCCACATCACTCGAATCGTGCGCCACGTAGAGAACCGCTCGCGACGGACCGCGGCGTGGCGGCCCCACGGGAACCGGGTTCGCTAGCAGGTACACCACGGCCTGAATGCCCGGCTCGCTCTCGATCAAATAGGTCGCGAACTTCTGGGTCGGGTATCCGCGGCCTGGCAGGGGTCGCAAGATTCGATAGTCGGGAACCCCGTTGCGCTCAGGCAACCTGAGCACGGCCTTCACGGCTTGCCGCAGCGCTTCCCCGCTGAGCCGAGCGCGGTAGGCGGCGAGCGCGCGCGTCCGTTCGGCGATGAGCGCGGGCACGTTCGCGGGCTTGAGATCGAGCATGACACCGCCATGAGTGCAGGCCAGCGTCTCCATGGTCTCCAGCGCAACCTGCGGCTCTTCCCGCGCGGCTGAGACCTTCGTGAAGCGATTGAACCAGCGATAGACAGCGACGCGATTATCGGGATAGAAGCCGTGCGAGCCTCGGCCTACGTAGAGGGAGACGTGATCCTCCGCGTTCAATTGTCGGTATAGTGCGCGCAGACGCTCATAGCTCTCCTCTAGGCCGCGCACGTCGAAGTCGTCCTGATCGCGCCCGAGCAGCAGTACGGGCTTCGGCGCCATCGCAGCCAGAAAATCGGAGTGGTCGAGACCTTCGGCGAGCACGAAGGGTGGGTATTGCTCGCCGTCCGCGAACACCTGGTTTTCCAGGTTGCGGCGAAAGGTCGTTACGAAGCAGCTCGGCGCTGCCATGGTGATACGCGCGTCGACACCGGCGAGCCACGTGGTTTGCGTACCGCCGCCCGAGTTGCCGACAACGCCGATGTGGCGAGGATCTACCTCCGTGCGCGTCAGCAGATAGTCGATTGCGCGGACCCCGTCCCAGATTTCCCACGCGGCCGTCGACTGGCCGACGAGCGCGAGCTGGCCGTTCAGACGCGTGTGCTCGCTGACGCCGGCGGTGCCGGATACCGGCTTACCATCCGTCAAGATCTGCGCGCGTTCCCCCTGCGAGACCGGGTCGAAGATCAGAGCCACGTAGCCCATGCGCGCGAGCGCCTGAGCGCACGTCTGATACGAGCGCGACGCCTTCGCCGTCCCCGAGTGCCCGCAGGTGACCACGACACCCGGTCTCCGGCCACCCGCCTTGGGCACGTACAGGTTGGCAGTCACCGGGAAATTCGGACGACTCTCGAAGATGACTTTTTCGATTCTATAGGACGGCTTCCTCAACACCCCGACGACGCGCGGCTTGAGCGGCGTCTTCGCCGGCCAGGGCCCGAGCGCGCGCTGAATGCGCGCTCGCACGTCGCGGACGTACGCTTCAGCGGCAGCTGGGCTATCAACCGCTGCGCGCCGCCGGTTGCCGACTTCTTCGGCCGCACGCACCTGCTGCACGAAGTATTCGTGCACCATCGTCGGGAAGCGGTTCAGCGGCGCAAACGGTGGCTCCGCTGCACTCGACCGCGATGCCGACGGTGCCGCGGCTACGGCGCTCTCCGCTGCCGCGTGGCCGTGCTTCTTGCAATCACTGAGAACCGCGGCCCCTCCAGACAGGGCGATCGACAGAAGGGCTCTCCGAGACAGCTGGTCGCTGCCGCATCCTGAAGGACTTTTCGTAGTCATGGTAGCGAACCTGTGCAGCTTGGTGGGCACGCGCGTTCGCGCGCGGCTCTCACTCCGCGTCGACGAGCACAGGAGTTGCGGGTGCACGCGGAAGACGCGGCTCAGCCGATGCGGGGAGAACTGGCGAGATCAGCCGCTGCCGCGAGCGGCGACGTGTGGGTAAGGCCATCGCAGCGGCGACCAGCAATGGCAGCATCTTGTTGCGATGGCGGTGCGCAGTTCCGTAGTTGGACACGCCGACCGCAAACGTCACCGCCATCGCGGCGAACACCCCGAACACCATCGCTGCGCGCGGATATTGCGGCAGCTCGCGCCGCGCGCGCCAAATCCGCGTGCTTAGGTACAGAAAGAACAGAGAATCAATGACACCGACGAGGTCCGCGGCGTCGGCGAGCATCCACGGGAATGGCGCGAATAGGAAGTACGTCAGCCGCAGCGGCAGCTGCCAGACTAGGTCCGCGGCAGTCTCCGGATGAACATCCGCCAGGTATGCCGTGCGACCTCTGGCGAATTGCCCCTGTTGTACGCCGATGTCTTCGAAGCCGCCAGCTTCGACCGCCGAGAACTTCTCCATACCGAAGCCGGAAGAGGTCACCGCGAAAGCCGCCACGGCGGCCAGGCTGAGCGCGACGACGCTTCGTAAGAGCTGCCGATACTGGCCGCGCAGAGCCGCCCTAACTGATGTGCCCGCCAGCCAAGCTCCACCCGCCAAGAGAACGGCCAGGCTGCCCGAATGAAAGGACATGCTGACGATGATCGCCGCGACGCCAATGAAAGCTTGCTTTGGCTTGCGGTCGCGATGCCAGAGCGCGAGATGACACACCCCCAACGACAGCGGGTAGGCGACCGCAACCTCGCGCAAGAGCACCGACGAGAAATACACGAGGCTTGGAAATATCGCGACACACCAAGCCGCCAAGCGGGCTTGCTTGTGATCATTGGATATGGCGAGCGTGAGCCGCCAAACGTTCTCGACCACCAGCGCGCCGAAGAGCGCGTTCAGCGCTTGCATCATCAACGCGCTGCGATCGAACAGCGCGTAGAACACGCTGACCACCCAGGTGTACAGCGCGGCGCCGGAACCGAAGTGGTCCAACGTTCCCGCCACGCCGTTCCGCGCCCAGTAATTGGCGAACGCGTCGAAGCGGAGACTATCTGAGTGGCCAGGCAACGTGAAGACGACTGCGTCGATCACCGCCAAGAACGCGCGCAGCGCGAACGCCACGGCCAGCGGCGCAGCGATGCCGCGCAGCCGCGTCGCCCGCATGGCGATCACCGCGGATGACAACAGCAGTGCAGCAAGCCCGAGCGGGAGAGACATCTCAGCTGCCGACGCGACTCAGGCTCCCGCCGCGGGCTCCTCGCCGTAATAGCGGTACTGGTAGTCGTAATATTGGCCGTACCCCTGACGCTTGTAGTCGAAGGCGTTGAGCACGACGCCGACGACGCGACCGGAGACGTCGCGCAGCGCGCGAACGGCCTTCTGCGCCGTGACGCGCTGGGTCTTACCAGCGCGAACGACCAATACGGCTCCATCCACCTGCGTGGATAGGATCGCGCTATCCGACACCACCGCCGCCGGCGAGCTGTCGATCACGATGCGATCATAGACGGTATCGAGCTTCTTCAGGAGCGCGGCGAACGCTTCCGTGTGCAGGAACTCGGAAGGATTCGGCACCAGCGGACCGGAGGTCATCACGTCCAGGTTGGGAACGCCGCTCTCCAATGACAGCTGCGAAATGCTGTCCGGATCCAGGGTTACGGTGGCGACGCCGGCGTCATTGGTGCGGCGAAAGACCTTGTGCAGGCGCGGGCGGCGCAGATCGCAATCAATGAGCAGCACGCGCTGGCCGGCCTGAGCCATCGCGACGGCGATCGCGCAAGCGACGGTGGTCTTGCCGTCTCCAGGGCCGCCGCTCGTGACGAGCAGGCGCTTGTAAGGCTGATCCGGCGACATGAACAGCAAGTTCGTGCGAACGCCGCGCGCAGCTTCCGCGAGCGCGCTGCTGGGGTGCTGGTGACCCAGCAACTCCGGTCCGAGATCCTTCTTGTCCGCTTGCTCGGCCGCCTTATGACGCGACCGCTTGGGCTCGTTGAGCGCGGCCAACGGCAAGGTGCCCAGGAACGCCAACCCGAGCCGCTGCTCGACGTCCTCCGAGCTCTTGATGCTGCGATCCGCCTGCTCGCGGATAAATGACGCCATCAGACCGAGCAGCACGCCCGCGATGGCACCCACGGCCAGGTTCAAGGGAACACGCGGCTTGACCGGCGCCTTGCTCGCGAGCGGCTCTTCAACGACGTGTAGGTTGTTGAAGCGCATCATCCCGGCGAGATCGGTCTCCTTCGAACGCTCCAGCAACATGCCGTAGAGCTTCTCGTTGTTCTCCTTCGTTCGACCAAGACGACGATACTCGATCTCGAGCAGGTTGAGCTGTAGGCCGCGCTGCTTCGCTGCTTCCAACAAGCCGTTGAGCCCCTGAATTTCGCTGGCGGCTGCGGCGCCGTCACTGACGAGCGCGCCCTTGATGTTGCGAATTTCTTCGATCAACGCCTGGCGTGCAGTGTCCACCACCGCTTGCGCCGCCTTGACGTCCGGGTGCGCGGCGCCTTTGCCCGTCTCGAGCAGGCTCTTTACCTGGGACTGCGCGCTGACGTAGTTCGAGCGCAGCGAGCTGAGCACGGTATTTTCGAGCAGCTCGGTCGAAGGGAGGTTCGTGGGGTCGTCGGTGTTGACCTTCTCGAGCTCCCGGATGCGGCTCTGCAGGTGCTCGCGACGCGCCCGGGCTTGTGTGAGCGCCAGGTTCAGCTGCGTCATCTCCTCACGCAGCATGCTCGATTGATCGTCGACGGAGACGGAGAGAATCTGCTTATCCATCTTGTAGGAGTGCAGCGCGAGCTCGCTCGACTCCAGATCGGTCTTCAGCTTCGAGAGCTGGTCGCGCAACCACTCACTGGCGGTGCTGTTCGAGCTCACCGCTTCATCGATGTTGCGCTGCATGTAACACTCGACGATCGACGACAAAATGCGACGCGCGCGGCCCGGATCCGCGTCTTCGTAGCTGAGCGTGACGAGGCGGCTCTCCTTGACTGGGCTCACGGTCAAGCGGCTGAGCACGATGGCGGCCGCCGTATCGACAGACTCGTTGACAGCGCCGTGCACCGCGCCGGGCGGTAGGTTGCGCATGAAGCTCGCGTCCCGATTGAGACCGAGGGCACGCACGACCTCCGCCGCGTTCCGGCGGCTAGCGATGATCTTGTACTGCGTGGCGTAGTATTCTTGGTTGCTCCAGAACGCATCAGCGCCCATCGCAAAAATCGTCGGCACGTCGCGGCCGAGCGGGCTCGGCGAAGACGGGTCGATCTGCAGCGTCGCGGTCGCGCGATAGATCTTGGTTTGACTCAGCGTGAAAAATGCTGTGCCAGCGAGCACGACCGACATGACCGCCAGGATCAGCCAACGGTTTTTGTTCAGAGTCCGCCAGACTTCTTCGAACCTGAGCCCCTCCTCGGCCGGTTGAGGCTGGGGCGGGGGGTTCATCGTCGTCTCGCGCAGGCTATTGGGGCTCATAGGACTTGGAAGCCGTTCTTTTAGGACCGGCTGGGTGCGAACATTACACCCAGGATCTCGCGTTGGGTGCTGTTGTGGGCAACAAGATTCAGAGTACCCCCCAACTCGCGGCCGACCGCCCGCCCCACGGTGTAGCCAGACTGCAATCGCGCCTTGCACTCTCGCGATGTGTGGCGGGCGTTGCAGCGTGAGGCAAAGTTCCGACCGCGTGAGCGATTTCAAGCCACCTCCGCTGTCGTTTTCGACAGAGCTTCGCTGGGTCTTACGAGCTGCGTTCGCCGACTCGAGCGCGCCAACCTGCCCGCTCGACGGAGCCGGAGTCGTCGAGCTCTGTCGAAAGTTGGATGTCAGCGGACGCATCGCTGGCAGGGTCGCTCCCCGTGCGCTGGTTGCGGCCGTCGGTGAGGCGCCGGCGCGTCACATGACGCAGCACCGCCTGGCTGTGGTGGCCGGCAATCGCTCGCTCATGCAGGGGTTGCAGCGCCTGCTCACCATCGCGCCGTGGCCTGCCGCGCCCGTAGCTCCACTGAAGTTCGCGGCGTTGATGGCCGCCGGTATTCTCGCCGAGGGAGACCGCGATGCGCGCGACCTCGATCTACTCGTCCGCGAGAACGACGCGGCTCGGCTTTGGACCGCACTGGTGAGCGCGGGCTACGAACCGCTCGGCTCAGCGAAGCTTGCACCGCTTTACGGTCCGCAGCGCGAGCTCATCGAATTGAAGACGAATATCACTGGGCTAGTCGTGCGCGACGCGAGCGGGAGGAAGGTTGTCGCGACCTTCGACGCCCTGTTTCCACTAGCTGCGAGCGCCGGGCACGAAAGCCACGCCCGAAGCGGCACCAACGTTTACCGAATCGAACGCCCGGTGCTGGCCGCCCACCTGCTGGTGCACGCGCTAGTGCAACATGCCAACGCCGGCACCTACCCTGCATTTCGGGCTCTCTGCGATGTCGCGGATCTGCTGCGCAGCGGCGAGCTCTCGATAGACGCCGTGCTCGAAAGCGTTCCCGATTCGGCCCAGGCAACTGTACGTGCAGCAATTCAGCTCACGAAGGGGCTGATACAAGGCGCTGCCCCGGAGTCCTGGCCCCCGAGCGCGTTGGAGCGCCGCATCCTCGCTCACTTGATTGGCTCGAGTTGCGATGACGACTACCGGAATGTCCTTCGATTACGCCGGGCCCGCGAGCTGCAACGATCGAGGCGCTTAATCCCAAAACTGATTGAAGCAGTCTCACGGCCAGGCGGAGTCAATGGCTTGGCCCACGACGCAGTTCGCACCGCGGAAGCTTTGCTGCACGCCCAGCGAGTACGGCGCTTCTAAACGCTCCGCGTCGCGACAGACTGATTAGATGTCTTGACGATCCCCGCGGCTTGGACGTATCTACGAGCCAGCCCGAGTGCGCATGAATATGGCAATGTACCCCGCAGAGCAGCGAAGCCGCACCTTTCCTCGCTCGATTAGCCTCGGAATTCGACGCCGACAGGCGGCGTGATGTCGTCGCGCTGCGGCGCGGCTCGTTAAGGAACGTCCGTTCGTGATCTACTGCCACCCTT
>CBINHN010000102.1:0-13571 GCA_966250485.1 uncultured Sorangium sp. | reverse complement strand
GTCATTGCTCGAGGCCCGACTCGGAGAGACCGAAGAAAAAGAGTATCGCGCGCCAGCCAAGGCACCGGACTATTTGGAGCTCCCGCAACGTCCGGCGCCGCCTTGAGGGCCTGCGCGGTTGAGCTCGCGCTCAGATCCCGTATTGATCGACGATGCTACGCGGTCGCGCAGCAGGCGCTGGCTGCGGTGATCGTTGTGGAGGCTGAGGCGGAGCAGCTTCGGGCGCGTTGTTCGGCGCGCTGGAGCCGCATGCAGTGCCGGGACCGCACTTTCGTGCTCTACGCACTAGGCGTCCGCGCGCAGGTGGCGAGATGTTTCTCGACAAGCTCGGCGACGGAGGGCGTGCAGGATTTCGACGAGTCGGAGCACGAGACGTACTCCGAGAGGAGCCGAACGCGCTCTTGCCGGAGGAGGTGCCGCTTTTCTTGGGCGCCATGCGTGAGCTGTTTCCGCAGCACTACGCGATGGTGTTCTTGGGCATGGTGACCGGGCTCAGGCCGTCGAGTCTGAGGCCGCTGCGCAGGCAGCGACCCAAGGCGGACGTGCTGCGGGAGGAGCACAAGCTACTGGTTCGGCGGTCACACACGCTCGGCGACGAGGTGATGAACACGACGAAGCAGCGGGTGAAGTACCGGATCCACTTGCCGGAGGAGGCCGCGAAGGTCCTGCGCTGGCACGTGGAGACGCAGCTCGAGACGGCGGAGATGAAGGAGTCGGAGCTCCTGTTTCCGGCGATCACGGGCGGCTACCGGTCGCCTTCGGTGCTGAACAAGCCGTTCGAGGAGGTGAGTTGGGCGATCGGCCTACGCCAGCGTTTTACCCAGCGCGGGCTGAGGCGGACGTTCAACGACCTGGCGAGGGCGGCGCAGGTGGAGGGCGTCGTGACCAAGAGCATCTCGGGGCACGTGACGGACCGGATGCGCGAGCGGTACTCGACCGTGGCGCCGATCGAGCAGCGGGCCAGCATTGCGAAGGTGATCGACTTTGCCCAGGCAAGGCGCCCCACCGAAGGTGGGGCGCAAAGTGGGGAGCAGGCTCCCCAGAGTGGGGAGCAAAAAGAAAAAGCCGGCGGGTTCTCTTGAACCGACCGGCTGTTTCTCTCCAGTATTCTGGAGCGGGAGAAGGGATTTGAACCCTCGACGTCCACCTTGGCAAGGTGGCACTCTACCGCTGAGTTACTCCCGCGAAGAGGGCGCTTTAGTACCCGCCGGGCTCCGCCCTGTCAAGCGGTGCGCGGCGAAATCTGCGGTCTTTCGATGAAGCCTCGCCCTGCTGCTCGACGCTGGCGGCTCGGCCGCCTATCGTCCGGCCATGGACGCGATGATCGCCGGCTCGACGGGTCTCGTCGGCAGCGCGCTCTTGGAGCTCTTGCTCGGCTCGAACGCCGTGTCGCGCGTAACCGCGCTGGTGCGCCGAGCGAGCCACGGCGCGCATCCCAAGCTCGAACAGCTCATCGTCGACTTCGACGCGCTGGAGTCGGCCCTCAGCGGCCGTAAGGCCTCCCACGTCTTCTGCTGCCTCGGCACTACGATGGCCAAGGCTGGCTCGCGGACCGCGTTTCGCCGTGTGGACCACGACTACCCGCTCGAGCTCGCCCGCGTCATGCGCCGCGCAGGAGCGAGCTCCTATCTCCTGGTCTCCGCCATGGGCGCCGACCCGCGCTCGTTGATCTTCTATAACCGCGTGAAAGGGGAGCTCGAGGACGCGCTGCAGAAGCTGCTGTTCCCCACCCTGCACATCGCGCGCCCTTCGCTGCTGCTCGGCGAGCGCCAGGAACACCGTCGCGGTGAGCGCTTGGCCCAAGCCGCGATGGGTCGCTTCTCGAACGCGATGGTGGGTCCGCTCGCGAAGTATCGGCCCATCGAAGGACGGACCGTCGCGCGAGCGCTGCTGCGGCTGAGCCTGCAGGACGAGCGCGGCGTCTTCTTCCACGACTCCGACGCGTTGTCGCGGCTCGGGGAAACGACGGAACCCGCGTAGCGTGACGCAAATGCTAGCCTGTCGGCGGCGCTGTGGACGCTCCTTCCCCGCTCGAGCAAACGCTGACGTTCATTCGAGAAATCGACCGGCTGAAGCTCGTCCAGCGCAAAAGCTTCGTCTCCGGCGCTCGCCGGCTGGAGACTAGCGCCGAGCACTCCTGGCACGTGGCGCTGATGGGTTGGCTGCTCGCGGAGCAGGTCGCGCCGCCGGGCGTGCAGGTTCAGCGGGTCGTAAAGATGCTGCTGATCCACGACATCGTGGAGGTCGACGCCGGCGATACGCTGCTCTACGCGGAGGCCGAGGCGCAGCGCGCGCAGCGCGAGCGCGAGCTGCGCGCAGCCGATCGGCTGTTCAACCTGCTGCCTCCGCCGGCCGCGCAGGAGCTGCGCTCGTTGTGGGACGAGTTCGAGGCGCGCGAGACGGCGGACGCCAAGTTCGCCGCCGCTGTCGATCGCCTGCAGCCGCTGATTTTAAACTTCATGTCGGAGGGCGCGGCGTGGCGCCGCCATGGTGTGACGGCGCCCGAGGTCATCGAGAAGAACCGTCACATCGCGGAGGGCGCGCCCGAGCTGTGGGCGGCCGCTGAGCGCTTGATTCAGACCGCGATCGAACGCGGCTACCTGCGTTACGAGGTGTGAGCGCGGGCGCCGCTGACGACGCTCAGATGCGGGACACTTCCACGACGCCGTTCACCTTGGACAGCGCGCGCATCACGTTCTTGAGCTGGTTCAAGTCGCTGCAGTGGAAGGTGAACACGTTGCGAGCGCGGCCGTCGTCGCCAGCGCGGCAGTTGGCCTCGCTGATGTTGATGCTCTGTGCGCTGAAGGTCTGGCTCACCACGGCCAAGATTCCGGGCTTGTTGGTGGTGGTGACGCACACCTGAACGGGGCGGTTCACCTTGGCCTTGGTGTCCCACTGCACCTCGACGCGGCGCTCCGGATCGGTGTCGAACGCCTTCTGGCACTCGCGGCGATGAATCGTGACGCCGCGGCCGCGCGTGATGAAGCCGATGATGCCGTCGCCGGGCAGCGGGTTACAGCACTTGGCGTAGCGCACGAGCACGTCGTCGATGCCGTTGACCTTGATGCCGCCCACGTCGCGGCCGGTCACCTTGCGCACCAGCTGCTCGATGCGCCCGGCGCGCAGCGTCGCCGGCGGCTCGCTGTCGGGTGCGTCCTGGTTGTGAATCGCTTCTACGACCTTGTCACTCGCGATCTTGCCGTAGCCGATGTCGAGCAGCAGGTCGTCCAGGTGCGCGAGGTTGAAGTGATGGATGACGCGCTTGAGCTCGGCCTCGTTCTTGCTGAAGCGCGAGAAGCTCATGCCGCCCTCGCGCATCTCCGACTCCAGCAGCTCCTTGCCGAGGTTGATGCTCTTTTGCCGGATCTCCGCGCGCAGCGTCGCGCGGATGCGCGAGCGCGCGCGCGAGGTGACGGCGAACTCGAGCCAATCCTTGCTCGGCTCTTGATTCGGTGACGTCATGATCTCCATCACGTCGCCGTTCTTGAGCTTGTAGCGCAGCGGCACGATCTGTCCGTTCGCGCGCGCGCCGGAGCAGTGCTCGCCCACCTGCGAGTGAATCGCGTAGGCGAAGTCGACCGGCGTCGAGCCGCGCGGCAAAACGCGCAGCTCACCCTTCGGCGTGAAGACGTAGACCTCGTCCGGGAACAGGTCGATCTTCACGCTCTCCAAGAACTCGATGGGATCCTTGAGCGTGCGCTGGAACTCGGCGAGCTCGCGCAGCCAGCCGAACTTCTCGGCGTCTTTGGGATCTACGCCGCCCGAGCCACGCTCCTTGTATTTCCAGTGGGCGGCGATGCCGTGCTCGGCGACGCGGTGCATCTCGTGCGTGCGGATCTGGATCTCGATGCGCTGCCGTCCCGGCCCGATTACCGTCGTGTGCAGCGACTGGTACATGTTGGGCTTGGGCAGCGCAATGTAGTCCTTGAAGCGCCCGGGGATGGGCGTCCAGCGCGAGTGCATGGCGCCGAGCGCGGCGTAGCAGTCCGCCGTGGACTCCACGTTGATGCGGAAGGCCAGCACGTCGAAGACCTGCTCGAACTCGCACTGCTGCTCCTTCATCTTGCGATGAATCGAGTACATGTGCTTCGCGCGGCCGGTGACCTCTGCGGCGTAGCCCTGCTCCGCCAGCCGCGACGTGATGGTGCGGCACACGCTCTCGATGTAGCGGTCGCGCTCCTTCTTGGTCTTGGACAGCTTGGCGCCGAGCTCGCGATAGGCGTCGGGCTCGAGGTGGACGAAGCTCAAATCCTCGAGCTCGCTCTTTACGCGCTGCATCCCGAGTCGCGCGGCGAGCGGCGCGTAGATCTCGAGCGTCTCGCGCGCGATGCGCTCGCGCGCCTCCGGCTTCATGTGCTCGAGCGTGCGCATATTGTCGAGCCGGTCGCACAGCTTGACGAGCAAGACGCGGAGGTCCTGCGCCATCGCCACGACCATCTTGCGGAAGCTCTCCGCCTGGCGGTCCTCGCGAGACGTGAAGTTGAACTTGCCAAGCTTGGTGACGCCGTCGACGATGGTGGCGATCTCGCCGCCGAACTCGTGTTCGATCGTCTCGCGCGTCGCGGTGCTGTCCTCCAGCACGTCATGTAAGAGCCCGGCGCACACGCTGGCGGTGTCGAGCCGAAGGTCCGCGATGATGCCGGCGACGCTTACCGGGTGAATCAGGTACGGGTCGCCACTTTTTCGGAGTTGCTCGCGATGCGCCCACTCGGCAAATTGATACGCCCGACGGATGAGGTCGCCGTTGGCCGACGGGTGGTAGGCCTGAACGATATCGACGAGCGCCTCGGACGAAAGCACGGTAACTGGTAACGTAACACCCGAGTATGGCGCTCGCTATGGGGCGCCATCAACTAGAAATAATACGTCTTTTCAGCAGCTTAGCTGCTGGCCACGGTTTGGCCTGGCGAGTTTCGCGCGGCGAGCCACCCTTCGAGCTGGGTCAGGGCGCGGCCGGCCATGGCCTCGTACTTCGGCCGCTTCTTCAGCCGGGGACCGTCCCAGGGCGCGATCAGCGAGAACGTAATGTTCGATGGCTGGTAGTCGGGGTTCGGGCGCGAGATGTGGTCGATTAGGCCACCGAGCGCCGTGGACGCTGGCGGCAAGCGGGGCTCGCGGCCCGCGAGGCGATCCAAAATGAAACCTGCCACCAACAAGCCGCCAGCGGCGCTCTCGACGTAGCCCTCGGTGCCCGAGATCTGCCCCGCGAAGTACAGGCCCGGCTCCGCGCGCAGCTGAAACGTGGGATCGAGCAGGCGCGGCGCTTGGATGAAGGTGTTGCGATGAACGGCGCCATAGCGCTCGAACTCGGCGTTCTCCAGGCCGGGGATGCTGCGAAACACTCGCTCTTGCTCGGGACGCGCCATGCGCGTCTGAAAGCCGACCATGTTGTAGGCGGTGCCCGCTTCGTTCTCCTTGCGCAGCTGCACCACGGCGTGCGGCCAGCGCCCCGTGCGCGGATCGTCCAGCCCCACCGGCTTCATGGGTCCGAACGCCAGCGTCTGCTCGCCTCGATCGGCCATCACCTCGATGGGTAAGCAACCCTCGAAGTAGCGCGCGTCTTCGAACGACTTGGGCTCGACCTTGCGAGCGGCGCGCAGCGCGCTCACGAAGGCGCGATACTCAGCCTCGGTGAGCGGGCAGTTCACGTAGGCGCTGCGGTCGGACTCGCTCTCGCCCTTGTCCCAGCGTGAGGCGATGAAGACCTTGGACCAATCGATGGACTCCGCGCTGATGATGGGCGCGATGGCGTCGTAGTACGCGAGTGACTCGGCGCCGACGAGCCGCGCGATGTCGCTCGCCAGCGCGTCCGCCGTGAGCGGGCCCGTCGCGATCACTAGCGGGCGCTCGCTGGGGATGCGCTCCACGCACTCGCAGACCAGCTCGATGTTGGGCTCAGCGCGCAGCCACTCGCTGATTTGCGCGGAGAATCGCTCGCGATCCACGGCCAAGGCGCCGCCGGCTGGAACGCGCGTCGCGTCGGCGGCGCGCATCACGAAGGAGCCCGCGCGGCGCATCTCCTCCTTCAGCAGGCCGACGGCGTTGCTGAGCGCGGCGCCGCGAAACGAGTTCGAGCACACGAGCTCGCAGAAGCCGTCGCTCGACTGGGCGGGAGTGCGCGCCTTGGGTTTCTGCTCGACCAGGCGCACGGACACGCCGCGGCTGGCGAGGGTCAGCGCCGCCTCGGAGCCGGCCAGCCCTGCGCCGATGATGGTCACGCTGGACATGCGCCGCTCAGGGGGTGGCCGAGGCGGGCCGGGTGCGCGAGCGCTTCTTCCCTTCGCGCTCTTCGGGCTCCCCGTGCTCGCCGTCTGCCGCGGCCGCGCTCTCGCCCACCGTGCCGTTGCTGGGCGCAGCAGCGCTACCGTTCGCGACGTTGGCGGCGAGCTCCGTTTCACCCGCTTCATCGAGCGGCCGCGAATAGCCGCACTCTTTGCCGCGGCCGCACACGAGCTTCGGATTCTTCGCGCCGCCTGCGATCAGCAAGAACGGGTTTTGGCAGAGCGGGCACGGCTCCTTCACCGGCTTCTGCCAGAGCTTGAAGTCGCAGTTCGGGTAGTTCGTGCAACCGTAGAACGAGCGCGAGCCGCGCTTCTTCGAGCGCACCTCCACGATGTCGCCGCCGCACTTGGGGCACGGCACGCCGAGCGGCACCGGGCGCGTGTTCTTGCATTGCGGGTAGCCGCTGCACGACAAGAACTCGCCGTAGCGTCCGGTCTTGATGACCATCGGCTTCTGGCACTTGTCACACGCGAACTGCGTAAGCCGCACCTCCGCCGGCGTGTTGCCGTCCTTACCCAAGTCCTTGGTGAACTTGCACTTCGGGTACGCCGAGCAGCCCAAAAACCAGCCGTTCTTGCTCCAGCGCTTGTTCAAGATAGAGCCGCACTCGTCGCACTTGAGCTCGGTCGGCTCCGGGTCGGGCGTCCAGCGCTTGGCCTTCTTCGCGGTCTCGAGCACCTCGCGGAAGCGACGGTAGAAGCGACCCAAGAGCTCGACGCGATCGAGCCGCCCGCCTTCGACCTCGTCCAGATCCTCCTCCATCTTCGCGGTGAAGCTCGGATCCATGAACTCGAGGTGAGTGTCGACGAGCCCGTCGATCACGATCTTGCCGAGCTCGGTGGCCTTCATCTGCCCGCCGGGCAGCTTCTCGACGTAGTCGCGCGCCTGCACCTTGCTGATGATCTCGGCGTAGGTGCTGGGACGGCCGATGCCGCGCTTCTCCAGCTCACGCACGAGCGAGCCTTCGTTGTAGCGAGCGGGCGGCTGGGTGAACTTTTGCTCGGTGACCACGCCAGGCGGCTCGAACAGCTTGAGCACCTCGTTCTGGCTGAGCTCCGGCAAGAGCCCTTCTTCGTCCTCGCTGGCGCGGCCGCGCTCGGCCTCCTTCGCGGCCTCGTGCGCCTCGTCTTCTTCACCGGCGAGCGCTTTCGGCCCCTCGTCACTCGACAGGCCCTTGCCGTACTGCTCGAGCCAGCCGGCAAACTTCAGCACCTTGCCGTTCGCGCGCAGCGTGATGTTCTGATAGCGCCGATCCTTGCGTGAGGGCAGCGCCTCGATGTCCACGGCGGTCTGGTCATAGATCGCCTGCGTCATCTGCGAGGCGACGAAGCGGTCCCAGATCAGCTTGTAGAGCTTGAATTGCTCGTCCGTGAGGTGCTTCTTCACGAGGTCGGGCGTGAGCTCGAGCGAGGTCGGGCGGATCGCCTCGTGCGCCTCTTGAGCGTCCTTGCGCGACTTGTAGACGTTGGGCTTGGCCGGCAAGTACTCGTCACCGAAGCGCTGCTTGATGTGCTCGCGCACCTCGGCGATCGCGTCCGGGCTCACGCGGACGGAGTCGGTACGCATGTAGGTGATGAGACCGACGAGGCCGCCGTCCTTCTTGAGATCGATACCCTCGTACAAGCGCTGCGCGATGCTCATCGTGCGCTTGGTCGTAAAGTGCAGGTAGCTGGTGCCGTCTTGTTGCAGCTTGCTGGTCGTGTACGGCGCGGGAGCCCGGCGTTTCTGCTCCTTTTGCGTGATGGCCGCGACGCGGAAGCTCGCGCTGGCGAGATCGTTCCTGAGAGCGGCGGCGTGCTCACCGTCTTTGACCTCGATCTTCTCGCCGTCGGCGCGGAAGAGCCGGGCGAGCACCGTCTGCGGTGCCTTGCCGCGGAGCCCCACGGCGATGTTCCAGTACTCCTCCGGAATGAAGGCTTCGATCTCGCGCTCGCGCTCCACGATGAGGCGCAGCGCGACCGACTGCACGCGGCCGGCGCTCAAGCCAAAGGCGAGCTTTTGCCAGACCAACGCCGACACGTCGTAACCGACGATGCGGTCTAGTACCCGGCGTGCACGCTGCGCGTCGTAAAGGTGCTGATCGAGAGCGCGCGGGTGATCGATGCCCTTCTGCACACCCTTTTTAGTGATCTCCTCGAACTCGACGCGATGCATCTCGAGCTTCGGTCGCTTCAGCTCCTCCGCGATGTGCCACGCGATGGCCTCTCCTTCGCGATCAGGGTCGGTCGCGAGCAAGAGCACGTCCGCCCGCTCGGCTTCGTGCTTCAGCTCCCCGAGCACCTTGGCCTTCGCTTCGATGACCTCGTACGATTCCTGGAATCCGTGCTCGACGTCGATGCCCATCCGTTTGGGCAGATCCTTCACGTGGCCCTTGCTGGCGAGGACCTCGTAACCCGAACCAAGGTACTTCTTGATGGTCTTCGCCTTGGCGGGAGACTCGACGATGACGAGGGTCTTAGGCATGGGGGACGTCCGGAGGAGTTCCTCAATGAGCCCGAAACAGAACTCCCGCAAGGGGGCGCTTGGACGGGCTTCCAGGAAGCGTTATTCAAACAAGAGTCAATCCGATGGCTTAGCGCCAGGTGAGGCGCCCGGAAGCGTCGCAAGCTAAGACGCCTTGGAGCTCGAGAGTCAAGAGGAGGGCCTGCACCTCGCCCACTGGCCGGCCAGACAACCTGGATACGTCCTCCACCGAGCTGGCGTTCCGCACCAGCGCCGCAAAGGGAGCGAGCTCGGTTGGGGCTGGAAAAGGATCGACCGCTCCTCCTCCTCTCTGTGGGGTGAAGCGTGGGCGGCGTCGGCGGCGAACGCTCAGGGGACGGCGGCCCAGGTCCTCCAACATCTCCAAAATATCCCGCGAGCTCTCACAGATATGAGCACCCAGGCGCAGCTCACAAACGCAACCGCGACCACGTCCCACCCAGGGAGCGAACGGTACCGCAAATACCGGGCGCCCCAGGCGTCGCGCCTGCGCGGCTGCATTGCGCGAGCCGCTGCGGAAAGGCGCTTCCACCACGACTAGGACGTCCGCGAGCGCCGCGAGGCAGGCGTTGCGCGCGAAGAAGCCGCCGCGGGTCGCCGGCTCATCATCGGGGACGAGCGAGAGATAGCCGCCGCCGCGCGCTAGCACGCGCCGGAACAGCGCCGCGTTCTCGGGTGGATACGGGCACATGAAGCCGGCGGGAGCCACGATCACGGTGCGGCCCCCTGCCGCGAGGGCGCCGCGATGTGCCGCGCTGTCGATTCCGCGAGCGCCGCCGGACAACACCACGACCCCAGCCCGCGCCAAGTCGCCCGCGAGGCGGCGCGTGAAGTCGAGCGCTTCATCGCTCGCCGCGCGGGTCCCGACGATGGCGACCGCGGCGCCCAGCGGGAGCTCACCACGCAAGTAGGCGACCCCTGGCGGCTCCGATAAATCAGCGAAACGTTGCGGTAATCGAGGCGGCAGGAGCACGGTTGGCAGCGCGCGCGTCACGCCGCTCACGTCGGCCCTCGAAGCGCTGAGTTGCGCGAGGCGGCGACCGTCGCCAGGCGCCCCGCGTCGCTTCGAGCCCGTGACGAAGCAATCGACGGACCGAATTTGCCCCTGGCGCACCTGTCCCGTCTATGTGGTAACAGTCCCCACATGCGCTTCGTCGTCGCGACGCATGGCCACTGCTTCGATGGCTTGGCCAGTGCCACGCTCTTCACCCAGCTCGTCCGCGAGCTCGGCAACAAGAACGCCGAGTTCGAGTATCGGGCCTGCGGCTACAGCCCAGGGCAGCCCCAGGCGAGCGAAGCGCTGTTGAACGGGGACGACAACGCGATCCTCGATTATCGCTTCGCCGTCGCCCCCCGCCTCGGCTGGTACTTCGATCACCACCGAACCGCCTTTCAGACGGAGCACGACCGCGTGGAGTTCGAGGCCAAGCACGACGATAACAACTACTTTCACGACGCCTCTTACAGCTCCTGCACCAAGCTGATCGCGGACGTCGCCCGCGCCCGCTTCGGCGTCGAGATGCCAAACCTGGCCGAGCTGACGAAATGGGCGGATCGCGTGGACGCGGCGCGCTTCGACAGCGCCGAGGAAGCCGTGAGCCGCTCGGATCCGATGATGCAATTCGTCAGCGTCGTCGAGCATTACGGAGACGACGCGTTTTTTCGCAAGCTCGTGCCCGAGCTCGGAGGCCGCCCGCTGTCGGAAATCGCGTTGTCCGCGGAGGTGCGCGAGCGCTATCGACCGCTCGGGCGCAAGCACGAACGCTTCGTGCAGCGTGTGCGGGACAAAGGTGAGCGGCGCGGGCGCGTGGTGTTCGTCGATCTCACCGAGTCCGTGCTCGATACGGTCGGCAAATTCGTCACCTACGCGCTCTTCCCCGACTCGGTTTACTCCGTCATCGTGGGCCTCTTGAAGAGCGGCCCGAAGATCTCGGTCGGCTACAATCCGTGGTCGGGACGGCCGCGCGACGCGGATATCAGCGCAATCTGCGCGCGCTACGGCGGCGGTGGACACCCGGTCGTCGGCGGGATCGCGTTCGCCCAGCACGAGGTCGAGCGCGCCCGCAACGTCGCCAATCAAATCGCCAACGAGCTCGCCGGCTAGGCGCCGCACAATGAGCGCTCGCCGCACGCCTCCATCGGGCTTCGTCCGCCGTGAAGGCGCGCGACCCCTGGTGCTCGGCCACCGCGGCGCCCGCCACGCCGCACCGGAGAATACGCTGCGCGCCTTCGAGCTGGCCCGCGCGGAAGGCGCCGATGGCGTCGAGCTCGATATTCGGCTCAGCGCCGACCAGCAAATCGTCGTCGCGCATGATCGCTCGCTCGCGCGCGTGAGCGGCGGCCGAAGCTCAGGGGAAATCGAGCAGCTCTCGAGCGCCGAGCTAGCGCGGATCGACGTCGGCGAGGACGAGCGCGTGCCGCTGCTCGCGGACGTGCTGGACTGGGCCGTACGCTACGACCTGGTCGTGAACGTGGAGGTCAAGGCCGACCTGCTGCTCAAACGCGAGCTCTTGAGCCGGCTGGTGACGCTGCTGCGCGGCCGCCGTGAGCTGGCCGAGCGCGTCTTGATTTCGAGCTTTCACCCCGGCTTCGTGCTGCAGCTCTCGCGTGATTTGCCGGACTTCGGGCTAGCCTGGTTGGTCCACGAGAAGCAGCGCGGCAAGCGGCTATTGCCGGCCTTCCGCCGGCTGGGCGCCGTGGGCGTGAACCCCGAGCACACGCTGCTCTCGGCCGCGTTCGTGCGCGAGTACCGCACCGCGGGCGCGCTGATCTCGACCTGGACGGTGAACGAGCCGATCCTCGCCGCGGCTTACGCGGTGTTCGGCGTCCACGCCATCATCAGCGACTGCCCCGGCAAGATCCTCGGCGCCCTGAGCGCGGCGCCCTCATCTTAGTCGCGGCACTCCGATTCGCGGACGACGACGCCGGCCGGGATCGGCTGCTCGAAGACGCCCGGCGGCAGCGGCGGGTTGTGCGTCACGTCACGGCTGAGCAGCAATAGATCGCGTTCGCCGCCGCTCGAGACGAAATGCAGCCGTCGCGGAACTTCGGCCTGACAGGCCGGTCCGCTCGGCGGCAGCGGCGGATCGATGCCCTCAGGATCAGTGCGCGGCGGCGCGGTCGAGGTGAGCTGATGGTCGGCGAGATCGACGCGGTACAGCGGCACTCCCGCTTGCTTCACGGCGACGCGCAGCACGCGCACGCGCTGCTCGGACCAGTCGCGCAAGAAGTCGCTGGGCACGGGCTCGAGCCGGATCTCCTGCTCGGCGCGGTTGCTGCCCATGATGCGCAGCACATACTCGCCGCCCTCCCACGCGATGCTGGTATTGGCCGCCTGGTGCACCAGCACCGGCGCCTCACCGCGCAACAGATCCGCGAACGCGTGCGGGGGCAGCGGCACGTTGGTGAAGCGCTGCAAGTTGCAGGCGTTGGCCGGCCCGCGCAAAAACGATTTTTGGCGCAGGTCGAACAGGGCGAAGCGCTCACCGTTCGAGGTGAGCGTGGAAATGGTCGCGCCGAACGGGCTCACCACGTCTAGCCGCACGCGGTCCGGCAATGACGTGAGGTAGAGCAAGCCGCCTTTGACGCGGCCTTTTTCACCGAAATAGTCGAGCTTGGCCTCACCGCTTACACCGCGGCTGCACGACAGCGTCGCGCGCATGCGCGCGAGCGCCGCGTCCGCGCTCGGAAACTGTGACGGCGGCGGGGGTCGCCCGCAGCCGAACAGTCCGAGCGCGAACGCGAGGCTCGCCAGCCGAGAGCTGCGTCGCCGAGCTCCCGCTAGCGGGCTCATCCTGCGCGCAATCCCTCGAACAGCTCCGCGTCGAGCAGCGGCAGGCGCACGTTGAACGTGCAGGTGCCCACCGCGTGCTCCTCGCACAGCCGAGCCAGGCTGGCGCCGTCGATCACCGAAACGGGCGCAGCGCCGGGCGCCGAGGCCTCTTCGCGCGCGCCGGACAGCACTTGGCCGGTCGTCAGCAGCAAGCCGGCGAAGGCCGGACCGTAGTGATGCAGCGCGCCGCGCAGCTCGGTGACGCGCTCGCGACCGATCTCTCGACCATCGCGCCGCGCCACGATCGCGGTGCGGACGTCGCCCGCGGCGCCCTTGATTTTGCCGCTCAGGTGCAGCTCGGCGCCGTGCGAGCCGGGTCGACGCACGGGCGTCAGCTCGGTGTAGCCGAGCTGCTCGAGCAGCAGCACGAACAGCTCGCCCAGCGCGCGCTGCGGCATGTCTTGCAGATTCCTCAGCAAGCTGCGGCGCGCCACGTCGCGGTAACGCTCCAGCGCGTGAAATACGTCGCGCTCCGCGCGCGCCAGATCACCATCGACCTGCCAATCTGTGAGCGCGATCTTCCCTGCCGCCAAGCGAAAGCGCGGGCGACGGCCATCGTGGGCGCGCCGGAGATTGTCAGCGCGCGCGGCAGCTTGGATCAGCGCCGGCGCGGCGGACACGTCGCCGTTCAAACGGCCGCGCCGCTGTGCGGCGTCGGCGACGGCTTGCAGTGACACCGGGCCGCGGTTGCGATCGAAGCTGCCGAGCAACGACTCGACGGCGTCGGCGAGGGACCTGCCAGAGAGCTCCGCGAGCGACAGCCCTGCGCGCTCGCGACCCTCACTGTCGCGGTCGCGATCCCGATAATCACGGTCGCGATCGCGATCCCGATAATCGCGCGGCTCACGCGCTTCACGCGGCTCACGCGCTTCACGCGGCTCGCGGCCTTCACGCGGCTCGCGGGGCTCACGCCCTTCACGGGCTTCACGCGGCTCGCGCGCTTCACGCGGCTCGCGCGCTTCACGCGGCTCGCGCG
>CBINHN010000101.1:0-13822 GCA_966250485.1 uncultured Sorangium sp. | reverse complement strand
CCGCGAGGGCGGCAAGACCGTCGGCGCCGGAGTCGTCACCAAGATCATCGAGTGAGCAGCGTGCGCGAAGCCGGCGAGACGTGAACAGCGGCTCGCCGGCGGCGCGCGCGGAGCTTCGTTATCCCCCTACAGCGAGAATTGACGGACACAGCGATGGCCGACACCACCAAGATTCGAATCCGTTTGAAGGCATTCGATCATCAACTCCTCGACAAATCGACGACTGACATCGTCGAGACCGCCCGCCGCACCGGCGCGCGCGTGGCCGGCCCCATTCCGCTGCCGACCTCGATTCGTCGCTACACCGTGCTGCGCGGACCGCACATCGACAAGAAGTCGCGTGAGCAGTTCGAGGTCAGGACGCACAAGCGCCTGATCGACATCCTGGAACCCACGCCGCAGACGCTCGACGCGCTGATGAAGCTGGACCTCTCGGCCGGCGTCGACGTCGAGATCAAGAGCTGAGCGAGGAAGCATGGCCAAGGTCGACGTTTTCAACCTCAAGCGTGAGAAGGTCGGGGAGCTCGAGCTCTCGGACGAGGTCTTCGCTTCCGAGATCAAAGAGCACCTGTTCCACGACGTGGTCACCGCCCAGCTCGCCTCGCGGCGTCAGGGCACCCACGCCGCCAAGGAGCGCTCCGCGGTCGCCGGCTCCAGCAAGAAGATCTACAAGCAGAAGGGCACGGGCCGCGCTCGCCACGGCTCGATCCGCGCGCCCATCTTCGTGGGCGGCGGTCGCGCGCACCCGCCGAAGCCGCAGGATTTCAGCTACCGTCCGCCGCGCCGCGTGCGCGTGGGCGCGCTGCGCTCCGCGCTGAGCATGATCCTGAAGGAAGGCCGGCTGATCGTGCTGGAGAACATCGATCTCGGCGAGATCAAGACCAAGAAGCTCCAGGGCGTGCTCAGCACCCTGAACACCGGCAAGAAGACGCTGGTCGTCGACGAGCGCGACAACCAGAACTTGAAACTCTCGATCCGCAACATGCCGGAGAGCCTGTTCCTGCCGCCCGAGGGCGTGAACGTATACGACCTTCTGCGCCACGACCACCTCGTGGTGTCGAAGGCCGCGGCCAAGGCTCTCGAGGCTCGCTGCTTGGAGCGCAAGTCATGAAGGCCCATCACATCATCAAGCGCCCGATCGCCCTGACCGAGAAAGCGGCGCGGCTGCGCGAGCAGAACAAGGTCGTCTTCGAGGTCGACGCGGGCGCCAACAAGATCCAAATCAGAAACGCCGTGGAGGAGCTGTTCTCGGTCAAGGTCACCGAGGTGAACACGCTGATCCAGCGCGGCAAAGAGAAGCGCATGGGGCGCGGCGTCAGCAAGCGCCCGAACTGGAAGAAGGCCGTCATCACGCTGCGCGCGGGGGACGAGATCCAGTTCTTCGACGAGTCCAAGGAGTGAGCGATGGCACTGCGTGCATACAAACCCACCTCGGCCGGACGGCGCTTCTACACCGTCGCCGACTTCAAAGAGATCACGCGGGACGTCCCCGAGTACAGCCTGCTCGAGCCCAAGCCGCGCACGGGCGGCCGTAACCACTACGGGCGCGTCACCTCGCGCTTCCGCGGCGGCGGTCACAAGCAGAAGTACCGCGTCATCGACTTCAAGCGCGGCAAGATCGGCGTGCCCGCCAAGGTGGCGCACATCGAGTACGATCCCAATCGCACGGCGCGCATCGCGCTGCTCCACTACGTCGACGGCGAGAAGAGCTACATCCTCTGCCCCGACGGCTTGAAGCAGGGCGACACCATCGTCTCCAGCCGCCACGCGGACATCCGCCCTGGCAACTCGCTGCCCATCGGTGAGATCCCGGCGGGCACCATGATTCACAACATCGAGATGCGCCGCGGCAAAGGCGGCCAGCTCGTGCGCTCTGCCGGCGTGGCGGCGCAGCTCATGGCCAAGGACGGCGCCTACGCGCAGGTCAAGCTGCCGAGCGGCGAGGTCCGCAAGATCCACGTCCTCTGCCGCGCGACGGTGGGACAGGTCTCGCACCTCGAGCACCAGAACATCAGCCTCGGCAAAGCGGGCCGCGCGCGCTGGCTGGGACGCCGTCCGCACAACCGCGGCGTCACCATGAACCCCGTCGATCACCCGATGGGTGGTGGTGAAGGCCGCACGAGCGGTGGCCGTCACCCCTGCTCGCCGTGGGGCCAGCTCGCGAAGGGGCTCAAGACCCGCAACAACAAGCGAACCGACGGCATGATCGTGAAGCACCGCAAGGCGAAGGGCTAATCAGATGGCGCGTAGTATCAAGAAGGGCCCGTTCATCGACGGTCATCTCCAGAAGAAGATCGACGACGCTCAGGCCAATGCAACGAAGAAGGTAATCAAGACCTGGTCGCGCCGTTCGACCATCATTCCCGAGGCGGTCGGGCTGACGTTCGCGGTGCACAACGGCCGTAAGTTCGTCCCCGTGTTCGTCACCGAGAACATGGTGGGTCACAAGCTGGGTGAGTTCGCGCCCACGCGCACGTTCCACGGCCACGCCGGCGACAAGAAGGCGGGCGCGTCAAAGGCGCCGCCGAAGCCCGCTGGCAAGCGCTGATACGTAGCCGCTGAGCGGCTGAGCGAAGGGGCGTCACAGCCAGTGGCGCCCCTTCGTGCATTTGGAAATGCGGTGTGCCGCTCGTGAGAAGTCCCGTACACTGGCGGCGATGATGCGGCAAAAGACGTCGGCGGGCTTGCGATGGGGCTTCAGCGCGCTCGCGTTGGTCGCGGCTTCGCGCATAGCGCCCGCGTGCAGCTCGGACCGCGAGTTCGGAGAGCCGGTGAGCGGTGGAGTCGGTGGCCAAGGCGGCAGCCGGGCCGCGATGGGCGGCGCAGGGGGCGACGCTGGCTCGAGCGCGGAACGCGGCGGCGCCGGCGGTGAGGGCGCCCAAGCGGGCGATGATGGCTCGGCGGGCGCGGGCGGCAGCGGCGGTGGGAGCCCCACGGATGGCGGCACGGGCGGCGCGAGCCCCTCCGAGGCCGGCGCCGGTGGCGCGGGCTCCGAGGCTGGCGGCGCAGGTGGCGGCGGCGCCGGCGGCGTGGACTCCGAGACCGGCGGCGCAACTGCGGGCGGCGCGGCCACAGGTGGCGGGGCGAGCGGCGGCGCAGGCGCCGCGGTAGCGGGCGCGGGCGCGGGCGGGATGCCGACCTGGTGCGAGACGCAGAGTCGGCCAGCGGGCGTCGCCGTTGCAGATTATCAGTGCCTCGATTTCGATCGCGGCCTGCCCGAGAAAGCGACCTGGCCACAGACGATCAAGAACGCGGGGACCTTCGCGCTGGCGACCGATCGCGCTTCTTCTCCAGCCAACTCCGTGAAGGTGACGGTGCCCACGGCGAGCGATTTCGCCAGCGCCGCTACCGCCATCGTGACGTGGCAAGACGTCGGTGCGGCCGCGCTGACCAGCGCATCGATCACGGCGGATCTGAGCCCGGTGAGCGTCGCGGGGGTGACTACGCCCTGGACGGGAAGTGTGACGTTGATGTGCGTGAGCTTCGGCTCGGGCGACGCTTGCCTGAGCTACACGCGCGGCGCCGATACGGCGTTCAAGGCGGGGTACACCGGCTATTACATCGAGGCGACGTACACGGGCGGAGCCGCCATGCGCGACGAGTGTGAGGTCACCGGGACGCTCACCGCGAACCTGTGGAAACGGGTGGAGCTGCGGGTGACCAAATCCGCTTCTCCATCGATACAGGTTCTCTTCGCGGGAACGGTGGCGGGGACCTGCAATATGGGTTTCGACGCAGACAGCGTCGCGACGTTCACCTTCGGGGAAGCCGCGCACGCCGCTACCACGCTGCCCTGGAGCATGTATTACGATAACGTCGTCGCCGTGGTGAAGAGATAGCCAATCAGCGCGCAGCCGCCGTGTCTGCCGTGACGTGACGCGCGACAGAGTCGTACGTCAACGCTCTTGCCATTGCGCGTTCGCCCCGGCGTCGCCGCACGCGGCGCAGCGGTGCGTCGCAAAAAAGCCGTAGCGCGCGTCCGTAGCTGCCGCTGCGCAAACACAGCTGAAGAAAGACTGCAGTCGCGCGACGGATTGAGCAGCCTGAAGTCACTGCATTCGCTGCAGCCGTGTAGCCGAAAGGAAGGCAAGTTAACAATGAGGCATTCGGTCCTGCTCCTCGGTCTATTGGCGTCGACCTTCGCTTGCGAAAGTTCGTCAGGCGGCGGCATTGGAGGCGAGGGCGCTGCCACCCAGGGCGGTTCGACGGGAGGATTCACCGCCAGCGGTGGGACCAACGCTGGCAACGCTGCGGGAGGTACCTCGGGCGGGAGCACCTCGGGCGGCGCGAGCAGTGGCGGCGCGCTGAGCAGCGGCGGCAGCGCGACGAGCGGCGAAACTTCCACCGGCGGCAGCTCTAGCAGCGGCGCCTCGGGAGGCGGCACCTCGGGCGGCGGCGGAGTTACGGCGGGCGGCTCGGGCAACGGCGGAGCTCCCGCGAGCAGCGGTGCAGGTGGCGCCGAGGCGGGCAGCAGCGGCGGCCCAGCTGGAGGCGGCGGTGCAGCTGGCTCCGGTCAAGCGGGCGCCAGCCAGGCCGGCGGCGGCGGCGCGGGCGGAGGCGGGGTTTTGATGAGCTCCTGTGTCGGCAAGGCGATCCCCAGCGCCGATCCCACCAAGGCGGGCCCGTTCCAGGTGGCGACGGACAAGGAAGTGGGGCCCTTGGCGGGCGTTGTCCCGGACCCGATCTATAAGGACAAGCAGCAGCGCTTCAACGTGTACCGCCCCAGCAACCTCGAGCAGGGCGGGTACTGTCACCCCATCCTCATCTGGGCCAACGGCTATCGGGACAATCCCGAGCAGAAGCCGCCAGATTGCATCGTCAACCAGAACGACCAGTGGTGCGGGCAGTATTCGCCCCTGCTCAAGCACCTCGCTTCGCACGGGTTCGTCGTGGTGGCCTCGCTCAGCACCGCCACGGCCGAAGGCGATCCGCTCCCCACCATCGCTGGTCTCAACTGGATCATCGAGCAGGCTGAGGATTCCTCCAGCCCGTACTATCACCACCTCGACACGGGCAACATCGGCCAGCTCGGCCATTCCTATGGCGGCATGTCGACGTGCATGTCCGCGTCGGAGCCGCGCTACAAGGCGCTCGCGACGATCTGCGGCACCCGCGAGCTCAAGGGCGTTCACACGCCCATGATGTTCTTCTGCGGCGGCAAGGACATGACCGTGAAGTGCGACGGCGTCAAGGAAGTGTTCCGCTCGGTCACGAACCAGCCCGCGTTCTTCATCAGCGAGAAGAACTCCGACCACGGCAGCTGGGTGTACCAAGGCGCGGGCGGCGTCTCGCTGTCGGCGGCTGCCGCCTGGTTCCGCGTTCACCTGATGAACGACACGGCGAATCGCAAGTTCTTCTACGGGCCAGACTGCACGTTCTGCAAAGACAACCGCGTCGAGGTCGAGCAAAACGACCTGATGAAGATGCAGTGAGCGGCGTCCGTCGCGCGCGGCGAGTCGCGAGCCCGGCTCAGGGCTCGCGACTGCGTCCGTCGCGCTCAGCGCGCCCGCGCCGCGCTCACTGCGTGACGGTCAGAGTGTAGGGGTCGACGAAGTTCGCGGGCACCGCGCCCGGTGCGTTCAAGCGACCTCTGGCTGCCGGTACCGGTGTGTAGTAAGTGACCTTCAGCCAATGAGTACCCGGGGTCGTCACCGTGACCTCCACCGCGTTGTCGGCCTCCGAATCCATGCGATTGGAGCTGGCGAGCACGCTGCCGCTCGGGCCGTGGAGCGAGAGCGCCGTGGAGGTCGCGGGCGGAACGCTGGTGAGCGTCGCCCGCACTAGGCCAGCCTCCAGCGTGACCTCGTACCAGTCCTCGTAGTCCGTGGTGTTGAGCTTGTCGGTTTTGAAGCCCGCGAACAGGTACCCCTGCACGGGGACGCCCAGCTCGATGGCGCGCGCGGCCGTGCGCGTGTCGTTCGGTTCGTAGCTGTCCGGAACGTCGCTGTAGCTCACGTGCACCCGGTAATCGTACGGCAGCGTATCACCCAGGGGAGTTATACGGAATACGTAGGCCGTGGCCGGCGCTGCCGCGAAGTAAGCCCAGGCGGCGTCCCCGCTCTTGCTGGTGAAGGTGCTGTACAAGCTGGTCATGCTGCTCTTCAGCAAGACGTCGAAGGTGAAACGTCCGTTCGGGATGTTGGTGATGCCAATCTCGAAGTAGCCGCCAGCGGCGTTGCCGCTCGGTGACATCACTTCGAAGTAGTCGTTGTCAGAGTTGTCACTCAAGGTCGCGTCCACGCTGGATTGCAGCGGGATGAACGTCGCCTGTTCGAAGCTGTCGTTGGGCTCGGCTTCGCTCAGCTCGACGGGCGCGTTACCGGTCCCGGCGCTGCCGCCGCTCGCATTTCCGGCTCCTGCCGAGCCTTGCCCAGCGCTCGACTGGCCGCCGCTGGTCTCTGTATCGCCGCCGCTCCCGCCGTTGCCGTTCGGCGCGCCGTCGTCGCCGCCCGCGCCTCCGGTCGGCGTCGCGCCTGCGCTCGACGGCTCCGTGCTCCCGCCGCTGGCGCCGCCGCCGCTCGCGCCGCCGACGCCGGTGCCGTCGCCGCCCGCGCCTCCGAGCGCAGACACGCTGGTACCGCCGCTGCTGGCCCCGGACTTGCCGCCGCTACTCGTGCCGCCGAGACCCGCGCCTTTCGGCTTCATGGGCGGATCCGATAACTCGCCGGACGCTTTGAGCTCGCTGCTTCGCGCACAGAAGCCTTCGAGCGAGCATGAGAGATCGGCGACGGCGCAGCTGCGGGTCCCCGCGCATTGCTCACGACACTGGCCATCGGGAGCACAAGCGGTGTTGGGCAGGCAAGCCTCGCTGCTGTCACATTGAATTTCAGTGTCGAGCTGGCAGATGGGGTGGCCGCCATTCTCACCGGGGACGCAGCGCCCGGACACGCCTTGGTCTCTGCAATCGCGGTCTTCCGTGCACGCGATATGGCAGTAGGTGAAAGCGCAGATCAGTCCTGGGCCGCAATCCGAAGCGAGCAGACAGCGGTCCGCGACCTGGCCCGCTTCGGATATCTCGGCGCTGCCATCGCCGCAGGCTTGAAACACAGCGGTCGCAAGCACGGCGACCACTCCCGCCCTACCCAGTTGTTTTTGTCGAGACTTCACGGCAAGAACCTCCGAGCCACAGCCAAGACTCCGCTCGCCACGGAGTTACCCTCGTGCCGAGCGCACAACGCAGTTGCACTCGGCGTGCCGGAGCATAGCGCAGCGTGCAGAGCTGCGGCTCTCCCTGCAAGCGTTTGTAATTCGCGCCTCAGGGCTCGTCGTCGCGCGCGCGGGGCACGCCGAACTGCTCGAGCCAACGGTAGATTTGTCGTCGATCCTTGCCGTAGTGCTTGGCGGTCGCGCGCACGCTGCAGCCGAGCTCTTCATAGATAGCTAGGAATTCGTTGCGATCCGGTCGATCCGGTCGTTCACGCGGGGTGACCTCGGCTTGCGTCGGCGCAGGCGCTTCCGAGGGGCGCGCGAGCTCGGGCATCGCTTGCGTGAGCGCGGTCAAGCCCACGGCTCGTTGCACTTCGCGCTCCGCCAGACGATGCACTAAGCGGCCGATGCCGCGCAGATTTTCGGGCCAGGCGGCGAGCAGGACGCGCTCGGCCGCGTCAGGCAAAAACTCGATGTTGGCGCGGCGCTGGCGCGTTTCATTCCAGGTCGCGAGCAACAACTGCGTCCAGGCCATGATGTCCTGCCGTCGCTTGCGAAGCGCAGGGAGCGCGAGCTCCCAAAAGCACAGCCGCGCGTAGAGATCACGGCGAAAAGTGCCATTTTTGGCCTCCTCCGCCAGCTCGCGGTTGGTGGCCACGACGATGCGCACGTCCACGTTCAGCGTCCGCGTGGAGCCGAGCGGACGCACTTCGCCCTCCTGCAAGAAGCGTAACAGCTTCGATTGCTGCTCGAGCCCCAGCTCGCCGATTTCGTCGAGGAACAGCGTGCCGCCGTGCGCGGCCTGAAGTAGGCCCTGCTTCGCTCCCGCGGCGCCCGTGAAGGCACCCCGCTCGTGACCGAACAGCTCGCTCTCGAGCAGGTGCGCAGGGAGCGCGGCGGCGTTCACCGTCACGTAGCTTCCGCGGCGGCCGCTGCGCGCGTGGATTTCGCGCGCGACGCGCTCTTTGCCGGTCCCGGTCTCGCCGCGAATCAACACCGGAGCCGGGTCGCGGGCAGCGCGCGCCAGCGTCGCGCGTAGCTCAGCGATGCACGGGCTTTGTCCGGGGAGCGCCGGCTCCGCAGCAAACTCACAGGCGCCCGTTCGGTCCACCACCCCGAGCACGTCCCCGATGCGAACCACGTCTTGCTCCAGCAACGGCTGAGCTCGCTCCAGCCGAGCTCCGTTGACGCGGGTGCCGTTGCGACTGCCCAGGTCGACCAGGCACGGCGCCCCTCCGATCCCGGCTCGAATCGCCGCGTGTCGCCGCAAGACCGTCGTATGGAAGATGCTCGTGATCTCGTCTTCCGGAGCGCGTCCGAAGACGACGCCGTGGCGCAGCGAGAGCACCTGTCCCGCCAGCTCGGGCGGATGAACCAGGCGAAGCTCCAGCGGCGCGGCGGCGCTGCCCGACGGCGGCACGCTCGGCGTTGTCGAATGGAAGAAAGGCGTTTCCCTCGGCACCGCGGCACAGTCTATCGCAAGGCCGCGAAAACCGCAGCCGTCCGGCGTAGCCGCTCAGAACGCGCCGCTCAGGCGGAGGCCTCCGACGCCAACACCGAAGAGCGGTCGCAACGCGAGCGACTCGCCCGCGGCGGTGCGCTGGTAGCGCCGCGGATCATCGGCCAGCGCCCACAACAAAGCGCCAGCGCCCAAGGCCGCCGCGCCGATTCCGACACCGGCCCAGCCATAGGCGTCCCGTTTGCGTTTCGCGTCGAGATCCTTGGCCAAGAAGAGCAAGGTTTGTTCGCATTGCAGCGCACAGCTGCCGACGGTCGCCGCCTCGGCGTCGGCTCGGTAGGCTTCGAAGCGCTCTTTCGCTTCTGTTTTCTTGGATTGATTCCAGAGCAAGAAGGCTCCGCCCGTGGCCGCCAGCGCCAGGCCCGCCGACGCGGTGATGACGGCCCAGGTCCGTTGCCGCTCGGCGCGCGCGACGTAGTCGCTGAGGTACGCGGGCGTCGGAATCAAGCGGATTTGCAGGCGCGTGGTGCCCGCGCCGAGTGAGATGGGGCGCGTCACATCGAAGAAGCCGGCGCGCGCCACGCGCAGCTCGTGACGACCGCTCGGCAAGGCGAGGGCCTCGGACCCGAGCAGCCGCGCTTCGCCGTCGATCAGCACGATCGCGTTGGGCTCACTGACGGCGAGCTCGAGCTTGGCGGCGCGACTCGACGGTTCGGAGCCGAGCTGCAGGTTCGCGTTCAGGCGCGCGGCGCCGCCAGCGCTGAGATCCACGCTGCGACGCACGGGTAAGTAACCCGGACGGGTGAGCACGAGCTCGTGGTGACCCGCGCCCAGCACCAGCGCGCTGCCGAGCGGCGTCTTTCCGAGCAGCTCGTCGCGTTCTCGGATTTCGACGTCGGGCACGTTACAGCTGACGTCGAGCCGCGCGAGCGGTGACTGCAATGGAACCATCTCCACGCGCACGACCTCGCTGGCGCCGGCCGCGAGGAGCAGCGATAAGTGGCGTGGCTCGTAGCCGGGGGCCGAGAGTGAAATCAAATGCGGGCCGGCGCTCAGGCGAACCGCGGCGGTCCCTCTCGGCACGTCGACGTTGTCGATTTGCAGCGCCGCGCCGGCCACGCTGGGGACGACGCTGAGCGTCGCGACGCGCAGCAGCTGTTCGCGGTACGCTTGCTCCACGCGCGCCGCGCGCTCCGGGCCGAGCTGGGAGGAGACGTTGCGCAGCTGCTCGAGCGCGGCGACGGCCTCGGCCGCGCGCCCGAGCCGCGCCTCGACCAAGGCCACATTGTAGAGCACGAGCGGGTGCCCCGTCAGCCGATGCGCGCGCTGGAACTCCGCGAGCGCACCGAGGTAGTCGCCAGCGTTATAGAGCTCGAGCCCGCGGTCGAAGCGCAGGCGTGCCTCGGCCCGCTCCGCCGTTCCCAGCGCGAAGTTGGCGCCCGGCTCAGAGCCGGATTGAGCCCAGGCGTCGCTGCTGTGACACGCGAGCGCGAAGGCGATCACGCGCGAAATGCGCCGCAGCGCTCCGCGACGGGACTGCAAGGCGCTCGCGCGGCGCTCGCCGCGCCTCAAAACGGATTCTCCACGCTGAGTCCGTCCCGCGCGGCCTGAGAGCGCTGGCGAGACGCAGCGCTGGACGGCGTCTCGACCGTGCTGGTTCGAACGTCCGCGGGGCGCGCTGTCGCTGCGGCGGGGACACGGCTCGCTGACGGAGCGACGCTGCCGTTCGGCTCGGGCGCGCTCGCGCTGAGCGGCGGTGACACCAGCGGCGCTGGCTCAGCGGCCCGAATGCTCATCGGCGCTGCGCCGGAGCTCATCACCTCTTGACGCGATACGCCGCGCCACCAGGTCAAGCCTGCACCGCCGCTCACCAGCGCCAGCGGCAAGAGCCAGCGCGCGCGGGAACGCTTCGCGTCCGCGCTGGGCGACGGCGACGCGCGCGGACCCTCCACCGGCTCGCCGGCAATCGTGGGAGCGAAGGCCACGCCGGAGCCGATGTTTGCCAGCGCCGCCGCGAACTCCCCCATATCCCTGTAGCGGGCGGGCAGATCGACGCACAACGCTTTCTGCACCACGGCGTCGATGCCGTCTGGTAAGCCGTCCATGAGCTGGGCGAGCGGTGTATAGCGCCCTTCGACGATACGGGCGGCGAGCGCGGGCAGCGTCTCCGCTCGAAATGGCAGCTCTCCGCAGAGGCACTCGTAGAGGACCACGCCCAGCGCATAGACGTCCGCGCGTTGGTCCACGTCCCGCTCGCCCACGACTTGCTCGGGTGACATGTAGTACGGCGTACCGAGCGGCGTCCCCTCGGACGTCAAGCGGGACGCGGCGTCCGGCGATACGAAGCGACTGACACCAAAATCCAGGATTTTGACGAACGGGCTTTGCCCGCTCAGCAAAAACAGGTTCTCTGGTTTGACGTCGCGGTGAACGATACCCGCGGCGTGCGCCGCCGCGAGGCCCGACGCTGCTTGCAGCACCAGCTCGCGCGCCTCGTCGAATGGTAACCGACCGTGTTGGTCGATGAGCGATGCCAACGAGCGACCGCGCAAGAGCTCCATGAAGATGTAGGGAGCGCCGTCTTCCAGCTTCCCCGCGTCGAACGCTTGAACGATGTGCGGGTCGCCGATGCGCGTGGCGGCCGACGCTTCCAGCGCGAAGCGCGCGACGACGTCCGGACTCCGCGCGTAGCGCGGGTGCAGCACCTTCAGCGCTCCGGCGGCTTTGGTGACCGCGTGCTCGACCTCGTAGACCGCGCCCATCCCTCCGCTACCCAGCAAGCCGCGCACCAGGAAGCGCTGGTCGAGCAGCTGCCCGGGCGCCAGCGCTGCTCCCGTCTCTTGAACCACAGAACTCCCTCGTCGTCGCACGGCGTCGGAAGATATCACGTGCGGCCGTCGCTTCGTGGCGTCCCATGGGACGCACCGGGG
This sequence comes from uncultured Sorangium sp., assembly GCA_966250485.1. GTDB lineage: Bacteria > Myxococcota_A > Polyangia > Polyangiales > Polyangiaceae > PMG-095. Next base: position 2,287 of record CBINHN010000101.1, on the reverse strand, counting down.
GACGCCGTCGAGCGCGCTGCTTAGAGCCGCAGAGAAGCGCTTAACGAGCCCAATTTCCGCGCTCCGAGCGCGGGAGCGCGGCTGGTCCGCATTTTGAAGTGCCCCGCCGTCGACGGCTTGAACCCGTCGCAGAAAGGAAGCCATGCATCACCAGAATAAAGTCCGCAGCTCAGTCGTCTCCGCCTTCGCTCTCGGGGCGTCCTTCGCGTTGCAAGCGTGCGCGCTGTCCGCCGATCCGGCGCCGAACGAAGAGATCGCGCAGAGTCCCAGCGCGATCGTCGGCCGCCCTTGTCCCATCTTCTCCGTGGTGAGCGCCTGCTACTGGGTCGAAAACCTCAACGACAGCGGTCCTGGCTCGTTCCGGCAAGCGATTGAAGACGCCAACCGCGGGACCGCGCCGATTCGTCGCATCAAGTTCGACCTGCCTAACGCGCTCTCGATCTTGCACCCCAACTCTCCGTACCCGCAAATCAACGGAGACGTACGGATAGAGGGCTTCAGCCAACCCGGCTCAGCGCCAGGCACCGAAACGACGCCGCCCATCGTCGGCGTCGCGATCGACTGCGCGAACTGCGGCATCTCCGGGCTAAGGTTGAGCGGCACCAGCAATTTCGTCAGCGGAATCGCGATCTATAACGTGCCGCGCGGCAGCGGCATCGTCCTGCTCGGCAGCGGGCACACCATCGTCGGCACGACGCTCGGCACGTTGTACACGCCGACGCTGGGCTGGTTGTCCCTGCCCAACTCCCAAGCTGGGCTCAACATGAACGCCAGCGACGGCAACACCATCGGCGGCCTCGCCATCGCCGACCGCAACACGTTCTCCGGCAATGGAGTCGAGGGCATCATCGTGGCGGGTAATGGAAATCAGATCTTGAATAACGCCATCGGCACCGACTTCCTGGGTGAGCTCGCAATCCCCAATCAGGGCGATGGTATCTTCGTCTACGGAGATGACAACTCGATCGGTGGTATCGGTGAGGGTGAAGGCAATCGCATCGCGTACAACGGTGTCAATGGTGTCAACGTCGTGCGCGGCAGCGGTAACAAGATCTCGCGTAACTTCATTCACGACAATGTGAAGCTCGGGATTGACCTGGACAACGACGGCCACACGCCGAACGATGGTCGGCTCGATCTCGACGAGGGCCCGAACGGGCGGCAAAACTTCCCGCGCATCACCAGCGTCACTCGCGACGCGCGCGACGTTCCGACGATCAGCTTGTTCCTCAACAGCAAGCCAGCTCGGCAGTATCGCGCCGAGATCTTCAAGAGCAGCGACTGCGGCTCCGGGAACGCCGGCCAAGGCCGAAACTTCATCGGTTCTATCATCATGCACACCGACGGAGAAGGTCGCGCCAGCTTCGTCATCACCTCTTTCAACACCCTCGTCCACGCTGGGGAGTACCTCACGGCCACAGCGGTGGACATGACCGACAAAAGTACCTCCGAGTTCTCGCGCTGCTTTCTCGTGGAGTGAGCGTCGTAGGCTGACCTCTCCAGCGATCCGACGTGGCGGGCGCTGGAGAGGCTACGGCGAGTCAGAGGGCTGACGCTGATCCGCATCAGTGACGCGTGCAGCTGGGCGAGCCGCGCTGGTGGTGGTCGCTGCTTGACGCGTGGATGCGAAGCCGCGTGATAACGCAGCATTGCGCCGCTGCGCCGGCGAGGAGCCGAGTGTTCTTAGCTGTGCGCGCACGTGGGAAAGGAGGGCTCGAGGTCGCTGGCAAGAATGCCACCGTTCTTATCAAGGCACGGCGGTGCACCGCTCAGCAAAGCGCAACCTGTCGGCACTCAGGAGTCGGCGGGCGAACCCAACGCTCGGGTTCCGCAAAGATGCGCGCGCTGGCGCGCTGGGATCGGCCGCAACCAAAGGGAATGGCGGAATGAAAACGCTTGTCCGTTCGACGTCACTCGTGAGTCCCCTAACGCTCGCGTTCGCGATGATACTACCTAGCTGTGCAGAGCCGGCGTCAGCGCCCGACATCATCGGTGGCGGCCAGCTCGAGACGCAGCGCGAGCAAGCCGGAACGAGCAACGCTGGTGGCACTGGCGCGCCCGTGCTCGGCAGTGACTCCTCGGGCGGCGCGAGTGGCACGACGTCATCCGGCGGCACCGCGTCAGCCGCTGGCGCGAGCCAGTACGGCGGCAGTAGTGGCAGCGGCGCTGCGAGTCCGCCCAGCGCGGGCAGCAGCGGCGGCGCGAGCGCGGCCGGCACCGACGGCGTCGGCGACGGCGCTGTGAACACCGGCGGCGTGAGCACTGGCGGCGTGAGCACTGGCGGCGT
>CBINHN010000100.1:0-14295 GCA_966250485.1 uncultured Sorangium sp. | reverse complement strand
GCTTGCGCCGATTTCTCGTATCCTTGAGTGATGGCGCTGTGCTTCACCTTGAACGACGAGCTCTGCGAGGTGAAGGACGCGAACCCCCATCGGAGCGCGCTGAGCTGGCTGCGCCAGCGGGGGTTCACTGGCGCGAAGGAGGGCTGCGCGGAGGGCGAGTGCGGAGCCTGCGCGATCGCGCTGCTCGCGTCGGATGCTGACGGCCGCGCGTGCTACCAGGCCGTCAATAGCTGCCTCGTGCCGCTCGGGGCGCTGCATGGCCGGCGCGTGCTCACGGTGGAGGGCGTCGGCGCCGCCGGGCCGCATCCGGTGCAACGCGCGCTGATCGAGCACGGCGCGTCGCAATGTGGCTATTGCACGCCGGGCTTCGTGATCAGCTTGTTCTGCGAGTACTACCGGCCGGGGCGCAGCGGCTATGAGCCAGAGTCGATCAGCGGCAACCTTTGTCGCTGCACCGGCTATCGCCCGATTGTGGACGCGGCGCGCTCACTGCCAGCGCCTGAGACGTCGGATCCGCGGCTGCGGCTGTTGCACGCGCCGCTCGCGCCGCTGTCCAGCGTGGAGCTCGCGCAGCACGGCGCGCGGCTGCTGCGCCCGACGACCTTGCCCGAGCTGTTCGAGCTGTGGCGCAGGCATCCCGCTGCTCGTCTGCTGGCAGGGGGGACCGACTTGATGGTGTACGCGAACCAGCGCTACGAGCGCTTCCAGACGCTGATTTCGTTGGAGGCGCTCACGGAGCTCGCGGTGCTCGAGTTTCGGGAGCAGGAGCTCGTCATCGGCGCGGGCGTGAAGCTGTCCGCGCTGGAAGCGACGCTGGCGCGCGCTGCCGAGCGTGCGCCGGCGAGCCTGCGCGCGTTGTTGCCGTTGTTCTCCTCCCGGCTGATTCGTAACCGCGCCACGCTGGGCGGCAACCTCGCGACCGCGTCGCCGATCGGCGACGCCGCGCCGGTGCTGCTCGCGCTGGAAGCAGAGCTCACGTTGCTGAGCGCGGCGGGCGCGCGACGCTTGCCATTGTCGCAGTTCTTTCTCGGCTATCGCCAGTCGGCGCTCGCCCCCGGTGAGCTGATTGTCAGCGTGCACGTGCCGCTGCCGTCGCCGCGACGGCAGCGCTTTTACAAGGTGAGCAAGCGCGTGCTCGACGACATCTCCGCGGTGGCCGCGGCGTTCGCGCTCGATCTCGACGCGCAGGGCCGCGTGGAGCGGCTGAACGTCGCGTTCGGCGGCATCGCCGCGACGCCGCTACGCGCGAGCGCGCTGGAGCGCGCGGCGCTCGGTCGCGCCTGGAGTCGCGAGACGCTCGTCGCGCTGGCGCCGGAGCTCGAGAGCCTCGGTACGCCGCTCAGCGACCAACGCGCGAGCGCCGCGTACCGCCGCGCCATGCCCGGCAAGCTGCTCCACAAATTCTTCGTAGAGACCACGGCCGCGCCGGGGGAGGCTTCGTGAAGCAGGTCGGTCGCGCGCTGAGCCACGAGTCGGCGCTCGCGCACGTGACGGGCAGCGCCAAATACGTGGACGAGCTGTGGCTCGGGCGCGCTCGCGTCGCGCATGCCTGGCCCGTGCCGTCGCCGCACGCCCACGCGCGCGTGCTCGAGATCGCGAGCGCCGAGGCCGAGCGCAGTCCGGGCTTTCTGACCCTGCTCGGCGCCGCGGACGTGCGCGGCGAGAACGACGTCGGCCCGCTGCGCCACGACGAGCCGTTATTTCCGAGCGTCGCCTGTTTTCACGGGCAGCCCGTCGTTTGGGTGGTGGCCGAGAGCGAAGAGCAGGCGCGGCTCGCGGCGGCGCGCGTGAAGATTCGCTATGAGCCGCTGCCGGCGATCGGCTCCATCTCGGCCGCCATCAGCGAACAGAGCTTTCATACCGAGATCGAGCGCCTGCGCAGCGGCGATCCGGACGCGGCGCTCGCCGCGGCGCCGTACACCCTCTCGGGTGAGCAGTTCATCAACGGTCAAGAGCATTTCTATCTCGAGACGCAGGCGGCGCTCGCTTACCCGGACGAGAGCGGGGGGGTGTTCGTCCACTCGTCGACGCAGCACCCGACGGAGACGCAAGAGGTGGTGGCGCGGGTGCTCGCCGTGCCGCGCAATCAGGTCGTCGTGCAGTGCCTGCGGATGGGCGGCGCCTTCGGCGGCAAAGAGACGCAGGCGAACCTGTGGGCCGCGGTCGCGGCGCTGGGCGCAGACAAGCTGAAGCGGCCCGTGCGCGTGCGGCTGACGCGCAGCCAGGACATTGGCATGACCGGTAAGCGGCACCCCTTCCTGGGTCGCTTTCAGGTCGGCTTCGCCGGCGATGGCACGTTGCTGGCGCTGAAGCTGGAGCTCTTCTCCGACGGTGGCTTCAGCCTGGATCTCTCGAGCGCGGTGCTGTTTCGCGCGATGTTTCACGCCGACAATTGTTATCGGGTGCCGCATTTCGAGGTGCTGGGCCGCGTCTGCAAGACGCACCGCCCTTCGAGCACCGCGTTCCGAGGCTTCGGCGGACCGCAGGGCATGCTCCTGATCGAGGACATCATCGAGCGCGTGGCGCGCAGCTTGCGACTAGCGCCCGAGCTGGTGCGCGAGCGCAATTTCTATCGAGCGGGCGACAGCACGCACTATGGACAAGTCGTAAAGGACGCCGAACGCATCAGCGAGCTCTGGCGAGCGCTGAAGGAGAGCAGCGCGTTCGCTGCGCGCCAGCGCGCCTGTGAGCGCTTCAACGCGGCCGAGCCATACCGAAAGCGCGGCATCGCCATCACGCCGGTAAAGTTCGGGATCTCATTTACGAACTCGGTCTTGAACCAGGCGGGCGCGCTGGTGCTCATCTACACCGACGGCAGCGTGCAGCTGAACCACGGCGGCGCCGAGATGGGGCAGGGACTGCACACCAAGATGTTGCAGATCGCCGCCGACGCGCTGGGCGTCCCGCTGCAGTCGATCCGTGTCATGCCCACGCGCACCGACAAGGTGCCGAACACGTCGGCGACGGCGGCCTCGAGCGGCTCGGATTTGAATGGCGCGGCCATCCGTGAGGCGTGCGCCACGTTGCAGGCCCGCCTGGCCAGCGTCGCCGCGCGGCTGCTGCTGGCGCCGGAGAGCAGCGTCGTGTTTTCGGACGGTGAAGTGTACGCCGCGGCCGCGCCCGAGCGGCGGCTCTCCTTCGCCAGCGTCGTCAACGAGGCCTATCTCTCCCGCGTATCGCTGTCCGCGACCGGCTATTACCGCACCCCGAACCTGCATTTCGATCGCGCGAGCGGCACGGGCAAGCCGTTTCACTACTTCGCGTACGGCGCGGCCGTGAGCGAGGTCGAGGTCGACGGCTTTACGGGTCAATACGCGCTGCTGCGCAGCGACATTCTCCAGGACGTGGGGGACTCGCTATCGCCGCTCGTGGATCGCGGACAAATCGAGGGCGGCTTCATCCAGGGCGTAGGCTGGCTCACGACCGAAGAGCTCGTCTGGGGAGACGAGCTCGCCGTCCTGACGCGCGGTGCATCCACCTACAAGTTACCGACGCTCGCTGAGTGCCCACCGCAGCTCAACGTCACGTTGCTGCCGAGGGCCGCCGAAGCAGGCGTGGTGCACGGCAGCAAGGCGGTGGGGGAGCCGCCGCTGATGCTGGCCCTGAGCGTACGAGAGGCGCTGCGGGCTGCGATCGCGGCCTTCGGAGATGGGGATGTGACGCTATTGCCGTGCCCGGCGACGCCGGAGGCCGTGTATTTCGCGCTCGAGCGCGCCAGCGAGAGCGCGCGCCAGCGAGAGCGCTCGAACGCGGCGCAATAGGCGGCGTCGGCGCGCCGCGCTTTGCGTTATCCTGCCGCGGCGATGAACAAGAAGCCCGAGAGCTCGCTGTTGAGCGCCGCGCGCCTGCTGCAAGACGATCTGACGCGCTTCGAGGCGCTGAGCGCGGAGCTCGCCCGCACGCAGATCAACTCCGAGAAATCACTGCAGCGCGCGCGCCAGACGCTGGAGAGCTGCAGCGAGCAAGAGGCGAAGCTCGCTGAGAGCCTGCGCGGCTTCGCAGCGGCGATGCAGGAGATGCAGCTGAATCAGCAGCGCTGCATGGAGCAAACGGCGGAGGCGGCGCAGCGCATTTTGTTACGCCAGGAGCAACGTCAGGCCTTGCGTGAACGGCTCGCGCACGTCGGCGACAGCGCGCGGGAGGTGAGCCTGCCCGTCGCGCAGCTGCCCGACGACGCGGCCGCTGTTCCGGTGGAGATGCTCGCGTCGCTCCAGGAAGTGGAGCGGCGGCTCTCGGCGGTCATCGCGGAGGCCGCCGAGATCGCCGCCATCGCGCAGCGCGACGAGTGGACGGACATCGAACGCGACATCCAGACCCTGAGCCAACAGCTTCAGGCGGTGCGAAACCGCGTGCTGCTCTGCCAGCGCAAGGTCGCGAGCAACGCGCCGTCCTGAGTCTCGCGGCTCGCGCGCACGCCGTGCGCGCGAGCCGCCGTCGCGCGCGCTGTTCGAAATAGGACTGGTTGACACGGCTGTCCGGCCGTGACAGCGTCCGCGCGCCGTGTCCCTAGGCAGGCTCGATCGTGACGGTCTCTGTGCCGGGTAAAGCGGGGGCTCGCATCGGCCGCGCGCGCGACGCTGGCGTGAAGGCGCTCGCGTTCGCGGTGTCGGGGCGCGCGCTGCCGCTCTGGCTCGCGCTCGCCTGGTTCTGCGCGGTGTTCGCGACCGAGCTGTGGCTGAACGGGCTCGCGCCCTTGTATTTTCAGAGCCCCGACGAGGCCGTGAATCGCCTCGGCGCGCTGCAGATCAGCCTGCATGCGTCACCCGCGCTGCCGTTGCCGTTCCCGGATCCTGAAGATTTGTTGCATCCGCGACACTGGGTCTCGCTCGAGGGGCGCGCCATCCCGGGGTACGCGCCCGTCGCGATCTACGTTTACGGTTTTTTGACTTGGCTGGGTAAGCTCGGCTTCGTGCTCGTCTCCGCGCTGCCGGCCAGCGCGGCCGCCGCGTTCGTGCTCGGGACCGCGCGCTTATTGCCGCCGCGTCGCGGCTGGCTGGCCTTCTTTGCGCCGGGCCTCGGCTTCCCGGCGCTCTATTGGTTGATACGGCCGTGGATGAACCTCTCGGCCCTGCTCGTGGCGCTGTCCTGGGCCTTCTGCTTTTGGACGCTGTGGTTCACCTCCGGGAAGCGAATCTGGCTGTTACTTGCGCTTGCAGGCGTGGGCGCGGCCGCCGCGGTGCGCCCGGACTACGCCGCTTATCTGTTCTCGATCGCGCTCTGCTTCAGCGTCGCGGCGAGGCCCGCAGCCTGGAAAGACGGCGTGGCGTTCACGCTCGTCGCGGGCGCTACCGCCGTCGCGCTCAACCTGCTGCTGAACAAACTGACCACCGGCAAAGCGTTGGAGGCCGCGTATCAGATCCTGGCTGCCCGTGAGCAGCCCGACGTCGCGCCTCCTTCGGGGTTGCTCGCGTCGCTGGAGCGTCTGGCCGTCCAAGTCGTCGTGCCGCTCGGCGTGCGGCCGTGGAGCGAGATTCAGCACTTTCTCTACAAGTACTGGGTCGAGCTGTGGCCGCTGCCGGGACTGCTCTTGGCCCAGCTCGCGCTGCTCCCGCTGCTCTTCGGCACCCGTGGCAAGCAGCGTTGGCTGTACGCCGCGGCGCTGCTGCTCATCCCCATCTTCCTCTGTACGCGCATCCACCCGGATCTGTTCGGGGCTGATCAAAAAATCAGCTCGAGCCACCACAGTATTCCGCGCTATTGGTCGCCGGTCTATTGGTTCGCCGCGCTGCCGCCGCTGTTGTTCGTCGGTCGCGCGCGCAACGCGGTCGCGTTGCTGAGCGGTGCGCTGGCCATGGCCGTGCTGATGGCGCTCGGTTTGCACGAGATCGCGAGCGCGCAGTCGTCCTCCAGCTTGAAGGCGATTCACCACGGTCTCCAGTCCGCGGCCCGGAGCGTGGAGAGCTTGCACCGCAGGATTCCGGCGGACGCGCTCGTCTACTCGACCACGTTCGACAAGGCGCTGTGGTCGAGCTGGCGGGTGGCGACCGTGAGTGAGACGAACGTGGCAGCCACGGCTGACTCGATGGAGCGGGCGCTGGCCGCTGGCTTCCAGGTGTTCGTGGCTGACCCGCGCTACGTGCGAGTTCAACGCCGGCTCGGGAGCACCTTGCGGCGGCGCCATCTCGCGCTGATTCCCGTCGTGCGTTCGCGAGTGGATGTGTTCCGCGTCGAGCGAGCGCGGTGACGCAGACCGGTCAGCCGATTATCGTTTGATCCCGCGCAGTAACGAGCTTGGAAATGGTAGGGCAAGCGGCGGAATCTGGATGCAGCTCGTCTTCGTTCTCAGCGGCAAGTCTCCGAAAACCATGCCCGGAGGTCTCGGAGCGTATTCGTTCAATACCGCCAATGCGCTGAGACGTTTGGGCCATCCCACGGTCATCATCGGCTTCAGCGAGAAGGAAGAGACGACGTCCCTCGAAGGCGTGGATTTGATCCACGTCAAAAATCCGTACCAGGGGCTGCTCGGTCTGGGCGCGTTCGTGATGGCGCCGCGCTTCGCGCAAGCGATGTTACGGGAAATCGAGCGCCGTCGTCCGGAGCGCGTCGTGGTGATGAGCGCGGGCTCTTGGGGTGCGGCTGGCGTGGAGCTGCGCCGGCTGTGTCAGGCGCGCGGTCTGCCCGTGCGCGCGTTCGCCTCGTACTTCACGACGTATCAGCACGAGTACGAAGGTCACGTGCGCGGCGCGCCCGCCAGCGACTACGGCTGGGCTCGCAACTTGGGCCTGCGCTCGCTGGCGTCGCTGGCGCGCGCCGTGCTTTCCCCGCGCGAGCACCACATGCTGCGCGAGTCGGACGGGGTCATCGTGCACTACGACTCCACGAAGCAAATCTTGTTCGATGAGATTTCGGGGTTGCGCCCCGAGCGCGTCCACAAGATTCCCTATTACGTGGATCTCTATGAGCGGCAGTCGGGCGTGCATTTCGAGCGCGGCAACGCAGCCGGCCCGGTGCGCGTCAACGTGATTTGTCGCCAGGATCCGCGCAAAGGGATCAACACCTATCTCAAGGCCATGCGCATGCTGGTGGACCGCGGGGTGGGCTTTCAGGCGGTGGTCGCCGGCAGCGGCGTGTTCCTGGAAGCCAACCGACAGCTCGCGAACCGGCTCGGTCTCGCGGAGCACGTGAAGTTTCCTGGCTTCGTCCCCTCGGTGGAGGAGGTGCTGCGCCACACGGACGTGTACGTGCTGCCGTCGGTGGAGGAGGGCAGCGGCGCCATCTCCGTGCTCGAGGCCATGCACTTCGGCAGCGCGATCGTGACCACGCGCTGCGACGGTATCCCCGAAGACTTCGTCGACGGAGAGACCGCGTTGTTGGTCGACGTGGGCGACGCGGCCGCGATGGCCGCGGCCATCGAGCGCTTGGTGCGTGACGCGGAGCTTCGCCACCGGCTGGGGGACAACGCGCGCGCCGACTACGCGCGGCGCTTCTCACTCGAGAAGATGCAGCACGGCCTCGCGCAAATCCTCGAACGTACCTGAGCCCGGCTCACGCCCCGAGAATCAGCGGCCGAGCAGCGCCCTGGCCGCGCTGATGATTTCGCCCTGGCTCACCAGCACGCTGTTCGCTGCTTCACCCAACGGAATGAAGCAATCCGCGCTCGTCACGCGCCGGAACGGTAGCCGATAACCAGCGTCGAGCAGCTCGGCGGCGATCTGCTCGGAGACGTTGCCGGTGTGACGGCACTCATCGACCACCAGCACGCGCCCGGTGGCGCGCGCGTGCTCCAGAATTTGCGCGCTCGGTAGCGGCGCGAGCCAGCGCAGATCGAGCACACGCGCGGCGATGGCGTGCTCGCGCAGGCGCTCGGCGGCGCACAGCGACAGGGCGACGCCATTGCCGTAAGTGACGATGGTGAGATCCTCGGCTCCCTCGTGATAGAGCCGGCCGCGCCCGAGCTCGGCCGTGCTGCCGTCGTCGCTCGCCAGCCAGCGGCCGTCGTCTTCGCCGAGCAGGCCGCGGCGGTGATACAGCGCGATGGGCTCCACGATGACCACCACGCGCTCGGCCTCGCTCGTGAGCCGGACGGCGGCGCGGTACAGCGCGAGCGCGTCGTCCGCGCGCGCGGGCACCGCCAGCGCCACGCCGGGCAAGTCGCGCAGCACGGCGAGCGAGTTGTCGTTGTGGAAGTGGCCGCCGAACCCCTTTTGATACGCCAGGCCCGCGATGCGGACGATCAGCGGGTTCTTATAGTCGCCGTTCGAGAAGAAGCGGAACGTAGCGGCCTCGCCGCGCAGCTGGTCCTCGGCGTTGTGCAGATAGGCCAGGTATTGCAGCTCGGCGATGGGCAAGAGCCCTGCGTTCGCCGCGCCGAGCGCCAAGCCCAAGATGGTCTGCTCATCGAGCAGCGTGTTGAACACGCGCAGCTGGCCGAAGCGCTCGAAGAGCCCTTTGCTGACGCCATACACGCCGCCCTTCTTCGCCACGTCTTCGCCGAACAGCAGCGCTTCTGGGTGCGTCGCGAGGATCTCGGCGAGCGCGCGGTTCAAGCCCTGCGCCAGGGTGAGCTTCTCCGTCGAGGGCGCGTGAGCCGGGGCGCTCTCGTCAGCGCGCGCGCCGCGAGCGGGCAGCGGCGCGACCAAGGCGGACATCACCTCCGCGCGCTGCTCGAGCCGTGGACTGCGCTTGGCGAGCTGCGCGGCGCGGTCGACGCGCTCGGCGGCTCGCGCCTCGATGACGCAGAGCTCGGCGCTGCTCGCGGCGCCGGCCGCGAGCAGCGCGCGCGCGTGGCAGAGCAGTGGATCGAGCGACTCCGCGGCTTCCAGCTCGGCGCTGCTGCGATAGCTCGTGTCGACGTCGCTGCCGGCGTGGCCGAGCAGGCGCACGCACTCGAGGTGCAGCAGGGCGGGCCGGCGCTCGCTTCGGCAATACGCGACGGCTTGCTGCGCGACGCGATAGACCTCGGACAAGCGCTGGCCCGCCGCGAAGAACGGCCGGATGTGCGGCAGCGCGCGCACGCGCTCCGCGATCCAGCCGGGCGGCGTCCGCACGCTGATGCCGAGGCCATTGTCCTCGCACACGAACAGCAGCGGCAGCTTGAGGTGCTGGTGGCCGACCCAGCCCGCCGCGTTGAGCGCTCCGAGCGCGGTGCTGTGATTGATGCTGGCGTCCCCGAACGAGCTCAGCACGATCGCGGAGTCGGCTGGCGCGAGACCGAGCCGCACGCGCCGCTCGCGCGCGAAGGCGATGCCCACCGCGCGCGGCAGGTGCGAGGCGATCGTGCTCGTTTGTGGGATCACTCCCAGGCGACGGCTGCCGAAGACTTTGTGGCGCCCGCCGCTGGCCGGCTCGTCGCGCGCGGCGACGAGCGAGAGCGCGATGTCGCGAACGGCGTCGACCTCCGGCGCATGACGCGCGCGCTCCACGAACAGCGCCGCGCTACGATAATGGATCAGGCTCGGATCTGCGGGCGTAGTCAGCCGGCCCAAGACGACGTTCGATTCGTGGCCGGAAGAACAAATCGTGTAGTGGCCGTGACCGCTGGCTCTGAGCTCGTGCGCCGCCCTATCCAGGTGACGCGCCAAGCACATCGACTCGAACAGCTCGACGCCGAGCCTGGCATCCAGCGTCCACGGCTCCACGTCAGAGGGCAGCGCTGCCTCGCTCGAGAGCGCGGCTCTCAGGCGTTCGACCAGCCGCAGCATCCGCTCGAGCGACATGCCCGCAGAATACTGGATACGCCGCGCGTTCGGGCCGGCCTGAAACGAGCACGCGAAACTTGCGCCCGAGCTGTAGGTGAGAGTGAGCCAACGGCCGCCTGAACGCGCGCCGCTGGGGGTACAGGCACTGGGCAGGCTCGCGCTTCGAAAGTATCGTCGAGCCGTTCACACGATGTCATGCGCCTCGCGATAGTTGTCGGCTCTGCGTACGAACGGAACGGCACGCTGTCGCCGCTGCCGTCCGCCGAGCTCGATGGGGATCTCATCGAACGCCGCCTGAGCGAGGCGGACGCCGGTTTCAAGGTCGTGCGCTTCGCGGCGGAGCGCGGCTTGGCCGAGCGCATCGAGCAACGCTTGTTGGCGCAGACGACGGGGATCGAGCAGCTGCTGGTGTACTTCTCTGGCTATTGCGTGCTGTCTTCGGAGCGCGGTCCGGCGTTGCTGCTCGACGGCGAGCGGCTGGGCACGTTCTCGCTGACTCGTCTCAAGAACCTGTTCCTGCAGTTCGCGCCGGCCGCTTGCCTGGTGGTAGACGCCGCGGCGGTCGTCGACTCCAAGCAACCGCTCGGCGAGGTGGTGGACGCCATCGGCGGCACGTTGACGGCGGGCGCGCCATCGATCGTCGCCTTGGTCGCGGCGCGCAACAGCGACGTGCCGGACTCGTTCGGCGGCTCGGCGTTCACGGGCTTGTTCTTGATGGTGGTCGATTGGCTGGAGCGCGCTCGTGAAGCGACGCAGCCCGTCGAGGTGCGTTGGATCTACGACGGGTTGCGCGCCGACGAGCAGCTCTGGAGCGAGATCCCAGCGGCGAAGCTGTTCGGTGAGCAAGGCTTCGTGCTGCTGCCGGGCGCCGACACCGAGCGCGCGCTGCCTTCGCTCACGAGCGAGCCGCTGCCGCGCTTCGATTTCGACAGCGACGCCGCCGATCTGGATGAGATGCTGGGGCTGCGGCCGCGGCGACGCGCGGAGGAGCCGTCGACCGAGGCCGCGCCGGCCGCGCTCGAGGACGACGATGAAGTCACGCCGACCTTCCGGCGGGCGAGCGCGTCCGAGGTGCCGCCCAGCGCCACGACGCAGGTCGACGCGCCGGAGGCGCTGCCCTCGTTCGGCGCGGAAGACGCCCCGCTCGCCGAGAGCGCGGCTGAAGCTCCGCGCGCGGCCACCCCGGAGCGGGCGCTCGCGCTCTGTCAGCAGCGCGCGCGACTCGCGCCGCTGCAAGCGGCGACGTACCAGCAAGCGTACGAACTCTTCGACGCGCTCGGCTCGCGCGACGGCGCGTGGAACGCCGCCAGCGTCCTGGACGACCTGGGCGAGGCGGACATCAACGAGTCGTTGCTGGTGAGTCAGCATAAGCCCGAGGGGTTGCTGGCGGCGCGCTCCACGCTGGAAAACACGGATTGGTCGCGCGCGCTGTATCGCGAGCACGACGCGGAGCTGACGCGGCTGCTCGACGCGCTGGGCGTCGCGGCGGTTCGCGTCGGCATCGGCTTCGCCAAGCACAAGGGCCGCTACGTCGCCCCCGATCCGGGCGCCCTGCAAGACCCGGAGAAGAGCACCACTATGCTAGCGAAGACGCTGGCCTGGAGCGCGCGCCTGCTGGGGCTCGCGCCGCCGGCGCTCTACGTGCTGCCCGACCTCGAGGGCGGTCTGGAGATGGCGCCGACGGAGCACGCCGCCGTCTACGCTGCGCGCGCGCTGGGCAGCGGCCTCGGGCTCGGCGAGCTAGCGTTTTTGTGGGGCCGGCACCTGCCGCGCTGCCGGCAGGAGCTCCGTGCGTTGTCTTTGTTTCGCAGCCCGAGCGAGCTCGCCGCGTTGCTGCGCGCGGCGCTAGCGCTCGGCGGCGCGCAAGAGATCGACGTGCGCGCCGCGGACGCCGATATGAAGCGCCTCTACGCAGCGCTGCGCCGTGAGCTGCGCGGGCACCTGCTCGACGGGTTGCGCGGCGTGGTGCGCTCGTTCACGCGCGATGGCTTGCTCGCGAGAGCGGAAGCCGCGCAACGAGAGCTGGAGCTGGTCGGTGTGCGCGCTGGGCTGCTGGCGTGCGGCGACGTGGCCGTAGCAGCGAAGCTGCTCCGCGAGCGGCGCAGCGACGCCCTGCTCGGACAGGAAGCGCTCCTGAACGAGCTCTACGCCTACGCCATCAGCTCCGAATACCTGAGCCTGCGCGAGCGGCTGGGCGTCGCAATTTCAGCGTGAGCGCTGGGCGCTCGCGGCGTTCGGCACTAGGCTGCGTGGCACGTTGAGAGCGGCTCGTCGGCGTTTCGTCGTGTTGGCCGGCGCCGCCGTGGCGTTGAGCGCGGGGCTCTATCTGGTGTTCGGTGATTCGGATCAAAAGCGCGTGCTCGGCGCCCTGCGCGAGCTCGGCGCCGCCGTGAGCTCGAGAGCAGCGGAGAGCGACCGTGAGCACGCGGCGCGCCTGCGCGCGGCTCTCGAGCGTCACGCGCTGCCCAACGTCTCCCTGAGCGCGCCCGAGCTCGGCACCGTAGAAGGCCGCGAGGAGCTCGTCGCGTTGCTCGCGCGCGCGGAAGGCACGTCGCTCACTGTCGGCATCGAGCAAGCCGACGTGCGCGTCGACTCCAAGCGCGCGCAAGCGACGTTGCTCGTCTCTCTTCTGGTTCGCGTTCCCGGCGAGGAGCGGCGCCAGGTTCGCACGCTCAGCGCGGACTTGGTGCGTCGCGGCAGTGAGCTCCGCGTCAGCGCGCTGGCGCTCAGCGCGCCGTCGCGAGAGCAGCCCGAAGCGCGGCCGTGAAGCGCCGCACCGCGCGCCTAGGCGCGCTCGGGGGCCACGCTGCGCGCCGTCCGCGGGTCTCCGAGCTCAGCTCCCAGCATGACCAGCGCGAGCCAAAGCAAATTGGCGATGAACAAATGAAAGATCTGTAACCAACCCGGCGCGCGCAAAAACACGTTGAGGGCTCCAGCGCCGAGCTGCAACGCGGTGAGCAGCGTCAGGGCGCGGGCGAGCTTGCGCGCGGCGCTCGAGCACTGGCCCTCCGCCGCCCGGCTTGCCAGCGTGAAGAGCAGCAGCGCGGTCAGCACCGCGATCACGGGGTGGACTCCGCGCACGCGCTCGAGAAAATGCACGCCGCTCGACTGTGCCTCGATGAGACGCTCGGCGAGGCCGCCGTGCTGCACGGGGCGCACGGTGTCGCCCAGGGCGGTGACCGCCCCGGTCATGGAAACGAGCAGCGTCGCCAGCCCTGCGCCGATCGCGAGCCGGCGCAGGCGCGGGGCCTTCGGCGCGGGCTCGCTCGCGACGGGCAGGCTCCACCACACGATGAGCGCCAATGTGCCGGTGAGCAGGCACGTATTCACTAAGTGAAGAGGCATTACGATCGCCCGCGCAACGGAGGCGTCCTGGGCGACGAGACCGGAGCGGACGAGCGAGCGACCGATGAAATCCTCCAAGCCCATCAAGAGGTTGGCGATCACGGCGGCGACGCGGACGCCGCGTCGCGTCGGCTCACGAAACGCGCGAACTGCCAGCCAAAGCACCGCCAGACCGCCCAAGGCGGCGCTAATGCGGTGCCCATATTCGATAGCGGTTTCGAGCTTGCGCGGCAGGTGCGCGATCTCGCCCTGACACGTCGGCCAATGCTGACCGCAGCCGGCGCCGGAGTTGGTGATACGCACCAGGGACGCGGAGAGCACGATGCCCACCACGAAAAGAAGCGTACAAGTCGCTAAACGAGCGAAAGAGCGCGTCGCGACGGGCACGCTGGGGGCCGGGGTCGAGAGGGCTGTGCCGGCTTGCGCCATGCTGCTCGCGCCCATCTGCCACGTGACGGGGGCCCTGTCGACAATCCTGTCGGCGCGCATGACGCGTCACTCGCGGTTTGCGCGGGTAGCAGTCTTTGGATAGCTTAGGAGCACTTCTGCCGTGCTTGTCCGTCGTGGACCGTGCCAACCTCGGCGCGCCGCGCCCCATCCGCATCGGCGAAAGGAACGGTATCCGTCATGAGTCAGAGTTTCTTCTCCGGGATTGAGCGCATCAAGTACGAGGGTCCAGCGACAGAGAATCCGCTGGCCTTCCGCTACTACGACCCGGACAAAGTGGTGATGGGCAAGCGCCTCGAGGAGCACCTGCGGGTTGCGGTTTGCTACTGGCACACCTTCGCGTGGCCCGGTCAGGACGTGTTCGGCGCGGGCACCTTCGACCGTCCCTGGTTCAAGATCGGAAACCAGCTGGAGGCCGCGGAGCTGAAGCTGAAGGCCGCCTTCGAGTTCTTCGAGAAGCTCGGTGTTCCGTTCTTCACGTTCCACGATCGCGACATCGCGCCCGAAGGCGCGACCCTGCGCGAGAGCCACGCGAACCTGGATCGCATCATCGAGAAGGCGGACGCGGAGATGCGCCGCACCGGCGTGAAGCTGCTGTGGGGCACCGCGAACCTGTTCAGCCATCCCCGCTACATGGGCGGCGCGGCCACGAACCCCGATCCCGAGGTGTTCGCCTACGCCGCGGCGCAGGTGCGCAAGGCGCTGGACGTCACGCATCAGCTGAACGGCGCGAACTACGTGCTGTGGGGCGGCCGCGAAGGCTACGAGACCCTGCTCAACACCGACATGAAGCGCGAGGCGGATCAGCTCGCGCGCTTCCTCACGCTGGTCGCCGAGCACAAGCACAAGATCGGCTTCAAGGGCC
>CBINHN010000099.1:0-15007 GCA_966250485.1 uncultured Sorangium sp. | reverse complement strand
CCGCTGCTAGCGCCCGCTCCGCCGCTGGTCGCGACCCCACCTTGTCCCGGCGCTCCTGCCGCACTGCCGCCGACGCCGGATGCACCGCCTTGACCGCCAGTGTTGGAGCTGGACCCGTCTGAGCAGGCACTATAAAGCGCGAACGAGCCGGCAAGCATCAACGACGACGACACGGGTAGCGAACGAAGAGGAAGGCGCATCGCGGACCACTGTAGCATGAGCCTTACTGAACACGGTATCCGGAGCGTCGACCCCGTTCTTGAGAACGCTGCGAGCTGAGCCGATAGTCTGAACACCTTCCGTCCCATTGAAGCCTCGCTATAGGATGGCAGGCCGCGCGCTGTGCTGCAGGGACCTTTCGCTCGCGTTGGGCGGCGAAAATGCAGCCGCCAGCACGAACCTCGATCATCGGGGGCGAAGTCTTGTCGTCGATCCACAGGTCGCGGTGGTGCGACGCTGCGTCCTCGGGATCGACCGAATCGAGCGGCCCCTCGTAAATCTTCACGCGACCAATCTCGTGCGCAGGAGTCTTCGCCGCGAAGAAAACCGTGAACAGGTATCGGCGGCCGGAGCTCCATAGGTTCGAGCACGTCCTGGCGGATGCCGCGCAGCGCACGCCGTGACGACCGAGAGCAGCGCGAGCGACAGCAGCCAGCCGAGAGCGACCCCTATGGCGTTCCAACATCTTTCAAGACACGCTTGTCCCCGAGCGTCGAGCTCGCCCTGCTCGTCACTGAACAGCTCGTTGCAGCGGATGTTGCACCCGTCGTCCTGCCGCCAGCAGCGATCGGCGCAAGGATCCACGGCGGAATGATAATTGGGTGACCTGAAGTTGAAGCCACGAAATCGCAATTCCGCGTTACATGGCAATTAGACGCCCACGCGGGAACGGATGCCTATGCCATCGACCGGAATATCGTGCGACTCTCCAGAAATAAGATGTCACGCTCAATGAATACGCGGGCCTTCGAGTTCGAACAAGAGAAGTCCATTCGCCGCGCTCGAACCCAAACTGTCGTTCCGCAATACCAGCTATGCTCTGTGTCGAGCTTCAAGAGCGAGCGTTTTACGCCGAGCTCCGGGATTGTGAATGTCACGTCGCCGCCGCTCCTACCCGTTATTGAAACCGTCAGGGTCCGTTTTGGCCCGCTGCTGCACTCGCGCTCCGGTGGCAGCGGCCGCTGAACGGCTCGATGATCAGGCCTGGTCAGTGGGGGCACTGGCACAGTGGATCCCCCGACGTTGCAAGAGAATTCATCACTTTGTCGAACGCCACTCTGCTCCGAACCGGTTCGCCTTCCGGTTCGAATGGAAGCACGCGGTGATGCAGCAACTCGGCAGCTTCGAGGGGCGGAGTAGATTGCATGGGTCGAGCGAACGGCGTGATGGTCATTATTGCGAACGGGGGCTACTGTGATGCGAAGCCCGTGCGTGCTGTGCGAGCGCAATCTCGTATCCGAAGGAGCAGCGCCGGAGTCCGCGCGTCCACGACGAAGGCTGCATCGTCGGCTCGTTTGCAACGGCGCTGCCGCGTCGAGGGAACCGCGCAGCGCGCGGTTCATGCAGCGCGGAGCTCCACGCCACCCGAATCGTCTCCGGTTGGCACAAAATGGCCCAGCTCGCGGCCTAAGCCCTTGAAATCGGGCAGCAGGGAGCTGGCACCGAAGTTGCTTGGAACTACGCTGCTTCAGAACTGAAGGCTGAACGATGAACGAACGACAGCTGCGCTCGCTACTCCATCGTATCGTCGTGCTCTCCGCACCGCTTCCGCTCTGCGCGGTGTGGACCGCGTGCGGCGGTTCGTCGACTCATGACGACGGGGCCGGAGGTGTTTCGGGCCAAGGCGCTGAGGGCGGCGCAACAATCTCTGGCGGCGCCGCCACGACAGGCGGAGCGATGCCCACCGGTGGCACTACGACAGGTGGAGCGATGCCCACCGGTGGCACTACGACAGGTGGAGCGATGTCGACCGGCGGCACCACGGGCGGAGCGATGCCGACCGGCGGCACTACGACGGGCGGCGTTCCGACAGGCGGCGCCGCGACGGGCGGCACCACGATGAGCAACGGCGGAACCAACGCCGGCGGAACGGCCGGGAGGGATGGCGTTGGAGGCTGCGGCGCTCAGCGTCCTCCAGACGGTATCAGCTGCGTCAAATCCTGGACTGTCGTCGTGCCGAGCAGCTGCTTCGAAGGCTCACCGACACTCGAGAGCTGCAAAGTCGTCTGCGGCGAAGCGACCTGGATGCAGTGCTCGACGGCGCCGCACGATGACGGCACCACCACGGTCGTTTGTGGACCGCTTTGTATCGAAGGCCGCAGACCGCCTTGCTTCCGAGAGCTCGGCCGGCAGAGCAGCGGCGTCAGCGGCTATTTCGCGCGCGTGGCCGCGCTGGAAGCGGCCAGCGTCGATGCGTTTCGGCAACTGCGCGCCGAGCTCCGACCTCACCGTGCGCCGCGACGTTTGCGCGCTGCGCTCAGTCGCGCAGCCCGCGATGAGCGCCGGCATGCACGGGCAACGCGCGCGCTGATGCGTCGCTTCGGAGGAGCTAGCGCTCAGGAAACGAACATCAGCAGCCGCCGACCGTCATTGGAACAACTGGCGACCGAGAACGCCGTCGAAGGCTGCGTGCGCGAGACGTACGGCGCGGCGGTGGCTCTCTGGCAAGCTCGTAACGCAACAGATCTGACCGTACGCGCGGCGATGCAGCGCATCGCGAAGGAAGAGCTGCGTCACGCCGCGCTGAGCTTGCAGCTTCAGCGCTGGCTCTTGCGTCGGCTGGATCGTGACGCCCGGCAGCGCGTGGCCGCGCGCCGACGCCGCGCGCTCGATGAGCTTCGTGCGGAGCTCGAGATCCCGTATGAGCCAGAGCTCGCCGCGACGGTGGGCCTGCCGTCGGTGGCCGCCGCACGCGAGCTCTACTTGGCCTTGGTCAGCGGCGTGTGGGGCTCGGCGCGCGACGTGTTCGACGACGAGGCCGCGCCGCTCAGAACTGCTTGAAGAAGTTCCAGGACTCCGTCGCGATCCAGTTCGTGTTGCTGCCGGAGTCATTGGCGATGTTGGTGTGGCCGCCGTTGAACGTGCACACCTTCGTCGGATACGACGCCTTGCAGCCCTCGAAGTCATAGCAGACGTGGTTACCCTGCTGCCACGTCGGCAGGTTCGCTGGGACGGTGCAGCCGTTGTCGGTGGCGTGCTCGATGGCGATGAACTTGGCCCCTTGCGTCGTGCTGTTACCGTTGACCCAGGGACAGGTCGTGTCACCCATGCCCGTGGTTTGCATCCACGCGATGGACTCGTGCGTCTTGGTGGGCACGTAGATGTTGTAGTTCGCCGGGGCGATGCCCACCGCTGCGCGGATGTCCTTTTGATGATTGACGGACAATGAATAGGTGATCATGCCCCCGAAGCTGAAGCCGGTCGCGAACACGCGCGTCGTATCGATACACAGATTCTGTTTGACGTAGGCGAGGATGTCGTCGAAGAGCGCGTGGTCCTTTTGCTGCCAAGTGGCGCCGTCGGCTTGCGGCGCGACGAAGATCGCCGGCTCGTTCGCGGCGTTGGCGAGCGGCTTGAGAAAGTAATAGTCCTGATCGCGCACGGCCTCCGAAGTACTGCCGATCCAGTGTGACGTGTAGAACAGGCGATATGGCTTATTCATATCGTAGTTGTTCGGAATATCGATGATGTACGTGCGCTGCTGACCCGTGCTCGTGATCGTCTTCTTCCCGTTGGTGATGCCAGCCGCCTTCCCACAACCAGCGCTGGGTACCGGCGGGTTGCCCAGCGGGATCGCGCCGCCGCTCCCGCCAGAGCCGCCCGCGCTCATTCCGGCCGAACCGCCCATCGTCGCGCCGCTGCCGCCCGTGCCCGCCTTACCGCCGGCTCCCGCGGAAGCGCCGCCCGCCGCCCCGGCCGCGCCGCCGCCTGCAGCGCCTGCCCCGCTACCAGCAATGCCCGCGCCGCCGCCAACGCTGCTTCCTCCATCATTCTTGCCCGCGCTGCCCGCGTTGCCCGACGCCGCTCCGCCCGCTGCGCTCCCGCCGCTCACACCGATACCGCCGCCACTCGCGAGGCCGGCTGTGCCTCCAGCGCTCGTCGCTCCACCGCTTGCAACTTGGCCGCCCTGAGCGGAGGTGCCGCCGCTCGTGGCTGACGAACCGCCGCTCGAAGGGGCCTGAGCGCCACCAGTGCCCGCGCTACCAGCATCACCCCGCCCCACCGGCTCATTCGAGCTCGAGCACGCGCCGGCGAGCACGCCGACCAGACCCATGGCCCCGACAATTGAAGACAACCGAGCGCTCTTCATCGACATGTTCTCGCTCCACGTGCAGTCCGGTGACTCGCGCGGCGCACCTCGTCACTGCGCTGAGCCTCCGGCTCTTAGCCAGCTGTGGCGAGTGCAGCTTGTATCCGTCGCAGTTAAAGCGCGAATCGCGAGAAGCCGGACCTATCCGCCACCTGCGCTAGTATTTTTCAGTGAATCTAGCGCGTGATCAGCGCCGCCGTCTGCAAACAATCGGCAGCGCGCGGCTCTCAGGGAGGACAATAATTACCCCAGCTCGCCGACCGCTCCTGGACCCCGTTTGGACCCATATCGATCTTGCTCACGCGACGAGCATGTGGGATTGCTTCATCCGCGTTCGCGATTTCGCCTTTTAGAGACGCATGAAATCTCTGCAGACTCGCCTGTTGGCTGGACCGTTCGCGCTGGCAATGCTCGGCATCGCAACTTGGAGCTGTTCGTCGGATGACACGCCCGCGGCGCGCGGCAACTCCGGCACGGGAGGCAGCCCGAGCACCGGCGGAGTGCCCGCGAGCGGCGGCAGCACCTCGACCGGCGGAGTGTCCGCGAGCGGCGGCAGCACCCCGACCGGCGGAGTGTCGACGAGCGGCGGGAGCACCACGGCTGGCAACGGCGGCAGCAGCGGCAGTACGGCCGGCGGCGGCAGCAGCGGCAGCAGTGCCGGCGGCGGCAGCGCTGGTACGCTTGCTGGCGGCTCGACGAACGGTGGCTCGAGCGCGGCCGGTGCGGCCCAAGCAGGGATGGCGGGCGGTGGCACAGCGAGCGGTGGTGCGTCGCTCGGAGGCGCCATGAACGGCGGCTCGTCCGCTGGAGGAACGGCAGGCACAGCTGCGGGCGGTGCGGCTGGCGGCTCGCAAGGCAAGGGCAGCCCGGGTTGTGGCTCGGCGTCTCCGCTCAAGAGCAGCAACTTCACGGAGAACATCGACGGCACCAACCGCAAATGGATGCTCGACGTCCCGTCGAACTACGACGGCAACAAGCCCTACCGCCTGATCTTCGTGTGGCATCCGCTCAACGGCTCGGGCAGTCAGGTCGTCAGCGAGGGATACAACGGCCTCAAGCAGCTGGCGAACAACACCGCGATCTTCGCGACTGCAGACGGGCTGAACGGCGGCAATGCGGAAGCCAGCGGCACCGGCTGGTGGAACGTGAATGGCGGCGACATGAAGCTCGTGCAAGCGATGCTGGACAAGATCAACGGAGGCCTATGCGTCGACCAAGACAGGATCTTCTCCACTGGCTTCAGCTTCGGCGGCATGATGTCGTATACGCTGCCGTTCGAGTTCAACGTGTTTAGAGCGGTCGCGCCCTGCTCGGGGAAGACCGGCGTGATCCCCTTCACCGAGAAGTACACGAACCCCGTTCCAATCATGGCCTTCCACGGGGACATGGACAAGTTCGTCGCCACCAACTTGGGCAAGGCCTTCTTCGACAAGTATGCGGCCCGCAACAAATGCGGGACTCAAACCGAGAAGGTGTCACCCAACGGCTGCGTGCAGTACCAGGGATGCGAGGTACCGAGCACCTGGTGCATCTTCCCGGGCGGACACATGCCGTGGTCCGAAGAACCCGCAGCCATCTGGAAATTCTTCTCGCAGTTCTGAGCAGCGCAGCCTCGGGTGCGTCCGTGGCGACGACGGGTCGGCGAGCCATAGCTTTGCTGGCTGTGAGCCATCACGAGCTACGACGACTGACACTTTCGTGCGCTGACCAAACATGGAGTCGGGACTGTCGACGATACGCAATCGCTCCATCGTGGACTCCTTCACGGCGATTAGTCGGGCCAGCAGGAGCGCCGCACGCAGCGAAGTTGCCTCGCTGAAGTGACCAGCAGCCCCTTTGCTTAACCGTGACCGGCGCGTCGAAGAAACGTTGGAAATCCCAGTAGCGGCCGAGGCTCAGCGGCACCGTCGCGCGGTTGACGGGCGGCGCTGCGCGGCGCCATAGTCATCGCAGTCGCGCAGTAGTCGCTTCTCTCGGCGACAATCGCCGTCCGAGTCGACCACGACACAGGTCTCCGATGAAAATTCTGATCTCGGGCGTAGGTATTGCGGGCCCCTGTCTTGCCTACTGGCTGCTGCAGCACGGCTTCGAGCCGGTGCTCGTCGAGCGCGCACCCGAGCTCCGGCGCGAAGGCTACGTGGTCGACTTTTGGGGTGCCGGCTTCGAAATCGCGCGGCGCATGGGGATCCTCCCGCGAATCGAGGAGCGCGGCTACCACGTTCGCGAGGTTCGCATCGTGAACGCTGCCGGTGAGAGCGCTGGCGGATTTTCGGTGAAGGTCTTCGACCGGCTCACGCACGGAAACTACACGAGCGTGCCGCGTGGTGAGCTCGCGACCGCGCTTTACGCCGCGCTGGACGGCCGAGTCGAGACCTTGCTCGGGGATTCGATCACGGAGCTGACTGACACCGGGGACGGTGTTCGGGTCCAGTTTCAACGCGCCGAAGCGCGGACGTTCGACGTCGTCGTTGGCGCTGACGGGCTCCATTCCCAAGTGCGTCGCTTGGCGTTCGGCGAGCAAGCGAAGTTCGAGAAGTATCTCGGCTATAAGGTCGCCGCGTTCGAGTGCACGGGTTACCGCCCGCGCGATGAGCTGACGTACGTTCTCTTTCAAAAGGTCGGGCAGCAGCTCGGTCGCTTCGCGTTGCGCGACGACCGGACCATGTTTCTGTTCGTGTTTCTCGACGAGGAACAAGGCCACCTCGGCGAGGATGTCGATCATCGCGCTGAGCTTCACCGTCGCTTCTCCGGCGCGGGCTGGGAGTCCGACCAGATCCTGGCGGCGATGGCTGCGTCGGAGAGCCTCTATTTCGATCGCGTCAGCCAAATTCGGATGGCTCGTTGGTCGCAGGGTCGCGTCGCGCTGGTCGGAGACGCGGCCTACTGCGTCTCGCTGTTGGCTGGACAAGGCTCGGCGCTCGCGATGGTCGGCGCCTACGTGTTGGCCGGCGAGCTCAAGCTCGCGGCGGGGGATCACACGCGCGCGTTCTCGCGCTATCATGAACGATTGGCTCCGCTGCTCGCGCAGAAGCAGCGCAGCGCAGAAAAATTCGCCAACAGCTTCGCGCCGCGCACCAAGGTGGGCCTTTTCCTGAGAAATCAGGTGACCCGTCTGCTCTCTATCCCGCTCGTCGCCGATCTCACGCTCGGCCGCGATCTCAAGGACGACATCGAGCTGCCGGACTACTGAGCCGCGGAGCCGCGGTCCTTGCGCGCTTCTGCCGAAGCCGTGGCAGACTGGCCCGCCATGCTCGTGAGGCGGAGACTCCCCTGATGCCAGCGCCAGCCCTGACCGGCGAGGTGCAGTACCTCTTGCTCGTCGTCGGCTTGTTCATCGTGCCGCGCCTGCTACAGCGGCTGCGCATCCCGAGCGCCGTAACCTGTGTCGCGCTGGGCGGCGCGCTGGGGATGGGCTTCCACCTCTTCCACGACGACACCGCGATTCCGCTGCTCTCGACGCTGGGCATCGTGTCGCTGTTCTTGTTCGCAGGGCTCGAGGTCGATCTGGACGAGCTCCGCGAGCGCGGCGCGATCACGCTCTGGCATCTGCTGCTGCAGGTGATCCTGCTCGCCGCGGGCGCTTGGTTGGCTTCGAAAATTTTCTCGCTCGAGTGGCGACCGGCGCTGCTCCTGGCGCTCGCCATCCTGACGCCGTCGACCGGCTTCATCCTGGACTCGCTGCCGAGCTTTGGCCTGAGCGAGCATCAGCGCTCGTGGGTCAAGACCAAGGCCATCGCCTCGGAGCTCGTCGCGCTGGGCGTGTTGTTCGTCGTCGTGCAGTCCGGGAGCATCGTGGTGCTGCTGGTCTCGACGGCGGTGCTGGCGGCGATGGTCGCGCTGCTGCCCTGGACCTTTCGCATTTTTGCGCGGCGCATCTTGCCGTTCGCGCCGAAGTCGGAGTTTGCCTTCCTGCTCATCTTGGCGCTGATTTGCGCCTACGTGACGCGTCACCTGGGCGTCTATTACTTGGTGGGAGCCTTCGTAGTCGGCGTCACGGCCGTGCGCATGAGCAAGACCCTGCCGGCGCTGGCCTCGCAGCGGCTCTTGATTGGTATCGAGCTATTCGCCTCCTTCTTCATTCCGTTTTACTTCTTCAAGGCCGGCTTGCACCTGGAGCGCGACTATTTCAGCTGGAGGTCGGCTGCGCTCGGCGCCGCGCTGGTCGTCGGCATCGTGCCCCTGCGAATCGCCAGCGTCGCGGTGTTTCGCAAGTTGCTGTTGGGGGAGACAGTCCGCGATGGAGCGCGCGTGGGTCTTTCCCTAGTGCCGACGCTCGTCTTCACCCTGGTGATCGCCGACATTCTCAACGAGCGCTTCGGCCTGTCCAATGATCTGTTCGGCGCCTTGTTGGTCTTCACGCTGCTTAACACGGCGGTGCCTGGCTTGCTGCTCCGCACGGCGGCTCCGGAGTTCGTGGCGCCCGAGGTGCCGCGGACGCTCAGCAACGCGCCACCCGCGAAGCGGTGAGCTAGCAGACGAAATTCGTCGCGAGCGTTAGACAAGATGAAGGAAATCCTTCGCTCGCGCGAAGAGGGGCAGGAGTCACCTTCGCATGAGTCAGTCTCTGAGCGCCGCGAGCGCCGTGCTCGCGGTGCTGCTCGCGGCTGGGAGCGCGCGCGCGCAAGCGCCTGCGACGATATCGCCGCCCGTCGCGCTCGGCAGCACCGAGGTTCCCTATCCAACCGGCGCTGAGGGCGATACCTCCGTGGTGCTGGAGCTCACGGTAGAAAAAGATGGCTCGGTGTCGAGCGCGACGGTGCTCGAGGGCGCTGAACCGTTCGCGGCGCAGGCCCTGAGCGCCGCGCGGCAGTGGCGCTTCGACCCCGCGCGGCGTGGGAACATCGCCGTCGCGGCGCGCGTTCGAGCGCGCGTCGAGTACCGTCAAGTGCAGGCGCCGCCTGCGCTCGCGCCAGCGAGCGAGGAGGCGGCCGCGACGAGAGCAGCGACCCGCGCGCCGACAAAGCAGCCTTCAGCGGCGCCGCCGCTCGAAATCGTCGTGCTCGGCGAGCGGCGCGAAATCGGACAGACGACGCTGTCGAAGCAGGAAGTGCGAGAGCTGCCGGGAGCGTTCGGAGATGCGTTTCGCGCCGTCGAGATCATGCCAGGGGTGACGCCGCTGGTCAGCGGAGTGCCGTATTTCTACGTGCGCGGCGCTCCACCCAACAACTCCGGGTACTACATCGACGGCGTTCGCGTGCCGGTGCTGTTTCACTTGGGTCTCGCGCAGAGCGTGATCCATCCGGCGCTCATCGATCACGTCGATTTTCTGCCGAGCGTGGCGCCGGTTCGCTACGGCGGATTTGCGGGTGGCACCATCGCCGGCCAGACGCGCGAGCCTGCCACCAGGTTCCACGGTGAAGCGAACCTGCGTCTCATCGACGCGGGTGCGCTCGTCGAGGCTCCGTTCGCGGGCGAGCGCGGCACGCTGCTGCTCGCTGGTCGCTATGGCTACCCAGGCCCGATTTTGACGGCGGTCAGCGACGAGGTGAAGCTCGGCTACTGGGACTATCAAGCGCGGGGGAGCTACCGCGTCGGGAGGCGTGACACGCTCGCTGTGTTCGCCTTCGGAAGCCACGACTACCTCGCGCAGCGCTCCCCCTCGGGCGATCCGCAGGCGAGTCAGCGCTTCGAGGAGCAGTTCGTCTCCGATTCACACCGGGTAGACCTGCGTTACGATCGAGCGCTGAGCGACGGCCGGCTGCGCCTGGCGCTGACCGGCGGCTACGATAAACAAGGCGCCGACCCGACCTACGTGAAGACACGCACCCTGGCGGCGCGCCTGGAGCTGGAGCAGCGCGTCACGGATTCGCTCAGGTTTCGCGGCGGCGCGCAGGGACAATTCGACGACTATTCCGTCATGGTGGGCGCTCCGCGAGGGCGCGACCCATTGCCTCCGGTTGACGCCGAGCCGCCGCCGAGAAATTTGCGCGCGGGCGCGCACGCTGATTTCGTCTGGCGCGTGAGCCCTCGCGTCGAGCTCGTTCCGGGCGCTCGCGTCGAGCTGTTCACGTCATCTCGCCCTCGCGAGCCGCTCGCGAGGGGCCGCACGAGCACGCTCATCCCCGCGATCGATCCGAGACTCTCCACGCGCGTGACGCTAGTCGACGGCCTGGCGTGGCTCTCGAGCTTCGGCCTCGCCCACCAGTACCCCAGCCTGCGCCTCGGCGACGTCCCGGCGCCGCTGGTGTCGGTGCCCGGTTTCCCGGCGGGGCAGCGCCAGCTTCAAACCGCAACGCAAGCGAGCCAAGGCTTCGAGCTCGCGCTGCCCGCGGCTCTCGTCGCGACCGTCACCGGCTTCTATTCGCATTGGTCGGGGCTCACCGACCTGAGCGCCGTCTGCTATCAGCTCTTCGACCGCGACGAAGCCCCGCCGGGTCCCGACGGGCAGCCGCCGCCGGCGCCATTGCTCTGCCCCGACAGCGCGCCCGTCCACGGTCGCGCGTACGGAGTGGAGCTCGTCCTGCGCCGCTCGTTCACGAAGCGCCTGGGCGGCTGGCTCTCGTACACGCTCTCGCGCGCCACGCGCGAGAAGCACGTTCGCACCCCGACGGGTGAGGACGACGTACAGACCGTGCCCAACGATTTCGATCGCACCCACGTGCTCAACGCCGCGCTCAGCTACGACTTGGGCCGCGGCTGGCGCATCGGCTCGCGGTTTCTCTACTACAGCGGCACCCCCTACTCTCGACTCTACGGGAGCATCCACGTCCCGCCCTACAATGGCTTCCGCAACCCGGCGTTTTATCGTGTGGATTTCAGGCTCGAAAAGCGCTGGCGGCTGAGCGAGACCGCCGCCGTCGCTTTCGTGCTGGAGGGTCAGAATGTCACCCTCAGCCGAGAGGTGACTAACCTCGGCCAGGAATGCGAGTCCGAGGGCAGCGCACCCGGCAACGCGACCACCCGCTGCGAACAATCGAGGATCGGCCCGATCACGCTGCCGAGCGTGGGCGTGGAGGCGTTTTTCTGACAAATCTGCGCTCAGCCCATGAAGGTTTCGCCCCGCTGAAGCGAAGGAGCTCGTAGGCATTGATGAACTTACGGCCCTCGGCGCTGCTTCCGCTCTTCGCGGTGCTGCTGGTCGCGCCGCTGGCGCGAGCCGCGGACAATGCCGAGCGGGCCTGCAGCGCGCTGACGGTAGCGGCGGACCCCGGCCTTCGGGCTCGCTTACCGGCGCTGGTCGAGCGCGTTGAAAGCGAATTCGCCGCCCGCAGCGACGTCGATACTTGCGCGCGCGTCGAGCTCAGCGGCAATGAGGAGGGCATCTCCATCTCGGTGATGCTGCCCGACGGTCGCGCGACGTCGCGCCGCGTCATCCGCGCCGTGGACGTGCTCCCGACGCTCGAAGCGCTCCTCCTCGTTCCCGAGTACGCGCGCGCCGAGCCGCCCGAAGTGACGCCACCCGTCGTCGCGCCCGCAGCGCGCCGGCCGGCGCATGCTCGCCGAGAGCTTCTCGTCGAGCACGCGGACGCGCCCGACGCCGCGGCCGGTTGGCGCGCGCAGCCGCGTCCGCGCCGGCTCGGCATCGAGCTCTCGCTGATCACCGGCGCGCGCGTCGGTGACGGGCAGTTCGGTGTCGGCGCCGGCGTGCTCTCATTTCTAGAAGTGCACGGCTGGCTGCTGGGCTTCGAAGGTCGCGTCGATGGCTATCGAACCCTCTCCGGCAGCGATCCCGAGACCGTGCTCGAGCTCGCGGCGCTCGGCGGACGGCGCTTGCATTTCGACAGCGTTGCCCTGGACCTCAGCGCGGGCGCTGCGCTCGCCACGCACGCCGTGGCCTTCTCCGAGACCGAGACGGTCCGCGTCCGAGGTGACGCGCCGCCGCCCCCGATACCGCCACGACGCGAGCGGAGCAGCGGCCCGTACCCGCGCCTGCTCCTCGGCGCACGCCTCGGCTTCAGCCCGCGCTCGATGTTTCGCTCCTTCATCGGCATCGACGGTGAGATCGGGCCAACGCGCTCCGACGCAGACGCGGGAGACTCGGCGCGCCTGCCCGCGTACGCCGTCGGTCTCGCGCTCGGCGCCACGGTGGGCACGCCATGAGCGCGGGTCCCAGCCGCGCGACGCATGCGCGCGAAGCGCTGCGAGTCAGCGACGCCGAGCTGATGCGCGAGCTGGCGCAGGGTCAGCTCGGCGCGCTCGGTGAGCTCTACGATCGCTACCAGGCGCCGCTGCACGCCTTCATCGCGCGCGCCACACGCGACGCTCACGACGTGGACGATTTGCTACAAGCCACATTCCTCGCGGCGGCCAAGAGCGCCGCGCGCTACGACGGTCGCGCGGCGTGCCGTCCCTGGCTGATCGGGATCGCGGCGCAGCTCATCCGCCGCCGGCGTCAAACCTTCGCGCGTCTGTTGGCCATGCTCGCCGCGCTCGGCCACGCGCAGCCACGCGCGAGTGATCCGCGCCCCTCGCTGCAAGCGCGCGCTGACGTCGAGCGCGCGCTCGCGCGGCTCAGCGAGGCCAAGCGGCTCACGCTGTTGATGGCCGAAGTGGAGGGCTTGAGCTGCGCGGAGATCGCCGAAGCGCTCGCGGTGCCGATTGGAACGGTGTGGACCCGCTTGCACGCCGCACGGCGCGAGCTCCGCCGCGCGCTCGAGCACGGCGACGGCGAGGTGACGCCATGAGGGCCGCGTGCCCGCGCCTGTTCGAAGCCGAGGCCCTGCGCGATGGCCGGCTCGGCGATCCCGAGCTCGCGCGCTTTCGAGCGCACGTCAGCATGTGCCCGGAGTGCGCACGCGAGGTGCGCGCGCTGGAAGCGCTCGCGCAGGCGCTGCGCGACAGCGCGGACAGCGGCGCAGCGCCCGGCATCGACGAGCTGCACGTCCGCCGGCGCCGCACTCGCCTGCTCGCTGCGTTCGATGCGACGCTCGTTCCGGCGCCGCCGCAGCGTTTCGGCCGGGTCGCCCTCGGCGTTGCAACGGGAGTCTTCGCGCTCGCCGCGCTGCTGCTCGCTGTCGCGCGCTGGCGCTCGCCTGGCGACGCTGCCGCCGGCGCGGTCGTCGCCCCTGATCCCATCGCGGTTCACGCCGAGGGAAATGCCCGCTGGTCACGCAGCGTCGCCGGTCAGCTCGAAGAGATCAGCCTTCGAAGCGGCACCCTCGCGATTCGCGTCGATCATGCGCGCGCCGCTCGTCGCTTGCTCGTGCTCTTGCCGGACGGCGAGCTGGAAGATATCGGCACCGCATTCACGGTGAGCGCCGAGCCGGGTCGCTCCACGCGCGTGCTGGTCCACGAAGGCCGCGTCGAGCTGCGCCTGCGCGGCCAATCACCGCGAGTGCTGCGCGCGGGCGACGTTTGGGATCCAGCGAGCGCGACAGCCGTCGCCCCGCCCGCTGCCAGCACAGCCGAAAGCACGGCGACCGCTCCGGCACGGCAACCGGCGCGCTCCCCCGCTCCAAGCGCGCGTCCGCGCACCGCTTCGCCAAGCGCGCGCGACGCTGCGCCCGCGCTCGCGGCCCCCTCTTCCAGCGCGCTCGTGGCGGATCCGGCCGCTGACTTCCGCGCTGCGCTCGCGGCGTTCAACCAGGGCGACGGCGCTGGCGCCGCAGCCCGCTTCAGTGCTTTCGTCGCGAAGCATCCGGCCGATGCGCGCGCCGAAGACGCGGCCTACTTGCGCATCCTCGCGCTCCAACGCGCGGGGGATGCGTCCGGAGCCGAGCGCGCGGCCCGCGACTATCTGCGCCGCTACCCGCGCGGGTTCCGGCGCAGCGAGGTTGAAGCGTTGCTGCGCTGATGCGCGAGTCGTCAGCCGGATGTGGTGGTAGCCTGGCGCGCAGAGGTTGGAGCCGGACACCATGACCACCAAAGAAATCGCAGAACGCCTGGTAGCCCTGTGCCGCCAAGGAAACTTCGAGACGGCTCAGAAAGAGCTATACGCGACGGACGCCGTCAACATCGAGCCGTACGGCACAGCCGAGTTTCCCAAGGAGACGAAGGGCTTGCCTGCGATTTTGGAGAAAGGGCGAAAGTTCAGCGGGCTCATCGAGCAGGTCCATTCGCTCTCTGTTTCAGACCCGCTCCTTTCTGGCAGCGCGTTCGCGTGCGCAATGCTGCTCGACGTGACGGTCAAGGGACACGGGCGCATGATCTTGGACGAGCTCTGCATCTATCAAGTCAAAGACGGCAAGATCGTCTCGGAGCAGTTCACGTCCAGGTTCCCGGTCTGAAATCGACGCGGGCGCTCCGCGCGCAAGGCGTCTTACCTCGCGGGTGATGTCCGTCAGCGCGGGAAAGAATCAGCATCATCGAACGCGGGCGCGCTGCGCGGCGCCTGCATCGCGTTTGACATCGTGAAATCGCTCGCTCTTTGAGGTGTTGCGCGCACGGCTCGCGGGGACAGCGGCTA
Organism: uncultured Sorangium sp.; assembly: GCA_966250485.1. Lineage (GTDB taxonomy): Bacteria > Myxococcota_A > Polyangia > Polyangiales > Polyangiaceae > PMG-095. The sequence continues at coordinate 353 of CBINHN010000099.1, read as the reverse complement.
CTATAGGAGCTGCAACCCCCCGGCGCAGTCGCGCGCCGGTGTGGCTCTTCTGCAGCTAGCGAGGCGCGTCGAGCGCACGCGCGCAGCATCCATCACGAGAGCTCTCCGATGACACGTCGCAATTTCTCCCTGAGCGAGCCGGCGCAGAGCGCTGGCTGGTCCATCCTTCGTGCGCTGCTCGTTGGCGGCACTTTGCTCTTCGCCGCCTGCTCGGGCTCGACGCCGAGCGACGCGGGCGGCTCCGGAGGCAGCACCAGCAGCGGTGGTGCCGCGAGCGGCGGCGCCGCGCTGGCGAGCGGTGGCGCGCCCGCGGCCACCAGCGGCGGGAGTAGCACCGCGAGCGGCGGCGCCTC
>CBINHN010000098.1:0-15816 GCA_966250485.1 uncultured Sorangium sp. | reverse complement strand
GCGGATCATGGCCGTGGTCGTGGCCGTGCGCGTGGTCATGGCCGTGCGCGTGGTCGTGGCCGTGCGCGTGGTCATGGCCGTGCGCGTGGTCGTGCGGGTGCGTGATGAGCGCGTGGGGGCCGCCGCTCGCCGGCTCGATGCGAACGAACGATGGCTCAGCCTCGGGTCGCTTCATTCACGGGCTCCGCTGCGCACGATACGCACCGCGGCGACCGCTGCGCCGAAACCATTGTCGATGTTCACGACGGAGACGCCGGAGGCGCAGCTCGTGAGCATCCCGAACAACGCGGTGAGCCCCGCGAGCGCGGTGCCGTAACCGACGGACGTGGGCACCGCGATCACTGGCGCGCCGATCAGACCGCCGACCACGCTCGGCAGCGCCCCCTCCATGCCCGCCACGACGATCACCGCTGGCGCGCGCGTCAGAAACGACAGGCGATCGAACAAGCGATGAATGCCGGCCACACCGACGTCGAACACGCGACTCGAGGGCACGCCGCACATGCGCAGCGTCTCGAGCGCCTCCTCCGCTACGGGAATGTCGCTGGTACCCGCCGTCACGACGGCCACGGGCTCGCTACACAACGGCTTCTGCGGCTGCGCCTCGTAGCTCAGCGTGCGCGCGAGGGCACGGTACTCCAAGGCTGGCAGCGCACGCGTGATCTCTTCTGCGGCATCGGGCTTGATGCGCGTCACGAACACGTTCTGCCCCGCCTCGATCAGCCGGCGGGCGATACCCACCACCTGCTCTGGGCGCTTACCCTCACCCAGGATCACCTCCGGGAAGCCCAGGCGCAGCGCGCGGTGGTGGTCGACCTTCGCATAACCGAGCTCCGCATACGGCAGCTCGGCGAGCCTCGCCGCGGCGCTCTCCACGCTCGCTTCGCCGGCTCGCACGCGCTCGAGCAGCGCCGTCAGCTCATCGTGGTTCATCGCCGCCTCGGGTCTACGACGCGACGGACCCTGCCGCTCGGCGTGCTCTTTACGGACATCGGCCAGCGATCTAGCGCCGAATCTCGCACGTGTCGATCGTTCGAGCTGGCTCCGAAGCGGTCTCGTCAGCGACTTTCCCCGGGAGTACCCTGTACTTCGATGATCGCGACGGACGACCCCTTGATGGGCAGGCTCGACCGGCTCGAGGTGGCCGTGATGCGACGGGGGCTGCGCGAGCTCCACAGCCTCGCCGCGGCGGAGCTCGACGAGCTGGCAAAGCGAGATCGCTGAGCAGTGCTCTCCACGCCTCCGCATAGCCGCCGTCGGCGCATCGCGCTGCTCCTCAACGATCTCAGCCACTCGTACCAAACGAGCTTTCTCGCTTCGATCGAGAAAGCCGCGCGCCGTCACGATCTGGATCTGCTCGTGATCCTCGGCCGAGAGACGGAGCACCCGGAGGCGCAGGAGCGCGTGCAGAACGTGCTCTACACCGACTGGCTGAGCCCCGCCGCAGCCGACGGCGCCGTGGTGCTCGCTGCGGCGCTCTCCAACCACTGCGGCAGTCAGCGCCTGCGCGAGCTCTGCCTCGGACTACACCCCCTCCCGGTGTCTAGCATCGGCCTGGCCATCCCCGGCGTACCGTCGGTGGTGATCGATAACCAGCGCGGCATGCAACGCGCGGTGGAGCACCTGATCCAGGTCCATCGCCGGCGGCGCATCGTGTACCTGAGCGGCCCAACGGACAACCCGGAAGCGCAGGCGCGGCGAGCGGGCTACGAGGCCGCGCTCGCGGCTGCCGGCCTCCGGCTCGACCCTGACTTGGTGGAGCCCGGCGCCTTCACGGCGCAGAGCGGACAAGAAGCGATGCGTCGTGTGCTCGCTCGCACGCGCGACTTCGACGCGCTGGTCGGCGCCAACGACTACATGGCGATGGGCGGCATGGAGGTGCTGCGCGAGAGCGGCTTCGCGATCGCAGAAGACGTGCTGGTGCTCGGCTTCGACGACAGCCCGGTGGCGCGCTTCGCGCCGCGCTCGCTGACGAGCGTGGCGCAACCGACGGATCTGATGGCGGATCACGCGGTGGGCGCGCTGCTGGCGAGCTTCGCGGGCAAGGCTATGCCGTCGCTCACCGCCGTCAACGTCGAGCTCGTGCTGCGTGAGTCTTGCGGCTGCGGCTATGTCGTGGTCAGGGATTCATTGTTTCCCGAGGCGCACGCCCCCGGGAGCGCCCGCCGCTTTCTCGAGCAAGAGCGGGAGCACTTGCTCGCGCAGCTGCTACCGCAGAGCGCGAGCCATCGCTCGTGTTGGCTGCAGTGGGCCGAGCGCCTGCTGAGCGCGCTCGCCCGCGAGCTCGACGGCCAGACGGCGTCCTTTTTGCGGGAGGTGGACCGCCTGTGCGAGGAAGCCAGCGCTGCCGAGGTGCCGCTCGATGAGATCGGCGCGGCCATCAGCGTGCTGCGCACGCAATTTCAGAACGCTGGCTTCCGCTTCGACGCGCAGCTCGATCTCGAGCGGCTGTGGATGAAGGCCATGGCCATTCAGGCCGCCGCTGTTACGCGCCTGGAAGGCCGCCGCGCGCTCGAGATCATGACCGCCGTCGCGGGCCTGCGCCGCGCGAACCAGCGGCTCTCGGTCGCGCTCGACCCGTTCGCGCTCTCGAGCGCGCTCGATCGCTCGCTGGACGAGCTCGGCGTCGAGCTCGGCTTGATGGCGCTCAAGGTGCCGAACCGCGACGAGCTCGTGCCGGCCTACGTGCGCAGCAAAGGCCGCAGCAGCACCGAGCAACAGCCCTACGCCGTGAACCAGCTGTTGCCGAGCGGTTTTCCCGGCACGCAACAGCGCTGGTCGGTGATGCTGTTTGCGCTCAATTTCGAAGAAGAGGTCCAGGGCGTGGTCGCCTTCGACGCCAGCGCGGACGTCTTCGTGTGCGAGGCGCTGCGCTCGCAGCTCAGCGGCAGCCTGCGCTTGCGCGAAATGCACGCGAGGGTGGTCGAGGCCACGGCGCTCCGCGAGAGGCTCTCGCGCCAGCAGCTGGTGAGCGAGCTATCCATCACGAGCCGCATACAGACGGCCCTGGCACCGCGCGCGCCGCGCGTCTCCGGCCTCTCCATCGCAGCGACGCTGCAGCCCGCCGACGAGCTCGGCGGCGACTACTACGACGTGATCGCGACGCCGGACGGCTGCTGGTTGGGCATCGGCGACGTGAGCGGGCACGGGCTGCTGTCGAGCCTGATCATGATGATGATTCAGAGCATGGTGAGCGCGCTGGTGCGCGTCTCGCCCGACGCCGACGCCGCGACCCTGCTGTGCGAGCTCAACGCGACGCTGGTGCCGAACCTGCGCGAGCGGCTGATGGAGAACGAATTCGCCACGTTGATGCTGCTCCGCTACCGGCAGGACGGCAGCGTGCAGTTCTCGGGCGCGCACGAAGAGCCGATCTTGTATCGCGCGGCCACGCGCCGCGCGGAGCTGGTGCCAGCGCCGGGAGTATGGATCGGCATCCGCCCGGACATCCGCGACGTCACCAGCAATCAAAGCTTACTGCTCACGCCGGGCGACATTCTCGTCCTCTATACGGATGGCGTCAGCGAAGCCCAGAACGCCAGCGCGGAGCAGTTCGGGCCCCAGCGCATCGCGCAAATCGTGGAGGACAACGCAGCGCGGCCCGTCGCGCTGATCCTCGAGCGGATCCTGAGCTCGCTGCGCAGCTGGTCGCCGGCGCAACGGGACGACGTCACGTGCATCGTCGCGCGCTACGAAGGCAATCCGAGCGCCTCCTGAGGCGCCTCACTCCAGCGTGACGGTTCGCGTGACGGTGACGGGATCGCCGCTGAACCGCGGGACACGCAAGCCGCGGAAGGTACGCCGGATGCACGTCGCGGTCGCTGGAGACGCGCCGTCGAGGCCGCTCACGCTCGCGGCGGTGGTGTAGCCGCTGGGCGCGAACGTCACCGTCACCAGCGCGCGACCGCTCGCCCCCTTCTTGCAAACGCGAGAGCGCGTGCTCGCTTTGTTGAGCAAGATATCCGCGACCCGCGTGTTGAAGGAGTGAGCCTGCCGCTTCGGCGGCGGCGGCTCCTGGCTCGCGCTCGGGGCTGCCGCTGCCGCGCTGACACTCTCCGCGGCCGTGGCGCTCGGCGCGCTCGCGGACGCGCTGTTCTGCGCGACGATGGCGCCCGCCGCGGAAGCGGGGTCGCGCAAGCTGTTCACCTGCGCGGTCGCGGGACCCACCTCCGGCGTCCGTCGCGCAATGAAGTGCGTGACGCCGAAGGCAGCGCCAAGGGCTGCGACAGTGACGGCAACAGCTCCCGTGCGACGCCCCCTCGCGCTCGAAAAAAGAGGCCGAGCGCTCGACGCCCGAGCAGGCCGATCCGACACCAACACGGGCGCTGAATGCTCGCTGGCCACGCCCGACCCGCGCTCGAGCGACGAGCGCGCCGCCCGCTCCTCGGGTCGGCTGCTGCGCGACGGGCGCTCCGATTCCGGAGTCCCCGGACTCACCGGAGTCACAGCGTCCGCGGTGAGCGCGACGTCGCGCGGCGCCGGCTCTGTGGGCGCAGCTTCTGCGTCGGCTGCCGCGGCCGCCGTGGGCGGAGCAGGAAAGTCATCCAGCACCAGCAGCTCACACGCCGGACGACTGGGCGGCGGATGCACCGTCCACGGCTCCCCACCGAGACGCGACGACGGCGCGCTAGACGGTGCGAACTCCAGCGCGGCGGCGCGGGGCGAGCTGGGCGCGGCCGGCGCATCGAGCGGCGGAGCCACGACCGGAGCCGGCGGGCCGGCGCTCGCGCAATCCGACGGCGCGATGATGGCACCCCAGCGCGCCGTACGAACAGCCGGAGGAGACTCCTCTTCCTCCTCCGCGTTGCGCGCTGGCCCGGTCGCGTCGGAGTCAGCGTCCGAGAGCGGAACCGGAGTCTCGCTGTCCGCCACCGGCGCGCAGAGGGCGTGAGCTTCACCGCGTTCAGCGGCGCCGCTCGACGCGCGCTCTGCTCCGGGTTCATCGCACTCGACTCGCTGCATAGCCTCCTCGGGTGACGGTTTGGTCCAGTCTTCCAGAAAATCTCGTCGCTTCGCGCCCGCGACGCAAGACGGGTCGTGTGTTACGTACCCCGACGACGTGATTTTTGATCCAAAAGTGCGGTCGATTTTCTAAAATTGGCGAAATCCACCGCATTGCGGGGTCAAAGCCGTAGTGTGCAGGCCTCGGCAAAAGCGCCGAAGTCGGACAGCGTTGTCACACCGCTTTGCGGAGGGCGGAGGCCGTGCTTTGGTGCGGGGCGATGCCAGCTCCGCTGGGACCTTTCATTGGGCTCGCGCTCGGGGCGATTTTCGCCTGGGTCGTGAGTGAGAGTGTCGCGCGCAAGGGCGCGCCGCTCACGCTCTCTCCGCTCGCGCTCGTGACGCTATTTGGGTTGTTGGTGTTCTCGCCCATCGCGGCGTACTTCATCGCCTTCGAGCCGGACTGGGCTTACGCGTATCTCATCGACTCGAGTCGCCGGCTCGGCGCGCTGCACGCGCTGCTCCTGCTCGCCGACGTCGCCAGCGTGCCGTTCGGCTTCGTGTTGGTCTCGCAATCACGACCAGGGCCGCGCGGCTCCACGTTGCTGCGCCTGCTCGGCGGACCATTGCTCGCGATCTCGCTCTATGTGGTCATCCTCTTCCCGCGGCTCGCGGTGCAGGCGACGTACGCGCAATTTCATGGCGGCTTCGGCACGCGGCCCGTCGCCGGCAGCCCCCTCGGCTACGCCGTGATCTGGAGCCTGGTCGTCCTAGCGGCGGCGACGAGCTGGACCGCGTATTCGCTGCGCCACCTGCGCTGAGCGAGGCCGCAGCTCTGCGCGCGCGTCCCGCGCCGGAGAACGGATAGGACGAGCTCTGCGCGCGTGCTAGACGTAGCCACGATGCAGCACGACCGTGAGCGCGAGCTCGAATCCTTGGCCGCCGACATCGTGGAGCGCGCACGTCGCGCCGGCGCGGAGGTCGCGGAGGTCAGCGGCCGTCAGGGCTACGACCTCAGCGTGCGCGTTCGACTCGGCAAGACCGAGCTCGTGGAAGAGGCCGGGCACCGCTCGCTCTCCCTGCGGGTGATTTGCGGGCAGCGCGTCGCGATCACCGCGACGAGTGATCTCACCCAGCCGGGGCTCGAGCGCCTCGTCGCCGACGCCATCGAGCTGGCGCGGCTGAGCGAGCCAGACCCGTTCGCGGGCCCCGCCGACCCGTCGGAGCTGTGCGAGCCTCCGTTTCCCAACCTCGATCTTTACGACGAGCGCGTCGGCGAGATCAGCGCGGCCGAGGCCATCTCCATCGCCGAAGCCGCGGAGCGCGCCGCGCTGGGCGCGGATCCGCGCCTCACCCTGAGCGAAGGGGCGAGCTTCTCGCGCAGCACGGGGCAGTCCGTGATGGTGCTGTCGAGCGGCTTCAGCGGCTCGCTCAAAGGCTCGTACGCTTCGCTCTCCGTAGCGCCGGTCGCCGAGGACGCGGACAACAAGAAGCGCCGCGGCTCTTACTGGACCGCGCACCGTCACCGCGAGGGGCTCGAGTCGCCGGAGGCCGTGGGCCTGGAGGCAGCGCGGCGCACGCTGCGCAAGCTCGGGGCGCGCAAGGTGCCCACCACCGAGGCCAGCATCGTGTTCGACCCGGACGTCGCGCGTTCCCTGCTCGGCAGCTTCGCCGGCTGCATCCTCGGCGGTGCGATTTGGAAAAAGTCGTCGTACCTGCTCGAGCGCGAAGGCAGCGAAGTGGCTAGCCCGCTCGTGACCATCGTCGACGATCCGTTGATTCCGCGAGCGCCCGGCTCACGACCCTTCGACGGTGAGGGGCTGCGCTCGCGACGCAACTTGGTGGTCGAGCGCGGGACGCTCAAGACCTACTTGCTCGACTCTTACAGCGCTCGCAAGCTCGGCCGTCACTCCACCGGCTCCGCGTCGCGCAGCGGCGGTGTGGGCCCCTCCACATCGAACTTCTTACTGCTCGCCGGCGAGCACGACGCGAAGGCGTTGTTGAAGAGCACCAGCAGCGGTCTTTACGTCACAGAAATGATGGGCTTCGGCTTCAACGCGGTCACCGGGGACTTCTCGCGCGGCGCCGCCGGCTTCTGGATCGAAAATGGCGAGCTGGCGTTTCCGGTCAGCGAGGTGACCATCTCGTCCAACCTCGACACGATGCTGAAGGGCATCGACGCCGTGGCCGATGATCTCGTGCTCAAGACGAGCATCGCGGCGCCGACCATCCGAGTCGAGCGCATGACGATCTCCGGCTCCTAGTACGAGCTCAGGGCTCGAAGCTGTTCACTGCGCCGGGTGATGCGCCGGGCGCGCCGTGCTCCGCGAACGCGGCCGCGTCGGAGTCCGGCGAGCCTGGCGCTCGGCGCGCGATGCTCACCCCCCCGCGCCGCGCCGCCCGCGCCGGAAAAGAAGAGACCAGCGCGCCGCTCGCGTCACGCAAGGTGAGCGCCTCACCGGAGTTCGATAGCCCATTGGTCCCGAGGCGCGGCAACACAATCAGCTGAGTGCCTGGAGCGGGCGCGACATCTACGCCGTTGCTGAGCGGGAACTCCGGGCCGACGAGCAAGGCGAACTCCCCGGGCTGCAGCTCGGCATCCGGCAACGTAACTGGCGAAGCGCCGTCGCTGAGCGTGAAGCCCATGAGCGTCGCGGGCTGCGCGCCATCGTTGACGAGCTCGACCCACTCCGATGCGGGTTCCGCGCCCGCGGCGTTGGCCAGCACCTCGTTCAACACCACGTGCGGTCGGCTCGGACGCGTGCGCACGTTCACTTGCCAGCTGACGAGCACGCCCGTAGGGCTGACGGCCGCGGCCGTGATCAGCTGCTCGCTATCGGGCGCCAAGCTGCGCACCTGGAATTCTCCGTTCGGCGCCAGCAACGCGAGCTCCGCGACACCGCCCGCGAGCACGCTGAACAACTGCGGCTCCGGGCCCGCGCGCAACAGCGCGCGATCATCATCCACCAGCAAGCAGCCGGGGCCGAAGGGCTGCTCATCCGCGAGACACGTCGCCGGCTCCGGAGCGCTGGCGGCCCCGAGCACCAGCGGAGCCGGCTCGAATGAGAACTCTTCATCGCTCGCGCGCGGCACCAAGAACGGCAGCGAGACCTCCCCGACCAGCGACGTCAGCGTTCCGCACTGGCGACCGTCCGGCAGCAGCCCGAAATCTGGCGAGAAGCGCAGCGCCACATCGCCGGGCTGAAACGTGACGTCCAGCGCGCTCGCCGGCAGCCGCGCGCCACAATAGACGGCGAACAACGCGCCAGGCTGCTGCTCCGGCGGCCACACGCGCGTCAGCGGCGCTGCCTGCGCGCTGCTCGTGACCGCGAACTCTGCGAGCCGGCCGAGCTCGGGCGTGATCAGGGTGTAACGGGCGCCGGCCTCTAGAAAGCGGCTGGGGACGAGGACGGCGCCGCCCGGCACCGCCCAAGCCGCCCCGGGCACTCTCTTCGCAGCGAGCGACTCCGACAGCTCACCGCGCGCCATTTTGGAGAGCTGTGCGTCGCTGATGGTGCCGGTGAACAGCCATAGCCGGCTCGGCTCGATGAACGCACCGCCCGGCATGTGCACGGCGATCGAGGCCGCGGGGAGCGCGAGCCCGTCTCGCAGCGGCTCGATCTTCACGACCGGCCCTTGTGCTTGCGACGGCGCGTCGATGCAGCCGCAGGCGAGCGCCAACGAGAACAACGCACGAGCAGGGCGCCACATCGACCCGCTGTCGGGCGGCAGCGCGCGGAGTTGCGTCGGATCTGCCAGCCGCCGCGAGGCCGGTGCATGGTATCGTCAGCGCGTGCAGCCGGAAGAGATCCAGAAATTGCGGAAGGATTTGGCCTGTACGGCGCGCGAGCTCGCGACCGCGCTCGGCGTCGACGCCAAGGACATCGCGTCATGGGAGGCCGGCGAGACGTTTCCGACCAAGCGTCACGTCCAAGCCATGGCGGCGCTGAGGGAGCGAGGGCCGTCCGCCATCGTGCGTGCGCCGCGTGGCAAAGCCGCCGCCAAGACGGGCATGCAGCGGCTCAACGACCCTGCCCTGTGGCGCCTCGTCCGCAAGCTGCTCGAGCACCCCGCGCTGTTCGACGAAGCCGCGAAGCTCGCGGAGAAATACAAAGATCCTGCCGAGTAGTGGCCGCGGGCGGCCGCCCCCAACTGGAGTAGACTCGCGTCATGGCGACCACGCTGCGGCTGTACACGGACTTCGTCTGTCCTTTCTGTTTCATTGCCGAGGAGAGCACGGTGCCGCGCCTGCTGCGTGAGTTCGACTTGGAGCTGGACTGGCATGGCTTCGAGCTGCACCCCGACTCACCTCCCGGCGGTATGCCGCTGTCCTCGCTCTTCCCGGGGGCGGACCTGCCGGCGCTGCATGAGCGCACCAAGCGCTTCGCGGCGCAGTTCGGCGTCACGAACTTTTCTCCCCCAAACTGGCTGCGCAACAGCCGACGCGCGCTCACCCTCGCCGAATACGCGCGGGAACACGGAGCGCTGGAGGCGTTCCGTCGCGCCGCGTTCCAAGCGCATTGGCGCGAAGGCAAGAACCTGGAAGACGACGCTGACCTGAGGGCGCTCGCCGAGCGCGCCGGGCTGGACGCGCAGGCGGCCATCACCGCGCTCGCGGATCCCGTCTACCTAGAGCGTGTCAATCAGAAGCAGGCTCAAGCCAAAGCCGCCGGCGTGACGGGCATCCCCACCTTCGTCGTCGGTCAGCAACGCGTCGTCGGCTGTCAGCCGTACGAGGTGCTGGCCGCGGCCGCCCGCAGCGCCGGAGCCTCAGCGCGCTGATGAGCAAACCCTACCCGTAACCGCGAGGAGCCCCGTCATGCCTGAGCTCGTTATTACCGCGCGCGAGCGCGACCTCGGTGACCTGATCGTCGGTCGTGTGCTGCCGTTTGCGCAGCGGCGCATGGTCGGGCCCTTCATCTTCCTCGATCACATCGGGCCCACGGACGTCCCCGCCGGAGCGCCGCGGTCCATGGATGTGCGACCGCATCCGCACATCGGTCTCTCTACGCTGACCTATCTCTTTGCCGGAGAGATCAGCCACCGCGACTCGCTCGGTTATGAGCAGCTGATTCACCCCGGCGAGGTGAACTGGATGACGGCCGGGCGAGCCATCACCCACTCGGAGCGATTCGAAGGCCTGCGCCGGCGCGGCGGCGCGTTGCACGGCGTTCAAGCCTGGGTCGCGCTACCCGACGCGCACGAAGAGTGTTCGCCCGCGTTCGAACATCACGCGCGTGAGGCGCTGCCATCGCGCGCACGCGACGGCGTCACCACTCGGCTGATCGCCGGCAGCGCGTTCGGCGCGACGAGCCCCGTCACGACGCACTCTCCCTTGTTCTATGTGCACGCGGAGCTGGAGCGCGACGCGGAGCTGGAGCTCCCCAATGAGCACAGCGAGCGCGCGGCGTACATCGTCGCTGGCGAGCTGGAGCACGACGCGCAGGTCTATGGCGAAAAGCAGCTGCTCGTCTTCGCGGCTCGGGCCGAGGCACGGTTGAAGGCGCGACGCGCCACAACGCTCATGCTGCTCGGCGGAGAGCCGGTCGGAACGCGGCACATCTGGTGGAATTTCGTCGCCTCACGGCCGGAGCTCATCGAGCGCGCCAAGAGCGAGTGGAAGGCGCAGCGCTTGCCCCTGCCGCCGACGGACCACGACGAATACACGCCGCTGCCGGACGACCCGCCGCCGCCCGCGCCGCCGATGTCTTAGAGGCTTCGCGAGGCCGCTCGACGGCGCGCCGCGCGCGCGGCCTTGCCGCGCTTCGCAGCAGCCTCAAATGGGCTGGCCTTTGAACTGGCTGACGTACAGCCGATGATAAGGCCCGCGCGCGCGGAGCAGCTCTCGGTGTGTACCGCGTTCGACGATGCGGCCGCGCTCGACGACGAGCACCTGATCGGCCTCGCGAATCGTGCTCAAACGGTGCGCGATCACGAAGCTGGTACGACCCTTCATCAACCTCAACAGCGCTTGTTGGATGTGCGCTTCCGTGCGGGTATCGACGCTGCTGGTGGCCTCGTCCAAAATCAGGATTTCCGGATCTGCGAGCAGCGTGCGCGCGATCGCCAGGAGCTGGCGCTGACCCTGACTGAGGTTGCCAGCGCGCTCGGAGAGCAGCGTGTCGTAACCATGGGGCAGCTGGCGAATGAAGTGATCCGCGTCGGCCAACAGCGCGGCGCGCTCGACCTCCGCGTCGCTCGCGTCCAGACGACCGTAGCGGATGTTCTCCCGCACGCTGCTCGCAAACAGATAGCTTTCTTGCAATACCAAGCCGAGCTTGCGGCGCAGCTCCGCCTTCTTCAGCTCGCGAATGTCCACTCCGTCGATATAGATCGCACCGGAGTCGATCTCGTAGAAGCGCGTCAACAGGTTGATGATGGTGGTCTTACCGGCGCCGGTAGCACCGACCAGTGCCACCATTTGCCCGGGTGAGGCCGTCAGGGTCATGTCCTGAATCACCGGGCGCCCTTTGTCGTAGCCGAAGCTGACGCGCTCGAAGCGCACTTCGCCGCGCGTCGGCGCCGCGGCGCGCTTGCCGTCATCGACCTCCGGTGCCGTGTCGAGGATTTGGAATACGCGCTCAGCGCCGGCCAGCGCCGCTTGGATCGTGTTGTAGAGGTTCGAGAGCTGCCGCAGCGGGTTGATGAAGTTCTGACCGTAGTTGATGAAGGTCGCGATCACACCGACGCTGACGAGCCCGGCCAGCGCGAGAAAACCGCCCAAGCCGGCGAGCACGATCACGAACAAGTTGCCGAGCACCGCCGTGAGCGGCATCAGCAGCAGCGCGTAGGTGTTGGCGGCCACACCGGCGCGATACACCTCGGCGTTATGGCGACGGAACGAGTCCAGCACTAGGTCGCCATGGCGAAACAAGCGCACCACTCTCTGGCCGCTGATGGCCTCCTCCATGGTCCCGTTCAGCGCGCCCAGCGCCTGCTGCAGCCCTTTGAAGCCGCGCCGCGTGTACACGGCCACCCAGCGCGTAAACCACAGCATGATGGGCACGACCAGCAGCGAGGCCAACGCCAGCCAGCGATCGAGGACGAACATCGCGAGCAAGATCCCGGCCATCGACAGCACGCTCGCGAGCAGCGCCGTGACGTTCTGAGACACCGCCTGGTTGATCGCGTCGATGTCGTTCGTGAGCCGGCTCATCAGCTCGCCGGCGGCGCGATGGTCGAAGAACGACAGCGGCAGCGACTGCAGCCGCGCGAAGAGGTCGGCTCGCAGCCGTTGCAACGCGCGCTGCGAGATCTTCGCCATCAGCCAGCTGGCCACGACTTGCAGCGCGTTGCAGGCCGCATAGCTGGCCAGCATCAAGAGCACGACGCGACCGAGCCCGGCGGCGTCACGCCCAGCGACGAAGCGGTCCAGCGCTACGCCCATCAAATACGGGCCCACCAGGCCGAGCGCGGTGTAGGCGACGACGCACGCCGCTACGACGATGAGCCCGCGACGATGCTCGGCGAAGTAGTCGAGCAAGCGCAGCAGCGACCCGCGCGCGTCGCGCGGACGCTCGAGCTTCGGGCTGAGCCGCGCGCCGAAGGCGGGCAGCGCCGCGCGCGCACCGTCGCTGTTCGCTGCCGGCTGCGCGCTCATGACGCGGGCTCCTCGTCCGCAGCGAACGGTTCCTCCCCCAACTGGGAGCTATAGATCTCGCGATAGACGTCGCTCGAGCGCAGCAGCTCCGGATGCGTGCCGCTCGCTACGATCCTTCCGCGATCGAGCACGATGATGCGATCTGCGTTCAGCACCGTGCTGATCCGCTGCGCCACCACGAACGTCGTGCGCCCGTGGCGCTGACGCGCCAGCGCGTGCTGGATCTTCGTCTCGGTCTCGACGTCCACGGCGCTGGTCGCGTCGTCCAAGATCAGCAGCTTCGGCTCGAGCAGCAGCGCGCGCGCCAACGCGAGGCGCTGCCGCTGTCCGCCGGAAAAATTTGCGCCCCGCTGCTCGACGCGCGAGTCGTAACCATTGGGGAGTCGCGCGATGAACTCGTCCGCCTGCGCCGCTTGCGCCGCGGCTACTACCTCGGCGTCGCTGGCCGCGGGGTTGCCATAGCGGATGTTGTCCCGCACGCTTCCGGAGAACAGGATCGATTCCTGAGGCACGACTCCAATCTGGCGAAGCAGCGAGTCCTGCGTCACTGCTCGCACATCATGGCCGGCAAAGGAGACACGCCCCGACGTCGCGTCATACAGCCGAGGCAGCAGGCTCACTAGCGTCGACTTGCCGGCGCCGGTCGCTCCCAAGATGGCGATGGTCTGCCCCGGCTCTGCGACGAGCTCGATGTCTCGCAGCACCGGCTCGGGGTTCTCACCCTCGTAGCTGAAGCAGACGTTTTCGAGCGCGACCCTCGCCTGCGCGTCGCGCGGCAGCTCGTGCGCGTCGCTGGCGTCGCGCACCTCCGGCTGCGTGTCGAAGACGTCGTAAATGCGCCGCGCGGAGACCGCTCCGGCGGCCCAGGTGTTCGACAGCATCGTCATCATCACCAGCGGCGTCATGGTGCTGAGCATGTAATTGGTGAAGGCGACGATTTGTCCCAGCGTCAAACGGCCCGCGATGGCGGCTGAGCCGCCCACCCAGATCACGATCACCAAGCCGACGTTCACGCACAGCGTGAGCACCGGCGCCATCGAGGCCATGAAGCGCATCACGCGAACGGCGCGCTCGGTCATCTCCTCGTTCGCGGTCGCGAAGCGCCGCTCTTCGAAGCGAGCGCGGACCAGCGCCTTGATCAGCCGCGCGCCGGCGATGTTCTCTTGCAGGACGTTGTTGAGACGATCCAGCTTGGACTGCACGCTGCGAAATAGCGGCTCGGTCCGGGCCACGAACAGCACGATCAACACGGCGGTCACGAGCAAGAGCGGCAGCATGTCGAGCGCGAGCTCGGGGCTGGTACGAAACATCAGGATCGCGCTGCCGATCATCATCAGCGGCGCCCGCGTCCCGATGCGCAAGGAGATTTGGATCAGGCTCTTGACCGCGTTCACGTCGCTGGTGAGCCGCACCAGCAGCTGGCCTGTCTTGTGCCGATCCAGGTCCCCGAACGAAAAGGTCTGGATCTTGAGGAACAGCGCCTCGCGCAGATCGCGCGCGACGCCTTCGCCGACGCGAACCGAGTATAAATTGTTACCGATCGCGATGAGCATACTGAGCGCGGAGATCCCCAACATGATCAGCGCCGTGCTCAGCACGACAGCGCGATCTCGTTGCAGGATGCCGCGGTCGATGATGCGCTGAATCAGACGCGGCAGCGCGAGGTCCAGAGCGACCAGCAACGCGAGCAGAAACAGCGACAGCAGAGCGGGCCCGCGATACGGCCGAACGAAGTCGAGCAGCCGGCGGAGAGGTTTCATGCGCCGGCGCAGTGTAGACGCTGCTCGGCCGCGGCGCGCGGGGCAATACGCCCGAACCCGCGCGAGCGCCGCTCAGTCGCAGCCGACGCGCGCGTCGTCGAAGGCGATGTCATCGAGCCAGGCGTTGAAGCCGGGCGGCGCGCTTTGATAGTTGATCCACCCGACGCGCAGCTGGTCGAAGCCGTCCGGGATGTCCGAGCGGTCGTACTTGCCGGGGCCGTTTTCGAAGGCCAAGATTTGCTCGCCGTCCAGGTACAAGGCGTAGCTCTGGTTCGACGCATCGAGGTGATACTCGGCGCAGTGCCACTTGCCGTCGAACGTGTAGTCGTACGCGGTTTCGCGGCCGAACTCGCTGCCACCGATGATTTGGACGTTGTAGATGAAGTTGTGCCGCCCACCCACGTCGCGGGTGTCCTTGGCCTGCTTGACGGTGTCGATCGGCCGATAGTCGGAGCCGCCGTTGGCGGGTCCCGTGCCGGTCAGCGACACCATCGTCGAGTGGACGAAGGCATCGGGAACCGGGACAGCGACTTTGTAGAATATGCGGCCCCAATGAGCGCTGCCGAGCAGCGCGGCGCTGTGATAAATTCGGCGCTCGCTCGCGGCAGTAGCGCCGATTTTCAAGGCATGTCGGCCGCCATGGGCGGTATCGTCCGCCACCGCGACCTCACTGCCGTGTCGCACCCAACCGCTCGGTACGCCGCCGACGACGGTGGCCTCGAAGTCCTCGCAGAGCAGCAGCTCGGCAGAGCAGCCGCCGCTCGCGTCACCGCCGTCTCCTCCTGCTCCCGCGGCTTGCGTCCCGCCCTCGGCAGCGCGACCGCCGCTGTGCGCGGCGCCGCCCGCCCCGAGGTTGCTCGAGCCGCCATGGTTCGCGCCCGCACGGCCCGCGCCTACGGTCTCGCGTCCCGCCTCGGCGCTGCCGCCAGCTGCCCCTAGCCCGCCCATTGAGGTCGCCTTTTCGGCGTCACCGCCGCTGCGGACAGCTCCTGCGCCTGTGGTGCCTCCAGCGGCGTTACTTCCGCCGGTCGGGGCCTGCCCGCCGCTCGTCGCAAAGTCAGTAGCACCAGACTCCACCCCTGCGAACCCAGCGCGGACACCACCCGCCGCCGGCGTGCCGCCGCTGACGAATGACGCTTCGGACGGCTCGTTCTTCGCGCAGGCGAAGAACAGCACGATACTGCCTGCGCTAGCCAGGGCCGCAAACGAACGACTTGGCATCTGGTCCTCGGGGCCAATGTTCCCCGACCAGCACGGAACGGCTCACGGTTTTGCGCTCGCGGCCGGAAATCGCGGACTTGCTGCGAGCGGCTCTTGGCGTCGCGGAGCGTTGGACGAAAGCAGCGCTCAGCTTCGAAAGTGGTTTCGCAACGAGCGAGCACGCGCCCCGCGACGCGTGCGCTAGTTGGCGTCGTCTTCGTCTTTGTCCGCGTCGTCTTCGTCCGCTTCGTCTTCGTCCGCTTCTTCGTCTTCGTCCGCTTCTTCGTCTTCGTCCGCTTCTTCGTCTTCGTCCGCTTC
>CBINHN010000097.1:0-15901 GCA_966250485.1 uncultured Sorangium sp. | reverse complement strand
TACTGAGCGCGGACGAACGGCATCGGGCCACTACTCGCGTGCTCGAGCAGTTCGAGGTCATCGCGGGCGCACTTGAGGGTCTCGCTGACCATGTCCGCGCCGGTCGGGAATGGCTGCCCGTCGCTCGTGAAGCTGGCCATCACCAGCCGCGCGAGTTCGCGCAACGCCTCGAGCTCATCTGCCGCGCGGTCTACCTGCTCGACGAGGTCGTGTGCGGCCTGCTCGCTCTCCGCCTCGGCATCAGGATCCGCGAGAACCCTGCCAGCAGCGCGAAGCGCCGCGCTACCTCGCAGGCCAGCGCGCACCGGTGCGCGCTTGGCTTTTGTCGATGAAATGGGCTTCGCGCCCTGTCGCTGCCCCTGTTTTCGTGCTCTGTTTGCCTTGGCCATTGGAATTCACCTTCCGTGGTCCTGGGGTCCGGCTGTTACCAGCAGCGCGGGCCCCACTGTCTCAGCGCTTCCGGCGCTTCGGCGGCTCCTCGGGAAACGCGGCCACGTACTCCTTGCGAATGAGCTGACGGATCTCGTCGGACGCTGAAAGGCCGTCACGGTCTGCGAGGGCTTCGAGCATCTCCCGTTCCTCGGAGCTCATCCGAAGCTGGAATTTTGCGTCGCGTTGAAGCGGAGCCATGTCCTGTCTTTGTCATGACATAAGTAGGACAGAGCGTCAACCCTCATGCGAGCAAGTTTTCAATCGGAGCGGCAGGGCGGGCGGGTGCCGCTGTGAAAAAAATGACTACAGCATGAATCCGGTCTTCATGCGCACAGGGGGCAGGATGAGCGAATGTGCGGTTTGCGGTAATTCTCAGGCCATCAAGGAAGACTCGGGTGACTGGATTCGCATGCGCTGCACGAGGTGCGGAGTTTTTCGCGTTGACCATAGATGGTTGGCGGCAGCGCGAATAACCCCGATTCTAGCGCAGGATCAGCGCGTGCTTCTCAGCGGCGTCGTTCGACGCGACACCGATGAACTCGGAGAGTGTTCGACCGGTATCACGCATGGTTCCTTCCGGTCATTGTTGGCGCGACACGACAAACCAACGAACGCGATCGCTCAGATGGAGCGGTTCATCGCTATCGCAGCAAATAGCGCGTCGGCTTTCGGAGCTGAATCGGACCTGTTGCCGATGGAAGCGATGCTTGCCAGGCTCTACCTGCCTATTGGCGATGGTGTGCCCCTCGTTTCCCTAATTCGCGCCGTGGCTGATGCGGGATATATTCGTCCGTCCGCGGGCAACCCGTACGAGTGCATTCTGACCGCCGAGGGTTGGCGGCTGGCGGAGTCGTTGAAACAGACTCAGCGCACTGGCTCCCAAGCATTCGTTGCGATGTGGTTCAACACCGGAATGGACGCGGCGTTCGACGTAGGCTTCGCTCCTGCCCTGCGATCGTGCGGCTACGCTCCGTATCGCGTCGATCGCGAGCAGCACAACAACAAGATCGACGATCAGATTGTCGCGAACATTCGGAAGAGCCGTCTCGTCGTGGCCGATCTGACAGGGATGCGCCCGAACGTGTTCTACGAGGCGGGGCTCGCGCACGGCTTGGGTATCCCGTTGATCCTGACATGCAACGAGCGTGCAGAGGGATCTTCGGTGAAGGTCGACGCCGCAGGGAACGAGGAGATCCATCGCGAACGATGGGTGAAGATGGTCGAAGACGGCGCTTTCGATGTCCGCCAGTACCTCGTGATGCGCTGGTCTACAGCTGAGGACCTGGCGTCAAAGCTGCAAGCCAGAATCGAAGCGCTCGCGCTCGCGTTGAAGACGCCCGAATGACGCTTGAGGCGTCGCTCCGGTACCGCCGCGACGGCTCCGCCATCACCGGGCGAGGTGGCGTCTGCTCGAGCGGTGGGCGACGGGTCGCCCGCGGCCGCGCTCGACGCGGCGTCGTTCGGCGCCGTCGCTGACGCTGGGGTGCGAGCGCTCGCGATTGAAGCGCGGCGGCGGAATCACAAGCCCAGCGCGGCCGCGCTGCGCTCGCCCATGGTCATTTTTTCGGGCGGGGGCGGAGCCATTCGATCGTATGTGGTGCGGGCGAGCCGCCTGAATATCGTGGAACGATGGCCAAAAAGCAGTCCGGTCCCAACGTCTCGTCTCTCGCGTCCAAGGTTCTCAGTGGTGCGAAGAAGCCTACAGCCACGGATGCGAAGAAGCTGGCTGCATCCGTGCTCAGCCAGGACGAAAAGGGCAAGCCTAAGCCCAAGAAGTGAAGTTTCCTCGCTCCGAGCACGCTGCAATCAGCGAACAGTTCGACTTCTTCGGGGAAAGCACACATGGCGGCGGATCTCGTATCGTTCATTGCCGGAGCGGTCTCGACGATGGTGACGGGGGCACTAACGTCGTTCCTCAACGATCTGCGCTGCGGTGTCCTCAGCGATTCCTGCGGCAACACTCTGGATTGCGGCACGACGTGCGCCGGGCTCGGTACATGCGGAACCGAGAGAGACAAGAATCTGTGCACCTGCGGTGCCTGCGGGCAATGTGACGACGGGTCAATCTGGAAGGGAAGTGCTGCCGTCTTGCGACGTGTGAAGGAGCCGGCCACGCTCCGATCTGCGGAGATTCCCCGGACAACTGTGGCGGCACACTTCACTGTCCAGCCACGTGTCCGCGGGGCGGCGCGTGCGGTTTTTCAGGAGTTCAGAACTCTTGCACCTGCTGGCTAGCCGACTACGAGGCCGCCTATCCTTGTCGGAACGGTCTGCACAATTATGATTGCTGGGGAATGCTTGCGGACCCAAAGCCTGAACCCTTGAGACCAACGATCGATGGCTGTGTAGAAAACGATACTGACGAAACCGGCACTCGCTGGTGTTGCCCATAGTCTGAGCGCAACGCGCAGCGCGTCAGGCGCCGACTGCGCGGCGTGGTGGCGGGCACATCTGAGCGCTCAGAAGCCGGCGCGCAGGCCGCCGCGTCCACGCCGCCCGCTCACGAGATCGACAGCATTCCGGTACGGGCGCGGAACTGCGGCTGAGGCGACGGCGCAGGCCCCGGTGGGGTTCATGCGCCGAAGGTCATCTGCGTTGAATCGTCGCGACGCCGCGTGCCATCGTCACCTAATGGCACAGCTTCTGGGTTCGGTGGGGCCGGCGATCACCACGGCCGTCGTAACTGCGGTTCTAACTGGCGTGGTTACCTGGCTTGTCCAGCATAGCCTGGGTGCGCGACTCGAACGCCTCCGTCAAGAGTTGACCGGCAACCTTGCCGAAAAGGCCCGGCGAGCGGAATACGTCAGGTGTCAGCTCGAGAAGCTCTACGGCCCTCTCGCTTTCTTCATGGAGGGAAACGAGCACCTGACCAGGCTGCACGTGCACATCAACGAAACCTACGCTGCATTTTTTCAGGGTCGGGGAGCGACCGATAAGGACGAAGCGTCGAGCATCATTGCCGCGGCGAATTCGTACGGAGAGCTAATGCTCGCCAACAATCGTGACGCGGTTGCTGTTCTCCGAACAAACTGGGCGTACATCGATCAAGACGACATCGAGCAGGCCGCGGAGTTCATCACGGAAGTCGCGCGCCACGATGTCGAATTTCAGGAAAGCAAGCGGCTACCACCGGCTTTCTACAGTGTGAAAGACGCGCCGTTGAGAGCACCGTTCCTACACCGTTCCCCTTTCGCTCGCAGGATACGAGACAAACTGAAGGCTAAGCAGTCCGAGGCGGGCCAGGTCGCATCGAAAACGTAAATCCGAGCTGCGTCGCCTCGATTGGGTGGCGACGCGTGGCCCCGATACCGCCGCGACGTCGGCACCATCACACGGCGACAGCGCGTCCGCTCGAGCGGTGGGCGACGAGTCGCCCGCTCCAGGTCGCGACAAGGCGTCGCCCCGCGGCCGCGCTGACGTCGCCCTGAGCAGCTCCTGACGAGCCGTCGTTCGCCGCCGTCGCTGACGCGTCAATCGACGATCGGAACGGGTGGCTTGGCCGAGACGTCGACCGCAACCAGTTCGCGATCATCGAACCGGAAGTAAACCCAGAGGTTCAACCCCGGCACACGGCGGAACCAATAGCGCCGGACAGGCGGGTACATCGTTTCAGCGTCCTGTGCCCCCGGGAGCGGCTCGGTGAGCATGCGCACCAACGTCGCGGCGAGGGCTCGGCCCGTCGCGGTTCCGCCGCCCGCGCCAATCCTTCTAACCCCCAGGTTGAATCGTTGCGTTAGCCGGAGGACTCGGGCGGGCACGGATCGGGACCTTCGCCAGCAAGCCAGCGGAGATAGTCGGCGCCATCGACGTCGAGCAAACGCTCGGTTTGCTTGAGCTCATCAAGCGTACGCTCTTCGCAGAAGCGGAAGAGAATGTGCCCGTCCGGGCGCTGAGCTGGATCGGACATGTTCCACAAGCTATCCACACCCGCGTCGCCGGGGCCAGTCTTACCTTCTGAAGCACTTAAAGGCGATTCAGATCAAATGGTTGCGTTCTAGCGCGCGGGCGCCTTCGCGCCCTTGGGAAAAGCCTCTGGAGGGTGGCGTCACCGGAGCTCGGCAGCGGTTACGGTCCTCTTCGGGTCGGCCGAAGCTCGGAAAGGCTCGCCAGAGCGCCCCCTGCTTCGCGCCGTCGAGTCGCAGGGCGATGCGCTGCCCCGTTTACCGCTCTCGCGCGAGCACGAGGCGCCTCAGTCGGCGCACGGCGGGGTCGTCGCCCCAGGCGCTGGCGCGCGCTGCTGTCCGAAGGGCGATCAGAGCGTCGAACTGTCGTCGTCCCACGGGTTCCTCCCAGCCCGAATGTTCCGGGGACATGCCCCTCACCGCCCGCTCTCCGCGCCCACGAGCCTCCCAGGCTTCGCCGGCGCTGCGGCTATCCTGCCAGCTGCCGCGCGCTCAAGCTCTTGGCGCGCCCACTCGGACCACGCGAGCCCCGCGGCGCGCGCAGCAGCCTCTTGGGCGTCGAACGGGCCTGCCACGAAGCGTGGGAGCTCCCAGCTCGAGCGCGGCAGCTCGGTGTTGTCGCCGGCGAGGCTCACAGCCGCACCAGCGTCGAGGGGCGCGCCGCAGCGCCGCTCGTGCCCGACAGCGAGAGCTTCGCGGTGCCAGAGCGCGTGCTGTACTGCACCGCTCCGACGATGATCCCCGTGCCGCCATACACGGAATCATCGGCGAGGGTGATCGTGACGCCGAACGAGTCGAGTCGGCGCAGCGTGTAAAGCCACTGCAGGTCACTGTTCGCGGTGTCAATCGCTACCTCGAGGTCTTCGATCGACCATTGCGTGCTCGTCTTGACAACGGCAGGGTTCGGATCAGGAGCGATCACGCAGCGGCCGTTCCGATCCCAAACGCCGCCGCTGCCGTAGATGGTCTCCGTTCGAGCGACGTAGCCGCCCAAATCGATCTTTGCGTCACAGCTTGCGACGACCTGAAAAATCCGGTTGCCAAGCGACGCTTCCGCAATGCTGCCGGCGATGTAGGTCATGCAGGCACCACCCTGAGCAAGCCAAGCGCGCGCTGGTCGGATGCTGTCGGGTTGACGAGCGTCAGCACGCTTGTCGACGCAACCGTCACTGGGACGGAAGTCTCGAAGCGCACGGCCATCGTGGTGTTCGCAAATGGTCGGCGCGGGTCGCCGATCTCGTACTGCGCCGCGTTCGGCCGAGTGAGGGACTGGGTCAGTACGGAGGCCCCCACGACGACGCGGATCGACAGCGTCAGGTTCTCGGCCTGTGAGGCGCTCCAGACGTCCGCGCTGAGCTCGAGGTGGTAGCTGCCGGGCGCGAGGGTGATGGGTGGTGCCGTCTGCTCCTCGTGGACGGCTTCGAGCTCGAACGATCCGCCACCCGCCGAAGCCCAGTTCCGCAAGCGAAAGCGCCGCGTAGCAGGCGCGAGCCAGTCGATTGCGGCGCCTACGGGGGCAGCCGTAGTGCCGGGCAGGGCGACGATCGTGCCCGAACCATATGCGATGGGGTTCGGTCGCTTGTCGCGTCCGAAATGATAGTGGAGCGCCGCTCGATCCGGGCCGCCGCGCGCGTCAGTGAGCATGCCATCGAGCGTTACGCCGTAATCGAATCCGCTCGTCTGCATGCGCGCGAAAACGTCGGCGACGATGGCGCGGTCGGCCGCAACGCGCAGCGCCTCGGTGGCGCCGTCCGCGCATTGCTCGATGAGAGAACTGAAAGCTGATGCGTCCATGGAAAACTCACCTCAGGAATTGCGGAAGCCGATCACCGGCTCCCGAGGCCGATCGGAGCCAAAGAACACCTCGAGAGCCGGTGCGGCGCGCTCGTCCAGCACGCGCGATCGGTCCCAGCACTGAAACCAATCGCGTGCATCGCCCGCGGCTTCGAGCGATTGCGGGGGAAGGAACCAAACCCCGGCTGGGCAAAGATTCATGTTGCGCGGCCCTTCGCTTGAGCGACGGCGGCATCGAAGCGGGCGAGCGCCTGCTCGCGCAACTCGAGCCGCTGCTCGGGCGACGTGTCTTCGGGTATGCCGTAAACCTCACTCCTGAACGCGGCGCGTGCCGCGTCGAACGGAGAGGTTCGCGGCGTTCCGTCCGTGCCGTCGAGGATCTGCAGTGTCCTCGTGTTCACCCGATACGTGCGGTGGGGGTCGCTCTTCGACGGCATCAGCGGGCGCCTCCGCCGTGATGGCCCGGAGGGAGCGGATAACGGCCTCCTTCGCGGCTCCGAGCTCGGTGCCCACGAGCTCGCGTAGAATGGCAATGCGCTCCTCGCGGGTGGACGTTGCCGTGATGCGCGTCGCTGCGGAGACCAGCAGGTCGTTGAGCAATCGTTGGTGAAGGCGCTCCAAATGCCCGAAGACGTGCGACCGCACGAGCTCGCGCGAAATCAGCCCGCCGCGTTCCCTGGCGAGCTTGAGCTCGAGCGCCTGCACCTCCGCGCGACGCTTGGCGAGGGTCGCCCGTCGGAACTCGAGGCCGATGTCCGTCGGGGCGGCGGGTTTGGCACCAGCCTGCGTCAGCGATGCCGTCGGCGAGCGGTCGGCAGCGGCGAGCCAGAAGCGGTACGCGGCATGATCGGCGTCGATGCGCGAGCCGACGCAGGCGTCCGCGAGAGCACCCTTGCACGCCAGCGTGACCGCTGCGCGGCTGCAACGGCGCCGACGAGCGGCTTCGGCTCGCGAAATGAGGTTTCCGCCTTTGGGCTTCGGCATGCATCGGTGTCAACTGTTAAGTTTCGAGGGGATCACTGACTTGGCGAGTTATGGGGTCGCCAATCTGAACCGCGCACCCTGGGGGTACCCGACGCAGGACCCGTGAAAATATAGGACGAACCATCCCACCTCGGCTCAGCCACGCTGACACGCGCTGCAGCATCACCACTCGCGACGAGAAGCGACGCGGCAGGCTCGCCAGCGTGTCCTCGCTCACGCAGCCTCGGGGCCAGAGAAGTCCGACTCGACGACGCGACCAGCGCGCACGAGTTCCTCGAGCTGTCGCCAGCCGGGCACGTGCGACTCGGCGACGCCGTCGCGGATGACCCGCACGGCGGGGAGCATGTCGACCGTCACGGGGCTACCGGGCTGCAACACGCGACCATCGGCCAGCGTCAACGTGCAGCGGGGCGCGACGCCGTAGCGAACCCCGCGCGCAGTCAGCTCTTGGCGCATGGCCTCGAACTCGCTGAAGTACTCGTTGAACTGCGCATCGTCGGCGAAGCTGAGCGAGTAGCCGTGCGGGCGAAGATTGACGAGCCTGCGGATCATCGATCACCTCGCATGGCCGAAACGACGAGGTCGAAGTTGCGGCGGGCTTGGGGGGTTGCGAACTCGAGCGAGCCGACCGTGGCCGCCTGGTGAGGTGAGCTGAGTGGCTCGCTGAGTGGCTCGCGCGGCACGGGCAAGCCCATGGCGCGCGCCACGGGCAAGCCCATGGCGCGCGCGACCAGGTCTCCAGTGTCGAGGCACTGATGCGGCCGCGAGGCGCGGGACGGAGCTGCGGGGCTCTGCTCGTCGCGGTTCTGATCGAACCACGCAGCGACCGCATACTGCTTGCCGTCGGCAGCATCGAGATAGAAGTGCCCGCTCATGCAATTACGCGCGAACTTGCTCTCCGGGTGGACGTCATTGACGGCGAGAAGCTTGCTCATCTGCTCGCCGGAGATGAGCGTCGGAGTTGGGTCCGGGTCGGGAAAACTCATGGTGATCACCTGAAGTAGTTGTGGGAGAAGCCGCCCGTGTTGGGCGACAGAAAGAGCGCGAATCGAAGCAGCAGACGGACGCGGTCGTCGTCGCTGGACTTGCCGTTCGTGAGCGCGGCCAGCCGGCGCGCGATTACGAAATCCGAGTCAGCCGGCGAATCGAGCTCGGGCGCTCGCGGCGTCTGTCCGAGTGATGTCCTGAGCATGAAGGCGCGCTGCTCGAGAGCGTTGCGCTCGGCGACGTGGGCACGAAGCGTGAACATCGCGTCGATCACCGCCACGAACGCGTCGGCCGCGCACTTAGTGAGCTCAGTGTGCCTGGACGTGTCCGCAAGCCTGCTCTGCAGCTCCGCGATCTCGGCCGAGATCGACGCCTCGCGCTCGCGCTTGAACGCAGCCTGCGCATCAACGAGGTCCTGAGCCACGACGGCGGCCCATTCCTTTACGCGCTCGGCCTCCGCTTTGGCAGCCGCCAGCGCGTTGTCCGCGGCCTCCGAGCGCTCGGCCCGCAGAGCCTCGCGTGCGGCCGTCACTTTCGTCTCAGCATCGCGCACCGCGGCCAGGGCAGCGCTGTTGCGCGCGGTCACGTTCTCGAGCGTGGCCTGAGCCTGCTCGAGCCGCGTCTGAGGCGTCGTAGGCTGCGCAGCGTCGAGGGTCTTGGCGGCGGTGGACTTCTTTGGCGCCGTCGGCACCTCGAACACCTGGAGCTTCGGCGCCCGGAGCCCGCTCGGCAGAGCGATCACTTGGCGGCTCCCTTGTTCTTCGGGCGCTTCGTGGTGGTGCTGCGGCGGGCGCGCTCCGCCTCCGTGAGCGCCGCTCCGCTGCGGGCCGAGCGCTTGCCACGCAGACTCGCCGTCTTCGCGGTCGCAAAATCGGCAATTGCTTGTCTCGAACGCATATCGTCCTTTCCGCCGCGGTCTGCGGCGATAGTGGTGGTGCCGTCCCGACTCGAACGGGGCTCGGTGCAGCGGCGTGAAAACGCTGAAAACGCGCACACTGCACCTGTCCGGGCGCGCGCTGGATCGACGCGCGGCACCAAAGTCATCATGCCTGCGCGGTCTCCTCGCGAGGCGAGTAGCGGCGGAGCGCCGCGCGAAGGCACTGGCGGAGCTCGATCTCGCGGCAAAGCTGGGACGCCAGCTCGAGTTGATCGCCAGCTTCCGCCGCCTGACGCACCGGCGTAGGAGCCGCGTCGATCTTGTCGGCGGCGCGCCGCAGTAGACCAGCGAGCACCGAGGTGAACTGCGGCATCAGGCCGCCTTTCGGCGCGCCGAAGCGCGCTCCATGAGCGCCAGGGTGCCGGCCATCGTCTTGCGGCGGGCGATAGCCCCGAGCAGGGCGCGCGGGGACACCTGATAGAACCGCGAGGCCGCCGGCAGCCCTACAGATGCGATCAGCTTTTGCGCCTCGAGGGCGAGGTCCTCCGGAACGTCAACGAGTCGCGAATCAGTAGCCATGAGTCACCTGCCGCGAGCATGGGCAGGTGAGTTCCCCCGATGGGGTGCTCCGTTGGCACCCCATAAGCTGACAGACCTGACAGACCTGACAGGCTTTCTGAAACCCCATATGCGCGCGTGCGCGCGCACGCGTGTGTGTTTGGAGAAGCCCGTCAAGTCCGTCAGGTCTGTCAGGCGCCCCACTGGCTAGCCCCCTGCACGAGCTGGACAGGGTGACGCCGTACGTTGCCGTCCGGCACCGATTCGAGGTGGAGCATGCGCATGCGCTCGCCGAAGGTGTTGGACGCGACCGCCTTGTGGCCGTTCTCCAACGCCCAGCCGCGGTATGCGCGGTACAGCTGGTGCGCCGGGATGCCGTCGCTCTTGCGCGTGGCGGGGCTCAGGCGCTCCGTGCAGGCGTCGATGAAGGCACGCACCTGATCCGCCTGGGCTCGCCAGCGGTCGAGCGCCTTGGCGGCGGTATCGGGCATCGTGAAGCGCCCTTGCGCCATGACGCGCTGAGCGCCGGCCAGCATCCACGAGACGATAGCGGCCTGCTCGTGGTCGATGATCTCGTCCGCCAGGTGCGGGTTCTGCTCCGCCTCGCTGAAGATTCGATTCCACGTCACGACGAGCAGGCGCCGCCAGAAGCCGTGTGATTGATCGGTGGTGCCCGGCAGCCGGTTCGCGCTGTAGATGTGGCCCGCGATCGGGCGGAACGTGAAAGGCGCCTTGCGGATCTCGCGGCCGGTCATGGTGTCGCCGGCGACGACGGCCTTCCACGATTCTGCGTCCATGATGTCGGCTTCGGGCAACTCGCTGACGATGTTCAGCAGCCGGCCGGAGATGGCCGCACGTCGGTACTCTTGCCCGATGTCCTGTGGGGAGATGCTGCACACACTGCCGGGTGGCATGCAGCGCTCGATCACGGAGCAAAGCACGCCCTTGCCGTTCGCGCCGTCGCCGTAGAACACGAGCGCGCGCTGGAACTTGGTCGCGAATCCCAGCAGCGAAGCCCCGAGATACTCCTGGATTACGCAAATCTTCTGCTCCCGATCAGCGTCATCGCGGAACACTTCGGCGAAGAACCCCATCAACCGCTGCGGCTGAGCGTCGCGCTGATAACCGAAGGGGTAGGCGAAGCGGGCCAAATGCTCGGGCGAGTGCTCGTGCTGGATGATGCTGTCCTTCGTGACCTCCACGAACGAGCTCACGAAAGCGAGCCCGGCGCGCGCCTGCACGAAGTAGTCAGGATCAGCGGCCTGGTCGCTGGCGAGCGCGATAACACCGCGCACGTCGCCGCTGAACAACTTGAGAGGGCGAGGCTTGCGCTCGCCGACTACCGGCCGACCCGCGAAGTTTTGAACAGTCCGGCTGAGTCGAGACTCGTCGACGACCTCGAAGATGCCCGAGCGCTCGTTGTACTGGTAGAAGCGGTTGTCGGTGAACGTCAACGGCGCCTTGGCGCGCAACGTTGCAACCAGACGCTCGGCGATTTCAACGTGATCGCCGCGCACGAACACATCACTCGGCTCGTGCGAAGCGTGGTCATCGAACATGCCCGGAGGCGGCTCGGGGACGTAGTCGTCGTCCGGCGGAGGTTCCGGTACGCGACGAGACGGCAGTTGCACGACGCTCACGCGGCCGTCCTTTCGCTGTTCAGCAACGCGCCGAACTCCATGCGGCCTCGGCGAAGTGCTTCACGCAGCTTTCGGCGAATTTCGCGCTCCGACCACGGTGGATCGCAGTTGCGGTTCCACTCGAGCAGCAGGGCAAGCGCCGCGTCGAATTCGACTTCGAATCCGCGAACGACAACCTGCGCGGCGAGAAACGTTCGAGCGTGCCCGCATTGCCCGCTGATCGCGGGATCGAACTTTGTGAGGTACGCTCGCGCGCGACGCTCCCGCGTTGCCGGATCCGTGCCATTTTCAGGGACGGAGCGAGTCGGCAGCGAAGGCACACGGATCGCGTCGAGCAGCCAGCGTGGCGGCTCGGCGAGAGGCGTCCTGAGCGGGTGCTGGACCCACTCGTAGCGCCCGCCCGCGCGCGAGCTCGGCGGCAACGTTATGCATCGATTGCCGCGCAGCACTTCGACGCCGGTGACCAGGATGCCGCGCATCTCGCCCGAAACGCCTTGAAACCAGTAGTGCTGGCCTCCTGTTGGTGTGCGCGCCTGCCATGTTGCCGGGAGCGGACCGAAGCTGGCCAGCAGCTGCTCGAGCCGCTGTGGACCGCCGTGGCGCACGTCCACGTCGAGCACGAGGTGGTTTCCAACGCGTGCGGCGAGCAAGGCGCCGGAGCATGCACCGAGCGCGCGCTCCAGGAGGTGTATGTTGCGCGTCGCGGAGCTCGCGCCCTTGGGGAAGTACCGCGCCAACGGCCGCTTCTCTGCGTCCTGGACGACCAATTCGAAGCCCAGGCGCTCGACATAGCCGCGAGCCGCTTGAGCATTGCCGGCGGCGCTCACGCTGCCTCCTGGGCGAAGCAGTAGCCACCGAGCTCGGCGAGCCCATAGTTTGCGCACACGAAGGCGTCGGCCTCGTCGCACGAGTCGAACCGCGCTCCCGCTGAGCGCAGCGCCGAGAAGATTGCGACCTTGATGTCCGAGCGCGGCAGCTTGCCAAGCAGCAGCTTGCGCGCGGTCGACATTGGCGCCGTGCGGATCTCCACGCCAGCGCGCACGAGTTCGAGCCGGACGACGCCGCCGACCTCGCCGATGGTGTGAGCCGCCGTTCGCTGGTTGAAACCGTAGCTCTCGATCCAAGCGACCGTCGCGCGCTGCGCGCGGGCGAAGGCGACGATTCGAGAAGCGATCGTTTCGGTGCGGCGCGCCCGCTCGGCGTCGGTGGAGTCGCGATGGAGTTGCTCGCCCGCGACGAGCGAGGCGACGCGAGACCACTGGCCATCCCAGGCGAGGGGCACGGCAACCGCGGCCGCAGCCGTCGCCGAAAGGTCGAGCCCGAGGAGCACGGTCATCGGCGTCCTCGCGTGTCGATCCGGCCGCACCCGAGGTGCGCGCACTGCCGGAGATCGTGATTGGCGATCGCGGTCTCGCCGGGTTTGATTTCACGGCTGCAGACCGCGCAGACTCGCGCGCGCCCGGCCGTGAACGGCTCGCCAACGAACCAGGGTCCGGTGTGCTCGCCGCGCTCGGAGCCGACTTCAGCCGCGCCACTCACTGCAACACCCCCTCGACGAAGAACTCCGGCTCGAGCGCTTCGAGCTCGCGGCGCAGGGCGACTTCTTGTTCCTCGTGCTCATGAGCGAGCGCCAGGAGGCGCTCAGCTTCGGCGACGGAGCGGCGCATGCTCGCGCTGGCATCGCGGAGAATGCGGAAAGCCTCACGGCGTGCCTGCTCCGGGCTCATGCTGCGGCCTCCAGGCTGCGCAGGTACGCGACGACGGCTCCGCGCGGGATCTTCAGGCGCGCGCCTTTCAGCGGGCGCTTCACGGCCGTGAGGCGGCCGGTCTCGATCAGCGTGTACAGGTGCCGGCGGGTAACGCGCAGCACGCCGCAGACTTCCTGCACCGTGGCGATCGGCGGGAGAGGCGCGACGGCCTCAGCGACCCAGTCACTATCGCTCGCGGCGGCGAGGGCGAGATCGGAGGCGAAACGCGGCGTGGCAGTCGAGGGCAGCGGCGTGACCGCGCGCGCAATACGGCTCTTTTCGGACATACGGACGGTTCTCCTTTCGCGCCGTGACTCGGCGCGTGTCCGTTGTCCGCCAGCTTACCGATACGGACGGGGTGCTCCGTTGGCACCCCCTATCGAGCTTTTCGCCTCGCGTTCTTGAAGAACTCCTTTGCCAGCTCCGGGGTGGTGTTAAGGATGCCGACCGCTATCGCGAGCTCGCCCCCAACCCGATCAACGCTTCGACGCGCAACACTTTTCAGCAAGTCTGCGGCGCAAACGGCGCGCTGGAAGCGCTCGGTCGCCCAGTTCGCAATCGCATCAGCCTTCGTTTCGTCGTCCAGCCCGCTCTTGAGCGCCGGCTCAATCCACAGCGCGATTTCTCGGCATTTGGCGGCCGCGCACTGCGAGAAGTCGATGTCGCCTCGTGCGACGTCCGCGAGCCGCTCAGCGGTTCTTCGAGCGTCGACACTCAACGCTTCCGAGCCGAGTAGGATAGACCAGATCGAGATCTCGGCGGCTCTGTATTGCCCGAGGGGAATTGCTTCGCCCAGCGCACGAGCCGCTTCCTCGATGCGACGCAGGATCACCGCCGCCGCGTATGGATTGTCGAGTAGGCGGAGGCCGCTCAGCGTCCGGTTCGCTTGGTCTTGCTGCGGTGAGACTTTCGCCCTGCCGGTGACTCGTCGCGATAACAGTTCCTGTTCGACAAACGGGGCAAACTCGGTCCCGAGCGTGCTTTGCCGAAGCTCTTCCAGGTCATCCTCAGCGAGCTCATGAAGGAGCGGGGCCGGTGTCTTGAACGCGAGATCGCCGAGAATGCGTCCGATTGCGACGCGCGCGTTCAAGCGCGCTCTGACGCGTTCCGCCCGGTCCGCGCGCTCAGCCACCTGCGCGGTCTCGGCACGCCATCCCTCCATGACGATCGCGTGCTCGTACGCGTTCAGGGCGCGCAGAGCGCCCAAAGCATCGGCGATTCGCTGCCGGCTCTCCGCGGCGTCACGTTGCTCTTCTGCTTCTGCGTCGCTACTCTTCGGTTCGGTCATCGCATTGACCCATGCGCCCGGACCCTGGCAGGGTTGCGGGCGTTTCTATTGGTGATCCTACGCTGATTTGGCGCGCGGCTCTACACGTCCCGCGCCCTTGGCTCGCTCCGCTCGGTCCTTCACGGCAGCGATGATGCGAGCCATGTGAGGCTCGATCTGCATCGCTGCTTCGAGTGTGCGCGCGTCGCGCGAGATGCCCTTCATCACCCCCGAGTAATGCTTTTCGGCCACGGCAACCGAGTGTCCCAGCCGTCGCGCGCTGCGGTAGGCGCTCGCGGCGCCGTATATGGTCGGCGCGCACGTCAGGACCGTCCCGCACGTGCGGCGGAGCGCTTGCCAAGACCAGCCTTCCGGCGCGCCGAGACCATCGAGCCGTCGGGCTGCCGCGCGCGCTTCGCCGTCGGTCAGCCCCCAGACTTTGCCCCGGGCGTCCTCGGGGCGCAGCGCCAGCAGGAGCTCCCGCAACGTCGGGGATACCTCCAGGTCGACGTCGCGGGCGTGGTGCGTCTTCGTGTCCGCCGCGGCCAGGTGGATCTCGCCGGCAGGTTTCCCGTCTTCGCCGGGCGCATCCAGATCCACGGCCGACCAGTCGAGCTCGAGCAACTCGGCGTACCGCATCCCCGTCAGGAGCGCCGCCGCGAGCAACGGCGCGATGGCCCCGTAGCGCGGTGTCATCCCGGGCGGTCGGATCCCAGCGTGCTCGGCCCGGGTCGCGACGTAGTTCCTGGCGTCGTGCGCGAGCGCCGCGTCGAGTAGCTGTCCGATCTCTGCCGGCCGCAGGAAGTCGCCGCGCTCGTGGCTCACCCTCATGCGCTCCAAGCCGTCCTTCAGATCGTCGCTCGACAGGCGTGCGGCCAGCCCGAGCTTCCGGAGGTAGCCGAGCACGGTCCGCAGCGCCCGGAGCTCCCGATTGATCGTTTGCGGCGAGCGAGGCGCCGTCGAGGCGGTTCTTTGACCGCGGCGGCCGCCCGCCGTGGGGACGGGCATGCGCTCCTTGGCGAGCGAGGCGCGCAGGGCGACGAGTTTCGCTCCTGTGAGCTCGTCGGCGCTCTTTAAGCCCGCAGCGCGCGCCCACGAGCGCAGCTTGTCGATGGCCGCCTTGTAGATGCCGAGCGTGCCAGGGCGCAGGTGACCGTGGTCTTCCAGATAGCGATCGAGCGCAGCATCGAGCCCCGTACCAGTGGCCCGCACGGCGCCGCCCTCGAGCTCGAGCCGCCGCTTGGCGAGCTCGCGACTCTTCTTCGCCGCCCAGTCCTCGCGGAGCTCCGCCGTGCGCAGGGCAGGGTTGAGCCCGACCTTCACGATCCGGTTTGAGTCCGGGTCGCGATATCGCGCCCGCCAGCCGTGTCGGCCTTCCGGCTTGATCAGGACCACGCCGGGGTGACGTTTTCGGTGCCGCTTAGGTGCCGCCATGAGTTCTGTGGGTACTCCATGTGGGTACTGAACACCAGGTTGCGAGTTCGTCCCCGGGCATCCGGCAGCTCACGCCCCACGGCCGTAAATCGGCGTAATCATGAGCACCCGTGCGCTCACGTATGGTCGCTGTTCAGTATGACGTGAGGCTTCCCAAGCTCGGGGTCACGGGTTCGAACCCCGTGTCCCGCTCCAAGGAAACGGTCGCTGGGTGGTGGGCAGCGGCGGTCGCTACAGTGAGGCACCGCCGGCCGCTGGGTTCCACCAGCACGGGCCTT
>CBINHN010000096.1:0-16450 GCA_966250485.1 uncultured Sorangium sp. | reverse complement strand
CTTAGCGCTTCGGCTCCGTCGCCTGCCAGGCGTCGAGCTCGCTGATGTGGGAGAACCAGGATTTGATGTTCGGGAAGGCGTCGAGCTTCACGCCGGCCGCGCTGGAATGCATCAAAGAGCAAGCGATCGTGAAATCCGCGACCGTCAGCACTCTGCCGACGAGCCAGCTGCGACCTTCGAGGTGGTGCTCGAGCACCTTGGCGTAGCGGGCGAGCTGCGCCTCGGCGTCGCGAATACGGCCTTCGTCCGGCTCGCCGCCGGTCATCACCGTCAACACGCGCTGCATGAACAGCGTCCCGTTGGGCGGAGAGAAGTGGGAAGCGTCCCAGAACTGCCAGCGCAGCACCTCGACGAACTCTTTGGGATCCGTCGGCACCAAGCGTGCCTCCGGCTTCTTCGCGGCCAGGTGGTGCAGCATGGCGCGCGACTCCAAGAGAACCTGCCCGTCGTCGACCAGGACCGGCACCGCTCCGTTGGCGTTCAGTTGCAGAAACTCGCTGCTGCGGTGCTCGCCCTTTCCGAAATCGACGATCTTGATCTCCGGTTTGAGACCCAGATACGCAGCCACCGCGGTCACGCGGCGACAGTTCGGAGACAGCGGGTTGATGTAAAGATCCATGATTGTCCTCGCGAGCGCGCCAATTTATCGCATCCTGCGCGCGGGGACGTCACTTTTTCTACCCTAGCGCTTCATTCGGCCGAAGCGACGGAAATCATGGGCACGTGGGTCGGCGGCGGGTCCCACGCGGACCTCGCGCTATGTTTCGGCCGGGACGGCCATGGATCTCTGTCGTCGCCGCGCTGTACCGCGATTTTCCAGATCCGCTGCGCGTGAGCGGCGACGAGCACTTCTAGCCGAGAGCGCCGCCGCGCGTCGCTCACGAGCTCACGGCCGATACAGCCCGTGGCTCTCCACGTAGCGCAGCACCTTGGCCGGCAAGAGCTGCGCGAGCTCGGCTCGCGCAGCTCCGTCCGCGATATTTGCGCACAGCGCTCGCACCCGCGTGGACGAGACCGGCGGCAGCGCGAAGCCGCCGGCCGCGCCGTGACCTTCACGGCCCACGACGAACAGCGGCGCCATGCGCGAGACGGCGTCGAAGGCGTGCCATTTGCTGGCGTCGCGCAGCACGTCGCTGCCGACCAGCAGCCGCAGCTCCGCGCTCGGGTTCAGCGCGCTGAGCCGTTCGAGGGTCGCCAGCGTGCGGCTGGGCGTCGGCAGCTCGGATTCTATGGCCGAGACCTCGACCCTCGGCAGCTCCTGGAACGCGAGCTCGCACATCTTCACTCTGTGCTCGAAGGGCGCGAGCGCTTTATTGAAGGCGTGGGCGAAGACCGGCACCACGCAGACGCGGTCGAACTCTGCGACGGACAGCGCGTAGCTGGCGAGCAGCACGTGCGCGACGTGAGGAGGATCGAAGCTGCCACCGTAAACGCCGAGCCGCATGCGGGACCCGAGTCTGCGGCGCGCGAGCGGCGTGAGCAAGCGGAGAAATGCTAGGACGGACTGGCGATGAACCTGCGCCTTCATCCTCCGCAGCGGCCCGTCGAGTTTCTGCACGACGGTGCTCGGCTCAGCGCGGAGCAGGGCGAGCCGCTCGCGCACAGCCTGATCGCCTGCGAGCGGCTGGTGCTGGCGCGCAGCCCGAAGCTGCATCGCCCCCGCGGCCCCTATTGTCTGCGAGCGGCGTGCGACGGCTGCCTGGTGCGCGTGGATGGTGTTCCCAACGTGATGGCTTGTCGTCACCGCGTGAGCGGCGGCGAAGTGGTCGAGACGCAGAACGTGCTCGGCTCGCGCGAGATCGATCTGCTGCAGGCCACGGATTTTCTGTTCCCGGAGGGCTTCGATCATCACCGCTTGTTCGCCGGAGTGCGCGGGGTGTCCAAAGTCGTCGGCTTGCTCGCGCGACGTATCGCCGGGCTCGGTCTCCTTCCCGCCGAGGCGCGCGCCACACAAGCCGCGACCGAGCTCGCCGGCGACGTCTTGATCGTGGGCGGCGGCGGCGCAGGGCTCGCCGCAGCCGCCGCGCTCGGCGCGCGGGCCACGCTCGTGGATGACGGGATGCAGCTCGGCGGCGCGCTGAGCCTGTGTGAGCCCGCGCGCGCGCGCGACCTCGTCGCTGCCGCGCAACAGAGCGGCGCCGTGCTCGAGCCGGCCATGGCGGCGCTCGGCGTCTATCCGCAAGAACGAGGCGGACCGCCCACGGTGTTACTCGCCAACGAGAACGGCGCGTGCATCGCGCGGCCACGGCTGCTGCTGCTCGCGACGGGAGCGCACGAGCGACCTCCCCCGTTTCCCGGCAATGACCTGCCCGGCATCTTCACGGCGCGCGCCGGGCTCACGCTGCTGCGCTCTGGCGTGGCCCCCGGCCGTCGCGTGGCGGTCGTCGGCGCGGGACCGTTCGCCGCGCTGGCGGCGTCGCTGTGCGGCGAGCGTCTGGTGGAGCGGGTGTTGCAGCCGAGCGCGGTGCTCGCCGCGAAGGGCAGCGTGACACTGCAAGAGCTCACGCTCCGTACCGGGAACGAAAAGACGCGCGCGTTGGCGGTCGATGCGCTGCTCTTCGACGGCCCGCTCAACCCCGCGCTGGAGCTCGCGCTACAAGCCGGCGCGCAGGCGCGCTTCGAGGCCGGCCGCGGCTACGTGCCGCAGCTGGCCGCGGATCTGCAGGTCGCGCCGTACACGTACTTGGTCGGCCGCGCGAGCGGTGACGCCGGCGACCCCGTCGCGCGCGGTGAAGCGCTGGGTCGCGCGCTCGCCGCGCGGCTCAGCGCTCGATGAGCGAGCCGAAGAGGGCGAGGCCGCCGCTGATGAACACCAAATCGAAGATGCCCATCAGCTTGAAATAGCCGCCGAGCTCCAGCAGCGAAGCGCCGGAAAAGAGCTCGCGCGTGGCCGCGACGGCGCACAGCAGAGTCGGCGTCAGCAGCGGGAACAAGACGACCGCGAGCATCAGGTCGCGCGCCTGCGTGCGCACCGTCATGGCGCCGAAGAGCGTTCCGGAAGCGGCCAAGCCCGGCACGGCCACCAGCGTAATGCTGACCAGACCGACGCCGACCTCGCGCAGATCGAGCGCGAACAACAGCGCCGTCACGGGGATGACCAGCGCCGAGATCGTCAGTAAGAAGCCGAGCACGCCGATGCTCTTGCCGGCGAACAGCGCGCTGCGCGACAGCGGCATGACCAACAGCCCTTCGAGCGCGCCTTCATCGCGCTCGCGCTGCCAGGTCTTTCCCAACGCCAGCACCGCCGAGAAGCTCAAGGCCACCCAGATCACCCCGGCGCCGACCAAGCGCTGTGTGCCGGGCCCGCCGTAGAACGCGAGCGACGACAAAATCACGATCAACAGCGCGAAGAAGCCCGACGTGACCACGACCTCACCGGTGGCGACCTCGATGGCGATGTCCTTGCGCAGCACCACGAGCGTCTGGCGCAGCCAACCTGGGGGCCGGTGGACGGCGGCGCTGCTCGCCGCAGAAGAGTCGGACAACACGCCCGCAGCCTACCAGAGCGGGCCTGGCTGGAGGGGCTTTACGCGGCGGCGCCCTTGGGTTCAGGATGCCGGCGGCGCCTCTTTAGCGGTGCTAGACGGACCTCACCATGGCGGACTTTCGCTTCGAGCACACCTTCAACTGCAGCCAAGAAACCTTCTGGTCGAAGGTGTTCCTCGACGAAGAGTACAATCGCCGCTTGTTCCTCGAGCGCCTGAAGTTCAGCCAGTGGCGCGAGCTCGAACGGCAGGAGAAGGACGGCAAGCTGCATCGCGTGGTCGAGGCCGCGCCGCCCGTCGGTGAGCTGCCCGGGCCGTTGAAGAGCGTGATCGGGGACAACGCTGGCTATCAAGAGCGCGGCGTCCTGGATCACGAGCGTCATCACTACTCGGTCACCGTGGTGCCGAATCGTCTCGCCGACAAGATCAGCGTACGACTCGAGATCTCCACTACAGCGGACGGACCGAACCGCTGCCGCAGGCTGGTGCAGGGCAGCGTCAACGCGAAGATCTTCGGAGTGGGTGGGCTGCTCGAGAAGAAGATGATCGCCGACCTCGACAAGAGCTACACGAAGAGCGCCGAGTTCACGAACGCGTTCTTGGCCGAGAAGAACCTGAGCTGAGCGCTCAGCTCGCGCAGCCGAGCACACCGCGCGCGCGCACGTAGCGCGCGTCGCGAGCGCTGCGCTTAACGGCACGCCTCGCGCGCACGCGGCGCGCGAGCGACAAGCGCATGACACCGACGCGCGTGAACTCGCATGCTCATGCGTGTTGCGCAGAGCTGCTGAATGCGCGGTTGCGATCTGAGCCTGTGGTGTACGCGCGCCCACATGCGAGCGCCGCGACCGACAATCACGCACCCGCGCGCCCCCGCAAATTTCGCTGAATTAGCGCGCCCCGCTGACTCGCTCGCGCCCGCGGCGCTCGAGCCGCGAGCCGCTTGTGACTCAATTCAAACTCTGAGTTTACCGGCGACAGTGACTCATAGTCTGTGCGTCATCACTCACGCGGGTTGCTGCGCAACTTGCGCAAAATGCACGGCGCGCGCGCATTCGCGTCGACATTCTGAGGCGCGCTGGTAACTTGGAACGCTGGTAGTGCTCTGGGTCGCTCACAAAAATTGCAAAGGATGGATCACGTCATGAGAGGAAGCATTCTGCACTGGTTGGCTCTTGGAGGTCTCGCGCTCACGGCTTGTTCCGTAGACGCCCAGGACCAGACGGTGGAGGAGGCGGAGCAACCGATCGTGCGCGCCAAGTCCGAAGGCGGAGACGAGCAGGTCGTCCTCTTGTACGGGCAGTTCATCCAGAACGGGCAGCTCCGCGTGCGCAGCTGTAGCGGCACGTTGATCGGCCCGCGCGTGGTGCTCACCGCGGCGCACTGCGTGGAGAACATCTGGAACAACCAGCTGTTCGCCTACTGGGGCGACGACTTTCCCACCGACTTCGCGGCGCTGCAGATCATCGGGCAGACCATCGTCGTGCCCCCGCCTGGGCAGCCCTCGAAGTTCGCGCAGGCGGACTCCTCCCAAGCGCACCCTGATTTCGATCCCTCGCTGAACGACCCGGACATCGCGGTGGTGTTCCTCGATCGCAAGCCGCCCTTCAAGCCGCTGCAGATCGCCCCCTTCCACATGAACAACACCTGGAACGGCGAGAAGGCCAAGCTCGTCGGCTGGGGCGCCAGCCAAGCGCTCAGCGCCGACATCTCGCAGACCGTCGGCTTGCGCGTCAAACGCACGGGCAAGGCCACCATCCTGGGCACGCCCACGGCGGCGGATTTCCACGAAGAAGATCCGAACCCGGCGATGTTGTTCCCGGAGCTACGCCGCCACTTCATCAAGACCGACGGACGCGCGCCCAACGCGAACAGCTGCGCGGGTGACTCCGGCGGCCCGATGCTGCTGCGCCTCGATCATGAAGACTACGTCGCCGGCGTATCCTCCTGGACCGGGCTCTGGTGCGAGGATTACTCGCTCTTCACGCGCACCGATACGTTCCGCAGCTTCATCAACAAAGAGCTGCGCCGCGGCGGTGACTCTGCGCTCAAGGCTCACCTCGATTGCGTCACGGACAACGGCGATGGCACGTTCTCGGCGTTCTTCGGCTACGAGAACAAGAACGGCGTCAGCTTGACCGTGACCGGCGGACGGAACTCGCTCCCGCTCGACGTCAACAACCGCCGGCCTACGCGCTTCTTGCCGGGCGAGCACGACTTCGCGTTCTCCGTGGATTTCCAGAAGAAAGAACAGGTCGTCTGGCGTCTGGATCCGGAGTTTGGTCCGACCAGCGTGGTGCACGCGAAGAAGCAATCGCCGCGCTGTGGCGCAGAGGTCGACGCGCAGGTCTCCTGCAGCCGCTTCTGCGCGGGCTCCCTGGACGCGGGCTGCCCGGAGCAACTACCGAGCTACAGCCAGTGCATGTCGGACTGCGTCCAGCAGTTCGACTTCTTCCCGGATTGCCACGCGGAGCTCGTAGCGATGAATCAGTGCTACGGCAACACGCCGAGCGGCCCCGACAGCTGGCTCTGCCTCGGCGACGGCACGCTACCGTTCTCCTTCAACTGTGATCCGGAGACGATCGCGTTCTACACCTGCCTCGGCTTCTAAACGACGAACGGTCGCGCGCCAAAGGCGAGAGCGAGCTCAAGGAGGTGGCGCAGCAGCGCCGCCTCCTTTTTCTTTTGCAGCCGCTCTCAGCTCTTCTTGCGGGCGGACTTCTTCGCAGGCGCCTTGGACGGCGTCTTGGCGGGCGCCTTCTTCGCGGCAGGCGCCGACTTCGCCGCGGCCTTCGCCGGCTCGGCCTTCTTGCGCGCGGGCTTCGCCTCGGCGCGACGCTTGCCCCGGCTCAGCGCGCCGTGAAGGTCGATCAGCCGCGGCAGCGTGTAGCCCTCGAGCCGCGTCTTGTAGCCGCTGTCCTTGCTCCGCTTCTCGAGCTCGAGGATCGCGTCGATCAGCTTCGCGCGCGACCCGAAGCGCCCCTTGGCGTCCGTGAGAATGCGGTGCAGGCGGAGCAACTTGGTGTTGGAGACGCGAGCGAGGCCTTTGACGCTGTTGACGCGATCGAGCCACAGATCGGAGCTGGCGAGCTGCTGGACGGCCTCGACGAGCTTTTCCTTGGATTGGAATTGCTCTTTCATGACGCTGACGGGCGAGTTTTTCATCGTTCGACTCCGGGCCGCCTGCGAGGGGCCATGGAAGGCGGGGCTTTTAGCAACGGCAGCCCAGCGTCGCAAACGAAAATTCGGGACCCAGGCAGGGTTCTCCTTCAGCGAGGCGGCGGGCGCCCACGGTCAGCCGGCGCCGGTCCCATCAACGGGTGACGCTAGCGCAGCAGCGTGGTACGGCGCCGCACCCCAATTCGATGCCAAAGTTCGGGGATCTCCTGGGCAAAGTTGCCGCGCACGCCGCTGACCATGGCGCCCCGGGTCCATCAGACCTGCCGCTCACCAAGCTGAGCGAGCCCTCGTACTGGTCGGCGCTGATCAATTACCCGCCGATCAAGGCGCTGCTCCCGATCCCCATCTTGGCCGCGCTCGCGCCGGCGGTATGGTGGTTCTTTCACAAGACGTGGGAGGAGGTGGACGCCGAGGCAGCCGCCGAGCGCGCCGCTGCTCCGCTCGAGCTCGACTACCGCCCCGCCGCCTGCTTCGTGATCGTCGCCATCGTGCTGACGGTGCAGGAGTACTACGGCGGCCGCGCCTTCTTCGATCAAGTCATTCGCCCTGCGCTGGACTCGCTGAGCCTGAGCCCGAAGACGCTCGAGCGCGTTCACAAATACGACGAACTGCTCGGCTATGCCTGGTGGGCGTTTGCGCGCATCGCCGGTTACGTGCTGGTGCCCCTGCCGCTCTGGAAGCTGCTGTTCCCGAGAGACAGCCTGCTCGACATGGGCCTGCGGACGCGCGGCTTCCTGAGCCACGTGTGGATCTATGGGCTCTGCCTGGCGGTGGTGATCCCGGCCATGCTCATCGTCGCGCGCGAGCCCGACTTCGGCAGCTACTATCCTTTTTACAAGCTCAGCTCGCGCAGCTACGTGGACTGGTTCGCCTGGGAGGCCATGTATTTCCTGCAGTTCTTCGCGCTGGAGCTGTTCTTCAGGGGCTTCATCCTCGGTGCGCTGCGACGCTCGCTCGGGGCCTCCGCCATCTTCGCCATGGCCGTTCCGTACTGCATGATCCATTACGGCAAGCCGTACCTGGAGGCGAACGGCGCCATCGTCGCAGGCATCGTGCTGGGCTCCCTGGCCATGCGGACGCGCAGCATCTACGCGGGGTTCCTCGTCCACATCACCGTGGCGCTCTCGATGGACTGCCTCGCGCTGCTCCACCGTGGCGCGCTGCCCACGGTCCTCTGGCCTCCATGAATGGCAGCATCCCGCGGCGAGGCTCCAGGTCCGAGCTTCGTCCGGCGGCCACGCCGCGCGTTCACCGAGCCGCCACAAAGCTCCGCCCCGGCGAACGGAGCGCGACACGCCGCGAAACGACGAAACGCTCAGAAGCTTTTCGAGCGGTCCCCTTCGCGGAAACTTCAGCTATATTCACGCGCGAAAAAACAATGAACGGCGCCAAGCTCTCCGCAATCTCTCTCGATGCCGCCCTCGACGTGTCACGCCGCCCCGGGGCGCTCGAAAAGCAGAACGGCAGCCAGGAATGGAGCGTGGAGCGCGCGGCTCAGCGCTATCAGATTCAAGGCTGGGGTGCGCCGTACTTCCACATCAGCGCGAGCGGCCAGATCGAGGTCACGCCCGATCCCGAGCGCTCGCATCGCATCAACCTCTTCGAGCTGACGCAGGAGCTCCGCGCGCGCGGTCTCGAGCTGCCGCTCTTGGTGCGCTTTTCCGACATCGTCGGCGATCGCATCAAGCGCATCAACGAGGCGTTCGCCAAGGCCATCGCGGAGTACGACTATCAGGCGACCTACCGCGGCGTTTACCCGGTGAAGGTGAACCAGCAGCGCCACCTCGTGGAAGAGATCGTGGAGGTCGGTCGCAAATGGAATTTCGGCCTCGAAGCGGGCTCCAAGCCCGAGCTGCTGATCGCCCTCGCTTGTATGAGCGACGTGGGCGGGCTCATCATCTGCAACGGCTACAAGGACCGCAAATACATCGAGACCGCGCTGCTCGCGCAGAAGTTCGACAAGACCGTCATCGTCGTGCTCGAGCGCCTGGAGGAGCTGGACCTCGTCTTCCAAGCTTCGGAGAAGCTCGGGATTCGGCCGTTGCTGGGCGTACGCGCCAAGCTGACCACCCGCGGCGTCGGGCGCTGGGCGGACTCAGCCGGTGATCGCGCCAAGTTCGGGCTGAACACCTCCGAGGTCGTGGAGGTGGTGGATCGCCTGGCCGAGCGCAACATGCTCGATTCTCTGCAGCTGCTGCATTTCCATATCGGCAGTCAGATTTCGAGCATCATCCCGATCAAGAACGCCATGCAGGAGGCGTCGAACATCTACGTGGAGCTCGCCAAGATGGGCTGCCGCATGGGCTACCTCGACGTCGGCGGCGGGCTCGCCGTCGACTACGACGGCTCCAAGACGGATTTCCACGCCTCCAAGAACTACCAGCTCGACGAATACGCCGCGGACGTCATCTCACACATTCAAACCGCGTGCACCAAGGCGGACGTGCCGGTGCCCACCATCGTGAGCGAGAGCGGGCGCGCCATCGCGGCGCATCACTCCGTCTTGATCTTCGAGGTAGTCGGGCGCAACGAGGTGCGCTTCGGCGATCCGGTCGAGCCGAAGCCGGACGCCCATCGCTTGCTGCGCGAGCTGTACGACACGTACCGCGGCATCCAACCCAAGAACGTGCAGGAGAGCTACCACGACGCGAGCCAAGCCAAAGAAGAGGCGCAGAGCCTGTTCAAGTACGGCTACCTCTCGATCCGCGAGCGCGCGCAGGTGGAGCGCCTGTACTGGAGCTGCTGCGAGAAGATCCAACAGACGCTGCGGCGGCTGAACTTCGTGCCGGAGGAGCTGAAGCACCTGGATCGCACGCTGAGCGCCATCTATTACTGTAATTTCTCGCTGTTCCAGTCGGCGCCGGATATCTGGGCCATCGATCACCTGTTCCCGATCATGCCCATCCACCGGCTGGACGAGGAGCCGCAGGTCTCGGCCACGCTCGCGGATTTGACGTGCGACAGCGACGGCATGATCGATCGCTTCATCGACGTGGAGGACGTGCGAAGCTCGCTGGACGTGCACACGGTGAAGGACAACGAGGCGTACTACCTCGGCATGTTCCTGAACGGCGCGTACCAGGAGATCCTGGGCGACCTGCACAACCTGTTCGGTGATACGCACGCGGTGCACGTCGCCCTCACAGAAGACGCCGGGTATCACGTGCGTCACGTGATCAAGGGCGACAGCGTGTCGGAGGTGCTGCGCTACGTAGAGTACCAGCCGGACGCGATGGTGGACGCGGTGCGCCGGCAAGCGGAGCGCGCCGTCAGCGCCGGGCGCCTCACCAACGATCAGCTGCGCACGCTGATGCGTCACTACGAAGACTCGCTGCGCTCGTACACCTACCTGACAGCTGACGAAGACTGAGCGCTCAGCGCACGCGCAGCCAGCGGTTCAGGGGCCGCAACGCCGCGGCGGTGAAGCGGATGCTCGGCTGCTGGATCGCGAGGACGCACGCCTCGTGCGAGTCGACGGTCAGCGCGTGGACGCTCCCGGGCTCCATGTGCTGCACGTCGCCCGCCGCGAGTCGTCGTCCAACGCAATCCACGTAGCTGCCGGACAGCACGCAGGCGCGCTCGGGCCCGTCGTGAACGTGACGCGGGAAGCGAAACCCCGGCGCGAACTCGAGCAGTCGCGAGCGAGCTCCGCTGCGTGGCTCGATATCGAGGTCGAAGTAGCGAAAGCCGCGACCGATTCGGCGCCAGCGCGAGCGATCCGCGGACAACGCGAGCGCCTCCGCCACCGCCGGCAGCGGCAGACTCCAAAGCTCGGCCACGCGGTCCCAGAACGGCGCGTACCTCAGCGGCACCTTCTCGACGGCGTGGAGCAGCCGCGCCCGCCCCGCGTTCAAATCCAGTTCCACTGAAATACCCCTCTCCCCGCTGAGCACGGTCTCGCCCGTCGTCTCCTCGGGCATGGTCAAATTCTCGTGCGAACGCGCGCTCATGAAAGAACTACGGCTGAGCTCGACGCCTGGATCACGCGCCAAGTCGGCCCATTAGCCTATTTTCTAACGCTTCCCACCCTGGGAACAAATCGAGGGGGGTCATCGTTTTCTCGATAGCCCAGCCGGTGTCTCGGTACGATCCGGGACCAGAATGCCTCGCTCCCTCCAACGCATGTCCTTCCCCCGTCCCCAGGGCAAGAGGTCCCAGGTAGCCGCCGGCTGGGCATTATCTCTCGCGGCAGGACTAGCGGTGACACAGACGAGCACCACCGCCACGGCCGATATCTATCGCTCGGTGGACGCGGACGGCGTCATCAGCTTCACCAGCCGGCCGAAGGGCGGCGCTCGCCTCTACGCGCACACGGACAAACAGAACCCTGCTCCTTCGTTGGCGGGCCCGCGCGACTCCTCGGCGGAGCGCTTCACCCGCTACGACCAGCACATCCGCGAAGCGGCAGCGCTCTATCAGATCCCCGTGGAGCTGGTGCGCGCCGTGATCAAGGTGGAGAGCGATTTCGACGCGCGCGCCATCTCGCGCGCCAACGCCCGCGGTCTGATGCAGCTGATCCCAGAGACGGCGGAGCGCATGATGGTGCGGGACAGCTTCGACCCGCGCGACAACATCTTTGGCGGAACGCGCTATCTGCGCGTACTCGCGAACTTGTTCAACGGCGACATCCAGCTCACGCTCGCCGGCTACAACGCCGGCGAAGGCGC
Organism: uncultured Sorangium sp.; assembly: GCA_966250485.1. GTDB lineage: Bacteria > Myxococcota_A > Polyangia > Polyangiales > Polyangiaceae > PMG-095. Next base: position 5,121 of record CBINHN010000096.1, on the reverse strand, counting down.
GGTCATGCGTTACGGCGGCATCCCGCCCTACCCGGAGACGCAAGACTACGTCTCGCGCGTTCTCGGCTATTATCGGATGTACCGCGCGCGGTGAGCGCGCGCGCTCAGCGCTTTTCTTCGTAGAGCGCCAGCGCGCGAGCGAGCTCTTCGCGGACGCGGTTCGCGAGCTCCGGCGGCGCGACGACACGCGCGCGGCGACCCCACTCCAGCACCCAGCTCACCACCGGGTTCAGATTGCCGACGGTCATGGTCAGGCGCACGCCGCCGCCGGCGATGCCGGAGAGCTTCTGCGTGCCGTGCACCTTGCGCATGCGGATGTACTCGGCCGCCGCCGCGTCGAACTCGATCACCACCTTCTGCGGCGTCTGTCCGCGCCAGACGCCGAACTCGCCCTGGAAATACTCGTCGATCGCGAAGTCGGCCGGCAGCTCGTAGCGCTCGGTCGTCGCGCACTCGGTGTCGCGCATGCGATCCAGCAAGAAGGTGCGGATCTCTCCGCGCCCGACGTGATAGCCGACGCAGTAGATCGAATCTCGGTGCAGCACCAGCGCGTACGGGTGGATCGTCACGCGCTCTTCGTCGGAGCGGCCCAGGCTCCTGTACGTCAGCGTGAGCGGGCGCAGATCGGACACGGCCTGGAACAGGTCGTCGAGCTCCTCCGTCTTCTCGGCGTAGTTCTTGGGCGCGTGCGGCAAATACAAGAAGCGCTCTTCCAGCCGCGCGTCCGCGATGCCGGCGTTGGGGCCGCGCCCCGGGCGCTGCGCGAAGGCCAGCAAGCGCGTCGTGGCCATGTTGATCTCCTCGAACAGCGCCGAGCCGCGCATCGGCTCGAACAGCCGCCGCGCGGCGAGCAGCGCGTAGGCTTGCGTGCGGCGCAGCTCGATTTTGCGCGGCATCTCGTTCGGCCGCACGCGCCACAGGAGCGGGCCGCCGCCGCGGCTGGGCGTCGACTCCATCTCGAACTCACGCTGCATTTCGACGAGGTAGCGCCGCATCGTGCGCACGGTGACGCCCAGCGCGTCGGCCAGCTCGTACAGCGATAGGCCGCGCGGGTGACGTTCCAGGATCTCGCGCAAGCGATCGAGGCGTCGGTGCTGGGTAAATTTGCCGCTGGGGCGGCCGCGAGCGCTGCTGGTCACGGTTCTCCTGCCGGCAGAGCCTACCAAATCAGCGCGCCGCCCTGCGCGTCAACGCGAAACTAAAGCGTGACAGCGCGCGTCCTATAGTACCTTGCCGCCGTGCCTAGTCCGGTCGAGCTGATAGTAAAGAAGCGCGACGGCGCGGAGCTCTCCGCAGCCGAAATCCAGGCCCTCATCAGCGGGCTGCTCTCGGGCGAAGTGGCGGATTATCAGCTGAGCGCCTGGCTGATGGCCACCTTCTTCCGCGGCATGACGCCGCGCGAGACCGTCGCGCTCACCTTGGCCATGCAGCACTCCGGAAAGACGCTGGCGCTGCGCTCGGTGCGCAAACCGAAAATCGACAAGCACTCCACCGGCGGCGTGGGCGACAAAATCAGCATCTGCCTCGCGCCGCTCGTCGCGGCATGCGGCGTCGCCGTGCCGATGATCTCCGGGCGCGGGCTCGGTCACACCGGCGGCACGCTGGACAAGCTCGAGGCCATACCCGGGTTCAGGGTCGACCTGAATGCGCGTCGCTTCGAGAAGCTCGTGCGCGAGGTGGGCAGCGCCATGATCGGTCAGACCGCGGAGATCGCGCCGGCGGATCGCCGCCTCTACGCGCTGCGCGACGTGACCGGCACCGTGGAGTGTATTCCGCTGATCGTGGCCAGCATCCTCTCGAAGAAGCTCGCCGCGGGCATCGATGGTCTCGTGCTCGACGTCAAGGTCGGGCGCGGCGCGTTCATGCAGGACCGCACCTCGGCGGAGCAGCTCGCGCGAGCGCTGGTGCGCGTGGGCCGCGCCGCGGGCAAGCGCGTGGTCGCGCTGCTCACCGACATGTCCGCGCCGCTCGGCCTCAGCATCGGCAACGCGCTGGAGACCGCGGAGGCGGTCGAGGTGCTGCGCGACGGTGGCCCAGCCGATACGCGTGAGCTGACGCTCGCGCTGGGCAGCGAAATGCTGGTCCTGGCCGGCGTCGCGCGCTCCGGACGCGACGCGCGCGCTCGGCTCGAGCGCGCGCTCGCGACGGGCAGCGCGTTCGAGCTGTTTTTACGGCTGGTCCGCGCGCAGGGCGGCGACGCGCGCAGCGTGGAGTCCGGCCGCTGGCCGCGCGCTCGCTATCGGCTCGCCGTTGCAGCGCCGCGCGACGGCGTGGTCGGCGCCATCGACGCGCGCGAGCTGGGCCTCATTTCGGTGGCGCTCGGCGCCGGGCGCGTCCGCGCCGAGGACGACGTCGATCCCGCCGCGGGCATCGAGCTGGCCGCGCCGCTCGGCACTCGCGTGCGCCGCGGTGAGCCGCTGGCTTGGCTGTGCGCCAGTGAGCGCAGCCGCGCGCGCGCGCAGCTGACCCGAGCCGCGCGCTCATTCTCGCTGGGAGAGCGCCGCCCGGCTCCCCGCGAGCTCATCCTCGGGCGCATCAGCCGCGCCTAAATAGAGAGCTCTCCGTGCGCCTCGAACTTCTCAGAAAGCTGACCGTCGAGCAATGGGCGGCGATCGACCGCGAGTACAAGAGCGAAGCCACGCCGGCGCGCAACGCGCGCGCGGTGCTGCTCACGGCCGCGCTCGCGCTGGTGATCCCGAGATACTTCGGTAGTCCGAGCTCGTTTCAGCGTTTCCCGAGCCTGGTCGCCGCCTTCGCCGACTACCCCTATCCGGATCTGCACCCGCATCTGTTCTGGGCCGCGTTCAAGCTGGTCCACTACGGGCTCCTACCGTACTTGTGCATCAAGCTCGTGTTGAAGAGCGACGTGCGCTCACACGGCGTGCGCTTCGTGTGGGAGCCGAAGGTGTGGCTGCTGTACGGCGGCATGCTGCTGTTGGTGCTGCCGCTCACGTACCTGGCCTCGCACACTGGCTCCTTCCTGAGGACGTACCCGAAGTACGCGGGCGCGGGGGATTCCCTCGAGCAGCTCTTGCTTTGGGAGGGCGCGTACGCGTTTCAATTCTTGATGCTGGAGTTCTTCTTTCGCGGCTTCCTCAGCTTCGCGCTGGCGCGCAGCATCGGCTCGCTCGCCATCTTCGTGATGGTGGTGCCCTACGCGATGATTCACCTGAGCAAGCCGCTCCCCGAGTGCCTGGGCTCGATCATCACCGGCATCGTGCTCGGCACGGTCGCGCTGCGCACCCGCACGATCTTCGGCGGTGTGGTCGTGCACTGCGTCGTGGCCTGGGGCATGGATCTCTTTGCGCTAATGCAAAAAGGCAGGCTTTTCACGCTGTTCGGCTGACCCGCGGGCGTGTCGGTTCCCGGCCAGGCCGCGGCGAAACGCGCCGAAAACCGCGCGCTCTCCAGACAGCGCCACGGAGCGCTTGGCGAGCTCGACCATTTCCGACTACTTTGCCGGGAGTGTGGCGCGCCGTGCCCCGGCGAGGAGACGATCATGATCGACGAGAGGTTCTCAGTTCGCGAGTTCGAGTCGCGCGGTCGTAACACCGAAGCCGCTTCTGATTTGGCGTCGTCGCTGCAAGCCGTCATCGCCGAGCTGGCGCTGCCAGAGGTGCGCAAGATGGCGGACAGCATCGCCCATCGCTTGCGTCAGCTCGGGCACAGCCTGACAGAGACCAGCTATGAGGTGGACCCCGGCGGCATGGCCTCGGTCACCTTCGTGGATCTCTCACACGGCAACACCAAGGATGCGCACCGGCTGCGCTTCAACCTGGACCTGGTCGTGTCTGCCGGCTTTCCCGGCTACGAGTCGGCCCAAGAAGAAGAGGAAGTGAGCGGCCTCACCCGCTTCGATCCCAGCCAGCTCCATCCGCCCGGCGGCAATCGCTAACGCGGCGACGAGCCTCCGCCGCCGCGCTGGCTCAGTGCACGCGCTGGCCCGGCTTCGCCCCGGAGTCGGGGGACAGCACGAACACCTCCGCGGCGCCGCCACCCGCCGCGACCACCATGCCCTCGCTGAGCCCGAACTTCATTTGGCGGGGCGCGAGGTTCGCGACGATGATCACGAGCCGTCCGACGAGCGCCTCCGGCGCGTAGGCGGCCTTGATGCCGGCGAAGATGGTGCGGCGCGTGTCGCCGCCGAGGCTCACCGTGAGCTTCAGCAGCTTCTTCGCCTCCGGCACCTGCTCGGCGGCGATGACGCGCGCGACCCGCAGATCGACCTTTTGAAAGTCGTCGATGCTGCACTCGGGCGCGAGCGGTTCCGCGGCCAACGCCGCGCCGTCGTCCTGAGCTGCGGAAGGCGCCGCCTGTGCTGGCGCGGGCGCGGCGGTCGCTGGCGCCGCTTCACGGCTTTGTTCGATCACGGCTTCGAGCTTTTTGGGATCCACGCGTTGCATCAAGTGAGAAAACGGAGCCACCTTGCTGCCCAAGAGCGGGCTGCCAGCGTCGCTCCACGCCGATATTTTCGCGCCGAGCAGCGCCTCGCTGTCAGCGGCGAGCTTCGGTAGCACGGGCGCGAGGTAGATCACAATCTGCCGGTAGAGGTTGAGCACCACGCTACACGCGGCCTGCATCTCGGCGGCGCGCGCGGGATCCTTCTTCAGCTTCCAAGGCTCGACGCGATCCACGTACTCGTTGGCTCGATCGGCCAGCGCCATGATCAGCCGCATCGCGCGCGCGAAGTCGCAGCTCTCGTACGCCTCCGCGATGGCGTCGCCGGCGCGCGCGCCCTCGGCGAACAAGCCGCCGTCGTCCGGGTAGCTCGCGGAGAGCCCGCTGGCCTCCACGAAGCGCGCGCTGCGGCTGGCCAGGTTCACGACCTTGCCCACCAAATCCGAGTTTACCTTGCTCGCGAACTCGTCGAGCTGGATGTCCAGATCTTCCACGCGCGGACCGAGCTTGCTGGCGTAGTAGTAGCGCAGGTACGCCGGATCCAAGTGCTCGAGGTAGGTGCGCGCCAGCACGAAGGTGCCCTTGGACTTCGACATCTTCTCACCCCCGACGGTGAGAAAGCCGTGCACCTGCACGCGCTTGGGCAGCGAGAACCCCGCGGCCTTCAACATCGCCGGCCAGAACAGCGTGTGGAAGTAGGTGATGTCCTTGCCGATGAAGTGG
>CBINHN010000095.1:0-17261 GCA_966250485.1 uncultured Sorangium sp. | reverse complement strand
GGCCGTGCTCGACCACCATCAGCACGGCCCCGGCCCACTCCCCGCCGACGCCCACCTTTAGGTAGCGCTTCTACGCCACGTGGAACAGCTCCACGAGCAGCCGAGTCTCACAGCGCGCGCTCAGCTCGTGGCTGCGATGCCGCGCGACCTCCGAGCGCACCAGCTCCTCGAAGCCCGCGCGCTGCTCGCCCTCGCTCCTCACCGCCAGGCACAGGCCCACGGCCGCGCGCGCGGGCGCGGCGCCCAGCACGACGGCGAAGCAGCAAAGCAGCAGACGAAGCCAGCGACGGGCAACGCGAGGGTCGGTGCGCATTCGGCCTCGTTCACAGCACCGCGCCGAGCTTCAGCGCTGCGCCCGGAAACCAAGTGTTCACCGCCCCGCTCGCGTTCTCGCTGCGCGCGGCGTAAGCGGGCAGATTGAGCTCGCCCTGCAAGAAGAACGAGACAGCGCTCGCGCGCATGAACTCGTAGCCAAGCACACCGTCGATATCCAACCCGCCGCTGAAGAGCGTGGAGCGCGCGCTGCTGCCGCGTGCTCCTTCGGGCTGGATGGCGCTGAACCAGTGCAGCGCGAAGGTGGCGCCGCCCCCATAGTAGAGCGAGGTGAGACCGCGCACATCGGCGTAGCGGACGGCGTGCAGCACGGCGCCCACGCTGCCGCCGTAGTCGATGTGACCGCCCGTTGGATTTCGGCGCGCCGCCGTCAGGCTGGTGCCGAGCGCGAGCTCACCCGCGGCTTCCACGCCGAACTCTTCGAATTGGCCGCGGTAGCCGACGTTCATCAGCATCGGGGAGAACAGCCGCGGCGCGGCTTTCGTGCGGCCGAAGGCGGGATCGCCAGCGTCCGTGACGACCGTGTCGAAAAGCCCGCCGCGCAGGCGCGTGCCCAGGCCGAGCACGACGTGACCTCGCCCGCGGATGCTCTGCGTCGCCTTCAGTGAGTCGGCCCACAGCACGTTGTTGCGATCGACCGTGTGGTTGATCGAGGTGTCGTGCAGCAGCGCGAGCACGGCGCGCTCGGCGAACTGGGGCAGCTCCGTCGGGAGCAGCTGATCGATGCGCTCTTCACGACCCGTCCCGGAATAACGCGCGAACGCCGTCCAGCCGAGGCGCAGCGGATACAGCTCCACGACGATGTGTTGCTGGCAGCCTCCTTGCGCGGCGACGAAGCCGACTTCATGCGTGACGTAGTGCTCCAGCAAGCGCTTCAGGTACGCCTCCGGCGTCTGACCCAGCGGCAAATTCGCGCCGCTCTGCACGCGAGGGTCCTGGACGCCTTTCGGATCGAGATCCGCGACAGCGTCGAGCGCGGCCCTATTGACGCCATCGGCGGGCTGAACGGCGCCGTCACCCCCTGCGCTGCCAGCGGGCGCCGTGCTCGCCGCTGGCGCGGCGCTCTTGTCGCTGTTCGCCGCGCGCTCGACGGGCGCGCGCTGCACCACGACGTCGACGCAGATGGGCGTCTCGACGCGCTCTTTCGCCGGCGCGGCGCGCGCGGCGAAAGAGACGCTGAGCGCGCTCACTGCCGCGCTGAGCAGCGCGCTCCAGCGCGGGGCCGAGGAAGCTCGGGCTCGAAATTGCGTATTTGTAATGGGGCTCATGCTGCTCCTGACAGCGCCGGCGAAAGCACACGAACCCCGCGCTTCACCCTCCAGAGTGAGCCACCCGCTCGTGCCACTTTCGCCGGCGTGACCCCCACTCAGCAACTCGCATGCCAGTCAACGCGCGAGCGCCAGGCGCGGGGAACCCGCCCACGTAGCGAGAACTCGCGGCGCACGCAAGTGACGCGCGCGCGACGCAGCGTGGCTACGATTCACACCTCGGCGTCGGCGTGGCGCTGGTTAGAGCTACAGCAGCACGATCTCGGGCACCGCGCGCTCGGCATCGGTGACGATGCGCTTCAGCGCTGCGGGGTCGAGGCCGAGCTCGGCGCAAGCATCCTCTACGTCGAAGGCGGCGATGGTGTCGCCCGGCCGCGGCACGCCGCGCAGCAGCGGCCCCATCACAGTGGCACCGAAATGCTGCGTCAGGTGGTCCGCCAGACGTACGGCCGCCGCGAGCAACGCACAGCGACCGGTGTGCAGGTGATGGTGATGACCGATCACCTCCACGACGACGGGCGGCAAGCTCCATCGCTCGGCCAGCATCAGCGAGGCGCGCTCGTGCAACAGGTCGACGTCGTGCCAGAGCAGCGACAGCGGCGGCGCGTTGACGCCCTCGATTTGCGCGACGGCGAGCAGCAGGCCGGCGAAGCCGACGTCGTGCAACAAGCCGCAAATGAACGCCAAATCCGCGTCGATGGCCGCGCGCCGGCAGACGATGCGCGTGATGTACGCGGTCACGGTGCTGTGCCGCGCGACGGTCGCGACGGTGTCACCGTACTCACGGCTCGCGAACACGCCGCGGCGCAGCGCCGCTTCGAACACCGCGTCACGCACGCCGTGAACGCCGAGACGGACCACGGCCTCGCGCAACGAGCGGATCGGCGAGCGACCGGCGTAAATAGGCGAACCGACGAGCCGCAAGACCGTCGCCGCCAGCATCTCGTCGCGCTCGAGCACGCCCACGACCTCACCCACCTCCGTCTCGTCCTTCGCCGCGAGCGCCATCAGCTCGAAGGCGACCTCCGGCAGCGGTGGGGGCCGATAGTCGGGGTCATCGAACACCGCGAGGAGCTGTTCGGACAGTGTGGTCGAGATGAGGTCGGTCAACGGCTGCTCGAAAACTAGCCCAAGATTCACCTGAATGTGACTGGCCCGCCGGCTAGACGCCTGCTTAACTTGAAGTTCAGAGGACGAGCTTGAAAAAGGAGCATCCTCCCTCCCTCAGCGACCCCGTCGACGATCCGTTGCTGCCATTCGTGCTTGCGGCGCGGGCCGGCGATAGCGGAGCGGAGCGCGAACTGTTGACGCGGCTCGGCCCGGTCGCGCTGGAGGTGGCCCGTCGCGCGACCGGTGACGAGCAGAAAGCCAGTGAAATCGCGCTGCAGACGCTGATCGCGACGCTGCGGGCGCTGCCCACTTTTCGCGGTGAAGAGTCGGTGGTGGGGGTCGTAGCGCGCATGGCGCACGAACGCGCCGGCGGCGCCCCGACGTCGAATGACGACCTTTTCGCGCTGGCCGAAGAGCGCGCGCGTCGCGGACGGCGCAGCGGTGACGCTGCAAAGGTCGCCAGCCTCGTGGAGCGCGCGCTAAAGGACGACGCGGCGGTATTGGTCAGTCACTTCGTGCGCCGTACGCCGGTGAAGGCGCGTCGCGGCCGGCACATCGCGGCGCTGCTCGCGCTCTCCCTCGCGGCGCTGGTCGGCTTTTTGCTCACCCGCGCCCACACCGAAGCTCAAGGCAGCGCCGAGACGCCGAACAAGTAGTCGTGATAGGCGAGGAACACGGCGCTGAGCACGCCGCCCAACGCGCCCGGGATGATGAGCTCGCTCATGGCCAGCCGGTTGCGACCGGTCAGGATCGCAACGAACGGCGCGTTCGAGGTTACCGCTCGGTAGGCCTCGAACTCGGCCGGGTTGCTGCGCGCGCGCTTGCGATCGATGTCGCTGGTGCCGACTAGCGCGCTGAGCAGCAGGCTGCCGAAGAACAGCACCGACTCGAGCCTGCCGTTGACCAACAAATGAGTGCCCGCCCACAGCGCGACAGCCCATAGAAACGGGTGGCGCGTGATGCGCTGGACCCCTTTGGTCACCGGCGCGCCGCGCAGCGCGCGCTCACCGCCGACCGCCGTAGGGTTCGGGCTCGTGAACGCGCCGGCCAATAACGTGAACGCGAGCGGCATCAAGAAGCTGGGCACGCGCAGCGCGGCGCGCGGCACGCTCCACAACGCCAGCGTCGGCGCGGAGCGATACGAGCTGATCAGGAACGCCAGCGAGCCGACCGAGAGCAGCGCGAACAAGCCGCGGTAGCCACCGGCGCCCAGCCGCTGCACCAGCCACCCCCGCGCGCTGGAACCGGCGACGCCGCGGTGCAGCCCGATCCACAGTAACGCCGCAGCGAACAACAGCAGCAAGCCTGCTCCTTCACCGAGCTCGCTGCGAGCGCTCCAAGGCTTCCACGCCGCAGCGGCGCTCATAGCGGCGCTGCGACTCCAGCGTGTTGGTCTCGACGTTGTAAACGCTCATCTCCGCCTACCCTCTCGTCAAAGCTGTGCATCGCGGCGTCATGGTCGCCGTTTCATGTGACACGCGCCGGCGAGCACAGTATTTCGAGCGCGCAGCAGCCGAGTCAAGCGGGTCTCCAAGTACCCGCTCAGACGAGCGGTAGCCGCCGTGAGCGAAACGGCAGTGACTCGTTTCCCGTGTCGATGCGCTGGACCGCGTCGCCGCTCGGCAGACCGTCGGCCACTGCCGCGCGTAGCGGCGCCTCCCAACGAAGCGCGTCCTCGGGCAAGGGGCCGGGCAGTGTTGGCTGCTGCGTCCGCTCGAACAGCTGAAAATCATGGCGCGCGACGAGCGACAGCGGAAGTCCGCGCTCGGGCCCGCGCTCACGGAACCAGGCGCGCGCTGCCTCCACGTTGCGGATCAACACGTGATGTTGCGGATCGGTCTTCGCCGCCAGCATGAACTCACGCTGCATGCCCTCGATGTCGCCGCGGCGATGGGCGATGACTGCCAGATAGTTGTGACACAGCCCCGGCGCGGGGAACCCGAGCTCGAGCGCGCGGCGCACGTGGCGCTCGGCGGCTTCCAGGTCGCCCTCACGATAGTACGCGGCGCCGAGATCCAAGTGCGCAGCGTGGTGCTCGCCGAGCTCGGCCAGCGCCGCGCGGCACTCTTCTGCGTTTTCGAGGTAGCCGTCGCGCAAGCCGTAGTTCTCGCGAAACCAGTCGCTCATCAGCGCCGTGACGTCCGGCGGCGCGTCGAAGGGCACCTTGAGCTCCTGAAAATCTCCGCTGAAGTACAGCTCGCGATCCAGCCAGCCCGCCCGCTCCGCGTCGTGAAAGTCGGCCGTCCCCGGGTAGATCGAGAGGCAGGAGAAGATGTACTGGTGCGGCCTGGCGGTGTGCAGAAAGTCGAGCGTCTCGCGGAAGGTCTCGGCGGTCTCGCCGCGATTGCCCAGCATCATGTAGAAGCGCACGTGCACGCCGAACTTCTTGGCCATGCGCGCCGCATCGATGATCTCCTGCTTGCTGATCTTCTTGTGGATCTGATCGAGGATCTGCTGCGAGCCGGACTCCACGCCCAGGCTCAAGCGCTGACAGCCCGCGAGCCGCATCTCACGCAACAACTCCTCACTGAGGACATCCACGCGCGTATCGCAGCTCCACAGAAAATTGAGACCGCGCGCGCGGATCCCGCGGCAGAGCTCGATCACGCGCTTCTTGTTGGTGGTGAAGGTGTCGTCTTTGACCTGCACCATCTTCACGCGCAGCCGCGGGACCAGCTTCTCCAACGCGTCCAGCACGTAATTGACCGAGTGCCCACGGAAACCGCGGCCCCAGCTGGTCTCGGCGCCGCAAAACGTGCAGGCCCAGGGGCAGCCGCGCGACGTCATCACGATGTGCGTGTCGAAGTATTCGTGCGGCGAGGCCAGCGTGTCGAGGCTCGCGATCGAGGGCCGCTCGGGTGCGCGCTCGATGCCGGACGCCGAGCGATACACCGTCCCCGCGATGCCGGCGAGCGCTCGCCCACTCGCGCGCCGCTCGATGATCTCGAGAAAAGTCGCGTCGCTCTCGCCGGTGCAGACGAGATCGATCTCGGCGTGGTGCGCGAGCATCTCCGCGGCCAGCGGCGTCGCGTGCGGCCCGCCGACGATCACGCTGGCCTGAGGATGATACTGCTTCATCAGCGCCGCCACGAGGGCCACGCCGCGCCGATTGGCGGTCCAACACGACATGCCGAACACCTCGGCGTCCAGCTCGCGGATGACCTCCTGCGTCTTGGCCCAAGAATACGCGGCGAGGTTCAGCACCTTGACTTGGTGCCCGGCGCGCAGGGCCTGCGCGGCGAGGGAGAACAAGCCATACGGCGTCTGGAAGAAGTCGGCGTCCAGATCGCCCTCGCGAAAATCGGCCGGCGGCCCGCCGTGCTCCGGCGCGAGCCGTGACTCACCCGGAGCAGGGATTTTCCAAGGGGGCGGATAGATGAGCGCGATGCGCATCGGCAGCGCGTAGCTTAACACTTCTTCACGAGACCCCTCGAACGGGCACAACAACGCCGCCGCAAGCTCTCTCTCGTGGCAGGCGGTCACGGCTGACCGCCCTCACCAAAGGAGAGAAAAATGTTTGGATTTCTGTTTGGCGCGGCGTGCTTGGGTGGTCTCGTGGCACTGGCCTTTCACGGCCCGCGACACGGCCATTGGCACGGCAGGCGTTGGCACCGCGGCGGCTTCGGCTTCGGGCGCCCCTTTCAGCGCGGCCGTTTTCTGCTGAACTCGCTCTTCGATCGGCTGGACACCACGCCCGGCCAAGAGAAGGCGATCCTGGCCGCCATCAGCGAGCTGCGCGAGAGCGCCGGGGACGTTCGCGAGAAGCTGCGGAGCTCGCGCACAGAGGTCGCCGAGGCGCTGCGCGAGGAAGTATTCGAGGAAGACCGCGTGCGCGCCGTGGTCGATCGTCACGCCGAGGAGCTCGTCAACCTGGGCGGCGCGGGCGCGCAGGCTCTCGGCAAAATTCATGAAGCGCTGGACTCCGAGCAGCGAAAGCAGCTGGCGCGCTGGATCGAGTCTGGACACGGCTTTACCTGCGGTTGAGCGGAGGACACCATCATGTTCAGAAGAATTGCGATGGTCTTGTTGGGAATCGGCGCCGTCGTCGGCATAGGCTCTGGGATTCGCGCGCTGCGCTGGCACGGCGCGGGCTGCGGCCTGTGCCAGCACAGCGCGGCGCGCCGCAGCGGCTTCGAGGACCGCGTGGCCGAGGTTTGCGCCCGCGCTGCGGACCGCGTTTACCGCGAGCGAAACAGCGCCGCGCCGCGGCCCCGCGAGCCGTAGTATGAGGCGGGAGCATGGGTCTCAGGATCCTCATCGTTGACGACGACGTCCGCCTGTTCGAGCTGCTGTCGAGCTACTTCGAGCAAAATGACGTGAGCGCGCTGCACGTACCGGATGGCCGCAGCGCGCTCGCGCGGCTCGACAGCGAGGCCGTGGACGCCGTGCTGCTCGACGTGATGATGCCGGGCATGGACGGGCTGACGACGCTGAAGAAGATCCGCGAGAAGAGCAGCGTACCCGTCATCATGTTGACCGCCAAGGGCGACGAGACCGATCGTGTCGTCGGGCTCGAGCTCGGCGCGGACGACTATCTGCCCAAGCCGTTCGCGCCGCGCGAGCTGCTCGCGCGGCTGCGCGCCGTGCTGCGCCGCACACAGGCGGAGCTGGTGGGCCGCCGCATCGCGGTCGCCGGCGTCGTCGTGGATCTGAGCGCGCGCAGCGTGGAGCGCGACGGCGCGCTGATTCCGCTCACCGGGCTCGAGTTCGAGCTCTTGGTGGCGCTCATCGGGCGGGCCGGGCGCGTGGTGCCGCGCTCGGCGCTGCTGGAGCTCGCGGGTCGCTCCGACACGGTCGTCAACGATCGCACGGTGGACGTTCACGTCTCGCACCTGCGCAAAAAGCTGGGTGATGACCCGCCCAAGCTGATCCGCACCATTCGCGGCGTAGGCTACGTGTTCGCGCGCGAGCCGGTATGACCTTTCACCCCATCCCGCGCTTCGGTCGTTTTCGGCACCGCCGGCCGCCGCTGCGGCGTCAGCTGTTCACCTGGCTGGCGCTCACCATCCTGATGACCGGGATCTCGGTCGCCATGGTGTTTCATCTCTCGCACTTCGACAGGCAGCTGCCCTTCGACGTCCGGCGGCTGGAGCGCTTCGTGGGCGACCGCTTCGGCGAACGCTGGCAAGATCCGGCGGCGCTCGGCGCGCTGAGCCAGAGCCTGGGCCTGGCCATCGACGCCGATATCCAGATCAGCGCCGCCGACGGCAGCGTGCGCGCGACGAGCGGCGCTTCGTGTACCGAGCCGGACTATGCGGTCGGCGTCGTTCACGGCGGCGCTGAGCTCGGCAAGCTGGGCTTTTGTTTTCACCAGCGCCCGCGGCGCTTCACGGGGCTCATCGCGCTCGCCACGGCGTGCCTCGTGCTCTGGGCAGCCGCCTCGGCGCTCGCGCGGCGCCTGACGCGGCCGCTCAGCTCGCTGATCGCCGTCACGCGCGACATCGGCGCTGGCAACCTCAAGAGCCGCGTGCGCCTGCGCCGCTCGCTGCGCGGCGAGCTCGGCGCGCTCGCGGAGGCCATCAACGACATGGCCGAGCGCATCGAGCGGCAGCTGAACGAGCAGCGCGAGCTCTTGGCGGCCGTATCCCACGAGGTCAGGAGCCCGCTGGCTCGGCTGCGCATCTCCAGCGAGCTCTTGCGCAGCAACCCGGGCCATGAGCGCGCGCTCGACGCCATCGAAAACGAGGTCCTGGAGATCGACAACCTGGTGGGCAAGCTGCTCGCGAGCTCGCGCCTCGATTTTGGCTCGCTCGTGAAGCAGCCGCTCGACGCCGCCGCGCTCGGCCGCAGCGTGTGTGAACGCCGCAACTTGAGCGTGGACAAACTGCACGATCAGAGCGACGGCGCGCGCTTCGCGGGGGACCCCACGCTCGTCGCGCGCGCGCTGGAGAACTTGCTCGACAACGCCGAGCAGCACGGGGGCGGCCTGGCGCGCATCGTGGTGCGCCGCGCCAACACTGACGAGCACCCGCTCGCGCCCAACGCGGTCGTCTTCGAAGTGGAGGACCGTGGGCGTGGCTTCAGTGAGGAGACGCGGCGCCGCGCGTTCGAAGCCTTCTTTCGCGCGCCGCGCCCGGACGGCGAAGCGGGCACGTCGCTGGGCCTGGGTCTGTCGCTGGTCGAGCGTATCGCGCGCGCCCATGGCGGCCGCGCCTGGGCCCACAACGCCGCGGGCGGCGGCGCGCGCGTCGGGTTCAGCGTCGGTTGAGCGGCGAGTCGCAGCGCGGCGGAAGTTTGTAACAAACCCCGAGCGGCGCCCGACGTGCAGTAATCGGCTCACACATTTGTGCTCAGGCTGCCACTTGCTGCGCGGGCGCATCCTCCCGTTGCAAGTGCGTTTCGCCGCGACGCGCAACGGCAGCGTGGTCGTGAGTCGCACCTATCTTCAGCGCCGCGACGGGATCGACGCGCACGAAGCCGTGCTGTCGCTTACTCTCGGCGTTCCCTCGGTGAATCACCCTTTCTGGTTTCGACGGCGGCCAGCTGCGCTCGGCTTCGCAGCCCGCCGTGCTCCCTGGTCTGCCATTGCCCTGATCGCTGCCGCGCAACAGGCGCGCGAACCGCGCTGGCCCAGCGCCGCGAGCGTCGCCGGCGAGCCGCTCACTACAGCCTCGCTCACGCTGCGGCACGTCGACACGAGCCCCGCCGCCACGCAGTCTGCGGAGCGCGCGCTGGTGCAGAGTATGGCCGTGTGCATCGCGAGCAACACGTGGTCCGCCGGAGAGCTCGGCGATAGCGTGTTGTTCGAGGCGCGCCGGCAGGGCGATCTGCTGCAGGTCGGCTACTTCGTGTACTGGAGCGCAGAGCGGCCGTGGGGCAAGAACTTGCTCACCTATAGCGTCGTCCCGGCGCTCGCCATCGACGCGACGTACAGCCATTTCTTGTTCGTGATGCCGGGCGTGCGCCAATTTTTATACGGATCCGGGGACGTGGAGGGCGCTATGGTCACGTATCGGATCGGCGCCGACGGCAAGCTCAGCGTCGAGTCCGCGCTGGCGGACGACGATCGACACCAGCTGGTCGCGCTCTCGCAGCAGGATCTCGCGCTCGGCAGCGACTCGATCGCGCTGATGACCAATGTCTGGAGCCACCAGCTCGGCGCGCATGGCGCCGCCGCCTACGCGCGCGAGCACCGCGGCGAGCTGCGCTGTTACCGCGGGGAGTCCCTGCAGCCGCTGACCCCGACCGTCTCCAGCGAGTTCAGGCTCGGCACCCGCGAAGCGCCGCGGCGCGCGCGGCCCGCGTGGCTCTCGCTCGGTTGAGCCAAGGCTCACGGTCGCCGCACATCTGGGGTACAAAGGCGGCCGGAGGTACGGCACATGTCCACGGCTCTAATCTTGTCGGGAGCGGTCGCTAAAGGGGCGTTCGAAGCGGGAGTGCTCGCCTATCTGGCGGAGACGCCGCTTCGCATCACGCGCATCGTTTCTACTAGCGCGGGCTCGTTGAACGGGGCGGTCTACGCGGCGGGGATTCGCCACAACGCGGCGCTCGCCGCCGCTCGCGTGTTGAAGTCGTTGTGGCTGGAGCACGGCCGCTGGGCAGACGTGCTGCGGCTCTCGCCCGGCGGGCTCTTGCACCTGCAGGGGCTCTCCTCGCTAGGGCCCATCATCGACCTAGTCAAAGAAGCGCTGGAGCGCGTGAGCAGCGCCGGTGGGGAAGCGCCCAAGCCCAGCGTCGTGCTGCAAATGATCACGACGCGACTGAACGGCGCGCTGCGCCAGCGCGGCGACGTCACCTCGACGACGTTCGAGCATGTCCTCGACTTCAGCGAGCACGACTTGGACGACGCCGAGCGTCGCCTCGCGATCGCGCGCGGAGCCGCTGCCTCCGCCGCGTTTCCGTTCTTGTTCGAGCCATTGGAGCTCGACGCGCTGGGCCCCTGCGCGGACGGCGGAGCCGTGAACAACACGCCCATCTCTTACGCGCTGGAGTCCCCCGACGTAGAGCGCGTCATCGCGGTGACCGGAAACCCGCTGCGCGCGCCGGTCCCGGAGTCCCTGCGCGGCACCGACCTGCTCGGGCAGACGGTGGATATCGTGATCAACGAGCGCTTGTTCCGCGATCTCACGCAAGCGCAGCAGGTGAACGCCAAGCTTGCCAAGGTCGTGGCCGCGCTGGACGCTTCGGCGGCGGACGCGGACACGCGGCGACGCGTCCTGGACGCGCTCGGCTGGCGCAAGCTCGAAATCATCGAGATTCGCCCCGAAGAGCAGCTCGAGGGCAACTCGTTCTCCGCGCTCGGCGACCGCGACTTGCGCGAGAAGTACATCGAGATTGGCTGGCGCTGCGCGGAGCGCCGCCTCAGGGCACGCTGACCTTCAGCAAGCGCGAACGCGCTCAGAAGTCCGCGCCCACCGCCACGCGGCCGAGGCCGACCACGGCTTTCGGGCGCAGGTCAAAGGCGCGGCGGGGCGGCGTAGCCTGGCCGCTCGCTTGTGAAGAACTGCTGCTCGTGAGCAGAAACAACGTGCCCAGCGCGAGCCCGGCGCCGCCGACCCCGAAACAAATGGTCGAGACCAGACCTTTGCTCTTGGCGGCGTCGAGCCGGCTCTGGTGCTGCGGGTCACAAACCCGTCCCGGGCACTCTCGGTCCAGCTCATCGCGCTGCTGCATCGCCGCGCGGCCAAACACCAGACCGACACCCACCCCTGCGAGACCGACACCGTACGACACGTACGCCAGGGTCTTTCCGGCGCCGGGACCGCCAGCGCTCTCGGCCGCCTCCGGCTGCGGCGCGAGGTGCGGGGCGCTCTCGAAGCGCAGCGGGCCATTGCGTCGCTTTTCGGCGGCGGCCTCCGGCGGCTTGGCCACGACAGCGCTCGGATCCGGCTTGAGCTCCAACGTCAGCGAGCGCTTCTCTCCGGTCGCGAGCGTAGCCCTGCTCTTCGCGGGAAAGTAACCCGCGGCGCTGGCCTCGATCGCGTGCTCACCAGGATCGATCGGCAGCTCCACGCCGAGCACTGTGTTGGGGACCGCGGCGCCGTCGACCGTTACGCTCAGCTCGCTGTCTTTGACGCCGTTGACGGTAATCGTCAGCGCGGCGAGCTTGGGCTTGGTGTCGCGCACCAGAACCTGCGCGCGCTCGCGCGCCTGTTCGAACGCGGGAGTGGTATCGGCGGGAACGGGCTCGCGCAGCACCTTGCGCAGCGTTTCACTACCCTCCACGAGCCTGCCGCGCTCGATGTAACATTCGCCGAGGCGAGCCAAGACGATCGCAGAGTGGTGCAGCTTTTCGGCGCGCTCCAGTTTGTCGATGGCGTCCTCGCACTGCCCGGCTTTGGCCAATTTCATGCCTTCCACGGCGAGCGCGCGGGCCGCGGCGGTTTCCGCCGCAGAAGGGTCCTCCTCCGCACGCGCGGGGGTCGCGCACAGCACGCTCAGCTGCACGGCCAATGACCCGAGAGCCACAATCTTCTTTCGATGTCCGATCATCGTAGCCCTTCACCTCCGGGGCAAGTGGACGCTTGCACCGGGCATAACGGTCCCTCGCGCCCGTTCTAAAGCCCCGACGCTCGCGTTAACCGGGGCGCCTTTCACGGAAGAGCGATATGCACAAGCGATCATCACGGCCATCCAGAGCGGGGTTTGTGCTCAGCGTTCTGTTCGGCATCGGCTGCAACTCGGTGACCGGACTGAACGAGTTCTCGGTCAAAGACGGCGTCAACGAGACGGAGTGCAGCGTAAACTCGGATTGCCGCGTGGACGGCGGCGCGGGCGCCGGCAACAGCAATGAAAAGGCCGCCGTGTGCGTGTTGCCGGAGGGCCGCTGCGCGCGACTGCTGAGCGAAGATTGCACGACCCTGACGGGTGAAGTCGAGGACGGCGCCATCGTGATCGGCTCGCTGTTCTCGACCGTCGGCGCGCAGGCCGCGACCAACATTCAACGCCAGCAAAGCGCGGTGCTCGCGGTGCAGCAAATCAACGCCGTGGGCGGCGTGCCGACTCGCGACGCCGGCAATCCGCGCAAGCTCGTGCTGGTCTCCTGCGATGAGTCGACGAACCTGATGCGCGCCGCGGGGCACCTGGTCGATGATCTGCACGTCCCCGCCATCGTCGGTCCGAACACCAGCCAGGACACCTTGGACGTCTCGAACCAAGTGTCGGTGCGCGGCAACACCGTGCTGATGTCGCCCACGGCGGTGGCCTCCAGCGTCGCCGCGCTGCTCGACAACGATCTCACCTGGCTGATGGCGCCCAACGACGTGCAACGCGCGCCGCTGATGATCAGCCAGATCAACGATCTCGAGGAGCAGCTGATGGCCGAGCGCAAGCTCAGCGCGGTCAAGCTCGGCGTCGTGTTCCGCGACGACGCGCTCGGCACTGGCACGCGCACGTCCCTGAACGCGCTGGTGCTGAACGGCAAGCCGCTCGCCGACCCGCTCAACTTCGGTAGGAACGTGCTGATCGATCCGTACGACTACAATCAGCCGGATCAGCACGCGATCGTCGAAAAATACTTGGCGCTCGCGCCGGACATCATGGTGCTGGCCGGCACCGCCGAGGCCATCACCAACGTGATGAAGCCGCTCGAGGAGGCCTGGCCCAAAGGCACCAATCGCCCGTACTACATGCTGATCGACTCAGTGAAGGTGCCGGAGCTGATCACGTTGACGAGCGGCAACGACGACCTCCGCCGCCGCGTGCGCGGCACCGGCATCACACCAGATCCTGAATCTGCCGCGGTCTACAGCTCGTTCAAGCTCGACTACCAAGTGGCGTTTCCCGGCTCCTCGCCGACCACCTCTGGCGTGGGTCCGGCTTACGACGCGGCGTACGCCATCGCCTTCGCCATCGCCACGACCGAGCACGAGATCGTGACCGGCAGCGATATCTCCGCCGGTTTACGCCGGCTCGCTGGCGGCCCGACGCGCATCGAAGTGGGCGGCACCAAAGCGCTGCGAGCCTTTCAGCACCTCGCAGCGGGCGAGAAGATCACCGCGATCGGCACGTTCGGTCCGCTCGAGTGGGACATGAACGGCGCGGTGGTCGGTGGCACGCTCGAAATGTGGTGCATCGGCACCAACGGCAACACCGCGGTGTATCAGAGCTCTGGTCTCACCTTCGATCTCGCCAAGCAAGAGCGAATCGGCAAATACACGCAGTGCGGACCTTGACCTACCAAACTCGGGACGCGACACTGAAGCTCGAGTCGGAAAGCGCCGCTTGAAGCAACGGGGATCACGACTGCCGAAAGCCGCAGTCAGCGCACGAGCCCGGAGTCGACCGTCATGAGCCCAGGGAGAAAAAAGGCAGCAACGGAGCCGGACATTTTGGCGGCCCTCGGACCTCTGAGCGAGCTCGCGCCCGCTTCCGGGGCCAAGCTCAGCACGCCCGGGCGTCCCACGGATCCGCTGCCCGCCAGCGGCTCGGTGGCGGTCTCCGCGGACGAGGTCGTGCGCTTGCCCTTCGCGCTCGGCGAGATCATCAACGGTAAATACGAGGTGATCGGGCTGCTCGGCGCCGGCGGCGTCGGCTACGTGGTCTCGGCCATGCACCTCGAGCTGGGCGAGATGGTCGCGCTCAAATTCTTGCGCGAAGAGTCGATGGCGCACGAGCAAGTCGTGCTGCGCTTCTCGCGCGAGGCGCGCGCCGCCGCGCGCATCAAGAGCGAGTACGTCGCGCGCGTCTATGACGTGGGCAGCTTGCCGAGCGGTGTTCCGTTCATCGTGATGGAGCACCTGCACGGGCGTGATCTCGCGGACGTGATCCGCGCACAAGGCCGGCTGCCGATCATCACCGCGGTCGAATACGTGATGCAGGCGTGCGAAGCGCTGGCCAGCGCGCACTCCGTCGGCATCGTGCACCGCGACATCAAACCGGAGAACCTGTTCCTCGCCCGGCAGGCGGAGGGCGTCGAAATCATCAAGGTGCTCGACTTCGGGATCTCCAAGGTCGCGCTGGCGAGCGCCGGCCACGCGCCGCGGCAATTCGTGAAGACGATGATGCCGATGGGCACGCCCGCGTACATGTCGCCGGAGCAGATCCGCGCCGCTGGCGAGGTGGACGCGCGCACGGACATCTGGGCGCTCGGCTGCGTGCTGTTCGAGCTGCTGACCGGCGCCTGCGTCTTCGACGCGCCGACCCTGATGCAGCTCGGCGCCGCCATTCTGGAGCGCGATCCGATCCCGCTGCGCAAGCTGCTCCCCGACTGCCCCCCCGAGCTCGAAGCCGTTATTTTACGCTGCCTCGAGAAAGACGTAGACAAGCGCTACCAGAACGTCGCGGAGGTCGCCCTAGCGCTCTATCCCTTCGCGCCGCGGCGCGCGCGCCTGCAAGCCGAGCGCACCCGCAACCTCCTCAGCGGCTCCAACCCTGCGCTCCAGCGCGTCGAGCTCAGCAGCGTGTCACCGCCAGCGCTCTCGAACGCGCCCAGCATCGAGGTGAGCACGGGACCCGTCGCGACCTCGCTCGGCATCGAGGATCTCGAGACTCTGCGCCCCGGTCGCTCGCGCCGCATCATCCTCGTCGCGGCGCTCGCCTGCGGCGCCGCGGCCCTCGGCGCATTCATGTTCCAGCGCGCCCGCGCCGCAGCGCCGCCCAGCGCACCCGCCGCGAGCGCGCCCAGCGTCGCACAAGCCGCGGCCACGCCAGTTCTCCCCGCGCCCGCGGCCACCGCAGCGAGCGCGCCGCCCGCCGCAACGTCCGCGGCAGCCCGACCCTCCGCGGCCACGACCCCATCCCGCAGCGTCAGCGCAAAGCCTCCGACAGCGGTCAAAGCCCCCAGGCCACGCCTCATAAAACCGCGAGCCGCCGGCACCACGCACGCGCGCAGCGACGAAGACGAAGACGTCGGCTACTAGCGAGCGCGAGCTTGAACAGATTCGTCCATCGACGCGCTGGCCGGTTCGGAGTAGAGCGAGGGCTGACGCGGGCATTTGCCTCGCCCTTGCCTCGAGTGTCCATCCAGGCCTGTGAGGCGCTCGCCGAAGCGCACGGGCTCGGCATCGTGCATCGCGATCTCAAACCCGCCAACCTCTTCGTCATTCGGCTGCCGGACGGCACCCTGGATGATTCGACACCAAGCTCCGCGGCGTGGGTCTCGATAGCGTTGAGAGCTCGGCGAATGGCGCGCTCGCCGCGCCAGACCCAGCCCGCCGCGGCGAGTGAGAGCCCGAGCCTGCCCAGGATGCGGAAACCATCTTGAGAGCCGGCCCTCAATTGCTCACATCGTGAGGCGCGCGGGGCTGATGACTACGCCTACAATGGCAAAAGCTCTGCCGTCGTTCACCTGCAAACGTAGCTCATGCCCGCTCGACCTGGTCTCTCGACTTTCCACCACCGTCGGCAGGGAAATCGATCGACTCCTTCTCTCGGGAACCGCCTAGTCATCCTGCACCGCCCGAGCCTCTTGCTGCGACCCGTGAACCTGTTCATTGGGGCCCCTCATCGTAAAGGGCGCGACCGTCCGTCTTCGTCGGCCCCCGGTTCCTCTCTGCGTCGCCGCGCGGTTCCGCGCCCGCGCCTGGCCGACGCTGTTGGTTTTCGCTTCATCGCGCGCGCACCAAGCCGCGATGAGCGACCTGCCAGCGTGCAACCGCGCGCTGGACCAAGCAGCGATCCAACGCGGACGTCGATGGAGACGTGCTCTCCTGCTCAGCGCACCAGCCAGCTCAGCACGTTTTTCAGCCGCGAGCCCAGCGCGACTACTCGCTCGACGTTCTCTGCCGAGCAAGCGCCAAGTGCGGCGGCGATCTCGACCGCCGCACAGCACTCGCAGCACTCTGCGAGCGCGATACCGTAAGCGCGGCTCTTATCTGCGAGCGTTTGGCGGGCGGCACCTTCCGCGCTATTGAGCGCCGCACTCGCAGCGCTCTTACGTGCTTGTTGCCGCAGCTGAGCATCGCCGATTCGAATCCCCGCGACGACCTTTACGAGCTCGAGCGCGAGCTGATAAGCGATTAATCTGTGGTGTGGCAGAGAGGAGGTGTTGGGCTTGGCTTGCGTCATGCCCTCACTCGCGCAGGTCATGTGACGGCGCCCCACCGCCACGCGACGTATCGCGACGGCGCCGGCGCACGACGTGCGCGTCTCCGGCATGACGCAAGCCAAGCCCAGCACCGACGGATGCGTCCCTCGCGATGCGAGTCATCGCGACGGAGGTGGCGAAGCCGAGCGGGACTCGGGAGCGGGAGCGGACTCGGGAGCGGGAGCGGACTCGGGAGCGGGAGCGGGACTCGGACTCGGGAGCCGGAGCGGACTCGGGCTCGGACTCGGACTCGGGCTCGGGAGCGGGAGCGGGAGCGGACTCGGGAGCGGGGGCGGACTCGGGGGCGGACGCGGACTCGGGCTCGGACTCGGGAACGGGAGGGGCGGAGTAGCGGCACGATGAAAGTCGCAGTTCAAAGAAGCTCGATAACGAGTCTGCAGTGTGCTCGACCCACTCCCGATCTCCCCCGCTCTCCCGCTCCCCCGCTCCCGCTCCCGCTCCCACTCCCCCGCTCCCCCGCTCCCGCTCCCGATCTCCCGCTCCCGCTCCCCCGCTCCCGCTCCCACTCCCCCGCTCCCGCTCCCCCGCTCCCCCGCTCCCCCGCTCCCACTCCCCCACTCCCC
>CBINHN010000094.1:0-17701 GCA_966250485.1 uncultured Sorangium sp. | reverse complement strand
GCGTCCCCAACGGGATTTGAACCCGTGTTACAGCCTTGAAAGGGCCGTGTCCTGGGCCGGCTAGACGATGGGGACTAGGTTCTCGAGGGCGCGGGAACATAGTCTGAAGATTCGCGATCGACAACCCCAAGGTGAAGGTCGCGGACGAATGAGGCCGAGGAGCCGCTGCTGCGCGGCGAAGAGCGCTGGAATGGCGCGCGGAGGGCCGCAAAGGCTCGTAGCGCAGGTCTGCCCGCTGTATGGTCCGCCGCCGTGTCGCAGGCCGCTTCGCAGCACGCCAGCGCTGAGCCAGAGGCTGGACCCCGGACGCCGTCCGCGGCGCCGCTGCCCTTCGCGCTGACGCTCGGCTTATTCGTGGTCTCTGGCGCGACGGGGCTCGTCGATCAGCTCTGCTTCTCGAAGTACCTCGCCTACATCGTGGGCGCTACGGCGCACGCGGTGAGCGCGGTGCTCGCGGCGTTCATGACGGGGCTGGCGCTGGGCGCGTACCTCGGCGGTAAGTGGTCGGCGCGCATCCGGCGGCCGCTCGTCGCTTATGGCGTGTTGGAGGTCGCGGTGGCGGTGAGCGTCGCGCTGACGCCGCTTGGCTTCCGCGCGTTGACGCCGCTCTATGCCGCGCTCGCGCGCTCGGCGCCCAGCTCGCTGGCGTTGCTGAGCGCGCTGCGCTGGCTGACGGCCACGGCGCTGGTGGTGCTGCCCACGATGGCCATGGGCGCGACGTTGCCGCTGCTGTCACGCGGCATCGAGGCTTCGGAGCCTGAGCCGGTTCGCCGTGAGCGACGTCTCGCCGCCTTGTACGCGGCGAATACCTTCGGCGGGGCCGGCGGCGCGCTGCTAGCCGCCTATTGCATTTTGCCGGCGCTCGGGGTCGCCGGCACGCTGCTGCTGTCCGCGCTGGCGAGCGCCGCGGTCGGCGTCGCCGCCGCGCTCCGTGGGCGCGCGCTGAGCGTCACGAGCACGACCTCTGCGGGTGACGCACGGGCGAGCAATCCCGCGCTGGACGCCGCGCCCGTGAGTTTGATCGCCGCCGCTCCCGGCAGCCGAGATCGCTGGTTGCTGGCAGCGCTGGCCTTCGCCTCGGGCGGGCTGGTGTTCGCCAGCGAGGTGGTCTTCACGCACCTCCTGGCGCTGATCATCGGCAACAGCGCGTACGCGTTTGGGCTGATCCTGGCGGCGTTTTTGACGTCGCTGTTCCTCGGCGCGTCGCTGGCGAGCCGGGCGCGGCGGCTGTTTTCGGACGGCGCTATCGCGCTCGGCCTGGCCGCGGCGGCTCTGGCGTTGCTGGCCACGCTGCCGATGTGGGATCAGCTGCCGAAGCTGTTCGCGGTCAGCGGGGAAGCGGTGACGACCTTCGAAGGCCGCGAAGCGGTGCGCGCGCTGATCGCGTTCGCGGCGCTGCTGTTGCCGACGAG
This sequence comes from uncultured Sorangium sp., assembly GCA_966250485.1. Taxonomy (GTDB): domain Bacteria; phylum Myxococcota_A; class Polyangia; order Polyangiales; family Polyangiaceae; genus PMG-095. The sequence continues at coordinate 16,289 of CBINHN010000094.1, read as the reverse complement.
TCTCATGGGCCTCACCTTCCCGCTGCTGCTGCAGCACGTGGCGCGCTACAACGGCGTCGGTGGCTGGGTGGGCAAGCTGACGACCATCAACACGCTGGGCGCAGTGTCGGGCGCGTTGCTGACCGGCTACGTCGTGCTCCCCGCGCTGGGCTCACAACATTCGCTGTCCGCCATCGGAGTCGGCTTCGTGGGTGCCGCGCTGCTCGCGCTGAGCTGGGCGAACCACAGCGCGCGCTGGGCGGGCGGCGTCGTCGGGGCGGCAGCGCTGCTCGCCGGCGTGCTCGCGCCGGCGTGGAAGCTCGAAGATTTGACGAGCGGCGCGAACGTGTACTTCGAAGGGCAAAAAGCGACGCAGCAGGTGGTGAGCATCCGCGAGGACGTACACGGCGGCGTGACCACCGTGGCGCTGGCGGACGGCGTCTACACGCTGTACACGAACGGCAAATTCCAGGGCAACACGGGCTGGGAGATGAACGCGCAGCGCTTCTTCGCCCACTATCCCTCGATCTTCGTGCAGCGCTTCGATGAGGCGCTGGTCATCGGCCTCGGCACCGGCACGACGCTCGGGACGCTGGCTACGTATCCGTGGGCGCACATCCGAGTGGTCGAGATCTCACCGGCCATCGTTGAGGCCGCTCGCCGCTACTTTCAGGGCCCCAATCGCGGCGCCATCGACGATCCGCGCGTGGAGCTGGTGCACGCGGACGGACGCAATCACCTGCTGGTCAGCGATCGTCAATACGACCTCATCAGCATGGAGCTGTCGAGCATCTGGTTCGCCGGCGCCGCCAACCTGTACAGCCGGGAATTTTACGAGCTGGTGCGCGCTCGCTTGAAGCCGCAGGGCGTGTTCCAACAATGGGTGCAGTTGCACCACGTCTACGAGCGTGATTTCGCCACGATCGTGAACACGCTGCGCCAGAGCTTCGCGCACGTGGCGCTGTTTTACGGCGGCGGCCAGGGCATCCTGGTCGCTTCGCAACAGCCGCTGCGCGCCTCACAGCAGCGCTTGCTCGAGCTCGAAAAGCGGCCGTTGCTGCGCGAGGTGTTGCCCTTCGAGCGCGAGCTCGCGGCGCTGCTCGACGACGTCTTGGTGCTGGACCACGGCCTGGACGCCTTCCTCGAAGAGGCGGCGCGCGAAGCGGGGGAAACGCCGCGTACGCTGCTCTCCACCGATGAAAACCTGTACCTCGAGTACCGCACCCCGCGCGGCAATGTGCTGCCGTGGGCTACGCGAGAAGCGCTGGTGGAGAAGCTGCGCGCGCACCGTGACGAAGCCGCGATCGCGGCGCTGCTCACGCCCTGAGCGGCGGCGCTCGCGCCTAGCCGGCGCGCGAACGTTGACGACGCCCGCCGCTGCTGCGGCGGCCGGAGGCGGGCGTCGCGCTGCGAGCCGCCTCTTCCGGCGCCGGAAACAGCACGACGTCCGCGGCGCGTGGCACGAGCGACGCGCTGTGTAGCCGCGCGCCTTCGAGGATCGCCTGACACAGCTCGCTGAAATCGAACCCCGCGGCCTCCGCGATCTTCGGCAGCAAGCTGGTCGAGGTCATGCCCGGCAAGGTGTTGACCTCCAGCACGTACTCGTTTTGGCCCTCGGTGACGATGAGATCGACGCGCACGGCGCCCTCGGTCTCGAGCGCACGAGCGGCGCGCTCCGCGAGCGCTAGCACGCCGCGGTAGCGCGTCGCGGCGAGCCGCGCGGGCATGTAGTAGTCGGTCAGGCCCGGCGTGTACTTGGCGTCGAAATCGTAGAAGCCCGAGCGCGGCGCCACCTCGATGGCCCCGAGCACGCGCCCGCGCAGGATGCCCACGTGCACCTCACGCCCCGCGATGAACCGCTCCACGAGCACGCCGTCGTCGTAGTGCAGCGCCTGCTCCACCGCGCGCGCCAGCTCGCTCAGGTTGTTGGCGCGTGACACGCCGAAGCTCGACCCTTCGCGTCGCGGCTTGACGACGACCGGGAAGCCGAACGAGCCGTGAATGGTCTCGAGCTCGGCGAGCGGCTGCCCCGCGTCGAGCGCGTAATAAGGCGGCGTGGGCACGTTGTGCAGCCGGAACAGCTCCTTGGCCTTGAGCTTGTCCATGGAGAGCGCGCTGGCCAGCACCGAAGAGCCCGTGTACGGGATGCGCAGCCACTCGAGCATGCCCTGAACACAGCCGTCCTCGCCCAGCCGCCCGTGCAGCGCGAGGAAAGCGACGTCCATTTGCGCATCGACGATGGCTTCCAGCGGGTCGACCCCTTCATCGAGGATGATGGGCACCGCGTCGTGGCCGGCATCACAGAGCGCGCGGGTGATCGCGCGACCCGACTCGAGCGACACCTCGCGCTCGGCGGAAGCTCCACCCATGATGACGCCTACTCGCTTTGCCTTCATCGATGACCTCGCAGAAACAGCGCTACCGGAGCTCCCGGTCGGTGGCCAACAATCCGGTCCCTGGCCGCAGGCCGTCCCCCTCCGCGCGCCGCAAGAGGCTCCCTCCCTGCCTCGAAAGCACGCTCAAGTTCCCCTAAAAATACCCGGATCCGTTGGTCTTTCCGAGATCGGGATGGGCGACGTCACCTCCACGACGATGGCGGTGATGTTGTCCTTGCCGCCGCGAGCGTTCGCGCTCTCGATGAGCTGCCGCACGGCGAGCTCCCCGCCCTCGCACAAAGCGTCGCCGATCTCCTCCAAGTTCAAGTAGCCGTGCAGGCCATCGCTGCACAGAAGGTAAACGTCGCCGTCCTGCGCCTCCCACACGCTGGTGTCGACCTGGACGTAGTCGCGGCTGCCCACGGCGCGGGTGATGACGTTACGTTGCTTGCTGACGCGCGCTTCGTTCTCCGTGATCAAGCCTTGCTTGAGCTGCCACGCGATCAGGGTGTGATCCTCGGTGAGCTGCTCGGCGTAGCCGTCGCGCAGGCGATAGATGCGGCTGTCGCCGACCTGCCCGAGGACGATCGAATCACCGAAGCGCATCATCGCGGTGATGGTGGTGCCCATCCCGGCCTTGCCGCGGTCGAGCTCGGCCATGGCAAAGACGAGATAGGTGGCCGCCTGCACGGCGCCCTCGATCACGCGGCACGCCGCGCGCGCCTTTTCTTCGCTGGGCGAGCCGTCGAGCGGCAGGGACTCCTTGCCGCGCCGCACCATGCCGAAAATGGTGTCGATCGACTCACGGCTCGCGACCTCGCCAGCGGCGTGTCCGCCCATGCCGTCGGCGACGACCCACAGCCCGAGCTCGTCGTCGCAGAGATAAGCGTCCTCATTGATGGCGCGTCTCCGACCGATGTCGGTGCCGCCAAACGAGCGCATCAAGAGCTGGCCTTCGGCCGGCATGTATCCGTGAGAATAGGAGAGTTCCGAAGAGCCGGGAAGAGCCGAGTCTTGCGCGCGACGCAGTTCCCTCCCACATTGGCGACCATCGGCTGCGTGTCCCGGCAAACGTGCGCGCTCACGCGCGGATCCCCCTCCACTGGCCGGCCCAGCGGGGCTATGGTCTCGAGCACATGAGTGCACGGGGCGCAGCCAGTTTCCTCGCTCGCGGCGAGAGCCCGGCCCATGTCGCCCGCGCCTTCGTGGAGGCGAGCCGCAGCATCGCGCGGCCGAGCGGCGCCCTGCTCTTCGTGTGCGGCGAGCTGGCACTGCGGCTCGAAGAGCTGGGCCAGCGGCTGCAACGCGCGCTAGGCTATCCCCTGCCCGTGCTCATCGCCGGCGGGCACGGCGTGCTCACCGAGCGCGGGGAGCTCGAGGGCGAAGCGGCCGCCGCGGGGTTGATTTGGCAAGGCGGCGAGTGTGAGGTGCTGAGCGTCTCGAACGGCGCCGGGACGGATCTGGGCGTGACGCTGGCGCGGGCACTGGAGCCGCGCGTCACGGCGGTTACCACCGCGTTCGTGTTCGTCCGGCCGAAGGGTATGGCGCCGCACGCGCTCGAGCCGCTGAAGAGCCTGCGCTGCGGGGCGCTCGCCGGCGCGGGCACCGCCAGCGATGACAGCGTGTTGACGCTCGGTCCGGACGGCAACGCCAAGCCGGCGCCGGCGGGCGCGCTGCTCATCCGCGGCATGGCGCCGCCGCTGGTGCGGTCGTCACCCGCGTGCCGTCTCATCACGCCGTTGATGCGCATCACCGCCGCCCGCGGCCCCATGGTGCTCGAGCTCGAGGGCGTCCGCGCGCTCGAGGTCCTCTCGGCCGCGGCCAGCGCCCTGAACGATCAGCCGCTGGTGTTCGTGGCGCTCGCGCCCGAAGGCGAGAGCGAAGACGAGACGCCCCACGCGCCGCTGCTGCTGCGCGGGATTCAGGGCGTCGATCCCGTGCGCGAGGGACTAGTGGTGTCGGAGGAGATCCGTCCCGGGCTGCGCATGGGCTTCGCGATCCGCGACGCGGCCGCCGCGCGCCTGGATTTGGAGGCCATGACCGCGCGCCTCTCGCGCGACAGCGCCGGCTCTGCGCCGCGTTTCGCGGTGTACGTGAACTGCGCTGGGCGCGGCGCTTCGCTCTACGGCGCCTCCGACGTGGACACGCGCATCATCCGTGCACGCTTTCCCGAGCTCCCGCTGGTCGGCATGAGCTCGTCGTTCGAGGTCGCGCCGCACGAAGGAGCGCCCGCGGTGCAGCTTTATACCGGCGTGCTCTCACTATTTACCAGCCCCAGCTGACTCCCACATAAGAGCCGCGACCATGACCAGCCCCACGACCATCGAGCTTACTCCACGCCGCCCGCGATTCGCGACGGCGGACGCGGCGCTCGCGGCGCTCGTCATCGCGGTGGTCGGCTCGATGGTGGTGCCGCTGCCGACGTGGCTGCTCGACCTGCTGCTCGCGTCGAATCTGGCCTTCTCGGTGACGATCCTGCTCGTCTCGCTCTACGTCAGCGATGGCCTGAAGATCGCAGCCTTCCCGACGCTGCTCCTCATCACCACGCTGGTGCGGCTCTCGCTCAACGTCTCGTCCACTCGCCTGATCTTGTTGCAGGCCGACGCGGGCGAGGTGATCCGCGCGTTCGGCGAGTTCGTGGTGCGCGGCAACTATGTCGTCGGCGGCGTCGTCTTCTTGATCCTCACCATCATTCAATTCATCGTCATCGCCAAGGGCGCCGAGCGCGTGGCCGAGGTCGGCGCGCGCTTCACGCTCGACTCACTGCCCGGTAAACAGATGGCCATCGACGCCGAGCTGCGCTCGGGCTCGATCGACGGCAATGAGGCGCGCAGCCGCCGCCGCGCGCTGCTGCGCGAGAGTCAGTTCTACGGCGCCATGGACGGCGCGATGAAGTTCGTCAAAGGCGACGTCATCGCTTCGCTCGTCATCGCCATCATCAACATCCTCGGCGGGCTCGCCATCGGCGTCGGACAGCGCGACATGGAAGCCGGCGCGGCGCTCAAGCGCTACGGCTTGCTCACCATCGGCGACGGCCTGGTCACGCAGATCCCGTCACTCGTGCTAGCCACCGCCGCGGGCGTGCTCGTGACGCGCGTCGCCAGCGAGGAGGCGGACACACCGCTCGGCGCCGAGCTCGCGTCGCAGCTGCTCGGCCAGCCGCGCGCGCTGCGCCTCGCCTCGGGCTTCGTCATCGCGCTGGCGCTGGTGCCCGGCCTACCCGGGCTGCCGTTTCTGGTGATTGGTGCCCTGCTCTTCGCTGCCTCGCGCTCGCGCGCCCGCGCGCTGCGCGCCGAAGCGGCGCTGGCCGCGGCAGAGCCGATCCAGCGCCGCCCGGACGGCAACGAGCCGCGCTTCGTGCCGTTGGTGGTGCCCTGGGGTGTCGAGGTGAGCTCGGATTTGTGGCCGCTCGAAGAGGACGACCTGCGCGGCGGCGAGCTGCGCCGTCCTGGGCTGCGCTCGGCCATGACCGCGGTGCGCGAGCTCTTGTTCCGCGAGCTCGGTGTGCCGCTCGCGCGCGGCCGCTTGGCGGAGAATCGCGACTTGCCGCCGCGCCACGCCGCGATCCTGCTGTACGAGATCCCAGCGCGGGTGATCACCTTCCCGGAGTCGGTGCCGGACGCGCAGATCCCCGGCTCGCTCGTGGCCGAGACACTGCCGCTCTTGCGGCGGCGGGCGGGTGATTTCTTGGGCATCGCGGAGACGCAAGCGCTGCTCGACCAGCTCGAGCAGGTCGCGCCGGCGACCGTGCGGCAAGTCGTGCCCAAGCCCGTGGCGCTGCCGCTGCTGGCGGACGTGCTGCGTCGGCTCGTCGAAGAGCGCGTCAGCGTGCGAGATCTGCGCGCCGTGCTGGAAGCGCTCGCCGCGGTCGCGCACAGCGAGAAGGATCCGCTCAACCTCGCCGAGTTCGTGCGCTCCCAGCTCAGGCGCCCGATCACGCACGGCCTCACTCACGGCGGTCGGGAGCTCAACGTGCTGCTGCTCGACTCGCCCATCGAAGAGACGCTGCGCGGGGCGATCCAGCGCACCAGCGCAGGCAGCTTCTTGTCGCTGGCGCCCGCCGCGGGCCGCGACATCGTGCAGGCGGTGCGCCGCGGCTCGAGCAGCTTCGCAGAGGGCGTGCGTCCGGTGCTGCTCACGCCACCGGACATCCGGCGCTTCGTGCGCAAGCTGCTCGAGGTGGACTTCCCCGAGCTCGACGTCGTTTCTTACGCCGAGCTGCTGCCCGAGATCGCGATCCGTCCAGTGGCGCGCGCGACGCTCGGCCGCGACTAGCCCTAGCCGCGCTGAATTTGCATGCGGCGCGGCACCATCCCGCTCTGCTCGATGACCTTCTTGGCTTCCTTCTGCAACAGCGGGTGCGTGCGCTTGACGAGAAAACCAGCCAGCAGCCGGATGTCCTGCGCGGCGAGCTTCTTCAGCGCGCGGCGCATGCCCTTGGTGTCGGCGGTCTGCGCGTAGGTGAACGCCCAGGCGCGATAGAGCTGCGGGCGTAGCTGCTCGAAGGTGGCCTCTTCGGGGTCGAACAGGCTCAGCGTCTCGTGGGCCTTCTTGGCGGCGCCGCTGCGCGCCCACGCCTCCGAGCACACCGCCGCCATCATCGCGCGCGAGCGGGCGTCCTGGTGACGGCTCAGATCCACGCCGTCCACCAGCTGCCGCGCGAGGTTCACCTCACCCAGCATCAGGTGAATCATCGCGCGCTGGCTGCGCGCTTCGTCCGCGACCGGCGCCAGCACCTTGTTGAGATCAATCTGCTCGAGCGTGGCCAGCGCCTTCTTCGGATCTTCCTGCAGCTCGAGCTGGGCGCGCGCGAAGACCGCGGCGGGATCACTCTTCTTGAACGAAGTCTCCAGCTGGCTGAGCGCTGCTTGACGATCCTCTTGCGTCTCCACCTTCTGGAGGATGCTGGCCACGCCGCGCGCCTTCTTCGCCTGACGCAGCATCCAGAAGATCAGACCGGCGGCGACGAGCGTGAGCACGGCCGGCACGGCGATCAACACCACCTTCACCGTCGGCGAGTAGACGACGCCCGCGATCAAGCCGCAAAGCATCCAGATCGCGAGCAGCGGCAGGCCAAGGCGCAACCCCAGGCTCTTCAGCTGATCGGCGCCCAACGGATTCGGCATCTCGTTCGGCTTGACGACCAGCGGACGCTTGAGCGCGTCACGTTTATCCTTGCCGACGCTCTCGTGCTGTTCTTGGGCGCGGCGCAGCTTGCGCGTTTCCTTGGCCACGGTGTGGCTATAGCGCGTCCCCGAACGCCTCTCAACCGGCGAGCGGCGCGCGACGCAGCGCGGCTCGACGCCGATCACATCATATTGCGGCGCGGGGACGACGCGGCGCAGCTAACGCGCTCTCACGCGCCGCTAGCGGTAGCAGAGCTCGTTGAAGTCGAGCGGCCGCTGCCGCCGGGCAGCAAGCTGTCCGGGGGCGCGTCGGGCAAGGACTGGAAGCGGAAATGATTGAACACGCTCTGCGCGATCGAGAGCGTCGGCACCGCGAACAAGGCCCCCCACAGGCCGTAGAAATGCTCTCCGATGAGCAGCGCCAACACCACTAACACGGGGTGAATCTTGGCCGCCGCGCCGATGATCTTCGGGTTTAGCAGGTTGGCTTCGACCTGGTGAATGCCGATGATCCACAACAGCACCCAGAGCGCCGTCCAGAAACCCTGCGTGAGGCCGATCATGACGGCTGGGACCGAGCTCAGGATGGAGCCGAAGATCGGGATGATGCTGAGCACGGCCGCGACGATGGTGAGGATCGGCCAATACTTCAGGTCGAACATCCAGAAGCCGATCAACGAGAGCAGTCCGTTGACCGCGCAAATCACGAGCTGACCGCGCACCACGCCGGAGAGCCCGCGGTCCATGCGAAAGAGCAGCCGGTCGAAGCCGACGCGCGAGCGCGGCGGCACGAGCGAGCGAAAGAAGTCCACGATCGCTTCGCGCGTGAGCATCACGTAGCCGGCGACCATCAAGGTCATGAACAACAGGAAGATCGCGCGCGTTACGCTGGAGAGCAGCTTGTGCCCGATGCGAATCAGCTCGAACGCGTTGCGCTTGACGTAGCCGACGAACTCTTCGATGCCCTGCGAGGTCAGCCGCGAAATATCGAGCTCGGAGGACGAGCGCCCAACGGCGGGCCCTACGCGCCAATGGCCCGGCCCGCGCTGCACGATGTCGAACCCGGCCCCGATCTGAATGCTGAAGCTACCGTCGGGCAGCTGCCGAAACTCGATGGCCGGCGGCGGCCCGGAGGGCGGCGGCGGTTCGGCGGTCCGGCCACCGCGCGCGGAGAGCTCGCGCAGCCAACCTTCGGCGCGCGGTCCCCACTGGTTGGTGATGCGCTCGATGAGCTCCGGCGTGTCGCGGGCGAGCTTCTGACCCTCGCTGTAGATGCGCGGGAAGATCGCGGCAGCGGAGAAATAAACGCCGAGGATGGTGACGGCGTAGACGAGCAAAATCGCCGCTGGTCGCGGCAGCTTGAGCTGCTCGCAACGAGCGACGAGCGGGGTGAGCACGTAGGCGAGGATCAGCGCCAGAACGAACGGCAGCAAGACCTCGCGCGCCCAGACCAGCACCGCCATCGCGATGGCGGCGCTGATCGAGAGGAACACGATGCGCCCACGTGTCCAGCCACCCCCGCCGGCGTGGCTGGAGATTGGATCACGCACGCTGACGGGGTTGGTCACGCTTCAAGACGCATGGGCTCGGGCGCATGGGCTCGGGCGCTCTCGCGCCCGAGTCTGCTACTTTTCCTCGTCTTTTTTGTCGTCGCTGGGCGGCGGCGGGGCGACGGACGGCGTCTTCTTCATGCTCTCGAGCTTCTCCTTGAGCACGTCGCCGAGGGTCGCACCTTTGCCCTGCGTCTCACGGCGCATGACCATGAGCTGCTCGGCTTCTTGGCTCTCGCCGGGGTTGCGCATCGTGAGCGTCACGCGGCGATCCTGGCTGTCGACGTTCGAGATTTCGGCTTTCACCTTCTCGCCGCGCGCCACGTTGGCGGTGGGCGGGATCTCGTTGGTCGGGATCAGACCCTCGATGCCCTCGGTGATGCGCACGAACGCGCCGAAGTCGGTGACGCTGATGACGGTCGCGTCGTCCACGACGGTGCCGGGCTTGTACTTGTTGATGAGCTCGAGCCAGGGATCGTCCCACAGCTGCTTCACGCCGAGGCTGACCTTCTTCTCGTCGTGGTTGATGCTGAGGATGATCGCCTCGACGTCATCACCCTTGTTGTAGACGTCGGCCGGGTTGTTGATCTTGACCGTCCAGGACAGGTCGGTCTTGTGCACCATGCCGTCGACACCCTCTTCGATGCCAACGAACACGCCGTAGTCGGTGATCGAGCGAACCTTGCCCGCGACCTTGTCACCCGGCTTGTACTTGTCCGTGAACAGCGTCCAGGGATCGGGCTCGAGCTGCTTGAGGCCGAGGCTGATGCGCTTGGCCTTGCCGTCGACCTCGAGCACCTGGCACTCGACCTCTTGGTTCATCTCCAAGAGCTTCGAGGGGTGCTTGATCTTCTTGGTCCAGCTCATCTCGCTGACGTGGATCAAACCTTCCACGCCGGGCTCGAGCTCGATGAAGGCGCCGTAGTCGGTCAGGCTCATCACCTTGCCGCGCACGCGCTTGCCGACCGGGTACGCCTCCTCCGCGTGGTTCCACGGATCTTCCTGGGTCTGCTTCAGGCCCAGGCTGACGCGCTCCGTCTCCGGGTTGTACTTGAGAACCTTGACGGTGACCTCGTCGCCGACCTTGAACACCTCTCCGGGGTGATTGACGCGACCCCAGGACATGTCCGTAATGTGGAGCAAGCCGTCGATGCCGCCGAGATCGACGAACGCGCCGTACTCGGTGAGATTCTTGATGGTGCCGGTGACGACCATCCCCTCTTCCAGGGTCTGCAGCGTCTTGGCCTTCATCTCGTCGCGCTCGCGCTCGAGCAGCGCGCGTCGAGAGAGCACGATGTTGCCGCGCTTCTTGTTGAACTTGATGACCTTGAACTCGTAGGTCTGGCCGATCAGCTTCTCCAGGTTGCGGATGGGCCGCAGATCCACCTGGGAGCCCGGGAGGAAGGCCTTCACGCCGCCGCGGATCGTGACCGACAGGCCACCCTTCACGCGCTGGCTGATGGTGCCTTCGATGATCTCGTCACGCTCGCAGGCGCTCGAGATCTCGTCCCACACCTTCATCTTGTCGGCCTTCTCCTTGGACAAGGAGATCAGGCCGTCGTCGCTCTCTCTGCTCTCGACAAAGACGTCGACGCGGTCGCCAGCCTTCACGGTCAGGGCGCCATCCGCGTTCAAGAACTCGTCGCGAGCGATCACGCCCTCGCTCTTGCCGCCGATGTCGACCACCACCGAATCGCGCGTCACTTGCACGATGACGCCCGTGACGATCTCGCCTTCGCTACCGATATCCTGCTTCTCTTCGCTGGCCTCGAAGAGGGCGGCGAAACCCGACAGCGGGTTGTCTTGGGTGATGGTTTGGGTGTCAGTCATGGAAGGAAACGTTGCCTCCAGTCGCGGGGGACCTATGCGCGAGATCACTGCAGGTTGCAAGATGCACCCGTGCACGGCCTCGCCTCGGGAGGCGCTGAGGTAGCGCACCCGGTCCGGCGAGTCAAACGTGAACGGCCGAACCGACCGCTCCACTTCGAAATGCCGTCAGCCCTTCAACGCACGGCCGCCGGTCCGATGCTGTCGGTCCGTGCGGCCACCCAGCGAGCCAGGGCTTCAACGGCCTCGCGAGGTAGGTCGAGCTCGAAGGTAAGCACATTACCCTGCGCATGCAAACGCGCCTGGCCGAGGGGCGCGTGCAGCGCGGGATCGATGCGCTGGCCGCGGGCGAGCAACGCGCGCAGCGCCGCACTCCCCTGCTCGGCGTCGTCGAATTCGGCGCTGCCGGCGATCGAGACAAAGGACCCTGCGCGCCAGCTGGCGCGCAGCGACCGCCAGGGCGAGCCCAAGCGCGCGCCGGAGACGACGATGCCGCCGGCACCTTGCGTCAGAGCGCTCTCTGCGGGACGCGCCGCGAGCGCGCTCCGCAATCGGCGCTCGCTCGAGGCCAGCAAGAACGTGTTGTCGGCCGCTTGCGCGAAGGCCGCGCCGCTCGCCAGCACGCGAACGCCGCCGGCCGCGAGCGCGCTCGGCCGCTGCTCGCCCTCGAGGATCGTCGCGAGCGTATCCGTCACGGTGCCGCGCGGCAGCTTGCCGCCGATGACGAGCACCCAGTCCTCGCGCGACGGTCCGAGGGCCAGCAACAGCTCGCGCACGTCAGCGCCGAGGGTGATGCCGCGCGCGGTGAGCTCGTCGGCGCGCTTGCGCTCCGGTCGAGCTCCCCACTCCGCGAGTGGCAGCAGCGAGCGGCGCGCCGGCTCGTACAGCATCACGTGCGTCAAATCGATGCGCGCGAAGAGCGTCGCGTCCGCGGGCACGTGCTCGGCCGCGCGCGGCCCGTACGCGACGTACTTCCGGTAAACGACGAAGCCGAGCGCGAGGCCAATGGCCAACAGCACGATGAAGACGATCGCGACGCGCCGGAACGGCACGGCGTTCGACGACTCGGGGTGGCTCGCTTGCACGGCGCGCACGCTACCACGGGCTCAACAATCCGCCCGCTGCCAGCAGCGCACGACCTGCTTCAGCTCATCGCTCGAGAGGTCGAGGGTGAGCGCCACGTCCTGGGCCAGCACCTTTACCTCCGCGCGCTCGAGCCAGGGGCGCGCCGGGCTCGCGAGCGCCGAGCGCAGGCGCTCGAGGCCGGCGCTCAGGGCGCGGGCGCGCTCGGCGTCCTCCAGGGCGAGATCGACGCGCAGCCGGAGTTTGACGCCGTCGTGATCGGCGCTGCCCTCCAGCGTGCGGACGCCGTCGATGAGCCGCGCGAGCGTGGGGGAGCGCGCGGCGAGCGCGCGGCGCAGCGGCGGGACGCGCATCGCGACCGAGACCAAGCCGTGCTCGGGCGCGCGCAGCGCGGCGTCCCTGTGGCCCTGCTCCAGGCTGCGCTCGAGCGCGTCGATCTCCGCGAAGGAGCCGAGCACGGCGAGCTCACTGCCAGCGACGTAGAGCACGGCCGGCGACGAGCGCAGGCGCGGGGCCGGCCGTGTGAAGCGCCGCACCGCGCCGCCGAGATCTTCGGCGGGACCCCAAGGCGGCTCGCCGCCGAGCTCGCTCGGCACCAAGGCGCGAAAATCACCCCGCAGGATGACGACGCTGTCGGTGAGCTCCGCCGCCAGGCCGGGTCGCACGCCGACCCAGATGGTGTCGGCGGCCAGCAACAGCTTGCGGCCGAGCTCGGCGGTCGCGCCGTCGGGTTCGTCGCGGGGCGCCCGTTGGCTCAGGCCTTCGAGCAGCGGAGCCGCCGCATCCATGCCGAGCGCCGCGCGGATGCGCTTCAGATCGGCGCGCAGCACCAAATCGAGATCCGCCGGGATGGCGACTTGCGGCTCGTCGAGCTGCGGGGCCGCTGGCGGCGGCGCGATGGCGCGCTCGCTCGAGCACGCCGCGACGAGCAAGCCGAGCGCGAAGCGCGCGCGCATGGCGCGCGCTTCGCCGCGCTCAGTGCGCCGCTGGAGCCAGGCGCCGCTCAACGGCGCGCACTCCTTCGACGATGCGCTCGACCACTTCGTCGATGCTCAGCGTCGAGCTATCTACGACGATGGCGTCCGCGGCTTGGCGCAGCGGCGCGACCGGGCGCGAGCTGTCGCGCTTGTCGCGCTCGATGACCTCACGGCGCACGTCCTCGAAGCTCTGCGGGTAGCCACGCTGCGCGAGCTCCTCGTGGCGGCGGCGCGCGCGCACGTCCACGCTGGCCGTCAGGAAGAACTTGGCCTCGGCGTCGGGGAACACCACCGTGCCGATGTCGCGCCCTTCGAGCACCACGCCGCCGCGGCGGCCAGCGGCGCGTTGCAGCTCCAAGAGCGACTCGCGCACCTCGGGGATGGCCGAGACACGGCTGGCCCCCTCGCTGATCGCCTGTGTGCGGATCGCGCTCGAGACGTCCTCGCCGTCGAGCACCACGCGCTGCTCGCCGGAAGCCAGTCGCTCCAGGCGGATGCCCTCCCGCGCGACGAGCGCGGAGGCCAGCGCGGCGATCGGCTGCGAGTCACTCCAGCCGATCCCCGCGCGCGACGCGGCCAGCGCGACCGCGCGATAGATCGCCCCGGTGTCGACCAGCAAATAACCGAGCCGCTCGGCGACGAGGCGCGTCACGCTGGATTTGCCGGCCCCCGCCGGACCGTCGATGGCCACCACCGGACGCTCCCGCGCGCTCACTTCATGACCTCCAGATCCGCGCCCAACGCGCGCAGCGTGCCGACGAAGCGCGGAAAGCTCACCGCGATGCAGTCGGCGTCTTCGATCAGCGTCTCGCCGTCAGCCACGAGACCGAGCACCGCCGCCGTCATGGCTAGGCGATGGTCGCCGTGGCTCTGGATGTGAGCGGCGCGCAGCGGGTCGTCGGCGCGGCCTTCGATGCGCAGCCCGTCTTCGCGCTCCTCCGTGGCCAGCCCGAACGCGCGCAAGAGCTCGCTGAGGGCGTGAATGCGGTCGGGCTCGTCCGCGCGCAGGCTGCCGACGTCGCTGATCTCCGTAACGCCGCGCGCGCGCGCCGCCAGCGCGCAGATGATCGGGATCTCATCGAGCGCGCGCTGCGCGAGCTCACCGGACACCGGCGTGGCGCGCAGGACCGAGCCGCGCGAGCTCACCTCTCCGAACGGCTCACCCATGCTGTCACCACCGGGAGTGATGCCCATACGGCCGCCAAACTGGCGGATCAGCTCGAGGATCGCCGCGCGCGTGGGGTTCAAGCCGGTGCGGCGCGTGCTCACGGTGCTGTCAGCGACGAGCTGGGCCGCGACCAGCAAGAAGCTCGCCGCGGAGATGTCGCCCGGCAGCTCGAAGATGAAGCCGCGGATCGAAAGCGGATCCGCCGGTGGGTGCAAGCGCAGCACCGAGCCCATGGTCTCGATCGGGACGCCGAGCGCGTCGAGCAGGCGCTCGGTGTGATCGCGCGCGATGACCTCCTCGTGCACGGTGGTCGGCCCTGACGCGAACAGCCCCGATAGCAGCAACGCGCCTTTCGTATGATCGTTCGCGCTCGTCAGCTGGTAATCGATGGGGCCCAAGCGCGTGCCCGGCTCCACGCCCAGAATGTCGACCGGGGCGCACTGCCGCGCGCCCTGCAGCTGACCCTGCAAGCGCGCGCCGCGCCGCCGCAGCGGCTCCAGCACCGCTGAGGCGTCACGACGCTGCAGCCGCGGCGCGCCGGTAATGCGCGACGCGAACGGCTGCGCGGCGAGCACGCCGGAGAGCAACCGCAGCGCGGTCTCCGAGTGTCCGCAGTCGATGTCGGCCGTCGGCGGCGTCAGCCCCGCGAGCCCCACGCCGCGCACGCGCACCACTCCACGCGCGTCGTCTTCGTAGCGTACCCCGAGCGCGCCGAGCGCGCCGAGCGTGCTCAGATTGTCGCTGCCGTAGGCGAAGCCGCGCAGCTCCGTGGGGCCGTTGGAGAGCGCGGCGACGATCAGCGCGCGGTGCGTGATGCTGCGATCGCTCGGCACCGGCACGCTGCCGCGCAGCGGCCCTCGAGCAGGACGAACCAGGAGCCGCGCCATCGCCCTCAGGACCCCCGCGTGACAGCGAGATAGCTCTCCGCCTTTTCGAGCAGAACCAGCACGGCGCCGCCGTCCACGCCGCTCGTGAATTTCACGTCCTTGTCCTCGGCGCTCGCTTCCAGTGAGCGGATCGGCTGTGGAATGCCCATCAACGCCATCACCGCGCCGTACGTAGAGAGCCGGCCGTGCAGCGCGCGCAAGTTGTCCGCGCCGCGCACCGCGGCGGGCGGCTCCGCGTAGCTCAGCGTGCCGGCCAGGTTCAAGCCGGGCTCGGCGAAGTTTCCGACGAGGCTCAGCGTGCGCAGCCCGTCGAGAAAGGCGACCTGCTCGCGCGCCGCGGCGGGCACGGGCTGAGTCGTGAAATCGGCGCCGCCGGCCAAGGGCGCCGTGGGAGAGTCGAGCATGGTCGCCATCCACTTCGGGAGCTGACGCTTGGCGCGACCGTCTTGGATGCGATCGAGGGCGCGGCGAATGCCCGTCTCATTGCCGAAGAGCACCGTGCGCTCGGTGAGCACCGTGAAGCCGATGCCCTTCGAGGTGTACAGCGCTCGCCCGGCGTACTCGCTCTTCGTGACGGGCGCGCCGGTGGGCGTGACCGGGTTCGCGTCGGCGGCGGCCGCGATCTTGTCGGGCTTGAAGCGGCCGACGGCTACGCCGGCGATGTCGGCGCCCTGCATCGAATAAAAACCGAGATACACGCGCGTCAAATCCCGCGCAGGGTCGAACTCCGCCGCAGCGGGCAGCGGCGAGCGCGCGTCGGTGATGGCCTTGAGCCGCGAGCCGAACGGCGACGCGAACAGCGCGGGAGCGTCCAGCGTGGCCGCGCCGATCGCGTTCGGCGGCAACAGCGCGATGGGATCGGCGTCGATCGCGGCGGCGCTGAGCTCCTTGCCCTCTCCGGACTTGACGATGACGTCGCCCTGCTTCGAGCAGCTGCTGCCCGCGACGATGAGCGCGAACAGCGCGAGGGAAGCCGCCGCAGCCCTCCTCACCGCAAGACCTCGGAGAGCGCGCTCAAGAAGCGTTGGTTCTCGGGCGGGGTGCCCACCGTGACGCGCAGGCTGGTCGGCAAATTGGCGAACGGACGCACGATGACGCCCTTGCGCAGCAACGCGTCGTACACCGGCCGCGCCGGTCGCCCGAGATCCACCAACACGAAGTTTGCCTGACTCGGCGCGACGCGAAAGCCCATGCGCGTCAGCTCCGAGCTGAGCCGCACGCGCTCCGCGCTGTTCAGCGCACGACTTCGCGCCACGTGCTCGCTGTCATCGAGCGCGGCGATCGCTGCGAGCTGCGCCAGCGACGACACATTGAACG
>CBINHN010000093.1:0-17955 GCA_966250485.1 uncultured Sorangium sp. | reverse complement strand
GTACCGCCGGTCGCTTTGCCGCCCGTGCCCGTACCGCCCGTGCCCGTACCGCCGGTCGCTTTGCCGCCGGTGTTTTCCCCTGCGCCGCCATCACCGCCGGTCGCGCCACCAGCGCCCGCATCGCCAGCCGCTCCGCTGCTGCCGCCGGCGCCACCGTCGCTCATGCCGCCGGTGCCCGACGTTCCTCCGCTGGACGAGGGCACCATGCCGCCCTCACCGCCCATGCCGCCGTCCGCCGCTACACCGCCGGTTGCGTTCGCCATGCCGCCGGATCCGGGTTTGCCGCCCGTCGCCGGCTCGCCGCCATTGCCCGCTTCACCGCCAGCTTCATGCGTGCCGCCGGTGCTCGGACTACCACCGTTGTCGTCGGGGATTTTGCTGCGATCGACGTCCGCTATCAGCGTGCAGCTCTCGATCAGCGCCGCTGTCGCTGCAAACAGAATCAGTGAGCGTGAGGATGGAAAGAGCAAAGCCATTGTGATTCGCCTACCGCCTCGGCCGCACCCCGCGGGCACACCTAGTTGATCCCGCCGAATTCAGCCTCGAACTCGTCAACGGCGGCCATCCTCCTCCAGGCCATCGACGAGCGCAATGGGGCGATTTCCGACCTGGCTGCGCGCCCACGCGCTCGCCGTGCCTGCGCCTCTATCGCACCTCTCGCGCACTCACCACATGCTGCGTGGCGCGCTGTGTACCTATGATAGGTTTTTCGATCATGCCTCGTACACGGGTGCTCGTCGGGCTGGCTTTCACTTCGGGACTCGCGGTCGCGCTCAGCGCTGGTTGTGCTTCGGATGACACCGCGAGCGCGACGGGCGGCGCGGGCGGCGCACAGGCCGGCATGAGCGGTGACGGCTCGCTGCGGGGCGGAAGCCCGTCGGGCGGCTCAACCGAACGCGGCGGCCGCGAAAACACCGGCGGCGATCGCCCAACGGGCGGCGCGGCGAGCACGGGCGGCGCGGCGAGCACGGGCGGCGCGGCGAGCACGGGCGGCGCGGCGGCCAACGGGATCTGCGGCGCGGCCAAAGGTCAGCTCTTCGATAGCAGCTATCCCTGGAATCAACGCATCGACTCGGCGCCCCTCGACGCCGAGTCGAAGACCATCATCGACTATCTGACGGCGAATCACACGGCGTCGGCGCGCTTCCGCATCGACGGACCCAGCGATGAGCCGAACAACACGTACGGCATCGTCGTCTTGCAAGCCAATGCGTCCACCGCCCGCGAAGCCTTCGAGCCGAGCGACGACTTCTACTCGCCGGATTGCGATCCAGCGAAGGTCCCGGTGCCGGCGGGTGGAGCCATCGAAGGCGAGAGCGGCTACGCCTGCGACGGCGATGGTGACTGTCACTTGCTCGTCGTCGACAGCGCGGCCTGCCGCTTGTACGAGATGTGGCGCGCCAACCGCGCTTCTGCGAGATCGTTCGACGGCGGCTGCCTCGCGGTCTGGGACTTGAAGGCGCCATACCGCGAGACGCTGCGCGGCGATTGCTGCACCAGCGCCGACGCCGCGGGGCTGCCCATCGCCGCGCACCTCTTCAACGCGGACGAGGTCGCCGCCGGCGAGATCCCGCACGCCATCCGCTTCATCTTACCGAACGAGCTCATGCGCGCGGACGTGTACGTGCGCCCGGCGACGCACTCGACCAGCGCGACGAGCGGCCCCGCCAGCGCACCGCCCTATGGAGCGCGCATGCGGCTGAAGGCAACCTTCGACGAGAGCAAGCTGAAACCAGCGGCGCGCGTCGTAGCGCAAGCGCTGAAGCGCTACGGCATGATCTTGTCGGATGGCGGCAACATCACCTTCACCGCCGCCAACGATCGTTTCACGACCGCCAAGTGGGCGGACGTCGGCCTGACGGCGTCGGATTTGACGAGCCTGCGCTGGAGCGATTTCGAGGTCGTCGAGCTCGGCGCTCGCCATACCTTCGACGACAGCTGCGATTGCCGACGCACCCCCATTGAAGACTGACTCTTCGTCGCACCGGGTCGCCATGGAGCGCGGCCGCGAAGCGCCAGCGAGCGCTGCGCGCGGCGCTGCGTGGTAAAGTGCGGGGCTCTATGGCTCACTTGCGCCTTCTTCATTGGCTCGTGCTCGCTGGCGCCGCATTTCTGGCCGCTGCCTGCTCCGACAATGATAGTGCTCGCGACGACACCGGCGTCGTGGACGACGTCAGCTGCGAGGACGATCCGCGCGTCGAAGCCTACAGCGACGGCGTGAGCGAGACGTCGCTGAGCGGCAACGTCAGCGCGACGCTGCTCAGCGCTGAGCCCGCGCCTCCGGCGCGCGGCATCAACGTCTGGAAGCTTCACGTCACCGACGCGAGCGGCGCAGCCATTTCGGATGCGCCGCTCAGCGTGTCGCCCTTCATGCCCGATCATGGACATGGCAGCCCGTCGGTTCCGAGCGTCAGCGCCGAGACCGACGGCGACTACGAGATCGACGACTTGAACCTTTTCATGCCGGGCGTGTGGCGCGTCACCATCAGCGGCGCGCTCAGCACGGATCCGAACGACGACGTGGTCTTCCATTTCTGCGTCGCCGGTTGAGAGCTGCGGTTGCTAGCCTTGCATCGCGGCGGCGATGTTGACCAGGTTCATGTTGATGAAGATGTCGGGCTCGTTCACGAACCACCACCCGAAGCTGTAAGAAGGCTCCTCCAGAAAGCCTCCGTCCCACCAGTCGCTCTGCGCCCAGTGCCACATCCCGCCTTTACGGACGCCGGAGCGCAAATCTTTCGGCGCCTCCCACAGCATGGCCTTCGCCGGCGCCTCCGGCGCGAGGAACGGCACATCCTGATAGTTCGGCCCGTCGATGAGATAGCCCGGCGGCACCAGCGGAAACTTGGGCCCCCATTCCGCGTGGTAGAGCGTCTTCGGACCGTTGCCCACGCGCGTCACCATCGAGAAACCGTTGGGGTTGCGCCCCAGAATCCAATGCCATTGATCGCGCGCCGCGGTCCGAGCCCAGCCGAACTCCTGGGGCTCGAGCTCCGCCGCCACGAGCAACAGCTCCGCCTTCTCCAGTAAGTTGGAGTTGCTGCCCCAGTAGTAGTCGCTCGGTCGCGTCGCGCACAGGTAGCCGTCGTTTTCGGCTTGCGCTTTCATGCTCATCGCGGCGGTGAGCAGGCGCTTCTTGGCTTCTGCTTTGAGCTCGGGCGGGGTGCGCGCGTCGAAGACGAGCGTCATCATCGCCCAGCGCGTCAGGTTGGTCCATGAGCCGTAGGGGTACTGATACGGGCCGGTCTCCGGGCTTTCGAACAGCTCGCGGATGCGGGTCAGCGCAGCGGGCAACTGAAACGTCTTCCACATTTCGGCGCTCGCGATGAAGCGCGCGCCGACGTCCGACTTCACCTTGGGACCATCGTCCCAGAGCTGATACGGCTGCTCGAGCGCCGCGCGTCCAACGGGCGGCACCATCACGCGCTCGGGATGCTTGTTCAGCCAGGCCCAGGCTTTTTTGGCCGACTCGGCGGCGCGCGCCGCGAACGCCGGATCGAAGTCGCGGTACACGCGCGCGGCGACGGCCATCAGCGCGCAGCCCTTGCCCGTCGAGGCGGAGCCGACGCGATCCACCCAGCGCGTCGTACGATCTTCATCCGCGGGGATATTGCCGGGCTCACCGACGGACTCGTTCGCCTCGCGGACGCGGAAGCCACCATCCTCCGCTTGCATGCTGAGCACCCAACGGATACCCCACTTCGCCTCATCGAGGATGTCGGGAATTCGGTTCTTGGATTCGGGGATGTTGTTGTCGCCGTCCGCGAAGAGCTTGGGAAACTTCTCGTACGTGCGCAGCAGGCCGTGCGCGCTGGGCGCGGTCGAGGGCACGTACATGTCGTAGTTTCCTGCGTCGTACCAGCCGGCGTCGAGCTCGATGCGCCGCTTCTTGTCGGGGAAATCCTCGAACAACCAGCCGACCTCGCCGTGCGCGTGGGAGACGCCTTTGCGCGAGAACTCGTCTCCTTCCCACACAGAGTACGGCTTCTCGAGCCGCGTCCGCGCGCGCTGGAAATAGAACATCTTCTGCGCCGCACGCAGCGCGGTCCGATACACTCCGTCGCCAATCTCGAAGACGTCAGATCGGTCCTCACCGTTCACCACGCGGTAGCGCCCAGGGCGCTGAAGCTCCGAAAAGTCCACCAGCCACGTCGCGTCCTTGGACGCGGGATCGATGCCGCGGCTGGTGATGGAGCTCGCGGGGACGAGATGGACCGTGTTCCCCTCCGCGTCCACGATGGCGACCTGCGTCGGCGCTCGGTTGAGCACCGCGAGCTTCTGCCAGCGGAGCGGGTAGCCCACCGTATCTACCTTGATGGCAGGAACATTTTTTCCGGGCATGGCCGGCGCTGCCAGCGCCGCGCGAGGGTCAGGCTCTTTGCTGACGGCTGGAGGCGATAGCGGCGCTGCGGGCGCCGACGCGGCTGCCGCGGCGCCGTTGTTCTGCGCGGCGCAAGCGCCCAGAAACCCTGCGCCGCTCAGCGCGGCGAATGAAACAGACACGAATAGCGTCGACCGGAACATCATGGCGCGGCTCCTTTTCCCGTTGCAGCGGGGATATGTCGGCGCAACGCGTCTGCGATCGATGATCTGACAGCGTCGTCTCGAAAAAAGAAGCGAGCCGCGCCGGCGCTCAACCCGTTCGGTTTCCTGCCCTGCGCGCGCGCTCCGCCTTCTCGGCCATGCGCTGCGCGAATTTATCGAAGCGCACCACCGCACGGCGATGCTTCCCGCCGCCGATCACGTCCAGGCCATCTTCGCCCTGCACCCGAAACTCCAAGCTGCGCCCCTCCACGCTGACGAGCTCGGCCGTGACGACCACGGTCAGGCCCGGAGGCGTGGCAGCGACATGCGTAAATTCCACGCCGGTACCGAGGCTGCCCTCTCCGTCGTCGAGGTGCGGCGCCAGCAGCTCCATGCAGGCCCACTCGAACAAACCCACCATGAAGCCGGTGGCAAACACCGCGGGCATCGCGGCGAACTGTGCCGACTCTGGGTACAAGGCCGGGACCGTCTTGGCGTTCGTTACGGTGAAGCTCAGCGTGTGGGTCAAGCCGGGTCGCAGGGTGGATTTCATGATCGCTCCGTTCGCAGCCGAACATCACCATCATAGCCGCTGCCACGCAACGCAGCGGCGCCCCGACCTCGCCAAGTCTCAGCCTGGCTGGCCGTCGACGCGCGGGCGCAGCAGCGCGCGCGCGTAGCCAGCGACAAACAAGGCGAACGCCAGCGTCCAGGCGCACCCGGCCACAACCAGGACCTCGAAATACCAGGCGGGCAGCAGCGGCGCCAAGATGCGCAGCGTCGCGGCCGCGCTGATCAGCGCGAACATCACGCCCGTCGCGCGACTGGCCGTGAGCATGCGCCCGGTGTGGCCGAGCGTCACGCGCGCCATCATGCCGAGGGTGAGGCAGCCGATGCCTCCCGCTGTAAAGGCGTGAAGGGCAGAGCCGCCGAGCAGCGGCAGCATTGGCGCCAGGGCGCGCAACAAGAAGCCCAGCGCGACGAAGCCGTGACCCACGTGCAGAATCCAGAGCAGCGGCTCACGGCGACACGCGAAGGCCCCCCAATGGCGAGCGCGTGCGAGCAGCGCCGCGCCAGCCAACGCCGACAGTAGCGAGGTAACAGCGGAAGGCCCGACGATGAAATTCGAGGCCGTGCTGGCGGCGGTGAGCGCCAGCGCGAGCGCGTCCAGGCGCGGCGAGGAGCGCACGTCATCCCGCCGGGTAGCGTTGCGCGTAAACGACGGTACGATGCGCGCGCTGATCACCACGATCACCACGATCAGCAGATCGACACCCAGAAATAAGCCTCTGCGGTCCCAGCCCGGCAATATTCCGAGCGCGGCCAGGTGGGTCAGCGCGTTCGCGAAGCTGAGCAGCCCCACCACCGCGACGATCGCGTAATTTCTGCGATCTCGAGCCGAGAAGATGGCTCGCCCCAGGGCGACCGCAACCGCCGGTAGGAATAGCCAATCTGCCAGCGCCGTCGCTGCTGCGGGGAGTCCGACGAAGCTCGCGACGCGGCCTGCGATCCAAGTCAGCGCGAGCAGACCGAGAGGCCAACCGGTGAGCGTCTCGCGTGAGCTCCAACGGCCGCCAGCGGTGAGCAAGAAACCAGCGAGCACGGCCCCCGCGTAGCCAAACAGCATCTCGTGGCCATGAAAGACGGCCGGCGTGAAGGCTCCCTTGATGGTGAGCTTGCCGCTCAAGATCAACAACCAAATCGGGATCATCACGCTGGCATGGAGCGCCGCCAGCAGGAACAACGGCCGAAAGCCCTTTGCTAGGATCGCCCAACGCACGACGGGAGGAGCGGGCGAACGACGCGTCTTTAGCTGCAACAAATTGGGAGCGAGGCTCGACGAAGGATTGAGCTCAGTGTTCATCAGTTGGCCGTAATCGCGAGGTGTGGAGAGGCAGACAGCGAGTGGAGCTTCAGCGCCGCAGCGGCGGCAGAGCGCACCGCCGCGTCGATACCGGAGCCGTGGAAAGCAGCGCCCGCTAGCGCTACCGCGTGACCTTCGAGCGCCTGCTCCAGGCGCAGCACTCTGCGCTCGTGGCCCTCATCGATGAGCGGAAATCCGGCGGGCCAGCGGGCTTCCCACAGCCGTCGTGGCGAACCGCTGCGCGGGAATACACGGCGCATCACAGAGAGCGCTCGCGCTGCCAGCGCGGAGCTCGGCAGCGCGAGATCCTCGGGAGTGGGACGAAAGAACAGGCGCAGCAGCTTGCTGCCGCGCGCGGCGCGCCCCCCGAACTTCGACGAGCTGAAGGTGCACGCCACGCACCCTTCCAGCGGAACGCCGGCTCGCGTCACGAACCCCGTGCCGTCGAGCGGGTGCGGGAGCGACTGTTCTGAGTACGCTAGCGATATCGTCAAGCTCGCGATGCGCGGACTGTGAAGCAGCTCTTTTGCCGCGCTGCCGAAGCTGTCAGAGAGCAGCTCTGCGGCGAGCCGAGCCGTCCCCGCGATGATGACCGCGTCGAAGAGCCGCAGCGAACCGTCGGCGGCGAGCCGCCAGCCGCCAGCGCACGGCTTGACGCTCGAGACCGGGCTGTGCGAGCGGAGCTCCGCGTGCTGACGCAGGCGCGCGACGAGCGCGTCGCTCAGCTGCTGCAATCCGAGCCGAAAGGTGGCGACTCCCGCGCCGCTCGAGGAGCGCCCCTTGAGCCCCAGCCGCGCGGCGGCTTCACCGGCTTCGAGCGCGAGCAACGCGCTGCCGTCGAACTCGAAGGCTCGCGCAACGCGCTGCTCGCGTAGGTCGCGCGCGATGCCCAGCTCGGCGGCTAGCTCGCGAACGGCCGCGCTGTTCGCGGGGAACGCCTCCGCGCCGTGTTCGACGATGAAGCCCCCGCTGCGCTCGCTGCGAATGGATCCGCCGAAGCGCGAGCTTGCCTCGAACACAGTCACGCTGTCACCCGCGCGCGCACAGCGAAACGCCGCAGTGAGCCCGCTCAAGCCACCCCCGATGACGGCGACGCGCCGCCGAGTCTTCACACCCGAACGTTCGAAGATTGACTGCATCACCTGGGCTCCGTTCAAGCTTCTCTCCGCGCGCGGGCGCGAGTCGCCGCGCGGATCTGCGCGAGAGGTCGCTGCTGTTGTAACGCCACGCGCAGAGACCGACTAAGTCAATCGCACGCGCGGGACGCACCGTATTGATGTACGTCAGCTCGGCGCCATGTACCCGCAAGCAGCGCGCCTCCAGCGCGAAGCCGCGCAGAGTTTGCGCGCGCGAGGCCGCGCACGGCCGCGATCACAGCCCGCCAGCGTGGTCCGCCCTTTGCACTGCAGCCGGGCGAAAGAAGGTACGTCAGCGTGAGCTACGAAGAACGCCCGTTCATCGCCATCTGGGAGCTGACGCAAGCCTGCGACTTGGTTTGTAAACATTGCCGCGCCTGCGCCCAGCCGTCGCGCGCGAGCGATGAGCTGAGCACCGAAGAAGGCTTCACGCTGCTGCGCAGGTTCGCCGAAGCAAAGGTTCCCCTCGTGGTGTTGACCGGCGGCGATCCCGCGAAACGCCCCGACCTCGTCGAGCTCGTCCGCTATGGCGTCGACGCGGGCTTGCACCTCGGGCTCACGCCGTCGGCCACTCCGCTCGTCACCGAACCGCTGCTGCGCGAGCTCGTGGCGGCTGGGCTGCAGCGGCTCGCCGTCAGCGTCGACGGTCCGGACGCTGCGACGCACGATGACTTTCGCGGCGTAGCGGGCAGCTTCGCCGAAGCGAGGCGCATCCTGGAGTTTGCGCGCAGCCTCGCGCTGCGCACGCAGATCAACACCACCGTGCACGCCGGCACGGTGCGTCGCCTGCCCGAAATGGCGGCGCTAGTCGAGAGCCTGGGCAGCGTGCTGTGGAGCGTCTTCTACGTCGTACCGACGGGGCGCGCCGAAGCGCACATGCTGCCCAGCGCCGAGCAGGTCGAGCAATCGCTGCACGAGCTGGCGTCCATCGCGGTGACCGCGCCCTTCGCCGTGAAGACCACGGCAGCGCCGCACTATCGCCGCGTGACGGCGCAGCGTTACAAGGCCACCGGCGTCCGCCCCGAGCACGGCGTGATGGGCAGGTTGGGCGAGCGCGTCAACGACGGCCGCGGTTTCCTCTTCGTCTCCCATCGCGGCGAGATCTACCCTAGCGGCTTCTTGCCGATCTCCTGCGGCAACGTGCGCCGCAGCGATCCCATCGCCGTCTACCGCGAGCACCCGCTATTCCTCGGCCTGCGCGACAGCGAACGGCTCGGCGGCAAGTGCGGCGTCTGCAACTACCGCAACCTCTGCGGCGGCTCTCGCGCGCGAGCCTACGCTCTGGAAGGAGACGTGTACGCCGCGGACTCGCTGTGCGCGTACGTGCCGCCGGGCTTCGTCAGCGACGAACGAAAGCACCTGAACGTCTTCGAGTAGCGCGACCCGGCGCTCATCGCACGCGCCGGCGCAGTACTTCATTCGATGGGCGGCGCCCCCGCGGCGTTCGACATGCGCCAAGCGAACACTTGTTACTCTGTTCAGCGAACACTGACGACCGACAATTCACGTTCAGTTGCAGACGCTTTACCTGCGCTGCCGGCTACTGCGTCATCGGCGCGGGCCACGTACACAGCCTCGGCTCACGCCGTCGGCGGCGTGCCTGCGCACCCCTCCTCACGACAGCGCGCAACCTGCTACTTCGCAAAATTTCTCGGGCAATTGAGCACCTTTCAATGCGCCGCCACAGGGCCGCGTCGGCGACATTCGTGGGGCTCCGCTCATCAGCATGTAAATTCATGAGCTTGCGAACGGCTGTCCCCTGCGACGCGCGTGGACGCGCTGCAGCGAGCTGCGCCGGAGCGCGCGCAAGAACTCTGCGCCTCGTTACTCCGCTGCAACGATCTTGGACTCTGCTCGAAAGAGCGGCTCCATATTGAGCGACAACGAGCCATCCTCAAAGTTTTTAGTTGTCCCGCGCGCAGCTGGTGATATAGACGGACCCTCGCTGCGCCGGTGCCAGCAGCGAATGGACTCAGAGGGAGGGCACCAGCAACATCGAGGACCGGCTGCGTGCCGACCTGTTTGCTGCCATCCGATGGCAAATGAGGAGGATCCAATGAACGGGAACGAGCTCACGTGCCGGAATTTTCACCTGCGCTCGCCGGCCGGCGCTCGCGATGAATCCTCGGGTCTCCACCTGATCGACGGGGCAGCAACTAGCGAAGCGATCGCGAGCTGCCGAGCGCTCACGACGCTGCCCGCGGCGAACCGAGCTCGAGCGAAGTTGGTCCTCGTCGAAGCGGGCGCTGGCATCGCTGCAGCCGCCGGACGCGAGGAAGCCTTGATCGAGACGCAGGCGCAGGGGGAAGCGCCCATTGCGTGGGCGCGACGCGTGATAGAGCAGCTCGGGAGCGCGGAGCAATCCGGCTTACTCTTCAAAAATGCCGTCGTGCTGCTCGGCAATCACTTCGACTCTGCCTCCATGACAGCGCGTCACGTCATCGCGCGCACTTTACTGGCCCACGCCCGCGTCTGCCGGCGGCCTACCTTCGACATCGTGCTGTCTTTACCGAAAAATGCCCAGGGCGCGCTGCGCGACGGCGTCCTGACTTTGGTGGAGCTGCTCGTCAGCAATCCGGAAGCCAGCTCCGCGGTGTTCCACGTACGCTTCGACGGCGTAGCAAGCCCCAGCTAAGAGCTGCTCTATAGAGCAGCAAACTAGAAGCTGACCTGCGCCATCAAAATCTCGGTCCACACCGTCGCTGTGTTGGGATCGTTCGGCACGGCGGCCGTGACGTGCGCGCTGAGCCGCGCCTCTTGTCCACGGATGTAATAGTTCAGTCCTCCCTCATAATAGCCGGTGAGATCGCCGAACTTACGGATATCGGGATCTACGAAGCCGACTCGCACGACAGGCTGTACTGTCTTCGCGAAGGTGCACGCCAACGCGCCGTATGCGCCGCGGCCCTGCGTGCGGTTGCCGGTGTCCTGCGACTTCTCTCCGTCCCAGGCCTGAATGTACTCCCCTTGCACGAGCAGGTTGCCGTCGTCGTAGCGTAGGTCTCCCTCGACGCGGTCGCGGACCACGCCGTCGCGCTCACCCACCGTCGTGTACCCGACGGCGCCGATGGTAATGGCCTTGATGGGGTACACTTCGAGCCGCAGCGCGACGTCTTTTTCAGCGTCGTCGTCGAAGCGGTTCTGTCCCGAGCCGTTGAATACGCCAAGTGAATAGAAGAAATAGTCGCCGAGCTTCTTCTCGACCTTTACCCCGATATCCCGGCGATCGCCGAAGCGCAGCGAAAGCGCGGGGCGCTCCGGCAACAGCACCTTGGATGAACCGCCGAAGGCTTCGAGGCTGACCGGGATCTTGAATTGACCGACGGAGACATCTCCGTAGTCCGAGACGAAGGTGATGAAGAAGTCCTGGAGGATGCTGAAGTCACCGTTCGGCTGCTGCACGTTGACGCTGCCCGCAGTGTCCGGCGTCGGCAGCTGATCCTGCACCGGCACTTTCGTCGTGTTGAACAGCCGCAGCTTGGCGGCGTCGACCACCACGCGATACGCCACCAGCTGCGGAACGATCTCGCCCTTGAGATGGATCTCCGCGCGCCGCAGCCGAAACGTACTGCTGGCGTCGTGCTCGCTGTCATCGCTGACGACGCCCCAGGCCTGCAGCAGCATGCCGGGCTGGAAGTAGCCACCATTCTTTCCGACAGAGAGACGGTCGGGCGGCTCGCCAGCGGCGGGCGCCGGAGCCGCAGCAGCCGCAACGGGCTCGGACGGGGGAGCCGTCGCGGTTGACGCGGCTGGCAGCGCGGCGTCGGCGGGAGCGGGCGCTTGCTGCGACCACGCCGGAGCCGCCCAGAAAACGAGGCTCAGCGCGGCAAGCCAGCGAATGAGAGTGACCATATCCTTCGGTTTCCTTTCACGTGCGCGCCAACGAAACACGCCGTGCGTGACATCCTCGCGTCCGACGCGTGACCTAGCGGCAAACACCGCCCGCCCCGTCGCACGCTGAAGCTCAACTGGCGACTTCGTCCGGAGAACCAACGAAGCGATAGCCCACACCACGCACCGTCTCGACGTAGTCGCGCGCGTTCTCGAGCTTCTCGCGCAAGCGCTTGACGTGGGTATCCACCGTGCGCGTCGTGATGTCCGCTTGAATCCCCCACACGTCGTCCAGCAACGCGGAGCGAGTCTGTACTCGGTTGCGTCGCTCGTAGAGCGTCAGCAACAACTTGAATTCGAGCGCGGTCAGCTCGATTTCCTGACCCTCGACCCACACGCGGTGTGCGCCGCGATCGATGCGCAGCCGCCCGAACTCGATGCTCGAATCCGCGGACTCCGGCTCGGCGTGGCCCCGGCGCAGCACCGCCTGAATGCGCAGCAAGAGCTCACGCACGCTGAACGGCTTCACCACATAGTCGTCGGCGCCGATCTCGAAGCCAACGACGCGATCGATCTCTTCGCCGCGCGCGGTGACCATCAGCACGCGAATGCCTTTGGTCGCCGCGCCGCTCTTCAGCGCGCGGCACACCTCGACCCCCGAGATGTCCGGCAACATGAGATCGAGCAGCACGATGTCGGGGCGCTGCTCACGAGCCAAGCGGATGGCTTCCTGGCCAAGCTTGGTCAGCGCAACTTCGTGGCCGGCTTGCTTCAGGTTGTATTCGAGGACCTGCTGCAGGTCCGGTTCGTCTTCCACGATGAGGATCTTCGCCATCCCGCGCCTCAGGTTAGCGGCGGCCCGTGACAGAGCTGTGTCTTCTCGAGCCCGAGCGAGGCAAATCGCAAGCCAGACGTCTGGCCACGAGGCCGATGCATTATGCAGCCCGCGCGGCGACGCCTACGGCGCAGCGCGTCGCGGCACCATTGACATTCGGCAACCCTCGCTCTACTCGGCCAAAGTGCCCGTCGCCGGGCACCGAGGAGATCGTCGTATGCGGAATCGCTGGCTGGTTACTGGTTTGATCGCGCTGCTCGCCGGTTGCGGCCACTCGGAGGACGAGTGGCAAGCGCAGCTCCACAAATACGAGGAGCTGAGCTCCCAGTACAAGAACGAGCAGGACGCGCGCGCCGCGACGCAGGCCGAGCTCGAGAAAGCCGGCAAGCAGATCCTCGCGCTCAAAGAGCAGCTCCAGAAGATGGGCGTGAACATGGAGACGCTCAACCTGCAGCTCGAGCAATCCGGTTCGCAGAACAAAGAGCTCGCCAAGAGCCTAGAAGAGATGACGCGCGCGCTCGAGGAGTACAAAGCGCGCGCGGCGCAGCTCGAGCGTATTCGCGCGCGCTTCGAGCTCTTACGCGACAAGCTGAAGAAGCTGACCGACCTCGGCTTGAAGGTGGAAATCCGCCGCAACCGCATGGTCATTCGCTTGCCGGGCGACGTGCTCTTCGCGTCGGGTCAGGACAAGCTGCGCGACCAGGGGAAGAAGGTCCTCGACGCCGTCGCTGACGTGATCCGCAACGACAAGCAGCTCTCCGGGCGCTACTTCCAAGTCGCGGGCCACACCGACAACAAGCCGCTCGTAGGTGGGCGCTTTGGCGACAACTGGGGCCTCAGCCTGATGCGCGCGCGCCAAGTGCTGCTTTATCTGATCGAGCCGCAGGGCTCGAAGGGTGGTGGCGGCGGCCTCGATCCGCTGCACCTGCACGCGGCGGGCTATGGTGAGACCGATCCCGTCGTCAAGAACGACACCGATCAAGACCGGCAGCAAAACCGCCGCGTCGAGCTCGTGCTGATGCCCGACGTCGAGGAGATGCTCGATCTGAAGTCTCTGATTTAGCGGCGCTCTTCCGCCCGCACCACCCTTCGCAGCGCTCGGCAGCCAACTCCCCGTCCGGCCAGTATACCTTTCCGTACAAGTTCGATTTGGGGCGACGCTTTGCGAAACCCCTGGGCCGGTCGGGCCGTACTTACCTGCCTAGACGTGGCAATAGCTAGCGCCGAAGCTTGGCTCGAGATAGGAACGCCCCGCGTGGACTCGGACGGCGGAGCGCGCTCCCTGAACCCAAGCGCAGAGGAGCTGATGGAGGCCTATATCGACGGCCACGCGGAGGCCTTCGAGTCGCTCTATCGCCGCGTGTCGCCGACCCTGTTCGGCTACCTATTGCGCCTCACTCGCCGGCGCGACCGCGCTGAAGATCTCTTGCAGGTGACCTTCGCCAAGGTGCACCGCGCCCGCGGGAGCTACCTGCGTGGGGCGCCCGTGCTGCCGTGGTTGCTGGCCATCGCGCGGCGCAGCTTTTTGGACGAGCGCCGTCACGCCAGCACCCGCACTGAAGATCTCAGCTCGGACGGCACGCTGCCCGAGCCGCGCCCGGAAGACGCCAGCGTGTCCTCGGATCTCTCCGCCGCGTTGGAGCAAGCGCTCAACGCGCTGCCGGAGTCGTATCGCGAGGCCATCCAGCTCACGAAGATTTCCGGGCTCAGCATCGCCGAGGCCGCCGAGGTGCTCGCGACCAGCGAGACCGCAGTCAAGCTCAGAGTTCATCGCGGCTACAGTCAGCTGCGCAAAGAGCTCGAGCGCTTCAATCGGAGCGCATGACCGTGCAAGAGTCCGATCCCCTCGCAGATTTGCCGTGGCCAAAGCCCACTCAATCTCAACCGAGTGCGCAGGTGTCCGAAGCGATCTGCAGGGGCTGCACGAAGGACTTGAAGCGGTGTCCGCGGCGCTCGGCGACACAACGTTTGCTGCTGTCCTTGGCGCTCTCGCTGGGCGTCTTCGCCTTGCTCGCTTGGCTGACGCGCTCTCAACCGCGCGTGCCCGGGACGTTTCGCGGCGCGCTCTTGGGCGCCGCGGGCTGGGGCATCGTGCAGGCCGCGGTGTTGTGGATGGGCCTCGCGCGACCGGGCCGGCGCGCCTCCGCTCGCGTACGGCTGGTGCTCGCGGTCGTGCTGCCGGTGGTCTTTCTGGCCTACGTCGCGCACACGGCGCCCGAGTGGGTGTCGTTCGGGGAGTTCTCTAGCGGCGCGCGCGCGGCGCACGCCGTTGGCTGCAGCGTCGTCGGCATGATGTTCAGCGCCGTGATTTCCGGCGGTGTGCTGCTGCTGTGGCGCGGCACCGATCCGCTCACGCCCGGTTTGACCGGGGCGCTCGTGGGCCTGATCGGCGGCGTCGCCGGCGGCCTCGCGATCGGCGTCGCCTGTCCGAGCCAAGAAGGCTGGCACGCCTGCTTCTCTCACGGGCTCGGCGTGCTCGCGTTCACCGTGTTCGGTTGGGCTGCGGGACGTCGGTTGCTCACACCGTGAAGCGATTTCTCCCTCGGCTCGTCGACTACTCACTCTACGCAGTCATCGCGCTACTGCTGTTCCGCTTCGTGTCTCGCAAGTTTTCGGGACCAAAGCCCGGCACGCCAGCCGCCGCCATCGACTTACCGAGCATCGAGAGCAACGCGCCGCGCTTCACGCTCGCCGCTCATCACGGCCGCCCGGTGTTGATCGAATTTTTCGCGAGCTGGTGCGCCGCCTGCAAACACTCCGCGCCCGCGGTCGTGGCGGCGTGGAACAAACATCGCGATCGAGGCGTGACGTTCGTCGGCGTGACGCTCGACACGAACCTGGAGGACGCGCGCCGCGCCAAGCGTGAGTGGGGCTTGCCCTACGAGGTCGCCATCGACGACGGCAGCGTCTCCAAAGCTTACGGCATCGAGCTATTGCCCAGCCTAGTGCTGATTGACGGCAACGGCCGCATCGCGCGCGTCTCGAGCGGCGCGCCGTCCGCGTCCGAGCTCGACGACTGGCTCAGCGACTTGTGAGCGTTCATCAGCGCTCGGCGCTGCACGCGCGGAGCGCGCCGCTGTGAGCAACGGCTCGCGAACGGAGAAGCCGGTCGCGAGCCGACCGAACCGCAAGGCTCAAGAATGCGAAGGTGCAGGGTGCGCGCCGGGCGGACGCGCCGGAGCCGCTGAACCCGAGCTCGCCGGAGGCGCAACGCGCTGGCCCGGCGCTGCGCCGGACGCTGCTGGCGCCGCTGAACCGGCGGGCGCCGCAGAGCCAGAAGCGGACGGAGGCGCGCCGTGCGGCGCGAACATGGCGTGCGGATTCGGCAGCTGCGGTGCCGGCAGCTGCGCGCCGGCGGCATCGGGCACGTGCGCCGTTACCTTCCAGCCCTGGGGAGAGCGCTCCACGAGCGCGAGGAAGGAACGATCACCACCGGGCAAGCGATAGGTCGTCACGCGCACCTTGGCCGTGAAGGGGGTGCGTTCCAGCACGACCGCCGAGCTGATCGCGCGCTCCGCCGCCGCCTTGCGCCGCTCGCTGCATGCCGCGGCGTTACTCTCACAGGACTTCTGCTCGTCCTTCACCTGCTGGACCAGAGTGCCAGCGGCGATTTCGAGCGCGCCTTTGTAGTTGAGCGTCAGGCGACGATGCTGAAACTCGATGGCGGCGTCCTTCGGCTCGCGCGTGAGCTCCGCCGTAGTCACGTCCCGCTGCCGGCGCGTCTCGCGCGGCGGGTGATAATTGCAACCCGCGTGCGCAAAGACCCATAGCGTCACGGCGAGCGCCGCCAGGACTCCCATCATGATCAACGTCTGAATGTCCGGGACGTTGATCTCGGCCTCCGTCAGCGGACGGGCGATGGGACGCGCCTTGCTGCCCTTCTTCTTCTTCTTTTTGCGGACGGGCGCTGGAGACTTCACTTCGCCGCGCTCGGAGACGTTTTCAGCGTCGGTGGCCATGGGGGCGGCAAGCATTCCTTTGACGCCGTCGCTCCGCAACCCCAGACGCGCCCCTGCGTGGCACTTCCGCAAACCTCCAGGGTGCCGCTCATTGGCCAACCGGCCGGCGCTGCACCCTCACATTTTGCGGAAACTTCGGGCGCTTTACGCCCGATAGCGCGCTGTGCCGGAAAAAACTCGAGCCACGAGCGCGCTGCTATTGCTGGTCGCCCTGAGCAGCTGCGCAGGCACGGCGCCGCTGCCCGAACGAGCCATCGACCTGAACGACAGCGGCGCGCGGGCGCTCGCGGAGGGCGAGCTCGACACCGCGGCGGCGCGACTCGAGGTAGCGCTCGAGTACAGCCCCAAGTTCGTGGACGCGCTGGTCAACCTCGGGCTCGTCGAGTGTCAGCGGGGCAACTTCACGCGCGCCCGCGCGCTGCTCGAGCGCGCGCGCCGCATCAATCCGGACGTCGCGCAGCCGCACCACGGGCTCGGCGTGTTGGCGGAGCGCGAGCGACGACCCGATCGCGCATCCGAGCACTATCGCGCCGCGCTGCTCGTGGATCCGGGCTTTGCGCCAGCGCGCGCGAACCTCGGTCGCTTGCAGTTCGACGCGGGTCAGCTCGACGCTGCTGCGCTCACCTTCAAGAAGCTCGTCGAGATCGCGCCCGCTGAAGCGGCGGGCTACGTCGGGCTCGCCGAAACGTTCCTGCGCGTGGGTCGCTACGACGAAGCCGCCGCGTTGAGCGCGACCGCGCGGCAACGCTTCCCTGACGCGCCGTCGGTTCAACTGCTCAGCGCGCGCATCGACCTGCGCGAAGGGCGGCTCGACGCCGCGCGCGCGGCGCTCACCGCGCTCGCCGAGCGCCGCGACGATTTCGGCGCCGTCGCGCTGGGCTGGTTGGCGACGCTCGAGCTCGCCGAGAATCAGCCGCGTTCCGCCTTGAAAGCGGCGGAACGCGCGCTGGCGATGGACGCCGATCAGCCCGTCGCGCTATTGGCGCTGAGCCGCGCGCTGGCGGCGCTCGGCGATCCTCGCGCGGCGCGCGTTCGCGAGCGCGCGGCGCGCGTCGCAGCCGGCGCGCGCAGTCAATGAGCGCCAGCACAACTCTCACGAGTAGAGCGGAGACGTTGAGCGCCTCCGCAGACCCAATGCCACAGTGTCGCACCTCGACCTTCACGCAGCGCCCCGCAGTGCACATCACTATTCACGCTCAGCGTGTGCGTTTCAGCTTGAAATCGGCTCGCTCACGCAACGCGCGACAATCCGATCAGGCTCCGCGGCGCGCGCTGCAATTCCTTCACACCGGCCGGGCGCGTGCGTGACATCGCGCTCCAAACTCTCGCAAGCGCGCGCCTAAGCGGCTAGACTCCGAAGTCTCGCATGAACTTGCGTTCTTCGTCGTCCGCTCGCTTCTCATCTCGCAGCTCGAACTTCGGAAGATTGCGGCTCGGCGCCGCAGCCGCGATCCTGCTCGCGTCGAGCTGCTCTCTCGTCTACGATCTGAGCCCGGATCAGTGCGGGAAAACCTCCGAGTGCGCCAAGTTCGGCCCCTCCTTCACCTGCGACGAAGGCGTCTGCGTCAACCACGCGACCAACACCGGCGGCCGCAGCAGCGGCGGCGCTGGCGGCTCCGCCAATCGCGGCGGCAGCGGCAACACTAGCGGCACCAGCGGAGACACCGGCGGCACGAGCGGCGATACCGGCGGCACGAGCGGAGACACCGGCGGAACGGTGAGCACGGGGGGCGCCCCTGAAGAAGGCGGTGCCCCGCCGATGGGCGGGGAAGGCGGAATGCCGCCCATGGATGAGTGCGCGACTCA
>CBINHN010000092.1:0-18055 GCA_966250485.1 uncultured Sorangium sp. | reverse complement strand
TTAGTCCGGCGTAAAGGTCCGCGATTCCTGTTCCGGTAGCGAAGGAGCCCGTAGCGGTCAAAGCGTTGGCGCGCTTCTCCATCGTCGTCGGAATGATGGGCAGCAGCGCATCAAAGGAAACGCCCCATCCTGTTTTTCCGCGCCGCCCCTTGGGAGCGGCAGAGAGCTCCGACACCTTGAAACGCCGAACCACACCCGAAACTCCGATCGAGAGAGCGTCGGCGGATGTCCCCGTGCTTCCCGCGGTTCGTACACCCTTCCATCCGGGAAAGCTCAGCTTGATGCCGGCCTGGCCATCCGGAACGCCCGACTCACGCTGCGGCGGACGCGCCGCCGCTGCCGCGACCTCGAACGCGATACTGTCGGTCTTGATGGTCTTGGAAACGCGCGCCTGTGGTGTGCGCGAGAAGACTTCCCCCGGGACACCTTGGATTTGCACCGTGTTCGGATGGAATCCTCCCTGCCAGCCGAAGAGCTGCCAGGTTTGCCCGAACAGCAGGTCGGCAATAGGCGTCTCCACTTTGAGCGCCATGTGCCGAATCCGAATCGACGGAGTCGAAAAAAGCTGCGCCTCGCTCACGGTGGGCGGCTGATTGCCGAGAAAATCGATCTCGAAAAGACCGCTCGCTTTGATGTCATCCGTCACTGGGACGGCGATCTTCATGCCGAACCGCGAGTTGCGAGTGCCGAACGTCGTGCGATGATGGTCACCTGCGGGCGTCCCGGGTTTTGCAATGGCTCCGTTGCCGGCGACCTCATTTAGGCTCTGCGTGGAATCGTTGATCGCATCGAACTCGACGAATCCGTAGAGCGTCGTCTCCCACTTGCTCAAAACTGGCGTTGTGGTCGGCTTAGCGGGCGCCGCAGCGGCAGCAGGTGGCACAGTCGCGATGGGCGGTTCGGTCGCGACAGGAGCGGGGACCGGCGTCGGAGGTGGCGGCGCCGGCTGGGGTTCCGGCGGCGAAACTGGCGCCGATTCGGGAGCTGCGGCCGCCGCTTCGGGCGCAGTCGCCGGCGGCACTGCGTCGCCTGGAGGAACCGGAGCTTGCTGGGACCACGCGGGTGAGGCGGCGAGAACGAGAGTAATTCCGCACAGTGAATGAGAGAATCTGTACATTTGAGTCCGGATCAAAAGTGCTAAGTGCAGCCGCGTGCACGGCCGCGCAAAAGGCAGACTGACCCGCGCTGTTCCAGCGAGGTGCTATCCAGTCTTGCTATCTTGCTATCCGGCAGAGCCGAGGTCGGTATAACGTTGCCGTACTAACGGGCACTCATTTTTGGCTGAGCTTCGCTTCTCCGACGATAAGCCCAGTGCTGCGCCCAATTTGCTCGATCTCTTGATAGTTGTCGTTTTTAGTTTCGATGAACTGCTTCGCCCCAAAGAGGTCAAGAATGGCGGCTTGTTTCGGAT
Source organism: uncultured Sorangium sp. (assembly GCA_966250485.1). Lineage (GTDB taxonomy): Bacteria > Myxococcota_A > Polyangia > Polyangiales > Polyangiaceae > PMG-095. Next base: position 16,644 of record CBINHN010000092.1, on the reverse strand, counting down.
CGGTGGCGGCAAGCGCTTTGAACGCTGCGACGAGCTTGCCTTGGAGATCGCCGCCGAATCGCTTGGGCGCTCCGGGATTCAGCAGCCAATGGTAGTCGTGATACGGCTCTGTAGTCGAGATCACGACGACCTTGCTGGTGTCGACGGTGTTCTTCTCGAGCCGCTTCTTCCATACCTGCTCGTTGACAGCGCCGGCCTCGAACGACCCCGCTGTGACGAGCTCGATCGTTTTGTCGTGCGAGCCTGAGAATCCAGGCGATCCCTTGAAGTCGGTCAGTCGAACTCCTGCCTTCTCCAAGAAATACTGTGGCATCAAGCGGCCAGAGGTGGACGATTCACTACCAAAGGTGAACGTATGGCCTTTTAAGTCAGCGAACGTTTTGATTCCCGAAGCCGCGTTGGCGATGAAGACACTGCGAAATTTCTCGTCAATATCGCGCTGTACAATCGCCTGTGCCTGCGGGACTTGCAGTCGTGCCTGCACACCCGTGAGCCCACCAAACCAAACCAGGTCGAGGTCACCGACCTTGAAAGCGGTGACAACGGCCTTGTAGTCAGTCACTGGCTTGTACTCGACCTTCACTCCGAGTGCCTTGGAAAGGTACTCAGCGAGCGGGCCATACAGGCGTTGGAGCTTTTCCGGATCCTGATCCGGAATGGCAGAAAGTACCAACGGTCGCACTGGGGCGGCGGCGGAGTCCTCCTTGCGACAGGAAGTTCCAAGAACGAGCGGCAAGGAGACGATGAGAGATGTTACAAGCCTGCGATGCATGTGCGCGGCCCTCCAGGGTGTGCGCTTGAGTGGCGCGAGTGTAAGTGCGTGGTGCTCAACTAATCAAGTGATTTTTGACTGTCGCAATTCATGTACTACGATGTGAACTCGAAGCTCGGAAATCCATAAGGTCAGCCGTTTGTTCGGTCTGATAGCTCACGAGGTTTCGATGCATAAGGCCAAGCCGATATATGAGGTTTGGAGTTGGGGTGATGCATTATGGGTAGTTCGCGTGTCGCGCGAGATGGATGCTTGAGCTCGGGGTGACTGGCGGAACCGCGGGCCGCAGCAGCGGTTCTGAGCTCAGAGAAGGCTCGGCAGTCCGCTAGCGCCCGCCGGGACGGGTCGAGGAGACAACGCCTGTGCCGTCGCCGCGCCGGGCATCGCAACTATCCGAGTCTGTACCCGGGCGCGGGTCATCCATCGTTCGCACGGCCTTTCGTACATCCTCGATCAGCACACGGAACACGGCTGTGCTCCAGAGTTCCTGACTATGACTCAGGAAGTGATCGGTGCCGGGAGCCAAAAGCGGCACCGAGTGGGGAAGGAGCTCGTCGGCAAGGAGGGTCAGGCCATCATTGGGGCCGAAGTCGCGCAGCTGCCCATAACCGAAGGAGCCGCGCTTGGAGATGTGCCCTGAAAGCGGAACGGCCATGTACACGAACGTACGAATGTGTTGCGGCAGGTGAAGCACGCCGAAAGCTCTGCGCGCCCTCGATGCCTGCATACTGCGCAGTCCCTCTAGATCGAAGCCTTCCAGTCCGAGCTGAAAGTTAATGATCCAGCAAAGATCGGCCTTGAATGCGCGATCTGCGAGAGGCGATCCACGGAGTGCACCGACGACGCTCAGCCAGGCAACGACGGATCTCGTTTCGCTCGGCTCGAGCTCGCGGCCAAGCGCCTGGGCAACCTCGGCGCCGCTCTTGCTCGCGCTCACGAGAAGGAGCTTGTGGGTCCTCGATAGCCGTCGGATCTCTCGCGCAACAATACGCGCATTTTCCTCGACGGTGCCGTTCTCCTTGAGTGGCGCCAGTCGGTAAGGAAGTCCCCAGCGCTCGAGGACCTTTCGCTGAATCCTGTAGTCCGCGTTCGTTTCCTGCCCGTGCGCGATGTAGAACCAGCTTGGGATCATGAGGACGAGCAGGTCGTCGGGCGTCTCCGGTTTGGCGCGGTCCACGCCTACGCTGCGGACGTAGGACAGCTCGGCTTCGTAGCGCTCGCGCAGTATCCGGACATCGGGAAGCGCGCTGAGCGTCTCGAGGAACAGCAACGTTGCTACGTCTGGCGAGTAGCCTTGCGCTATCCGGGCCAACTCTTCTCGCGACGGGACCTTGCCCGAAGCGAGATAGCGTCGTCGCAGCTGTCGCAGCGACGACGGCAGGGGACTACCGCTGAGGTAGTCGCGTGCCAGCGCACTGTCGACCGGCCCATGGAGCGAGTATCCAGCGACCTCGCCCGAGGCTGCGACACGCGGAACGCTCACGCAGCCGTTCATCGACACCAGGGCGACGACGAAAATTGAGAGCTCGGTCAGCAGCCAAGCAGCACGGCTTGCCCGCGCGCCGCGAAGGCGCCGCGGGCTGGGGAAGGCAGTCGTCGGGGGCGCGGCTGGTGCCACCGCTCGACGGTAGCGGGCCGAAGTACTCCGTCAAGGGCGAGAGTCGCGCGAGGAACGCAGCAGTTGAGGCAGAAGCGTCGCGTTCTGCCTTCGCTGAGTGATCCGCAGTGTTGGGTTCAGTGGTTTCCGCTATGTAGTTGCGTTCGGCTTATGCGAAGGGGGTGAGGTGCTTATGGTTCGGCAGGACTTCATCTCGAAGCGGTCCGCTCCGCAGTGAGGCGGAGCTCTGGCGGCGACGCTGTTTCTTCCGTGTCCTCATGCTGAGGAACACTGGCGTTGAACCTCGAATGCTCCCGGCAGCTCTTCGTGGATCGCGACCTCGTCGATGGCCGGCGGTCGCTCCGGCCGAGCATCTGCGGTGCAGCGTCGGGGAACGCGCGCTAGTATCGAGCGCGAGCGGAGCTGGTTCCGGCAAGGGTGGCTTCGAGCAGTGGAGTTGCCCCGATTTGGCGGACAGATTTGACTGCTTAATCGGTGGGTATGTTCGTTTCGAACTCGACGGGCGACATGTGGTCGAGGTGTGAGTGGAACCTGACGAGGTTGTAGTAGTTTTCGATGTATTCTGCCACCTGCTTTCGCGTCTCGGCACGGCTTTACATCGACTGCAACGCTAACAGCTCCTTCTCGAGCGTAGCAAAGAACGACTCCGACACAGCGCTGTCCCAACAGTCTGCCTTGCGACTCATCCTCGCGCGCGGTGCAAGCAAGAATGCGCTCGCGCTGGCTGTCGGTCACGGGCAGGCTGCGGGCTTCGAGGACCGCGATGACCCTCTTAGCAAGGCCTAGTGCTTTGCCCCTCTCGAACGAGCCCGTGTGCCATCTGCTGATGAGTTTTCCTGCTCGTGCGTTCATTTCGAAGGCCTTTCGCGCACGTCACTGAGAGCAGAATGGATCGGTGCCGAGCGCGACGTGCAACGTCAGTCGAACAGAGCGGCAGAGCCGACGACGGTCGCAGCGCGGCGCAGCCAGTCGTCGAGCAGAGCGAGGTCGGTGCATCCAAGAATGCGCTCTCGGTGGGTGTCGCTCACGGACATTCGATGGGTCATCACGGACAAAACAGCAAGCTCCGGGGCCTTTCGCGCCTGCCCAGTGTCTGTGATGAACGGGATGCCTACGGGCCCGACGACAAACGGTGCCCAGGTACGACCGCCGCCAAGCTCGATGGTCTTGGCTGCCCACCGGGCGGTACTCGGATCTGGCGTCACGGCAACGAGTACGAACGGACACTCGTGCTTGCCTCGCGCGTTGACTGCGTAAATGGGCCAGGTGAATCGCTTTCGCTCGTCCTCTTGAAGCTGCACATCGAGGATTGTCCCAAACGCCGGCTTTCCGTCGACCGATAGGAGCACCACCGCGTCCGCATGATACTCGGCCGGAATCAATTCGTTCAGCGCCGCCTCGACGAGGCGCGCCTCTGTGAACACCGGCACGTCGATGTGCAAAACGTCGCGCATCAGGTCGGCGCTGAACGACGGATTTTCCCAGACTAGTGCGATGGCGCCTTCGTGCCATGTGGAGGGCATAACAGCCATTCTCCGTTTATTGGGTTTTAATGGGAAGTAAATCCTTATTTATCCGACTATGTGCTTTCGTTGCTTATCGCCGTTGGGCGGCGCGCATTTGACCGGCACCCGTCGCTGAATCGTCTCCATGAGCGCTGCGAGCGGCCGGCTCGCATGGAGCTCTGCTGGTGCCCGATGACGCTCGCCCGACGGTGCGCCCGTGTTCGTGGGCGGCGCGCCGGCGACGACGACTCGAAGCTGCCCGACTTCGCGCAAGTGCTCGAGCTCATCCGCGAGCTCGCGCAGGCTCGACCCGTCGCTTACTCGGCGCTGGTACCGCGGGCCGTGCTGGCCGGCCTTGGCGTTCTCCAGGAGCGCGTTTCGCGTGATTCTGCGTTCCTCGCTGAGTCCTCCGGTGCTCCCGCCGTTCCGTCGCTGTCCGAACGCGGAGCAGTCGCGTTCTTCGAGCGCTCTCGCGACCACTTCAGGCGACAGACTCGCAAGACCATGATTTCGGCCGCTTTCGCGCCACCAGCGCTGCTTCGGCACGTTGGCTGCCAGCCACGCGAGGTCCTTCAGATCATGTCCCGCGGCGAGCAAGCTCACGACCGAGCGAAGCCCGGCATCGTGACTTATTCCGAGAGCTTGCGCTCTCGCCCCATCGCCGCTCCGAAGGCTTGGACGATTCTTTGAACTTCTGGCCACTCCTGCGGCCGCAGCCGCTCGCCGTCGCGCGCACCCTGCAGCGCGAGCTTTGCTCGCTCCGCGACGGGCAGCTCGAGGACTTGCGCCAGGGTGGGGAGCTCGCGCGCGCGTGGGTTCCTTCTTGGGTTCCTTCTTTGCTTCCTTAATGTCCGCCACGCGGACTGGTCCCGTCCGCCAGGCGGACCGGTGCGGGAGGCGGACCGGTCCGCCACGCGGACTGGTTCCGGCTGCTGCGCGACGGCTCCGTGGTGTTCATTGCCGTCACTTTCCTCAATCTGCTCGCGCAGCTCTCCTTGTGCGCCGCGTTCTTCCCAAGAGCGCTGGTCGCCTCGATGGGGGCCATTGCCAAGACCAGTCTGCGTCCCGGACCGGTCCGCCACACGGACTGGTGCGAGCGCAGCGCACGCTCGCGAGATCGTAGCGATTCGGGTGACCGAACTCGCGTCGCACGGCGAGCACGCCGTCGCGCTCCAACGCCGCCAGCGCATCGAGCACGGTGGTTCTGCCGAGGCTCGATCGAGCGGTGAGCGTCGCGATGGACGGGAAGGGCTCCCGTGATGCCTCGCTGTAGAAGTCGATGAGCGCGAGCAGGACGAGCTTCTCGTTTGCGGTGCGCGCCGAGGTCCACACGTCGCGCTGCATGGCGAGGAACGCGCTCATGGGGTCAGGCACTCCTGGACGATGATCTCGATCCAGTGCTTCGGCGCGTCTGGGAATCGTCGAAGCAGGTGCCGCCGGACCTGGAAGCGAGCTAGGTCGCCGGTGAGTGTGTTATCGAAGGAAGCCGTCAGGCGTTGGTTCTTCGCCGACGCGATCGAACGCGCCGCCTCGAACGCGCCTGACCCGAGCTCACTCAAGCTCGTCATAGAACCACCGTAGGTCCGCGCGGTGAGTGAGCTTGGCGAGCGCGTCTTCGTCAATCTGGCGGACGCGCTCCTTGGACAAGCCGAGGATGATCGCGATCTCGTCGAGCGTGTGCGGCCCTTCGTTCGCGACGGCGAGCGCGCAATCGCGCATCGGCGTCAGGCGGTGGTTCCAGTAGTCGCGATGGGCGAGGTGATACCGGCAAGTCGTCTCACCGCACGGACCCGGAGCTGCCGCCGGCTTGGTCTTGCGGATGTAGTCGGCGGGCGCGCGCCGTCGTGACGCCGCCCACCGAGACCAGAGCAAGCGCAGCGGAGTGTTCGGAGGTATATTCCAATGACTCTGCCGCGTGCCGCCGAACAAGGCTGGCCTGAGAGCTCCGGCTGATACGCTGACTCGCTGTTCACGACGGTCCCGAATGCAAGCCGGGCCACCCTGCTACATGTCAGACACGGAGAGATTATAGGCCCGGCTCTTTAGCGCCCTGTCAGGGGCGGTCCATGACGTGAAAAGCTGCCGGCGACGCAGGAGCGCATTCATAGGTGACGTCGTACTGGCTGCTGAAGCACGTCGTGTCGACTTTGACGCCAGCGGCGAGTCCTGCGGTCGAAATTCCCGTCCCGGGGTAGAGAAAGATCTGAATCGGGCCAGAGCCGTCGTCGATATCGAGCTTGTAGCCATACGGGCTGTCGTCGACGAGCGGCCCGATCATGGTTCCATGAAGGTGCAAGAGGCGACCTTCCGTTGCCTCACCCACGGCGCCGGTTCGCCGCGGGCGAGCGGGAAGGGGCGGGCCACGGAAAAGGAAGCTGACCGCCGTGGGCTGGATCGAGAGCAAGCCGACGTTGTCGACGAGGGTGCCAGTTACGCGGACTACATCACCGATGCGGCGAGAGGCGCCGACGGAGTCGAGAACGTAGATGCCGTCTATCGGCCCCTGAATGGCGAAACCGCTGTCAAACGCGCCCGAGGGCACCGTAACGCTGCCGATGACGGAAACCGTTGAACCCAGCGCGCGATGGCGGGCGACCGCAATCGGCTGGATATGGGGAGCGGTAGCGTCGGCGGGCACGGTGCTGAGGCTAGTCGCGATGGCACCGGCGATCAGAAGCGCTCGCGTAGACAATCGATTCATGACGTTTCCTCCTCCTGTGGCCGACTTCGCGGCGAGGCGGAGTCTCGCACGAAATCGGTGTTTTGGTCCATCCGCGGAAGAGGAGAATCGCGCCAGGTGCTAGTGGCTTGTTGACCCCATCGTTTTTCCGGCGACGTCGCTCGCAAGAAAACGCGCTGATAACGCACGAATTGTTGCGCAGCGCTCCCCATGGGCGAGCGGCGCCGCAACGCGCGTGCTGTTACAGTTTCCGCTGCGAAGCGGTTGGAGACTGGCACTCTGCGCTTCGGCGCCCGGTAGCTAAACGAGGCAAGCGCGAAGTCACGGCGCACGGTTGAAACCGTTGACTATGGCGGAGCAAAGCAGAAGAGCATACGGTTCGGGGCAGAACCGACACGCTTTGATGCGCGGCAGGGCAGGGCCAGCCACGCACGAAGGAGGGCGACGATGAGTTCCACGAAGCTCGACTACTCCATCAGTGGCATGTTGCGCGAGGAGCGTTCCGGGGCTCCGCTCGCGGGGCTCACGGTGCGGGCGTTCGATCAGGACTTTTTCCGAAATCAGCTCCTCGGCTCGTCCGTGAGCGATGCCAACGGTCGGTACGCCGTCACGTTTGGACGCAAGGACTTCACGGGACCATTCCTCGAGCTCGAGCACCGGCCGGACCTCTTCCTCCAGATCTTCGCTCCGGACGGGAGACTGCTCTACAGCTCGGAGAAGAGCGTGGTGCTCGACGCCGGGCGCCACACGTCACTGGACATCAACTTGAGCTATGGTGAGCACCGACACGGGGACGTCGGCGCCGCGACCTTGTTCGGCGTCGCGGTCAACTTGCCCGAGCTAGGGAAGCTTTCAGCCCAAGAGATTCTGACGGCGTACCAGCTGATGCGGCGACCGGCAGCGAACCCCAAGGCCGTTGAGCGGCTTCGACAGGCGCTCCCAGGGCTTTTCGCTCGCTCGGGAGGCCCGCCGGAGTGCGGAAACGGCGTACCGGAGCTCATTCGCTATCTGCTCAAGGAGCGCGACGCGGAGAAGCTGCTAGACGATGCGGACGCGGATCCTTTCTCGGGCGCGACCGTGCACCACTTCTACACCGCGAACATCGTCGTCAACTACACCACCGACGCGACGCTTCCCGGTGGGGAAGCGAACCCCAACGCGCTCCCAGCCGCATCCGCCACGTTGCCAGCCAGCGACAGCAACTACGTCATGCCGAGCGGCGCAGTTATCGGCACGGTCCGCGCCGCCCTCGCCGATCTCGATCCCGCGAACACGGAGGTGGCGCCGACGTACATTCAGAAAATCGGTTTGCTGGCAGAATACGCGCTCTCGCGTTACATCAATCCGCCGTTTTCGTTCCGCGATCCGCGGGGCGGTGCCACACGCCTGGAGTTCAGAGTTCTGGGACTGACCAGCGGGGTCGCGGGTTACGCGGTTCCGAGCGACTTCCACATGGAGCTGAACCTCTCGAACTCGGATGCACAGAATCTGGGCACGGTTCCGCACGAGCTCTTTCACTTGGTGCAATTCCGGTACAACGCCGGAGCTGGTCCTGCTACGGGCATCCGCGGCAGCATCATGGAAGGCGGCGCTCGCCTGCTCGAGGAGAGCATCAACGAGACGCCCAATCGTTACGTGGAGTCCGCGGTGGACCCCGATCTGAGCGGGACAGCGGTGCCTCGCAAAGGTATCTTGAATTTTCCGGAAGAGACGCTGCTCGACACAGGCGGCACTCAATCGCTCTTGCGCTACGCCGCGGGCCTGCTTTGGAAGTACATCGCGGAGCATCACAGCACGGCCACCAGCGCCGCTGATGAGCCGGCAATTGGCGTGAACAGCTACCGCGCGATTATCGAGCGGATGACGACTGCGCTCGACGACTTCACGATCAGCGCCGTGAGAAACGGTCGCGCCGCGCTGCCATGGTACGGGACCTTCGACCAGTTCAGCTACTACGACGCCGCCGCCACGGAGCTCAGCAGTCACGAGACAACTTGGGGAAATTTTCTCCTCGCGAACTACTTCCACGGCCTGTGGGCGCCGGGCGCGAGCGGCTTCGATCCGCGCTTCGACTACCTCGAGGACAACGATCCGCCCGGGAACGTGGCGCGCCTGAGCACGTTTCGCGCGGCCGTGCAGGCGAGTAACGCGCTCACGGTTGCCCAGGGCACAGCCGTGACCAAGCACGTGTCCGGTCACAAACCGTACGCAGCCGTCTATTACGAGCTCACGCCCTCCGCGACATCGGCGCCACGCATGCTGCGACTGAGCTTCAGTGCCACGAGCGGTATGAGCGACCCACTCGTGCAGCTCGTGCGGATCGGACCGGGTGACACGCTGGTCGACGTCCACCGCTCCGATCGCACGGCATACAGCAAGACCATCAATATGGCGGGGCTCTCCAAGGTGCTCGTCATCGTGGCTGCTCGCGAGAGCGGCGGCGACTATTCCCTTGCCATCGACGAGGTGGCTGCCGCATCCGACGTTATGGTGACGCGCTGGAACTCCGCGATCGGCACTGAATACGAGGTCGATCCGAAGGGCTGGTCCTGGACCTGGGTGTCCCCGGACATCATGGTGGATAGCGACGACGACTACGCGGACGACACATCCGTGTTCTTCGGACGGGACAACAAGTTGAAGGTGCGGTTGCGCAATCGAGGCAACGTCGCTGCAAGCGGGATCGCGCTGGATTTTTGGTACCAGAAGGCGACTCCCTATCTCACGAGCGCGGGGTGGATCCCAGTCCAGAATCTGGCGGGAACGACCCAGCGACTGACCGGGCAGATGCTCGCGGCGGGCGCCGAGAACTGGTTCGAAGTCGACTGGTGCCCCGTCGACGATGGCACGCATCATCCGCATTGGTGCGTGAAGGTACAGGTGACGTGTGCTACTGACCCGAACGTCGACAACAAGATGGCATTCCGCAACTTCGCCAACGTGGCAGTCGATTCCAGGCCGGACGTGGATTTTCGCGCCATGGTTCGCTTCGAGCGCTGGACGCGGGAGGACGCGCTCCACATCGTGTCGCGAGGCGGAGAGTGGACGCTCGAGCTCCGAAACAAGGAGTCGTTCGCGCCCACCAGGGCCGCCGATGCGGCGGCCGCCTATCGCTCCCGCTTGCTGCTCGATGTGCCCTACGACCTCAAATTCGCGTCGCTCAAGCTCGCCCGCAGTCAGCTACGCCGCTGGGACGGCAAGAGCACACTGCCGCCGGATCGATCCGGTGCGTACTACCCGGTTGAGCCGCGCACCCTACCGCCGGGAGTCGACCCGCGCGAAGTGGTCACGGTCGCGCACGTCCGCGGTAGCCGAACCCTTGGCGGCATCTCGTATCGACTGCCAACGCGCTCGCGCTAACGAGCGGCCCTCGCTTGGTGCCAGCTCAAGGTGCGCTCTCGGCGACGCACGGCACCTGGCTAAAACTGCCATCTGCCGCAGGCTGCTGCTCGTAGCAGGCGAGCGCGCACACTCCGCTGTCTTGGTAGGTGTATTGCAGCAGGTACACGGCGCCGGCGCGCGGCGCGAAGGAGATGGCACGCTTACAAGAGCCGTCAGAGATGTCCACGACCCTCGTCGTCCAGCGGGTGCGTGGCACGGATTGATAGCGGGTCACGGAGCGGCTGCAGGTGCGATAGTTCGTGCCGGTGCCGCAACTATAGGTTTCGCTGCTCTGGTAGGGACGCTGTTCATAATACGTCTCTTGGACCTGCCGCGTCTCGCGGTGAAAAAAGTCATTCAGGAGAGTGAAGGTAGCGGCGCCCGGATGAACGAGCAGAGCGTCCATCTTGGCGGAGCCCGCTAGCTCGGAGCCTCCGCCGACGTCCAGGGCGACGTCCTCTGCGACGAGTAAGCGCTCACGGAGTAGGGGCCCTGGAATGCTGTCGTAGCTGCGGCGCACTTTGAGCACCGCGTGGGGCTCGTTGGGTTGCGGAGGGCGGTAGTGTCTAACGCAGCCAAACAACGAGCTTGCCAGCGCCATGGCGAACGCCGCGCGCCCAGCGCTGCCGCGCATCAATCGGGGCAGGTCGCCGAGCAACGCTGGCTCTCGACGTCGCAGCTTTGGACCGCCGAAGCGTTCTGCGCCGTCAACATGCACCCGTCTTTGCGCTGTGCGCACTGCTGTAGACAATTGATTCGCTCCTCGCTCGGCCCCAAGGCACATCCCGGAACTGCAATTGACAGCACAACGCTAGCTACCGCAAGGACCGAGATCTGCATCATCGTCCTATGCCAGAGCGTCCCGTTTCTGACAACTCCATCATTTGCGAATGTGAGTTCGGAGCGGTGTCAGCGCGCGCCGCCGAACGCGTGCACGCTGGCTCGAGGCGAACTCGACCGAGAGCGAGTGGAGCGCGTGAGGCAGCGAGTGAGCCGAAGGGCCACCCGTCGGCGACTTGGCTGGCGGCAGCGTGAGGCGCGGCGGCTATGTAAATTTCGGCGAGCATTGAAGAGTGCGCTGGTATGAGAGGAGTCGGCGCGAGGCACGGTGCGCATGCATCCGCACGGACGAAGTCTACGAAATGTGGGGAACATGGCGCTGCGGAGCCGCGAGCTGCCATCGACAGCACGCCGCGCCTTGGTCGGTGCTGTGCATCCTCGACGCCGGCATCGGTTTCGCGAACGCGCAACGCCTGCGCGCGCAGAGGTCGCTTGGTGCGAGGGTTGCACCCGTATGGCTGTGACCTAGGGAGTCGCGACATGCGTTGGTGCTCCCTCGGCAGCACGGATAGGTCTGGCACAATCGTTGCTGACTGATGCGAGAGAGGAAGCGCGCGACATGACTTGGGCACTCATCGCTATGAGCTCTGGCTTGGGCGGGATGCTCTTCTTCTGCTCTCGACTATCTGCGGCAAACCGTTGCGAGCTGCTCGCGCTCATTGGAGTCGACAAATGAAATTGAGAATTGAGTCTGCCGGTCGTGTTGCGAGCCGCGTTCGCATTGGCGTGCATGAGCTCGTATTCGATCAAGCGGTTTCAGTGGCCGGTGGCGAAGACCGTGGCCCGTCTGCCTTGGACGTCATGGTCGCTGCCATCGGCGCGTGCGCACACTATTACGCGGCGGCATTTCTTTCCGCGAGAGGAATTTCGACGGACGGACTGTGTGTCGATATCGACTCGGAAAAGAGTAAAGAGTCGCCGCCGCGTCTCGCACGGCTGGCGGTCACCGTTGCGGTGCCGACGGGCGTGCCAGACCGCTACTTGCCGGTCCTCGAGCGCGCTGTGCGTCATTGTCCCGCGTACGGGACGCTCATCAATCCACCTGAGGTGACGCTCGAAATCGACCGCGCGCAGCCTGAAGTACAGGCAAACACTGGCGAGGACGTATGAGCCGGCGCAAGCCTCGCCAATGCTCTTAGAGCAGACGGCCGCGACGCCGGCGCGACTGGCGGCGGTTCACGCGCACGAGCGCGTGCCGGCGCGGCCCTGAGCTACGGCGATTCGAGCCGGTACTCCCTCGAGGACAGGTCGCGGAGCAGCCGCGCCGTGCGAATGGGTTCCTCGCAATGTGCGATGTCCGTCAAGCTAATCAGCCCGACGAGGCGACCGGAGTCGAGCACCAACACCCGGTAAATCTTGTTGAGCGTCATCAGCTCCTCGGCGTAGGAAACCGGGTCGTTGGGGGCGCACGAGAGTATGCTCTTCGTCATTACGGAGTGGATGGCCGTAGTCTCGAGCGGCAGGCCGCGCGCACAGGCGCGAACGACGATGTCGCGGTCCGTGAGCACACCGACGACAACTTCGTTTTTGTCGCAAATTGGAATGAGACCGCAGCCCTGCGCTTTCATGAGGCGCGCGGCCTCCACGAGCGTCGCCTCGGGCTTCAGGGTTGCCACTTGGCGCTTCATGATCGTGTCGCATTTTTCGAGCATCTTTCATTCTCCCGCATGTTGTCCTGCATCTTGAACAATCATCCGCCTGCATCGTCAACTAGCGTCCTGACTCCAGCAAAGGCTGTTCCATCCGCGTTCCTTTGCAGACAGTAGTGCGCGGCGCGGATCCTGCACGAGCGGGAGAACCATGGCCATCATCTGCGGAACGGATGAGACTCAGCGTCGTCGGCTCCGCGGGGCACAGCGCGTCGCTGCTTCGTCGCTGGCGATGCGCCAGGCCGCTGAGCGCGTTGGCGCGGACGCGAGCTGACTGGCGTCTCACGGGCGCTCTGACGCAAAACGCGCGGCCTCGGCTCCGTCGCCGAAGCGGTGACGCGAGAGAGTCGTCGGCCGGTATTCGTCGTGCGTCCGCTTCCGCCTTAGGTCGGCGCGGCGCCGCTCGTCTTTGCCGTCACGGCGTTCCCGCTGTTCCGCCCGCATGTCGGTATAGGAGCCAGAGCGCGGCGCCGTACACGGCTAGCATGAGCAGGCTGTCAGGCTCGAGCATCGCGAAGCGCCGCTTGGCTCGGTACACAAGCGCAGCCAGCCCGAGGCTCATCAGAATGATCCCGAAGAGCCCCGAGAGCGCATGATTCAGGTCGAGCACTGAGAAGAGATTGCCGGGCTGCGCGAGGTCCAGCGTCAGAAAAATCGCCATATTGAAGGCGTTCGACCCGAAGAGGTTTCCCACCGCCAAATCGAAGGCCCCCATTCTCACGGCGGCGATGGAGGCAACCAGCTCGGGCAGCGACGTCGCGAGTCCCACGAGCCAGGTGCCGACGAACGTATTTCCGAGCCCCGACAGCGCCGCGATGCCCTTCGCCGACCAGGCGAACACGGGTGCAACAGCGAGCACGAGGAGCGCGGCAGCGATGAAGCCGAGCACGCTCCGTCGAACAGTGAGCTGCTGCTTGCCGCCAGCAGCGTCGGCTGTCGTCACGGGTGCTCCGTCGCGCCGCGCGTGTCGATAGACCGCGCGCGTTCCGGCAACGTACCCGAAAAAGAGCAGGACCGAGCCCACGCCGACCCAAGTGTGCGAGTCCGTGCCGCGAGTCGCAACGAGCAGCGCAGCTAGCGCGTTGAGGGTGATTGCCAGGCTCGCCGCTAGCGCGTGATCGAGCGTCGCCTGCTGGAGCACCCGCCTTCGCGGCGGAAGAAGGTCCACCAGGGCGAGGATGAGCATGTTGGCCATACTCGAGCCGAAGAGATCGCCGACGGCGAGGTCGACCGCGCCGAGGCGTACTGCTGAGACGTCGGTCATCAGCTCTGGCAGTGACGTCGCGCCCGCGAGGAGCACCGAGCCGATCCAGACACGGCCGAGCTTCGTCGCCTCAGCGATGGCATCGGCAAATCGGGCCAGCGCTGTGCCCGCGAGCACTACGAGCAAGCCGCTGACGAGGAACGCTATGACGTACGTGGTCATGACGCTGTCCTGATGGCGACGCGCCGCTCGCGACGGCGCATTACGAGTTTTCGAGCCTCCTCGACCCAGAGCACGAGGCTTGCGACCGCGCCGATGGCAAACACCTCCACGAGGCTGAAGGGCACGGTGTGAAATACCTCGCCGAGCGGTCGAAAAAAGACGACGGCGGCCTGGAGTAGGTTGCCGAGCACTAGACCACCGATGAGCCAGGGGTTCTTCAGCACGCCGAGATCGAGCGCGGAGCGACGCTCGGAGCGGCAGTTGAGGACGTTGAACCACTGGCACACGGCCAGGACCGTGAACGTCTCCGTCTGCACCTGCGGAAATGGCACGCCGCTATCGAGGCGAACCATGAACCAGCCGAGCGTAGAAGCGGCCATAGCAGGCGTCATGAACGCCATCCGCGACAGCAGTACGCGCGTCAAGAGTGGTTCGTCCGCAGGGATGGGCTTTCCTCGCATCTCGTCACCTTCGGCTGGTTCCATGATCAGGTTGACCGTAACGGCGCTCTCGGCGACGAGGTTGATCCAAAGAATCTGCACCGCGGCGAGAGGAGGCGGATATCCGAGGCTCAGCGCCGCGAGCAGTACGACCACGGCAGCGATCGAGGTCGATAACAGGTACAGGACGACCTTCTTGAGGTTCCGGTAGACGACGCGCCCCTCTTCGACGGCCGCGACGATGGTCGCGAAGTTGTCATCGGCGAGGACGATCTTGGCGGCTTCCTTCGCGACCTCCGTGCCCGTTACGCCCATCGCAACGCCGACATCGGCCTTGACCAGCGCGGGCGCGTCGTTGACGCCGTCGCCCGTCATCGCCACGACGTCGCGCCTTCGCTGATAGGCCTCGACGATGCGCAGCTTCTGCGCCGGGTGGACCCGCGCGAAGACGGAGATCTGCTCGATGCGACGCGCGAGCTCGGCGTCGGACATCTGCTCGAGCTCGCGTCCGTCCACGGCGTGATCGCCTTCTTGTGCGATCCCGAGCTCCTTGGCGATCGCGTAGCCGGTTGCCTTGTGGTCGCCCGTGACCATCACGGGTCGAATGCCCGCCTCGCGACAGCGGGCGACGGCGCCTTTGACCTCTGCACGAGGGGGATCGAGCTGCCCCACTAGTCCGAGCAACGCGGCGCGGCCCTGGAATGCCGCGAAGCCCGCGCCGCCGTCGACCTCGCCGCCCGCCACCACCGCAACGGCCAGGACGCGCAGTGCATCCGCCGCCATCTGCTCCGCGGCAGCGCGCAGGCGTTGGCGGCCGTCGCTTCCAAGCGGCACATCCTCGCCGTTCTTGCGCAAAGCGTGACAGAGCTCGAGCAGAACCTCGGGTGCGCCCTTCAAAACGACTTGAGCCCGACCTGCTACGTCGTGCTGCGTTGCCATCAGCTTGGCTGAGGAGTCGAATGGGATTTCGGCGTGACGGGGACAGCGCTGACGAATATCGGCAGGGACGATGCCGCCCTTCATGGCGAGGGTGAGCAGCGCGACCTCCGTCGGGTCACCAATCGGCGTCCAGCGTGGCTTGGTCTCTCGGGGCCCGTGAAGCTGAGCGTCGTTGCACAGGACTAGCGCCTCGAGCAACTCCCGCAACTCGTTGTCTTGAGCGACTTCAACTTCCTTCCCGTCCTCCAGGAAGCTGCCTGCAGGCTCGTAGCCGGCACCTGTGATGGTCAGCGCTCGCCCATCGCCGAGGCGAACGGCGGTCACGGTCATCTCGTTTCGCGTGAGCGTGCCGGTTTTGTCGGTGCAGATGATCGTGGTCGAGCCGAGCGTCTCCACGGCAGCGAGACGACGGACGACAGCGTTGCGGCGGGACATGCGCTGAACCCCCACTGCCAGAGCGATGGTCATCGCGACGGGCAGTCCTTCCGGGATCATGCCGACCACCTGACTAATCGCAATCATGAGAATGTTGTTGATGGCGACTCCGCGCAGCACCCCGATGCCGTTGACCAGGATGAACATCCCTGCGGCGGCGAAGATGATGGTGCGACCGAACTCGGCGATTCGGCGTTCGAGCGGCGTTTGGGGCTCGGTGGCGCTCTCCGCCAGAGACGCGATGTGACCGATCTCGGTCGACAGCCCGGTGGCGACGACTACTGCGCGTGCTCGTCCAGCGGTGACGTGGGTCCCCGCGTAAACCATGTTGCGCCGATCTGCGAGCGGCGTGTCGGGCGCCAACGGAACGAGATTCTTCGCGACCGGGACGGACTCTCCCGTGAGCGCCGCCTCCGCCAATTGGAGCGCTGCTCCGTCGAGAATACGCGCGTCCGCGGCGACAGCATCGCCAGCCTCGAGAACGAGAACGTCCCCAGGAACCACATCACGCGCCTCGACGACGAGCTCCTCACCTCCGCGGACGAGACGCGCCTTGTGCGTTGCCAGCTTGCGCAGAGCTTCCAGCGATCGCTCGGCGCGCCCCTCTTGGAACGCTCCAATCACAGAGTTGATCAAGACGACGATGAAGATGACGACCGCGTCTTTCGTATGACCCAACGCGAGCGCGATCCCCGCGGCAGCGAATAGGAGGTAAATGAGCGGACTCTTGAACTGGCTCAGGAACAGCGACGCCAACGAGCGCCGCTCGAGCTCGCGGAGCGCGTTCGGGCCGAAGTGTTCGAGGCGGCGGCGAGCCTCGTCGGGCGTGAGCCCCAACCCGGCATCGGATGCAACGATCGTCACAGCCTCCCCGGGCGGTATCGAATGCCAGCTGCGCCCGTCGCTCCACGGCGGGTTGTTGCTGGCCTGCACCTCACTGTCAGCGTCGATCACCATGA
>CBINHN010000091.1:0-18065 GCA_966250485.1 uncultured Sorangium sp. | reverse complement strand
CGCTGCGCGGCGAATCTCCGGCTGCCGATGGGCGACGTTGGGGGCGACAGCGTTGCTCGAAATCGAGTTCCCGAGCCGGCCTGCCGTATCGAGCGTCAACACCAGCGCGCTCGCGCACGAGCCCCGCGTGAGGAGGGCGTCGAGGAGAGGCGCAGCTGGCGCTCCGTCCGCGCCGAGCGCGGCGAGCGCGGCGATTTCGTTCAACGCAGCCAAGATCTCAGCCTCGGATCCGGTCTCGAGCGTGCGCTGCCAGCGGCTGAGATCCGCCTTCTTGTCGGTTTTGAGCCTGCGTAGCGAGGCGGCCCACTGCGCCTCGAGCTCCTTTCGGCTGTCCGCCGCCAGCTTGGCGGCGAGGAAGCACCGGTCACGAAAGCCTCCGCGCGCGAGCAGCTGACCGAGCACGTCCTCCGCGTTGGAGTAGTTCGGCGAGGTGTCGAACACTCGGCCACCTCCCTCGAAGAACACCCGGATCGTCTCGGTCAAGGTCACGAACTCCGGCGAGTCGAGCGGGACCTCGTAGCTCCCCGAGGTGCCGGCGCCGATCACGGGTACGGCCTCGCCGGTCGACGGGATCGTGCGAGTCGCAAGCACGGCGTGCTCCGCCCGTGCCGCACCGACGTCCGTGTCTTTCGGGGCCGATGCGACGGGCTCGGGTGTGGCGCGACGCTCAGGTGCGCGCGCCTTCGAGCGGCACCCGAGGCTCGCTTTGGATTCGCTCACCTTGGCGGTCCCGATGGCCGGCGCTGCACGACGCACGCCCAGTTCGTGGAGCGACGACTATGTCAACTCCCGACAGGGCTTTGGTTGCCCTCCCCTCCTCAACGCCCCGGCTCTCTTAGGCTGCAGAGCAGCGGGCGACGATAAGCGGGCGCGAAAATGCGCATCTCGCAGCGATGGTAACTGCGTTGTGGGCAACGGCGGATTCTAGACATGAGCCGTGTGCGCGCGACTCGGGCGTGGCGAAAAGCACCGCGCAAACAAGAGATTTACTAGTTTTCGTGGCCATGTTGTGAGTCGCATCAGAGAAACGGCAGCGCGCCGCGCGTGCTTTGCGGAAATCCAACACACGTGAACCAGAAATATCGATTTACGGAATGTAAGCGCTTGACCCGATTGGTGCGCCGAGATAGCTTTTGGTCATGACCGACGCGAGTGCACGCTTTGATGCCATTGCCGACAACTACGCCAAGAGCGAGGTTCACGAGACCAGTCCTTCCCTCGCCAAGTTACGCGCGCTCAGCGAAGGTCGCGCGGATCTCGACATCTGCGACGTGGCCTGCGCTGCGGGTCACACAGCCTTTGCGTTGCTCGGACGCGCCAGGTCGATGGTGGGCGTGGATCCCTCGCCGAGCATGTTGCGGCATTTCGTAAACCTCGGCACCAGCAAGGGCGCGCCAGTAAAGCCGCTCGAGGCCTTCGCAGAATCCATTCCGCTGCCGGACAATAGCTTCGACATCCTGGCGTGCCGACTCGCCGCACACCATTTTCACGACATTTCTCGGGCGCTGGCGGAGTTCCGTCGGCTCGTGCGACCAGGCGGTCAGGTAGTAATCATCGATCTACAGGGCCACGATGATCCTGAATGCGACGGGCTAAACCACCAGCTGGAGGTGTTGCACGATCCCACCCATATTCGCAGCTACACCATCGCGCGCTGGCGCGAGTTGCTCGCGAACGCCGGGCTCGAGGTCGTCACGCTCGAGCGCGATTTGAGTGAACGTCCGCAGGGCGTGCCGCTATCGCGCTGGTGCGAGATCGCGAGTTCCGGTGAGCCAGCGCACGCGGCCATGAAGGTGCTGCTCGATCATTCACGGCCGGAGCTGCGGGACGCCATCGGCTTCCGTCGTGGCGAAAAGGAATATTTGGCCCCGGTTCGGACCTGTTTCATCGTCGCGAAGCCGGCGGCGTCGATGGTGTCATAGTCGCGGCCAAGCGACGGTTACGCGGGGCCTCATGCCGGTGATTCACGTCTATCATCCCCGCGTAGCCGTCCCAATGCGGGAGGTGTTGTCGCGCCTCTGCGCGCAGGTCGCCGCGAATGCGGATCTGCCTGCCGATAAAGTCTGGGCTTTATCGCATGTCGTAGAAGACGGCATGTGCAGCCGTCCTGATTGGGATGGCTCGGGTTCACAAGGTCCTATTGTACGGGTTTTCTGTCGGCGCAGTCACTCGCGTAGGCGAGTAGAGAGCATCGTTGCGGCCTCGCGAGCGACGCTCGCGGAGTCTCTGAGCTGCGCTGTTGGTAGAGTGTTCGTCCAGGTCATACGGGTGGATGACGAGGACGTTTTCAACATAGTCTGAATCTCAGTGGGAGAGACTGCTTTGGTCGGTTCAAGGTGGCTGTTGGGCGCGCCGATGTCGTGGGATTGGTTTAGCGGTTGATGGCGCATTTGCGAGCTTGGTAAGTCCCTCGAATTCGCGTCGGCGGGGCCATTACGGCTGGTGGGTGCTTATTGTTTGCTGTGCTTCATTGAATACGTGGTGTCCATTCCGTTCGTCGCGAACGGTGATTGACACGGGTGTTTGCTGACTCAATTAGAGGTTAGTGATCGCGTCGCGGTGGCCGCCTCGTCTGAGGAGCCGGCGTCGCTCGCTCCAATCCAGGGTTGATACGCAAAACGAGAGCGTCAGGCTCCGGCCGTGCGCCGGATGAGGTATTCGCTTGGAACCGAATCACGACAACACAGCTCGCGCAGCAGTTCGCGGCGACCTCGCCGCGCGCCGCTCGGCGGTGACGCTGAGCTCTTCGCGTCCGGAGCCGGAGCGCGTGGTTTTGGTGCGCCGTGTTCGGCCGCAGTTCGAAAAGGTCGAGCTGCGCCTGTGGTTCAGGGGCGATCGTTTCCGGACGGCGCTGTTCAACGCCTACACGATGCTATTGGGTGACGAGTTCGAGTTCGTCGCCATCATGCGGCGTTACTTGCCTGCCGTGCAGGAAGAGAGCCTGCGGCTGCAGCTGAAAGGCTGGCTGGGGCAAGAGGCCGCGCACGGCGTGCAGCACCGCAACGCCTATGACTACCTCGATCGCATGCGTCTCCGGTATCGGAGCTATCACGCGGTCGAAAATTTCGTGTATTTTCACGCGCTATTTCCGATTCTCGGCGCTCGCCAGCGCGTGGCGTTAGTGGCCGGGCTCGAGCATTTCAACACTCTCATCGGGGAGATGTGCCTGCGGCCAGCGGATTACTTCGCGGGCGCTGATCCTGAATTGAGTCTGCTCCTCACGTGGCATTTTGCCGAGGAGATCGAGCATAGAGCGGTCGTGCACGACGTGGCTCAGGAGCTGGAGGTGGGGTACTTCACCCGTGTTCTCACCGGCGTGCTCGCCTTCGTCTTGTACTCGAGTACGCTGCTCGTGACAGCGTTCTGGTTCGCCTTCCAAACGGGCGATGTATTGCGGCTGTCGACGTACCGCACGCTGTATCGCTTCTTGTTCGTCGAGGAGCGATTCGTGTTCTTGTTCTGCGCCTACGCGCGTGAGTATCTGTCGCCGCGGTTTCATCCGCTGAATCGGCGGACTGATGCTTACGCCGAGCGGGCACTGCTGTCCGTTCCAGTTGCGAAGCGCGACGCAGTAGCTGTTGCTGTTTCCTGATGCAGGCGAGTCGAGGCTCGCCGTGTCCTCTAGTCCCTCTGCCGAATGGGTGCCAAATGAACATAGTATTGACAGGCGTCTTGCAGAAGTACACGAGCTATCAGCGGGAACACTGTATCGCGGCGGATACGGTCAGGGAGGGCATCGACGCTCTGGCCAAGACGTACCCAGGTCTGAACTCCGTGCTGTTCGATCAGCTGGGGCAGCTGCGCAGGACGCACATCGTGTTCCTGAACGGAAGCCAGCTCGGCACGGACCAGCTAGAGAGGCGCGTCGAGCGCGATGACCGTATCGAGATATTGACAGCCATCGCGGGTGGGTGAGCTCGATGCAATCTCTCTATGCTCTCGAGCAGCCAACACGCAGCGCCGGCTCGAATGGCTCGCATGCCGGCGTTTCGCGTCCAGCGGACTCGTCGCGTGAAGCCATCGCCGCGTGGGTGGATCAGCACGCCGGTCCACTGCTGGAGCGGGTGTCGCGAGACGCTGCGCATTTCGATCGTACGGGTCTGCCCATCCCGCGTGAGGTGTTGATAGAAGCCGCGCACTGCGGGCTGCTGGGGGCGTCTCTGCCGCGCAACGTCGGCGGGCTGGGCCTGCCCCTGCAGAGCTGGGGTCGCGCGCTGGAGCGACTCGGGTACCTGTGCGATGACGCCTCGTTCGCGCTAATCGTGAGCCTTTTCCAGGCCGTCGCGAACATGATCCTGCAGAGCGGCGACCCTTGGTTGATCGAGCGCTACGTCGTGCCCTGCAGTACGGGGAAGCGGCTCGTGGCGTTCGCTTACACGGAGGACACGGACGCGTTTTCTTTGGCGAGCACGATGCGCCCCGACGGCGACGGCTACGTCGTCAATGGCTATAAGGTGATGGTCACGGCTGGAGACATCGCGGACGCCTACATGACCTACGTCATGAACGAGGTCACCCAGGACATGGCCGCGATCGTCATCGAGCGGGATTCGCCGGGCGTGACCGTGGAGCCCATTGAAACGATGGGCCTGCGCGCGTCGGGTCTCGCCGCGCTGCGCTTCGAGTCGGTGCACGTCGCGAAGTCGCAGGTGATCACCGCGTACAATGGCTTGTCGCATCTGCAGGCGTTCCTGAATCCTCGCCGCGCGGTCCTGTGCTGCGCGCCGATCGGCCGCATGCGGCGAATCGTGGACGAATGCGTGAAGCTGTTGGCCGGCACCGTGCGGTACGGCTCGCCTTTGGTCGAGATGCAGCTCATTCAGGCACGTCTCGGCCGGATGCAAATGAAGGCCTACACCTCGATGTGTCTCATCGATCCCGCCCTCGAAGGCCTGGACCGTTACACGACGACGGAGCTGTTCGGGGAGATCGTGTCCACCGCCAAGCACGAGATCACCGAACACGCGCTATCCGTCGCCCTCGACTCGATTCGCCTCACCGGCGCTCGAGGCTACGCGCATTCTCAGCAGCTCGAGCGCTATGTTCGCGATTTCTGCGGGATGATTTCGGGCGCAGGCTCGCAGGACGTGCTTGAGGTCAACCTCGGCGCGATTGCCATTGGGCGCGCTTCGTCCGCGCTCCGGAGGTGAGCAATGGCCCGCTGGTCGACACAGCGCATCTTGAACGATACGAGCCTGTTCGATTCTCGGCAGCTGCAACCAAGGGCGGTGCTGACGTGCTGCATGAGGATGTGGGCACAGTGGACATCCGAGCACTTGCTGCCGTTTCCGCGCCTGGTGCGCGACCTGGGCTTCGGTGTGGTGGTCGTGCGTATCGGTATCCGCTACGAGCGGCCGTTCACGTTCTTCAGCGCGGACGACTTCGTCGCGCGGGCGACGCTCAGCGTTCGCCAAAAGCGGCACCTGCTGTTTGGCGAGGTGCAGCTGTTCAATGGCGAGGAGCGCTTCCTGTCGCTGCAATCCGCGATGCGGCCCGTCGCGCTGGAGAGTGGGTCGGATTTTGGGGCGCTGCCCGCGCGCGTCGATGGGCGTGTTCTGGAGATGTTTCGCACCGACGAGATTTCGGACGAAGCCGTGGACAGGCCCGTGCGCAAGGCGCTCAGCAACGTCTCGCGCGATTCACCGGTCGCGCTGGGACGGCGCAGTCTGCGAATGAGCCGCCACGACTCCGAGGTAGCGGACCAGTGGTCGTTCATCGAAGTGGGGGCGAACGCCGCGACCGCGCGAGAAGAAATGATCCTCGACGCCGACGGCGCTCAGCGGGAGCGCCTGGCGGCCGGTCTCACCGCGCCGCTCACGTCGATCGACATCGAGATTGGCCGTCCTCTATTTCTGTTCGATACGGCCGAGATTGAAACTAGCGCGCACGCAGGCGCTGATGGGCTGACCTTCGTTCACGTTTACAAGTCACGGGTTGGTGGCAGTCACGAGCACGCGACTGTCGTCGAGCGCTTCGCAAGCTAAAGAACATCCACCGCCGAGTGGGCAGTAAGCGCGCCGCAGCTCTGGCGCGATTGCTAGTGGCCCGTGTTTGGGCCGGAGGCGACGAACATGAAAGCAACGGATTTGGGGACGACGAGTGCTGCCAGTGTGACTTGGGACGGGAGGCGATCGCCGGATACGGCGGCAAGGGGCGTGAGCATCCGCCGTCACTCTGCGGCCGTCGCCGCTGCGCGCCTGCCGCTCGCCGGGCTGTGGATTGCGCTGCGCTTCTTGCTGATCCCGATCCTATACGTTCCGCTGAAGTTCGGGAGCCGCATGAGCTGGGCTTTCGCCGTCGACAGCTTCATGAAGCGCTTGCTGTATCCGCTCACGGAGCAGCCGGACGACGCGCTGCAAAACGCCGTCGGGTCCTCTCCGCCGCACAGGCTGCCGGCAATCGCCGTTAGCCGCGAAGGCGTGGAGAGCCAGCTGTCCGAGATCGCGGCCGGGCGGCCCCTGCTGCTCGTGCTGTATCGCGGGAGCTGGTGTCCCTATTCACGCCTGCACTTGGCAGACCTCGCGGCCGTCGCCGAGCAGATGCGGGAACTCGGTATCACGGTTCTGGCGGTGAGCGCGCATAACCACGAAGGGTGGTGGCGCGCCAAGGGCGTGAAGTTGTCGTTCGCCGCGGACCCCGATGGTGAGCTGTTCCGCGCCATGGGGGTTTGCATCGAGCCACCGCTCGCGCACCGAGCCTGGGGCATGCTGCTACCACACGAGAGTGTGTTTCTGTTCGACCGCAGCGGTCAGCTCGTGATGGCTGATCTGCGCCGGCTGAGCAGCACCAAGACGCGGCAGACGTTCTTGCGCAGCGCGCGCTGGCTCGCGCGGGGCCGCGAGCTCGTCGCCGCCTCGTCGAGCGTCAACTGAACACCAGCCGAGAGCGCGGGCAATGCACGTTATTCCGAGGCGAGCGTGGTATGCGCTGTTGGGCTTGCTCCTGGCGACGGCGGGCGCGTACTGGGTGCTGTTCAAGCTCGGCGTCCGCGAGCCGGCGCCGCCGCAGCTCAGCGGCCCCCTCGCAGCTGCGACGCTCGAGGTGGGTGGCCGCACTCGAAGGTTCAGCTACTTCGCGCCCACCGCGCTCGAGCCGGGAGCTCCGTTGCTGCTCGTCTTCCACGGGGGCGGCGGCTCGCCGCAACAAATGCGCGCGTACACGGGCTTCGAATTCGAGGAGTTGGCGGACGAGCAAGCGCTCGTCGTCGCGTATCCGCAAGGGATCGGTGGGCAATGGAACACCTGCCAAAAGGGCCGCGAGAACGAGGCCACGAAGCAAGACGTCGACGATGTCGGGTTCGCGCGTGCGCTGATTGCCTGGTTTCATTCGCGCTACGCCACGGACACTGCGCGCGCCTTCGCGGTGGGGTTCTCGAATGGCGGTCACATGGTCTATCGCCTGGCCACGCAAGCGCCGGAAGCGTTCGCAGGGTTCGCGGCGATCTCCGCCAATCAACCCGCGGACTCCGATTCGAAATGCGAGGCGCCAAAGCGCGCGGTGTCGATGCTGATCATCAATGGCACACAGGACCCGATCAACCCTTACGGCGGTGGCGAGCTGTCACCATATGGGCTGTGGTCGCTCGGGCCGGTGCGGTCCACGGACGACACGGCGCTTTCGTTTCTGGCAAACGAGGCTCGTTCGAGCCCTACGCGCCGTCGCTATCAGGACCGTGACGGAGATCCGCGTACGGGGATCGAGAAGAGAACCTGGCGCAGCGAATCAGGCGTCGAGTCGTCGGTAATCACGGTCGAGGGAGGCGGGCACACGATCCCGCAGCGCCGCTACGTTTTCCCCAGGTTCTTCGGGCGA
This sequence comes from uncultured Sorangium sp., assembly GCA_966250485.1. Lineage (GTDB taxonomy): Bacteria > Myxococcota_A > Polyangia > Polyangiales > Polyangiaceae > PMG-095. The sequence continues at coordinate 10,253 of CBINHN010000091.1, read as the reverse complement.
ACGAGCGCGGAGCTGGACGCTCCCGAGGAGGTTTGGAGCGTGTTCGACAGAATTCAGCATGAGAACAGAGCAGCTCAAAACAACGTCATTTCCGAGCAGGCAGTATCGAAAACAGGGAGCTTCCAATGAATCTCGAAATCGCGCGCAGCACGAACCCGATGCACTACGAGCCCGATTTGGGCATCCTTCTCGACAGTCATCCGGAGTTGCAGATCGATCGTGACTCCTACAACATCAACGTGACGGCCAATTACGGAGAGCGCCTCGAGCCAGAGCAGCTCTTCGACATCTACCGGAATCATCCCGGCGAGAACAAGCCCGCGCACTTGTACTATCACTTCCCGCTCTGTGAGTACATTTGCCATTTTTGCAATTACGTGAAGCAGCTGGTCGCGCCCGGCTCCCGCGAGGCCACGCTCGATCGTTGGACCAAAGCGCTGATCAGCGAATCCGCGCTCTACGCGCGGGAGGCGCCGTGGGTCACGGCCGCGCGCATCGAATCGTTTTACATCGGCGGTGGCACTGCCGCGGTGCTCACGCCACGACACCTGGGTGAGCTGCTCGAGCACGTGCGCTCGACGTTCTCGTTGACTCCGGACTGTGAGCTCAACATCGAGGGCAACCCAGACAACTTCTGTGACGATGCCAAGATCAAAGCGCTCGTCGCGCTTGGCTTCAATCGCTTCAGCGTGGGGGTACAGTCCTTCACCGCGGAGGTGAACAGCTTCACGAACCGTGGACATACACCGGAGATGTCGCGCCAGGCGATCCTCAACCTCAAAAACACCGGGTTGCCGTACAACGTGGACATGATGTTCGGATTGCCCTATCAAACGCCGGACACGGTCGCGGAAGACATCCGTACGCTGGTAGAGCTCGGCGTTCCGACCATCACGATTTACCGGCTGCGCAACGCTGACCGGCAGGCCATGGGCATCGGCAACCGCGCAGCCTGGAACGTGCCGAAGATTCGTACGCGGCTGAGTGAGCAGGGGATGTTCCCGACCCTGAAGGCGACGTACGCCATGCGGGAGCAGGCCATGCACTACCTGGTCAGCTACGGCTACGAGCCGAGCCCCTGCGGCTGGTGGAGCCTGCCGAATACTTATCCGGACGGCAACATCCCGCGCGTATCTCGTAACAAGTGGCAGCGTTTCGATACGATGATGGCGTTCGGACCGGGCGCCTACGGCTGGTTGACGGGCGCCAACCAGCGCGTCATCCAAACGCACAACAGCTCCGACATCAATGGTTACCTCGAGCACATGGAAAGCAAAAACACGCCGCCCCTCGCGTTTGGTCGACTGCTCACCGACAATCAGGCCGTCGGTACCGCGCTCGGATTCGCGTACAAGTCTGGTCAGCCCATCGAGGTCGAGCGCTTCAAAAGGGAATACGGCGTAGATCTGCTCAACGATGAGCCGTTCAAAGAGGTGTTCGACGAGCTCGTCGCCAAAGGGTTGGTGCGTCGCGTTGGCGGAGGACAGGCGTTCCGTCCCACGCTCGACGGGGAGGCCCTGCACGAAGAGATCATCTCCGTGTATCTGCATCAGCGCATCGGTTCGTTCTGTGAAAAGGTGTGCAATAAGGTTACGTGAACGCGCGTGAGCGCAAGTCGCCGAGCGGCGACATTGCGCGCGAGTCGGCGATCGGATCGCCGTGGTGGAGTCGGGGAATCGCATGCTGGTGATGGCCAGTCTGCGCGAAGAGGGCGTATTGCTGGTTACGCCATGAACGGCCGGTCTGGACCGGTCGTTCTCGGTTGATGGGACTCGCCGCGGGAACGAGTCCGTGCGGGAGTTTACCTGGAGCCCGACACCGGGTAAACGGCCCTACACCGGCAACCGCTTCGAACGGACCGTGGGATTTGCAGTGCCTGCGCGGTGAGGAGTGTAAATCCCGCGGTCCTTTGCGGAGCTCTGTCACCCCGCGTCGGATTCGTTCCGTCGCATCCAGGCGAGCTTGGGTGTACAGTAGATGGCGTTCGTGACGGCCGATGAGAGGTACGTAGATGTCGAGTGAGCGCGAGGGCCAGTGGAGCCCTGCAGGACGCAATTTTAAGCTGTTTTGGCTGGCTCAGGGGGTTTCGGCGACCGGCGACGCATTCGGAATGGTGGCCATGCCGCTGCTCGTGCTGGAGGTGACGGGATCCGTCGCCAAGATGGGAGTCGTGACAGCGCTGGCCTGTGCCGGCCAGATCATCGCCGGCACCGCCTCCGGCATCATCGTCGATCGGGTAGACCGGCGCAGGCTGATGATCGCGTGCGACCTCGGTCGCGTCGCGCTGTACATGCTGTTGCCAGCGAGCATTTGGTTGCACCACCCGAGCCTGACGCTGATTGGCGCGGTCGCGTTCTTCGCCGGGGCGCTCGGGAACATGTTCACGGTCGCGCAGCTGGCAGCGGTGCCGAACCTCGTAGAGCAGCAGGACGTCGCGCGTGCCAACGCGCGACTACAGGCGACCCAGGCGTTGACGTACGTGCTGGGTGCACTGCTGGGCGGGCTCATCGCCGCTCAATTCGGTCCTGGCGGCGCGCTCGCGGCGGACGCTCTCTCTTTCGCTGGCTCCGCAGTTTGTCTGGCGCTGATTCAGCTCCGGCGCGATGCGGCGGTGGCACGCGCGGACACGCACGGCGCAAGCCCCCTCGCCGACCTGGCGATTGGCATCCGCTTTCTACTGAAGCACGCGATCTTGCGCTCGCTCGCGGTATTTCAAATCGGGATCGCGTTCTTGGGCAGCGTCGGGCTCAGCGCGGCGGTCATCGACCTGTTCGTGTTCCGCCTGCGCAGCGACCTGGGCGCGAGCAGCCAAACGGTGGGGATGGCCATCGGCATGGCTTCCGTCGGCGCCGTTATCGGAGCTCTGACGTCGCCGCGACTGCAGCGGCGAGTCGGCGTCTCTGTTTGCGTTCTCGGCGGCACAGCGGTGCAGGCGGCGGGGCTAATGTGCGCCGGGTCGACGGCGCACGTCCCGTTCATCGTGGGTGGGCTTGCGCTGTGGGCCGCTGGCCTGACCCTACGCGGCGTTGCGGCAAACTCGCTGCGTCAAACACTCACACCGGACGCGCTACTGGGCCGCGTGAGCGCGGCCGCGTGGACTCTCGTCTATGCGGCTGCGACGCTGGGCGCACTGGTGGTCACGGCCTTGGCCGCGCACGCCGGAGCGGCGCGCGCGTTCGTGCTGACAGGAGCGGTGCTAGGTGTGATCACGGTCGGTGCGTTCCGATCGCCTTTGGGGCCCTTGCGTACTCACGCTGTCAGCACGCCGGCGCGCTGACGGAATATTTGCTCCCGGTGCTGAGGACCGAGCGCGCTACGCCGCCGTAGCGCGCTCGTAGGCGGCGATCTTTTCCGAGAACGAGAGCAGGTAGCCGAGCTCGTCCGTGCCCGCGAGGAGCATCTTCTGAGCGAACGGATCGATTGGGAACGACACCGCTCTCCCGGACGGCAAGCGCAGGGTGGCGCTCGGCAGATCCACGACGACCTCGGCGTCCGGAGCAGCGGTCAGCGCGTCACGCAGCTCGGCGTGCGCATCCGCGGGAACGACGATGGGTAGCAGGCCATTTTTCAGGGAGTTCAAGCGGAAGATATCGGCGAACGAGAGTGCGATGACGGCCTTGAAACCCCAGCCCGTGAGCGCCCAAGGCGCGTGCTCGCGCGAGCTCCCGCAACCGAAATTGGAGCCCGCGAGCAAGGTGCTGCGGCCCTGCATCTCCGGCTTGAGGAGCGGAAACGAGGGATCCTGCCGCCAGTCGTTGAACAGCTGTTCGCCGAGCCCGGTGCGCTGCGTGCCTTTCAAGAAGCGCGCGGGGATGATCTGATCCGTATCGATGTTGTCCCGAAGAAGCGGAACGACCTTACTAGAAAATGTGCGAATCGGCTCCATCATACAAGCTCCCGCGGATCGGTGATGCGGCCGCGAACGGCGGACGCTGCGGCGGTCTGTGGACTAGCGAGGAATGTCCTTCCGCCGCGCCCCTGCCGGCCTTCGAAGTTCCTGTTCGACGTGGAGACTGCGTATTGACCGGCGCGGATCTCGTCGCCGTTCATGGCGATGCACATCGAGCAACCGGGCTCGCGCCACTCCGCGCCCGCGTCCCGGAAAATCTGATCCAGGCCCTGGCGTTCCGCTGCTCGCTTTACCTGTCGCGAGCCGGGCACGACCAACATGCGAACTCGCGGATCGACTTTTCGTCCTTGGAGCACCCGAGCCGCGGCCTCTAGGTCCGACAACCTCGAGTTGGTGCACGAACCGACGAAGACGACGTCCACGGGCAGTCCGGCCAGAGGTTCACCCGGCTTCAAGCCCATGTATCCGAGCGCGCGCTCCACGGCTGGATTGCCGTTGGGATCAGGAACGTGGCCAGTTACGGCTGCGCCCATGTCTGGGCTGGTGCCGTACGTGATCATCGGTTCCAGCGCGGAGCCGTCCAGCGTGACTTGGCGATCGTAGGTTGCTCCCTCATCGCTCCTCAGAGTCTTCCAGTGCTCGACCGCGGCGTCCCAGGCGGCGCCCTTGGGCGCTTCCTGACGGCCCTTCAAGTATTCGAATGTCTTTTCGTCCGGCTGCACCAATCCCGCGCGGGCTCCGCCCTCGATGCTCATGTTGCAAAGCGTCATGCGCTCTTCCATGGACATTGCGCGCACGACGTCACCCGTGTATTCGAAGACGTAGCCGGTACCGCCGGCGGCGCCGATCTTGGCGATGATCGCCAAAATGACGTCTTTAGCGGACACTCCGGGCGCGAGCTTTCCGGTGACGCGCACTTCGCAGGTGCGGGGCTTGCGTTGCAGCACGCACTGGCTGGCCAGGACATAGCCCACTTCGCTGGTGCCAATGCCGAACGCTAGAGCGCCGAATGCTCCGTGAGTCGAGGTGTGGCTATCTCCGCAAACGATGGTCATCCCCGGCCGCGTCAGCCCGAGCTCCGGACCAATGACGTGCACGACGCCGTGATTCTCGTTGTCCGGCCCGTACAGGCGGATTCCGTGCTCTTTACAGTTCTTCTCGAGCTCCGAAATTTGATGGCGGGCTTCGGGATCCGCGATTGGCAGGGAGCGATTGTGCGTTGGAATGGAGTGGTCGATCGTCGCCACGGTGCGATCGGGTCGCCGCACTCGCAGGCCTCGCTCACGCAGCACCGTGAACGCCTGCGGTGATGTCACTTCGTGAATGAGGTGCAGGTCGATATAGACGACTGACGGCGCGTCCGGAGATGCGTCGACGACGTGAGCGTCCCAGATCTTCTCGAAGAGTGTGCCTGGCATGACGCGGACGAGAATACCGGAAACGGATCACTTCGCAAGACGCGAGTGTTGGGTGAGAGTCGTTTAAGGAGCGCTTTCAACACTCATTAGCGCGGCTACTCTCTGTGCCCTTGTTTGCGTGTCAGCGAAGTCGATGAGCGCGTGAAAACGCGTCGCAGGGGGCCACGTGGCGCGTGAATCGCGATCTCAGAAATCACGATGTTATATTTGTTGCCGAGCCACGCTCCGGAAGCGCTGAACGCGCACGTTGCGGAGCGGCTCGCTACGGAGCACGGCGACGCTCGTTCGCCGTGCTCCGCGGCCCAATCAGGCCTCGATGCGCGTCGGCGGCGAACCCTCGTCAAAATAATGTTCCATGATCTCGGGCGTCCAACTGGGCTGCGTCACCTGGCCTCGCGGGGCGAACTCCGTCATGTACGGCTTGATGTCCACTACCGGCGTGCCGTCGATCGCGTCGAGGCCGCGCACGCGCAGGCGCAATCCTTCGCAAGACAGCAGCTGACAGCGAGTCAGGCCCAAGCGGTTCGGTCGAGCCTTGGCGCGCTGGGCGAAAATGCCGAGTTTGGGCAGATCCGTTCGATTTCGAGGGTAGCGCGCGTCCTTGACGATCTTCTCCGGCGGGACGCGGTGCATGAAGAAGATCACCTCCAGGTGGGAGAAGCTGTCCAAACCCTGCAATGCCTCTGGCGTAAATTGTCGCTCGTCGAGGACGATTTCCGACACCACACCACCCCAATAATCATCCTCGATCTCTCCGCGGGGCGAACGAACCACGCCAATTGGCCGAATCACGATTTCGTTAACCTCCACCATAGTCACGAGCTCTCCTCTCCAAACGCCACATCGAACTGCCACGTTCGATCGCGATGACGTGAGTGTAGCTGGCACTCAACTGAGTTGCGAGCGTGTTGTGCATCGCGGTGAGTCTCGCTGTCGTGGCGAATCACGACGTCGACCGTCCAGCGGACCACGTGTGAGTTCTGTTCAGCAGCGCTCGTAGTCAATCCATTGCGCTCGCGACGATCCGAGCAGCGGCTCGAGTCGCCGTGCGCTGCAGCGTGACCGTTCCCCTCCGTACGGTCGCGGCGGGCGGTGAATTTCGACTCTCTTCCAGCTTCGTTCCAGATCCACCTTGGCGGGCCCGATGGCCGGCGCTGCACGACGCACGCCCAGTTCGTGGAGCGACGACTATGTCAACTCCCGACAGGGCTTTGGTTGCCCTACCCTCCACGTCGGAACGGGCAACGCGCGGCTCATGCTCACCACGGTGGAGACTTGCAACGGCCCGCGTGCCTACGTCGGACTCGCGTCGAGCTACGGCGAGGTCATCGAGGAAAACTGGACGCGGCTGAACGACGTCGAATGGAAAGACCGCATCGCCCAACAACGGTTCCCCGACCCCACGTGGATGAGCGACGTGTTGGCCGCGCCGTAGCGATGAAGCTCCGAGCTCGCCTCGCAGCACGCAGCTCCGTACCGGCGAACACGCCATCCTGGGCACCATGGCAGCCGACTTCGGCGCTCACGGGTGCAGGCAAACGGGCGCGGCGCGAACCCAACAGAGACTGTGCACCAGGCGTTCGGCGCTCGCCGCATCGGACGCCGCGACGCGACCGAGCACGACCGGTCCCAGCGCGGCGAGCACGCGCACGGAGTTGTAGCAAAATGCGGCGCCCGTCGCGCGCAGGCGAGTCGGAAAGAGCTCCGGAAGATAGTATGTAAAACTACCGAACACGCCGAAGACCGCCAGCCCGAGTATGAAGAAGCCGGCGTTCGAGAGGTACAACACCTGCGAGCCGCCGAAGACGCTCCAAATCGCCAGCGCGGACGCGGTGAAGGTCGCTACCAACGCGAGAGTAAAGCCGCTGATGGTCGCGCGCGAGGACGCCCCGGAAAGCAGCTCGCGCAACGCGCCGATCGGTCGCTCATGGCGAGACCAGCGAGCAGGCTCGCGCAGGCGACTCCGTACGAGCCCGGCTACGGCGCAGGGAAATAGCGCGAATAGAAAGCTCGCTCGCCATGCCCACCCGGGATTGTCCGGAAATAAGCCGGTGGACGTCCAGTGCACTACTGCGCCAGCGAGCAGCAAACCGAGCGGAGCAGCCGTATAGAGCAGCGCGCCCGCCTCGACGCGCCGCCGTTCCGGCACGACCTCCGCCACCAGCGTGGCGCCGATGGCCCACTCCCCGCCCACGCCGATGCTGGACAGCGCGCGGCACGCCAGCAGCCAGCCGAGGTTTGGGGCTAGAGCAGCGAGCACCGTTCCGAGCGAGTACAGCCAGATGCTGATACTGAGAGAGCGCGCGCGACCGATGCTGTCTGCAAAGGTGGCAAGCGCGAAGCCGCCCGCAGCCCAGCCGACGAGCAGCAACAACGCCATCACGCCGGTCCAGCGCACGGCTGCCGCGTGCGCCTCCGCGGACCCGAGCGGAAGCCCGAGCAGGAGCGGCACGCACGTGGGCGCCACGTAATTGAAGAGAATGGCGTCGAACACGTCGAAGCCCCAACCCAGCCAGGCCGCTGCGAGGACCAACCAATCGTAGCGCTTCATCGATTCAAAGGTCGATGCAAAGGCCTTCTTGGGCGAACGCGTCACGGCCGAGGGAGCGGTCCACAGCCCCAATTTCACGAGCCAGCGCTACGACCCCTTGGTAATCGACCAGGTTCAGCCCGTCAGCGCCCGGCCCGGCACAATCGCCAGTAATCGTGGCGGCGTGGGGAAAACCAAAACGCGACCACTTGATTTGGCACGTCACTGCTCTGGGCGAGAACTTGAAAGCGCGGATCCCTCGGGATCTCGGCGAGGTACTCGGAGTGAAGCGCTTGAATTCCGAGGGTGTCCGGGCAACCTCGAAAGATCGGGTGAGCGCGGCCATCGTCGGTGAGGTTCACCTGCGTCGTGCGCACGACCATGCTGCCGCGCCGTTCCGGCGTGAAACCGACACCGACGGGATTTTCGCGAACCTTGCCGCCGAGCGCTGCGAAACCGATTTGGCCGCCGCCGCACAAGCCGAGGAATGGTTTGTCGTGCTCGAGAATGGCGCGGCGAACGAAGGTCATCGGCCGGCTCTGCCACGGAGCCAGCTCGCCTCGATCGGTGTTGACGCTGTGCACCGAACAGCCAACCATGATGCCACGATAGCGCGCGATGTCGCTCGGCAAATCCTCCGAAGTAGCGTCAATCACGCGCTCGGCGAAGTACTTTCGCACCCAGGGACCGAGCGCGCGCGAAATGCGAGCCAGATCCAGATCGGGCAGTGGATCGATGTGCGTGCGCACGAGATTGAACATCGGGTGCGACGCATGAACGTTGGCCGAGATATAGAGAATGCTACGATCCGGCAAACCAGCGATGGCGGTCTTCATCGGGTCGCCTCCTCTCCGCCGCTATTTGTAAGCGCCTTCGAGCCGATTCGGGGATGGGACAAGTCCGCTTGCGCGATTTGCCGAGCAGCGGCAAATCTTCTCGTGAGCGTGGGCCGTGACTTCGTCCATTGGCCCTTCCCGCTTGCGGCAGGATCGGTACACTCGGGCGGTGTCGCGCTCATCCGATTCATACGTTTTTTCCGACGCGCAGAGCGCGCGAGAGCTCGCGCGCCTGCGTCAAATCGAAGCCGTGTTCGACCCGGCCTCCCAGCGCCTGCTGCGCCAATCCGGGCTCGCTCGCGGGCTGCGTTGCCTAGAGGTGGGAGCCGGAGCAGGCTCGATCGCGCGCTGGATGGTCGCGGAGGTCGGCCCCGAAGGACGCGTGGTCGCCATGGACATCAACACGCGCTGCCTACAGCCGCTTCAGGATGACTTATTCGAGCTCCTAGAGCAGGATATTCAGGAATACGAAGCGCCCTCGCTTTACGATCTGATTCACGCACGCTATGTCTTGATCCACATCAGCGATCCGCAACGGGCTTTGGACAGAATGGTGCGCGCGCTCGCCCCGGGAGGCTGGCTCGTCGTGGAAGAGCCGGATTTTTTTGCTGCTCGCGCCGCGAGCGGGCCGGCGGAGCTCATGGCAGCCTTCGACCGAGTCAACGTCGCGATCCATCGTATGTTCGCGGCCCGTGGCTTGGACCCGGGCTTCGGGCTGCACTTGCCAGGAAAAGTCGAGCAGCAGGCGCTCACCCTCGCGCACGTCGAAAATGACGCGCCGCTCGTCCCGGGTGGATCGGCGGTCGCGTTGATGATGCGAGCCTCGGCAGAGCAGCTCGCGAGCAAGTACGAGGCAACCGGCGCGGCCAGCGCTGAGGACGTCGCAGCCTATTGCCGCTTCGCGGAGCTCCAACGAGCGTGGGGTATCTACTACGGCACGGTGCGCGTGTGCGCACAGAAGCCGGCCGAAAGCACAGCATGACCAACTCTGCGCACGACAGCGTCGAAGCCGTACTTTCGTTCTGGTTCGGGGCGCCCGGCTCTGCCGAGTACGGACGCTACCGTTCGGTTTGGTTTCGCCCCGAGCCCGCCTTCGACGGCGAGATCCGCGACCGGTTCGGGCGCTCTCGTCGAAGCCGCGCTGCGCGGCACCGTCACGACCTTCGGCGCGGGTGCGCGCAGCGCGACAGCGCACATCATCGTGCTCGATCAATTTCCACGTAACCTGTTCCGCGACCGTGCGGAGGCATTCAGCGGAGACCTGCAGGCGCTCGCCACCGCGCGCGCCGCCATCGACGCGGGGGCTCGATCACGAGCTGCTCCCCGTCTTTCGTATGTTTCTATACATGCCTTTCATGCACAGCGAGAGCCTCGCTAATCAAGAGCTCTCCGTCGAGTTACAGCAGGCTCTTGCGCGGGTCGCGCCAGAGCTCGACGAGCTGCGCGGCACAAGAGCGCCAGTGGGTCGAGGTCGACCGCGACCGTGCCGTCACGGCAGCGGCTTCTTGAGGGCGATGCGCTCGAGGCCATCGGGGCCGGGCAAGAGCCGTTCGCTCGCCAGCGGCGGCCGCAGGATGTACTTGAGAAGTGCCTGGCGCCCGGGCTCGTCGAAGGCTCCG
>CBINHN010000090.1:0-18495 GCA_966250485.1 uncultured Sorangium sp. | reverse complement strand
GCTCGGCGGCGCGCTCGCGCGCGTTTGTGGGCTCTGCTGGGGCGTTGGTTTGGCCCGTCGGCAGCCGAGCAGCGCAGCGCAGAGAAGCGTCGCGCGAGCGAGCTTGAGGAGAGAGCGTGCGCGCATCCGCGTCGCGAAGGATTTTTATCCCCAAGCCGAGCTTTCCGTGCAAGAAACAGCGCATGTCACAACGCGGGTCTCGTCGAGCGGCTCGGGCTGGTCGCGCCCTGGTGCGGCTCAACGGCGCGCTGTGCGCTTCCGTGTTGCTGCTCGCGCTCGGCTGCCATCGCGACAAGGCGCCCGCCGCTGAAGGGCCCGAGCTCGCGCAAGGTCGTGAGCTCTACGGCCGCATGTGCGCGGTGTGCCACGGCGCGAAGGGCGAAGGCTACAAAGCGGATCGCGCCCCGCGGCTCGCGCACGCTGAGTTCCTCGGCACCGTCTCGGACGCGTTCTTGCGCGAAGCGATCACCAACGGTCGCCCCGGCACCACTATGTCGCCCTGGGGTCAACAGGCAGGCGGCCCGCTCTCGCCCGCCGAGGTAGAGGCCGTGATCAAGCTGCTGCGCAGCTGGGAACGCGGCGCGCATCCCAAGCTCGATGAGCGTCCGATCCAAGGAGACGCCACGCGCGGCGCCGAGCACTACGCGAAGCTGTGTCAAGCCTGCCACGGCGAGCATGGCCGCGGCGGGGACTACGTGCAGCTCGGTGATCCGCGCTTGCTAGAGACCGCGAGCGACGGCTTTCTGCGCTACGCCATCGCGCGCGGACGTTCCGGCACGCCCATGCCGGCGTTCGAGAAGACGCTCGGCGCCGCCGGCATCGAGGATGTGCTCGCCTTGCTGCGCACCTGGCAGCGCGCTCCAGCGCCGCCGCCGCCCGCGCTACCGAGCGCGCAGCCCGCCGCCTCAGCGGAGCCGCCGGCGCCGCCGGAGCCGATCCCGCTCGGTCCGGTGCCGTTGAACCCAAAGGGCCCGGAGCCGCAAGACTTCAAGGCCATGCCCAAGATGACCTCCGTCGAGGTCGTCAAGCGAGAGCTGGATCGCCATGCTCGCTTCGCGATCCTCGACGCGCGTCCGCCGCCCTCGTACAAAGAAGAGCACATCGCCGGCGCCGTGAGCGTGCCGTTCTACAAACCCGACCCGTACTTCGACAAGTTGCCGAAGAACGCCTGGCTCGTCTGTTATTGCGCTTGCCCGCACGCGGAGTCCGGCCAGCTCGCGCGCAAGCTCATGGCCAAGGGCTTCAAAAAGGTCACGGTGCTCGACGAAGGGCTGAACGTGTGGAAAGCGCGCGGCTATCCGCTGTCCACCGGCGACAAGCCGTGAGCTCGCGCTCCGCAACGGCCACGCCTTGACCGCGCTCGGCGGGTCTGAAAAGGTCTCGCATGACCATGACGACGACGCCGAGCGGGCTCGGCATTGAAGACACTCAGGCCGGTGACGGCGCTTCGCCCAGCAAGGGGCAGACCTGTGTCATGCACTACACCGGCTGGTTGTGGCTGGACGGCAAGAAGGGCAGCAAGTTCGACAGCTCGGTCGATCGCGGCAGGCCCTTCTCGTTTCCGCTCGGCATGGGCCGCGTGATCAAAGGTTGGGATGAAGGCGTGGCCAGCATGAAGGTGGGCGGCAAGCGCACGCTGCTGATCCCGCCGGCGCTCGGCTACGGCGCACAAGGCGCCGGCGGTGTGATCCCGCCGAACGCGACCTTGTTGTTCGAGGTCGAGTTGCTCGAGCTGCGCTGAGGGCGCGAAGGGCCGGGCCATGCTGCCGGTGCTCTCCCGGGCTCAGAGCCGCGAGTTCGATCGCCTCGCGACGTCGCTGCTCGGCGTTCCCAGCGTCGTGCTGATGGAGAACGCCGGGCGCGGCGCCGCGGAGCACATCACGCGCCTGCTCGCGCGGGAAGGGCGGACTTCGACGAAGGTCGTGATCGTGTGCGGCGCCGGCAACAATGGCGGCGATGGCTACGTGGTGGCGCGCCGCTTGCTCATCAGCGGCGTCGCGGTCGAAGTGCTGGCCTTGAAGCCCGAGAGCGCGCTCGGGGGCGACGCGGCGCTGAACCGCCGCGCCTTTACGGCGAGCGGCGGCGTCGTGCGCGACGTTGCGAACAGCGACTCGACATCACTGGACGACGCGCTGCGCGACGCCACGCTGGTCGTCGACGCCATCTTCGGCACGGGTCTATCGCGTCCGCCCGTTGGGCTCGAGCGCGCCGTGATCGAGCGGCTCAACGCATGGCAGGGCACGCGCGTCGCGCTGGACGTGCCTTCTGGTCTGGACGCGGACACCGGCGCGGTGTTGGGCGTCGCGGTTCGGGCGCAGCACACCATCACCTTTGGCGCGCACAAGCGCGGCTTGTTCGCGGGCAGCGCCATCGCGCAGCGCGGCGAGCTCACGCTGGTCGACATCGGCGTGCCTGCCGCCGCGCTGTCCGCCGCCGGGCTCAGCGCTGAGCTCGTGACCCCCGCGGACGTGCGCGCAGCGGTTCTCGCTCGTGCGCCCGCTGCTCACAAATCGTCCTCGGGCCGCGTGCTGGTGCTGGCGGGCTCTCCCGGCAAGCTCGGGGCCGCGCACCTGGTCGCGCACGGAGCGCTGCGTACCGGGGCGGGCTTGGTGACGCTCGCCGGGGTGCCGAGCGTCGCGGACCAGCTCGACGGCCGCGTGCTCGAGGCCATGACCGCGCGGCTCGAGCCGCAAGCGCTCGAGGAGTCGCTCGGCGCGCTGCTCGGCGCGACGCAAGTGACCGCCATCGGCCCGGGCCTCGGCTTCGACGCGCAGGCGCGCCGCATCGTGCAGCGCACGGTGCTCGAGCACGAGGGCGTCATCGTGGTCGACGCTGACGCCATCAGCCATTTCAAAGACGACGCCGCGCGGCTCGCCAGCGCGCGTGGCCGCCTGGTGTTGACTCCTCACCCCGGAGAGTTGGCGCGGCTCTTGGGCCTCAGCGTGCCGGACATCGAAGCCGATCGCCTGGCGGCGCTGCGGCGCGCGGTGGACCTGACCGGCGCCACGGTGTTGCTCAAAGGGCCGCACACGCTGATCGGAGCGCCCGGGCGCTGCCCCGTGATCAACGCGCTGGGCTCACCCGCGCTGGCGACGGGCGGCGCGGGCGACGTGCTGACCGGTGTGGTCGCGGCGCTCGCTTGCCAGCTCGAGCCGTTCACCGCGGCGTACGTCGGCGCGTTCCTCCACGCTCGCGTCGGTGAGCGCTGGAGCGCTGAGACCGGCGCGGATCGCGGGCTCTTGGCGCACGAGATCGCCGACCAAATCCCCGCCTCGCTCGCCGAGACGCTGCGTTCGCGCTGAAATTACCGGGCCCGCTGGCGAACGCGCTGCCGAGTGCGCATAGTGGCTGGCTCAGTCGAGGAGCGAGCCATGACCATGACTACGAGCGGTGACAGCGTGGGCCCGAGCGGGGCCGCTAAAATGCCGGTCGTCTTCGTGCCGCACGGAGGCGGACCGTGGCCGTTCGTGGACATCGGCATCGGCAGCAAGGCAGAGCTGGACGCGCTCTCGGCGTATCTGAGGACGCTGCCGGAGGTTCCGCGCACGCCAGCGCGCGCGCTGCTCGTCATCTCCGCGCACTGGGAGGAAGCGGTCCCGACGGTGATGACCAACCCCAGTCCGCCGCTGCTGTTCGACTACTACGGCTTTCCCCCCGAGTCCTACGCGCTGCAATGGCCTGCGCCGGGGGATCCTGCGCTCGCGGCGCGCGTGCGCCAGCTCTTGACCGCCGCCGGTATCGCGTCCGCCGAAGACGCGACGCGCGGCTTCGATCACGGCACGTTCGTGCCCATGAAGGTGGCCTTCCCAGCCGCGAACCTCCCCACGGTGCAGCTGTCGCTCAAGCGCGGGCTCGATCCGGCGGAGCACCTCGCGCTCGGCAAGGCGCTCGCGCCGCTGCGCAACGAGGGCGTCTACATCATCGGCAGCGGCATGACGTATCACAACCTGCGCGCCTTCGATCCTGCCGCGGGCCCCGTCGCCGCGGCGTTCGACGCTTGGCTCCGAGCCAGCGCTACGTTGGACGAGGACGAGCGCAATCAGCGGCTCTGCGAGTGGTCGCGAGCGCCCGAGGCACGCCGCGCTCATCCGCGCGAAGAGCACCTCTTGCCGCTGATGGTCGTGGCCGGCGCCGCTGGCAGGGATCGGGCCACGGTGCCTTATAACGGCACCGTGCGCGGACTGCGGCTCTCCGCCTATCACTACGTCTGAGCGCCGGCGCCCTTGCCGAGTTGTCAGCCGCCAGCGGTCGGCTGACAGATTGACACGCGGCTGCGTCCCACTGCCCACGGTCTGCCGCGATTTGTCGTCAAACTCGCGTCGCCAGCGCTGGCACGTCGCTTGCGATGAGGCGCAACGATGGCTGCTCCTCTCGTCGCTCCGACACTCTCGGCTCCCTGCACCGACCCCATTACTCCCGCGCGCGTCCGCGAAGTGCGCGCGGGGCTGACTCAGCACCTGTCGTCACTGCGCGCGCACGCGCAGCGGCGCACGCGCTGCGCCGAGGAGGCAGAAGACGTGGTGCAGGAGACGTGCGTGCGCGCGCTGACGTTCGCCTGGAGCTACGAGTCGGGGACCAACGTGCGCGCCTGGCTGCACCAGGTGCTCGAGAGCGTGTTCGTGACGCGTTGCCGCCGCCGGGGCCGTGAACGCCGCGCCTTCGAGGCGCTGGGCCGCGACCCGTGCGCGTGGATTCAAAAGGACGCTGGCCCGGCGTTGCGCAACCTCACGCCGCGGGTGAGCGCGGCGCTCGAGCGCTTGCCGAGTGGCTTCCGCAAGGTGGTTTGCCTCGTCGATCTCCAGGAGCTGTCGTATCGCGACGCGGCCGAGCAGCTCGCGGTCCCGCTCGGCACGGTGATGAGCCGGCTCTCGCGTGGGCGCCGCTTGCTCGCCACTGCGCTCGCCGAGCCGGCGCTCGGCGTCACGGTCACGCGCGAGTCCGCTGAAGTGATCGGCGCGTTCGGGCGGCGAGCACGCTCGACGGCCTCACGCGCGGCGTGAGGCTACTTGCGGCGGGCGCCAGTGCGAGCGCGCGCCGGACGCGACGGCGGCGCGTCTTCCGACGATGACGGCGGGTGGGCGCCGCCAGCGGCGCGATCGTGGATGTCCGCCAGCAGATCGAGCAGCAGGTGATATTGCTCTTCGATCGGGAGCGGCGCGATGGCTTGGCTGACCTGCTGCCGAATGCGCGCACGCGCGAGCGCGCTCGGCAACTCCGGGGGTGAAAACGCGCCGGGCTTGCCGCGGCCGGCTGGGGCGGCGCGCGGAGGCACGACCTCGACCACCCGGCGCCGCGGAAAACGCGACGCATCCGTCGCGTTGGCAGCGGTCGCTGATGACGACGACGGCGGCGGTGCGTCCGCGCTCTCCGCCTTCTTCGTGTCGCGAAAGATGATCTTCTTTTCTTCAGGAGGCAGCTTGCGACGAGCCAGCTGGAAGTAGACGCCGCCCGGGCTGCGCCGGCGCGTGCCATCAGCGAGCATCATGCCGCCGTTCTTCTCGATCTCCAGGGTCTCGTTCAGCAATGCGAGGGCGCCCTCTTCACCCAGCACGCGCACGATGCCCGAAATTTGGGACAGCGGGATTTCCTCCACTTCGCCAAGCGATTTGGCGATGTGGGAGACGGTTTCTTCGGTTGCCATTTGTGGATTCGGCTTCGGCCAATCCCCCCGGCCTGGGTGGGCAGGGACTCTGCCTCGGCACCGCACGGACTGCAACTGTTGCGACGTGCGTTCCCGAGGCTCTGCCAACGACGCGCTTCCTCGACCTAGGCGCGACGTTTAGCTGACCACTATAGCCCTCCTACCCGATGAGCTCAACCGTTCCTGAAATGAGGCAGATGAGCTCGCCGGTTTTTTGTGCCCGGAGCAGGAGTCGTCCGGCGTCATCGATGCCCGCGCCGATGCCTTCCGCGTCCGCGCTCGAACCCCCCGCCTCCGGCCCGAGGACGCGGAGGCGCTGGCCCAAGAGCGCATCGTATTCCGAGAGTTCCTTGGAGAGCGCCCGGACACCATCCCGCGACATCTGCTCGATGCGCTCGTCGAGCTCCGCCAGTGAGTCCGCGAGTAGCTCTTCGCGTGGAGACGCCGCGCCGAGCAGCGCGAGTGACGTCGCAGTAGCAGCGAGTGCGTCCGGGAACGATTCTGTCATCACGTTGACGCCGAAGCCGATGACGATGGCCGCGGGTTTGCCACTCTGGATCTGACTTTCGCAGAGCACGCCGGCGATCTTCTTGCCGTCCACCCACACATCGTTGGGCCACTTCACGAGCACCTTCGCGCTCGGTCGCGCGCGCTCCACGCGCGCGGCGATGGAGCGTCGCAGAGCGAGCCCCGTCGCGAGCGCGAGCGCCGGCAACGCCTCGAGCGGCAGCTCCAGGCGCAGCACGACCGAACACAACAGGCTCTCACCGCTGGCCGCGAACCAGCTGCGCCCGCGGCGGCCGCGCCCCTTCGTCTGCTGCTCGGCGACGAACGTGGCGCCGTGCGTCGCGCCGTCGCGCGCCGCGGCGAGCGCGTCATCGTTCGTGGACGCGGTGAGCGGCATGGCGCGCAAGGGCGCGCCGAGGCGGAGACCACGGCGCTGCCGCAAGGCCTGGAAGCGCGCGGCGTCGAAGGTGGGCATTCAGCCGAGCAGCTCGAGATCGAGGCCGATATCGGCGGCTGGCGCGGAGTGCGTCAGCGCGCCCACGCTGACGACATCGATGCCCAGCGCCGCCAGGCGCGGGATGCGCTCCACGGTGATGCCGCCCGACACCTCGAGCAGCACGCGACCCTGTGCGCGCGCTACCGCGTGCTCCAGCTGCTCGTCCGCGAAGTTGTCGAGCAGGACGACCTCTGCGCCGGCCTCGATGGCCACATCTAGATCCGCGAGCGACTCCACCTCGACCTCGATGCGGCTGGTGTGCGGTGCGTAGCGGCGGGCGCGCGCCACGGCCTGCGCGACGCCGCCCGCGGCCACGATGTGATTGTCCTTGATCAGCACCGCCGAGCTCAGATCGTTGCGGTGGTTGTGTCCGCCGCCAGCGCGCACGGCGCGGCGCTCGAGCGCGCGCAGCCCCGGCGTCGTCTTGCGCGTATCTACGATGCGCAGCTGGCTCGTGCTCGGCACCGCGTCGACGAAGCGCCGCGTCAGCGTGGCGACGCCGCTCAGCCGCTGCAGAAAATTCAGCGCCGTGCGCTCGCCGAGCAGGATCGAGCGCGCCGAGCCTTCGACGCACGCGACGACGTCGCCGCGCTCGGCGCGCTCGCCGTCCGCGCGCTGACGCTCCACGCGCAGCCCGGGATCGACGAGGTAGAAGGCGCGCGCGAACACGTCCGTACCGGCTACGACGAGCGGGCCGTGCGCTACGGCTTTGCCGAGCGCGCGCCGCTCGGCGGGTACGGTGGCGTCGGTGGTCACGTCACCCCCGGCGAGATCTTCGCTCAGAGCGCGCGTAACGATTTCGTCGAGCAACGCGTCGACCATCAACATGACAGAGCCCTCGCGGCGTACGTATTCACGGCAGCAGACCGTAGCTTCTCCCCAAATACGTCGCAAAGAGGTTGCACAGCGCGTGGAAAATCAGCGCCGCGCCGATGCCGCCCGTGCGCGCCCGCAAGAAGCCGAACACCAGCGAAGGGAAGAACACCGCGAGGCGCCCCGGCACGGGCTCGGTCAACAGATGGCCGACGGCGAACAACGCGCTCGAGACCCAGAGTCCGGCGCCGAGCGGCGCGCCCAGCCAACGCCTGCGCGGCGGCCAGGCGCGATCCAGCGCGCTCTGTAGATAGCCTCTGTAAAACGCCTCCTCGGGGAAGGCTACACCCAGCAGTTGACCCAGCCCCTCATTGACGAGGTCGGGCGGCCGCGCCGGAACGAAGCCGCTCTTGGGCGCATACCAAGACACGTACCCCAGCCAGAAGGCAGGGAAGATGAGCAGCGCCGCGAGCAGCGCCCAGCCGAGCGCGTGCACGAGCGCCGCGAACACCGTACGCAGCGCGAGCGGCTCGCCGTCTTCGCTGCGCTCGAAGAGCCCGCCGAGCGACAGCCCGTATTCGCGGATCGTGCGCGTGTCCGCGTGATGCAGCACCAGCAAGTAAACCGCTGTCAGAAAGCACAGTCCCACGCCGGTGGCCGCGTGCGCTTCCGGCAGAGCATAGGAGAGCGTGGCCGCGAGCAGCGTCGTGACCAGCGCTACGACGAGCGGCCCCCGCGCGCCGCGCTCGCCGCTAACGGAGCCCAAGCTCAACTGCACGGGCCCTTAGGGCACAGGCCCGCGAATGGCCAAGTCCATTGGCGGCCCCTAACTCGAAAAATCAGGTCGAGTCCAGCGTCTTGCGTCCCCGGTGCAGGATTTCGATGAGGGTGGGCTGTGCAATCCCGCGCAGAATTCGCGAAATTCAAGCTGAGTGGTGTTAAGGTCGCCGCACTCATGCTGGACGCGAATTCGAATCTCAGCCCGACTTCTGCACCGCGGCCGCCGCTGCCGCAAGTCGATCTCGCGAAGTGGCCGCCGGACGACGACGGTCCCGCCGTGCCGCCCGCGCCCGGCGGCGGGTTTCCCGGCAGCTACGACATGGGTGACGGCAACTTCAAGAAGGGGCGCTTCAATCCGGTCATCATCTTGATCGGTATCGCCGCGGTCGGGCTGGCGGCGTTCCTGTTGTTCTTCGGCATCAAGCAGGACTCGGAGAAGCTCACCGTCGAGCAAGCCGAAGAGCAGAAGAAGCAGATCTTCGTGCTGCCGAAGGCCGAGCAGATCCCGCTGTGGCGCAAGTGGGCGGCGAGCGACGCCAGCGATGAGCTGCGCGCCGAGGCGCTGAAGCAGCTCGCGTGGGCGAAGGATCCCGAGGGCGTCCAGCTCGCGATCAAAGCGCTCAGCTATCCGTCCGAGCCGATCCAAGCGATGGCCGCGACGGCGCTCGCGGAGTACGGCCGTCCCATGGGTGAGCCGGCGCGCGACGCGCTGCTCACCGCGCTCAAGCCCGCCGGTAAAGGCGCCAAACCGCAGATCGCCTGGGCCCTCGTGGTGCTCGGCGACACGCGCGCGTTCGATGACGTGATGGCGCTGTATCGCTTGGGTCACCTCTCGCAAGTGCAACGGCTCGGCGGCGGCGTCGCCTTCGATCCCGCCAAGATCATCGGCCTGGTGCCGCTCGAGAAGCTGGCGAGCATGGCCGGCGACGAGAGCCCCGCGGTGCGCCAGCTGGTTGCCTCCGTGCTCAGCGACAACGCGGAGCCGAAGTGGACCGACACGCTGATCCGCCTGGTGAAGGACAAAGATCCGGACGTCGCGAAGCAGGCTGCGCCTGGGCTCGGCCGCATCGGCGACGCTGCGGCGCGCGAGCCGCTGATCGAGGCCTTGAAGGCCGCCGACAAGGACAACCGCAAGAAGTTCCTGGAGGCGATCCGCGACGGCATCGGCACGGAGGGCCTGATCCTCGCGCTGCGCGCCGTGTCCGAGGACGAGAAGCTCGCCTGGTACCAGACCAAGCAGGTCTTCGATCTGATCCACGACTACAAGAACGGCGGTCAGGGGCTCAATGATCCCAAGGGCGCCAACGCGCTCTACGCCTACATCGATAGCAAGCCGCACATCCACTTCCAGTGGCGCGCTGCCATTTCGCTGGCGGCGATCGGCGACGTGCGGGCGGTGCCGACGCTGGCCAAGCGCCTGCGCATGGATCCGCTGAAGATCTACAGCGACCAGCACGACTGGGAGATGGAGCTCAAGCGCGACGACAACGAGCGCGTGATCGCGGCGCGCATGATCGCCGACCTGGCGATGATGCATCCGGACAAGAAGAAGCTGATCGCCGAGCAGGCCGAAGACGCCCTCATCTTCTGGATTCATGAGCTGCCCTCGCCGCACGCCAACGGCTTGCGCGCGCTGGCCGCCATGGAGTCCACCAAGGACATCGAGGCGCTGCGTAACTGGGCCAACCCCAAGGTGCCGCTGCCGAAGGAAGGTCAGCAGCCGCCGATGCCCGAGGAGTTCGTCGTGGCGCAGAGCGCGCTGCGCTACGAGGGTTGGATGAAGGACGCGCGCGCTTGGTCCGTGCTGGAGCGCTCGCTCAACGCCCGCAAACAGCAGCGCAACGAGTACGACATCACGCAGGACGGCTTGATGCAGGGCGGCCTGGCCATCCTCGGCATGTCGCTCAACGCGCTGGCCACCGGCGCCGCGGACGGCTTCTCCGAGTGGCGCGATCACCGCGCCTTCAAGTGGCTGCTCGACTTCGTCGACGACGTGAAGAACAACGAGCACTCACGGCTCTCCGCTTGCTCGGCGCTGGCGTGGGTCGCGGAGAAGGACGACTTCCTCGAGATCGCGAAGCGCATCCAGCAGTACGGGGGGCAAGAGAAGTCGGACCAATTCCGCCGCGCGTGCCTGCTGGAGACGCTGATCCAGCGCCCGGTGCCGGGCACCGCTCCTGCGCTGATCCAGCTGATGAACGAGCAGAGCGCGCTGGAGACGCGGCACCAGGTCGCGCGCGCCATCGCCAAGGGCGGCTTCGATCAGGCGATCGAGCAGAAGCTCACGGAGATGATGAGCAACGAGGTGCTGATGAACGACGCCGCGCTGGCGTTGATCCTCGGCGGCTCACCGGAGACCGCGGCGCGCACCGTCGCGCAGTACGCCAACAAATCCAAGCCCGCGCTCGATGAGCTCGGTGAGCTCTGGTACCGGAGCTTCGGCTACTGGTCGACGGAGGACCTCGAGTCCGGCCTCCTCTTCAAGTACGTGGACAACGCCGAGGCCATCAGCCGCGTCAGCATTCACCTCACGCCGCAAGAGTGGGCGCGCGTGATGCTGATACGCCAGCTCGACAACCTGGTGTTCGACAACGGGCCGCACTCCTTCACCCGCACCGTGCTGCGCAACCGCCTGTACGAAATGGCGCGCGGCAACGACGAGGCGAAGCGCGCCGGCGCCATCCGCGCGCTCAAGTTCATGAAGGAGCAAGGCGTGCTGCTCGCGCTGCGCAGCGAGCAGGGCCCCGCGGGGCAGCTCGCGCGGGACGCCTACTTCGAGCTGATGAACCCGAAGGTGGTATCGGGCGTTGCGATGCCCGACGATCAGAAGTAGCCAGTGGCTGAGGCCGGCGTTGTTGTGCGCCGGCCTCGTCGCTTGCGGCGGCAACCGGCGGCCAGCGCCGTCCGGCGACGACGCGACCGCCACGACGAACGCCGCGACGGCGGAGGTGGTCGAGGCCGGCTGCGTGAGCACCGGGCCCGAGCGCTGCCTCGACGCGACCGACGACAACTGTAACGGCATCATCGACGAAGGCTGCGGGCTGGAGAGCGGCCCGGTCCAATTCGTCATCGCGTGGGAGCCGGCGGCGGTGGACGTCGATCTTCTGGTGACGGATCCTTCCGGTGAGCTTGCAGAGGTGGGGCGACCGCTCTCGAGCGGCCTCGTCAAACAGCGCGATTGCCCCGGTCGCAGCGCGGAGTGCAAAGCGCGCAACTTGGAAAATGTGTACCTCGATGGCGTCGAGGCGCCGCGCGGCACCTATCGCGTGCGAATCGTGCTCGAGAGTCTCGGCAACGCGAACCCTCCAGTGCAAGTTCGTTTCGGTGCGCGGGTGGGCGGACGCAGCTACGGGTACATCGTGCGGCTCGGACGCGTCGCGGCAGGGTACGAAGCGCGCTTCACTTTGTGAAGTGTGACTTTACTCAGATGGAGCTGGATTGGGACGGTCTGGGTGCTATGGTCTGAGCGCTCGAGCCTGTTGAGTTTGTCATGGGAACTTTCAGCCTGCCCCATTGGATCATCCTGCTGGTCGTCGTGTTGCTGCTCTTCGGGCCGCAACGGCTCGCTGGCGTTGGAAAGGGGCTCGGTGAGGGCATTCGCTCCTTCAAGAAGGGCATCAGCGAGGATGATGAGGACGCGAAGAAGAGCGAGCCCAAGTCCCTCGCCGACAGCAAGAGCGACAAGCCGGCTGGCAAGAGCGAGAACGAAGCGGCCAGCTGAGCACGGCGCGCTCGTCGCGCGGTGACGAGCGCCGCTCGGCAGCTGTAGCTTGGGTTCGCAGCGCTCGGCACGGCACGATGAAGGCGGCTCGTTGATTCGAGCCGCCTTTCGTGTATTTGCGCGCTCAGCTCGTCGCGGCGCGCTCTCGCGCCGCCGCGCGGCGCTCACGCCAGATCTCGATCACGGCTGGCAGCACGCTGAGCCCGATGATCGCGAAAATCACCAGGTGAAACTGCTTCTGCACGATGGGCAGATCCGCGAAGAAGTAGCCGGCGGGCACCAACAGCAGGACCCAGCCGACGGCGCCGACGACGTTGAACAAGAAGAAGCGGCGATAGCGCATCTGCCCGATGCCGGCGACGAACGGCGCGAAGGTCCTCACGATGGGCACGAAGCGCGCGATGATGATCGTCTTGCCACCGTACTTTTCGTAGAACGACTGCGTGTACAGCAAGTGCCGCTTGTTGAGCAGGCGCGAAGTCTCACTCGAGAACACGCGGGGCCCGAGGCGCCGTCCGATGGCGTAGTTCACCGCGTCACCGAAGACCGCGGCGGCGATCAACACCGGGATCATGATCGCGAGGGACAACGTCGAGTTGCCGACGCGGCACACCGCGCCCACGGCGAACAGCAAGGAGTCGCCCGGCAAGATCGGCGTCACCACCAGGCCCGTCTCGCAGAAGATGACCACAAAGAGCAGGAGGTAGGTCCAGTTGCCGAGGAATCCTACCCACTTCGGCAGGTACTCATTGAGGTGAACGAGGATGTCCCAAAAGCGAAGAATCGGCTCCATTCGAGCGTGGCTCCCGCCCGGATGAAGCTTCGCCCGGGCCGCCCTCCATATCAGAATGTGTGAGGCTGTCGAGGCGAGGCCCCGTGTTTGCGGCGGATTTCCGCAACTTGCTGGGGAGAGCACGCCTGGCTAACGTAGACGGCTACGCTCCGGCCGAGCGGCTTCGATTCGAGGATGGGATGATGCGTCGCTTTTGTTTTGCGGGACTCCTCGTGGCTTTCATCGCTTGCGGGGGGAATGACGAGCATCCGCACGGGATCATCTCGGTCGCCAGAGGCGGCGGCGGCATGATCGAAGCCAGCGGCGGCAAGAGCGCGACCGGCGGGGTTGATAGCGGCGGCGGGGGCGCGAGTAGCAGCGCTGGAGCCAGCCAGGGCGGCTCGGACATGGAGGGCGGCGACGGCGGCTCAGGCTCCGACGAGCTGGCGCCCAGCGTGGAGATCACCAGCCCGCAGGCGCTGAGCGATCCCAACGACGGTGAGGTCGTCTACGGAGACAAGCTGGAGGTGCACTGCCACGTGCAGCGCTCGCAGGCGGCGGGCGCCGCGGACGTCGATGACGCCAGCGTGAAGCTCGCCCTGCTCGACAGTGAAGGTAAGACCATCCGCGAGGTGCCCGGCGTGTTGTCCGAGGACCCGGAGGAGTTCAGCGGAGTCTTTCAAATCTCGCAGCTCGACGCGGGCGTGCTCGGCGTCCGCTGCTCGGCGGCGGATCGCGCGGCGTCGCCGCACCGCAGCGAGCAGAGTATTTCGACGTTCCTCGATCGCGGGCCGCTCATCGAAGCGATCGAGCCGAAGGCGTCGTCGGCGCACCCGCTCGCCGGCGCGGTGGCGTTCGAGTTCTCCGTCAAGGCGGACGAGCTGGTCCGCGGGGACGAGGGCGCCGCGGTGAACGACATCTCACTGACCGTGGATGGAAAAAAGATCGACGCGCTGACGCCTGCGCCGAAGCGACCCGGCGTGTACGTGGCGTCCGTCGATTTTTCGGACTCGCTGCTCTATCCGATGCCGCCGAGCGGCACCATCGCGGTGACGATCAGGGCCACGAACTTTCGTGAGCCCAAGCCGGTCGCGCGCGAGCTGCTCTATAACTTCACCTTGGACGGCGCGCCGCCGACCGTCACCATCAGCGATCCCCCCAATCAACGCGTGTTGAACGACAGCCTGGTGCTCTCGTTCACGGTGACGGATCCGATCTCCGGCGTCGACCCTGCCAGCGTGCACGTCACGCTCAACTCGAAGCTCGACTACAGCTTCAACCCGGCTGCGCCCGAGATGTGGCAAAACAGCGGCGACAAGTACACCTTCACGATCGACAAATCGAAGATCCCGGACGCCATCTCTCAGGTTCACGTCAGCGTGCAGGCCTCGGACCTGGCGGGTAATGGGCCGGCGACCGACTCCGTGTTGGTCAACTTCGACGAGCTGCCGCCCTTCGTCTCGCTCGACCCGCCGAACGTTCGCATGCTCGTGAACGAGTCGGACGGGACGCTGCACTGCACGGGTGCCTTCGATCCCGTGGGTCCCGCCGCCGCCAATGATCTGGAGGTGATTCCTCAGTTCAAGACGGTGCGCGCGTTCGTGTGGGATCTCACGAACCGCTCGGAGAGCCAGCAGATCGCTTACTACGCCGGCGTCGATCCCAAGAAGACGTATCTCTATGTCAGCTCGGATACCGACAAGCCGCTGATCGTGGACTCGGATCGTGACGGCATCTGCGACAGCGTGGCGCCCGAAGCGGAGGAGCTGAAGGGCATCGTTCATCTGGATCCAATCGCGCCGCAGGGCACGCCCAACTACGCGCCGCAGATCCCGGATCCCAACGACAGCTCGCTGATGATCGCTGACGATTGGAAAGGCGCGCCCGACGTCAGCGGGCTCGGGTGCAAGGTCCAGTCGACCGACCACAAAAACCTGTGCGCGGCGCGCATCTCCGACATGGAGCTTGCCATCAGCGCCGTCAACGCGGGGCAGAGCGAGAGCGCGGCGGTGATTTATGCGCCGGCGGTCGAGCCGCCGGGCAGCTCGGTGTGCACCGGCAGCCAGATCGACTTCAGGAACCTGGCGCCCGATGGCTGGCTGTGCGTCGCGGCGGCCGCGACGGACGACGTCGGCAACCGCGGAGTGTCGCGCCCGATTCGGCTCTGCCTCGACGCGGAGAATACGCCTGGGAGCCCGCCGTGCGCGCTGATGTCCACTACTCCGCCGACGTGCACCGACGGCTGCACACCGCGCAGCATCGACACCGATCCGTTCGCTGACGGAAATCAGGGCGAGATACCGTTCCCGATTCTTTATCGTCGCTGAGGCCGCGGCGAGCGGCCCACATCCGCGCCGCTGCGCCTACCCGGCGCATTTCGCCTGGAGTGCGGCGAAATGGCGAGCGCGCGCGTGCCGCAACGGCTAGCTTTTTGAAAGCGTCCTTTGTCCCAAGTGCTCGCTCGTGTTGCAACCGGGGTCCACGAAACACCCCGCGGTCCAGACGTGGTGCACCGCATCGCGGTGAAACGCTCCTGGCTCGAGCGCGGTGAGCTCATCGAGCTCACGTTGCCGCGCAACCTCACGTGCGCGGCGTGCTCGGGCGGCGGCTGCGATCGCTGCGGGCGCTCCGGGGCGATTTCACTGCGTGGCCGGCAAGAGCCTCCCAAGGTGCTCACCGTTCCCTTGCCCAAGCGCTCGGCCGCCGAAATCGCGCAGGAACCGGTGATCGTGCTGCGCGTGCCGGAGCAGGGCGGCGCGCCGGATCCGGGTAGCGCGCTGCCGCGGGGCGTATTGCTGCTGCGCATCTCGGCGGCCAGCAAGAGCGACGCTGGGATCCAGCGCGTCAAAGGCGGCGCTGGTTTTTCATCGCGCGCTCCGGACCGTGCGCCGGAGCACGTCATCGTAGCTCCGCCCGAGCGCTCGCGCACCAGCGTCGCGGCGTATGGCGGGCGCAGTTGGCTGCGGCCCGCGCTCATCGGCGCGGCGCTGGGTGCCCTGCTGGCGCTGCTCCTTTTCTTGCTCCGGCGCTGACCGAAGCCGCGCGGCGGGTGAGGCGCGTGCGCTGTGACTCGCCTCTGCCGGAATCAGCCGCTATCGTGGGGCCATATGAATCCCGTGTTGATGGCGCTGATTCTGGTCGGCTTCGTCGGGTTGTTCGCCTTCAGTGCGCGACGCCGCTGGCGCTTGCTGAACGTAGGCCAAGCTACCTGGGAGAGCCGCACCGATCAGCTGGGCAAGCGCCTGGCTTTGGTGTGGCGACTCGGGATCGCACAAAAGAAGATGCGCTATTACCTGCTCGCGGGGCTCGCGCATCAGCTGGTGTTCCTCGGCTTTGCGGTGCTGTTGCTGCGCACGCTGATGCTGTGGGGGCGCGGCTTCGACCCCAGCTTCAACCTCTGGGTGCTCGGACCCGAGCCCGTCTTGGGTCTGCCGCTGGGCGCGGCGTACGCCTTCTTGAAGGACGTGTTTGCGTTGCTCGTGCTGCTCGGCGTGGGCGTGTTCTTCTACTTTCGTTTGATCCGTCGCGAGGGGCGCCTGACGCTGAGCGGCGAGGCGCTGCTGATCCTGGGCATCATCTGCACGATGATGATCGCGGATCTGGCTTACGACGGCTCGATCCTGGTGCTCGCGTCGCGCATGTCCGGCGAGTGCCCGGCGGGCGCGGCGAGCGGCGAGACGTGCGCGAGCATGGCGCAGCTGGTCGCGCCGCTGGCGGGCGCGGCGCACGAGCCGGTGTTCTCGCCGTGGGAGCCGGGCGGCTCGCTGTTCGCGGTGCTGCTCAGCTCGGTGCCGAGCAGCGTGCTGACGTGGCTCGGGCCGCTCGGGTTTTGGACGCACTCGACGCTGGTCCTGATTTTTTTGAACATCCTCCCCTACAGCAAGCACTTCCACATCATCACGGCGATCCCGAACGTGTTCTTGACGGATCTCACGCCGGCCGGGCGCTTACGCCCGCTCGCGCCCACCACGGAGGCGCTGATGGCCCAGGTGGAGAAGGCGACCGAGGGCGACGATTTGCTCGCGGCGCGCGTCGGCTACGCGCGAATTCAGCACTTCACGTGGAAGGACATCCTGGACTTTTATACCTGCACCGAGTGCGGTCGCTGTTCGGACAATTGCCCAGCGACGCGCACAGGGAAGATGTTGAGTCCGAAGCACCTGACGCTGGACCTGCGAAACCACCTGTACCGGCGTGAAAAGGAGCTCGTGGGCGACGCGCCGCAGACGAAGGGTCCGGAGGCGCCCTCGGGTCAGCCCGCCGAGAAGGTGGACGCCGCGCCGGCCGCCGAAGACGAGCCGAGCGCGCCGATCGATCTCGTCCCCGGAGTGATCCACCCCAACGTGCTCTGGGCGTGCACGACCTGTCGTGCCTGCGAGGAGCAGTGCCCCGTCCAGATCTCCTACGTCGACAAGATCGTGCAGATGCGGCGTAACCTGGTGGTGATTCGCGGAGAGTTTCCCAAGGAGCTCGCGAAGCCGTTCGAGGGCATGGAGGTCAACGGCAATCCCTGGAACCTGTCGCGCATGGATCGCGCGGCGTGGGCCGAGGGGCTCGACGTGCCGTCGCTGGCGGAGAAGCCGTCGACGCCGGTGTTGTTTTGGGTGGGCTGCGCGGCGAGCTACGACGACCGCGCCAAGCGCGTCGCGCGCACGACGGCGCGGCTGATGAAGGCCGCCGGCGTGGATTTCGCGATCCTCGCCGAAGAGGAGTCGTGCACGGGCGATCCCGCGCGCCGCGCCGGCAACGAGTACCTGTTCAGCATGCTGGCGGAGGCCAACGTGGCGACGCTGAACGGCTACCAGCAGCAAGGCGGAGTGCGGCAAATCGTCACCACCTGTCCGCACTGCTTCAACACGCTCGCCAACGAGTACCCGGATTTCGGCGGCAAGTTCGAGGTCATTCACCACAGCGAGTACCTGCTCGGCTTGCTCGCCGAGAAGAAGCTTTCCCCGAAGCGCGCGGTGCGCGGCAAGGTCGCGTATCACGACTCGTGCTACCTCGGTCGCTACAACGGCGTGTACGAGCCGCCGCGCGAGATCCTGAAGCGCATCGAGGGGCTCGAGGTCGTCGAGGTGCCCTATTGGAACCGCAACAAAGGGCTGTGCTGTGGCGCTGGTGGCGCGCAAATGTGGATGGAGGAGCAGAACAATAACCGCGTGAACGTGAAGCGGACGTTGCAGCTCATCGACACGGGCGCGAAGACGCTCGCGACGGCGTGTCCGTTTTGCATGACGATGGTCCGTGACGGAATCAAGAGCCAGTCGCGCGAGGAAGAGATCAAGAATCTCGACGTCGTAGAGATGTTGGCGCAGGCCTGCGCCCTGGAAGATGACGCGCCGGGTCCCGCCACGGACGCGGCGTAGCGGCCCGCGAAACACGGCGCTGAGCGGACAAAGCAGCGGGGTCCGGTGGACGGGGCGAGTGGCCGGTGGCTATACTCCCGACATGCGGCCCCCCCTGCTACCTACGGATCGCGCCGAGCTCGAGATTCGCGGTCTCACTGCTTCGGAACCTGCGGAGGTGCGTGGTTATGACTGCGATGGTTGTGGGGAGCACTTTGACGGTGAGCCGGCGGGGTCTGGGTTGTTCATTTGGTCGCGTGGGGACGAGGTGCGCTACGAGGAGCCGCCGCTTTGTGAGGAGTGTGCGTCGAAGGTGACTTTGGGGGCTTTGTTGGCGTTTGAGGGTGACGGGGAAGAAGAGGGGTAAGGGCACCTGCGAAACGGGAGGGGACGAGAGGGGACGGGGACGCGAATGGAGAG
>CBINHN010000089.1:0-18724 GCA_966250485.1 uncultured Sorangium sp. | reverse complement strand
GCTGTGCTATGAAGTACGCTCGTGAAAGCTCAGGCGAGCACGACCAAGCGAACCAGCGCTGGTATTAGAAAATTGGGGCTGGCAGCGGGTGTTGCGCTTGGCGCCTGGACGACAACAGGGTGCGCCGGGTTTCACCGGCTGAGGTGATCGCGGCGAGGGACAGCGAGCTTCAGGAGGTGATGCCGTACAGCTGGGCGCGTGGCATGATGCACCCGGATCACAGGTTCTGGCCGACGATTGTCATCGCAACCGATAGCAGCACTAGTCTTTCGCGCATCGCGGTGCGCAGCAATGCATACTCGCTGACCGTTTTACAAGCTCACATGGCGGCCTTGGCCGCGAACGGACGATGCGAGGACGTGCGGAGAATCGGCGCCAACCGAATTCCCGGCTTCACGCCGGATCGGGTGGCAGCGCACCACACGAACGCCAGGAACATCCTGGCTCACTGCACGCCATCCGTGAAACGCCGAGCGCCACGGGCGCCACAGGAACGAGCATCGCAGCTCGACAAGTAGGGCGAGGAGCACAGCGACGCAGCGGGCGATGCGCTGCACGTGTGCCGCCGATTCCGTGGCACGGGGCTGCGACGGCGTCCATGTCCGCGAGTACTCTATCGAATACTGAATTATTCGTTGCCATCCCAAAGCTGGTACGAGCGGAGCGCTCCCTCGGCTTTCGCGAGCGCGCTCCACGCCCCTATCGACCACCGTAGGCCGGAAAATCGATGACGCCTATTCGAGCCCCAACCAACGACCCGCGAAGGGCGAACGCGCGCGGCGTCTGCTGCGCCGCAGCAGCGCCGCGAAGCCGAGCGCCGCGAGCCAAGCGCTCGCGTCCGAGCGACCCGTCAAGCTGCAGCCCACGGTCGCTCCGTCGTTGGCGCTGCTCGGGGCGCCGCCGCGGCTCGCGCTCGTATCCGTGCCGGCGCTGCCGCCGCAACCTGAGGGGGCGCACCCTGTGATGCTCCCGCCGAGCGAGTTGCTGCCGCTCGCAGCACCGTCGACGCCGCCACTGCTCGCCGCGCCGGTGCTGCCGGCGCCATTGCTCATCGCGCCGGCACCGCTGGAGCCGCCGCTGCCGCCCGCCGCGCCGACCGTACCGTTTGGCTGACAGCGGCCGTCGATACAAGCCGTGCCAGCGGCGCATGGCGCGCCGTCGTCGATGATGCCGTTGCAGTCGTCGTCGAGCAGGTTGCACGTCTCGGGTGTCGGTTCGCCCGGCCGGCAATCGTCCGGACTGCACGTCACGCTGTCGCGCCGGCACCAGCCAACGCCGCACTGCGGCCTGACGCGCTCGTCAATGCGCCCGTCACAGTTGTCGTCGCGCTCGTTGCACACCTCCGCAGCGCCGGGGTGGACGTTCGCGTCGTTCGGCGCGCAGTCGCCCGGCTGCGCCGCGTAGCCCTTGAGACCGACGCAGCCAAGCTTGGGCGTTCCGCTCTGAGACGCGTAGAAGCCATCGCCGTCGGCGTCCGGCCAGAGCATCACCGCGTCGAGGCCCTCGTCGATTTGTCCGTCGCAGTTGTCGTCCTTGCCGTTGCAGAGCTCGCCCGCGTCGGGGTGCAGAGCCTCGTTGTAGTCGTCGCAATCACCAGCGACCGGCGCCAGCTGGTCGGGCGCGCTGTCTGCGCAGCCGAGCACGGTCGGAAGCTCGTCCGTGCCGTAGCCGTCCCGGTCGCTGTCTCTGTAGTACTCACGCCCTTCACAACCGAACACGAACTGGAACTCGCGGTAGCCCGCGGCATCCCCTTGTGAGCTGCGACCGTCACCATTGCCTGCGAGCCCCGCGACTACGAACGTCACGGCACCCGGCTTGGCAGGAGCCTGCCAGTCGAAGCGAAATGTCACCTCGCCGTCGTTGGCCGCCTTCGGCATGTCGTGCATCAGCGCGTCTGTCGCAGCAACCAGGCCTTCGCCACTGATCGGGGTGAGCGTCCCCACCCCGTTGCTGGAAAGGTAGGTGCCCCCCACCTTGATCGTCGCAGCGCGAATGGCCAGCGTGAACGTCACGTGCTCGCCAGGTTCGAAGGTGGCTGGGCTCCCCGAGAGCGAGAGCTCCGCAGCCCCCCTCCCGCCGTGACAGGAGTCGCACGTCGTGGTCGCGATCCCGCGAGCGCGCGCCGCTGCCGAGCTCGGAGCCAGTACGATCCCACACAGGGCGGCGCCGAGGACGAAGCTCGAAAGTTTGCGCACCGATGCTCGGTTTATCACAGCTCACCGCTTCGCCAACTCGAACGGCAAGAGCCTTGCCTCTGAACTTTCAATTCAGCTTCGCAGAAATATTCCACTCAATGTAGCGGGTCCGATTCTCGTCCAAACTAAGAGCCGCGTTGAAGGACCGCTCGCGTTGAAGCCATGACTCTGCCTTGCTCGCCTGCGCCCCTGCTGGCATCGGCATCCACTCCCGCGTGTTACGTGCGGCGCGCGCTCTACGTGCTCGCGCTGCTCGCGGGATGTTCGTCGGCTACGTCTTCGAGCTCGGACGGTCTCGGCGGTGGAGCGGGCACGAGCGGTAGTGGTGGAAACTCTGGCGGAACGCGCGGCGGAGGTGACAGCGGCGGGGCGGCCGCGCGCGCCGGCGCATCATCCTCGGGCGGACGGAGCTCGAGCGGAGGAGCCGCTCAGAACGGCGGCGCGAGCACGGGTGGCACCGCGAGCACGGGCGGCGCCGCACGCGGTGGCAGAGCCTCGGGAGGAAGCTCGTCGGCGAGCGCGGGCGCTGCCAACGGCGGCAGGTCGTCTGGAGGAAGTTCGTCGCTGCCGACGGCCGGTGCCGCCGGCGACGAGAACGGCGGCGCTGGAGCGGGAGGCGCTTCGGCGAATGCCTGCAAGCGAGGTATCGCCGCCAACGTCGCGCCGGGCGCAGCGTTCTTTCCCGGTGTGAGCTGGTGGTACAACTGGTCCATCCGCGGCACCGGCTCGGGCTCGACGATGCCGAGCCCGGACATCGAGTTCGTGCCCATGATTTGGAACGACGCGACCGCCGGCGACGCCATCCCAGCGGGCTCTCGCTTTCTGCTCGGCTTCAACGAACCGAACTTCTTCGTGCAAGCCAACCTGAGCGCCGCAGAAGCCGCCAGCCACTGGAGCGAAGTGGAGGCGAGCGCTCGTTCACGAGACGTGCCGATCGTCTCGCCCGGCATGAACTTCTGTGGCCCCGCCGCCCAGTGCCACGATACGAATCCGTACCAGTACCTGAAAGACTTCTTCAAGGCGTGCAGCGGCTGCCGCGTCGACTACGTCGCGGTGCACTGGTACAACTGCGACCTCCCCTCGCTGCGTGACTACCTCGAGTCGGGCGGAAACCTGGAAGGGTTCGAGCAGTTCAATCGACCCATCTGGCTCACCGAGTTTTCCTGCGACGGCGACGCGAGCGCCGAGCAACAGGAGGCCTTCATGCGCCAAGCCATCCCTTATCTCGAGGCCAACCCGCACGTCTTCCGCTACTCGTGGTTCAGCGCGGATCCCATCCCGAAGGCGCGCCTCATCAACGCCGACGGAACGCCCACCGCGCTCGGGCGCGTCTACATCGGGCTCGACGCCGCGTGCGAGCAGGGTCGCAATCCGTAACGGCGCTGTTCCGAGCCGAACCGCGCCGGCAGGCTGTCCCGCCAGGACATTGAGCGGCCGCGCCAGCGCGAACCTACCCGTCGGCGGTCGAGCGATTTTTTGTTCTGCCAGATGTCGACGCGGGACGGCCTCGACCGTTCTAGGGTGCAAAAGGAGAAATCCCATGGCCAAATACGTCCTCATCCTAGGTGGCGCCGATCTCGACAAACGTTCCGGAAATCCGAGCTTTGCGCCGAAGTTGTTCGAGCATTTCTCGGGCTGGCTGAGCAGCTTGAGACAGAGCGGCCGCTACATCGACTCCCTCAAACTGCAGGACCAAACCGGCGCCCGGCTCACGGTGAGAGGCGGGCAGGTGGTCGAAGGTCCGTTCATGGAGACGAAGGAAGCCGTCGGCGGCGTCTTCATCATCGAGGCGGGCTCGCTCGAGGAAGCAGTCTCCGTGGCGCGCGAGTCACCGATCCTGTCCCTTCAAAACGGCTTCGTCGAGGTGCGCGTGGTGGAGGAGGTGCGGCGTCCTGGAGCCTGACGCGCGGCACCGCGCGCTCGATCGCAGCTTCCGCGCCGCGCACCGGCGGCTGGTCGCCGCGCTCATCCGTCGCTTCGGCATCGAGCACCTCGCGCTGCTCGAGAGCGCCGTGCAAGATGCCGGGCTGCGCGCGCTGGAGCACTGGAACGACGAAACGGAAGGCGCGGATCTCGAGGGCTGGCTGCTGCGCGTCGCGCACAACGGCGTGGTCGACGCGCTGCGGCGCGAACGAAAGAGCGTCTCGCTCTCTGAGGCCGCGCCGCCGGAGCGTGAAGCAACCACCGGGGACGGCGACGAGCCGTTCCCGGTGGTGTTGGATGACGAGCTACGGCTGATCTTCTGGTGCTGTCACCCCGCGCTGTCGCGCGCCGCGCAGATCGCCCTCACGCTGAGGATCGCCTTCGGCTTCAGCACCGCGCAGATCGCGCGCGCGTTTTTGTCCGACGAGAGCACGATCGCGCAGCGTATCGTGCGCGCCAAGAAGCGACTGCGCGACGACGGCACGCGCTTCGAGCTACCAGAGCCGAGCGAGGTGCCGACGCGGCTGAGCCCGATCCTGGACGTCCTTTACCAGCTATTCACCGAAGGCTACGCGACGACCGAGAGCGAAGCAGGCATCGAGCACGCGCTGTGCGAGGAGTCCTTGCGCCTGATTCGCCTCTTGACCGACGACCCCCGCTGGACGAGCGCCGCCGCAGAGGCGCTGCGCGCGCTGTTCTGCTTTCACATCGGCCGCACACCGGCGCGCCTCGCCGCAGACGGCAGCCTGCTGCTCCTTCACGAGCAGGATCGCAGCCAGTGGGATGCTGCGCTGCTCGAAGAGGGCTTCGTGTTCCTGGCGCGCTCCGCGCGTGGCGAGACGCTCTCGCGGTTTCACCTGGAGGCGGCGATCGCCGGCTGCCACGCGAAGGCGCCCAACACCGCGAGCACGAATTGGGAGGAGATCCTCGGGCTCTATGATCTGCTGCGCGAGATGTCGCCCTCGCCGGTGGTGGACGTGAACCGCGCGCTCGCCGTGGCGATGTGCCGCGGAGCCCTCGCTGGGCTCGACGAGCTCGACGCCGTGCCCGAACGCGAGCTCTTGGCGCGCTACCCCTACGCGCTCGCGGTCTATGCCGAGCTCCACGCCTCGCTGGGTCACCTGGAGGAGGCGCGCTCGCTGCTCGATCGCGCGCTCGAGCTACAGACCTCGCTCCCGGAGCGCGCGCTGCTCCGCCGCAAGCGCGCCGCGCTCGGCCCCGCGCTTCCGACGTGACTTCGGCTGCGCGTCTCCGTCGCAATCGGCGTTTTTATGGGGCAGACGCGCTAGCGCCGATCAACGACTCGACGCACACGAGCAGCGGTCGACGGCGCTCGCGGCGAGCTCCGCGATCGTGTCGGCGATCTCGGCGACGCTCATCTTCGCGTTGCTGAGCTCGGCGAAGAAGGGAAAGCTCGTCAGCGCGAAGAGCGTGTCCACCAGCCGCTCCGCGCGCAGGCTCGCCCCAGCGCCGCGTGCCATGCGGCCCACGATGACCTCCAGCAGGTGCCGTCGTCGCGCGTTGCGAGCCCGGAGCGCTTGCTCGAGCTCGGGGTCCGACATCGCCGCCGCGATGACGCCCCGAATTGCGCCGCCGTTAGCCCAGAAATTGCAAAAGACCTGGACGACGCGCGTCAGCGCCGCGCGCGGATCCTGCATTTTCATGGCGGCGGCGAGGTCAGCGAGACCGGCGCTCGCCGCCTGAGCATCGAACACCGCCTCGAGCAGCGAGCGTCGCTCGCCGAACTGGTTGTAAACGGTCAAGCGCGAAACCCCCGCGCGCTTGGCGACAGCGTCCAGCGAGAACTGATGAAAGCCGACCTCGCCGAGCATGCTAGTTGCGGCTGCGACGATGCGTTGATGGGTCGCGGCCCTCTCTGCCTGGCGAACAGGGCTCTGGTACGTGCGCTTTTTTTTCTTGGCGCCCATTGACTATACAGTCTGTAAACTTAAAATCGATTGGCAACCCCAAAGCGACGAATCAACGACGCCGAGTCGCAAGGAGCGAAATGATGACGAATTTCAAAGAGCGAGTGGTGTTGGTGACCGGCAGCTCGCGGGGCATCGGGGCGGCCATCGCGCGCCTTTTCGCCGCGCACGGCGCCAGCGTCGCGGTTCACGGGCGTGACGTCGCCGCATTGAACAGCGTCGCCAAGGACATTCAAGCCGCCGGCGGTCGCGCGCTCACGGTCACCGCGGACGTCACGCGCTTCGCTGAAATCGAGGCCATGCGGGAGCGCGTCGAGCGCGAGCTGGGCCCGGTCGACGTGCTCGTCGCCAACGCGGGCGGCTCTTTCGAGCCGCCGCGTCCGCTCGAGGAGGCCAGCGAAGAGGGCTGGCGCGCATCCATCGAGGGCAACTTGACCTCGACATTCCTCACGCTGAAGAGCTTCGTTCCCGGAATGAAGGCGCGTCGGCGCGGAGCGATCATCACGCTTTCCTCTGCTGCGGCGCGGCGTCCGCACGTGCGCAACCCGATCGCGTACGCCGCCGCCAAGGCCGGCGTCGAGCAGCTCACGCAAGACCTCGCGGTGCAAGTTGGCCCCTTCGACGTGCGCGTGAACTGCATCTCGCCCGAGACGATCCTCACCGAGCGCAACGCCGAGCGCATCCCCAACGAGATGAAGCCCGCGCTGGTCGAGGCTCACCCGTTGAAACGTCTCGGCACGCCGGAAGACGTCGCCCAAGCAGCGCTGTTCCTCGCTTCCGACGCGGCCGGCTGGATCACTGGCGTGATCCTCGACGTAGCCGGGGGCGCCGTCGTTCCGCGTTGATTGAGCGGCGAGCTGCGCTCAGCGTCGCTCGGCCGTGACGATTCGCATGGACTTCAAGAACAGGTTCTCGCCGTCGATGTCGCTCGAGAGGCGTGCGCCGAGGCGCGCCAGGTCTTCATCCTCGAGCACGGTAAACCCGAACCCGGCGAGCAAGCTCCGCATATCCTCGGCCGTGAACGCCGACCGGAACGGCTCCCCCACTAGGCTCAGCAGCAAGCCGACGGTCTTTCGTACGAGCGACGGCGACTGATACATCACCACCAAGCGACTCCCCGGCTTGGAGCGCGCTTCGATCACGCGCAGCGTCGCCTCGACGTCGCTGCGCTCGAGATACATGACGACACCCTCCCACACCCAAGTCGTTTGCAGCGCGGGATCATGACCGGCGGCGGCGAGCGCATCATCGAGCCGGTCGCGCGTGAAGTCGACGGGCACGAAGCGAATCTCGCGCGCGGCCCGCGTCAGCGACGTCACGCGCGCGCGCTTGCGCTGCTGCGAGTCCGGGTGATCGACCTCGAAGACGGTGGTCTGGGCGAGCTCCGGCATGCGCCACGCCCGTCCGTCCAAGCCGGCGCCCAGGATGACGACCTGCGCGGAGGCGGCGGCGCGGATCGCGCTGTCGATCACGACCGTGCGCGGGACCATGAACAGCCCGCGCTTCTCGATCAGCGCGAGCTGGATACGCTCACGCAAGCTCTGCCCGGGTCGCCCTGCGAGCAAGTGCTCGACGCGACGGCGCGCGTCATCGGGCAGCAGCGTGAGCGCGGTGGGATCACTGAACTCAGGGACGCGAGCTCTACCATGCGCCGCAGCGCGCGCCGCACACACCATCACGGCGGTCTGACTCTCTCGTCCGGGCTGCATTGAACCTCCGACCGCGCTTTACAGGCGACAGTCGAGGCTCTTCTAGTCGCAGCGCGAGCTCGGCGCTACTCGGCGAGGCGGCGGCGAAAGTCGACGAGCGACTGCTTGAGGTCGCGCGCGAGCTGCCCGCTGGCGTTCACGATGCTCCCGTCCGCGTTGACGCGATGCTCGAGCGTCTCGAGTTGTTGCTCGAGCTCCTGCCACTTCTGCCGCGTCTCGAGCTGGGCAAGGTGTACCTTCAGCCGAATCTCGTCTCGAAGCTGGCGAAGGCTGTCCATGTGCAAGATGTCGCTGGTCTGCGATTCGCTCATACCCTCCGCCCAGCAACATCTAGACCACGACGCGCGAGTGCGCGCGCCGCTCGCTCCAGCGCAATTCGACCCGAGCTCGTCACGCGCGGCGATGCGCGGACGCCACATGCGCCGCTCTCGCCACCACCGTGACCTCTGTAGCTGGCTGGGCCGAGAAACGCGCGGCGCGCAGCGAGCTGCGCTCGGAGGAAGAGCGCGCCTGATACTGGCGGTTTACAGCCGCGACAACCAGCGGTTGACCGCGAAGTCCCGCCGCTCGGCCGTGGGCGGATGAGCTGAGCCAGCTAGCGCCGCCTCGAGCTCGATTTTAGGCGCAATTTGGGCCGTCGATCAGCGCGGCCACGGGCTCTCGTCTGCAGCGCCGCAGCTCGCCAGCGGCTGGCAAGGACCGTGCAGAAGGACGCGCGAGAAATGAGCCGCGCTGGACTTCTAACCGATGGGTTGCTCGATATCCGATACGCTCAGCTCCGCTAGCACGCTAGAGCAGACGCTGATTGAAGGCTGTCTGGCAGGACAGCGCGACGCTTGGCAAGCGCTGCACGAGCTCTACTCTCCGATCGCGGCGTCGTTCGTGCGCAAGCTCGGCGTGCCCGAAGCGGACATTGCTGACGTTTGCCAGGAAGTGTTCCTGCAACTGTTCAGGTCGCTGCCCACGTTCCGCGGGGAGTCCGCGCTGAAGACCTGGCTCTATCGCTTGTGCGCGACGCAAGCGAACCGCTTTCGCCGGCGCATGCGCGGCTCCTCGCGCGCGACCGAGCTGGTCGCCGCGGAGCGTGACGCGGCGTCTGGAGAAGCCGGCGCTCCCGCGCTGAGCGACAGTGCGATGCTCGAGGCGATGGCTCGGGTGC
Source organism: uncultured Sorangium sp. (assembly GCA_966250485.1). GTDB lineage: Bacteria > Myxococcota_A > Polyangia > Polyangiales > Polyangiaceae > PMG-095. Next base: position 9,810 of record CBINHN010000089.1, on the reverse strand, counting down.
TGGCGGAGCTGAAAGAAAAAGATCGCGTGGTCTTCGTGCTGTACGAGCTCGAGGGCTTACGCGGCAAACAGATCGCCGAGGTCGTTGGCTGCCCTGAAGCGACGGTGTGGCGCTCCTTGCACTACGCGCGCCGCTCTTTTCGGGAAGCGCTGCTCGCCCGAGCTCAGGCAGGCGCCGAATGACGCTGGCGCGCCGCGGACAACACCATCCTCGTCAGCGTGTTTGGTGCGGCGCAATACGACGCGAGCATCTCATCTGAGCAGTTTTTTTGAGCATCTCGTGCGTGTGCACGGGCCATCGCAGCCGCTCGTCACCTTTCGTGCTAAGCGAGTCGGCCGGAGCGGGTCGCAGGAGCTCGCCGAGGCTTGAATAGCGCCCAAGGGCCTGCGGGCGATTATTAATAAACCCAATTTTTGCACGAACAAGAGATCAGCGATGGAAAATCTTAGTCTCCCCAAACTCGGATTTTGGTTCGCCCTCACCGTCGTCGCCGCCTGTAGCTCCAGTGAATCCGGGCCGAACTCCCCAGGTTCCACCGGCGGCGGCAACGGCACGCCAGTGACCGGCGGAGCGGCACCGACGGCTGGGAGCTCGGCGACCTCGGGCGGCAGCACGAACGTTGCGGGCGCGACCGGGACGGGCGGCGCGCTGAGCTCGAGCGGAGGCGTCGGAGGCGCTTCGACGCAGAGCGGCGGAACCAGCAGCAGCAGCGGTTCCTCCGGAATGAGCGGAGCTGGCGCAGGTGGTGGCGGCGGCGTCGCGCCCGGCGCAGGCGGCAGCGTGGCAGGCGGCTCCGCGGGCGTGGGCGGCTCGGAGCAGGGTGGCTCGGCGGGCGCAAGCGCGGGCACTGCCGGCGGAGGCGCGCCGAACACCGAGCCCGAGCCGGTGCTCATCACCTCGGTGGACAACGCGTTCTGGAAGGTCGGCACGCCCACGGAAGCGACGGGCAACGCGGACATCACCGTGAACGACACGCAGGTGATGCAGGACTTCACCGGCTTCGGCGGCACCTTCAACGAGAAGGGCTGGGAGGCGCTCGGCGCGCTGAGCCAGGCCGACCGCGACAAGGCCATGACCTTGCTCTACAGCACGACGGACGGCGCCAACTTCGTGAGCGGCCGCATCCCGATCGGCGCGAGCGACTACGCCGTCAACCGCTACACGCTGAACGACAACGCCGGCGACACGAAGATGGAGAAGTTCTCCATCGCTCGCGACAAGATGCGACTCATCCCGTACATCCAGGCCGCGATGGCGGTGAGGCCCGACATCCGCTTCTGGGGCAGCCCGTGGACGCCGCCGCCCTGGATGAAGGACAACGGCCAGTACGACAAGGGCAACATGAAGAACGACCCTGAGACACTTCAGGCGCACGCTCTTTATCTGACCAAGTTCGTCGAGGAGTACGCCAAAGAGGGGATCAAGATTGACGTGATCCACCCGCAAAACGAGCCCGGCTACCTGCAGGACTACCCGTCCTGCGGCTGGACCGGCACGCAGATGGCGAACTTCATCAAGACCTATCTCGGGCCGACCTTCGCGGAGCACAACCTGACGACGAAGATCTTCATCGGCACCATGTCGAACCCGACCGTCGACAAGGACATTCTCAACGCCGTGGTCGCGGATCCCGGCGCGAAGGCGGTCATCAAAGGGTTCGGTTTGCAGTGGGGTATGCGCGGCGCCTACGACCAGGCGAACCTCGATAAGAAGCTCGAGATCTGGCAGACCGAGCACCAGTGCGGCAACTTCCCGAACGGCAACAACGCCAACAAAGCGCCGAACGACTTCGCGTACGGCGTGGAGAGCTGGGGCTACATCCGGGATTGGATCAAGAAGGGCGTCAACCACTACTCGGCCTGGAACATGGTGCTCGACACCGTCGGCCGCAGCCTCGACACCGTGCGCCCCTGGGCGCAGAACGCGCTGCTCGTCGTCGACGTGCAAGGCAAGAAGCTGATCGCCACGCCGGCTTACTACGTGTTCCGCCACGTCTCGCAGTACGTGGATCCGGGCGCCAAGGTGGTTGGCATCTCGAGCAATGACGCCCTCGCCTTCAAGAACCCCGACGGCACCGTCGTCGCGGTGATGTATTTCAACTCGGGCAAGACCGTAACGGTCTCGATCAACAACAAGAAGCTCCAGTTCCAAATGCCGGGACAGGGCTGGGCGACGCTCAACGTGAAGTGAGCGCGTCGCGCCGGGCAGCGAACGCGATTCGGCGTGCGCTGCCCGGTCGCTGGTTGCCCCCGGCCGGGCAGGTAAACTTCGCTCATGCCGCATGAGCACTACCTGCAAACCTTGGGCGTCGAGCTGCCCGTCATTCAAGCGCCAATGGCGGGCGCGCAGGACGAGGAGCTGGCGTGCGCCGTGGCCAACGCCGGTGGGCTCGGCTCCTTGCCCTGCGCGCTGCTCTCTCCGACGGCGGTGCTCGAGCAGGTCGCGCGCTTTCGGCAGCGAGCGCGCGCGCCCGTCAACCTCAATTTCTTTTGTCATCGGCTGCCTTCGCCCGCGCCGCAGGCGCTCGCGCAGTGGCGAGCCCGGCTCACGCCGTATTACCAGGAGCTGCAGATCAGCGATGAAGCGCAGGGCTCGTCGAGTCGGCGCCCCTTCGACGCTGCCATGTGTGAGGTCGTGGAGCAGCTGCGGGCAGAGATCGTCAGTTTCCATTTCGGACTGCCGGAGACCTCGTTGCTCGAGCGCGTGCGGGTCGCCGGCGCGGTGATCTTCGCGACCGCGACCACTGTCGCGGAGGCCCGCTTCCTCGAAGACGCGGGCGTTCACGCCATCATCGCGCAGGGCGCCGAGGCCGGCGGTCACCGCGGCACCTTCTTGGACGATCCGCTCGGCGACGCCGAGCTCGGCTCACTGGCGTTGCTGCCACAAATCGTCGACGGCGTCGGCGTGCCGGTCATCGCCGCCGGTGGCATCGCCGACGCGCGCGGGGTAGCGGCCGCTCAGGCGCTGGGCGCGAGCGCCGTCCAAGTCGGAACCGCGTACTTGCGCTGCGCGGAGAGCCGCATCAGCGCCGCGCATCGTCGCGCGCTGGAGCAAGCGACCGACGACTGCACGCGCATCACCAACGTGCTCACGGGCCGTCCGGCGCGCGGCATCGCCAACCGCTTGATGCGGGACTTTTCGCTGGTGGACGCCGCGGTGCCGCCGTTTCCGCTCGCGGCCGCGGCGCTCGCGCCGCTGCGAGCGCGCGCGGAAGCGCTGGGCAGCGGCTACTTTTCGCCGCTCTGGGCCGGACAGGCTGCAGCGCTGGCGAAGGCGACGGCCGCGCGCGAGCTCACCGAACAGCTCGCCGCAGGCTGGCGGAAAGCTCCGGATTGACGCTCCTCACCGCGCGAAGCTCCAGCCAGCGCGAGCTAAAGAGCCAGCATCGCCTCGAGCTGCCCCGTCGGTCCTTCACCGAAATTCTCCATCGTCTCGCCGGTGTCTTGGATCGCGGAGCTGATCAGGGTGTTGAGCACCCGGTTATTTTGCGTGGCGCCGGGGTCCACGTACGCTCCTTGCTTCAAATAGCCGCCGCCGTTGCCCCAGATGATGTGCGGGACATTTTGCGAGGAGTGACTCGGCCCGTCTTCGAAGGCGTTGGTCCAGAGCACGAACGATTTGTCGGCGAGCCCCCGCGCTGCGAAGTGATCCAGGCCCGCAGCGAACGTCTGCATCCGGACGGCGTCGATCTCCGCGTGCGCCTGAGCCGCGACAGGATTGTTGCCGGTCGCAGAGTCGCTCTGGATGCGATGCGAGATGAATTGGAATTTCCACTGACCCAGCTCTTCGTTCGCGGGGACCGGGTAGATGGTGGAGTCCGTTCCGTCTCCCCACTGCAGCGTCGCCGTGCGGTTGAAGTTGCAAGCGAAGGCCAGCGCGACGAGGCTCATGTGCAGCCGGACGATGTCTTCGATCCAGCCATCGCGGGGGTTGTATTTGAAGGTCTCGAGCGCTCGCAGCGCGTCGAGCTCCAGACCTTCCTGCGAGCAGCGCTCCGTCAGATCCTCGCCCATGCTGCCCATGCTGGTCTCGATGTCGCGCACGGCATCGAAGTGCTGCTCGAGGCGTTGGCGGTCGATGGAGCTCATGCGCGAATCACCCATCAGCGTGTGCAGCTCGTCCTGGACGAGGTCGTTGATGCTCTTGCGGCTCTCGAGCAAGAGCCGCTTCGCCGACTCTCCTTGCGGTGTCGTCGCGCCGTTCGGGCCCACGATGCCCATCAGCTGCTGATACAGCGTGTAGGGGTTGTCGACGGCGTGCACCAGCTGGCCCGCGTCGCTGAACGACAGCCGCTCGGCGATGTAGCCGTTCTTGACGTTCCCGGCGTAGAGCGTCAGCGGCGGCGTACCCTGCTGCGTTCGCTCGGCGATGACCCAATCTGCGGAAGGGCCGCTGGCCATCGAGTTGGTGCCCGTGCCCATGGGCGCCCTCGCGGTGAGCGCCATGCACAGAGATTCCGAGTGAGGCTCGGAGACGAACGGCGCCGGCCAGCGGACGTTGCGTACGAACAACAGGTTCTTGGCGTGCGCCGAGAGCTTGCTGGTGGCCTTGCCGGCGGTTGCCAGAGAATCTGCGCTGAGCGGCCCTACCGCGCTCGGGAAGAAACTCGCGGGGACGATGCCGTCCACGGCGCAAATGAACAAGCTGAACACGGGATCGTGCCCGGCGGCCCAGGCGGACCTCTCAGGCAAGCTCTCCAGGAACGGAAGACCCAGCGTCACGCCCGCCGCTCCGCGCAGGAACGCGCGTCGGTCGAGCCGACGGCGCTGACCCGAACCCAGCCGGATCACGGCAGCCCCTCTTCACGAACGCGAAACGCGGGCTCTCTGACCAGCGCGATGACGAGCTCCTTCAAGGACTCGGTCATGCTGACTTCGGCCAGCGTCTCGAGCAGCGGTCTATCGCGCTCGACGATGTCACGGCCAAGTGCGTAGGACGTCACGTTCTTCGAATAGCAGGTGTGTGCCTGCGTGCTGTGCGCCATGGCCCTCATCAGCTCGGTGCCATCCGCGAAGCTCACGATACCTTCGGCGAACGGATAGCTGCCGCTCGCATCGATAGGCTGACCGTTATCGATGTCGCGTCGGCGACCCAGACCGTCGAAATTCTCCAAGGCGAAGCCGAGAGGATCGATGTAGCGGTGGCACGCGCCGCCGCACTCCGAGGTCAAGCGCGTTGCGCGCTGACGGCCCGTCTCTCCTGGTAGCGGCGGCGGCGGCGGCGGCGGCAACACCGCTGGCGGCTCGGGCAACTCGGCGCACAACATCTGCTGGAGCTCGATCCCGCGCCGAATGGGATTCGAAATTTGCTCTGCCGTCGCCATCAAAAACGGTACCTGCATGAAGTAGCCGCTGCGCTCGGGACCGATATCGCGCAGCTCGAGCGCGACAGGCGACATCATTCCGTAGAGCGGAGCGAGCAACGGACCGACGTAGGCCTGCGATGAAGTAAAAATCTCCTGAAGCCCGAAGTTATCGCTATAAATGTGGTCAAAGAAGGCTTCTGACACGCGAAGGAGCTCTGCGTTCATCGCTGGGTCGTACTCGGGCACGCCGGGCTTGCTAATGTTCTCGAAATTCCCGAAGCGCAGCAGCTGACTGTGAAAATCACGCATGACCTCGATGGACCGCGCGTCCTCCAGCATCTCGCGCGCCGTAGCAACTAGTCCATCGACGCTGGCGAGCTCCCCAGCGCCCGCTGCGTCCAGCAGGGCGTCGCTCGGCGTGGTGCCCAATAGCCAGAACGACAGCTTCGACGCCAGCTCGTAGTCGTTCAGCGGTGCGCCGGCTGGCCCGAGCTCGGTGCGGTAGAGAAAGTGAGGAGACTGCAGCATCGCGCGGATGACGAGCGCGGCCCCATTCGCGAAGCCGGGGCCGTACAGCTCTTCACCGAGGGCGAACACGGCCTGATACTTAGTCTCCTCAGCCATCGTCAGCGGGCGCCGGAAGGCGCGCCGTCCGAACGTGCTCACGAAGCCTGCGGCGTCGTCCCCGTCATAGAGCAGCGCCAAGGACTCGGCTGACCCGGTCGCGATGGCGGCGGCCGCCTCAGCTCCGGACTGGAAATCGAGGATGTTCGACTCATCGACGAACAAGGCCCGTTCATTGTTGTCGAAGCGCGTCCCATGACCCTGCTGTGTGAACATCGCCGAAAGATGCTGGGGCTCGGCGAAGCGTAGGATGTCGTTGACCGCATGTTCCCACTGCTTCACGCTCAGGCGCTGAACGCGCGTGTAAATCGGGTCGCCGCGCAGATCGAAGCCCAGCGCTTCGCTCGCAGAGCCGCCGGCGTCGCTGCCTCCCCTCCCCGTGCTGCCGCCGCGGTCGCCCGCGCCTGCCCCACCGCCCGTGCTGTGGCTGCTCCCTCCGACGTCACCGCTTCCAGCGAAGCCGCTGTTTGCTGCGAAGCCGTTGGGGGCGCCCGCCTTGCCCCTGCCCGCGCCGCCGATTCCGCCCGCTGAGCCCGGCGGCTCCGGCTCTGATTGGGAATCATCATGTGACGTGCGCCCGCAATTCAGCACGAGCAGTGACAGCACAAAAATCGCGCTACCTACACACCGCATTGGCAGCCTCGTCTTTCTCGATACCCGCCGCGCCTTGGTTCGACACCCACGACACTATGACGTGCTGCGCTCGCGAATTCTACATTCCTGACCCCCGATTGACTCTAGACCTCATAACGCACGTCTCTAAAATTGCGGAGAAATGCCCAAGTCGCGGAGAAATGTCCACGCTAGCGGCATATTCCATCGCCGCTTTGCGCTCCGCCCTTCACTGAATCGCCGCGGGAGCCCCCGGCGGCTGGCTCGCACTCTCGAGCTCCTGTGTCGGCGCGGCCGCCGCGGTACGCCGTATCTGCTGTCGCTCGCGGCCGTCTTTGCTCTGGCGAGCTCGCCCGCGCATTGGAAGGTGGCGTTCGCGAGCACGCTGTGCGCCGGCGCGATCGCCGTCGCGCTCAACCTCGTATTCAACAAGATCATGACGGGAGATGCGCTCGAGGCCGCCTACCAGATCGTCATGGAGCGCCAGGCGAAAAGCAGCGGCGTCGCAGCGCCCAGTCTCGCTGCTCTCTACGGCTCTTCGCCGCGAGCAGCAGAGCCGGACGGCCACCCGCTCAACCGCGAGTGAAGAGCAACACGGCAAGAAACCTAGCGGTGCCGAGCTCGAGCCCGCTGTGAGTCGCGCGCAGCATGCCCGCCTGAGACGAGCGGCAACCATCAGCGTGCTGCAAGAGCGTGTACTAGGCTGCGCGGGTGACGAGGACCGCGGCGGCCGAGGACGAGCAGCAGCAGCAACCCGTCGACGTTGCTAGGAGCGGCGGCGACGCGGGGCCGGCGCCGGGACGCATGAAGCGGCGTTGGTCGAAGTACATTCTGAGCCCGCAGGCGGCGGGCCTGTTGGCGGTGCTCGTCGCGCTCTGTTGCCTCGCCTCGTCGATCGGTCCCTTGCTGCAAAACGGCGACTCGGCCGTCTATAACGATCAAATAGACGCCCGCGCGCTCGGCCATCGCAGCACGCATTTCGGCTACTTGGCGCTGGGCATGGTGTTTCGCGCGCTGCTGCCGGGCGAGACCGATACTGTCATGAACGTGATGACGCTGCTGCTCGGTTGCATGGGCATCTACGCGGCGTATTGGCTCGCTTACAAGCTCAGCGCCTCGCGCTGGGCAAGTGTCCTCAGCGCGGCGGCGCTGCTCGCTGCGCCAGCGTACGTGAAGGGCATGGTGCTGTCGGAGGTCGACGTTCCGCTCACGGCCTTCCTGCTCGTGGCCTTCGCGCTATTGCTCTCGGAGCGTACGGTGCTCGCTGGCGCGTGCTACGGCGCGGCGCTCACCGTCTCTCCCCTCGCCGGCTTGACCGCGCCGGCGTTCGTGCTGCTCCTGGGCTTGCAGCGCAAAGCAAAATACGGCTGGCGCGAGCGCGCTCGAACGCTGCTGACCTTCGCTGGCAGCAGCGCGCTCATCTACCTGCCGCTCTTGCTGCTGACCTGGAATGACTATTGGTTTGGAGGCCGCGGAGTCGTGACAGCAGCGCGGCTGCCCTTCTCACTCAGCGCACAGCTGTCTCGCGCGCAGCGCTTCTTGCTCGACCAGGGCGGTCCGTTGATCGCCTTCTGGTTGCTGAGCCTGGCGCTGGCGCTGCGCGCGCGAGCGTACGGCGCCGTCGCCGCCGTGCTCGCGATGCTCGTCACGATAACGGTGTTTGGCGAGCGCTTCAGCAACGTGCCAGTACAGCTGCCCGTCGTCGCGTTCTCCTTCGCGCTGTGCGCCTTTGCGATGAGCACGGGACCACGCTACCTACGAGCGACGCTGGGGCTGGCCTTTGCGGCGCTGACGTTGTTTCGAGCGGAGCGAGCCCTCGCCGAGGTACACAAGGACGTCGCACATTTGGCGGCGGAGCGCGCGACTTATCTCGCCATCCGCGACAGCTCTCCGTACCCGATCCTGCTCGCCAACGTGCGCAACTTCCAACAAAGCCGGCGGCTCGAGCGCATCCTGTTCGGCAGCTCGCAGCCCGAACGAGCGCTGCCGCGCAACGGGCTGCGCAAGCAGTGCGCGCGCCTGGCGAGGGACAAGACCGACTACGCGATTTGGTTCGTCGCGCCTCCCTTCAAAATCCCGTGCGCGCGGCTCAAGAAGCGCTACGAGCTGAGCAAACGGCGCGTGAACGGGGCGCGCTTTCAGCTCTTGCTGCCCAAGGACCGCGCTGCACCGTAGCTGAGAATCCCTCTCAACGCCGGAGATAGTGGGTGGCGTAGGCTCGCTCTGATTCGGCGTCGCCACGCTTCGAGAACCTGAGTGGCCGCTTCGGGCCCTTGCCCGAGCGACGGTACTTGGCAAGCTGCGGCTCGAGCCCGATGCTCAGCGCGTGCTCTCGTAGCAGCCGCAGCAGGCGCGCCACGCGAGCGAGCCCAGCCGTAATGCCGCGCTCGAGGTAGGATAGATGTCCGCTGCGCCATTGTTCGACGCACTGCGGCTCGAGAATTTCGAGGCGCAGCAGGACCTCCAGCGGGGCAACTACGTCGCCTTGCTCGAGCATTTCAGTCACGACCTGCGCGATCAGCGGCAACAGCGCGTCGTTTTTTTGCGTCGTCTCCACGGTGGCTCAGGCGCCAATCTAGACGATCGCTCGGGCAGCGGGAAGCAACGGGCAGCTCGCGGCGGCGCGAGGCGCTGACGTTTGCTAAGCCATGCCGGTGAGCACCCCGCACGCTGAGCTTCGCAGACAATTCGCAGAGTTCGACCTCAACGGCGACGGCTCGCTCGACGCGAGCGAGTTTCGCGAGCTGATTCGCTCGCTGGGTGTCTCCACGAGCCCCGAGCTCGTCGCGGTGGCGTTCGATGCCATCGATCTGAACGGCGACGGCCGCATCGACTTCGGCGAGTTCTCCAGCTGGTGGCAGAGCCAAGAGCAGGATCGCGTGGAGCGGTTACGGCCAAAGCGTTCATGACCCTCGCCAGAGCGGAGCTGCCTGCGCTTCACGGCGCCGCGCAGGCGCCGTCGCGGTAGCCGTAGGTGGACTTCTCCGAGCAGGCTCGGCACGCGTTCTCGAAGGTCCGCTCCGCGCGAGACGCCGGACATGGCGCGGCGACGCAGCGAACACCGGTGTCGACCTCGGCGCAGACGGGCGCGTAGATCATGGTGCAGGCTTGCGCTTGCCGGCTCTCCGGACTGCACTCGCGGTACTGGCCTGCGGCGGCACTGGGCGGCGACGCGCTGGGCGGCGGCGCGCTGGGCGGCGGCGCGCTGGGCGGGGACGCGCTGGGCGGGGACGCGCTGGGCGGCGATGCTGCGCCGGGATGCACGGCGC
>CBINHN010000088.1:0-18796 GCA_966250485.1 uncultured Sorangium sp. | reverse complement strand
ATGTCCGCCCGATTATCGCTACGGAGCTCGAAGACAGCGCACGCCGAACCTTTGACTTGGCCCTGCGCGTGCTCGGCCCAGCCGTAAAGCAAATCCAGGTGATTCACGCCTTCACCGTGCCATTCGAAGGCTTCGCGAAGTCACCACTTTCGGATCGCGAAAAGAGCGAATACCGAAGGTTTTTCGAGCAGCGAAGCCACGCGGTGACGGTCGGCCCTCATCGCCCTCGGTACGCACGCACGGTCCGGGATCGCTCACGCTCTGGTGGGAAGCGTCGCCGCATGGGTCATCGCCTCGACAAACTGCGACGTCCTCGTCGCGCGGCCAGTGCGATTCTCGTTCGAGCTACCGTAGGTTCGTGCGAGGGAGGACAAAGGTGTCCTCGGTGGCGCTTCTCTCGCCGCCGAGCACGGCAATTTCCGCGTCTGCAGTAGTCGTAAGACGCTGCCGCGCTGTGTGAAACTACTATAAGAGATGACTTCCTTAGCGTGGATATTCTAAAGTGGTGACCGAGCCACGGCAGTCGCTGTCTCAGCGCGGCGCTGGTCGCAAATTCGAGCCTACGCATTCGGAGGTTGTCATGCAGAGCCGATCCAATCCGAAGCAGGCGGCGCTGGTCGTCGTAACCGTTCTGTTGCCCTTCGCGTGCGGCCAATCGGGAGACGACGCTGGCAGCGGTGGATCCAGCACCGGCAGCGCCGGCTCGAACACCGGCAGCGCCGGCTCGAACGCTAGCGCTGGCCCCGGCAGCGGCGGCGCCCGCGGTGGTTCCGGCGGCGTAGCCGCAGGTACGGGAGGAAAAGGGAGCTCCAGCACGGGCGGGACCACTGGCGGTAGCGCCGACGAAATGGCGAGCGGCGGAACCGCTGGGCGGGCGCCGAGCGCGGTATCGGGGACGACCGCCGTCTCGGGCTCGGGCGGTTCAGCTGTCGGCGGCGCATCCAATGGTCCCAAGACTGGAGGCGACGGCGGAGGCAGCGCGGGAGGTGGGTCAGCAGGCGCTGGTCGCGCTGGCGGAGGTGGATCGCCGCCGGCAGGCGGAAGCGCAGGCGCCGAGGCAGCTGGAGCTGCCGGTTGTGATGAGGCCCATGGCTACCATCTCGCGGCTCAGGGCGAAACGTGCACGAACGCGCCACGGAACTTGTGCATCTTCGACTATGACCTGGTGTTGTCGAGCCACTCCTGCCAGCAGACGTCGTCGAAATCGAGCGACTACCTGTGTCGCAGGAACGATTGCACGACGTACAGCTGGCATGACCAGTGCCTCGCCACGGCCGCGCACACGGCGATCGCGGAGTGCGTGCGACACGGCGCCTTCATCGGCATTGCCAGCCATTCGAATTTCGACGACTGCTGGAACGACAAAGTAATCGAGACGCTGACTCCGGCTGCGTTCCCGGAGCTGTTCGCTTCCATTCACTACGACAAATCTGGGACGGACTTCACTTATCCAGCAATCGACAAGCGCGCCAATTGGAACTGCGACACGTGCGCTTACCATTTCGACGGCATGATCATGGCTGGCAAGAGCGGGCTCATTCGCAAGGTGATGGCGCACTACGGCCTCTCTGCGTCGTCAGCGGCCGATCAACGCCGGGTTTTGTATTGGGACGACGATCCCCGGTACCTCGAAGAGGTGAACACCAATTTGCCGGACGTGGTGACGACCGCCGTCGCTTCGACCAACCCGGCTTCGAACGGCGCAGGTTGCGGCATCCAGGCCGGCGACGTCAGCGCCGCCTGGGCCGCGCTCGCGAAGAACTCCGACTGACCCATCCGAGGCTCACCTGATCGCGGTCGCGCGAGCCTCCGGACGCGAGGTGCCGCGCCTACGCTCCGTGATCACGCGGCGAGGGCGCAGAATTTGCGCTGACCACGCTCGCTGCGCAAGCGCTGCCACGCGCTCGGCGCTGGTGTCATGAGCCGCGCGTCGCGCCGCACGTTTTTCCGAGCGAACGCGAGATGTCGTCGCGCGTCGCTCTCGAGGCGCGACGGCGCGCAAGTGGCACGACTCGTGCGAGGCGTCAGGTCTTTGGCGGGCTCGGTCCGAGCTTATTGATCGGCTCTTAGGTCCTCGGTCGATAACCCCGCTTTCAACTGCTGGCCGAGGAGCCGTCGCACGAGTTCGCGGTCGGCGCGCCGCTGAGCGATCGCCGCTGCAGAGTGATCAGCCGCTATCGCGTGGCGTGCTCGCTGGACTGTGGCGATTTCCTGCGTCTTTCGGTCGCGATTGCTGTCTCAAGTGACAGGAGGCCGAAATGACTGAAGTATCGACGGACGAAATCAGGAGCACGGTTCGAGAGCATTACGCCAAAGTGGCGGAGACCTGCGGCGTTGTAGGCTGCGTCCCGGGCTGTTGCAGTGGTCAGCCAGCCAACAGCGCCGCGCTTGGTTACTCGAGCGAACAGCTGTCGTCGGTGCCGGTCGGCGCCGACATGGGCCTCGGCTGTGGTAACCCACAAGCGATCGCCGCGCTGAGGGAGGGGGAGACGGTGCTGGACCTGGGCAGCGGCGGCGGCTTCGATAGCTTCCTCGCAGCGCGCCAGGTGGGCGCTCAGGGACAGGTCATCGGCGTCGATATGACGCCGCAAATGCTCTCGAAGGCGCGCGATAACGCGCGCAAGCTGGCCGCCAAGAACGTCGAGTTTCGGCTTGGCGAGATCGAGCGATTGCCGGTTGCGGACGGAACGGTGGACGTCATCTTGTCGAACTGCGTGATCAACCTTTCGCCGAGCAAGCCAGACGTATTTCGTGAGGCGTTCCGTGTCTTGCGTGCGGGTGGTCGCTTGGCGATCTCGGATGTGGTCGCTGTCCGACCCGTTCCCGAGCAGTGGCGGACCGCGGTCGCTGCGCTCGCCGGCTGTGTCGCTGGCGCTGCCTCGATCGCCGAGCTCGAGCAGATGCTCACTGAAGCGGGGTTCACACAAATCAAGATCCAGCCGCGCGACGAGAGCCGCGCCTTCATCATGGACTGGATGCCCGGCAGCGGCGTCGAGAACTACATCGTGTCCGCGACGATAGAAGCGGTGAAGCCGAAAGCCGTCAAGTCGTGCTGCGGTCCGGACTGCTGCCCTCCCGGAGCGACGGGCTGATGATCACGGAGGAGGCGCGCCGCGCGCATCAGGACTTGGAAGGGCGTCTTCGACGTTATGTCTCGCGGCGCGTCGCTCCTTCGGAGGTGGAAGACGTCTTGCAGGACGTGTTCCTGCGAATGCAAGTTGCTCTGCCCGCATTGAGCGATGAAGAGCGCTTCGCGCCGTGGCTGTACCGCATCGCGAAGAGCGCGATCGTAGAAAGCTACCGTCAGCGCTCGCGGCATCCGCTGCCGCGGTGTGATGAGCCGGCCGAGCTAGCGGCGGAGTTGGACAGCAGCGAGCCGAGCGCGCTCGAGCAGATGCTCGCGGCGTACACGGTTGCGAGCGTCGCCCGGCTCCCGTCGCCCTATCGCGAAGCGCTGACGCTGACCGAGCTAGAGGGCGCTACGCAGAAGGCGGCCGCAGACGCGCTGGGCATTTCGTTGTCTGGCATGAAGTCGCGCGTGCAGCGCGGGCGCGAGAAGCTGCGCGGGTTGCTCGAGGACTGCTGCCGAATCGGCGTAGATTCTCGTGGTCGCGTGATCTCGTGCGAGCCGAGGGAGCCCTCGGCTTGTCGTTGCCGGAGCACTTGAGCCGGCTCGTCAACCTGCGGTAAGGGCTGGGACGTAGGTTTACGGGCGTCGAGCGGAGCCGTAGGTCCGACTGTGCCCTACACGCCGTTGCGGGAGCGAGCGGCGCCACAATCCGGAAACGAAGCTGCAGTAACCCGTATCAATGAAGATATGGTTTCTGTAAGGTGAGGCGTCAGCGACGGGTATGGAGTTGGGCTCGTCCTGGTGCTCCGCGCTGGCGGCCGGGAAGGGCGTCTGAACTAGAACGACAACACAGGAGGTTCTCCATGAAGAGCAGATGTGGTCTTGCGCTTCTCGTGTGTGCGCTGTTTGGTGGCTGCGCCGATGGCGGCGCCCAAGGCGGAACAGAGGGCGAGCTGCACAGCGACACGGAGGCGCTGCGCCACCGCCATCCGCACGCTCACCCGCACCACGACGTGAGCGAACCCTTCGCTACGAAGGATCAGCGAGCGCTCGCCATTCGCGAGCAGCGCGTGCGCGAGATTTATCAGAACCTGGTGTACCCGACGCCCGTGGCGATTCTCACTCACGCGGCTTCGGTCGATCACATTTTCGAGCCGGCTGGCGTAAAGGGGCGCGTCACTCCTGTCGGTCAATTCCCGGACTTTAGCGCGGTCGTGGAGTACTTCTATGCGCTGGCCGTGACGCCGGGCTCGTTCGTCGATCGCGTCAACTTCCGCTCGGTCATCGCCGGTGACGACAAAGTAGCGGTTAGCGTGGACATCCACTTCTGCCGCTCGCCCGACCGGGTTTGTGACCCCAACGTCGCGAACTCGGCGACGTCGCAGACGTTGACGCAAGTCGGCTTCTTCATGTTCAACCGCTTCAACCGCGTGATCTCCATGGACCTCAACATCCTGAATCTGGGAGCCGCGTCCGATCCGCCCAACGACCCCGCCGTCCACGATGAGGTCATCGCTCAGCTCTGCACGGCGCTCACCGTCGCTCATGTCGAGCCGACTACAGGGGCCGTAGTGAACACGGGGACCTGCACGGGCTACTTCGACTCGGCCGACGACTTCGCGACGGGCTTTCCCGTCACGAGCGATCCGTTTCAAAATTGCGTCGCGTACATGCACTCGATTCCGTTCGGGAGCTGGAACCGCGCGAACAGCAACAGCGTGACGTGCCGGCAGCTGCACACGCTGCTCACCGCCGTCGATCCGGACATGCACTGCCCGCACGCGAGCCCGGACGGTGGCGGCGCGTGCATCGATTTTTCGTATGGGTCCTACTACGAAGAATCGTTCTGAGTGGGCCCATTGATGCGGTAGCCGACCCCCCGCACGGTCTCGACCAGCCCCGCGGACTGGCCGAGCTTGTCGCGGAGCCGGCTGACGTGGACGTCCAACACGCCCGAGCCCGGATCGAAGCTGAGATTCCAGACCTTTTCCAAGAGCTCGGCGCGCGGCACGGCCTGACCGCGGCGGAGCGCTAGGTAGAGCAGCAGCTCGAACTCCTTGGCAGTGAGGTCGAGCTGCTGTTCCCGCTGCCACGCGCGTCGCTCCAAGTGATCGATGACGAGCTCACCCAAGCGAATCGTCGTCCCGTGGTGAGCTCGCCGCACGAGCGCGTCCAAGCGAGCCAGCAGCTCCTCGACCTCGAATGGCTTGGTGAGGTAATCGTCAGCGCCGGAGCGTAGGCCCCTGACGCGATCCGCGACCTCGCCGCGCGCGGTCAGCATCAAGATGGGCGTGTCGAGGCCCGACGCTCGCAGGGCTTGGCACAGCGCCACGCCGTCGCCGTCGGGCAGCATCCAATCGAGGACGATCACGTCGTGCGCGCGCGCGTGCGCAGCCTTGCGGCCATCCGCCGCGGTCGCGCAGGCGGTGGGGTGCGCGCCTTCCTCACGAATGACCTTTTGCAGAAGCTTCGAGAGCGGCGCGTCGTCTTCGACGATGAGGACGTTCACCGGAACGACTCGAAGTGTACCAAGCGGTTCTCGGGCGACACCTTACAGAATCGTAAGAAACGCCCGGCGTGCAGGCCGCTACCTTTGGCCCTATGTCTTCGGCTCTATTCGAGGTTCGGCGCGCGGGGCAACTCGGCTTGGGCCCCGCCGCGCTGTGCGAGCCCCGGCGCGCGCCGTTCGCGCGAACCTGGTCGCCGCTGGCCGCCGTGCTGCTGGCCTTGCTCGCGGCGTGCCAGAGCGTCAAGGCGGAACAGAGAGAGCGCGGCGCGCTCTATCCGGTGGCGGCGCCGCAGCGCGCCCCGGACTTTTACGAACGCGAGTTCGTTGGGGAGGTCCACGCCGCTCAGCACGTGGAGATCCGCGCCCGAATCGCAGGGCCGATCGAGGCCGCCGCGGTCGACGAGGGGCAGTCGGTCAAGAAGGGCCAGCTCTTGTTTTCCATCGCCGCGCGCAACTATCAGCAGGAGCTGGCCAAGGCCCGCGCGATCACCAAGAACGGCGCCGCCGAGCTGAGCGCCGCGCGGCTCGAGCATGAAAACGCGGTCAAGCTGCACGAGAAGGACATCGTGTCGAGCGCTGAGCTGGCGCTGCTCGACGCGAAGGTCGCGGCGCTTCGCGCCAAGCTGGAGGAGGCGAAGGCGAACGAAGGCCAGGCGGCGCTCAACGCGTCGTACGCCGAGGTGCGAGCGCCGTTCGACGGCGTCATCGATCGAATTCCGAAGAAGGCCGGCAGCTTGGTCGCTGACGGTGACCTGCTGACGACGCTCTCCAACGCGAGCGAGGTGCTCGTCTACTTCAGCGTCTCCGAGCAAGAGTACCATGAGTATTTGAAGTCCGGTGAGCAGTCCAAGAGCGTTCACTTCAAGACGGCGACCGGCGAGCTCTATCCAAACCAAGGCGTCATCGACGCCGTTCGCACCGAAGTGGACAAGCAAACCGGCACGCTGACGTTCCGCGCGCGCTTTCCGAACCAGCAGCTGGTGCTACGCCACGGCAGCACGGGGAAGGTGGTGCTGCGCTTCGCGCTCGGAGACGCGCTGGCGGTGCCGCAGAAGTCTACCTTCGAGGTCCAAGATCAAGTTTACGTCTACGTGGTCGACGCTGAAAGTCGCGTTCACGCGCGTAAGATCGTCCCTACGCTGCGGCTGCCCGACGCTTTCGTGGTCGAGTCGGGCTTGAGCGCCGACGAGCGCTTGCTCGTCGAGGGCGTTCAAAAGGTGAAAGACGGCCAGAAGATCCAGGTGCGCACCGCGGCCCTGGACCCCGGCATCTCGCGATGAACCTCTTCATTCGGCGGCCAGTCCTCTCCGCGGTCATCTCCATCATCATCGTCTTGTTGGGGCTGCTCGCGTTGCTGCGCATGCCGCGGGCGCTGTTCCCGAGCGTCGCGCCTCCCGAGGTCAACGTGACGGTCGAGTACACCGGCGCCAACGCGGAGGTGGTCGCCAAATCGGCGATCGTGCCGCTGGAGCGCGCCATCAACGGCGTGCCCGGCATGAAGTACATGAGCAGCGACATGGGCAACGACGGCGTCGGCGTCGTTCAGATCTTGTTCGAGACCGGCACGGATCCAGACGTCGCTGCGATCAACGTGCAGAACCGCGTGAACTCGGTCATGGATGAGCTGCCCGCCGAGGTGATCCACAACGGGGTCAAGATCGCGAAGGAAGAGAACTCGATGTTACTCTACCTCAGCATCTTCAGCGAAAACCCCGAGCACGACGAGAAGTTTCTCTACAACTTCGCCGATATCAATGTCCTCGCCGAGCTGAAGCGCGTCCCGGGCGTCGGCTATGCGAACATCCTGGGCGCCAAGGAGTACGCCATGCGCGTCTGGCTCCGGCCGGACAAGATGGCCGCGTATCACGTGTCCGTCGCTGACATCCGCGCCACGCTCGAGGAGCAAAACGTAGAAGCAGCGCCCGGCAAGATCGGAGAAAATAGCGACAAGGCGCAGGGCCCGCTGCAGTACGCCCTCACCTATCGCGGAAAATTCAACAGTAAGGAGGCCTACGAAAATATCCCCGTGCGCGCGGGCGCCAACGGCGAAGTCCTGCGCCTGAAGGACGTAGCCGATGTCGAGTTTGGCACCACGTACTTCGACGTGGAGGCCAAGTTTAACGGACACCCGACCGCCGCCATCATGCTCAAGCAACTGCCCGGCTCGAACGCCAGCCAAGTGATCGCGGAGGTGAAGCAGCGGATGGCCGCGATCAAGGACTCGAGCTTCTTGCCCGGCATGGACTACGCCTTCAGCTTCGACGTGAGTCGGTTCTTGGACGCGGCCGTGGACCAGGTGTCCCGCACCTTCTTCGAGGCGTTCGCGCTGGTGGCCCTGGTGGTGTTCATCTTCCTTCAGAGCTGGCGATCGACGCTGATTGCCATCCTCGCGGTTCCGATATCGCTGGTGGGGACGTTCTTCTTCATCCAGCTCCTCGGCTTTTCTCTGAACCTCATCACCTTGTTCGCGCTGGTGCTCGCGATCGGTATCGTGGTCGACGACGCCATCGTCGTGGTCGAAGCCGTGCACGCCACGATGGAGCGCACCGGCGCCGACGCGCGGCGCGCGACCGTGCTCGCGATGAAGGACATCCGCGGACCGATCATCGCGATCACGCTCGTGATGGTGTCGGTGTTCCTGCCTATGGCGTTCATTCGCGGGCCAGCAGGGGTTTTTTACCGCGAGTTCGCGCTCACCATGGCCGTCGCGATCACGTTGTCCGCCGTGGTCGCCTTGACGCTGAGCCCGGCTTTGTCGGCGTCGATCCTGCGGGAACAGCGACACCATGGCTCACCCAGCCAGGGACGGCTCGGGCGTTGGGTCGCTGGCTTCAATGCTCGTTATGGACTGTTCGAGCAGGTGTACACGCGCATCGTCAAGCGTCTAGCCGGGCGCGGCCTGATCACCGGGCTGGCCTTGGTCGTGTCCGCGACGCTCGCGCTCGTCGTCGCTAGGACGGTGCCGGCCGGTTTCATCCCGAACGAAGACCAGGGCACGTTCTACGCGAGCGTCACGACGCCGCCCGGCTCCACGCTCGAGCGCACGAAGGTCATCGTCGACGCCATTCAGAAAGCGGGGCAGGGGCTCGAGGGCGTGGAGAGCATCGCTAGCCTCGCTGGCACCAACATTCTGTCCGACGCGACGGGCGCCACCTACGGCGCCTGCTTGTTCAACCTAGTTCCCTGGGCGCAGCGCACGCGCTCGGCCGACGACGTCATGACGGATCTGGAACGGCGCATCGCGCACTTGGTTGGCGCCGATATCGAGCTGTTCCCGCCGCCTCCGGTGCCGGGCTACGGCAACGCGAGCGGCTTCGAGCTCCGCCTGCTCGATAAGAGCGGCAGCGGCAGCCTGCAGAGCATGGACGCGGTGGTAAAGCAATTCCTCGCGGAGCTGCGCGCGCGGCCGGAGATTGAGCGAGCGTTCACGATCTTCGACACCAGCTTCCCGCAGTACAGAGTGGACCTCGATCTCGACAAGGCGATACAGCGCGGTGTCACCGCGCACCGCGCGCTCGCAACGCTGCAGACGATGCTGGGCAGCGAGTACGCGACGAACTTCGTCCGCTTCGGTCAAATGTACAAGGTCATGATGCAATCGCCGCCGGAGTATCGCTCGGCTCCGGAGCAACTCTTGCGCCTTCAAGTGAAGAACGAGCAGGGCGAGTTGGTCCCGCTGTCTGCATTTACGACGCTCGCCAAGACGTACGGGCCCGATCAAATCACTCGCTATAACATGTATACTTCTGCCGAGTTCAACGGCGAGGGCAAGGCCGGCATCAGCAGCGGCACCATCCTTCGCGTCGTTCAAGACACGGCCAAGGAGAAGCTGCCGCGCGGCTACAGCATCGACTGGGCGGGCATTTCGCGGGACGAGGTCGCGGCCGGCAACCAAGGGCTGTTCGTCTTTCTGAGTTGCCTCGTGTTCGTCTACTTGGTTCTTTGCGCGCAATACGAGAGCTTCAAGCTGCCCTTCGCCGTCATTCTTTCGCTAGCACCCGGCGTGTGCGGCGCCTTCGCGTTGCTCCGCGTCGCGGCGCTCGAGAACAACATCTACACGCACTTGGCGCTCGTGATGCTGATCGGGCTGCTGGGCAAGAACGCCATCCTGATCGTGGAGTATGCCGAGCTCGGCCGGGAGAAGGGGCTCACGCCGTTCGAGGCGGCGGTTGCCGCGGCCCGCCTGCGACTGCGGCCGATCCTGATGACTTCGTTCGCCTTCATCGCCGGGCTCGTGCCGCTCGCTGTGGCGCGCGGAGCGGGCGCGATGGCCAATCGGACGATCGGAACCGCCGCGATCGGCGGCATGCTGCTCGGCACCGTCATCGGCGTTCTCATCATCCCCGGGTTGTATGTGATCTTCGCGCCGAAGGGGCTCTCACGAGCGCAGGCGCTGGCGGACGGGGTGTCCGCCGGGGGCGAGTAGCGTGCCGGACCTCGCTCGCTGGGCCAGCTCGCTCGGGCTCGGGTCGATGGTCGCCTCGATGATAGCGCTGGCACCGCTCGGCTGCGCGCCCGCTGAAAACGCTGTTCGCGTGCCTGAGAGGCCCGGGCTCCCAGCGCGCTTCGTGCAGCACGCCGGCGAGCAAAGCAGCGCCGCGCTGAACTGGAGAGAGTATTTCGGAGAACCACGGCTCGCCGAGCTCATCGCTGAGGCGTTGCGAGGCAGCTTCGACCTCGCGATGGCGCTCCAACGCATCGAAATCGTCCGCGCGGGCGCGCGAGCCAGCGCGAACGCGGCGTTTCCGCGCGTTGCGCTCCAGGCGGGCGCCGGCGTGCAGAAGTTCGGCCTCTACACCGCCGAGGGTTCCGGCGCGGCGACGACGGAGATAGAGCCCGGGCGCCGCACGCCGGAGCATTTGACCGACTTCTCGATCGGGCTCGTCTCCTCCTGGGAGCTCGATCTCTGGGGCAAGCTGAAGGCGCAGCGACGCGCGGCTTTCGCTCAGTACCTGGCCAGCATCGAAGGCGCGAACCTAGTGCTCACCTCGCTCGTCGCCGACGTGGCGGTGGCCTATTTCGAGCTGCTTGCTGCGGACAACGTGCTCGCGACGCTCGAGCAGGCCGTAAAACGCAACGAGCGAGCGCTCGAGGTCGTCAAGCTGCAGAAGGAGGCGGCGCGCGCCAACCTCTTGGCCGTACAGCAGTTCGAGGCGCAGCTGCTCAGCAGCCGCGCGCAGGTGAACGAAGCCGAGCGGCACCGCGCCGAGCTCGAGAATCGCATCAACTTTTTGCTCGGTCGCTATCCGCGCCCGATTCCGAGGCAGCGTGACTCCTTGTTCAAAGAGCCTGCGCAGCGCGCCGCTGCCGGCGTGCCGTCGGAGCTGCTGCGCAATCGGCCGGACATTCGCGAAGCCGAGCTAGAACTGCGCGCGAGCGAGCTCGACGTCGAGGCGGCGCGTGCGGCGTTCTTTCCGTCGGTGCAGATCTCGGCGGGGGTCGGCTTGCAGGCCTTCAATCCGGCTTATCTGGTGCGCGTCCCGGAGTCACTCACCGACTCACTGTTTGGTAACCTCATCGCGCCGCTCGTCAACCGTAGCGCGCTCGAGGCGAGCTTCGCTACGGCCAAAGCGACGCAGATTCAAGCCATGTATCGCTATCAGAAGGCGATCCTGAATGGCTACGTGGAGGTCGCGAACGCGCTCACGGGCATCGAGGCCATCGGTCGACTGATCGCGCTCAAGCAGGTGCAGAGAGACGCGCTGGCTCAGTCGGTGATGGCCGCGGACGAGCTCTACCGTGCGGGCAGGGCGGGGTACCTGGAGGTGCTGGTCGCGCAGCAGAGCTCGCTGGCGGTGGAGCTCGAGCTCATCGAAGCGCTCGAGCGCCGCCGGATCCTGACCGTCGCCGTCTACAAGGCGCTCGGCGGCGGATGGCGCTAGCCTAGCGCTCTGGAGAGCACGCTTGAGAGCCGAGTCGCGAATCAGCCTGGGCATCACGCTGGTCACGGCGGTGGCGTTGGCCGTCGCGCTCGGCCTCATCCACGTCCTTTTGAATCGCTTCCAAGAGCAGCAATTCGACGCGGCCTTGCTCGAAATCGCGCGGCAAGAGGCGAGTGAGGCGCCGAAGAACAACTTCTCCTTCACCACGCGAGCTGGTCCTGCCGCGAACGACGTCGGTCCGCTCGACAAGTACGGCGTCATCTATGACCAGCGCGGGAACGTGGTCGCGGCGACCGAGCCGTTCGACGTCGCGCCGCCAGCGCTGAAGCAGCTCTCGCGCCGCCGTGGCGTGCCGTTCGATCTCGACTTCAAGGGCACGTCGCTGCGCGTCGTGCTCTTGCCCATCCCGCACGCGAGCGAGCACACCTTGCTGCTGGCGGCGTCTCGCGATGACCTGGATGGGGATGACCAGTTCCTGAAGCGGGCGATGGTGCTCGCGTTCTTCGCGTCGCTGTTTTGTTTGTTCGTGGCGGCGCTCTGGCTCACTCGGCGCTTTACGCGGGAGCACCGCCACATCGCGATGACGCTGCACCGCGTCGCGCGCGGTGACTTGTTCGCGCGCGTCACCGCGCCCAGCCGCGACCCCGACCTCGAGCAATGGGGTCAGGATCTCAACGAGGTCGCGGAACAGTTGAGCGTCCTGATTCGCTCGCAGCAACAGTTCATCGCCAACGCCGCGCACGAGCTGCGCTCCCCGCTGGCCGCGCTCTACGGGGAGCTGCAGCAGTCGCTGCGCAAAGAGCGCAGCGGCGATGAGTACAGGGCCTTCATCGAGAGCGCCCTACAGGCGACGCGGCGTCTCAAGCGGCTGGCCGACGATCTCTTGACGCTGGCTCGCGCGGAGCACGAGCATGAAGCCTTGGAAGCGGTTCGTCTGCAGAGCGTGTTCGAGGAGCTCGTTCGCGAGCTGGCGTCCAACGCCGAGCAAAAGCACATACGCATCGAGGGCGGCCTCGGTGAAGCGACCGTCCGCGGCCGAGCGGCAGACATTCAGCGTCTGCTGCGTAACCTTCTGGATAACGCTATCCGCCATAGCCCGCTGGGCGCGGCGATCCGCTGCACAGCCCAGGAGGACGGCGAATGCATCATCGTGCGCGTCGCGGATGAGGGGCCGGGCGTACCGGCCGAAGAGCGCGAGCGCGTCTTCGAGCCGTTCTATCGCTCGCCGCAGGCTCGCGGCTCGGCGCCGGAGGGCTCCGGCCTCGGGTTGAGCATCGCGCGCGAGATCGCGCGGGCGCACGGCGGCGACCTGCAGATCGAGGAGAGCGGGCGTGGCGCCGTGTTTGCGGCGGAGCTTCGCTCGGCTGTTGCGAGCGACACGGCGGCGGCCATCGCCCAGTGAGCGCCGGCCGCGCGCGATGTCGATGAGCAGCGTTACACTTCGTGTGGCGGCTTTCGCTCGCGAGCCCCAGCGACGCATCGTCGTGTTGCGCGGCTGTTTCCAGAGTGAGAGTGCGGCAGCCGCAAGCGTTGAGTAGGCGATAACGAAGTTCTCGTAACGGTTTATGCCAAAGTGGCGAGTCGCGGACTCTTGACCCGCTCTCGCGAGCTGTGATTGATCACGCGAGCAGCTAGGGAAAGCGTCGTGCTGCGGGCGCGCAGGGGCGGCCGCAACCGTCGCCGGGTCGGCTGCTGCACGCGGAGGCATTCATGAGCATTCTCGGAACCGTTGCCCGTCTCGGCGAAGTGCCGGTGCTGCGAACCTTTCGTGAGCGGCGCTACGAGCGCTTCTTTGCGGCTGCGACTGGCGCGCACGTCTTTCGCGGTGCCTCGTTCGCCGCGGCTCGACGGGCGGCGCCAGCTGGCAGGCCCATCGGCTACGACAACCCAGCGCCCGCACGCGCCTATGACGCCATGCTCGGGCAGGTGTACCCGCGGGACTATCCCGTGCTGTTTTGGCTGCAAAACGCGCTGCTCGACGGCGTGCGCTCGGTCTTCGATCTGGGCGGGCACGTCGGCGTGAAATACTACGCGTACCGCAGGCTCCTCGCGTTTCCGGACGACCTGCGTTGGATCGTGTGCGACGTGAACGCGGTCGTGGAGGAGGGCCGGCTGCTCGCGCAGACACGCCCGGACTCCGCTGGCCTCGCGTTCACGTCCGAGTTCGAGCGAGTGAGTGACTGCGACGCGCTCTTCGCGATCGGCTCAATCCAGTATGTGGAGGAGGATCTCGCGGCGCGCCTGCTCACGGTGACGCGGATGCCGACCTGGCTACTCCTAAATAGCGTCCCCGCGTATGACGGGCCGAGCGTCGTCACGCTGCAGAACATCGGCACGGCCTTTTGTCCCTATCGCCTGTTCAACCGGGCTGAGCTCTTGCAGAGTCTCCGCGCGGTGGGGTACGAGCTCCTCGACGAGTGGACCAACCCGGAGGTCACTTGCACGATTCCCTTTCACAGGGTGCAGCCTGTCGAGGCTTATCGCGGCTTTCTGCTGAAGCGGCGCGCCACGAGAAAGGCACCGAGCGCCTGAGTGCACGAAAAAGGCGAGCGAGGAGGCCGCGAGGGCCAGGGCGACGGCGACGCCCCCATAAAAGAGCAGCTTCGAGCAGCGGCGGAGCCGCACGACCGTGCCGGCATATGCCAGGCAAAAGGGCGCTAGAGCAGGGAAGATGTGCCGAAAGTCTTCGTGGAACTCGTTCGGCGCGGAGACGCGGAAGCCGACCAAGGCTAGAAACAGGATCACGGGGGCGGCCAAGTAGACTCGATTTTTGCGCAGCGTGTCGCCGCGCAGTTGGGTCGCGCCCCAGACGCAGACGGCGAGCATCGCGAGCAGCAGAGCGCTCATGAAGCCGGCGATCAATTGGTAGCGGGCGGCGTCGAAGTCCTCCCCGAGTGGTGCCACGCCGAACAGAACCGATTTCAAAAATCGGTTCAAGAATGGATCGTCGGGCACCGTGTCGCTGCGAAGCAGGAAATCCACCGGATGAAACGTAACGAAGCGCGCCACGCTGTCGGGCACGGGGGGGACGTAGCGGCTGTAGCAAGCACGGCCGAGCGCCATCTGGCAAATGCCTTGTCCTGAATACCGCAACCGCACCGCAAGAAATCCCGCCAAAAAGAGCACGAGTACGACGCCGGCGCAGCGCCTGAGGCTCGTGCTCGTGGGCTCCTGCTTCGAGCGCACGCGCAAGCACACGAACAGGAGCAAGGTCGCGGCCATCGCGTAGGCGGATGCCTTGGTGAGCAAGGCGAGCGCCGTGCAGCCGAGCGCGGCGTACAGCTGACCCGCGCGGCTGTCTCGATCCCACTCGGCCAGCCAGTAGATCGCGGCCATCATCAACAGAGATGCGAGGGCGTCGTTATGGACGCGCACGGAGTGGATGATGCTCGAGGGCCAGAACACGATGAGCAACGCTGCGAGCCAGCGAGTCAGCTGGTTTTGCGCGGCACGCCGAACCGTGAGCAGCGCAAAGACGACGAAGCCAAAGAATAAAAGGAGCGAGAACCACTCGAGCCCGAGCTCGCGGGGAATCCACTCACTCCGGAGTACGAGCTTCGACCAAAGCGCGGCGAGCGCGTAGTAGAGCGGAGGATGGATGCAGAACTGGCAAGAGGACAGCTCAGGCAGGCGCCCGCGCTCGCTCAGATATTGAACGTACGCGGCGTGGATTGGCCCATCATAGTTGCGCTCGGCGAGCGAGGTATACGTCACGTACTCGAGGCACAGGGCCGTGCCAGCCAGCACGAGCGCCGCGCTGACCCAATCAAAGCGCAGTCGCCGGAGAACGAAGAGCTGAAACGCGAGCGTGCAGGCGAATAGAACCCAGAACGACGCGGAGCACCCGGCGAGCCTAGCGCCCCCCGCGAAGGACCCGCAAGCGCTACGTCGCTAACCGTCGAGCGATGTAGGGCGCTGCGCTGGGCACGTCCCGCGTGACGAAGGCGGTCGCGCGGCGCTCTGAGCGACTCAAAAGAATTCGATGTCGTCGAGGTCGACCCAGCCGCTGTCGCTGGTTCCCGCCGGGAGTTGTCCGGCGCTATCTCGATTGGCGCACTCCGGCTTGAAAGACAGCGCGGTCACCTCTTTGAGAATGTTGTCGAGGCTGTCGCCAGGATCGCTGGCCCAAGCCGGAATCTTGGCGTCGACGAGTGAGACGCTAAACTCCGTGGTCTCGCTGGTCAGCCTCAGGTCCCAGCCCATCTTGATGCCCTCGTCAGCGTGAGAGTTGCCCGGACTGTCCAGCTCCACACGGAAGGCGCGCGCGACGTTCGAGCGCGCCTTGAAGCGAACGCCCTGCAAGCCCGTCAGATCGCCGGAGGAGTTGGTGAGCGGGATCGCGTAGAGCATCCACTGGCCCCAGGGTGCCGGCTCGTTTTGAAAGTCGAACAGCATGCGCAGCGACTGAGCGCCGCCGATGGCGTCGGAGCCGTTCAGCTCCACTGAGACCGTCGACGCAGGGTTCGAGAAGAGCGCGCTTCCCGCCAGGATGCTGTAGTCATCTGCCGTCTCGAAATCCTGCACCTGTTCGAGCTCGAGCAGGGTGGGGGCGGTGGGCTCGCCGGACAGTAGGCGCTCGAGTCGTCGGCGCAACGCGGGGAACTGCTGCTTCAAGAAGCCGACGCCCTGCTCGAATTTCGTCGCTCCCGGGCCGTGTGGATCGGCGCTGGCCGCCGCTCGAATGAACGCCGCGTAGCGCTCCAATTTTTCGTTCATGCGTTCGAGCGCGAAGGGACCATCCAGTAGCTCCTGCGCTGCCTCCTGATACGCGCTGCGGTCTGCGGCCAACCCTTCGAAGATAGCGTCGCAGCCCGGCGCCATGACGCGACCGCCCCCGTTCCACACCGAGTAAGTCAGCGAGCAGTCATCCGGCGTCTCCTGCCACGGCGGAACTACGCCGAAATAGCCGAGCACCAGCGTCGACTCGAGGTCCCAGGGAATGACCGTAAATCTTCCGTCGGCCTTCTGATAGAGATAGAAGTTGTGATTGCTGGCCCCCTGCACGTCGGCGCCCGTGTAAAACGTCGTGATGCCGTCGAAATTCGCGATGGCATCGTCCACCGCCATGTAGCGGGCAAACTGCTCCACATCCATGTACTCGTCGAACACCGGCCGCGTTGTGCCGCCGGCAGCGCGGATTGCGGCCGAAAACGCCTGGAAGCGGGAGGTGTCGGCTTCATCCTGGTTCGTCTCTAGGTGTGAGGCGATGCGGGCAGGATCGGCCTCGCCGGGCCAGACCTCTTTGTACAGGTTGCCATCTCCATCTTGGGGCCAGCGATCCGCGGTGAAGCGAGCGTCGAGCTGTTCGACCATGCCGAACAGGCCTTGTTCTTCCCCGTTGACGCGGAGGAGCGCCCAGGACGCGCGGGGCGCGACAACGCCCATCTCGTTGTAGAGCTCCAACGACAACTTCTCCTTGAGATAGCTGTCATCGTAGCGGTTCCCCTGAAAATTCAGGCGCTTCAGGCCGAGGAAGCGGTGCTCGCGCTCGTACTCGTCGAACTTCACCTTCATCCCGAGCTTGCGGCAGGTGTTCTGGCCCGCCGCGTCGAAGCAATCGATGAGCGACCCGTAGGCGCCCTTGAATCTCAGTCCCACGACGCCGAGCGCTCGTCCGTTGTAGCAGGCCCGCGCCGGCACGTATTCTTCGTCGACGGCGTGCGCTTGCAGAGAAGCCCAGCTGTCCTCCGGCAGGTAGAAGTCGAATGCGGGTATGCTCTTGGGCGCGAACAGCTCCGAAGCGGGACCTTTGGCGAGCGAGGGGTCGAGCGTGCCGCACGGACTCTCGCTCGCGCGCAGCATTTCGGGGGCAGACTCGTCGCTGCACGCCGAGGTCGCAGCGAGCGCCACGAGCCCCACTAGCGCTAAGCTCAGCTGCGGCGCTCGCCGAACAGTTCGGCCGACCCCGGGCTTCGCGGCGGTGCGTTCGGGGATCTCTGAGCTCCGACGTTGGAACAGCATCACTTTGTCGCCTTGGCTCGAAGCGGGCGCTCGCCCCTTCTATCTCGCTTACATGTCAAGGCGAGCGGCGGGCGATCGACCTTTCCGAGGGCGCCGCGACGACTATCGTCCGGCGGGCGCGCCGGGAGCTCGCGCAGCCTCAGCGCGGCGCTGCCGACGCCAACCGTAGGGTGTCAGCCCGCGTGGCTTGTACACGCCGAGCGCGGTCGCGACCAGCAAAACCAGGATCGCCGCCGCAGCGTCCACCGCGATTTGAAGCCGCGTGGCTGCGAGAGCGGAGCTCGTCAGCGCGCCGCGAGCCGCGGCCAACGCGACCTCTTCGATGGGGCGCAGGTGCATGAACAAGACGAGTGTAGCGAGCACCGTCACGAGCAGCTTGATCACCACCCAGTAGTGCTCGAAAAGTCCCCATTTCGTGAGCAAGGACTGCACCACGCCGCTGAGCAAGGTCGCCAGACACAGCGGCACGATCATGAACGAGCTCACCAGGCCCATCGCGAGGTAGGCGCCGCGAACGAGCGCCGCGTCCGGGCTCACGAGCCCGGCTACCGCGAGCACCATGAACGCGGCCACGGCGCCGAGCCAGCCCAGAGAGGTGACGACGTGCGCCGTGAGGCCGAGATTTCGCGCCGCGCGCGCCGTCACCGCTGTCCCTCTGTGTGGTGTGCGCTGCTGCCATGGCCGTGGTGGCCCATGCCTCGCCCGAGCGCGTGGAGGACGATGAAGCCGACCAAGAAGACGAGGCCGAGAGCGGCGAAGACCTTGACCCAGGCCGGCGTCGCGGGAGCCTGCGTCAAAGCGTGCGAGCCGGGTGGCTCTTCGGGCGCCATCGCGCGCGCGCCGGAGCGGTCATCAGCGTCGGAGTTCATGCTCCGGCATTATGCGATACAGTGTGTCTCTGTCAAATACATGATGTATAGATGGTCGTGCTGGCGCTGCGCCCGCAGTTTTCCAGCGCTGTGGCGTGTTCCGTCGTTCGAGCGCACGTCGCTGCGAGCGCTGCGGCGCCTCGAGCTCAGGCGCTGGCGGTTTCGGCCGGGCGGCGCTGGGACGCGCGGGCGCGGGCCCATTCGCGGAAGCGCTCGATGTAGACGTAGAACACCGGCGTCACGCACAGCGTGAGCATTTGCGAGAACAGCAAGCCGCCCACGACGGCGAGGCCGAGCGGTTGGCGTGCTTCAGCGCCGGCGCCGATGCCGAGAGCGATGGGCAGCGTGCCGAAGAGGGCCGCCATGGTGGTCATCATGATCGGGCGGAAACGGACGCGGCAGGCTTCGTGGATGGCCGCCTCGGGGCTCACGTTGGGATCTTTCTGAGCCTCGATCGCGAAGTCGATCATCATGATGCCGTTCTTCTTGACCAGGCCGACCAGCA
>CBINHN010000087.1:0-19403 GCA_966250485.1 uncultured Sorangium sp. | reverse complement strand
GGAGCGCGCGATGCGCCGCCAGCTCGACGTTCGCCGCAAGTAGAAGCCGTCTCGGCCATCGCTGAACCCGGCCGGTGCGGATGGAATCCAGCGTAGGGCAGCGCGGCGGCCCCCAGCGAATCAATAAGTAGCGGACCCGGTGGGCGCAAAACGACAGGCCATTTGCGCCCTGTGCCGCGTGCCGCGGCGCCGGAGTGGCTCACGGTGGCCGGCTGCGGCGCGAGAATGTCCGGGAGAAATTGGATTTAGCGGCTAGAATCATGTTTGGTTCGCCGTCGTGTTGGCGCGGTGCGCTAGAAGGACGTTCTTGCCATGAACCAATCCCGGGCGTTTGGGGTCTTTCTGCTGGCTTTGTTCGTAGCTGCTTGCAGCGGCACCCCGGAGGTGGTCACGCGCAACTACGCGGGCGAGAACGAGACCGGGGGCAATGGCGGCGACGGCGCTGGCGGTCG
Source organism: uncultured Sorangium sp. (assembly GCA_966250485.1). Classification (GTDB taxonomy): domain Bacteria; phylum Myxococcota_A; class Polyangia; order Polyangiales; family Polyangiaceae; genus PMG-095. Next base: position 18,951 of record CBINHN010000087.1, on the reverse strand, counting down.
CGGCGGCCAAAGTCCCGTCGGCTTCGCCGGCAGCCACAGCTGTGTCCCGAAGACCTGCGCGGACCTCGGCAAGAGCTGCGGCACCCTGTCCGACGATTGCGGCGGCGTGCTGCATTGCGGCGATTGCGAGGAGGGCAGCGTGTGCGGGCTGGCAACGCCCAACGTCTGCAGTACGCCCGATGATCTGCACTCGCTGTGCCGCCCCGTCACGAAAGCGGAGGCCTGCGCGGGCAAGCAGTGCGGCGTCGAAGGCGACGGCTGCGGCGCGACCTACTCCTGCGGCGATTGTCCGCAGGGGGAAGCCTGCGGTCTGGAAGAGCCGTTTCGCTGCAGCTCCGCCTTGAGCGGCACGGACGACGACTGCCCAGCGAAGATCGAGAGCTGCGCGGCGGCCGGGGCCGAGTGCGGTGTGGTGGGCAACGGCTGCGGCGGCATCATCGACTGTGACGCCGAGAGCGGCGGCTGCGCGAGCGGCCAAGCATGCGGGCTCGGCGGTCCGCAGAAGTGTGGAGCGCTGCCGAGCTGCGAGCCGCTCAGCGCTGCGGTAGCTTGCGCGGGCAAGTGCGGCTTCGTCTCGAACGGCTGCGGAGTCGAAGTGGGCGGCGGCACGATCGACTGTTCCGCGATGTTCCCCTGCCCGAGCGGGCAGACGTGTGGTGGCGCGGGCGTCGCGAATCAGTGTGGAGACGCTCCCACCGGCTGTACGCCGCTCACCAAAGCAGCTGCCTGCGCCGGCAAGCAGTGCGGCGTCGTCAGCGATGGCTGCGACGGGAGCTATGTGTGCGGCAGCTGTAGCGCCGGCGCGCTGTGCCGCAGCGGCAGCTGTGAGCAGGCGAGCTGCAAGCCGCTGTCACGCAGCGCCGCCTGCGCGGGCAAAGAGTGCGGCAGCGTGGGCGATGGCTGCGGCGGCATCTACGATTGCGGCTCGTGCGCCGGCAACGAGGTATGCGGCCTGCGCGCGGCCTTCACCTGCGACGCTCCGCCGCCCGCGACGTGCAAGCCGATGACGCGCGCCCAGGCCTGCGCCGGCAAGCAGTGCGGTATCGCCTATGACGGCTGCGGCACCGCCGCGCAAAATCAGTTCAACTGCGGCGCGTGCCCCAGCGGTCAGCTCTGCGGCGCGAAGGCGCCGTTCCAGTGCGCCGCGCCGGTGGTGCCGCCCTGCACCCCCAACGCGACGAGCTGCAGCGCGCTCGGCTGGGAATGCGGGTTGGCTGTCAACAGCTGCGGGACCGTCTATGACTGCGCGAAGGAAGGGCTGAGCTGCGGAGGCGCACAGTCGTGCGTCGGTGGCTTGAACGGGCCAGCGCGCTGCCAAAATCCCGGCGGGGCCAGGTGTCCGCTGTGCGCGGCCGTGCCCGACTGCAGCGGCCGCTCGCAAAAGACGCGCCTCACCGGTCGCGTGATCACGCCCGGCCGCGACGACGCCAATACCGGCAACCAAGTCGGCGTGCCGAACGCCTACGTCTACATCCTGCAAAGCAACGACCCGGCGACCCTGCCCGCGATCAGCAGCGGCATACCGGGCGGGAGCAGCGGTGAGAGCTGCGAGCGCTGCCAGAACGAAAAGCTCGGGCCCGTGCTCGCCAGCACCACGACCACGGCCACCGGCAACTTCGTTCTGGAAGGCAATATCCCCGTCGGTGAAGAGTTCTTGCTGGTGGTCAAGGCCGGCAAATTCCGGCGCGCGGCTCACTACACGCTGCCGCTCAACGCCGCCTGCGCCACGACCAATTTGCCGACCTCCGTGGCCAACAACCCGACGCGTTTGCCGCGCACGATGAGCGACGGGCTGCGCGTCAACATCCCGCGCATCGCGGTCACCACCGGCCCGATCGACGCCATGGAATGCGTGTTCAACAAAATGGGCATCGCGACGCGCGAGTTCGCGAACGGCGCGGCGACGGCCGGCGGAGCGCGCGTCCATCTGTACCGCGGCGGCTCGACGAACAACCCCTCGGGCGCTCGGCTCGACAACCGCACGCCGCACGACACCACGCTCTACTCCGATCCAGCGCGGATGCGCGGCTACGACATGATCGTGGCCGATTGCGAGGGCGCCAGCTGGGACAGCAGCTTCGCGCAGCGCGACAGCTACGGCGCGAACGTGCGCGACTATGTCAACCGCGGCGGGCGGCTGTTCGCGAGCCACCTCAGCTACAGCTGGCTGCATGAAAACGGCACGCGAGCCTACGCGACGGGAGCCGGCCGCTTCGCGACGGGGCTCGGCCCTGCCGCGACGTGGGACACCTCCCTTTACCTCGACGAGTCCGGCAGGGGCGCCATCGCCGCTGGACGACCGCAGGCGAGCCCGCGGATCCAAAACTTCACGTCCTGGATGATTCGCGAGGACGTCGTCGCGAACGCAACGGCGAGGTTCACGATCACCGATCCGCGCAGCAGCGTGACGGCGCTGGGCACGGCCACCGAGGAGTTCGTCTATCGCACGAACGGCAACCAGCGCACGCAGCAGTTCTCGTTCAATACGCCGTATGCGGCGCCGGCCACAGCGGCTTGCGGGCGCGTCGCGTATAGCGGATTTCACGTGGCCGCGACCGGCGGCGGCCTTACGCCGTTCGCCAACGCCAGGTTCCCGGATCACTGCGCGGGCGATCTAACGGGTCAGGAGAAGGTCCTCCTTTATATGCTGTTCGATCTCGGCGCCTGCGTGGGTGGCGATCCTGTGCCGCCCACCTGCACCAAGCAGGCCTGCCCCGCCTACCCGAGCTGCGGGACACGGCCGGACGGCTGCGGCGGCACGCAGAGCTGCGGCTGCCCCTCCGGAGAGAGCTGCATCAACGGCCAGTGCAAAGCGCAAGCGTGCGTGCCGACCACGTGTCAGGCCGAGGGCGCCATCTGCGCGACGATTTCAGACGGCTGCGGGCACGCTCTGGTGTGCCCGTGCCCGGTGTGCAAGCCGCTCTCGAAGCAGCAAGCCTGCGCGAAGGTGAAGTGCGGCTATGCCTCGGACGGCTGCAGCGGCGCGTACCAGTGCTCGGATTGCGCGCCGGACTGCACGCCGCTCACGAAGTGCCCAGCGGACGTGGAGTGCGGCGTCATCGGTGACGGCTGCAATGGCAAGCTCGACTGCGGTCGTTGTCCCGCCCCGCAAGTCTGCGGCGCCGGCGGCAAACCCAACCGCTGCGACGTCCCGCACTGCACCCCGCTGACCTGCGCCGAGCAACACGCCAGCTGCGGAGTCGTCGGTGATGGTTGCGGCAGCTCCGTAGAGTGCGGACAGTGCCCGCCCGGTCAGGTGTGTCGCACCGTCGACGGAGAGCAACGCTGCGAAGGCTGCCAGCCCACGACCTGCGCCAGCGCGGGCGCGGAGTGCGGGCGCATCGGCGATGGCTGCGGCAGCTCCATCGACTGCGGTCCCTGTCCACAAGGTCAAATCTGCGGCGCTGAGGCGCCCAATCGCTGCGGACAAGGTTCGGACTGCGCTCCGCGCACGTGCGAAGCCGCGGGCGCGAGCTGCGGGATCATCGGCGATGGCTGCGGTGCCGAGCTCGACTGCGGGCCCTGTCCGCCGGGTGAGGTGTGCGGCATCGAGAAGCCGTTCCAGTGCGCGCCGCCGCCACCCTGCGTTCTGAAGACGTGCGAAGCGGCGTCCGCCGAGTGCGGGCTGATCAGTGACGGCTGCGACGATCTCGTGGATTGCGGGGAGTGTCCGGACACGTTCGAGTGCGGGCTCGCAGCGGCGAACCGTTGCGGCAAGGTGCCCGAGTGAGCGCCAGGCCCTCCGGTAACACCCCGGGCCGCGTCCTGTTCGCGAGCCTGGTCGGCACCACGATCGAGTTCTTCGACTTCTATATTTACGCCACCGCCGCGGTGCTGGTCTTTCCCAAGCTGTTCTTCCCTGCCAGCGATCCCACGTCCGCTACGCTGCAGTCACTCGCGACCTTCGCGCTGGCGTTCTTCGCACGTCCGGTGGGCTCCGCCGTATTCGGGCACTTCGGTGATCGAGTGGGCCGCAAGGCGACGTTGGTCGCGGCGCTGCTCACCATGGGCCTCTCGACCGTCGTCATCGGGCTCTTGCCCACGTATCATTCGATCGGGCTGCTCGCGCCCGTGCTGCTCGCGGCCTGCCGCTTCGGCCAAGGGCTCGGGCTGGGCGGTGAGTGGGGCGGCGCCGTGTTGCTCGCGACCGAGAACGCGCCACCGGGCAAGCAAGCGTTGTATGGCATGTTCCCGCAGCTCGGCGCGCCGCTCGGCTTTTTGTGCTCGACGGGGATCTTCCTGGGCGTCACGGAGACCATGAACGACGCGCAGCTCTTCGAGTACGGCTTCCGCATCCCGTTTCTCTTCAGCGCCCTGCTCGTGTTCCTGGGGCTGTACATCCGCTTGCGCATCACCGAGACCCCCGCCTTCCAGCGCGCCATCGACAACAACGAGCGCGTCCGAGTGCCGATGCTCAGCGTCTTTCGCGAGCACCCCGGGCGCCTCGTGCTCGGAACGTTCGCGGCCGTCGCCACCTTCGTGCTGTTCTATCTGATGACGGTGTTCACCCTGAGCTGGGGCACCTCCACGCTGGGTTACTCACGCAAAGAGTTTCTGTTGCTGCAGATGGTCGGCGTGCTCTTCTTCGCGCTCACGATCCCGATCTCCGCGGTGATCGCTGATCGTCGCGGACGCTGGGGAATGCTGATCGCGGCGACCGTCGCCATCCTGGTCTTTGGCTTCCTCTTTGCGCCGTTGTTCGCTTCAGGGACTCGTGCGGGCGTGCTGACCATGCTCATCGTTGGCCTGGCTTTGATGGGTCTCACCTACGGTCCGCTCGGGACCGCGCTGGCCGAGCTGTTTCCAACCGCCGTGCGCTACACGGGCGCGTCGCTCACCTTCAACCTGGCCGGCATCATCGGCGCGTCGCTGGCGCCGTACTTAGCGACCTGGCTCGCGCAGAGCTACGGGCTCGCCGCCGTGGGCTACTACTTGGCGCTGGCCGCGCTCGTCTCCCTACTGGCGCTCTTGATGATCCGAGCTCGCTCGGCCACGAGCCGTTGAGCAGCGAGCTCTTGACCGCAGCGGCGCAACAGACGCGTCCAGCTGCGCGTCAGCGCCTCGGAACGAGACGATCAAGACACGCGACCAGCGTGTAGCAAACTGGCACATTTACAAAATCGCCCGTGGCGAGCTCGCTGCACTGGGAGCCTCGCTACGCGGCGCCGACCTTCGCGGGCCAGGGCGAGCTTCGCCGCTCGCTCGCCAAGGCTTGCCGCGCGCTTTTCTTCTCACCGCTAATCAATTGAAACCATTGACCATTCCTCCCAAGAACGCGGCACCGAACGGTGCTCGTTGCAGCAGAGCCGCCCACAATTCCCGGCGTTACGCCGGCGCACCCACGTTGAGACATTCAGCAGGGCACGGCGCTTGCAGTGAACCGCTGCGAGCAAACGATGGTCTCAGCGCAGCAATCCGAAACGCGATCCAAGCCGGCGCGCACGATTCAATCGGGGCTGTGGCCTCAAGTGACGGCTCCCTCAGCCTCACTGGGCAGGCCGACGCGGGTGCTCGTGGTCGATGACGAGCCGCTGCTACGCGCGGCGGCGCGCCGGCTCTTGCGCAGCGCCGGCTACGAGGTGTTGGAAGCGGACTGCGTGGAGCAGGCGCTGGCGATGCTGCAGGATGGGAGCACGGTCGTAGACGCGGTGTTGAGCGACGTCGGGCTGCCAGATCGCTTGGGCTCCGAGCTCGTGCGCGAAATCGCGGGCTCGATGCCCACGGTCGCGACGCTGCTGATGTCCGCGGATACTCACGAGTATCTCGTCCGCACCGGCCGAGTGCCCGCCAACGCGGAGGTCTTGAAGAAGCCCTTTCGCGGTGACGAGCTGCTGCGCGCCCTGCGGCGAGCCCTCGCCGAGCGCTCACCGCTGCTGGACGCCGCCGGCATTTGAGCCTGGGCTGCGCGCTCGCTCCTGGCGGCGCGCACACGTCCACCCTTCAGGGTGAGATGACCGTACAACCCGTGGCGGAGCAGTTGCAGATGGCGCCTTCCGCGCAGGAAATCGTGCAGTCCCCGCCGGCGCACGCGCCGATCGTGCACGTGCTACCCGCCTCGCACAGCAACGTGCAGTGACCGCCAACGCACTCCTCGATCACTAGGCTGGACGCGGCGCTGGCGTCGGTCGCGGTGCCGTCAATCTGACAACCCGCGCCCTCACAGGTGCCGATCTGACAAGTGCTCCCCTCACCGCACTTTATCGAGCAACCGGCTTCGCAGCTCTCGATCGTGCACGTGCTGTCGTCGCACTCCATGATGCAGCCTCCGCCGCACTCGGGGAGCCGACAGCTGGCCACATCGGAGCAGCTCATTTTGCAGCCGCCCAGGCAGGCGTGGATGGCGCACTCGGTGCCAGCGCCACTGCATTCACTGCTGCAGCCGCCGGTCCGACATAAGGTGTCGCAATTCGAACCGGACTCGCAGCTGGTGTTGCAGCCGCCTTGAGCGCAGTCCACGTCGCAAGAAGCGTCGTCGCAGCTCAGCTCGCAGCCGCCGATGCAGCTGAGGTCGCACGAGGAGCTCTCGCACAGGCCACCGCAGACGCCCTGGGGGCAGCTCAGCTCGCAGCTCGCGTCGTTCGTGCAATTGAACGTGCAGGCGTCGCTCGTACCGGCCGCCGCGCAGCCGAGCGCGCAGCTCGCGCCGTCACACGCGCAGTCCTCGCCCAGACATGATTCGAAGGCGTTTCCGCCTGCGCCACCATCGGCCCCGCCCTCGCCAGCGCCACCGTCTCCGCTGCCCGCTTCACCGCCGCTCGCGGGACGCCCACCCATCGACGCTGCACCCGCGCGGCCGCCGGTCGACGGTGCACCGGCGCGTCCACCCGTCGATGATGCGCCCGCACGTCCGCCCGTCGACGCTGCACCCGCGCGTCCGCCCGTCGACGCTGCACCGGCGCGTCCGCCCGTTGACGCTGCACCCGCGCGGCCACCCATTGACGATTCACCGCCGGAGCCGCGACCACCGCTTGCGTCGCCGCTGTCGCCAGCGCTGCTGTCCCCAGCGCTGCTGTCCCCACCGCTGGCATCGCGTGCGCCGCCCTGAGCGGAACCCGCGCCGCCGCGAATCACGCCGGGGTCGTCGAAGAAGTCCGTCGTCTCACCGCCGCAAGCGCCCAGCAACGCCATACAGAGCAGAACGCTGCCACCCAGAGAGAGAGCTTTGCCCATTGCCGTTTGCCCGCTGCTCACAGCGTACCGGAGCGGCTCGCGCGGGCCAAGAGTGCTTTTGCGTGGAGCCCCCCGCCGCTTTAGGCTCAGCCGCTTCGAGATGAAAACAGGACCATGAGCGCGAAGCGGTCGAGCGAAATTCTCCGTTATTGGTCCGCGCTGCTCAAGTATCAAGAAGCGCTCTCGGCTCGCCCTCGCGCGCGCCGCCTCGAGCAGCAGGGAGAAGGTCGCGCTCCGAACCTGCAACAGCCGAGCCCGGGGCGCGAGTACGCGAAGCTCTCCTTCGAGGGAGCAGCCAGCTTCTTCGTCGAGAAGGGCCGCTGCGAGCCGCTGCCTTGGGACGCGGAGCGCACGGAATTCTTCGAAAACTGGCTGGCTCAGCGTTATCGGCGCGGCGAGAACGAGGAAGGAGCGCTGTCCGAGCTCGTCCTGTTCCCTACAGTGCACCTACCGCGCGACGAGCTCGGCGGGGTGCTGCGTTTTCCAGTCGAGCTCGAGTGGTTGACACCCTCAGGCCCGTTCAAGCCGCCGCTCGCGGAGGAGCGCGCCAAGGGCCGCTACCCCGCACCACCGACGCAGCTGCGCTTGCTGCATCCGGCTCGCGAACCCGAAGAGGTGCTGCCGTTCTTCCTCGACACGGGGTTATTGCAGCGCACCTTGCGCGTCGAGGCGGAAGAGATCGACGCTTACTTCGCGCGCTTGCGCCAACTGCGCGAGGTGACGCCCGCGGCGATGGTGGAGGCCACGTGTGTGCTCCTGGAGACACCGCTCGACGGCGAGCGCGCAGCGGCGAGCTCGCCGGCAGCAGCCGTCCAGGAGCGCGCGCCCGCAGCACGCTTGCTCGCGCGACTCACGCAGGCTGTCCAGAAGCGCTGTCACGCGCTCGGCGGCCGCAGCCGCTGTTACCCTGTCGGGTTGCTGGTCAGCACCGAACGAGTGCGCGCCACGTTCCACGTTCAGCGCGACATCGCGCAGGCGATCAGCGCGCTCGCGGACAAGTCGCTCGCGCCCCATGCACCCCTCGCCTGCTACCTCGACGGCACCGCTCCGGATTTGCAACGCGAGCCGTGCTTGGGTCGCTGGCCCGGCGCGCCGCTCACGGAGAACCAGCGGCACGCGCTGGAGCTCGGCCTCGGCTCGGAGTTCTGCGCGATCCAAGGGCCGCCCGGGACGGGCAAGACGACGCTGATCCTCAACGCTGTCGCTCATAAGTTGGTCGAGAAGGCGACGGCGATCGCGCGCACGGGGCATCCGGGTCAATCGTTCTTGATGGTGACCAGCACCAACAACCGCGCGGTCGACAACGTCATCGACCCGCTCAGCGCTGGTGCCTACGCCGACTTCCCGCTCGCTTTGCGGCTCGGCAGCCGCGAGATCACGACCAGCGTGAGCGCACGGCTGCTCGCGCGGCTCGCAGCCTACGTGGAGCGAGCCGCCGAGGTCGACGAGGAGCACTTCGAGCAGGCTCGGCGCGATTTCAGGGCGCGGCTCGAGCCGTTGGAGCAACGGCTGAGCTCCGCGCGGCGCGACCTCCAGGCTGCGCGAGCCCGCGCCCAACGCAAGCGCGAAATCGCGACGCTAGAGACGAAGCTCTGCGACAGCGCGCTCGCGCTCGCGGCGCCGGAGTCCGAGCTATCCCGCGCGCTGCAGGCCCTGTTCGCGCCGGAGGCGCTGCCGCTGCGCGAGGAAGCGCCGTACCGCCGCGAGCCCGGCGCGGCACGCAACGAAATCGCCGCGCTGATTCAGGCGCTGGCGCAGCTCAGCCACGACGCGGAGGGTGATGATGACGTCGCGCTGACGCGGCTCGAGCTCGGCTTCAAGCGCCTCGCGCGCCTGCGGCTGCCCGCGGTCGAGCGCTGGTTCGGCGCGCCGCTCGCGCTCGCGCTGCCGCCGCGCACGGCTGGCGCTCGCGCCTGCTGCGCCGAGTGGGAGGAGGCGCTAGAGCGTTGTATCGCCGAGCTCTTGTCGCTCGAGGCGGCGCTCGCAACGCTCGCCGGCCTGGCCAGCGACCGGGCTCGGCTCGAACAGCTGCGCGCCGAGGAGAGCCGGGACGCCGCGCCGCGCCCCGCGCAGACAACGACGCCGGAAGCAGCCGACGACGATGCGCTCGAGGCGCTCACGCAGCAAGCGCTGGAGCTCCGTGATCTGTGGCTACGCCGCAACAAGAGCGAGATCCAGAGCAGCGTGCGCGCCGCGCTCGCGGCGTGCACGCGCAGCCGTTCGCTGCGTCTCCTGCTCGACGCCAGCGGAGGGCCGGGGCTGTGGCTGCGGCGGCTGTTCCCGTGCTTCGGCTGCACCCTGCTGTCCCTGGGCAACGCCTTCAGCAACGAGAGCCCAGCGTTCGACCAGGTGATCATCGACGAAGCCGGGCAGTGTCATCCCGCCTACGTCGTCTCGGCGTTGCTGCGCGCGCGAGCAGCGACGGTGATCGGTGACGTGCACCAGCTCGAGCCGGTGATCGGCCTCGGCCGCGAAGACGAGCGCCGCGTGTTGCGTGGGCTCAAGCTCGGCGTCTCCGAAGCGGAGATGCAGCCCTACCGGGCGTACGATGAATCCGGCAACTCCGCGCAGAGCCTCGCGGAGCGCGCCGTCAGCGGCCGCCCATCGCTGCGCGACCACTTCCGGTGTCAGGCTGAAATCGCGCTGCTCTCGGAGGCCTGGTGCGGCTACGGTCTGGTCCCGCGCGCGGCGCCCGCGTCCTGCCGCAGCCTGGTCGCCGAGCTGAAGGCGCCGGTGCTGATGACGGCCATCGACGGTGAGCAGGAGCGGTACCTCGGCAGCTACCGCAACCGGCGAGAGATCTCGGAGGTGACGAGCTGGGTGCGGCGCCTGCTCGCCGCCGGCGTGAGCGCGGCCGAGATCGGCGTGATCACGCCTTATCGCGGCCAGTTCGACGCGCTGTTGCAGACGTTTCGCGACGAGAACATCCCCGTGGAGCGGCCGCTCGACGAGCTCGCGGAAGAAGCGACGCTGCAGCTCTTCGACAGCGCGAGCGCGGCGCTCGCGCTCGGGACCGTGCATCGCTTTCAAGGCGGCGAGCGGCGCATCATCTTGCTGACCACCGCGATCACCCGCGGCGAGAGCCTCGGCTTCATCGATCAACGCGTGCACTTGCTGAACGTGGCCACGTCACGCGCGAAGGAGCACCTGCTCGTCATCGGCCACGCGCCGACGCTGAGCCGCGGAAAGCACACGCGCCTATTGGTTGAGGCAGCCACGCCGCTATCACCGCTCGCCAGCGCCGCTGCGACGAGCGCGTGACGTTCGCGCCCGCTCACCGCGCACAAAGCCGCGCTGCAGCGAGCGTTGCGCGGCCAGCACCACTTCGGCATGAGCCGCGGCGACCACGACAACCCGCTATTTCGCCGAGGCGTCGGGCGACGACAGGCTCTGCGGGATGCGCGCCGCCTGGGCCCGGTACCACGACTTTGCCAGCTGAACATTGCGTAGGATCGCGTCCTGAGGCTGAGGAGGCGCAGCGAGCGTGAGGCTGAGCACGCTCACGCCCGGCACGAGCTCGCTCAAGGAGCGAATCGCCTGCAGCGCCGCTTCGGCTACGGTGGGACGGCCGGGCACGACGTGGAGCAGCGTGCCCGCGCTACCGTCCAGCTGGCGCCAGCCCGCGAGCTCGTAGCGCGCCAGCGCGAGATCGCCGCCGAGCTCGATCAAGCGATGAATCGCGGCCGGCTGACGGCAGCGCTGCAGCAGATCGGCGGCCTGCGCGCGGACGTAGGGATGCGCGTCTGCCAAGCGCTGCTGCCCGGCGGCGACGCGCAGCTCCAGACGAGCGAACGCCGGCACCTCCGCGAGCAGCGCCAAGACACGGCCGCGGACGCCCGGATCGGCGTCAGCGCCGTGCGCGAGCGCCTGCTCCGCGATGCGCGCCCGCTCGGCGTCCGATAGCGCGTCCAGCGATGGCCCGCTGTCAGAGAGCGCCAGCAGCGCCAGCGATACGAGGTACGGCTCTCGCGCTGCGAGCGCTTGCTCGAGCGCGGTCAGCACGTGCGGCGCGCGCCGGTCGGGACGCAACAGGTCCAACGCCGCGAGCGACGCCGCGCGACGCGCAGGGTCGCGCTCGGCCCGTGTTTGCTCCGCGATGGCCAGCGTCAGCTCATCCGCGGGCTCTTTGCTGAGCAGCGCGACGCGCGCGGCGTCGAGCGCGGCGGCGAGGACGCTCGGGTTCGGCGAGCGCACGTGCTTCGCGATGGCGCGCTGCAGCTCAGGGCCGGGCGACGGCTTGCGCGTCGAGCGCGCCGCGTACGTCGACGGCACGTCCCGCAACGCCGCGATCACGACGCGCGGATCGTCGCTGGTCTCGATCAAATAGGCGAGCGCCTCCGAACGCGCAGCGCCCGGCCGCGCTGCGCTCGCGGCGACCGGCGCCGAGCGCAGCAGCTGCGCCCGAAGCTCCGCGGGCTCGCGGCGTTGCCCGGCTCCGCTGCTGGCCGGCGACGGCGCCTGCGAGTCGCTCTCAACGGCGCGCTGGGGCTGGCTTCGCCGCAGGAGAAATCCGGACGTGGCGAGCAGCAAGAGCAGCGCGAACGCCGCCAGAAATTGACCGCGCAGCGCGGCGTCGAGGTTCCTTTTCACGGAAAGCAGGTGCAGAGCTGCGACGTGCTCTTGATGCCATTCTCGCCGTTGATCAGCCGGTCACCCCAGGTCGTCAGCGAGGCCGCGTTGAAATTGTCGGTGATGTCGAGCGACGACAAATCGCTGGAGTTTCCCGCCCAGGACCAGCCCATGTAGCCGACGCCGAGCATCTCCGCCAAGGACATGATCGTGCCCTCGTCGACGTTGCCGGAGGCGCCATGATCCGCCGCGAACTCGCCGACGACGAGCGGCGCCTCGTACTTCATCAAGAAGGTGTTGAAGTAGCTCGTCACGACGTTCGCTGTCCCATACACGTCGTACATGTGAACCGAGAACACTAGGTTCTTCTCGCTATCGGCGCTCCAAATCGCGGCGCCGCCACCGTCTCGCATCGTATTTTCCCAGTCTTGACCCCAGTTCGGCGCATCGATCATCAGCGTGTGGTTCAAGCCGGCGCTGCGCAGCGCCTGCACGGCGCTGACATGGCTCGGCGCCCAGCTGCTGGACGTGTCGTTGCCGTTCGGCTCGTTCGCGATGTTGAGGATCACGTAGCCTTCTTGGCCCTTCAACGCGGCCGCGATATCCGCCGATGTCCAATAGCTGGTGGCATTGCTGAGCTCGACCGAGCCGCTCTGCTCCTTGTAGCCCGTCGTATCGTGCACCTCGACGACGCTGACGAGCTTGGCCGCTTTCGCGGCATCGATCAGGCTCTTGAGCTCGCTCGCGCTCGTCTTCGTCCAACGCCCGCCGCTCGAGAGCACGAGGCGAACGGTGTTGGCGCCCGTCGCCGCGATGGCCCGCAGATCGTCGGCTACATTGCGAGTCGCGTACCAGGTATACGGGTAGTTCACGCCGCGGATGACGAACTCCTCGCAGTTGACGTCGTAGAGCACACCGTCTTTGACCGAGAACCCGCTCGCGCCGCAGCCGCTCGCGCCGCCGCCAGAACCGCCAGCACCGTCGTTGGCGGCCGAGCTGCCGCCCACCGACGAACCCGCGCTGCCGCCGGGACTCGTGCCGGCGCTCGGCGCGGAACCCCCAGTGTTGGAGCCGCCCGAGCTCGGCGAACCACTGTTTCCGAGCTCGCCAGCGCTCCCACCCGCCGTGGAGCCCACCCCGCCCGCGGCGCCGCCCATCGTGTTTGCGCCGCCGGAGCTGCTCACAGTGCCACCCGTGAGACCATCGCTCCCTGCTGAGGTAGCGGCGGCGGCGCTCTGACCGCCGGATGCGTTCGGCGCTCCGCCGCTCATCGCGGTCGAGCCAGCCCCCTCCCCGGCGGAGCCGCACGCCAACGACACGAGCCCGCCCAACAGCGAGGCCCGCCGACAGATAGTAAAGAGGGATGGCATCGCTCGCGACTAGCGAAACCGCGGAAGCGAGGCAAGCGAAACACCGCCATTTCACGCGGAATCGGCGCAGCGCTTAAGGGGTCCCGGCACGCCTCGCCACGAGTGCTTCTCACTCCCACTAGAATGCCGTGAACAGCGAAATTATCCGCTGACCGTCGCCGCTCCGTGCGTCCCAGCGAAAAGGCACTGCGCCGACGGGGCTCGCTTGCGAACGCTCGGCAAAGCGCGGATGCTGACCGGTATGGGTGTTGGGTCGCTGGAGCATCCGCTATTCCGGGCGTTGGTGGTGTGCGGCGCAGCGCTGACGAGCGTTGGTTGCGGCGGCAAAACGGGTGCCGAAGAGCCAGCGACGGGCGGCGCGAGCGGCTCCGGCGCATCCGGCGGCGCGCCTGCCATGTCCGGCGGCGGATACGGCGCGGTCGCGCAAGCCGGCGCGAGCGGCGCGCGCGGCGTCCGCTGCCCAGCCGATTGCGAGTCCCCGGCGCAGTTCGTGTGCGACGACTACTTCGCGGGCAAGAACTGTCGTTGCAAGAGCGATGGGCCGCGAAGCGCGCTCGATTGCGCGGTGGAGTGGGATTTTACATGCGCCGCTGCGCAACGGCCCAGCTCCTGCGGCGTCGAGCTCGTGCTCGGGCCGGACCTCGATTGCAGCTGCGCGGCGGGACAACTGCACCCGGAGGATTGTGAGCACACGGAGCAGTTTCAGTGCAGCAGCTATCGGCCGTACCCGGTCGGATGCCATTGCGAGCCCAACGCCCCGCTCAAAGAGGAGGATTGCACGACGCCGGCGCGGTTCGGCTGCCTCTTCTATGATCCGCCCGCCGCTTGTAGCTGCTCAGAGGTGCTTCCAATTCGATGAAGCTCGACTATGGCGCCCGTCTAGCGGCTATCGAGCTGCTCCTGGCCGCTGATCGCGGCGCCGACCAGCTCGCGCCACGAGCTCGCGCCGCTGTCGGAGCGCTCTGGGCGCATCGCGCGCACGCCGAGCTGACGGCTGCATACATCTTCGCCGGGTTGCACGAAGACTGTGTGCTCGCGAGCGAGCAACCAGTGCTGCTGGAGCTCACCCAGCGAGCGATCGAGGATGAGCGATTTCACAGTCGACTGAGCGCGCGCGTCGCTGAGCATTACCTGCGCGTCGCGCCGCCCGAGCCGGCACCGGTCGCTGATGCGTTGCGCTTCGAGAGCTGCGAAGCGGAGGTCGCGCGTGGATTGCGGCTCCTGCTCCACTGCGCGCTGAACGAGACGATCGCGGCCGCCTACCTGCGGGAATGCCAGCGCGAGGCGGCGTCCGCGCTGATGCAGGCGGCGCTCCGCGAGCTGCTACGCGACGAGGTCGACCACGCGCGCATCGGCTGGGCGTACCTCGCTTCACTCGACGGCGCGACGACGATTCGTGAGCGCCTCTGTCACGAGCTGCCCTCCCTGCTCTCGCTCGTCACGAGCGCATGGCACAAACCTCTGCTCGAAGACGAGTACCCCAGCGGGCACGGCGCGCTCACGCTGGAGCGCACTCGCCTGGTGACGAGGAGCGCGCTCGAGACGCTGGTGCTGCCCGGCCTCGCCCAGTTCGGCATCAGCCACCCGGAGCTGAGCCGCGTGCCCTCAGCGTAGTCCGGCGCGCCGCCGGCGCCGCAGCAACGGCAGCACCCCCAGGATCGCCAGGAGCGCGCCTCCGCTATCCCCGGCGGGCGTGCTCATGGAGCAGCCCGAACCGCCGTGATGCGCGCTCTTCGGTGCGGCCAGGCACACGCTGCTCGAGCCATCCCCGACGGGTTGACACGCCGTCCCTTCGCCGCACTCGGCGTCGCTCGCGCAAAGCTGCGCGCACACCGGCTCCGCGCTCGGCGCCGCGCGAAAGCAAGCAGCGCCCGCTACACAAGCTAGGGTCGCCGAACACTCCTCACCCACTTGCGCAACGGCGGGAGGCGGAGGTGGCACCGGCTCGTCGCTGCTGCCCGTCGTCACCCAAAAGGGAGCTGCGTAACCGCCGAGCTCTGCCGCGTGCGCGCCCACGGACTCCATGAGCTCTCGCCAAGCCGTGACCGTGCTGTAGATGGGCGAGCCACAGTCCTCCGCGCCACGCGAGACCACGCCGACGACCTTACCGTCTCCGTCGAGCGCAGGACCGCCGGAGTCGCCGGCGCAGACGCCGGTCTCCCCCACGAACTCGCTGACGCGAACCCCGAAGCCGCAGCTGCCGGGCTCACAGCTCACGGTCAGATCCGCGCGCGAGCGCCGATCTCCGGAAGAGCCGCTGTCGTCCACGCCGTAGCCCACCGCGACATAGCGCTCGCCGAGCGCGACGTCGCGATCGATGCGCGGCACGGCCGGGACGGCCAGCGACTTGGGCACGCTCTCGTCCAGGATGATGAGCGCCACGTCGTAGCCGCAGGTGTCGTCCCCTTCACTCGGCACGTGCACCTCCGCCGCGTGGAACCAACGCACGTCGTGATCGAGCACGGTGGCGTTGGTCGCGAACACATTTTCCGGCGCGGCAGGCGCGCCGAGCATCGAGTCGCCGCACACCACCGGGTCCGCGACGAAGCTCGAAACGCAATGGCGCGCGGTGAGCAGCAGGTTCGGTGCTATGAGCGTGGAGGAGCAGGTCGCGAGCCCGCCTTGCTTGCGGATGGCCAGGCCAAACACGTTCGTGTGGGCGGAGTCGAGCTCGCCGCCCACGATGGGCGCGCTCTGCTCGGCGACGTCTTCGCTCGCGGCCACGCCGCTACAGCCCACGCCGGACAATAGGGCTAGACCCGCGACAAGGACCGCCCGACAGGGCTTCGGTATCAACATGCAGCGGCCAAAAGTGTAAGCTCGTTTGCGCCGAGCTTCAGCCCGACGGCGTCCCAAATTCCTGATTCCGTGAGAACCATTAAAATTTTCCAGCCACTGACGGCACGCCCTGCGCGCATCTTTCAAGCCCTGACCGACGTGAACGATCTCGCCGGCTGGCATGCTGACGTGGTGCGCGGACGTACCGAACCGGGACGCACGCTGGAGCTCGAGTGGCCGCGGCTCGGCGCGCGGCTGCCGCTCGAGGTCGTCCAGGTCATCGCCGGTCGCAAGGTGATCTTTGCGGGTGCGCTCGGCAAGCTGGAGCTCTCCGTCGTCAACGGCGGCGTGGAGCTCTGTCACACGGCGCCGTTCATGGACGAGGACTCGTACGCCGGCACCGAGTCCTCCTGGCGCCTGACCCTCGCGACGCTGTCCACCTATCTGACGCGCCACGTCGGCCGCCGCCGCACGGTGCACTGGGCGCTCGCGGAGGCGGACACCAGCGCCGAGATTTGCCATCTGCATTTCACGGACGCGCGGCTGTTGCCCACCTGGCTGGGCCACAGTGAGCTCTCGATTGGGCCCTGCGACTCCTTCGCGAGCTTGACGCTGGACAGCGGCCGTCGCTTGCGCGGCCCGGTACTGGCGCACACGGAGGGCCGCGATCTCGCGCTGCGCTGGAGCGAGGCGGACGACTCACTGCTCGCCATGCGCTCCATACCCGCCGAGCGTGACGAAGCGCGCTTGGTGGCGCTCACTTGGTCGCGCTGGACTGATTTACCCGAAGCCAACGCCATCAGCCGAGAGCTCGACACCGCCGTGGAGCGCCTCGCGAAGCGCCTCACGAACGTGCCGCGCATTTAGAGCGAGCCGTTAGCTGTTTCGCGAGCTATGGCTGCGGGCGATCGGCGTCGCGGCAACAGCGGGCGCCCGTGGAGTAGTCGTAATAGGGCGGCGGATGCGCGGTGATGCGCGACTCGCAGCCTTCGCGCGTGGCGCGCGCATAGAAGCCTCCAAGGAAGAGGCCCGCTGGATCGTCGACCCATTCATCCAGGTTTCCGACCATGTCGTAGATGCGATCATTGCGCCAACGACTCACGCAGCCGGGGGTGGCGCCGGTCGCTCGCAGCAACGGTCCCTTGCCGGGCTCGTCGACGAGATTGAGGCGCGGGTCGCGATGACCGTAGAATGCGGCGCTGTGGAGCGCTGTGGCGGGGTGCACATGGCGATACACGTTGCAGGTGTCCGCTACGTAGTCGGGGCCATAGGGATACTTCTGCGCGCGCTCTCCTTTGCATGCCGTCACCCACTCGGCCTCCGTACACAGGCGCTTGCCGGCTCGTTCACAGGCCGCTCTGGCCAGCGGCTGCGATAGATACGCCTGGGGAATCACGCCTGCGCGCGAGACGGCGCGCGCGGAGAAACCCTTACCCGTCCGCTGAATCGCGGGCAATTCTGGCAACGGATGGCTGCGCGCTTCGAGCTCGCCGACGTTGCCGCGCTCGACGATCCAGCTTTGGTACACATTCTCGACCAGGCGTGGCGTCGGCGGGTAATACGGTGAGAGCGGCTCTCCGGTCTTGGCGTCGACCGTAGAGAGTTCGTAACGATCGATGCAGAAGTGCTGCACACGAACCATATCCGCCGGGCAACCCGTGGCCGCACGGCTCGGCTCGGCCTTCGGGTGAGCTCCGACGAGGGGCAGCAACACAGGCAAAGACAATCCGATGACTGCGAAGCGACGCACGGGCGCTACGCTTCCAAGACTCGTCGTCGTTGACAAGTGAAACTCGCGCAGGGAAAGCAAAACGTGCTCCCGTCATGTTGCCAAGCGCGGTTGGAGGTCGCACTCTGAGACGAGCAGCCATGAGCAGCCCTTTCGATGCCCCCCTCCAGTTGCGACAGGCGCTCGTGGCGAAGATCCGCGAGCACGCGGGCGTGCTCGATCCTCGTGTGCTGGAAGCGTTCATCCGGGTGCCGCGGCATCACTTTCTCCCGGGAATGGACCTGGAGGGCGCGTACGAAGACACCGCGCTGCCCATCGGCTTTTCGCAGACCATCAGTCAGCCGAGCATGATCGCGATCATGCTCCAGGCGCTCGACCTGCGCCCCGATCAGCGCGTGCTCGAGATTGGAGCGGGCTCAGGCTACGCGGCGGCGCTGCTCGGTTCTTTGGTGAGGGAGGTCTATGCCGTCGAGATTCTCCCGGAGCTCGCGGCGCAGGCCAGCGCCCGCATGAAAGAGCTCGGCTACCGCAACGTGCACGTCATCCGCAATGACGGTCGCAACGGCTTACCAGAGCACGCCCCGTACTCGCGCATCCTGGTCTCCGCCGGCGCGGACGCCGTGCCCCCGGCGCTGCTCGATCAGCTGGAGAACGGCGGGCGCATCGCCATCCCGGTGGGTGGAGAGGGCGGCCAGACATTGCTGCTGGGTCAGAAGAGCAACCAGGGTGAGCTCAGCTGGGAGCGCTCAATCCCTTGTATCTTCGTGCCTTTGGTTGGCAGCAACTGAGGGCCGCTCCATCGCGCCTGTGCGCCCGCGACGGTACCGCTATCATCCGGAGATGCGCCACCGGACCCTCGCCGCACTAGCCCTGCCCTCCCTCTGCGCTCTGCTGCTCAACTGTGGCTCGACGAGCAACGATGACGACAACGACGGCGGCCGAGGCGGCGCGAGCTCAGGAGGCGTCAGCACGATGACCGGCGGCTCCGCGCGCGGTGGCCAGAGCTCTGGCGGCAGCAGCTCGTCGCAGACTGGCGGTAGCAGTTCGGCTCAGGCTGGCGGCAGCTCCAGCGCCGGAGACACGGGCAGCGGAGATGCCGGCGCGGGGGGCGACGCAGCCGGCAGCGGCGGCGACACGACGGAAACGGGCGGCGCCGCGAGCGGAGGCCAGGCAGCGGGCGCTGATAACGATGGCGGCATGCACAACAGCGGTGGTGCTGCCGGCAGCGGCGGCTTCAACATCGGTGGCATCGACATTGGCGGCGTCGGCGGCTTCAATATCGGCGGCGTCGGCGGCTTCAATATCGGCGGCGTCGGTGGCGTCAGCATCGGCGGC
>CBINHN010000086.1:0-19470 GCA_966250485.1 uncultured Sorangium sp. | reverse complement strand
CTGAAAGAACGTCGCGGACGTATCGAGGTGGACGAAGAGAACGTGTGTCTCGATTTCGATGTCGTCGAGGGCCTAGAGGTATGGCACGCTCGGCACCTGCGCAGCCGCGAAAGACACTCCTCGGTCGTCGGAGGCGTCGAGGCAATCAGCGGACGCCAGGGAGGTCGAAGGCCTGCGCAGGGAACACCTCCTCGATCTGCATGAGGACCT
The DNA here is from genome assembly GCA_966250485.1 of uncultured Sorangium sp. Classification (GTDB taxonomy): domain Bacteria; phylum Myxococcota_A; class Polyangia; order Polyangiales; family Polyangiaceae; genus PMG-095. Next base: position 19,260 of record CBINHN010000086.1, on the reverse strand, counting down.
CGGCGAAGCGCTGGATACGATACCTGCGACGAGCGACCAACGTCTCCGGCGAAGCCCCGAAGATGGTGCCGAGCGCATCAGCCCGCTCCAGGCCGAAGTAATCGATATGTCGGTACGTTTCGATGCGGTCCTCTTGAATCAGCTCGCCGATTCCCGCATTGCCCTTGAGCAGCGCCTGGCGAAACTGTGGTTCGAGTCGCTGTAGCGAAATCGCCGAGCGCGCCCACACGACAGGTCCTCGGGAAGCGCCTTCAATGACGACGACCCGGTCGAGTCGTTCGACCTCTTCGCCGGAGGGCGACGCCGGCTCGCGAAAAATCTCTTGAGTGAGCAGGCGCACACGGAACGGCTCCCAGAAGAAAGCCTCGAGGAGTCGTGTGACCGTTCCGTCGGCAATGAGAAGCGCCCGTAGGACAGCCGGCAATCGGCCGATGTCCGCGTGCAGACCCGACTGCTCCGAGAAGCGGAGCGGAAACATGTTCATTGTACCCGGGCTTCGACAAGGCTGACGATCTTCGCGAGCGTGTCCATGTGCTTGGCGTTCATCTCGTGCGATTGAATCTTGAGCGCGAACTCGCGCTCGAGGAACGCGACCATTCTGACGAGAGCGAGGGAGCTCATGACTCCACTGGAAATGAGCTCGGTGTCGTCTTCGAGCGCATCGTGATCGCCTTCACTCAACAGTTCGCGCAGTACGTACCCGCGAACGACCTCGTAAACCGGTGCCTTGCTCATCAATTCTTCCTCATGAGACGTCTTGGTTCCCTCGCACGAGCGACTGGTAATCGATCTTGTTGGTCGAGGTGCGCGGCAACTCATCGAGAAACTGGATCCTCGCAGGAACCATATAGGCCGGCAGCTTCTCCGCGCACCGGCGTTTGGCGTGCAGAACCGAGAGCCGTTCGGTCACGACGAGGTGCGCGAGCAGCTCGACCTCACCATCTCGCCGAGCGACGGTCACGGCTGCTTCGCGCACTTTGGGAATGGTGGAGAGCACGCGCTCCACCTCTCCGAGCTCTACGCGATAGCCGCCCACTTTCACCATCCGATCCGCTCGCCCGACGTAAGCGTACGACCCGTCAGCGAGCGGTCTTACGATGTCGCCCGTGCGATACCACCCGTTCTCCGGGCCTCCGAGCATTCGCTGGTACGTCAGCTCTGGCTGACGCCAGTAACCGCAGGTGACACCTGGTCCCTTCACGACAAACTCGCCTTCGTCGTCTTTCCCGACTTCGTTTCCAGTCGAGTCGACGATCCGCGATTGGTAGTACTCGGCGGTGCGACCGATAGGCAGCGGGACGTCGAATTCACGATCCCGCGGCACCTCGAAGTAGGTCATGATGTTCGTCTCCGTCGACCCGTACATATGAAAGTAGCGCGGGTGCGGAAGCTGGGCGCGAAGGCGGTTGAAGTGTTCGATCGGAAACGCCTCTCCAGCGAAGGCGAGAATACGTAGCGCCGATAGATCTCGCGACGCGACTTCTTCCGTCTGAGCCATCAGCGATAGGATTCGCGGCGTCGAGTACCAAACGGTCACCCGTTCCCGCTCGAGCAGATCGAGAAGCCCGCGCGCGTGCCGCCCCACCTCGTCCGAGACGATGACGAGAGAGGCGCCAGAGCTGAGGCTGAGAAAGAGATCGAAGGTCGAAATTCCGAAATGGAACTGCGCGTGATTACCAAACCGGTCCTCAGAGGTGGGGCGGATCAACGCTCGTGCCCACTCGATGAACGCGTGAAGGTTTTCACGAGAAATCATCACGCCCTTCGGTTTGCCCGTCGACCCCGAGGTATAGAGGACGTGGACGAGATTCGACACGGGGGGAGCCGAACGCGCTGGCCCGATCTGCGGAACGGGCTGCGATAGGAGCGCGACCAGACCGAGGCCACCCCCGACGGCAGGCAACCGCTCGCATGGGACGTCGGCGCCCGTACGCCGACTCTCCTCTTCATACGCTGTCGCGAACCGCTCCTCGACGAAGGTGACCCTCACGTCACACTCGGCGTGAATCGCCAGGTTGCGCGAAACCGGCGAGTTGGGATCGGCCGGCACGTACGTCAGACCCGCGCGGTACGCAGCCACGCACAGCCCGACGACGTCCGCGGAGCGTCGAGCAAAGATACCGATGCGATCGCCGGGAGCAAGCCCCATCCGTGCGAAGCGTTCGAGCAGTCGTTCGACGAGCCCGTCGAGCTCCGAATACGAGACCGTGTGCCCATCTTCGATCACGCACGGGCAATCGCCCCATTTTCGATCGATGAGATTCACGTTCCTCCTACGTGCTGCAGCGGGAGAGCAGTGGTTAGCACGATAGGAATAAAAGGTCATCATGATAGGACGGAACTTCACCACTGGGCCGAGGTACTAGCGCACGCACGTGACACACGATGGGTGCCGCAGGTGTTGGAATCCGTCAGTTGCGCGACGTGGCGAATGGTGGCGCTATCCGCCGCTCTTGGGGCGCTCAGGTTGTCCGTTAAATCGGTGACATGCCGGAGTCGTCGAATCGACTAGGGGGTGGACCTGGCCGGCGGGTACTGCGCGCGCGACGCGCTTCGAAGAACTTGGCCTGTACGCCCATCAAAGAAGACGCTCAGTTCGCGCTCCTGCCAGTCACGTACGCACACTCTCACGGATCCGCCGGACGCCTCGAGGATTTCAAAGTGGCCATCTGCAAGTCATCCCGGGGGGATCGGCTTGCAGCGGGACAGAGATTCTCACTTGGCGCGGAGCTCGAGGATGAACTCAAGCGTCTCTGCCATCGTCAAGGCGAAACTCTTCGCATTTGCAGCATTGACGACGATGTACGGCTCATAGCTTCCCTGATTGAAAAGCTCACCTATCTGTTCTGGCGAAGCTCGGCATCTTCATACAGCCGCTGCAACTCTGCAGTTGACGCACACGCGCGCGATGTGAGCGTTCCAAGTAATGCGCACAAGTAGCGAAATGGGATTCGCACCATCGACATCCGGACCGCGTCACTCACCATCCGGTGTGGTGAGCGACGTCTGGTTCCCGGCGTCATCGTAGCCGAGCTGGGTGTCCTGGCCGAGCGGATCAGTGACCGCCACGAGGTACGCGTCTCCACGCCATCGTACTGAAAATAGAACCAGAGACCATTCTTGTTGCTCACCTTCACGAGCAGATGCTCCACGTACTCGTAGCGGTAGCTGCTGCCGAGCGCATCGCATGCTTCCATGAGGTCGCCCGCTTCGTCGTAGCGGTAGACCGCCACGAGCCGTGGAGCGTCGAAAATTCGACCTCACGCCCCTGCAATATGCCGTCGGTGCCGACGAGCCCAGCTTGTTCACCGGTCGAACCGGCCCCTACTCCATCGGTATTGCCCCGCGGCGGCGCAGACCCGCTCTACCGCGTTCGCGATGAAGCGCCACGGTACGAGAGCGGTCGACCCTTCCTTTTGGTCGTTCCTGACGCTGGTGCGGGCTTCGTCACAACTTCCTGCGAAGGTGGCGCCGGCGCGGATTCCATCGTCTGCCACCACGACGAATGCCGAGATGTACTCGGACAGCCAGCCCTCGCCGCTGAGTCGGACGGCCGAAGGTACGTCGAGGACGACGCGGAGCTTAGATTCGCACCAGACGAAGACGCGTGTGTGAACGATGACGGCTTGGATGCACTCGGGCGTTCTGCACTCCTGCCACCCGGATGCGAGACGCCCCTTCGAATCAACCGGGACCTCACATTGAATCGCTTCCTCGGCGGCGGGACCGACGTGAAGCAGGCGCTCGCACAACGTGTACTCGTTGTCGACGACCTCCCTTGAACCAGCGGGCATGCCGTGTTGTACGAGCCAGTCGCTGAGATAGACGGTGCCCGTCCGCGGTGCTGGAGACGGTCCTCCAGGGGGGATAGGTCGTTCGGGCGCTGAGCGCGTGCTTTCCCCGTGCTCACGGGCAGTGAGCTGCGGTCCGTTCCGGCTCCGGGCCGATGCGAACGCGCGGACCCGGATCGGCAATGGCTCGCGCGGGAGTTTCCGCGGAAGCGGGTACGTGCGCGCCAGCTTGCGCCCCGTTCCTCGGGCTGCAGCCGAGCTCGAGTGCTACGCCGACCAAGAGTGGCAGCGCGTTTTGGACGCTGATCGGTAAGCCGCCGCGCACGGCCCTTTCTAGCATGCAGGTGCAAGGAGAGTCTCCGAATGCATAACCGCTCGAGGCCGGCGAGTTCGCGGCGGTCAAGCGCGTACCATCTATTGTCAGTGTCAATACATTCCGGAGAGGGATACGCCGCGGAATGGACGTGCAGACAACGAGTCTGGCGGCGCTTCGAACTATCGCAGAGAGCCACGCGAAACCGCACTTCGACGGCATGCCGCGCGCATCGCATGTTCACGTGGATCACCAAACGCGCCGCCGGCCCTACGAGCGGGCCAACAGACGAGCGCGCTCGCCTTTCGCCCAGCTCCAGCAAGAGCCGCTGTCGGCCGGGAAGCACACGTTAGCGGCGATGGCTGACGTACCGTCCCGCCCGTACACACGGGCGAGGCCGTAAGAACCCTCGAGCGTACGAAATCCGCCAGGCGGGGCAGGTCGCAAAATGCGGGCCGGCGACGAACGCGCTCAGGGTGCGAGCCTGTACTTGACGGGTGGGTGGCAAGCGCAGAGACTGCGCTGATCGTGAGGGAATCGGTTGCGTGCGGATCGGCTGTCGCGCTTTGCGCCGGTCTTCTGTTCGTTGGCGGCGTTCTGTGCACGCCGTCGAACGCGCATGCGCAAGAAGCCGGACAGCCGACGTTCGCCGGGCCCCAGGTCCACGCCTTCGTGAGCCAGGGCTTCATCAAGACCACGCACAACAACTACCTCGCGCAATCCGAGCGCGGCAGCCTGGAATTCAGCGAGGTCGGCCTGAATTTGACGCAGTCGATCACGGACGAGCTGCGCGTCGGAGTTCAGCTCTTCACGCACGACCTGGGTCCGCTCGGCAACTACGAACCTCAGTTCGATTGGTTCTACCTCGACTATCGCTTTCGTGACTGGTTCGGCATCCGCGCTGGGCGCACCAAGATCCCCTTCGGCCTCTATAACGAGGCCAACGACGTCGACTCGTCGCGCGTGCCGATCCTCTTGCCCCAGTCGGTTTACCCGATCGATCACCGCGACTACCTGCTCGCGCAGACGGGAGGCGAGATCTACGGGAACCTTCAGCTCGGACAGGTGGGTCGCCTCGAGTATCGCGCCTACGGGGGAACGTTGTTCATGCAGCCCGGCCCCCCAAAGCCGGGCATATCGCTGCTGCAATTCGACATGCCGTACGTCGTCGGCGGGCGTGCGATGTGGCAAACGCCCATCGAAGGTCTGCAGGTGGGCGGCTCATTCCAAGCGCTGCGCTTCGACGCCAAGTACGCCCTGGCTCCCGAGCTGCTCAAGGTGTTTCAGGCCTTGGGTTACCTGCCGCCCATGTCGGACGGCGTCCTGCCAGTGAAGTTCCGCGTGCGGCTTTGGGTCGGGTCGATCGAGTACACGTTCCAGAATCTCTTGCTCGCGGCCGAGTACAGCCGCTGGACCGGAGAGTTCGAGAGTAATGCGCCGGCTCTGTTTCCTTCGCACATCGTCAACGAACGCTATTACGTCATGGCGTCCTACCGCGTCGCTTCCTGGTTCACGCCGGGTCTCTACTACTCCGTTTACTACCCCGACATGTCGAAGCGGGACGGCCGCTCCGCCTATCAGCGTGACGCTGCGATTTCACTTCGTTACGATTTGAATGCGCACTGGCTGTTGAAGCTGGAGGGGCACGTCATGAACGGAACCGCCGCCCTCGACAGCGCCTTGAACGACGGTAAGGAAGTCGGCTCGTTGCCGAGCGCCTGGGGCGCGTTCCTGGCCAAAACCACGGCCTATTTCTGAGGTTCTTCGCTCCGGAATTTCTCGATGGTCACCGCCAACGCTCACCCGCATCGTCACAGTCGACGCGCCGCCCTCGGCAGCGTCGCCGCGTGGCTGTGGGCCGTTTACGGTGTGCTTCGCTCGCGCCCCGCGCGAGCAGACGCTGTGGGGTTCTGCCTCATCGTGAACCAAGAGACTCCCGTGACCTCGGCGAGCACGAATGAAATCGCTGATTGGTTCCTCAAGCGCACGACGCGCTGGTCCGATGGGGAGCTCGTGCGCGCCGTCGATCTGCGGCCCGATGCTTCCGCGCGCCGCGCGTTCTCCGAGCAGGTCCTCAAGCGCTCGGTCTCGGCGGTGAGAAATTACTGGCAACAGCGCATCTTCTCCGGGCGTGACGTGCCTCCGCCCGAGCTCGACTCCGACGAGGCCGTGATCCGCTACGTCGCGAGTCATCGCGGCGCGATTGGGTACGTCTCCCAATGCGTACAGGCCTCTGGGATCAAAGTCCTGAAGGTCACTTGAGTGCCGGCGGTCACGTTCCGCGCCAAGTTGTTCTTGCTGGTCGGCACCGCCGCGTTCGCGCTGATCGCGGTCGTGGCGGGCAGCACGATCAGCGGCCTGCAGCAGGCGCAACGGCTCGCGATCGTGCAGAGTCGCCTGGTTCCGAAGCTCGAGCTCGGCCCCCGCCTCGAGCGTGACTTCGACGGGCTGAATCAGGCCTTGCTCGACGCCGTCTCGGCGCAGGACAGCGTCGCGCTCGAGGAGACGCTCAAGCGGCGCGACGCCCTGATCTCGGCCATCAATCACGCGGGGCCAGCGCTCGACGCGCCGGCCGCGGTGGAGCTGCGCTGGGCGATTCAGGATTACTACGCGGTGGCGCGCGACGTGTCGGCGCGCAGCATCGCCGGCGAAACCGGTGAAGCGCTCATCGCGGACATGCGGCGCATGCAGGCTCGTCGAGCGCGCGTCGTGGAGGCGCTCAAGGGCGCCGCCGGCCTCGATCGTCGTAAGCTCGACGCGGCGTTCGCCGCGATCCGGGAGGCCAATCGCAACGCGGAGCGTCTGCGGCTGGTCACGGGCCTCGCCGGCATGCTCTTGTTGATCGCCCTGTCGTCCGTGATCACGCGCAAGCTGCTCGAGCTCGTGCGACACCTCTCTGAGGGCTTCGCGCGCTTTGCGACCGGAGATTTCACGACGCCCATCCCCGTCATCTCAGACGACGAAATCGGTCGCATCACGCGAGAAGCCAACAGAATGGCGGAGAGCTTGCGAGCGCTGGCCGAGCAGCGCGCGCGTTCGGAGTGGGTCAGCGCGGGGCTCCAGGAGCTCTCGGATCACATCCGCGGCGAGCTCGAGCCGGCGGGGCTCGCGCGGCGCGCGCTCGCCTATCTCGTGCAGCGCGCGGGCGCTTGTACGGGCGCGCTCTATGTCTCGGACAGCAGCGGCGTCCTGCGCCTCTCGAGCCAATATGCCGCCGGCGGACAGGTCTCGGGCGCCGGCGCTCCGGAGTTTCGCCCTGGTGAGGGTCTCGTCGGACAAGCCGCGCTGGATCAGGAGCTCATGATTTTGCAGGAGCCGCCGCCAGGCTACCTGCGCGTCCGCTCCGCACTCGGCGAGGGGGAGCTCGCGGCGCTGATCGTGCTGCCGCTCGTCCGCGACGGAAAAACGCTCGCGGTAGTCGAGCTCGGTCTGTTGCGCGCGTGCTCGGACGAGCTGAGACAATTTCTGTCGTCGGCCCGGGAAGCGCTGGCTGTCTCGTTCCAGGCGGCGGGCTCGCAAGCCGTCCTTCGAGAGACGAATGAGCAACTGCGGGCGCAGCGCGCCGCGCTGACTCAGCGCAACGTGGAGCTCGAGTCCGCGCGACGCGATCTGTTGCACCAAGCCGAGGAGCTAGCGCGCGTAAGCTCCTATAAATCGCAGTTCTTGGCGAACATGTCGCACGAGCTGCGCACCCCGCTGAACAGCATGCTGCTCTTGTCGCACCTGTTGAGTGAAAACGAGGGGGGCAACCTGAGCGCGAAGCAGGTGGCGCACTGCCGGACGATCCACTCGGCGGGTCAAGACTTGTTACGCCTCATCAACCAGGTCCTCGATCTCGCCAGGATCGAGGCCGGCAGAGAAGAGGTGTCGCTCGAGGAGGTCGAGCTGCACGATCTGCTCGCCTACGTGCGAAAGGTCTTCGAACCGCTGAGCGCGGACAAGGGCGTGCAGCTCTCGGTGACGGGCGCCGAGGGCCTGCAGGGCACGATGCGAACGGACCGCCAGCGCGTCCAGCGCATCCTGACGAACCTGCTGGGGAACGCGATCAAGTTCACCGACCACGGGAGCGTGTCGCTGCGGGTGCGCGCGCCGCTGCCCGGTGAGGCGCTGCCGACGACGCTGAAGTCGACGAAGGACCTCATCGTCTTCGAGGTCAAAGACACCGGCATCGGCATCGCGGAGGGCATGCGCGAACGGGTCTTTGCGCCGTTCGAGCAGGTCGGGCCTCGCGGTGACAAGCGCCGGGGCGGAAGCGGTCTCGGGCTCGCGATCTCACGAGAGTCCGCGCTGCTCTTGGGTGGGGAGCTCGACTTTACGAGCGTGCTCGGGGCGGGCAGCACGTTCTTGTGTTACCTGCCGCGCGACTCCGGACCGGCGCACGAGCAGGGCGCGATCATCCGCGAGCGCCCCAGCTTGGCTCCGCCCGAATCCGGGAACAGCCAGAGCGTAGCGGGCGTCATCGGCGAGCGCCCGCCCCTGCTGCTCATCGAGGACGACGCCACGCTCGCCGAGCAAATCGTGGCGATCGGTCGAGCGCGCGAGCTCACGGTGCGCGTCGCGAGCAGCGGCGAGGAAGGCTTGCGCTTGGCGCGAGAGTGTCAGCCACGTGGCATCATCCTCGACGTCAAGCTCCCGGACATCGACGGTTGGACGGTGATGAAACGGTTGCGGGGCGATCCCGTCACACGCAGCATCCCTGTTTATTTCGTGTCGGCCATCGACGCCGCCGAGCGCGGTTTGGCGCTCGGGGCGCTCGGTTATCTGACGAAGCCGGCGAACCACGACGAGCTCTCGGGCGCCGTCCGCGCGCTGCTCGCCGACAATGCCGCGTCGCGGCGCGTCCTGATCGTAGAAGACGATGAAGCGCAGGCCGAAGCGCTCGTCGCGCTGCTCCGAGCCGAAGGCGTCGAGGTGCAGCACGTGCCGAACGCCGCCGCCGCGCTAGCGTTGCTGGCACAGGAACGCTACGGCTGCCTGATCGTCGACCTGGGCTTGCCCGACATGCACGGTCAGCGACTGCTCGAACGCTTGGAGGACTCCGCTGGGCCGTTTCCGCGCATCCTCGTGCACACCGGGCGTGCGCTCACCGCAGCACAGGAACTCAGCCTGCAACAACACGCGAACGCGGTGGTGCGCAAGACCGCCAGCTCCAGCGAGCGCCTGTTGCAGGAGGTGCGCACGTTCCTCCGACAGTTGGACACCCCGACGCAGCTCGCCGCGCCCACCGCACCAACTGCAGCAAGAACCGAGCCGCCCGCGAACGCCCTCGCCGGCCTCAAGCTACTCCTGGCCGAGGACGACATGCGCACCGCGTATGCCCTCTCAGCGCTGCTCGGTAATCAGGGCGCGGAGGTGCTCGTGGTGGAGACCGGACGCGACGCGCTGCAAGCCCTCGCGAAAGATCCTGCCATCGATGCCGTTTTGATGGCCGTGATGATGCCGGAGATGGATGGCTGTGAGGCGATCCAAGCGTTGCGGCGCGAACCACGGCTGAGCGCGCTGCCGGTTCTCGCGCTCAGCGCACACGGCACGGCGGAGGAACGCGAACGGTGCCTGAGCGCCGGCGCGAACGATTTCTTGAGCAAGCCCGTCGATCAAGCGCTGTTGCTCGCCAAGTTGCGCGCGCTCGTCGAAGACGCGCCGGCGTCCGGCCAGCGCCGCGACGCGCCCGCGACGCGTGCGTCGGCCGGACCATCACCCGAGGGGCCCTCGTCGTGACGCGCTCCGGGGAGTCGAAGGACGGGGTTGGCGCGCAGCATTCGCAGCGGCCGCGACAGCGCGCGGGCGTACTGGTCGTCGACGATGTGGAGGCCAATCTCGTCGCGCTGGAGGGTTTGCTCGCGGATCTCGACTGTGACGTCGTGACGGCGCGCTCCGGCAGCGAGGCGCTGAGACAGCTGCTCCGGCGCACCTTCGCCGTCGCGCTGCTCGACGTCCAAATGCCAGAGATGGACGGCTACGAGGTCGCCCATCACATGCGCGGCGCGCCGCACAGCCGAGACGTGCCGATCATTTTCCTCACCGCCGCGACCGAGACGGAAGATCGCGTGTTGCGCGGCTACGGCTCCGGCGCAGTCGATTTTCTGTTCAAGCCGATCTCCGCCGCCGTATTGGTGAGCAAGGTTCGCGTCTTCATCGACCTGTTCCGTGCCAAAAACGACATCGCGCAGGCCGCGGCGGCGCACGCGGCGCTCGCGGAGCGGCTGCAGCGCTCGAACGAGGAGCTCAACGCGGCTTACCGCGAGCTGCAGGCAGCGCAGGCGCAGCTCATCCAGACGGCGAAGATGGCGTCGCTCGGCCAGCTCGTAGCGGGCATCGCGCACGAGATCAACAACCCGCTGAGCTTTTCGATCAGCCACCTGCAGACGTCGCAGAAGAGCCTCGCCCAGGTGCAGTCCGAGCTCGGCGAGCTGCCGCCGACCGCCGCTCGCCATTGGCAGCTCGCGCTCGCGCGCCTCGACAAAATGAGCTTGGGCCTCGAGCGCGTCCGCGATCTCGTGGTCAAGTTGCGCACCTTCTCACGCCTCGACGAAGGCGAGCGCAAGCGCGTGAGCGTCCGCGAGAGCGTCGAATCCGTGCTGACCATCTTGGGCAGCCGCTTGAACCCAGCGATCCAGGTCGACACGCATTTCGGCGCCCCCGATCTGCTGGACTGCTATCCCGGACCGCTGAATCAAGCCATCACGAACCTGGTCGCGAACGCCATCGACGCCATCGGCGAGAGCGGCGCCTTGAAGATCGACACGGGAGCCCGCGACGGTGCCTACGAAATCCGCGTCACCGACGACGGCCCCGGTATCCCCGAGTCGATTCGCGACCGCGTGTTCGACCCGTTCTTCACGACGAAGCCGGTCGGCTCCGGGACGGGACTCGGACTCTCGATTACTTACGCGATTGTCAAGCGCCACGGCGGATCGCTCGACTTGCGGGACGCGCCCGGCGGGGGTACGAGCGCCGTCATCCGCTTGCCCATCGACGATTCGGGGAAATCATGAGCGCTGACGTGGAAGCTTTCAGGGACCGAATCCTGCTGGTCGATGACGAGCCCGAGGTGCTGCTCGCGCTCGAGGACATCCTGGCTGACGAGTACAAAGTGTTCACGGCGGAGTCGGCCGCGGGCGCGCTCGATCTGATCGAGAAGGAGCGCGGTATCGCCGTGGTCGTCACTGATCAGCGCATGCCGCGCATGACCGGTGACGAGCTCTTGGCGAAGCTCAGCGGGACCTCCGACGCCGTTCGCGTGATGATCACCGGCTTCGCCGATTTGTCGGCCGTCATCCGCGCCGTGAATGAAGGGCGAATCTTCGCCTACATCACGAAGCCATGGAACGCCGACGAGTTCAAAATCACCGTGAACCGGGCGGCGGAACATTTCCGACTCGCGCGCCAGCTCGCGGAAGAGCGCCGGCTCTTGGGCGAAAGTGAGCGCCGCCTTCGCAAACAAACCAGCGTGCTCAACTCAATCCTCGACAGCATGGACGACGCCGTCGTCGTGGTCGACGCGAATGAGGAGCTGTTGTTGTTCAATCGCCAGGCGCGACACTTTCTCGGGCCGCCCCCCTCCGTCCCGCTATCGGCGAGCTGGACGGACATATTCGGAGTCCATCTGGCTCAGGACAAGAAGCCCATCCCTCGCGAGGACGGGCTGCTGCGCCGCGCCATGCTCGACGCGCAAACCGTCAGTCGTGAAGTCGTGGTCAGCAATCAGCTCGTGCCCGAGCGCGTGCTCTCGATGACGGCGACTCCGCTGCGCGATCCGGACAACGCCGTCGTCGGGAGTGTCGCGCTGCTGCGCGACATCACGCAGCAACGCAAGCTCGAAGCGCAGCTGCTGCAGTCGCAGAAAATGGAGGCGATTGGCCGCTTCGCCGGCGGCGTCGTCCACGATTTCAACAATATCCTGTCCGTCATTCAGAGCTACGCCGAGATCGTCCTCAGCGCCGCACAGCAAGAACAAGAACGCGAGGACGTGGGCCAAATCATCGCCGCCAGTCAGCGCGCTACGACCTTGACACGACAGCTCCTCGCCTTCTGCCGGCGGCAGGTCATTCGCCCGGAGCTCATCCGCATCGGCGCCGTCATCGCCAATATCGAGAAGATGCTGCAGCGCCTGATCGGCGAAGACATCGTGTTGAGCACGGCGCTCACGGCCGACATCGGCACCGTCCGCGTCGATCCGGGCCAACTCGAGCAAATAGTTTTGAACCTCGCGGTGAACGCGCGCGACGCGATGCCGCAAGGCGGCGAGCTCCGCATCGAAACGGCCGACGCAAAGCTCGAAGCGGACAGCGCGGCGGCGCTCGGCGCTCGGCCAGGCAACTATGCCGTGCTCACCGTCTCCGACAACGGCTCCGGCATGGACGAGGCTACGCAAGCGCGCATCTTCGAGCCCTTCTTCACGACCAAAGACGACGGCAAGGGAACCGGTCTGGGTCTCTCGACCGTCTACGGCATCGTCCAGCAGGCCAACGGTCACATTGCGCTCGACAGCGCGCCCGGTCGCGGCACTACCTTCCGCATCTACTTTCCGAACGTGAGCGGGGACGCTGCCGCGCGCCGCTCACTGCAGCCCCCTCAGAACCCAGCGCACGGCTCCGGCACGATCCTGATCGTCGAAGACAACGACGCGGTCTGCCAGGTCGCTGCCCGCATCCTGCGCAGCGCCGGCTATCGCGTCCTTCCGACGTCCAAGCCGGACGAGGCGCGCCGACTCTGTATCAGCCGCGGCAGCGAAATCGATCTCTTATTGCTCGACGTCGTGATGCCGCGTGGCACCGGGCCGCAACTCGCCGTCGAGCTCCGCAAATATTGCCCCCGCGCCAAGCTCGTCTTCATGTCCGGCTATCTCGGTGCGACGGTCACCAGTGACGTATCTTGGCGCGCTGGCGCCGGCTTTTTGCAAAAGCCCTTTACCCCCGCGACGCTCGTCGAGCGCGTGACGGAGGCGCTGAGCGCGAGCGCGACCGAGCGTGCTTCCGATGCATGAAGACGCCGTCTTGCGGACGAACCACGGCAGCACGCGGCTTACGCGCGCCGGCTAGCGCAGCGCCGCGGCGTCGCGCTCAGGGGATCCAGTTGTTCGTGCCGTAGACAGCGGTACACGGGAACGTGACCAACAGGTGCGGCACCCAATACAGCGCCAAGACGATCCTGGTCACTTTCGGAATGCTCGGGTAGCGAAACGTCGGCCCCAGGATCAACACGAAGAACCCGAGGCCGACGGCGACATAGGACCCCGCCGCGAGCAGCGCGAACACGAACGAATGCTTCTGATAGAGGATGGCTTGGACCATGTCCTCCACCGCGGACCTCGTGAGCAATAGCGTGGGCAGGTAGAGCAACATCAAAACCAGCGTGACCACATGGGGCCACCACGACCGGCGCGCTGCAGCGGGCCTGTCAGTGCTCATCGCGGGTCTCCTCCGGCGGGGTCATCGGCGCGTCTAGCCCTGGGCTGGTGACGACCAGATGCGCTTCGCCATACTGATAGAACTCCGTGGCCTTCCCCTTCGCGACCAGCTCCGCCCCACACTCGTGCAGACATTTAGTCGGGCGCGGCTCCGACGGACTCCAGAAATAGTGATCGGAGACGTTGATGCGGACATCGATGCCTCCCGCGGCGGACGAGCCGCTGACCTGCCACTCGACGTATGTCCCCCCGAGCGCCAGCCTCAAATCCTGTCCTGCGTTCGAGCCCCCGTACGCGCCCTGAGGAACCCAGACCGAGCCGTACATGCCCTCCAGGGGCTCGCCCGCGCTGACGCGGTCCGCCATGTCGCGCTCGATATGACCGGCGATGTACTCCTTCAACTGCGGGTCTCGCTCGATCCCCGCTTGAAGATTGACGTGAACCGGTTCGGACGCTCCGGACAGGAAGTGTTTCATCATGTGCTCGGCGACGCCGCCGCTCTCCATTTTCACCGCGGCAGCCAGGCGCAGCGCTCCCCCGCACGGTAGCGCCGCGCACGCGAGCTCTGAACCCGCCTTGTCGACGAGGTAAGCGGCCCTGCTCCTCGAGAGCGGTAGGTACTGCTCCAAGAGGTGCTGCACCCCTGAAGAGAGCGAGTCGCTGCCGCTGGCGTCCGGCTCCGTAGCAGCGCCCGCCGTCGGCGTCTCCGCCGTGTCCCAGGCGCCATCCTCGGAAGGCGCGCGTGTCGAACCTCCAACTCCAATCGGCTCAGGCATGCCGCCCCTGTCGGGCGCGACCACCTCGAGTTTCCGTGAATCAGGAGCGACGTCGATTTTCGGCGCACCCGGCGTCCGAGACGACCACGTCGATGGCGCTCGGCTCTTCCCGTTCTGTCATGTCAGTGATAGACGCGCGGAATGCGGAGGTCGAATGGTGGGTTCGTCCTGGGACTCTCGGCCATCGCGTGGCTCGGCTCGGTTGGGGCGGCATGCCAGGCAGCAACGCGCCCCCCCACGACGAGCTCGGCAGCGCGTCCGCAGCCGGTTCGCGCGTGCGCCGCACCCGCGCCTGCATCGCCGTTCACTGCCGCGCTCTCGGCCGACGAGCGCACGGAGCTCGAGCTCGCGTTGGGGCGCGGCGCCGTAGTCGTTGCCTATGATTGTCGAACGCTGCGAGTCTTGAAGGATTGCCGCGCTGAGGGCGAGTACAGCTACCTCGGCACCTCCCTCCAGGAACAGGCCCTCCAGATCTCCGCCGCTGATACCGAGCTGAATCTACCGCGCAGCCCCGTCACATTGTCGCGCGGTACGGGAGCGGCAGCGATTTCGGACGTTGAATTGCGCGTCGCGCTGGTGGGCAAGCGCACGGCATCGGCGCCGACAGCGTGGCGCGCCGATCTGCGGGGCGATTGCGCGGGGGCCACGCACTTCGTCCGCGCCGCTCAGGTCGGTGCTTTCACTCTGCGCGCCGGCACTGCGCCCGAAGCGTTGGCGACAGGAGGCGCGCTCGACGCTTGTCGCGTGCCAACCGAGAGCGCTGCTCGCCCGCGGGCCGATTGCGCTGCTCCGATCCGGCTCGAGCTCAGGCCCATCCTCGACAGAAATGATACGACGGCGCTGGTCGAAGACGCCGTGGGGCCCCAGTGCCCGGCGGGCGCGCATGCGGATGATCAGGGCCGCTGCGTCAGCGCGCGCGCAGCAGGTCCCTACACCTGTGCCTTCCAAGACGTCCAGGATTGTGAACGCCAATGTCGTGCGGGCTCTGCCGCCAGCTGCTCACTGCTCGCGCGAAGCTATCAGCTGGGGCGGGGCGTCGCGAAGGACGAGAAGCGCGCCATCGAGCTCCTGCATCGCAGGCGCAAGTTAGGGCGACGTCCCAGCGAAGACCTCTACCCGCGAAAGCGTCGCTCACTGAGCGCTCGGTCCTGCGCCTCGAGAGGTGGACGAGGAGTCGCCCGCCCTGCACACGAGCATCTGCGCTGATAGCCTTGCTCTGCGCTCGTGCGAGACGGGCAATGCGGAAGGCACGCTCCGATTGGTCAAAGACCAGAAGCTCTCAGGTAAACGCCAGAGCCTCACGAATATTGAGCGCCGCGGCGCGGCGCGCCGGTAGCCATGTGGCGAGCAGGGACACGCCGCCGACGAGTACGAGCCAGCTGATCGCGGCTCCTGGCACGATGACGAAGGGCAGCGAGGCGAGAAAGCCCAGGTTCCCGATCAGTCGGTCGGCGTAAAATGTCAGCGGCAGTGAGACGATGCACGCGGCGACCCAGCTCAGCGCGCTGATGGTCAATGCCTCTGCTAGCAAGTCGCGAACGATACGGCGTGGCGTGGCGCCGATGGTCTTCATGACCGCGAGCTCCCGGGTGCGCTCGATCACGCTGACGCCCATCGTCGATGCCAGTCCCAGCGCACCGACAATCGCCATCACCGTCGCCATCGCGATCAGAGCGCGAATCAAAATGACGAGGTGATCACCGACGGCCGTGCGATGTTCGGAGAGCGGTAGCGCCTGTTCGATTGCAACCTGAGCGGCGCCCAGCGACTGCTCGACCGTTCGTAGGATCTCGGCGCGCGCCTCGGGCGACGTCGCGCTGCTGACGAGCCGCAGCATACGAGCGCTATTTTCGCTGCCTGTAGCCGCGGCGAAAGCAGCGTCGGGCACATAGGCGATGGCGCCGGCTCCCACCTCCTCCACCACTCCCACGAGCCGCCAGCGAGTCGGCTTGCCCGCCACCGAGAGCACGACCGTGTCACCGATGCGCACGCCCGGCAACCTAGCTCGCGCGCCGTGATTCAGCACGAGGCCGGCCCTGTCGCTCTCGCTCAGCCAGCGGCCTTCGAGCACGGGCAGGCGCACGAGCTTCGTGCTCGGAGGAACGCCGAAGAGGTCGAAGGTCGCGTGGCGCCCGTCAGGATACTCCGTGGAGATATCTACTCTCCCAGGACGCCACAGCGACGTCGGCGCCCAGCCCCAAGCTTCCACTGAACGAACCCCCGGTACGCCTCGCAAACGCTGAGCGAGTGACAACGACTCTGGGCGCTGAAATCGCAGCTCCAAATCGTAGCGACGCGCGGCGTAGAATTTGTCGAGGTTCTGAGCCCAGCTCTGCTTCAGGTTGAGGGTAGCCATGAACACGGCCCCACCAGCGGAGAGCAGAACCAGAGTCAGGGCCAGCCTCGCAGGGCGGCGAAGCGCGTTGCGCAGCGGGCGCGGTAACCGAGAGAACGCCGCGCGTGAGGTGTCCGAGCTCGCACCGTGTTGCTCGAGAGTGGCGCGGACCGTAGCACTGGTGGCGCGACGGATTGGAATCGTCGCGAGCAGCAGGGGGACGAGAACGCCGGCCCCCGCCTGGGCCGCGAAGACCCAGGCGGGGATCGCCTTGCTCGTGAGCTCGAGGTTCAGCATCTTGGCCACTGCGCTAGAAAATGCTCGTGCCACGAGCACCCCGCCTGGGACCGCGACGAGCAACGAGGCCAGCGCCACCGCGATGACGAGCGCGAAGTAGATGCCGGCGATCTGAGAGCTGCGCGCGCCCACCGTCTTCATCACCCCTATTTCACGCACTTGTCGCGCCAAAATGGCCGCTAGATTGGTCGCGACGAGGATCGCCGAAAGGGCAAGCGTCGTGCCGGCAAAGGCCCCGAGCATCAGCAGCACCGTGACCATCTGCGGCTGGTGGGGGTGCTTGCCGGGCGGTGGTATGCGGAGCTGGCGAACTTCGTGGCCCGCGGCGTTGAGTCCTTGCGCCAGATTCTCGGCTACAGCTTCGATCGACGCACGATCGGCGCTCGGCGCGGCAAGCGCGATGCGAAGCTCGTGCAGCGCCGCTGGTTCCCCCAGTCGCGCGATCGTCGCCCGCGTGACGTAGGCGTAGCCCATGCGCTCCTGCCAAGCCGGCGCGAGGCCAGGATCGTGCACGGTGCCAGAGATGACGATGTCTCGAGCCAATCCGCGCGGCGTCTTCACGCGCACGGATTGTCCCAGTCCTGCTTCGATCATGCCGACGGCGGATCGTTCCACGAGCATCGTGCCCTCCGGTGGTGGCCACTCGCCCGCCTCGGGACGGAAGGTATTGAGCCGCATGTGTTCGAAGTCGTCGATCACGAATACGAGCAGGGGGCGCCAATCTTCACCGACGCGTATACGCGCGAGCACGGCGTCACGCGCTTCGGCTTCGCGGATCTCGGGACGCTGCCGCACCTGCTCCACCAGCGCAGCGTCGACTCCGTCAGCGAGCTCGAGCGTGGCCTCTGCCGGGTTCGTCCCGCGGTAGTTTACGGCTACTTCGCGCATCAAGAGCGCGTACGCACCCAAGACGCTACCGAGCGCGATCAGGCTGACGGCGATCGCCGTGGACATCGAGAGCAGTCGGCCCCGCTCCGTCGCGAGGTCACGCACGACCTTGATCCAGCGCGGACTAAGCATCTTGCACCCGTCCGTCGACCAACCTGATGACGCGATCGACGCGCCCTTCCAGGTCGCGCTCGTGCGTGACCATGAGCACCGTCTTGCCATCCTGCGTGAGCGCGCCGAGCAAGTCGAGCACGGCCTCGGCGGTGTGCGTGTCGAGGTTGCCCGTGGGCTCATCGGCGACCAGCAGCGGAGGATCGTTCGCGAGAGCCCGAGCGATGGCCGCGCGCTGCTGTTGCCCGCCGGAGAGCGTCGCCGGGAGCTTGCTCGCCTGCTCGGCGATCCCCACTCTTTCGAGGAGCAACAACGCCCGCTCCTTGGCTTGGCGCGGCGGCAGCGTCCCGCAAAAGTCCATCGGCAGCATCGTGTTCTCCAGCACCGTCAGAGTCGGCAAGAGCTGAAAGAACTGAAAGACCACGCCGACAGTGCGGCCGCGCCACGCGGACAAGCGCGCCTCGTCCAGCTGGTTCAAGGCCTCACCTCCAACGCGCACTTCACCGGCGCTCGGTCGGTCGATGGCCGCGATCAGGTTGAGCAGCGTGGATTTACCGCTGCCCGACTTGCCAACGACGGCCACGAACTGGCCCGCACTGATGGCCAGCGTGACGCGCTCTAGCGCACAGAAATCCCCGCCCGCGACGGGATACGTCTTGCGCACGTTGCGGAGCTCGATCAGCTGGCCAGACTGAACGTTTCTGGACATAGTGTCCATATACGGAGCGCCCGGCCACAGCGCCAGAACAGAGCCGAGGTCGCCGTTCACTACGGGACAAACTCGAGCAACTGTCCAGGAATGCAGCGATGAAGAAGAAGAGCCCGCATCGTCACGTGGACCGTCGGGTCCAGCGCACACAGCGCGAGCTGCATAGAGCGCTGATCTCTCTGATCATCGAGCGCGGCTGGGACCGCGTCAGCGTGCAGGAAATCTGCGATCGCGCCGACGTTGGCCGCTCGACGTTCTACTTGCACTTTGCCGATAAGGACGAGCTCTTGCTCGACGGCTTCGAAGGGCTGTACGCCTCGATGGACGCCGTACGCTCTACGGCCAGGGGCAAGTTCGCGTTCGCTGAAGCGCTATTCGAGCACGCGCAGGACCACTTGCGTATGTTCCGCGCTGTCGTGGGCAAGAAGAGCGGCCAGGTGGTGCTCCGGCGCTTTCGCGAAGTCGTCGTGCGACTAGTCGACGCCGACCTCCAGTGCCTCAGGC
This sequence comes from uncultured Sorangium sp., assembly GCA_966250485.1. Classification (GTDB taxonomy): domain Bacteria; phylum Myxococcota_A; class Polyangia; order Polyangiales; family Polyangiaceae; genus PMG-095. The sequence continues at coordinate 127 of CBINHN010000086.1, read as the reverse complement.
TCGGTGATGATGAGCGTGCGACCGTCGCCCGCTACATTGGCGGGGGCCTGGTCGAAATGTTGACGACGTGGCTCGAGCGGCCCTCGCGCACCGACGCGAAAACCGTTGCCGCCACGTTCGTGCGGCT
>CBINHN010000085.1:0-21068 GCA_966250485.1 uncultured Sorangium sp. | reverse complement strand
CGCCGCCAACGCCGCCGCTGTGCGTACCGCCAGCGCTCGGCTCGGCTTCGCCGCCGGACGCTGCTCCAGCCACGGATGAGTCGCCAGCGGCGCCACCTGCGCCAGCCGCACCCCCTGCGCCGCCGTTCTCGCTCGGGTAGCGCTCGCTCGGCTTCAACGCCTTCAAGCAGAGCGGCTCCGCGCTCACGTTTTTTCCGGAAGGGTCCCAGACGTTGAGCGAGAGGCAGGGCTGATAGGGCGCAGCGAGGTCGTCGAGCTCGATATCGACCTCAGCGCGCTCTTGGCCCTGGAAGCTGACGCTCGCGGTCGAAAAGAGCTCGAAACCGCTGTCCGTGGTGCCGCCCGCGCCGCTGAAGGTCACGCCGCGATTGTCGGTCAGGATCAGCACGCCTTGATAGCCATCGAAATCGACGCCGCCGCTCACCGCCGGAAGACGCACGTGAGCGACGAGCGCGGGGCGCTCGCCCTCCGGGCGGCAGTTGGTCCAGCCGCAGTCGCTGAGATCGCAGCGCGTCACGGACGTGCTCGTGGTGCTGAGCGTGACCTCCAAGTCGCCGTCCAGCGTGAGCTCGGGCGCGAGCTCGGCGCCGGTGGTGAAGGAGAGCTCGAGCGACTCGGGACCTTCGGCCTCGTCCGGTCGCGGGACGTCCGTCTCGAGCACGCTCGCGGAGAAGTGATACTCCGTATTCTGCGCGAGCGGCTCGGCTGGGATCAGCGCCACGGCGGGGCCGCTGGCGCTCCAATCGGCCGCGGAGCGACGCAGCGGGATCGCCTCTCCATCGCTGTCGGTCAGCAGCGGCTCACCGATGTCGAAGAAGCTCGGCACGATGGGGCTGCCGCCGATGCCGTAGCCGCGCGCGCGAAGTAAGATCGCGGTGTCACGCGGGACCTCACTGCTGCCATCCGCGGGCAGCGGCTCAGCGAACGTAAAGTAGTCGATGGGCTCCGGTGTTTCGTCGCAGGCGCGGACGGGGCGCGCGACGGCGAGCAACGAGCAGGCGAGGAGCAGCGAGCCGACACGGAGGTTCATGGTTGCCTACACGGTAGGCGAGAATTGTCGCACGCCGACGGCTGCAGTCCTACTTCTGCGTAGAGGTCGGGCGTGGGGGGGCGCGTCCTCGTGGTCAGCTGCGGCGGCCGGGACTTAAAGCTGCTGAGGTTGCGGACGTTATGAGTCACGGTCGCAAGAGTTTATTTCACGGCATGATTACACATTCCAACGCACCTATTCAGGGCCACCCAAGCCGCCGCAGCCGGGCAATCAGGGAGCTGTCATCGTGAGGCCGGCCGCTGAACGAGTGCAAGCCGCGCAGTCTGCGACGGTGCTGGTGATTGACGACAGCGAAGTAGCGCGCGAGCACATCAAAGATCTGCTGTCGGAGGCCGGGTATCGCGTCCTGACCTTGGCGTCGCCGATCGGCGCTAGCCGCGCGATCCTCTCCAATCGCGTCGACATCGTCGTGATCGATGTGCTGATGCCGGGCATGCGCGGCGATCGCCTGGCGACCTTGTTTCGCAGTAATCCGCGCTTCGAGAGCCTGGGCGTGGTGCTCATTTCCGGTGAGAGCACCCAGGAGCTCGAGGGCATGCTCGACGAGAGCGGCGCCGGCGCGATCGTCTCGAAGGCGGACCTCGGCAGCCTGGTCGGCGAGGTTCGCCGCTTGCTGCGTGCGAAGAGCTTCGCCGACGCGCGACGGGTTTGAGCGCCCGCCGAGCCCGACGCGCGACGAAGCGCGGCCCTAGCCGCGCAACGAGCGGCTCATCGAGAGCTCGCTGATCGCCCGTTCGCCACAGCGGAACGCATCCTCTTCGCGCGAGAACTCGCTGAAGCCCTCGGAGCGGTACAGCTCGACGGCGACGTGGTTGTGAGCCGCGACGGTCAGGTTCAGCTTGCTCACGCCCGCGAGCTGCGCTGCTTCGCGCTGCAGCTCGCGGAGCAGCGCCCCGCCGATGCCGCGGCCCGGAGTCGCCACGTACATCCGCAAAATCCAGGCGACGTGGCGGCGCTTCTCACGGCCGCGCTCGCGCTCGAGGCTGCCCACGCCGAGCCAAGCGTCATTGTCCGAGAGCGCGACCAGCGTGCAGCCCTCTTCGGGCGCCGGAACGGTGAACGGGTTGGCGCGCACGTCGCCAGGGGCGATGCGCAGCGTGTCCGGGTGCTGGGCGCAACCGGCGGCCAGAAATTCATTATAGCGCGCGGCGTCTGCGGCGCCGAGCCGCGCGAGGCGAAACGCTGCTTTGTCGCTCGCTGAGTGGGTCATGGCTCGCTACACGTAGGCGAGCGCGTGCAGCGCGTCCAGCGCCGGCGTCAGTCTGGTAAGCCGGGCACGTTCAGCGCTACGTATTTCAGAAGCGCGCGAGAGGTGACGTACAGCGTTTTGTGGTCGCTGCCGCCGAAGGTGCAGTTGGAAGCTTCGCCCGTCGGGATGCTGCCGAGGTAGGCGCCGCTCGAGGAGTACACCTCTACGCCGTTGATGGTGCTGGCGTAAACGTTGCCCGCGCAGTCAACGCACAAGCCATCGACGATGTCGTTCTTGGCGGCGCTGACCAGCGGAGTGGGCGTCGCGCTGTCCACGCTGCCGTCGGCGGCCAGCGCGTATTGGGTGATGCTCTTGTTCCCGACGTCACCGATGTACAGCACGTTCTCATCGAGCGACAGCGCGAGCCCGTTGGGGCGGCTGCCTTGCGTCAGCTTCATGGCCGCGCTCACTTCTCCGCCCGGAGAGACGCGATAGAAGCCGCTGTCCGGATCGCTGAAGTACATGTTCTCGTCGCTGCGCACGACCACGTCGTTCGGCTTGGCGCTGCCCGTCGAGATCGGCTTTCCGATGGTCGCGCCGCTCGTCGCGTCGAAGCGCACGATGGCTTTGTTGCGCTGATCCGTGGCGACGATCTCGTCATTGTTTCCGACGCCCAGGCCATTGCTGTTGCTCGCAGGCAAGAACACGGACGGAGACGTGGCCGGGGGTACCAGCTTGAAAATGCGCTCGGTCGGGCTCGAGGCGTTGTCCGAGAAGAACAGCGCCGAGACTTTGTCGACCCACACCGGGCCCTCGATGAACGCGAAGTAGTCCGACTGCGGCGGCCCCACTTGCATCAGGCTGCCCATGCCGCTCAGCGGATCTCCGTAGACCTTACCGCCTTCGCAGATCTTCGCCGCCCTGCCGCGCAGCGCGGAGCTGGCGCCGCCCGCGTTGGCGCCTGCCGCGGCAGAGCCGCCCGTCGCCTCAGCGCCGGCATTGCCGCCGTTGGAGTTGCCAACAGCGGAGCCGCCCGTGCTGTTGAGTGCGCCAGACGCGCCGCCCGAGGAGCTGCCGCCCGAGGAGCTGCCGCCCGGCGCTCCGCCGCCGCTCGCGGATGCGCCGCCGCTGCCGCCCGTGCTCGTCGTCGTGCTACCGCCGCTGCCAAGCTGGGCGCCGCCGCTGCCAGTGACGAGCCCTGTGCTTCCCCCGCTCAGCGCTGGACTGCCGCCGCTAGAGGCAGGGCCGTTCTTGCTGTCGCTGCCGCAGCCGTTGGCCGCGACCGCCAACCCGCCGAGCGCAAGAGGAAGGATGAAGCGCGTTGAAGAATGCATCCGGGGCTCCGACGCACCCGGCGTGCCACAGGGCCGCGCGAGAGTCGAGGCTGCTGCGAGACGCAGCCCCGACGCTCGAGCTCGCGCGCGAGACGCGCTGCCGATTCAGTGGTCCGCGCCGCCCGGTTCCGCCATCCGGCGATGTTGTTCAGCGGCCCACCCAGCCGGCATGATGTTCGAGATGGCAGCGCGCAATTTGTTCTGCCATCCGGCGACCACGTCGCCCTCGCCGCGCAGCATCGCGTCGAAGCCGATCCTCGCCACCTCATCGGCGCCCATCTTCTTCTCAGCGCCGACGCGCGTGTCGAGCATGTCGGCGCGCTCGAAGAACTCCGTCTCCGTCGCGCCGGGCATCAGGCACGTCACGGTGACGCCGCTGTCTTTGAGCTCGGCGCGCAGCGCGAACGAGAATGAATCGAGCAGCGCCTTCGTGCCGTTGTAAACGGCCTGGAAGGTGCCCGGCATGAAGCCGGCGATGGAGCCGGTGATCAAGATGCGCCCCTCACCGCGAGCGCGCATCTCACGGCCGACCAACTGAATGAGGTACAAAGTACCCGTCACGTTGGTGTCGATGACGCGCTGCACGTCGCGGAAGTCTTGATCCAAGAACGCGCGGCCCAGACCGCGACCGGCGTTGGCGAGCAGCGCCGCCACAGGGCGGCCGCGCGTGGCGGCGTACAGCTGCTCGACACCTTGAAAGGTCGCGAGATCGACCTGCAGCGCATCTACCGTTGCCCCGCTTGCGCGCAGCTCGGCTGCGGCGGATTCGATCTCGGGTTCGTCAGCCGCGATGAGCAGGTCGAAGCCGCGTTCGACACAGCACTTCGCGAGCTCACGCCCGATTCCCGTTGATGCTCCAGTCACGATGGCGAGTGGTCGAGCAAGAGTGGCCATGGCGTTCTCCCTTCGAAAGGCGGGCGAGGGTGCAATGCGCGTGCCCATGCGCGCAGCGCCCTTCGCGCGCGGCGCGGTCGCGGTAGGCGTCCGCAAGCGACTCCAGAGCGCCTCGTGAGGGGCGCTGCCCGTCGACGCTGAGACCCGCGAACTTGACTCGCAGGGGCGCAACGGCACCCAAAGCTCGCAACAAACGAGAACCCGCAGCGTGAGTCATCGTTACTTTCCAGGGTTCGCGTCGGCGCGGTGGCTCCGCTGCTGCGCTCCGAGCGAAAACCGCGCTAGACTGCGCCGTCTTGCGCCGTCGTTCGATTCTTAACGTTCTGTGGGTTGGAGCGGTTCTGGCCGGCTCCTGCTCGCTCCCGGATTACAAATATGCGCCTGCACCCGTGTTCCGGTGCGACGATGGTGAGCGCAACGGCAATGAGACCGATATCGACTGCGGGGGCGACCTGTGCGCGCGCTGCCCGGTTGGCGGCAGCTGCCGTGAGGATGGCGACTGCGCGATCGAGAGCTGCGTCAACTCGCTGTGCCAGGCGCAGCACTGCGTAGACGCCGTCACCAATGAAGGCGAGACCGACGTCGGCTGCGGCGGAACGGAGTGCCCGCTCTGCGGGGTCAATCAGCGCTGCAAGCTCTCCTCGGATTGCCGCAGCCAGGTGTGCTCTGGTCTCTACTGCGTCGCGAACGGCTGTGACAACGCGATCATCGACGACAACGAGACGGACTTGAATTGCGGCGGTGATACCTGCCCCGGCTGCACGTTCGGTAAGCGCTGCGAGACCGGTAGTGACTGCCGAGATGGCTTCTGCGGGCAAGGGCAGTGCACCACCATGGCCTGCCTGAACGGCAGCAAAGATCCGGGCGAAGAAGGCGTAGATTGCGGCGGCACCTGCCTCAACCCCTGCGATGAGCAGGAGACGTGTCACGACCAGGACAAGACGGGTCGTGAGACGGACACCGACTGCGGCGGCCCGGTCTGCGATCGCTGCCCGAACGGCGCGCGCTGTCTGCAAAACCTCGATTGCCAGAGCAACCGCTGCGTGAACGACTACTGCGCGGAGCCAGCGTGTACCGGCCCCGACTGCGAGATGGGCGGCGCGGGCGGCATGGGCTCGGGTGGCGCCCCCGAGATGGGCGGCATGGGCGGGGACGGCGGCGACAACTCTGGCGGCGTCGGGACGGGTGGCGTCGGCACGGGCGGTGCGGCTGGCAGCGGCGGCGCGGCGGGCGGCAGCGGTGGTGCTTCGAGCGGTGGTGGTGGCAGCGGGGGCGGCGGCGGTAGCGGCGGCACGCTGGGCGGCAGCGGCGGAGCTCCCACGGGTGGCTCGAGCATGGGTGGCAGCGCAACGGGAGGCTCCAGCACCGGCGGCGGCGGGCCCCTAAGCAAGTGTCCGGGTTGCGCGAAGCTCACCGTGCCGCTCACTGCGGCTGGGCAAAAGGCAAACTTCGTCATCTTCCTAGGCGGCAGCACCGACTTCAACAACGCCAAGATCACCTATCACTTGTACGTGGAGGCCGGCAGCGGCGGTCAGGTCAAGGGCTACATCCAACACGACAGCGGCCGCGGCATCGGCTCGGACTACGGACAGCTGTTTCAGCGCAGCGCGGCCGAGCTCGTCGCGGGCGGCTGGATGGACTTGGTCTGGGACGTAAAGGGGCAGGAGACGTCCTTCAACCGCTCCACCATCGGTCGCGTCGGTATTCAGCTCACCGCGGACGGCGGCACCTCTTGGACGAACCCGAGTATCGTCTACGTCGATTCCATCACGGTGAGCGGTGCCAACGCCGGACCGTGGAGCTTCGATAATCCCGGCAGCGTCGACGCGGGAGCGACCATCAGCGCGCCCGTGGGCGTGATGTTTACGAACGCCGGCGACAACCCCGTCAACGGCTCCAAGATCGGCTGGCTCGGACCCTAGCGAAACGGGCTGGAACGTCAGCTGCCGCGCGCGCAGCGCGGGCTGTCCAGCACCACCGTGACGCCCTGATTGCTCGGGACCAAGCGGTTCCAGAGCGCGGTGATCGCGGCGTGACCGGTGAACACGTCGATGTGCTTGCCCTTCACGCGCACGCCGCGATCTTGCGCGATGAAGCAGCCATCGTGCGTCGCGGCGCCGCTTGCGTCGCGCGGCAACCCTTCCAGCTCTGGTACGTAGATGGGCGTACCGAGCGGGATCACGTCGCTGTCCACGGCGACGGTGAGCAGCGGAGTGATCGCCTTGCCGGTCGCGCCGCGGCCCCACGGAAACGCCTTCGCGTCCAGCACATCGAAGCAGATGCGCTGCTCGCTGCGCGGACAAATCTCCGCGCACGCGCAGTCGCGCTTGGCGAAGCTCACGGTCGCGCCTCTGCGCAGCGTGCCGCTGCCCTGCACGCAAACGCTCTCGAAGAAGGCGCGCGGGACCTCGCCGATGGTCTCGCAGCGCGCGTTCTTCAGCGGCACGGGCGCGCCGTCGAAATCAGCCTCACTCGGGAAGTCGTAGTAGGTGTTGCGGAACGTGCCCAATGAGCGGCCGCCGGAGAGGGTGATGCGCGCGCTGACGTCGGCCGCGTTGAGCGGCTCTTCGCTCGAGTCTGCCGCGCGCGGCTCGCTGATCACGCGCGTGCGCGCCGTGGCCGCCGGTCGCGCGTCGTTGGCGTCCGCGGGTGGCAGCTCGGTGAGCAGCTGCTGCTGGTCCTCCGCGGTCAGCGGCTCCGCCATCCAGCTTGAGCCGGCGGTGCCACAGGCCACCGCCATGGCGCAGGCCGCGGCGAGCGCGGCCAAGCGTGAGCGCTGCGAGACAATCATGTTTTGGAGTCGGGCAGCGCCGCGTTGCACGGTCCCACCACCAGGCGGGCGCGCTGCGCCTCGGTGTGCGCGAGCCAGTGCTCGCGGACGCGCGGCGGGACCTGCAGCTCGAGCAGCGTCTCACGCAGAATGCTGAGCCGGCGCGAGAAGTGTCCGTCGAAGATGCGGTGCGCGCGGTGCGCGTCCACCAGCGGGCGCCCGCTGTAGCTGACGTTCGCGCCCAGGTGCTGCGCCGCGAACTCGTATTCCATGTCTTTGATGCGCTGGCGATCCGCGCGCTCGAACATGAAGCCGATCATCATGTCCGAGAAGAGGCGGTCTACGAAGCGATCGATGATGGCGCGCAGCCGCGCTTCACCGCCGAGCTCGTCGAACAGGGACTGGGGTTCTGCGGACACGCACGCAGTGTAGCCAGCGCGGCGCTCGCTGACCAATGCGCGGCGCTCAGCGGTTCAAGCGGCGCAGGCGCCGGCGCGCGTCCGCGTAGCCTCGGCTCTGCGCGTCCTCGTAGGCCTTGCGCGCCCCCGCGACGTCGCCCACGGCGAGCAGCGCGTCGCCCAGCGTGACCTGGATCGCCGGGTCCTCGGCGCTGAGGGCGTGCGCGGCCCGCGCCCAAGCGAGCGCGTTCTTGCCGTCGCCGAGGCGCAGCAGGGCCGTGGCCAGGCCGCGCCGCGCCTCCGCGTTCTTCGTGTCGAGCAAGCTGGCGCGGCGGTAGAAGCGCTCGGCGCGCACGTAGTCGCGGTTGGCCAGCGCCTGCTCGGCTTCTCCCAGCGAGCGCCGCGTCAAATGCTGGATTTCAGCGGCGCTCGGGTTGTTGACGCCGGCGGCGGCGAACCAGGCGCGCCGCGCTGCGTCGACCTCTCCGATGCGCGCGAGCCCGTCCCCCACGATGCCCTGTCCCTTGGTGTTCGCGGGCGCGAGCTCGATGCCCTGCTTGGCGGCCTCGGCCGCGGCGGCGCCATCGCGACGGATCAGCAGCACCTGCGCGAGCTCGAAATAGTAGTCGGGGTTCTGGCTATCCCAGCGGATCGCCATGCAATAGGCGCGCTGCGCGTCCTCCGCTTTGCCGATCACCACCGCGCGCCGCGCGCGCTTCAGCTGCTCGAACGCGGCGCCCGGATTCTGTGCTCCGGCCGGCTTTGCAGCGCCGAGGAGCTCATCGCAGGTCGGCGCGCGCTGGCCCGACTCATCGCGGCCCACCGCCGGGATGGGCGTTGCGTCGTCTTCCGCGACGGGCTGCGGAGCGTCAGCGGCTGCGCCAGCGTTGGACACGGCCGCAGGCGGGGGCGCGACTGGCTTGGCCGGCGGCGTCGCGAGCTTCGGAGTGGGCGCGGGGGCGCGCGGCACAGCGGGCGCGGGAGCGTGCGGCGCAGCGAGCGCGCTCGCGGGCGCTGCGTCAGCGTGACGCTTGAACAAGCGATAGGCGCCCGCGAAAAGCAGACCCTGTGCCACCGCCAAGCCGACGAGCAACGCCGCGAACGGCGCGCTGACGCCGCGGCGCGCGAGCTTTGGCGCGCTGCTCGGGCGCGGCAGCAGCGAAGCGCGAGGTGTGGCCGACGAGCGCGGCGCGAGCGACGAATGCGGCGTGAGCGACGATTGCGGCGCGGGCGACGATTGCGAGGCGGGCGACGATTGCGCCGCGAGCGACGATTGCGAGGCGGAGCGCGCGCGCAGCGAGTGCGCGGCGGGCGTCTGTGGGCGCGTCTCTGCGAACGGGTCCAAGCGCGAGGGGGGCGCGGCGCTCGCAGCCTGTGGCTGGGTCTGCGCGAAAGGATCCGGGCGCAGCGCGCCCGCTGGCCCGGCGTCGCCCGGCGCTTGCGCCAGGGTTTGCGCGAAAGGATCGGCGCTCGCTGCGCCGGGCAGCGCCGCCGGTCCTGGAACCACGTTCTGCTCGGCAGCTGGCGGCTGACTGACGCTCGCGGGGGCCGGCAACGAGGGCGCGATGGGCGCGATTTCGCGCTCCGCTAGATCGAACGCGGCGTCGGCGGGGGCCATCAAGTTGGTCGTTGCGGGCGAGGCCGAGGGCTCTACTCGCACGCGGCCGGAGCTGATCATCAGCAGCGCGGCGAGCGCGGCGGCGCCTTCCCAGCGCTCGCCCTTCGGGCTGGTAGCCGTCGCGCCGACGACCAGCTTGTCCGAGAGATCGAGCTCCGCGTGCAAGCGCGGGTTTGTGATCGTCACGCGCAGCGGTCTTCCGCTCGCCGCTAGCGCGCGCAGGCAACGCGCGGGTCCGTTCACCTCCAGGCGCGCGTCGAAAGGGTCGCCAAGCTCGGCGCGGTCCGAGAGCGCGCGATCGGCCTCGGCGAGCTCCGCGATAGGGCCGGTGATGCGCTCGACGACCGGCATCAACAACGACGCGTCGCTGAGCTCTTCCCAGCGCACGACGAGCAGCGAGGTCCAGCGCAGGCGCGTATCTCGCTTCATTCGCCGCAGCAGCGCGTAGCCCTGACCTTCGAGCTCGCGCTCGCCCACGATGACGACCTCGGGGTCCATCACGCGCAGACGAGCGAGCTCGGCGTCGGACGGGCTGAGCGCGCTGACGGCCACCTCCGCGCCGCGCCGGCGCAGCTCTTGGGTGATGACGTCCACGCGCGCCGGGTTGTCGTCGGCGAGCAGCAGCCGCAGGCCCTGTACATTGCTGGGTGGCGGCTCGGAGCCGAGCTGCTCGGCCGGCAGCACTTGCACGGTGCCCCCTGCGCGATCATCGAACTCGTAGTGGAGCGGCTCGGCTTGCACGACGTGCCGGCGCACGCGCGCCACGAACTCGTCGATGAACGCGGCCAGTGGACGTCCGCCGCCGAGCACCAGTCGAATCGGCGCTTTGTCGTCACCTGCGCCGGGCGTAACCGAGAGAATGCCGCTGCGCAGCTCTCGCGTGAGCGCGCTGACGAACTCCTCCAGCGTCGCCTCACCGACCTGGCCGAGCGCGTCCCCGCCGCGCTCGGGGATCTCTCGGGCTAGCTTGGCGACGGTCTCCGCCACCGCGTCGATGCTGGCGGAGCGGGGGATCACCGCCGCGGCGCCGTGGCGAAACGCGTTCAGGCGCGTGTCCAGCGTCGTGTCGTCGCCGAGCAGCGCGACGGGGATGACCGAGCTCACCGGCGAGCTCGTCAGCTTCGAGAGCAGGTCGTGCCCGGCGTCGCGCGCGGCGTCGCCCGCCAAGAGGATCAGATCGGGCGCCGCGACCACGGCGGCTTCCACTGCTTCGGCCATGGGCGCCGTCTCGACGTGGACGCGATGTCGCGCCAGCGCCAGCCTGAGCGCCGGCAGGAACACGTTGTCGGCACCGACGACGAGCACGGAGGGATCCAGCGCCTCGCGCGGCGGCTCGGGTCGTGGGCTGGCCCGAACCGGCTTTTGTGGCGCGCGCGAATACAGCGGCGCTCTAGAGGGCGCGGGTGTCTTGGACGGCGCGGGCGTCTTTGACGGCGCGGGCGTCTTTGACGGCGCGGGCGTCTTGGAGCGCACGGGCGCTCTCGGCGGCGCAGGTGCTCGAGCGGGCAACGAGGCCGTTTGCAAGATCTGGGGCCGTGCTCTGCGGGCGTCGCCGGAGCTCATCGCTGTCGTCATCATCCCCTAGCCGGGCGCGCGAGACCAGCTGGAAATACGCACTTTCAGCGCACGCGGCGCCTACTCCGATGTGGCATCTCCCGCAACTTTTCGGCATGCCGTCGCGTGCGAGCTATGCTCGCGCCAGCATGGGTCGCTTCCCTTTCCCTCGCAATGTTCGACAAGCAGCGCTCTCGTATCCCAAGGCAGCGGATCATCGTGACGTGGAGCGCGCGCTCGCACGCTGGCGCGAGGAGATCGTGACGAGCGAAGGCGCGCGCGGATTTCTGCGCGCGCGCCGGCCCGACACTCCCGATGGACAGGCGAACTCCACCGTGTCGGAGGGTATCGCCTACGGCATGATCATCGCGGTGATGGTCGATGATCAGCCGCTTTTCGACAATTTCTGGCAGTACGCGCTGGAGTTCTCGAATAGCCGTGGGCTGATGAGCTGGTACGTCGCGCCCGACGGCGGGGCCGCGCTCGGCAGCGGCGCCGCGACCGACGCCGACGAGGACATGGCCTACGCGCTGGTGATGGCCGCTCGGCAATGGGGTGGGCGCGGAAGTCTGCGTGAGACCTACCTCAGCTACGCCCGTCGCCACATCGATCTCATCTACGAGCTGGAGGTCGATCACGGGCAGTGGCCCGACATGCTCCTACCTGGCGATGAATGGCGCGGGCAGAACGTGTTCAATCCGTCGTATTTCGCGCCGCAGCAGTATCGAATTTTCGCTGAGGTCTCCGGCAACCAAGGTTGGCAGCGCGTCATCGAGCGCGGTTACGCCGTCGTCGAGGCGAGCCTCAACGAGCGCAACCAAAACCGCGACAACGGCCTGGTGCCCGCTTGGTGCGACGCGGCGGGCACACCCGTCGAAGCTTTTCCCGGCGCGATGACCAACTACCAATACGACTCGGCGCGGCTGCCGTTCCGTATCGCCCAAGACTTCGCGGACAGTGAGGATCCGCGCGCGCGTCGCTACCTCGCGCGCGTCAGCGCCTTCTTCGCCGGCATCGGCGCGGACGCCATCGTCGACGGTTACACGCTGGCGGGCGCCCCGGCGCCGGATCCTCGCGCGCAGCAGCCGAACCCAGGCTCCGCGGTGTTCGTCGGCAGCGCGGCGGTGGGCGCCATGCACGACCGCCGCTATCAGCCCTTCATCGACGTCGCATACGCTCGCGTTCGCAGCGGCGAGCTGCTGGCGCGCAGCCGCTACTACAACCACTCGTGGACGGTGTTGTCGCTGCTGATGCTGAGCGGCAACCTGACCACGTTCCCCGAGCCGTGAGCGCCAGAGCGACGCCCGGCTCGGTGTAGCGAGGCGGCGCGGCGTTCTAGGCGGCTGCGCCGTGGCAGCGCTTGTATTTCTTGCCGCTGCCGCAAGGGCAGGGCTCATTGCGGCCCACGCGCGGCTCGTTCCGCCGCACGGGCGGACCGTTCTTGATCTGCCCGTCCACGAAGACCCAGCGGTCACCGGCTTTGCGGAAGACGGCGCGCTCGCGGTGATTGATGGTGACGCCCTTCACTTTGTAGCGCGCCACGAACTCGATCACGCCGGCGTTGTCGCTCTCGCCGCCCGCTTCCGAGCTCACCAGCTCGAAGCCGAGCCACTCCGAGTTCTTCGCCCAGTCGGCGGTGCTGCCCTCGTCGATGTCGCCGCGCCGCTCCGGATCGTGCGTCTCGATGATGTAGTCGACGTTCCCCGTCGCGAACGCCGTGTAGCGCGAGCGCATCAGCGCTTCGGCCGTCTCTGGGCGCTTCTTGCCCTCGATGTAGGGACCGCAGCAGGTTTCGATCGATTCGCCTTTTCCGCAGGGGCAAGTCACGTCGCCATGTCCTTCTTTTGGGGCGACCTATATCAGCTCCAAAGCGCCCCGTCAGCTCTGGAGCGCCAGGCGCTCGACGAGCTTGACGTTGAGGCCGCCGAAGGCGCCGTTGGAGAGCAACGCCACGGTGTCGCCGGGCTGCGCGAGCTCGAGCACCCGCGGCACGATGGCGTCGAGCGAGGCGCAGCGCTCGGCGTGGCGCCCGAGCGCGCCGAGCGCTGCGACCAGCGCGTCGAGGTCGAGCGACTCTTCCGGCGCTAGATTGCTGCGGCCGAGCGGCGCCAACAAAACCACGTCCGCCGCCGCGAACGCAGCGGGATATTCCTGCTGGTGCAGCTTGCGGCAAGCGGTCGCGCTGCGCGGCTCGAACACCGCGAGCAGCTTGCCCCCTGGGTGGCGGCTGCGCAGCGCGGCCAGCGTCTCGCGCACCGCGCTGGGGTGATGCGCGAAGTCATCGTAGACGGCGACGCCGCCTGGCGTACCGAGCAGCTCTTGCCGGCGCCGCACTCCGCTGAAGCTCGCGAGCGCAGGGCCGAGCTCGGCGAGGCGAGCGCCGTAGCCTTGCGCGCTCGCGGCCAGCGCGGCGAGCGCGTTCTTCAGGTTGTGCCGGCCTGGCACGCTCAGCGCGAAGCGGCCGCAGGCTACGCCCCCGGCGAACAGATCGAAGCTCTGCCCTTCCGCTGCGCTCGTGGCCGGCGCTGCGAGCCAGTGTGGCGCAGCGCCCCCCGTGTCTTCGCCCTGCAGCGCGTAGTAGGCGACCTCCGCGCGCGCGTGCGCGACCACCTCACGCACGAGCGGGTCAGCGCCGTTGGCGATGACGAGGCCGTGCTCCGGAACGAGCTCCACGAAGTGACGGAACGCGGCCACGTAAGACTCGAGCGTTGGGTAGATGTCCACGTGGTCGTGCTCGATCGACGTGACGATCGCGACCTCCGGGCGATAGTGCCAGAATTTCGGCGTCTTCTCGAAGAACGCCGTGTCGTATTCGTCACCCTCGATGACGAACGGCGTGCGCCGCGCGGGCTGCGCGCCCACGTTCAAGCGACGCGGCCCTGCGGCGCGGAAGCTACGTGGAAAATCGCGCGGCAGACCGCCGATCAAGAACCCAGGCGCCATGCCGACGCGATCCAAGAGGTGCGCGGTGAGCGCCGTGGTGGTGGTCTTGCCGTGCGTGCCAGCCACGACCAGGGGTGACGCGCCGTCCAGCGCGAAGCGCGCGAGCGCGCCGGCGATGTGCGTGGTGGGCAGTCCGCCGTCGAGCGCCGCGCGCGCTTCGGGGTTGTTGGGCCGGCACACGTTGCCGACCACCACCAAATCCGGCGCGGGCGTGAGGTGAGCGGGATCGAAGCCGGTCAGGCAGCGAACGCCCCACTCCGCGAGCGCCGGCCCCATCGGCGGGTCGAAGCTCGTATCGCTGCCCGAGACCTCGTGCCCGAGCTCGCATAAAAGCCCAGCCAGAGAGCCCATCCCAGTGCCTGAAACGGCCACGATGTGGATTCGCATGCGACTGCCCATGTAGCTCAGATTTACTCGCGACGCGGTAAAGGTACTATCTTGGCCGGTCTGCATGAGAATCTCCGAAAAATTGTCGCGCGCGCGCCCGTCCTTCTCCGTCGAGTTCTTCCCGCCCAAGGACGACGAGGGCATGAAGCGGCTGTTCACCACCGTCGAGCAGCTCGTGCCCTACGAGCCGGCGTTCGTCTCCGTCACGTATGGCGCGGGCGGCAGCACGCAGAAGCTGACGGTCGAGCTGGTAAAGCGCATCAAGCGCGAGGCAGGGCTCGAGACCATGGCGCACCTGACCTGCGTCGGCGCCACGCGCGAGGAGCTCGCACGCGTGCTCGATCAGCTCGTGGAAGGCGGCGTCGACAACGTGATCGCCTTGCGCGGCGACCCACCCAAGGGCGAGCAGAAGTTCGTCACCACCGAGGGCGGCTTTGCGCACGCCGACGAGCTCGTCGCCTTCATCCGCGCCAGCTATCAGTTCTGCATCGCCGGCGCGTGCTACCCCGAAAAGCACCCGGAGGCCGACTCGCTCGACGGCGATCTGCTGCGCGCCAAGCAGAAGGTGGACGCCGGCGCGGATCTGCTCATCACCCAGCTCTTCTTCGAGGCCGCGACCTATTTCGATTTCGTGAAGCGCGCTCGCGCCATCGGCATCCACGTGCCGATCATCCCTGGGGTGATGCCGATCACGAACGTGTCTGGCATCAAGCGCATGACGGCGCTGTGCGGCGCCACGATACCCCAGGCGTTACTGGAGCGGCTGGAGCCCGTCGGTCACGACGCCGAGGCGGTGCAGCGCATCGGCGTCGAGCACGCTACCGAGCAGTGTCGTCAGCTGCTCGCCGGCGGCGCGCCCGGCATCCATTTCTATTCGCTGAACCGCTCTCGCGCGACGGTGCAGATCCTCGAGCAGCTCCGCAAGTAGCGCGACGCAAGTGGAGCCTGGCTAGGGCGCCGGCTTCATTTGTGGATGACGACCATCGTCTTTTCGCCGCCGTCGCTGCTCACCGAGTGCCAGCCCGCGGGCAGCGCCGGCGTCGCCCACTCGAACAAGCGGTGCGCGTCCTCCGGGGCGAGCGTCAGATCACCGGCGCCGCGCTCCACGCCGAAGCGATCGTGCCAGTACGCTCCCATCACGTACTGCCCGGACGACAGCTCGAGCGCCCAAGGCACATCGAACACGGAGTAGCGCTCTCCGGCTCGCTCGGGTGGAGCGCCGAGCAGGGTCACGTGTTTCGCGACGACCTCGAAGGTGCCGAGCTTCGTCACGGCGGGCGGCGCGCCATCGCTCGTGTGTGTCGCCTCCGCGCCGCGATCGCGGCCGGTGCTGACCAGCGTGGCGAAGATCGGCTTCTTCCCTTCGTAGGCGGTCAGGGTCCCGAGCACGACGCTGACGTCGAGCCAGCGCTGACCGTCGCGCACGAAATCAGGAAAGCGAGTGCGGCGGTGCACGATGCTGACGTCGCGCTCTCGCAGCCAGCGATCGTCGCTCGTGGCCCAGAATTTGGTTTCGTAGAGCGTGCGGTAGTGACCGGTCATCGGCAGCGTCTCGTGAAACTCGATGCGGTCTTTCTTTTTCAGCAGGTCGCCTTCGGGCGCGTAGGCGGACACCGCGCGCTTGACGATGAAGCCGACCGGCGGTTCCTTGCCGTCTTTGAACTCGTAGCCGACGAAGCTCGAGCCGCGCACCGCCTCCAGATCCTGCGCGCGCACGAAGCGTCCGTTGGTGGCCAAGCCCAGGCGCTCGGGCTCGCCGTCTCCGATGCTCGCGGTCCAAGAGCCGACGATGGCCAGCGCGGAGCCGCGCCGCAGCTTCTGCACCTCACGCACGCCGCGCTCTTTGCTGGGGTCGCGTTCGTAAAGAGCGCTGTCCGTGCGTGTTCGACCGTAGGTGTAGGGTAATGCTTGGTCGAGCGCGGGTTGTATGGACATGGCGGCCAGCGTGGGATGCTCGAGCGCCAGCGTCAGGCCGTTGTTTAAGCACACGAACCCGCGCGGAAAGATCGCATAATAGCCAGCGTCGCAATCCTTCGTCTTACGCACGGGTTTCGCTCCGCGGGTGACGAGCGCACCCGCATGGAGCGCACCAATCGAGCGCGCGTTCTTGCTCGGCCGCTCGAGTATCGGCGTCGCGTTCGCGAGCACGCCGAGCTTCGGACCGTTCGCGGGCGGCGGAGGAAAATTCGGAAGATGCGCCTCGTCTTCATCGGCTTTGCTGAGCGCATCGTCTCCGGGATTACGCTGACAGCTCGTCACTGCCGCGATCGCGACGAGCAGCGTGATTCTGTCGAGGGTGGAGCCGAACCCCTGGCGGACCATGTCCGAGGCTTTTGCCGGACCCACGGCTCACTGGCCAACTTTCTGGGAGTAGCAATGGATCTTCGCTTTTGCTGCGGCCGGCGGCTCTCGGCGCGGCCGGTCATTTTCAACGCTCTATCCCATCGTGTTGAATAACAACACTATCAGTGGTTCATGTCAGGCCCGGGAACGAGAAGAACTCAGGCTCCGTTGACGTTCGGTCGGGAAGTTCGCCGCCGTCGTAGCGCGCTGGGCCTTACGCTCGAGCAGCTCGCGGAGAGATCCGGTCTTACCCCCAATTATATTGGGACGGTTGAGAACGGGCGCCGAGACCCGTCGCTCAGCACCGTGCTCGCGCTCGCGAAGGGGCTGGGCGTCACCGCGGGTGAGCTCGTGGGTGGGATGAGCGAAACGAGCCACACCTCGACGGAGGTTCTGAACATCATGCAGTCGCTGAGCCCGGAGCTTCAGGAGGCGTTGCTCGAGTTCTTGCGCGTGCTCGCGCGGCGCAGGAAATAGGCTGCGAGGTCGGCGCGGTTTTGCCGCCGCGCCGCTGAGCCGGCTTGACCGCGCGGCGCCTCGGGCCGAAAACTCCCGCGCATGAGACTCGTCGGAGCCGCCCTGGTCCTCGCGCTGTCGCTGTCCGCCGGCGTCGCGGGCGCGGCAGAGGACACCTGGGACGGGGGTTATTCGATCAAGGCCACTCGGCGCTCCGGCTTCGCGGCGTCGCTGCAGCTCGGTTACGGCGCCGCGCGGCTCGTGGGCTACCCCAACGAGAGCTCGAAGATCGACAACTCCGCGTTCAAGTCTACGACCGGTACCGCGTTGAGCTCGACCTACACGCTCTGGCTCGGCGGTGCGCTGCGCGATTGGTTCGTGTTCGGCCTCGGCTTGAGCGGCATCGGCGCGAGCAAAGGCAAGATCAAGGGCGGTGGCGCGGCGTTCATCGCGCACGTCGAGACCTTCCCGCTGTGGTCGCTCGGAGGAAAGCTGCGTGATCTCTCCGCGTACGGGAACTTCGGCGCGGGCGGGCTCACGCTGGAGGGCGGTCGCGAAGACGCCGACGGCGGCTTCATGAGCGTGGTGGGCGGCGGCGTGAGCTACGAGCTGTTCCGAACCGGCTATTTCGCGTTCGGGCCGTTCGTGGAAGGGACGTACATGTTCTCGCGCTCCGCCGAGGCTGGCGGTATGTACGCCGGCATTCGCAGCACATTTTACGGCGGTCCGTAGCGCGCTTCAGGCGCGCTTCACGCCGCTGACGACGCGCTCGATGCCGCCGTAGTCGCGGCGGCGTTCGAGCCCTACGAACCCGGCCTCCGCGAAGAGCTGCTCGACGCGCGCTGCCTGATCGTAGCCCACCTCCAAGGCGAACACGCCGCCCGGCACCAGCCGAGCCGGGGCTTCGCGCACCAGGCGCCGGATCAAATCGAGCCCATCCTCGCCGCCGTCCAGCGCCAGGCGCGGCTCGAAATCGCGCACGTCGGCGGCCAGCTCTGCGAGCTCCGCGCGCGGGATGTAAGGGGGATTGGCCGTCACCAGCTCGAAGCGTTCATGCTCGGCGAGCGGCGCGAAGGCGTCACCCACGAGCCAGCGCGTCGAAAAGGCGGCGCCCAAGCGGATCGCGTTCTCACGGGCGAGCGCGAGCGCCTCGGGCGACACATCGACGCCCGAGACCTTCCACGTGGGGCGCTCGCGCGCGAACGCGATCGCGACGCAGCCGGAGCCGGTGCAGAGATCCAGCGCGCGGCCGTAGAGCGCGCTGGAGCGCGTGCGCCCGAGCGCCACCTCGACCAGCGTCTCGGTGTCAGGGCGAGGCACCAGCACGCGCGCGTCGACGCGGAAGCGGTGGCCGTAGAATTCGCGCTCGCCGCGCAAATAGGCGACCGGCTCGCCGCGCCGGCGACGCTTGATGAGCTCACGAAACGCCGAGAGCTCCGCCTCACTCAGAGGTCGCTTGGCGTCGACGATCAGCCGCACGCGATCGAGGCCCAGCACGTGTCCGAGCAACAGCTCGGCGTCCAAGCGCGCGCTGCTCAGCCCGCGCTTGGAGAAATCCTCGGTGGCCCAGCGCAGCACGCTGGCGATCGACCACGGCTCGCCGTCACTCATCGTTCGCTTCGACTCTCGGGCAGACAGGGCACGGCGGGCGCGCAGTCCCGCTTGCCGCTGCGCGGGTACCAGCCAGGCGGCGTGTAGTAAAGCTTCGCATCGGGCGGTCGGCTATAGCTCACGCCGGGCGGTGCGTAGACGCAGTCGGGCGGAGGGATCACCCATTTCCCGCTTTGCCACTGCCAGCGGCGCCCGCGCCATTCGTAGTGCCCGTCCAGCCACGAGCATTCCGGGCGTCCCGCGAGCGCGGCGTCCCGCTCTTCGATTTGCGCGGGCGGCGGAGGGTAGCCCACCTCCACGAACTCTTCGGCGACCGGCCGCGTCGGCTCCGGCGTCCTGCCGCAGGCGGCGAGCAGAGGAAGCAGGAGCAAGCCCCTCATGTCAGCGGGTCGAGCCAGGTGTCCAGCACCGCGACGATGCCGTCACGGAAGAACAGCGCGTACTCGAGCGTAGCCAGCGCCAGGAACGGGCCGAACGGAATGCGCGCCTTGCCGAGGCCCGGCTCGGCCTCGCGCAGCACGGGATCGAGCTCACGCTCGCGCTCGAGCTCCGTGCGCGCTTCGCCTTCGGCGTTGGCGAGCAGCGCCGCGTGCTCTTCACGCTCGCGGATGACCGCCTCCGGCTCGTCGATGCGCCCCTTGCTGGCGAACACCGCGAGGGTGACGAGCGTCGCTTGCACGGCGCCGCCGAACAGCGCGAACAGCGCCGCCGGAACGCCGAACCATGCTCCCGCGAGCAGCGCGAGCGCTGCGTCCCCGAGCCCCATGCCTGGGTAGCCGCGCAGCTTTCGATGCAGCAAATCGAAGGGCAGATAGATGATCAAGAAGCCCAGCGCTGCGCCCACTATCGAGTCCAGCGCGGCGACGCCGCGGAAGCTGGCGGAGACGAAGCCGAGCGCCGCGCCGCCGAAGGTGAGCGAGCGCGGCAGCAGCATGAACTCGAGATCGATGAACGCCAGCGCGATGAGGATCAGCCCGAGCGCGAGGTAGCAGGCGAACAGCAGCGCCGCGCGCCAGAGCGGCGTCTCGCCTGGCAGCTCTAGCACGATGCACTGCAGCACCGCCGCCGACAGCAAGCCTCCGACCAGCTCGACCGCCGGGTAGCGAATCGAGATGCGCGCCCCGCAACAGCGCGCGCGGCCGCGCAGCACTAGCCAGCTCACGAGCGGTATGTTGTGCAGCGGCCGAATCGGCGCTCCACAGTGCGGACAGTGCGAGCCGGGGAAGGCGACGCTCTCTTCACGCGGCAGCCGATGGATCACGACGTTCAGGAAGCTGCCCCACAGCAGCCCGAACGGTACGGCGCACGCAAACAGGAACCACGCCGGAAACTCGCCGAGAGAAGGCACGCTCGTAACGCCAGAGAGGCTAAGGTTTTAGCCCGAATCGTGGCGCGAAGGGCCGGCGAATGGCCGAGCCGGCCGAAACCGCAGGCTGCGTAGCGAGTTGGTGTCGGCCCGGAGGCCCGCGTTCGTTGAGGAGCCGCTCAGCGGGTCATCGTGGTGCAGCCGAACAGCAGGTTCACCTTGGCTCCGGCGTCGGCCTTGACCTGCGCGCAGGTCTGGCTGCAAAGCTCGATCTTCTTCATGTCGGCCGAGTATTGCCAGCCGTCGCTGCAGTTCGGCGTGTTGTCTTGCAGCAGCGGCGTGTCCTGACCAGCGCTGCTCGACAACGTCACGTTCACCTTAGTCGGATCGATGACGTTGTTTCCGGACGTCTGCGGGATCGTGTAGCTGCAGCTGACGACCTGGGTCGTGATCGCCTTGAAGGCGGCGTTCAACGCGGCGGCCAGGTCCGGCTCTTGCGTCATGTCGAAGTGGCAGTAGTTTGGTCCCGCGTCGGAGCAGCCGGGCAGCGCGGTGCCGCCTTGGGTCGCGATTTGCGATAGCGACGTGCGCGCGCTCTCGCTGCCCGGCGAGCCGATCACGAAGGTCTTCACGCCCTGCTCGAACGCGCGCTTCGCCTCCTCGACGATCGGCGTGGGATCGACCTCGGTGACGCCGTCGCCCACGCAGTTCAGAGAGTAGGTGGGCGCTCCATCCGTGACGAGCACCACGTACTTGTTACCGGGCAAGGTGGAGGCTTGGATCGTTTGCACCGCGAAGAGGTAGGCGTCGTGGGTCGGGGTTCTCCCGGTGACCATCTTGCGCTGCAGCTGGTTGAGCATCTGCATGCGGTGAGCGGCATCCATGGGCGCGAGCGGAACCGCGATCTGATGATCGAAGCACGCCATCGACGCCGTGTTGGTCGCTCCGCCTGCGCCGGCCGTGCCGGCGCCAGATGTACCTCCTGCTCCGCCGCGACTGCTGCCCGTGCCCGGACGGGTCGGAAACGTCGGGCCGACAGCGATGTTGGGATAGAAGATCAGCCCCGTGCCCGTGCCGTCGGCCATGTCCGTGAAGGCCTCGGTCAGCGCCGTGCGGGTGCTCTGCCACTTGGTCTCGTTCGTCGTGGCCATCATGGGCCGCTCAGCCATGGAACCGCTGGTGTCGATCAGGAACTCCAGCAGGGGGGGCAACGG
>CBINHN010000084.1:0-21114 GCA_966250485.1 uncultured Sorangium sp. | reverse complement strand
GGAGCCGTGGGCGCCGCGCTGACCGGAGCCGTGGGCGCCGCGCTGACCGGAGCCGGCTTGGGAGTCTCCGTGGGCGCGCGCGGCGCGGAGGACTCTCCGGCCGTCTCCGCGGCGAGCTCGGCGCCGATGCGCGCGAGCTTCAACGCGCGCAGATCATTGCCCGCTTGCTCGGCCGCCGCGGCGCCGCGCTGAACCCAGCGCACGGCCTCGCGCTGCTGGCCGTTGTTCCAGAGCTCCTGCGCGGTCTCGAGACAACTCGCGACGTCGCTCGGATCGGATGGCTCGGGGGCGGGCAGCGGAGAAGAAGGATTCGATTCGGGTGCGGGCGATGCCATGTCTGTTCCTTGAATCAACGTGGACCGAGCTCGGAGAGCAAGCGCTGCGCGTTCTTGTTTTCTGGATCGGTCTCGACGGCGCGCGTGGCCATGCGCCGCGCGACCGTGCGCTGGCCCTTGCCCAGCTCGAGCTCGCCGAGCTGCGTGTAGGCGCGCGAGAGCTGGCGCCGGCTCGGCGTATCGACCGATTTTTCTTTCAGCGTGATGAACGAGCGCAGCGCGGTGAACGCCACCTCACCGCGCTCCAGATCGGCGGCGAGCAAACCCAGCGTGAGCGCGACCTCGGGGTCACTCTTGTCGAGCTGATGCGCTTGGCTCAGCGCCTCGAACGCCTCGGGCCAGTCATCGTCGGCCAGCGAGAGCTCGCAGAGCTTGTAAAAAAGCTTCGCGTGCTGCTTGCCGCGTCGCTTCTCGCTCGCCGCGAGCGCGCGCTGCACGATGGCGCGCGCCTCGCCGCTGCGTCCCGCCGCCGACAGCACCGTGGCGGTCAGCACCGTCACGTCGGCGCGCTCGGGGTCCAGCTTCTGCACCTGCTCCAGCGCGGCCAGCGCCTCTTCGCTGGCGCCCTCCGCGGCGAGCAGCTCCGCCGCCTTGCTGAACAGCTCGAACTGCGCGCTCGGCTTGGCCAATTTGGCCTCTTCGAGCAGGCTGCGCCCCTGCTTCAGGCGCGCTCCGGTGCGCGCGTAGAGGCGGCCGAGCTCGCGGCGCAGCTCCGCTGATTCCAGGCCCTCGGCCAGCGCTGTCTCCACCTCACTCACGGCCTCGTCGGCGCGCCCCGCGGCCTCCGCGACCCGCGCGAACGACAGCACCGCGTTGCGCCGCGCGCTGCCGTGCTCGACGCGACACAGCGCGCGGTACGCGGCGAGCGCCGCGGGATAGTCTTTGTCGAGCGTAGCCCAGCGCCCGATGCGCGTGAGCACGGCCGAGCTGCTCGGCTGGCGCTCGGCCCAGGGCTCTAGCACCTTGCGCGCTCGCGCGCGCTGACCGGACTCGGCGAGCAAATCGGACGCGCGCAGCGCCCAGCGCTCCGAGCGCGAGGGCGCACCGCTGCGCTCGATCGCCTCGAGCAGCTCCGCTGCCGCCCCCGCGCCCAGCGCGACCGCGGCGTCGAGCTCGCTCAGCGCCTCCTCGGCGCGGCCGACTTGCTCCAAGATGCGCGCCCGCTCGCGCCGCACCGCGGCCTCGGTGGCGCCCGCGGCCAGCGCGGCTTCCAGCGCCTGCAGCGCGCGCTCGGGGAGCTTGGCGCGGCTCAGCGCGTCAGCGAGCCGCAAGCGCAGCTCCGGCTCTTGCGGAGTGCTGCGGATGCGGCGCTCGAGCACCTCGATGGCGCGCGCCGAAGCGCCGCGCTCGAGCAGCCGAAACACCAGCGGGTCGGCGAGCTCCGCGCGCGTGGGCGCGCGCTCGAAGCCGAGCTCGAGCGCGCGCTCGACGCCTTCGTCGTCCCACTCTTGCTTGCGCAGCTCGACCAGCCGCAGCGCGAGCGAAGCGGCGCGCTCCGCGTCGCTCTCGACGGTGAGCAGCGCCTCGATGGAAGCCGCAAGCTCGCTGCCTTGCACGCCGAGCCGCTCCTCCAGCTCCACGATCTTGGTGAGCGCGCCCGCTTTCTCGCTCTCGTCCTGCGCCAGCGCGCGCGCCACCTCGAGCGCCTCGGGCAGGCGGCCTGCGCGCTCCAGCGCTTCGACGAGGCGCTGCGAGAGCAGGCGAAAGCGCGACGCGTCACCCGCCGCAGTGGCGGCGCGCGCCTGCGTCTTCAGCGTGTCGAGCAGCTGCTCGAGCTCGGGCCCGTCCGACACCAGCCCGTACAGCAGCTGATATGGCTCGGCCAGCGCGGCGTCCTTGCGCGCGATGGTCCAGAGCTGCTCGAGCGCCGCCTCTCTGCGGTCCGGCAACTCCAACAAACGAGCCGCGATGGCCGCTTCGTGCTGCAGCCGCTCGCGCTCGCTGCCCGCGCGTGCCGCGAGCACCTCCAACACCGCGAGCGCGCGCTCCTTCTGCTCGAGCCGCTCGAAGACGTCCAAGAGCGCCTGGAAAGCCGCGCTGTCGCTGCCGCCGGCGCTCTCCAGCTCGCGCAAGCAGCGCTCGGCCAAGCGCAGCGCGCGCTCCGCCAAGGCCGGCTCCAGCGCGCCGCCCGAGCTCAGCGTGACCAAATCGCGCAGCGCGCCGGCGACGCGCCCCGGATCGCGCGCGCGCTCCAGCCGCGCGGTGATGGCGCGCTCGGCGAGATCGGCGCGGCCGGCGCGGTGCAGGGCCGCCTCCAGCGCCAGCGCCTCTTCTTCGCTGGCGAGCGCCGCTTCGAACGCGGAGGCGATGTGATCTTCGGCGCGCTCACCGTCGCCGCGCTTGGCCGCCACCTGACTCATGGCCAGGTACACCTCGGCGCGACGATGCACGACCTGACCCGGCTCGGCGCCGCGGCCCAGCACGAGCAGCAGCGCACGATACGCTTGCTCGGCGCGCTCGAGCTCGGACTCGCGATACGAAAGCTCGCCGAGGCGCCACAAAATGCTCTCGTTCTCCGGGTAGCGCTCCGCGGCGGCCGCGAGCTCGCCGAGCGCCGCGCGCGCTTGACCGGCCGTCAGCAGCAGCTCGCCGAGCGCGAGGTGCACGGCGACGCAATCCTTCGGCCGGCGCGGCCCATAGTGCTCGATTTGTCGCCGCAACACGCGCGCGGCGACGTCGACCTCGCTCGCGCTGGCGAGCCGCTGAGCGAGCTCGAGCGCCAGACGCGGCTCGTCGCTCACGAGCTCGGCCTGCGTGCAGAACAGCTCCGCGGCGCTGACCAAAATGCCGGCGCTCAGATATGCGCGCAGCGCAGCGGGCAGATCGCCGGTGTGCTGGCGATGGACCTCCGCCAGGCGCGCGTAGAGCTCGACGGGCGACGCCGCGTGCTGCGCTTCTTCCGCCAAGAGCTGGGCCAGCTCGCCGTAGCGACCAGCGCGATCGAACAACTCGGCGAGGCGCGAGAAGCTCTCCGCGTCGCGGCCGAAGCGCTCGCGGATGTCCGACCAGGCCTGGATCGCGCCCGTGACGTCGCGCAGCTGCTCCGCGCGCAGGCGCGCCGCCTCGCCGAGGTTGTCGCGCGCCCGCGCATCGTCCGGCTCGAGCTCCGCGCGGTGCGCCAGCGCCGCGACCACGTCGACCCAGCGCTCGGCCGCGCGCAGCGCGCGCAACAAGCCATCGAGCAGCGCCACGTCTTCCGGCGCGCGCGCCAACAAGCGCCGATACTCCGTCGCCGCGCGCTCCGGATCAGCGAGCTCGTCGAGCGCGACGCGCGCGGCCTCCAGCAACGCCGCGCGCTGCTCGGCTTCTCCCGGGCTGAGCTCGGCGATGCGCTCGAGCACGCCCGCGCGCTGCGCCGGCCGCCGCGCTTCGAGTAGCAGCTGCTCGAGCTGGTTCGCCGCGCGCAGTCGCGCCGCGTCGTCGCTCGCCTGCTCCAAGATGCGAGCCAAGAGCTCGGCGCCGTGCTCGCGCTGGCCGAGCTCGAGCGAGATCGTCGCGGCCTCGCTGAGCAGCTCGGCGAACAGCGGCTCGCCCTGCACGCGCTCGGCGGCGAGCACGAACAGCTCCGCCAGCCGCGCGCGGTTTTCCAGGGCTTGCGCGAGCTCGGCGAGGCGCGCTCGGCGCGCGGCGTCGTGCGGCTGCAACAGCATCAGCTCGCCCAGCGTCTCGAACTCCAGCGTCTCATCGGCGAGCTCGCGGCGCAGCTCGGCGAGCTCGCCGAGCAGCCGCGAGCGCTCCTTGGCGTCCTCGGCGCCGGCCAGCTCTTTGACCAGCACGTCCGCGACCTCACGCGGGCGACCCAGCGCGCGATAGCGCGCGTTGAGCAGCGCCGCCGCTCGCCGCGCGACCTTCCGCTCGGCGGCCTCGCTCGCGACGGCGAGCACGCGCTCGAGCAGCGCCAGGGTGCCGTCGGCGGTCTCGGCCGAGCTCGGCAAGCTCTCGAGCACGGCGAGCGCGCGGCCCGCGTCACCCGTGTCCAGCCACAGCGCCGCGACTCGCTCACGCAGCCGCACGAGCTCGGGCTCCTCCAGCCGCGGCTCGCGGCGCGTGAGGTGCGCGATCAGCGCCTCGCCGCGCTGCTGCCGCTCGTAGAGCCGCTCCAGCGCCAGATCGACGCGCGCGTCGTGCGGCCGCTCCGCGAAATAGCTCTCCCAGTAGCCGATCGCGCGCGCCGGATCGCCGGCCAGATCACGCGCTGCGACCGCCGCTTCGTCGAGCAGCGCGACGCGCTCGTCCGTCTCGTCCGTCGCCGCGAGCACGCGCTCGTAGAGCGCGAACAGCGCCTCCCAGCGCTGCTCGTTGATCAGCCCGAGCTTCACGCGCTGAAACGCCCAGCGCGCGCGCGGCGCCAGCGTCAGCATGCGCTCGAGCGCCGGCGTGAGCGCGCGCAGGTTGCCGACGTGCTCTTCCGCGAAGGCGACCAGCCGCCGCCCCAACGCTTCCGCGAGCTCTGCGTCGTCGGTGCGCGTGAGCGCGCCCTCCACCGCGCGCACGGCCGCTTCCGGCTCGGCGGCGCGCACGGCCGCGCTCTCGACGGCCTCCCAGATGCTCTCGTCCTTGGGAAATTCTGCGGCCGCGCGCTCGAACAGCGCGAGCGCGGCGGGCCCGCTCTCCAGCGCCACCAGCCGCTCGAACCAGCGCCGCCGCAGCGCCGTGAGCTCCGCCGCAGCGTCGCCCTCGAGCGCGTGCTCGGCGGTGGCGGCGAGCAGCGCATGGAGCGCTTCACGCTGCTGCTCCGCGGCGTCCGCCGCGAGGCTCGCGCTCTCGAGCAGCTCGGCGGCGCCCACCGCCGTGGCCGGCTGGCGACACAACGCGAACGCGAGCTCCCTGGCGCGCGCCGAGCTCGGCGCCGCGCGCAGCACCTCGCGCAGCAGCGGCAGCGCCTCCAGCGGCCGGCCCAGCCGCTCGCTGAGCAGCTCGGCCATGCTCAGCTCCTCGTCCGTGGCGGGGTCCGGGCTCAGCGCGGCGCGCAGCTCGGCCAGCGCTTGCAAAGCGCCGTCGGCGTCGTCGCTCTCGAGCTTCAGGCGCGCCATTTCCCGGTAAATTTCCGGGCGCTTGGCGTCCAGGCCGCGGGCGCGCTCGAGCAGCGCGAGCGCCGCCGGCACGTCGCCGAACTCTTGCTCCTCCACGCGCGCCCAGTGACTCAGCACGCCGATGGGATCTTCCGCGCGCCCGGCTCTCCACTCGAAGAGCCAGCTGCGCTTGGCGTGCCGCCAGCTGAGCACCTTGTTGCTCTCGACCAAATCGACGAACGCGCGCACGTCACGCTCGTCGGCAAATGACTCGATCAGCGCCTCGTACACGTGCGCCGCTTCGTCGAAGCGCTCGGCGCTGGCCATCACGCGCGCCTTGGCGGACACCACCGCGCGCGTCTCCACCTCGCGCTCGTCCTCGAGACGGGAGACCACGTCGTCGGCGATGCTGGCGAACTCGTCGGCGACCCCGAGCTGCGTCGCGCGCGCCTCCAAGCTCAGCACGAAGTCCACCGCCGCCAGCGGATCCGCGCCGGACTCGAGCAGGGAGCGCACCGCGTTCGGCAAATTCTGCCAGTCGTCGCCCTGCGCGCACAGCTCGAGCAGCCGGCGCGCCGCCCCGGCGTCCTCCGGGCAAGCGGCGACGGCGCGCTGGTAAAAGCGCTCCACGTCCACCAGCGGGGCGCCGTTCACCAGCGCGAGCTCGGCCGCGCGCTTCCACGCGTCGGCGGCGGCGAAGCCGTCGCCGGCGCGCCGCTCCGCGAACTCGGCGAGCTGCTCCAGCGCGCGAACCTGCGCGGCCTCATCCGCTGCCACGTCCACGCGCCGCTCGTGCACGCGCCGCGCGACCTCTAGGTCCGAGACCTCCTCGGCGAGCCGCTCGACGAAATCGAGCGCCGCGTCGTCGACCTCGGGCTCGTCCAGCAGCGGCCGCGCGCGATCCAGCGCCTCGCGGGCGCGTCCGCGCGCGAGCAAGTGCTCGCCGAGCCGCGCCAGCGTTTGCCGCCGCTGAGCGCCCACGAACAGCGTCAGCCCGCGCTCGAGCTCCTGCTCCACGGCGGCCTCGTCCTGCAGCGCCGCGCACACGTCGAGCAGCGCTTCGTGCGCGCGAAACGAGCGCGGCGCTTCGGCGATGGCCTCGCTGAGCGTGCCCTTGGCGGCCTCCAAATCATCGAGCACGTTCTTTTGCAGCAAGCCGAACGCCACGCGCAGCGCCGCGCGCCGCTCCGCATCCTGCGCCTGCGCGATGCCCTCGCGGAAGCGCGCGGCGCGCTGCTCCACGGCTTCACCGGCTTTCGCGGCGAGCTCGTCGATGCGGCCGAGCACCTCGGGCGACGTGGGGTCGGCGACCAGCGCGCGTTCGTAGAGCGGGCGCGCTTCCTCGCTGCGGCCGAGCTCTTCCAGCACGTGACCCGTCGCCAGCGCGAGCTCGAAGAGCGTCTGCGGCTCGGTGAGCGACTGGCTCAGCGCGCCGTTCAGCGCCTCGAGCTGCTGCTCGGGCTCGGGGACGAAGCGCAACACGCGCTCGATCCAGCTCGCGACACCGCCCGGCCACTCTAGCGCCGTCCGCGCCAGCAGCCGCACGGCGACCTCGCGCAAGCGCTCCGGCGGCGCTGCCGCCACGTCGAACGTCGCGGCGAGCTCCGCCCACGCGGCGATGCGCTCGTCGTGGTCGGGGCAGCGGTTGGCCTTGAGCTCCAACATGGCGAGCAACATCGACGCCGCGTGAGGGTCGCTGCGGCACTCCGCCTGATAGAGCGGCGCGAGCAGGGCCGCCGCGTCCAGCGCGTGGTCCGGCTCGGCCAGCAGCACCTCGAGCCAGCGCCGGCTGGTGGCTTGCCGCGGATCCGCCTCGAGGCTCGCGCGCAGGGCGTCGAGCGCCCGGGGGATATCCGCCATGCGCAACGCCGCCTCGGCCAAGCGAGCATAAAGCGCGGCTCGTTCCGCGCCCTGCGCGGATCCGGCGAGCGCGGCGAGCTCGGTCGCGAGCTCCGCAAAGCGCCCGTCGCGCTCCAACTGCTCGAGCAGCGCCGTCGGCAGATGTCCCGTGTTTTCTCCCGCTGGCATCAGCTCTCCATACCGTTACGCTGCAATCGACACCTTCGCCGGCTCGCGATCACGCGCGCTCGGATCGCGCGTTCCAGTCTAGCTGTTGACGCGCACAGCGGCCACGGCGAACTCGGCAGAACGCCTCATTCAACGAGACGGGAAGTTTTCCAATTTGGCGACTGCGATAGTGTGCTCGTCGTACGGAGCCGGACGTCCGTTCAGGTGGGGATCAACGCACCTTCGCGCACGCCGCGAGCTCGCTCAGCATGCGATCGACGAGCGCGAGACCATCCTCGAAGTTTTCGTTGTCGAGCGCCCGGCGCGTCAAGCGGCCGTCAGGGCTGAGTCGATACGGTGATTTCTTCTGCGCGACGAGCGCGCCCACCTTCGCGGGATCGAGCGCGGTGTCGTCGCGCAGGTGCAGGCTCACGCTGCGCTTGGTCGCTTCACAGCCGAGCACGCACAGCCTGCGCAGCTCCGTCTTCAAGCGCATCAGCTCGACGAAGCGACGCGCCTCCAGCGGCGGCTCGCCGAAGCGATCGTTGAGCTCCGCCGCGATGTCGGCGATCTCGGCCTCGTCCGCCGCGCTGGCCAGGCGCTTGTAGAAGCTGAGCCGCACGCCCAGCTCGGCGATATAACTCTCCGGGATGAGCGCCTCGACGTCGACGCTGAGCTCGGGATCGACCTCGTGCACCACGACCTCGCCGCGCAGCTCGTGCGTCGCCTCCTCCAACATGTGACAAAACAGGTCGAAGCCGACGGCCGCGGCGAAGCCGCTCTGCTCGGCGCCCAGCACGTCGCCCGCGCCGCGCAGCTCCATGTCGAGCGCGGCGATGTGAAAGCCGGAGCCGAGCTCGCTGTGGCGCTCCAGCGCCTCCAGCCGCGAGCGCGCCTCGTCGCTCATCTGGCTCGGGGCCGGCACCAGCAGGTAGCAGTAGGCGCGCTCGCTGCCGCGCCCGACGCGCCCGCGCAGCTGATAGAGCTGCGCCAGCCCGAACAGGTCCGCGCGATCGATGATCATGGTGTTGGCGCGCGGAATATCGAGCCCGCTCTCGATGATCGCGGTGGCCACCAGGATGTCGAACTCGCCCGCCACGAAATCGAACATGGTGCGCTCCAGCTCTTCTTCGCTGAGCTGACCATGGCCGACGGCGACGCGCGCGCGCGGCACCAGCGCGCGCAGCCGCTCCGCGCGCTCGTAGATGCCCTCCACGCGGTTGTACACGTAGAACACCTGACCGCCGCGCTCGAGCTCGCGCTCGACCGCTTGCCGCACGATCTCGGGATCGAACTGCGAGGTGATGGTGCGGATCGCGCGGCGATCGACCGGCGGCGTGGTGATGATCGACATGTCGCGCAGGCCGCCGACCGCGAGCTGCAGCGTGCGCGGGATGGGCGTGGCGCTGAGCGTGAGCACGTCCACGGAGGCGCGCAGCTGCTTGATGCGCTCCTTGTGCGTGACCCCGAAGCGCTGCTCCTCGTCCACCACCAACAGGCCCAAATTCTTGAAATGGACGTCCTTGGAGAGCAGCCGATGGGTGCCGACCACGATGTCGACGCTGCCGTCTTTCAAGCCCTTCAGCGTGTCGCTCTGCTCCGCGCGCGACTCGAAGCGGCTCAGCACGCGCACGTTGAGCGGGTAGTCCTCCAGGCGCGAGGAGAAGGTCATGAAGTGCTGCTGCGCCAGCACCGTCGTCGGGCACAGCAGCGCCACTTGGCGGCCGGCGTTGGCCGCCAAGAACGCGGCGCGCAGCGCGACCTCGGTCTTGCCGAAGCCGACGTCGCCGCACACCAGGCGATCCATCACGCGCTCGCTCTTGAGATCGCCGATCACGTCCGCGATGGCCGTGGCCTGGTCGCGCGTCTCGTCGTAGGGGAAGCTGGCCTCGAACGCGGCGTAGTCGTCGTCCGGCGGCGGCAGCGGCTCCTTCTTCACCGCGTTGCGCTCGGCGTACAGCTTCAACAGCTCGTCGGCCATTTGCCGCACGCGCTGCTGCACCTTGGCCTTGGTCTTGGAGAAGGTCTGACCGCCCAGGCGATCGAGCCGCGGCTCGGCCTCGCCGCCGGAGAACTTCTCGATCTGGTTCAGCCGATATACCGGCAGATAGAGCTTGCCGCCGCTGTACTCGACGACGATCAAATCGACGCTGACGTCGCCGACGCGCTTCTTCTCCAGGCCGAGGTAGCGCCCGATGCCGTGATCGACGTGCACCACGAAATCGCCGGGCTCGAGCGCGCGCAGATCCTCCAACATCGCGCGCGCCACGCGCGGCCGCGCCGCCGGGCGGTGCGCGCGCTGGCCGAAGATCTCCTCCTCCGTGACGAGCACGAAGCCTTCGCCCGGCGCGATGGCGCCGCGCGCGAGCGGCGCCGTGACGATGCGCACCACGTCGCGCGCGGCCAGCGCCTCCGGCGTGAGCTCGCCCTCGCACAGCTCGACCGCGACGCCGCGATGGCCCAGCAACGCCAGCACGCGGTCGGCCTGCGTGCGCGTGCGCGCCACGATCGCGACGCGCAGCCCGGCTTCGCGCCACAGCGCGAGCCGCTTGAGCAAGGGCTCGAGCGACGCGGCCTTGCCGCGCGTCGTGCGCGACAGCTTCGAGGCGCGCGACAAGTCCTCGTGGTCGC
This sequence comes from uncultured Sorangium sp., assembly GCA_966250485.1. Taxonomy (GTDB): domain Bacteria; phylum Myxococcota_A; class Polyangia; order Polyangiales; family Polyangiaceae; genus PMG-095. Next base: position 11,129 of record CBINHN010000084.1, on the reverse strand, counting down.
GGATCACCAGCGCGGGCGCGTCCGGCGCCGCGGCTTCCAGCGCGTCGAGGCCGCTCGCCGACGCCGCGCCCGCGACGGCCGCGCGGTGCACGGCGACGACCGGGCGCTCGGCGAGCTCGGCCGCGAGCTCGGCTTCTTCCAAATACAGCGCGCTGAACGGGAAATGCGGCTTTCCGGCGCTGCTGGCGGCCCCGGACACGCCGCGCTCCTGCTCTTCGCGCAGCGCGCGCACCACCGCCGCGGGATCGTCGAGCACGAACGGCGTGTCCGCGGCGAAGTAATGCGTGAACGGCACCAGCTCACTGAACGCCGGCAAGAAGCCCTCCAGCCCGAAGTAAGCGTGGCCGGTGGCGATGTCGTCGATCAACGCGCGCGCCTTGGTCGACGGATAGTCCACCGCGTCGCACAACGCGCGCAGGCTCACCCGCGCGCGCTGCTCGGCGTCGGCGTCGATGGCCGCCTCGCGCGCGGGCGCGATCCACGTCGACCGCACCTCCGCGACTGTGCGTTGGTCGTCGGGATCGAACTGCCGCAGCGTGAGCACCAGATCGCCGTACAGCTCGATGCGCAGCGGGCCCGCGGCGCCGCTGGGCCACACGTCGACGAGGCCGCCGCGCACCGCGAAGGTGCCCGGATCTTCCACCACCGGCACGCGCAAATAGCCGGTCTCCACCAGCCGGCGCGCGTTACGCTCCACGTCGAACTCGCCTTCGACCTCGACGAAGACGCCCATCTTTTTCAGGTCGCTCGGGCGCACCACGCGGCGCATCAGCGCGGCGGCGGTGACCACCACGAAGCGAAACGGCAGCTCACGAGCGATGTGGAACAGGCCCGCGGCGCGCGTCATCGCCGCGCGCCGATCCGGGTGCACGTCCGCGTAGGGCGACGTCTCCGCTACGGTGAGCAGCAACGGCGCGGCGTCGGGGCTCGACGCACGTGAGAGGCCGGGTGCGAGCGGCAGCCCGCGGCCGAGCGCGCTCAGGTCCGCCGCCGCGCGCCGGGCGGCGTCAGCGTCAGCGGCGACATAGACGACGTGCGGCGCGCCCGCGAGCGCGAGCGCGTGCGCGACCAGCGCCGGCGCAGAACCGGCGGCGTCCGCGACGTGCAGCGGCCCCGCGGCGTTGCGCAGCTCCTCGGGCACGCGTTCGAGCTGGGTGACGCGGCGCCCTTCGGGCAGGGACAGCGCTTGCGCGGGATCATCGAGGACTTCGAGCTCGGACATCGGCAGGGCGCAGGGTTTACTCCCGAGCGCGCTCGCGCGCGAGCCCTGCTTGCCGCGGCTCGGGCCGCCTCACTGACACAAATCGGGCTTTTTCGGCGCGTACACGAAGCGTTCGACGCGGCACTTCAGCGCCCCGAAGGTCGAGACGTCGAAGTGCACCGCGACGCGGCAGTCACGCTCGTTCTTGGGATCGAACCACCACGCCTTGTCACACTTGCCACGCCCGGAGCCCAGCTTCGTCACGGCGAAGCGCGCGCGCGTCTGCAGCGCGCCACAGCTCGCGCTACCGAACATCACGTCCTCGTCGCTGCCGAGATAGCCGGCGCGCACCTCGGCCTCTTCGGGGCTGAGCTCGTGCTCGATGGCGTTGGCCGGATCCGGCGTGCAGCGCAGCTTGCCCGAGCACGCGTCGCCGGGACAGCACGGCTGGCCGCGTCCGCCGCAGGTGACTTGACAGACGCCGCTCACGCACGTCGCTCCGCCGCTGCAGGCGAGCCCATCGCAGGGTTGCCCGGGACCGCCGACGCGTACGCAGCGGCCGTCGATGCAGCCGAGCCCTCCGTCGCAGGTGAGCCCCTCGCTGCAGCAGCTCTGTCCATCGCGGCCACAGAAGTTGCACAGCCGCTCGGTCAGCGCGCTGCGAAACGCGCTGCGTGCCACGGCCAGCGTCACCGGTTTCTCGCTGACGAGCTCGCGGCCGCCGCTCGCGGTCACCCGCTGCTGAAAGCCGAGCTCGGCCGCCAGCGCCTGCACCTGCAGCGATTTTCCGCTGCGATCGCGCACGTCGATGACGACGCTGGGCGTGCCGATCAGCGCCTTGTGGACGTAGCTCGTGTCGGGCTTGCACAGCGCCTGCAGGCAACGCTGCTCCGCGGCCTGGCCCTGCAGCTTGCTCGCAACACCCACGAGGGTGACGAAGCGCGCGTCCTTGATCGTGACGCGCGCGCTCACCCGGCTCTCCGCGCTGCTGCTGGCGTGGAGGGCCGGCAGCCAGGGCACCAGCGCGCTCAGCCGCGCTCCGCCGGAGCTATCCAGCGAATCGCTGAACGCCTCGTCGATGGTGAGCTCGAAGCTCGACTCCGCCGGGTGCAGCAAGGACTCGTAGTCCGCCGGCGACGCGAAGCAATCCGCCAGCGCGGCTTCTTCGCCGGCCTGGGCGCCGCCGTACCAGCCGAGCGACGTGACGTTCGGCATGTCCAGGCACGAGAGCTCCGCGCCGATGCGCGCCGCGCGCGCGGCTTTGTCGAGCAGCGGTTGCAGACGTTCGCAGTAGCTCGTCGCGGGGGCGCTCGCGACGCTCGCGGCGGACGTCGGCTTCGTCTGCGGCGCGGGCCGCGCCGAGCCACAGCCCGCGAGCAGCGGGACGACGCAGCCGAAGGCGACTGGCCCGAAGCGTTTTTGCACGGCGCTCAACCCTGGTTTTCCTATCAGATTTCGCCGCGCGGCTGCGCGTTTACTCAGCGGCGGAGCTCATGGCCAGCGCGTGATTTCGGGCGCGCGCTGCCCACGGTCCATCGGGGTTTTGCGCCAGGTGCGCCGCGAACGCCGCGCGCGCCGCGTCGCGACGCCCGAGCCGCGCGAGCTCGACGCCGAGCGCGAACGAGGCCGGGTACTCAGAGTCGATGCGCGCCAGCTTGCGGATCATGACGAGCCGCCGCTCGTCGGCCGTGGAGCCGTCGGGCGCGCGCTCGAGCAGCGTGCGGAAGTAGAGCCGCAGCTCGTCGAGCGACGGACGAAATCGCGCGTCCTCCAGGCGACCCACGAGCTCGGTCCAACGCACGCGAAATTGTACGGCGAGCTCAGCGCTCGACAGCAGCAGCCGTCCCCGCTCATCCACCCAGCCCGCCCTGCGGCAGCTCTCCGGGAAATCACCGGCGAGCTCGTCGAGCTCGCGGTCGCTGCGGCCAGCGGCCTGCCAGCGCTGCACCGCGGCGAGAAACAGCCGCGTTTGCACCGCGCGCAGCCGCAATAGGGGCTCCACGCCGTGGCGCGCTCGGGCGAAGCCCAGCGTGCCGGCCAGCTCTTCCTTGGCTCGCTGCGCCGCCGCCGCGTTGCCGGCCTTCTCCGCGCTGCCGTAGCGGCGCACGAGCTCTCCGACGGCGCGCACCTCGAATGGCAGCGGAGCGCGCAGGCCGGCATCAGCGAGTGCAGCGTCCGCGGCCAGGGAACGACTCAGCGCGCGGCGATTGACCGCGGGCAGCGGCAGCACGTTGGGTGCCACGGGCCGCGGCAGGGCCAGCCACGCGGCAATCACGGCGATCGCGACGGCCAGCAGGCCGAGCTGCCAGCCTTCGAGGTGACGCGCGACTGTGGTGCGCAGACGGCCTCTGTATGCGTGGTCCGTAGCCTCGACTCCCGATGCCTCTTTATCATGACGCTGCGCTCGAGGTCAGCGGCCTCCGAGGCGACGAATGTCGCACCTTCGCGGCAGTTTTTTGCGAAGGATTGCCGTTGCTTCGCCACGTGCCGCGGCGTACGACAAATGCGTGGTCGAAAAACGTAGCCATCCTCGCGCCAGCATCGATGTCGAGGTGGCCTGCCGTCGCGCTGATGGCAGCAGCTTCAGCGCTCGTGGCAGCGACATCAGCATGGGCGGCATGTACCTCGCGACGACGGAGCCGGTGACGTTCGGCGAACGGCTCATGGTCGAGCTCAAGCTACCCGCGATCCGCGCGCCGCTCGCGCTGCCCGTGGTCGTACGTTGGACGAATCCCGACGGCTGCGGTGTTCAGTTCGGTCTGCTCGGCGCCCGCGAGACCCACGCCATCAGCGAGCTCGTGCGCCGCTGAGCGGCGTCCCGCGGGACGCCGCAAAATAACGCAAGCCAGCGCTGACACCGGTCGCGGCGAGGAGTGGTGCTAGAAGACGGCGCCATGGTCGCCGTGCCTTCTGATCCCGTCGAGTTCTTTCAAACGTGGCTGCCGCAGCACTTCGCCTCGTTTCAGGCGTCGCTGGGTGACGGCAGCTCGCCCGGAGCGGTGGCATTTCGCGTCGGCGAGCGCGAGCCCATCGCGGTGCGCCTGCGCGCCGGCAGCGTGGTCGCGAGCGGGGGCGTGCCCGCGGACACCATCGTTCAAGTGTCGCTCAGCGAGGCCGACTTCGAGCCGATCTTGGTGCGCGGCGCGGAGCTGCTCAGCGCGCAGCGCGGCAGCGAGGGCCAGCTCGCGGTGCTCAAGGCGCTGACGCTCGACAAAGAACGCGCGGAGTTGATCCGCGGCGTGCCGGGCAGCGTCGCCTTCGTGCTCGCCGCGACGGACCGCGAGCACCGCGTCGTGCTCACGCCGGGCGCCGCGGCGCCGCCCGCCGCCGCGGCTTGCACTGTCCGCTGTCAGCTCAGCGATTTTCTAGCCATGCAGCGCGGCGAAGCCAACCCGTTCGAGCTGATGATGAACGGCAAGGTCCAGATCTCGGGCGACGCGCAGATCCCGATGGCGCTCAGCACGCTGCTGGTCTGAGCGCGGACTCAGCGCTGACTCGCTGCGCGCTCGCTGCCGGGCAGAGCCTGCGCTCTGCCCGGCGACGTGCGTCGTTCTACTGGCAGACCGCGCCGGAGCAGCTGCTGGCGCAGGTCTTGTTGTTGCTCTGCGAGTACGTGCGCGTCCAGCCGACGAGCTGAGCCTTCAAGGCGTCGGGCTGGCAGGAGCTGAGCTGCGGGTTCGACTGCACCGTGAGATTGCCGCTCAGGCTCGTCAGCGTGCCGGTCGGCTTGATCAGGCCGGTGATAGAGCTCAGCGTGTTGTTGCCGGAGATTTGCAGATAATCACCGGTGCCATCGCCGATGCTCGCGAGGCTCTCGAGCGCCAACGTCGCGAGCATGGGGTTATAGCTGATGTTCACGTAGCCGCCGACCGTCGCCAAGTTGCTCAGGGCGTTCACGTTCGCCAGCGTGGCGTTGCTGTAGATCTGGAGGTAACCGTCGATGCTGGTCAGCGCCGAGAGCCCAGTCAGGTTCGTGAGCGCGGCGTTCGACTGGATGTGGAGGTAGCCGCCAATCGTGGTGAGGCCGCTGAGGCCAGCGACCGTACCCAGGTTGGCGTTGTTGTAGATGTAAACTTCCCTGCCGACCGTCTTCAGGTTCGCGAGGCCGTTCACGTTCGACAGCGTCGTGTCGTGGATTTGCAGCGTGCCGGTCAATTCGACCACGTTCTTCATCCAGGCGAGGTCCGCCGCGTTCACGATGTGAGCGTCGCCGGTGAAGACGCCGCTCTGATTGGCGATGCCGCCGGCGCCGGACGCGCAGGTCACGGTATTGCAAGCGCCGCTGCACCCGGAGTTCGCGCCGCTGAGATCGCGCGCGACGTCGATGCCGAGCGAGTCACGCAGCACGTTCACTTCGCACTTGGAGAGCGCCGGGTTGCCGGCGACCAGGAAGTTGTTGTGGACGTCCTGCAGCGTCCCGGAGCGCAAGCCGGTCAGGCTGTTCAGCACCGGGTTCGACAGCACCACCAGGTTCAGGCCGATGTCGGTCAGGTTCTCGAGGCCGTCGAAGTTCGTGAGCGTGTCGCTGTCCCGCACGATCAGCGACGAGCCGATGGTGCTCAGCGCGCCGAAGCCGGACACGCTGACGAGCGAGACGTTGTTCGCGATGTTCAGCTCGCCGTTCACGTTGGTGAGCGCCGAGAAGCCGCTGATGCTGCCGTTCGTCGTGCCCGAGCCGTTGTCGTGAATGTCGATGTCGTCACCGGCGTTAATCAGCGAGGTGAAGCCGGCGATGCTCTTCAGCAGCGGGTTCGAGTAGATCTTGATGGCGGCGCCGATCTCCGTCAGCTTCTCGAAGCCGTTCGTCGCGTCGAGCGCGGCGAGCTTCGCGTTTTCGTAGATCTCGAGCCCGCCCTGGATCGAGTCGAGCTTCGAGAAGCCGCCGATCGTCGTGAGCGCCCCGTTTCTGTAGATCTTCACGCTGCCAGGGCTGACGCTGGTCAGCGCTTCGAAGCCGTTGATCGACGCCAGCGCCGCGTTGTTGTCGATGCGCAGCTCACCGCCGACGCTGGTCAGCGCTGCGAAGCCGCTGATCGAGGCGAGCACGGCGTTGCTCTCGATGACGAGCTGCTTGCCGACGCTCGTCAGCGCAGCGAGGCCGTTCAAATCCGTGAGCGCCCCGTTGCTGCTGATGGTCAGGTACTGACCGATGGTCTCCAGAGCGCTCAGCCCGTTGATGTTCTGCAGCGCGTTGTTACCGATGATCTGCACGTACTGGGAGACGGAGCTGAGCGCGCTCAGCCCGAGGCTCGTCAGCGCGCCGTTGTATTGCACGTTGAGGTAGCCGCCGATGCTGGTGAGCTTGTTCAGCGCGTTGACGTTGCTCAGCGTGCCGTTGCTGTAGATCTGCAGGTAGCCGCCGATGCTGGTCAGGTTACCCAGCCCGGTGAGGCTGGTCAGCGCGCCGTTCGACTGAATGGTGACGTCGCCGCCGACCTCGCTGAGGCCGCTCAACCCGTTCAGGTTGGCGAGCGAGTTGTTGTTGTAGATGTAGACGTCGCCGGTGACCTTCTTCAGGTTGCCGAGCCCGTTCACGTTGGCGAGCGACGTACCGTCGATCCGGAGGTCACCGTCGATCTCGGTGACGGTCGCGAGCGTCTGCAGATCGTCGGCGGTCTTGAGGTTCAGGTTGCCGCTGTAGACGCCGTTCTGGTTGGTGGTGCCGCCGGCGCCGCTGCTGCAGGTGGCGCCTTCGCAGGTCTCGCAGCCCGCGTTGCAGCAGGCGTGGTCGACGCCGGACCAACCCTCCGCCGCCTGCAGCTGCTTCTTCAGCTCCTCTACGGCGCAGTTCGAGAGCGCCGGGTTGTTGGCGACCGCGAAGTCGTTGCCCACGTACTGCATCTCGGCGTCGAGCAGGCCGTCGATGCGGTTCAAGAGCAGGTTGTTGCTGACGATCAAGTTCGTGGCGACGCTCTTCAGCTGGCTGAGCCCGTCGAAGTTGGTGAGCTTGGCGTTGTGGACGACCGCGAGCTCACCGACCTCGGCGAGCGAGCCGAAGCCGCTCACGGCCGTGAGCGCCGCGTTGTCTCGGATCCAAACGTGGCCGAGGACGTCGCCCAGCGCGGGGAACCCGCTGATCGACGTCAGCGCGGCGTTATCGCGGATCTCCAGGTGGCTGTTCACGATCCCGAGCGAGCCGAGGCCGCTTATGCTGGTGAGCGCCGCGTTGTTGTATATGCTGACGCTCGCGCCGACCGAAGCCAGGGAGGTGAAGCCGTCGACGCGGGTGAGCGCCGCGTTGTCGTGGATGCTGAGCGAGAGACTGGGACCGCCACCCGCCGCGCCGGCGATGTTGGTCAACGCGCCGAAGCCGGCGATGGTGCCGAGCTTGGCCTCGGTAGCGATCTCGATGCCGCCCGCGTCGGTGAGCTTCGAGAAGCCGGTCAGCGTCGTCTGGGCCGCGTTGTTGCTGACGGTGAGCGTGCCGCGCACGGACTTCAAGTTTGCGAAGCCGCTCAGGCCGACCATGGCGCTGTTGCTGTTGATCGTGAGGTTGCCGCCGACGCGCGTCAGCGCGTCGAAGCCGGTCACGTTCTGCAGCTTGTTGTTGGTCTGAACGGTGATGTAGTCGCCGACGCTCTTCAGCGCGCTGAACCCCTTGATGTCGACGAGCACGTTATTGCTGTACACGGCCAGCGCGCCGCCCACCTCGGAGAGCGCGGGGAACGCGCTGTCCAGGTTCAGCAGCCCACCGTTATACTGCACGTTGAGGTTGCCGTAGACCTTGACGAGCTTGTCCAGCCCCTGAATCTTGGTGAGCGCGTTGTTGCCATAGAACTGCAGCTGCCCACCGACGGTGCGCAGCTCGCCGAGACCAGACAAATCCGTCAGCGCTGCGTTGGATTGAATGTTGACGTCGTGGATGACGGTGTCGAGCCCAGATAGGCCGTTCAGGTTGGTGAGCGCGCTGTTGCTGTAGATATTGACGCTGCCGCCGACCCACTGCAGCTGCTCGAGGCCGGTCAGGTTCGTGAGGCTCGTGTTGTTGATGGTGAGGTTCCCGGCGATGCAGGTGGTGCCCGCGTTCTGGAACGCGCTGAGATCGCCGGCGGACGAGATGGTGACGTTGCCCGGCGTCACGCTGCCCGCGCACTCGCTGGGCGCGATGGCGGTGCCGCAGACGCCCTCGACACATTCGGCGAGGTCGCCCGGGCAGGACTCCTGTTCGTCGCAGCTCGCGCCGCACGTCTCGGGCAGGTTGAGGTTCACCTCGCAGGTGTTGCTGGCCTCACCGTCGCAGTTGGCGGTCCCGGAGCCACACGGAATGCAAAGACCACGGATGCAGGTGTGCGTCTCGGCGGGGCAGGCGTCCTGCGCCTCCCACACGCCCTTCTCGGAGCAAAGCTCAGGCACCGAGCCGGCGTCCGCGCAACGCTTCAAGCCCGGCTTGCACTCGCCGGGGTTCCCAGTGCTGCCGCCGGTTGCCTTACCGCCGCTGCCGCCCGTCGTCTTGCCGCCGGTGCCGTCCACGCCGCCGGTGCCGGGCTCGGCGCCGCCGGTGCCGGGCTCCTCCGTGCCCGCCTCATTGCCGGTGTTACCTGTGTTTCGACCGCCGGTGCCATTGTTGATGGTGCCACCGCGGCTGGGACCGGTATCACCACCCTCACCGCCGCTGCCACCCGCGCCGCTCGTGCCAGAGCCGGACGCGCTGCCAGGGCCCTTCGCGCCGGGCACCGCACCGACGAGCTCACCGTCGGCGGTGACTTCGCTCGGCTCCGCGCACACGCCGTGAATGCAGAGCTGCAGACCGAGGCAATCGCGCATCGTTTGGCATTGATTACGGCACTGACGATCGACGGCGCAGACCAGCGGGTCCGCGCAATCCGAGTTGAAGTGACACGTCGACTCGCTCGGCAGCTGGCAGACGTTGGTGGTCTCTCCATCGGACGCGCCGCCGGCCCCAGCGGCGCCGCCAGCGCCGCCAGCGCCCTCGCTCGTCGCCTTGACGCACTTCTGCGGAGCGGGGCAGTCTTTGGTCTCCTTGCACTGCGCGTGACACAGGCCCGCGCTGCAAACCAGCTCGGCGCTACAGTCGCTGTTCAGCTTGCAGGTGTGATTGTCGTTGTTCGGCGGATTGGAGTCCGAGCTGCAGCCGCCGGCGAGCGCGAGCGTGAGCCCCAAACCGGTGCACGACCTCTGAAACCAAGTGGCGAACGAAGTCTTCTTGAACGACGCGGGCATACGCGAACCTCTTTGAGCTAATACGTCCAGTGCGGAGCTTTTCGGCTATCAGAGCCGAGCTCGGGCGGGTGGTGAGCCCCGACCCGAGGACAGACCTGAACCCCATGAGTCGCCGCGCCGCGGAGCAGGCAGGCTTCTCAGGAGCCCACGACCTTACAAGGTTCGTGAGCGGCTGAATAGCTGAATAGAGGATCGTCGACCGCGCGTATCGCTATCGGCTCTTGGCGCGTACCAAATCGGGATGCCCACCTTTTATCCGCGCTGCGAGCCGCGCGTTCATCATCGCGTAACGATCGCGACGCCATCGAATGACTACGGCGCCGAGCGCGCAAATTCTGTCTAGCTGAAACGCTCTTCATGCGGCCGAGGGCGGAGCCAGCGAAACGCTTTGTCTGGTGAGCCGCCGTGCTATCGTCCGAGGCTTTGTCGAAGGCCGTGACTCCTCTCCTTCGCGCGTGGGTGCGCCGTGGCTCAGCGCGTGTACTGCGCCGCAAGCGTTGGCGCCTCGTCCATGGCATCGCCGCGGCGCTCTTCGCCGTGGCCAGCGCCGCCGGCTGCGGTGACTCCAAGGCGCAGTGCGTCCCAGGACAATCCATCGCCTGCGCCGGCAATGGCTGCAGCGGTCATCAAGTGTGTAACGCGAGCGGTGACGCCTTCGGCGAATGCAGCTGCGACAGCGTCGGATCCGGACAGTTCCCGTCGACTGGACCCAGCTCGGGCTTGCTCGGCGCGGCGTGCGCCGGGCCGTCCAATTGCCGCGTGGGTCTGGAGTGCGTCACGGCGAATTCCACGCTGATTGACGGCGAAGGGCCGAGCGGCGGCATGTGCCTCGCGCGTTGCCTGCCGGACCACGACTTCTGCCAGGGGCTCGATGCACGCTCGCGCTGCGTCGTGCTCTCCGACGGCGGCACGCCCGACGAGCTCACGGATGATCTGGCGTATTGTCTGCCAGGCTGCTCGCTCGGCACGCAGCCGAACGAGCTCGACAAATGCCGCGGGCGGGTCGATCTCGTGTGCAGCGAGTCGTCCATGGGCTCGGGCGTGGGCTTCTGCGTTCCGGCGTGCCGCGGCGACGTGGACTGCCCGGGTCGCGTCTGCAATCTGCGCACCGGTTTATGCGGTGACGCGCCAGCGCGCGGGGACGACATCGGGGCGCAGTGCAGCGCCGAAGGGCCGGATAGCTGCGCCGGCGGCTGCATCGCGCATGGCGGCAGCTACGCGGAGTGCAGCGGCGTCTGCAGCTACGGCACCGCGGGCTGCGGCCAAGATCAGAGCGCATTCCCGCTCTCTTATTATTGCTATTTGGACCCTGCGACAGCGTCCGGGAACGGTGACCTCGGCTACTGCGCGAAGCTCTGCGACTGCGACGCTGACTGCGACCGGCCCGACGCCGTCTGCGAGCCGCGCCCGACCTTGACGCCAAAGACGGGACGCAAAGGGGTGTGCGGCTCGAAGACATATCCGGACGGAACCGGTCGCAAGCGAACGCCGTGCTGACCCTTCCGCTCAGCGCCACTCGAACTCCGATCTGCGCGCGCCCTTCGTGTACTACGCTGCGAGACCGATGACCTTCGAGAAGTCTCGTCATTGGATCGGGCTGATCAGCGCCATCTCCATCTCCGCCGCGCCCGGCGCCTGGGCGCAAGCCGCCGCGCCAGCACCAAACCCCTCTCCCTCTCCCTCTCCCGCGCCCGGGGGCGGGCCCGGGGGGGCGGGCGCGGGCCCGGGGCGCGGCCCGCCCGGCCCC
>CBINHN010000083.1:0-21539 GCA_966250485.1 uncultured Sorangium sp. | reverse complement strand
ACGGCGCTGTGAACACCGGCGGCGTGAGCACTGGCGGCGTGAGCACTGGCGGCGTCAGCAAGGGCGCGGCTGGTAGCGGGGGACTCAGCACGGTAGGGAAGGGCGGCAGCACGAGCGGTGGCGCTAGTGGAGGAAGCGCGTCCTCCTCCGGCGGTGCGCAGTCCAAGGGGGGCCGCAGCGGCAGCGGCGGCGCCGCTGGTAGTGGCGGCGCGATACAACCCGGTAATCCAGGCAGCAGCGATGTCACCTTCGAGATCGACGCCGAGCGCGATACGCACCCCATCTCACCGCTCATCTATGGTGTGAACAGCGACTGCGGCAACAAGAACGTGCGCGCCGGGCTCTGCCGACTCGGAGGCAATCGCTGGACGGCGTACAACTGGGAGAACAACGCCTCGAACGCCGGCTCCGATTATTGCTATCAAAACGACAGCTACGTCTCGAGCTCCAACGTGCCCGGCGCCGCCGTGACGGACGAGCTCGCGCGCGCCAAGAGCGTCGGCGCCGCGACGCTGGTGACGATCCCCATCGTGGACTACGTCGCGGCCGACAAGGACGGCGGCGATGGCTCCTGCTCCGGCGACGTGCGCAACTCCGGCAGTGACTATCTCAGCACGCGCTTCAAGAAGAACCAGCCGCGCAGCGGCGTGGACTTCCCCGCCAAGCCCAACGTCACGGACGGCGTCGTCAGCCAAGACGAGTTCGTCAACTTCCTCAAGAACGCCGCCGGCGCGAGCCCGGTGCTGATCTCGCTCGACAACGAGCCGGACCTCTGGTCGTTCACGCACGAAGAAATACACCCCAACGCGGTCACCTACGCCGAGCTCGTCAAACGCAACATCGAGTTTGCCAGCGCGGTTCGCTCGGTGTGGGCAGATGTCGAGATCACCGGCCTGGTGAGCTACGGCTTCAACGGCTACGTGAACCTGCAAGACGCGCCGGACGCCAGCGGCAAGGGCGAGTTCCTCGACTACTACCTGTCGCAGATGAAAGCCGCCGAGGCCTCTGCCGGCGGGCGCCTGATCGACTACTTGGATCTGCACTGGTATCCCGAGGCGCAGGGCGGTGGCGCGCGCGTCACCGGCACGAGCACGGCGAGCGACGTCGTCGCCGCGCGCGTGCAAGCGCCGCGCTCGCTGTGGGACTCGTCGTACAAAGAGAAGAGCTGGCTCGTCGACTACGTCGGCGGCCCGCTGCAGCTACTGCCGTGGCTCAAGGAGAAGATCGCCAAGAACTACCCCGGCACCAAGCTCGCGATTACGGAGTGGAACTATGGAGGCGGCCAGCACATCAGCGGCGCCATCGCGACCGCGGACGTGCTCGGAATTTTCGGTCGCGAAGACGTGGGCCTCGCCAACGTCTGGCCGCTGAATTCCAATGAATCCTTCACGCTCGCGGCCTTCCAAATGTACAGAAACTACGACGGCCAAGGCGCGGCCTTCGGCGATACTTCGATCGCCGCGACCAGCAGTGACGTCTCCAAAGCGTCGGTCTACGCCAGCGTCGACTCGGCGAACGCGAACCGCGTGGTGCTCGTCGCGATCAATCGCACCGGCGGCGCGCTCAAGGCCGGTATCAAGCTGTCACACCGGACGAGTTACACCACGGCGAACGTCTTCGTCCTCGCCGGGACCTCGGCCAAGCCCAGCGCCGGCGCCGGCCTCACGGCCGTCGCCAGCAACGCCTTCAGCTACGAGATGCCGGCGTACTCCGTATCCGTGATCGTGCCGCAGCAGTGAACAGCAGGCGCAAAAGTGAGCCGGGCGCCATGAAAGAGTGATCAGCCGGGCAGGGTGCGGACAATTGCTGTCGTGCCCTGTCCGCCTGATGCCGCACGCAGCTCCCGCTCCCTAAACACGCTCCCCCGCCGTTCGCGCCCTGCTCGAACACTCGCGCTCACGCTCGGACTAGCGACGCTGGCCGCGCAGCGGCACGCCGCTGCGGAGCCGTCCTCGCAGGTCACGCGGACGGTGCAGGACGGCGGCGCGCGCAGCGCCGAGCGCGAGCCCGGCGCCGGAACGGTCCTCAGGCAGAGCGAGCTCGACCGCATCGGGGTCAACGCCACGAGCGAGCTCGGCAACGCGACACCGTTCCTCGAGCTCGGTGAGCACGAAGGAAACCTCGACATCTTCGTGCGCGGTGTGGGCTCCGCGGACGACACGGAGCTGGCCAATCCCGCGCTGGTCACCGCCGTCGATGGCGTTTATTTGCCGCGCCCGCGCAGCGCCCGGGTCCTGCTCTTCGATCTGGAGCGCGTCGAGCTCGGCTACGGGCCCCACGGTGTTCTCTATGGTCGCAACGCCCTCGCTGGCGTAATGAACATCGTCACGCGAAAGCCGCTGCTGGGACAATGGGACGCAGCAGCCTCATTGCAGCTCGGCAACTACGCGCAGCGTGAGGGCCGCGCGATGGTCAACGTCCCGCTCGGCGAGCGCCTGGCGCTGCGCGTGGCCGCGCTAGGGGAGACCCACGAGCCGTTCTACGAGAACGCCGGCCCCATCCGCTCGCTGCGAGGCGCACAGAGCGCGGACACGTTGGCGATCCGCTCCGGGCTGCGCTGGGCGCCCGTGCCCGCGCTGAACGTCTCCCTGTCGGGCGACTACGCGCAGGCGAACGGCACCGGCTCCACCCCGACCGATTTGCGTCCAGCGTTCAGGGCTGGGCTGTTGCCCGAGGACGTGCCCAAGCCCCGCGCCGTCGTCTATCGTTCGCCGCAGGGCGCCGAGCATTCGCGGCACTGGGGCTTGTCGAGCGACATGAGCCTCGATTTGCGCTCCGTGCGTGTCGCGTACCTGAGCAGCTACCGCGAGCTCGAGTTCCGGCAGCGGAACAGCGGCAACGCGGGCGTGGCCGTCTCCGGCGCTGACTACGAGCTCGACGACGCCAGCACCCTGTACCACTACCAGCGCTCGCGCTCGCTGACGCAGGAGCTACGCTTGCTTTCGAGCGACCAGGGCCGATTCCGTTGGCTGCTCGGCGGAGCCTTCTTCAACGAAGCCCAGGCGTATCGCGCGACCTCAACCTTCGACAAAGCCACAGACATTGCGAGCCTGGAGTTCACGTTTCCAGAGGTGCAGAGTCGCGCATTGGCGGGATACTTCGACGCCAGCCTCGACGTCTTGAAGTTCCTGCGCACGACCGCGGGCGTTCGTCTCACCTCCGAACGCGAGCGACGCGCGGGGGGCGTCAATCTCAATACCGCGGACAACATCACGAGCCCAGGACAGACGGCATATGGAACCGCGCAGACTCAGTACGGAACGCGGCGCGACGCCTATCTCGATTTCCGATTCCGCCTCGATGGCGACGTGGCCCCCGGTCACTCGCTCTATGCGCTGTTCGCGAGCGGACACAAGGCTGGTGGCCTGTATGACCGCGCGATTTCGGCAGCCAGCCCAGAATCTGCTTCTCAAACCTATCCGGCGCCGGGCCACGGCCCCGAGCTACTGTATTCTTTCGAGGTCGGCAGCAAGAACCAATTTCTGAATGACGCGCTGAGCGCGAACCTGACTGCGTTTTATTATCGATATCAAGACATCTACAGCCTCGAGGAGCAGCGTGGCGTCGTCCTGTTCGAGCCGCTCAGCCCTGCGCCGTTGACCATCGTGAGCACGCGCGGAACAGCGCCGGCCGCGCGCAACTTCGGAGTCGAGGCGAGCCTGGCGGCGCAGCTACCGTTGCAGCTGCTCGGCCGCGTCGACGCGCGTCTTCAAGACGCGCGCATCAGCGAGGGCATCCTGGCTGACCGGCGCGGTTTCATTGGCTCGGCGGCGAGCAGAACACCCTTCGACGAGCTGGTCGACGTCAGCGGCCACGCGCTGCCGCGCGCGCCAAGCGTGGCCATGAAGCTCTCCCTCGCGCAGCGGCTCGACACGTCGCTGGGCCGCTTCGACTGGCTCATTTCTGCGCAAATGAAGAGCAAACAGTACCTTTCGCCCTTCAACGGCGAGGGCCGAGACTCCGCCGGCAACACTGACTCACTGAAGAGCGACGTCGTCCCCGCCCACGCTCGCGTCGATGTCGGCGCAGGATACACCCACCCCGGTGGCAAGCTGCGCTTCGATGCGTTCATCAGCAACGTCAGTAACGTGACGTACGCGACGGCGATGCCGAGCGTCTATGAGCGCTCGTACAATCTTCCCCGTCGCGTGGGCGTGCGGGTGTCCGTCACGATGTGACGGCGGGCTGTTAGCTGCGCGCCGCGCTCGAGACGTGATCATGAAAAAAGCTTTTCATCGTTTGGGGTCCAAGCGTTTCGGGCGGCAATAGGAATTTATTTCCCACGAAGTACTGGCGTAACTCGTTGGGAGTCCAAGCGTCGGATCATCGCGCGCAACCTCTGAGGATGTTGCCTGCTTCAAACAGTCTGTCGCCCTAGACTAGCTGCACTGGCCCGCGCGGATGTGCAGTATTGATCGTGTCGCCTCGCTCGAACTACCCTGTTGAGTTTCGAGGAGTGATGAGATCGGGGCGACGACCTACATGAAGTCACAACAGCGGCTCGCTCGACAGTGGCAGATTCTGGCCGCAATCAGTCGGACCCGGCGCGGGTTGTCACTGGTCGAGCTGATGGAGCTCACGGGCAAGTCGAAGCCCACCACCTACCGCGACCTACAAGTGCTGATGGAGGTCGGTATCCCTCTCCGGCTCGAAGCTGGTCGCTATCGATTTCTCAGCGAACGAGAGCTGCCGCCACTCGGCTTCAATGCGGCGCAAATCGCCGCGCTCCACCTCGCGCGCGCGCAGCTGCAGCCGCTCGAGGGAGCGCCAGCGGTGACGGAGCTCGACCGCTTGCTGGCCAAGCTGCGAGAGCCTGCTCAGCAGTGCTTTCGATTCAAACCCTCTCACAAGGCGCTTCCCAGCGCGGAGGTCGTCAAGACCATCGAGCGCGCGCTGCGCTATCGCAGACGCGCCCGCATCGAATACCGGGCTGCGTCCCGCGCTGGAGCTGCGACGAACGTCAGCATTGAGCCCTTGCTGATCAACGTGGCTGATGGCGATCCGTATCTTCGCGCCTACTGCGTCGAGCGGCGGGAGGAACGAACCTACAAGTTGTCGCGTGTCTGCGGCGCCGTGCTGACCGATGAGCTTGCCACCTACCGACCGGCGGCCACGCCAGGGCAGGCGTTCGAGCACTCCTTGAAGGCCTGGTCTGGTGAGCTGCACAAGGTACGGATTCGCCTCGACCGCAGCGTCGCTTGGCTCGCGCGGGAATATCCGTTGCCGGGACAGGTGGAGAGGACGAGTGAGGATGGTGCCGTAACCGTCGAGGCAACCGTCGCGGGTCTAGTCGAGGCCAAGCGTCGCATCCTGGCGTGGGGCAGCGCCGCAGAAGTGCTGGCACCGAAGCAGCTTCGGAGAGCCGTGCGCGACGAGTTGGCTGCCGCGCTGGGGCGCTACGACGGCCCGGGCCCCGCCCGCGCAGGCCAGGCAGCTACCGAAAAATCGACGACGCCCCCAAACCGTGTTCTCAGAGATCGTGAAACGAGGGCCGGCTAAGGACGGGCATGCCCGCTCACGTCCCCACGCTCGCGGACTCGATTTCGACGCGGTCTCTGACGGTCGAAGAGCCGGCCCTGCGCGTGCTCGTTGGTCTCGAGCTCGGCGGCGCGAGCTGGACAGAGCGCGATCAGCATGCGAGCGGCGCGGGTGGCATCGGCGACGTGTGTTGGGGGCCGCCGCAATTGCTCCGTGATCTGGAGCTGCGCCTTGGGCTCGCGGCGCCGTCTTCACCGAACGTCGTGCGGATTGCGCGCTACGCCGCCAGAATCGCGAAGACGGCCGCGCAGGGCCGGTACTACACGCGGTCGTTCGAGCTCGACCCTCTGGGCGCCGCGGCCGCGCTGCTGCGACTTCGCGATCTCCTCGTCGAGGCGGGGTGGCGTGGCGAGCGCATTCTCGATGGCGGCGCTCGGCTCGACGCGTTGCGAGAGCTCGAGCAAGTCAACGAGCCGCCGCTGCCCCCTGGTGACGCCGATCGCGTGGCGGCGATCGCGCAGGAGCTCGGGCGACGACGGATCGCGCCGCTGTATGGGGAGCTTTCCCTCGTGGAGCCGCTGGATCATTGGTCCACGTGTTGGCAGCTCATCTTCAAGGCTCTAGCCGACGCAGGAACGCAGCTGAGCCTGACGCAGCCGGTCGCTCCGAGCGCTCCAGAGAGCACGGATTTGGGGCGTTTGCAGCGCGTCCTCTGCGCGCCCACGCCGCGGCCGGTCGAGCTGCGAGGTGACGGCTCATTTCGCATCCTGCGGGCGGCGACCGCGTGGGAAGCGGCTCGAGCCGCTGCAGCGATCGTGGGGCGGCTACCCGCCGAGGAAGCGGTGATCATTCGCGAGCACGATCGCTCCGCGCTCGACCATGCATTCGCTGTGGCCGGTCTTCGCACGCAGGGCTTGCGCGCGTTCAGCGCGTGTCGTTCGGCGTTGCAGGTGCTGCCGTTGGCGCTCGAGCTCGCGTTCGAGCCCAAAGATCCGTACCGCGTGCTCGAGCTGCTCACGCTACCGCTCGGGCCGTTCAATGGCTTCGTCGGGCATGCGCTGGCGCGAGCGCTCGCTCAGGCGCCTGGCATCGGCAGCCCCGCATGGGAAGCCGTGAAGCAGAGGTTACCCGAGCGAGAGCAATCCGGAGCAGGCAGCGCTGAGCAATTGGCGCGTATCGCGGAGTGGCTCGAGGCGCCGGGAGCGCACGCCTCGACCGGAGCTCCCATCGCGAGCTTGGTCGCTGTTGCGGAAAGGGTGCGCAGCTGGCTGATTTCGCGCATCCAGAGCTCTGCGGGTGACTCGCTGCTGCTCGCGGCGGCCCAGCAGGCGGCGGCGGTGCGTGCTGCGCTCGAGAGCGACCCGCGAGCGAGCTTGACACTGGCTCAGCTGCGAAGACTCACGGAGACGGTCCTGGCCCAAGGAGTGGCGGCGGACCTCGTGCGCGAGCGCGCGGGGCGCGCACACTTCGTAGATTCAGCCGCCCAGCTGCGCAGCCCCTGTGCGGCGCTGCTCTGGTGGCCGTTCACGGCTGCACCTCGGCTCGCTGCTGAGCTCCCGTGGCGTCGCGCAGAGGCGGCGGCTCTGGCGGCCGCGAACGTGCGATTTCCGGACGCCGGTCAGCGACTCACGCAGCGTGCGGCCGCGGCTCGCGTCGCCTTCTGTTGCGCGCAACGACAACTCGTGCTGGTGATACCGCGGCGAGGCGCGGGGACGGCGCTCGCGCATAACCCGTTGTGGGACGAGCTCGTCGCGGGCGCGCACCTCGACGAAACAACGTTGGGTCGGGTTACCGTGGATGCGTCGGAGCTCAGAGATCCGGGCTGCGCGAAGCTGGGCGCCGACAGCCCCGCGCTGATTGCTTTTGACGCTGCGGCGCTTCCTGGCGGATATGCCGAGTGGTCGATAGCACCCGAGCACGTCAAGCCGGTGGAGCGCTTCTCGCCGGAGAGCTTGCTGGCGCTGCTGGGCTGTCCATTGCAGTGGGCACTGCGCTACGGCGCTGGAGTGCGGCGGGGCGGGCACGGCTTGCCGCCGCTCTACGTGCTCGCGGGTACGCTGGGTCATCGGCTCGTCGAGTTGTTGCACGTCGCAGGAGCTTTCGATCTCGACGACGCTGCTCTGGAGCTGCGGGCGAAGGCGGAGCTCGGGACACTCCTTCAACGGGAAGGGGGAGTGTTGCTGCGGGCTGGGATGAGCTTGGAGCGGGCGCAGCTCGAGCGGGAGCTCGTGCGGGCCGTGGTCGAGCTGGCTCGCTTGCTGCGCGAGCACGGGCTGCGCATCGCAGCTGTAGAAAGGGAGATCGAAGCCGCGTGGCAGGGGAGCAAGCTCGAGGGTCGGCTCGATCTACTCGTCGTCGGGCGGGACGGGCAGCACGCCATCATTGATTTGAAGACGGGAGTCTCGAAGTACCGCGAGCAACTGCGAACGGGCCGCGCGCTGCAGCTCGCGGCCTACGCTTTCGCGAGCGCGGCGCAGCTCGGCGTCGAGGAATGGCCCGAAGCGGGCTATTTTTCGCTGCGAAAAGCCAAGCTCTACGGGCTAACAGCGCGCACGCTCGCTCCAGCGGAGGTCATTGTCGGTCCGTCCCTGCAGGACACGTGGCGGAAGGTCGAACGCTCGACACGTCGGGCACTATCGCTCATGCAAGAGGGCACCTTCCCCGCGACCGGCGTGCGCGAAGCGGCGCCGTTGCTCGAGCGCTTCGGCGTGTCGGAAGCCGAAGCCGAAGCGCATTTCGCGCTGCCGAGCGGCGTGCGGTGCGAGTACTGCCGCTACGACGGTCTGTGCGGCCGGCGTTGGGAGGCGCTGCAATGATCGCGCAGCCCACAGCTACCGCGGCCGGTCTTCGCCTGATCAGCGCCAGCGCCGGCAGCGGGAAGACCACGCGGCTCACCCGAGAGGTGACGAGCGCGGTCAAGCCGGGTGCGCTAGCCGGGATCCAGCTCGAAGGACTCGTCGCCGTCACCTACACCAAGAAGGCGCAGGCGGAGCTCGAGGCGCGCATTCGGCGTTCGCTCATCGAGCACGGCGCCTTCGAGCGCGCGCGTCAGCTCCCGCTTTCATACCTGGGAACGGTTCACGCGGTGGGGTTGCGGCTGCTCCGAGAGTTTGCGCTCGACGCCGGTCTCGCCCCCGAAGCGCAAGTGATCCCCGGAAGGGAGGCGCGGCGCTTGTTGCAGGCGACGTTGGAGCACGAGCTCGAGCCCGCCTTGCGGCAAAGATTGCAGGAGCTGGCGTTCGAGTTGAGGTTGAATTGGGATCCACGCACCAGCCGCTGCGACTGGGTCACGCCGGTCGACGACATCATGACCTTGGCGCGCGGCAATCGCATCGCGTCGGCAGAGCTCCCGGCGATGGCGCGCCGCTCCATCGAGGGCCTGCGCGCCATCCTGCCGCCTCCGGCGCCCGACGCGAACACTCTCGAGAGTGAGCTCGCGCGCTCGCTCGGCGTGGCAATCAAGCACCTCACGGCCAGCGACGACGGCACGAAGAAGACCGCTGACACAGTGTCCTTGTTGCGCTCTAGCTTGCGCGAGCTTTCGAGGGACGAACTCAGCTGGAGCGAGTGGGCGCGGCTCTCCCGGCTGGAGCCCGCCAAGCGTGCTCGGCCGCTGGTCGAGCCCGTAGTGCAGGCGGCGCTCATGTACCTCAGCCATCCGCGCCTGCAGGCGCGGGCCAGCGAGCTCATCGAGCTGGTGTTCGAAGCCGCGCGCCTGGGCCTGAATGCTTATGCGGATTGGAAGGCGGAGCGCGGTCTCGTCGACTACGTGGACATGATCGATGGCGCTCTCACCGTGCTCGACGTGCCCGAGGTCGAGGCGGAGCTGCAGGGACGCCTGCAGCTACTGGTGGTTGACGAGTTTCAGGACACGAGCCCGATTCAGCTCGCGCTGTTCGCTCGGCTCCACGGCATTTGCGGGCGCTCCGTCTGGGTTGGCGATCGCAAGCAGTGCATCTTCGAATACGCCGGCGCCGACCCAACGCTGATGGAAGCTGTAGCGTCATGGGTGGCCGAGCAGGGCGGAGAGCGCGAGCACCTCGAGCACAACCATCGAGCGCGACCGGAGCTCGTGCAGCTCACCACCGTGCTGTTCGCTGCGGCTTTTGCGGAGCAGGGCTATTCGGCGCGTGAGGTGCAGACCAGCGCTGCGCGCTCGGTGCCGGCCGAGCTCTGCGCGCTGCCCGCGCTGGGACTGTGGTGGCTCGAAGGCAAGGAGCAGCACGCAGCTCTGGCCGACGGTGTCGCGCGTCTGCTGCGCGACACCGCGGGCGACGTCTGCGACCGCGTGACGGGGACACTGCGTGCGCTCCGTCCAGCGGATATTGCGATTCTCGTCTACTCCAATGCTGAGGCCGAACGGCTCGCACGCGCGCTCAGCGAGCGCGGCATCCTCAGCGTGCTGCCTCGCGTAGGCCTCCTCACCACACCCGAGGGCAGCTTGCTTTCGGCGGCGTTGAGCTATCTCGTCGATGCGCGTGATTCCTTGGCGAGCGCGGAGCTCGATGCGCTCACCGGGTTCGGCGGACTCAGCGTTCACGAGTGGCTGACCACGAAAATTCGCGCAACTCCGGAGCCGCCACTCAGCGAGCCGCTCTGGAGAGAGCGCCTCGAGGCACTGCGCGGCGAGCTTCCGATCCTGTCTCCCGCGGAGGCGGTCGACCGCGTCTTGGCCGTGCTCGACGTGGCCCGGCTCGCCGTCGCTTGGCCGGATCCCGAGCAGCGCCTGGGGAACCTCGAGGCGCTGCGAGCGCTTGCGGTCAGCTACGAACAGCGCTGCGCTTACCAGCGCGAGGCGGCCTCGTTGGCCGGCCTCTTACGCTACTTCGAAGAGACGCAGCAGGTCATTCGCCAGCGCGACGAAGAACGCGCGAGCGACGAACAACACGTCGGGGAGGGTGACGACGCCGTTGTCATTTCGACCTTCCACAAAGCGAAAGGGCTCGAGTGGCCCGTCGTCATCGTTGCGAGCCTGAACCGCGAGGGGCGCCGCGACGCCTTCGACGTCACCCCTGAGACCGATCGTGAGACCTTCGACGCCGCGTCGCCGCTCGCCGGTCGCTGGATCCGCTATTGGCCCTGGCCGCTGAGTCCGAGCCAGCGTGGCAGCGGCCCTCTCGCCGAGCGTGCTGAAGCTTCCGCGGTGGGGCGCTCCATCGCCGAGCGAGAGCGTCGCGAGCGCGTTCGGCTCTTGTATGTCGCCTTTACGCGCGCTCGTGACCACCTGATTCTCGCTGTGCCCCTGCGCAAGACCAAAGGCGCATCCAAGGCGTGGCTCGATGAGCTCCGCGACTCCGCCGGACCGCTCCTGACATTGCCCGAGCCCGGCGCTGCCGAGCCCACCCTCGTCGTCCGCGGCGTCAGCGAACGCCTGACCATCGCGCCGCGCACCTGGCGCCTCAACGGTGACGATGCGACGCAGAAAACACCGTCGCTTCCCGCCGCGCGCTATTGGTTCGCGCACAGCGGCGATAGCACCGCCGACCTCAGCGTCGTGCCGCCGTACCGCATCACGCCCTCGCAAGCGGGCGCCGACACCTACGCGCTGCCCGCCGCGCGCGTAATCAGCGCGGTCCGCTTCACGCGCCGCATGGCGTTCACGAACGCCAATGGCACGAGCTGGGACACAATCGGCAGCGCGCTGCATGCCTTTCTCGCGGCAGATGTCAGCAGCTTGACGGCGGAACACCGGCTCGAAATTGCCGAGCGCATCTTGTCGAGCGCAGAGCTATCTCCGAGCTTCAGCGCGGACGCGCTGCTTGCCGCGAGCGACGCATTGCGCTCATATCTAGAGACCCGCTGGCCCGGCGCCAAATGGCACCGTGAGATCCCCATCTTTGCCGTCGTGCCCACAGCGCACGGCGCGCGTCGCATCCACGGCACTATCGACTTGCTACTTGAAGCCCCGAACGGTTATGTGATCATCGACCACAAGAGTTTCCCTGGACGGCAAGAACGCTGGCCCGAGCGAGCGCTCGGCCATGCGCCGCAACTCATGACCTATGCGAATGCAATTCGAATGACGGGAGCGGAGGTGTTAGCGATGTTGGTGCACTTCACGGTAGGTGGGGGTGTCGTGGAGTTGGGGGCGCCGTGAGTGGGCTTTCTACGCGCGTGGGTGATTGGTCACCGGCTAAACGAGCGCCACTGATTCGCCTCTATTCGCGTGAGAACCCGATGCGACGACGCAGAACTTCCCGCCGTTGGTCTCGCGGCGCCACTGCAGCAGACACGTCCGCGACGGACCACCAGAACAGAACCCCGACACGATTAGCGAATTTTACAGCAACAATAAAACTGCTTCGCTGTGCCTTTTGCGACTACGGGTTTGTATTCCGCGTACGGGGAGGAAGACCGTGACTGATGATAGTCTACCCATCGACCTAGCGCGATCGCGGCTATCGAAAGCGCTCAGTGTCGATAGTCCGTTCCCTTGGCAACTGGAGCTCCTAGAGCGGTTTATCAAGGGGCAGACCACCAGCGCAATCGATGTGCCGACGGGGCTCGGGAAAACAGCCGTCATGGCCATTTGGTTGGTTGCACGCGCCGCTGGAGCGGAATTGCCGCGTCGGCTTGTCTACGTGGTGGACCGGAGGGCTGTCGTCGACCAAGCAACGGATGTTGCGGAGAGGTTGAGGGAATGGGTCGACACCGATAGCGCGATGAGATCTGCATTGGAACTCCAGGGGCCCCTGCCTATTTCGACACTCCGAGGCAAGCACATTGACAACCGGGAGTGGCTCGCCGATCCGAGTGTGCCCGCGATCATTCTCGGCACGGTCGATATGATTGGATCTCGGCTGTTGTTCGAGGGCTATGGTGTGTCGAGAAAAATGCGCCCGTATCACGCCGGGCTGCTCGGCGCTGACTCGCTTATTGTATTGGACGAGGCGCATCTAGTTCCTCCGTTCGAACGATTGATTGAAGGCATCGCATCAGGGCGCGATGCGCGGGGCCGCATTTTCGGGGCGCTCGGTGATGGGCGCGGGGTGGTGCCTCCGATGCAGTTTCTTTCGCTTTCAGCCACCGGCCGTAATCGTCGGGATGCGCTCATGCTTGGCGAGGCAGATCGCCTTCACCCAATCGTTGCCGAGCGGCTTCGAGCAAAAAAGCGAACCTGGCTGCGCGACGAGGTAAGCGCTCGTGAGCTGCCGCAAAAGCTGGTCGAGGAAGCGTGGGCTGTTTCGCGATCGGGCGCAACTCCGATCCGATGCATCGTCTTCTGTAGCGGCCGTGATGATGCTCAAAAGGTGCGTGACGGATTGCTGGCAAACGCTCGAAAATTGGGGGATGGCCGGATCGACGTCGAGTTGTTCGTCGGGAGCAGACGTGTATTCGAACGTGAACAGGCCGCCACCTGGCTCGAGCGGCGCGGCTTTCTGGCGGGAACGGAAGCCAGGCCAGAGCGCCCTACGTACGTGGTGGCAACGTCTGCGGGTGAAGTCGGCGTCGATCTCGACGCAGATCATATGGTCTGCGATCTCGTGCCATGGGAGCGCATGATTCAACGTCTAGGGCGAGTGAACCGACGCGGACGTGGTGATGCTCAGGTGGTGATCGTGCCCGCAGGCAATGATAAGCCGGACGTAAAGAGTCGGGTGGACGCCGTCCGCAGAGCTCTCGCCGAGCTGCCCCGCATCGAGGACGGCAGCATCGATGCAAGTCCCGGCGCGATTACCGCCCTGAAAGCGCGCGCGGCCGACGACGAGGCGTTGGCGCAGCTACTCGAGCAAGCTTCAACTCCCGCGCCGCTTCACTCTCCGCTGACGCGGGCGACGCTTGAAGCGTGGTCGATGACATCCGTCGACGAGCACCCAGGCCGTCCGCAGGCCGCGCCATGGATCCGTGGCTGGATCGAGGACGAGGAGCCTCAGACAACCGTCGTTTGGCGACGTCACTTGCCAATCACTGACGCTCAGCGGCTATTCGAAAAGCGAGATCTGGATGCGTTTCGCAGCTGCGCCGAGCCTCACCTCGCAGAGCGCCTTGAGACGGAGACGTGGCGGGTGGTGGAGTGGTTGGACGCGCGCTTGAAGGTCGTTTTGCGCGGCGCTGACTCCATGGACGTCGAGGGAGCCCAGCCATTTCGGCGGACCGACGTCGTCGCGTTGATTTTAAACGGCGCAGGTGAGACGAGGTTGCTCAAAGGCGATGATTTGTCCAACAAGGACAAGCGGAATCAGGTGGAGCGAGCTCTAGTGGGCTCGACTTTGATTGTGGATGCTCGAGTCGGTGGACTTTGTGCCGGCCTTCTAAGCGCCGCCAGCGACGAGGCCTCTGATGTAACGGAAATTGACGGGCCGGAGCGCGTAGTGCCATTTCGGATTCGGCGCGTCGTGCAGGGGCAGCTCGATCCTGTCGAGCCCACCGCGTGGCGGGTGGAAGCGCGTTTCGCAATAGCGGAATCAGAGGAGAACGAGATCGCCTGGTTGCTCGTCGAGAGCGCAATCGACGAGGCTGCAGAATCGGAAGAGGGGCGATCCGTTGGTGCAAAGCGAAAGCAATTGCTAGAGGAGCATCAAAGTTGGGCAGAGAAGCGAGCAAGGGCCCTAGCCGTCCGCCTTGCCTTGCCTAAGCCCTACGCCGAGATGCTGGCCGTCGCAGCCCGTCTTCACGACGAAGGCAAACGTGCACGGCGTTGGCAGCGCGCGTTCGGAGCAGACGCAGACGGTGTCTACGCCAAAACGACCTCCCGCCCAAACCTTCAGCTACTCGCCGGTTATCGGCATGAGCTCGGTTCGCTGCCGTACGCGGAGCGTAGTCATGGGCTTCAAACGCTAGACGAACCGTTGCGTGAGCTCTGCTTGCATTTGATCGCTGCTCATCACGGCAGCGCGCGGCCTCTGATTCGCACCGATGGTGCGGAGGAGCCACCCACACGTTTAGTTCTGCGGAGCCAGCAGATCGCCTTGCGATTCGCCGCGCTTGAAAGGCAGTGGGGGCCCTGGGGTCTTGCCTGGTGGGAGTCGCTGTTGCGCGCTGCCGACCAACAAGCATCGCGCGACAATGATTGCGTGGAGGCGAAGCATGGCTGACGCCGCTGTGCCTGTGGACTTGTTCAATCCGGGTCAGGTGTTCGCGTGCCTCGGCCTTGTCGAGGTCGCGGACGAACTGCTCGGTGACGCGGAGGGCACCTTCGATTGGAGCGATGCGGATAAAGTCTGCTTTCGCCTGCGAGCAAAGGGCAACGAATCGCCCGTCGCTCGAGTAATGGCCTTTCTGGACGGTGCGTCCGCGGTCGCGATTGCTCCAGACAGGAGTCTCGCCTCCGAAGCTTGGAAGACAGCCTGGGGACCCGCGCCGACGCCAGTGCCGCGGGGGCACGGATATCCGTTTCCAGACCCGCCAAGTCCAGCCACGTTGGTCTGCAGATTGAGCGACGGTGAACATCACATTAACATCGAGCACTATGGCGACGCGACTGAGCGAGATAATGTGAAATTTTGGGCCGGTGCTGGCGGGTACCCCGGCGCCGCTCTCGCACGTGATGCGTTGGCTTTGGTGTCAGGGCGAGCCGTGGGGGCCTCGCTCGACCCATTCGCGTTGTCAGCTCCGCAAAGCAGCAGCTTTCGATTGGATTGGCGACGGGACTACGTGCCGATAGACAGTGGGTTCTCGCTCAATTCGCACAGCAACATGGCACCTGTTGGTTACCCGCTCGTCGAGCTATTGGCCGCGATTGGGCTTACCCACGCGCGTCCGCTGCGGCCTGATCGGCGCAATAAGCTAGTATATCGGTACGTGGTCGCCGGGCGCGCGCGCACTGATGACACGTTCTGGCTGTCCCTGCCAATTCTCCGAGCGTCGCTAGGCGTTTCTACGCTGCCTTTTCCCACGCGATGCTTTCGCATGCTTCTCGACTGGCCGGGGCAGGAAGGCCAGGCCCGTTCGATCACCACCGTTACTGAGGAGACCATCGTATGACCGCGTTGAATCAAGAAATCGTTTCGAGCTGGACCGACGCTAAAGGCCCAGTAGCGCTGGTATTGCGTGAGTTGCTTACACCGGTTGAAGGTGACGATGCGGTGTTCTTTCCGCCGACGTACGCGGACATTGGTTATAATATTGACCAGCTCTCAGATGGGACGCGCGTGGCGACCGTAGATAGTGTCGGCTCGCAGGCGAACCGCATGGAGCCGATATTTGCGCGCGATGCTGAGCTGAGCGATTTGATTCCCCAGGTGAGCATCGATCTCGGGAACGGCAACAGTGTTTCCCTGCTCGAGGCTGGGCATCGCTT
This sequence comes from uncultured Sorangium sp., assembly GCA_966250485.1. Lineage (GTDB taxonomy): Bacteria > Myxococcota_A > Polyangia > Polyangiales > Polyangiaceae > PMG-095. Next base: position 5,821 of record CBINHN010000083.1, on the reverse strand, counting down.
GGGCGATGCCATCGTGCGAGCATCGAGTCTAAAGGAGGAAGCGCAGCGGGCCTTCAACGCATTCTTGGAGTCCGGTGATGCGACCGCGATTGCCAAGCTGGCGCCGACCTCACTCGTCTTCGGAGTCTGGGATTCACGCGACACGCAAGCCAAGCTGCCACGGATTGTGCAATCTGTCATTCGCGCATGGGACGTGGATGCTCTGACTCGCTCCGCCCAGTATGTTCCGCCAGTGGACTACGCCAAGATGGAAGTCTTCTCCGAAGAGGAGAAGAAGAAATCCGAGGGTAACGCGAAGAGCCCGCTGGCGCAGCGAGGGTTCGTCGCCGTTCCCGCTACGGGCGCCGATGGGGGTATGGTTGCTCGTGGCCCTATTCTGCGCACTGTCACCGTGAACCTGATTGCGTTGCGCCGTTTGACGGCGCAGGAGAACGCCGAGAAGTTGCGTCGCTACATCCTTGGCCTGTGCCTCGTAGCCGCGAGCGAGCCGCTCGAAGGATTCCTCCGTCAAGGCTGCCTGTTGGTACCAAAGCCCGAACAGGCGGGTTGGGTGCAGGTCGAGCGCACCGGTGAGCGGAAAGAGATTGAGCTTACAAATGCCGCCGCGCGCGAGTTCGCGAAGAAGTGGGCCGGAGAGTTTGGCGTTGGAGAAGCCAAGCGCGCGAAGTTCGATAGGGCACGGGCCAGTGAGGACCTGACAGAGAAGGACGCTAAGAAGGAGAGCAAGAAGGCAACGAAGAAGGGTGGCTAGATGGCCCAGCATCTGGTGCTTACGATTCGGCTGCATGGCGACGGTAACGGTACGGCGCGTTATCACGGGATGGTGGAGGGTGCGCGTGAGTGGCCTCCTGCGCCAGCCCGTGTGTTTCAGGCGTTGATCGCTGGGAGCGCGCGAGGCAGGGCACTCTCTGCGGAAGTGGCGAGCGCGCTGGAATGGCTGGAGGCGTTGCCTCCACCGGTGATTGCGGCACCGCGTGCGGCTGCGGGCCAGCGCGTGAGCTGGTTCGTGCCGAACAATGACGCCGATGCGCTCCCCGATCCGCGGGATCTGGGCGCGATTCGGACAAAGAAGATAACGCACCCTACGTTCATCGAGGAAGGTGCTGCGCTTCTCTATTCCTGGCCGATCGATGATGCCATTTCGCAAGTCGACGTCATACTGAAGTCCGCGGCCGAGCTTTATCAACTCGGCCGTGGCATTGACATGGCTTGGGCCGACGGGGAACTGGTGGACGAGGGGCAGCTTGAGGCGCGCCTACGGGCCTATCAGGGGATTGTCCATCGGCCGGAGCCCGGAGGAGGAGGGAGGTCATTCGCGTGCCCGACCCCGGGCTCCCTTGCGAGCTTGATTCGACGGTACGGGACGGCGCGACTGCGCCCGGACGGTAAGGGTAAGTCCGCACGAGTTCTTTTTATCAACTCGCCCAAGCCACGCTTTCGGCAAGTTGCGTACGAGGCTAGTCGGGACAGAGTCCTTTTCGAGCTTCGCGACTCAGCACGGGATGACAGGCTATTGGCCTGGCCGCTGAACCGCGTAGTGTCGCTCGTAGAGTCGCTCCGTGACGCTGCCGCCGAGCGCCTGCGAAGCAGCTTCCCGGATGGGACGGACAGCATTGAACAGACCCTTGTGGGTCGCAAAGAAGATGGCCGCGACTCCTGCCCAGCAGATATGCGCGCGCGTATCGTTCCAATTCCGTCGATCGGTCATGAGCACGTCGACCGCGGTGTCCGACGAGTGCTGCTTGAGCTGCCGAGCGGCGCGAAGGTATCTGCTGCAGATATTGAATGGGCCTTCTCTGGTTTAGAAGCAGCGGATCCCGATACGGGTAAGGTTCTGCCGTTCGTCGTCATGCGCGCCGCGGATGGCGAAATGCTCCGCCACTACACTGGGCCTTCCCGTTTGTGGCGCTCGGTGACTGCGGTGGCGCTCCCTGACAGCGCCCGGCGTCGTCGGATCGAGCCCGGTCGGCAGCGCGTTGAGGCGAAAGGTGGTCAAGAGCGGCGCTTGGAGGAGCAGCGAGCGGTCATAGCCGTTCACCACGCTCTTCGGCATGCTGGCATTCGTGCTATCGCGACGCGCGTACGTTTACAGCGCGAGCCATTCGAGGGGAATGGCGTGCGTGCAGAGGTATTCGCGCCTCGCACTCGTTTCGCGAAGGAACGGCTCTGGCACGTCGAACTCGAGCTCGACCGCATGCTCCAAGGTCCTCTAGTCATCGGTGACGGTCGGTTTCTGGGTCTCGGCCTGTTAGCGCCGGTCCCTTCGAGACAGAGACCTCGTTTCGCCGTCATCAGCTTAAATGTAGTCGACGGGCATCCCGGAGATCCGTTGCTGCTGGCTCGCTCGTTACGTCGTGCAGTCATGGCGCGCGCCCAAACCGAACTAGGAGCAACGTCCCTAGGACGATTCTTCACCGGTCATGAGGCGGACGGCGAAAAAGCGCGTTCTGACGAATCCAACCATCTTGCATTTCACTGGGACGCACCGCGACGTCGTCTTCTGATTGTGCCCCCTCACGTCATTGACCACCGCGAACCGATTGGGAACGAGCGCCGCGAGCTGGAGCTTTTGGATAAGGTACTGGAAGGTTTCGTAGAGTTGCGTGCTGGCTCCGCTGGAAGATTGATGCTCCAACGCGGAATTGTCGCGTGGGACGACCCGGTCGTACAAGCCTCAAAAGTATGGGAATCCGTGACTCCGTACGCGGCAACACGCCATGGAAAGGACGCCTTAGCGAGCGAATTGTTGGTTCGCGATGTACAGGCGGAGTGTCAACGCCGGCACCTGCCGCGCGCGCGTGTCACCGTCCTGAGCGTCCGCGGGATTGCGGGTCGGGGGCTCGAAGGTCGCTTGCGTCTCGAGTTCGGTCGCGCAGTCACCGGGCCTGTTCTCCTGGGCCGTGCGCGCTATCTCGGCGGTGGTCTCTTCCAACGGAAGTAGAGACGCTGAATAGACGTTCCTTCGCATTGGTCAATGATCCAATCCATCCCACTGGCTCGAACCCATTCTGGCTCGAACCCATTGCCGATAGAGGTTAGTGAAGGCTATGAGTGGCCAAGAAGAGGAAGCGAGCTCCTTCAGAGCCGTCGACTTTGAAGGTTCGGCTGGCTTCGCGAAACCGTTGCATCTCCGGTTGCTGTGGAGTGCCAATGAGCCAACCTGACCGCGTCTCATCTCCCCAGACTGCGTCATAGAATCAGGAGAGCACGCATAATGACGGGATTCCGATCATGAGTGATGATGGGCTTCGCGCGTCGGCCGCGCCGTCCGAATTGGACGGGAGCGGCGAGCCTGCTTCGGCCCGCGCGAAGCCGTTGCCGCGCCGGCTGCCGTTCGCGCCTTCGCCGGAGCAGGGCAGCAAAGCGCTGATTCCGGCGCGGATGATCAACGAAGTGCTGTACTGCGAGCGGCTCCTCTACCTCGAGTACGTGCAGGGCGAGTGGGCCGATAACGTCTTCACCGTCGACGGCCAGGTGGTGCATCGGCGCGTGAACGAGCAAGAGAAACCGTTGGCGCCGGCGCCAGAAGGGGAGGCCGCTGAGGAACGGCCGTACGTTGCGCGGTCCGTGTGGCTTTCGTCGGAGCGACTGGGCATCACGGCGAAGATTGATCTCGTCGAGGTCGAGGGGGGCAGTGTTATTCCCGTCGAATACAAGCGCGGCGCGCGTCCGGATGTGGCGGCGGGTGCGTACCTGCCGGAGCTCGCTCAAGTCTGCGCCCAGGTTCTGTTGCTGCGTGAGCACGGCTACGAATGCGGTCACGGTGAGATCTACTACGCCAAGGATCGTCAACGGGTCGAGCTCACGATCGACGAAGCGCTCGTTCAGCAAACACTGCGCGCCGTGGAGCGTGTGCGCGAATTGACGGAGGAGCGGCGGCTGCCGGCGCCGCTTGTCGATAGTCCGAAATGTCGCGGCTGCTCGCTCGTGGGAATCTGTCTGCCGGACGAAACGCGAGCGCTCACGGAACAGCCGGAACCCGGGCCAAATCCCGTGGTGGAAGATCCGGCGTTCGAGGTCGGAGACGACCCGTGGGGTCTCGTGGGTGGTGCCGAGCCTTCGGTTCGGCGCATGTTCCCGGCACGAGATGATCGGTTGCCAGTGTACGTTCAGGCGCAGGCAGCTAGCGTGCGGCTCGAGGGCGAGCGCCTGGTCATCCAGGCGAAAGGCGAAGCCGCGAAAGAAGCGCGGCTCTCGAACACGTCTCATGTGGCCCTGTTCGGCAACGTGAGCGTGACCACGCCGGCGCTGCGCACCCTCATGGATCGCGGCATTCCAGTGCTGTTCTTCAGCTACGGTGGCTGGTTCGCAGGGCAGACGATCGGCCATGATTCCAAGAACGTGGAGCTGCGCCTCGCGCAGTACGCGGCGACGCAAGATCGACACCGCTGCTTGCAGCTCGCGCGCACCTTCGTTTCGTCGAAGATCCTCAATTGTCGAACGCTGCTGCGCCGCAACGTCGACACTCCCAAAGCGGTGGCGCTTTCGGAGCTGAAGCAGCTGGCCCGGAAGGCGCGAGCCGCGGACTCGCTCGAGAGCCTGCTCGGCATCGAGGGTACGGCGGCGCGACGCTACTTCAGCGAGTTCACCGGCATGCTGACGGGCGTCGGCCAGCAACAGTTCGACCTTGAGGGCCGTAACCGACGACCGCCACGCGACCCAGTGAACGCGCTCTTGTCATTTTGCTACTCGCTTCTTTCGAAAGAGCTTTTGCTGGCCATTCGCGCCGTCGGTCTGGACCCGCTGTTGGGCTTCTATCATCAGCCGCACTTCGGGCGTCCTTCTCTTGCGCTGGACCTAATGGAGGAGTTTCGGCCTGTCATCGCGGATTCCGTAGTGATCGGCGCGCTCAACACGCGGGTCATTCAGGCCGATGACTTCATCCGTGCTGCGGGCGCCGTTGCGCTCACCGCGCCAGCCAGGAAGCGGCTGATCATGGCCTTCGAGCGGCGCATGGACCAGCTCGTCACTCATCCTGTTTTCGATTATCGGATTAGCTACCGGCGAGTGCTCGAGGTGCAGGCGCGACTGCTCAGTCGCATGCTGCTCGGTGAGCTGCCGCGGTATCCGGAGTTTCGCATTCGTTAGTAGAGGAACATGCGGCACACGCGGCAAACCTTCGTCGTCACCTACGACATCAGCGACCCCAAGCGACTACGAAAAGTCTACAAGCTGATGCTCGGCTGGGGCGAGCACCTCCAGTTCTCAGTGTTCCAGTGCGAGCTCAACGATCGCGAGCTCGTAGAACTCCGCGCTGAGCTGAACCGCATCATCCACCACCTTGAAGACCAGGTGCTCTTCGTCGACATCGGCCCCGTCGAAGGACGCGGCTCGACGTCGATCTCCGCGATCGGCAAACCCTACATCGAGCTAGACCGCGTTGCGGTCGTCGTGTAGCTCCGAGCGCGTGCCACCAGCCTAGAGCGCCAGCCGATGAACCGCCTTTCCACCCGCCAACCGAGAGGAGTAGACTCAAGGGCCGCGCGAGCGCCTCAGTGGTGCGCATCCCCCGCGCACCGCTCGCAAGCCGCCAGATCTCTGAAAATTCAACGTATTTCATCACAATCAAGCGCCGCCCTGCCGCTCGCATCGCACGTCGCGGCCCCACGAAGCACCGCCCCTCGCGGTTCTTCCGCCCTCCTCGCGACAACGCTCGGCTTCGGCCGAACGTCACTCCGCCGTGTTCACACGGCGGCTCCATTGAAGCTCGCTGCCTTTGCCGAGGACGATGGTCCCCGAGTTCACTCCGCCGTGTTCACACGGCGGCTCCATTGAAGCGGGCGCGTGCCCGTCATGTGCATCGACTTGCCGCCGCACTCCG
>CBINHN010000082.1:0-22824 GCA_966250485.1 uncultured Sorangium sp. | reverse complement strand
AGGCCGCCGATCACGGCGCGGCCGAGCGGCGCGTTCTGCTCGCCGCCTTCGCCGATTCCGAGCGACATCGGCAACATCCCGATGATCATGGCCAGCGCCGTCATCAACACCGGGCGCAGGCGCGTCATGCCCGCGGCGAGCGCCGCGTCCCGCGCGGAGCTGCCGAGCTTGCGCTGATCGTTCGCGAACGCGACCACCAGGATGCTGTTCGCGGTGGCCACACCCACGGACATGATGGTGCCCATCTGCGCCGGCACGCTGAACGTGGTGTGCGACACGAACAGCATCCAGGCGATGCCAGCGAGCGCTCCGGGCAGCGCCATCAGAATGATCAGCGGGTCCAGCCAGGACTGGAAATTCACGACCATCAGCAGGTACACGAGGATCACCGCGCCGGCGAGGCCGTAGGCCAGCGCCGTGAACGAGCTTTCCATGCTCTCCACCTGGCCCTTGACGCGCACGGTCGTGCCGCGCGGCAGCTTCGGCTCGACCTCCTCGACCACGCGGCGCACCTGCTTGGCGACCGACGCGAGGTCGGTGCCGTCGACGTTGGCTTGCACGTCGAAGGTGCGCGCCACGTTGTAGTGCGTGATGTTCTGCGGTGAGAAGCCGCGCCGCACGCTGGCGACGTTGGAGAGCAGCTGCACACCGCCCTCCGCGGACGTGGACAGCGGTGTCGCGGCCAGCGCGTCGAGCGAGTCGATGCGGTACTGCGGGGTCTGCACCGCGACGAGGTATTGCACGCCGCGCTTGGGATCCAGCCAATAGCTGGGTGACACCTGGCCGCTCGACGACAGCGAGACCAAGAGATCGCTCGCCACGTCGCGCTCGCTGAGGCCGAACTGGCTGGCCACGGTGCGGTCCACGTCGACGAGCAGGTTCGGCGCGCGGGGAACTTGCGCCAGGTGCACGTCCACCGCGCCGGGGATCGCGCTCAAGCGCGCGCGGATGTCGCGCGCCACGGCCCAGGCTTCCTGGTCGCGGCCGGGCGCGCTCGTGATCTGCACGTCGATCGGCGCGGCCAGGCCGAAGTTCAGCACCTGCGTCGACATGTCCGGCGGCAAAAAGAAGAACGTGGACGAGGGGTATTTGCGCTGCAAGGTCGCGCGCAGCGCGCGCACGTAGCCGGCGGTGGGCGCGTGATCCTTCTTCAGCGCGATGAAGATCTGCCCGTCCGCGGACGAGATCAGCGCGCCCTCGCTGAGCGACAAGTTCAAGCCGCTGTACGGCACGCCGATGGTGTCGAGCAGCGTGTCGATCTCGTGCGCCGGGATCACGCTGCGAATCGTGCTCTCGACGTCGGCGAAGTGCTTCTCGGTCTCCTCGATGCGCGTGCCCGGCACGCCGCGCACGTGCAGCTTGATCAGCCCGGCGTCGACGCTCGGGAAGAAGTCGCGGCCGATCAACGGGAACAGCGCCAGCGAGGCCAGCACGAACACGGAGAAGGCGGCGATCGTGACGCCGCGTCGCTCCAGGGCCAGCGCGAGCAGCCGGCCGTAGCCGTCGCGCATGCGGGCGAAGCCGCGCTCGAAGGCGCCGAAGAAGCGCGCGGCGAGGCCGCGGCCGTTAGCGCCGCCGTGACCCTGGGCGTGCGCCGCGGCCTCTCCCGCGAGCAGGTAGCGGACCAGCGTCGGCACCAGCGTGCGCGACAAAAAGTACGAGGTCATCATCGCGAACACGACGGCCTCGGCCAGCGGAGTGAACAGGTATTTCGCGGCGCCCGTGATGAAGAAGATGGGCACGAACACGATGCAGATGCACAGCGTCGAGACGAAGGCGGGCACGGCGATCTCTTGCGCGCCGTCCACGATGGCGCGCAAGAAGCTCTTTCGCTGCGCCATGTTGCGGTGGATGTTCTCGAGCGCGACGGTGGCGTCGTCCACCAGAATGCCGACCGCCAGCGAGACGCCGCCCAGCGTCATCACGTTGAGCGTGTGGCCCAGCAAGGACAATAGCGTGAGCGAGACCAAGATCGAGAGCGGGATCGAGATCACGACGATCAACGTGCTGCGCCAGCTGCCCAGAAACAGAAAGATCATCAGCGCCGTCAGGCCGGCGGCGAGCACGGCCTCGCGGATCACGCCGTCCACCGCGGCGCGCACGAACAGCGACTGATCGAAGAGCAGCCGCGCGTCGAGCTCCTTGGGCAGCTTGGCCAGCGTGGCGGGCAGCATCTCGCGGATCTTGCCGACCACGTCGAGCGTGCTGGCGCCGCCCAGCTTGAGGATGCTCATCAGCACCGAGCGGCGGCCGGCCACGTGCACCATGCTGGTCTGCGGCGAGTTGCCGTCGCGGACGCTGGCGACGTCGCGGATGTACACGGTGGTGCCGCGCACGGTGCGGATCGGGATCGCGCCGATCTCGTCGAGCAGCTCTGGGCTGCTGTTGATCACCACGGGGTACTCGGTGACCCCGAGCTTCGCGGTCCCCGAGGGCAGCACCACGTTGCCGAGGCCGAGCGCGCTGTTCACGTCACGCGCCGAGAGGCCCCAGGCGTAGAGCTTCTGTGGGTCGATATCGACCATCACCTGGCGCTGCTTGCCGCCGTACGGCCAGGGGATTTGCGCGCCGGGCACCGTCGCGATGTCAGCGCGCACGAAGTTCACGCCCAGGTCGAACAGCTGCTGCTCGCTCAGCGAGTTACTGCCCAGCGCGACCTGCAAGATGGGGACGTTCGAGGCGCTGTAGCGAATGATGAACGGCGGCGTCGCGCCCGGCGGCATCTGCCGGATCACCGTCTGTGAGATGGCCGTGACCTGCGCGGTGGCCGCCTCGATGCGCGCGCCGGGCTGGAAGAAGATCTTGATGACCGAAACACCAGCCAGCGTCTGGCTCTCGATGTGCTCGATGTCGTTGACGGTCGTCGTCAGCGCGCGCTCGTAGTTGCTGACGATGCGGCGCTCCATCTCCTGGGGATTGAGTCCGCCGTAGTTGAACACCACGGAAATGACCGGGATGTCGATGTCCGGAAAGATGTCGGTCGGCATGCGGAACAGGGAGGCGACGCCGACGATGACGATGAGCAGCGCCATGACCACGAACGTGTAGGGGCGCTGCAGAGCAATACGGACGAGCCACATGACAAAAACGCCCCAGACGGGGCCGGCGCCGCGCCGGGCGGCGCGCGCGGCGAATCTCTAGGGTCCGACCCGACCCGCGTCCAATATATTGAGAGGCAGCATTCGATACCTGCAAGGTATTAAGACGTCATGGAGCTTCGTCACCTGCGCTATTTCGTGGCCGTGGCCGAGGAGCTGCACTTCGGTCGCGCGGCGGCGCGGCTCGGCATCGCGCAGCCGCCGCTCAGCCGGCAAATTCAGGATCTGGAGCGCGAGCTGGGCTTCGCGCTGTTCGAGCGCAGCCGCCCGCGCGTGGGGCTGACGGCGGCGGGCAGCGTGCTGGCCGCGCACGCGCGCGCGGTGTTGGAGGCCATCGACGTGGGCGTGCGCGAAGCGCGACGCACCAGCCTGGGCGAACAGGGGCGCGTGAGCGTGGGCTATCCCTCGTCGCTGGCTCACAGCGGACTCACCGAGCTGCTGCGCGCGTTCCGCGCGCGCTTCCCCGCGGTCGAGGTGGCGCTGCAGCCGCTGGCGACCAGCGACGTCATCGCGACGCTCAAGCGCAACCAGCTCGACGTCGGCTTCGTGCGCGGCCCGCTGGAAGATCCGGCGCTCACCATCGAGCGGGTGCGCCGCGAAGCGCTGGTGCTGGCGCTGCCGGCGCAGCACCGCTTGGCGGCGAAGAAGCGCATCGCCCTCGCCAGCATCGCCGCGGAGCCGTTCGTGTTCTTTGCGCGCGAGCGCGCGCCCGCGTTCTTCGATCTGCTGATCAGCCTGTGCCGTGAGGCGGGCTTCTCGCCGCGCGTCGTGCAGGAAGCGCCGCAGACCGACGTGCTCAGCCTGGTCGCCGCCGGCTTCGGTATCTCCCTCGTGCCCGCCTCGGTGCTGGAGGCGCGCCGTCCGGACCTGGTGCTGCGCCCGATCATCGGCTCACCCACCACCGAGCTGCTCATCGCCTGGCGCGCGGGCGACACTTCACCGGCGTTGCACCAATTCGTGGAGCTCGTGCGCCGCCTCGGCGTTCACCAGAGCGCGCGCCGCAAGCGCGCACGCGCGCCGTAGCGGCGGCTCAGGGCGCGGCGAGCGCCGGCTGCGTCGCCGGTTTGCGCAGCGCCGCCACGTCGAGCGGCGTGCCGCTCTCGGTGATGAGCTCGCTGCGCAGGGCCTGGTACGGAAAGCCGCGCTGGCCGCTGAGGGCCTCGACCACCTCGCTGATGCGCGCCGAGCCGTTCTGGGTGATCGCGAGCGTCACCTCGACCGCGGCGAGCCGGCCCGCGAACCCTGCGCGTTCCAGCGCGAGCTCCGCCGCCTCCTCGCCGAGCGACGCGGCGCGGATGAAGCGGCGCACGTCGATGCGCCGGCCGATGCCGTCCACGTCGCGCAGCACGATGTGCTCGTCGGCGGCGAGCAGCGCCGCGATACGCTCGGCCAGCCCTGCGCGGCCGCCGAGCGGCGCGAGCGTCTGCTCGGCGAAGGCGATGATGTAGCGCCCGCCGCTGACCACCGCGCTCACCGCGGCGTCACCGGGCGCCAAGCGCTCCACGGCCGTGAAGCGCAAGCCGCCGCTGGTCGCCGTGGCCAAGCGGCTCAAGAGCTCGTCCGGCGCGGGCGGCTCCACCAGCGTGATGTCCAGGTACTCATCCAGGCTCGCTACTCCGAGCGACAGCGCCGGGCCGAACGTCATCTGCGGCTTGGGATGAAAGCCGCGCGTGTACGCCGTGCGCAGGCCAGCGCGGCGCAAGGCGCGCGGCAGCTCGCGGATCAGGTCGAGATGGCCGAGCAGCGCGGCGGGGCCGAGCTTCTCGAAGCGCAAGCGGAAGCGCTCCGTGTGGCCGCTGCGCTCGGGCCGAAAGTCTTCGGGGTTGGCCTTCTTGTTCGGCGCGGCCGGCTCCGGCTTCGCGTCAGCGGGCAGCACGGGCAGCCGCGCGCGCTCACCGGGCTCGAATGCGCCCAAGCCTTGCAAGTGGCGCACGCGATCCGCGCGCATTTTGCCGAGATCGCAGGCGACGCCGCAGTCGTAACAGACGAGCCGCCGTGTCTCGGCGGTAGCGTCGCGCACGTTCGTGGCATGCACGAACTGGCCCACCACCTTGCCGCACGGTGGGCTGGCGCGGCCGGCCAGCGCCTTGCGGTACTCGCGCAGCAAGAAGCCTTCTTCCAGACCGACGTCGAAGTGATCCCAGGGCAAGCGCGAATCGGTGGCGATGGTGCCGAGAAATTTCTCGATCGGGATCTGATGGCGCTCGAAGGCCTCGCGCCAGAGCTCGATCTGCAGTTGATCTTCCCAGGAGTCGAAGCGCGCGCCGCGCAGATAAACATCCTCGATCACCGCGCTGAGCCGGCGGTCCCCGCGCGCGAGCACGCCCTCCAGCACGCTGGTGGTCGAATCATGGACGCGCAGGTTCAGCCCCTTCACGCGCCGCGCGGCCTCGCGCAAGAGCCCTTGCTTGCGCCGAACGTCATCCATCGCGTCCTGCGCGCACCATTGGAAGGGGGTGTGCGGCTTGGGCACGTGCGTGGAGACGCTGACCGTGACGCGCGGGTTCTTCCCGACGCGCTTGCCGACGGCCAGCGCGTTCTTGCCGACCTCCACGATGCCGAGCACGTCATCGTCTTCTTCCGTGGGCAAGCCGATGATGAAGTAGAGCTTCATCTTGTCGAAGCCGCGCGAGAACACGCGCTGCGCGGTCTCGAGCAGCTGCGCTTCGGTGACGTTCTTGTTGATCACGTCGCGCATGCGCTGCGTGCCCGCCTCCGGCGCGAAGGTGAGCCCCGAGGCGCGCACCTTGCGCATATCGTCGAGCAAATCTTCACCCAGCCCGTAGGCGCGCAGCGACGCGACGCCGAGGCTCACGCGCTCCGGCGCGGTCTTCTCCACCAGCCGCTTGATGAGCGGCGAGATGGCGCTGACGTCGGCGGTGGACAGCGCCGTGAGGCTGACCTCGTCCTGTCCGGACTTGGCCAGCGCGCTCTCCACCGTGCTCACGATTTGCTCGGGGTCGCGCTCGCGCACGGGGCGGTAAATCATGCCCGCCTGGCAAAAGCGGCAGCCCTCCGTGCAGCCGCGCGCGACCTCGATGCTCATGCGATCGAAGATCGCCTCGGGGCCGCCCACGGGGCCGTCATCGGGGAAGGGGAAGCGCGACAAATCGTCGAGCAAGCGGCGCCGCACCGGCAGCGGTACCTCCGCCGCGCGCGTGCCGACCACCACCTCGAACCCCGAGCTCGGATCGAGCGCAGTCTCGTACAGCGAGGGCACATAAACCCCAGGCAAGCGCGCCAAGCGCAGCAGCCGCTCTTCGCGGGAGAGCCCGAGCTTTCGCGAGCGCACCCACTCGAGCGCGATCTCGCTGGCCGCTTCTTCACCGTCGCCGATCAGGATGGCGTCGAAGAAGGCGGCCATCGGCTCGGCGTGCGTCGCCACTGGGCCGCCGGCGATGACCAACGGATCGTCGTCGCTGCGCTGCGCCGCGCGCAGCGGCACTCCGCCGAGATCCAGCATCGTCAGGATGTTCGTGTACGTGAGCTCGTACTGCAGCGAGAAGCCGAGCACGTCGAAGTCGCAGAGCGGCCGCGCGCTCTCGAGCGACACCAACAACTTGCCGTGCGCCATCAGCTGGCGCTGCATGTCCACCCACGGGGTGTACGCGCGCTCCGCCAGCGTGCGCGGATCGTCGTTCAAGATCTTGTACAGGATGCGAAAGCCGAGGTGGCTCATGCCGATGTCGTAGACATCCGGAAAAGCCAGGCAGATGCGCGCTTCGACGCTCGCCCAGTCCTTGCGCTTCGCGCCGTGCTCGGCGCCCGTGTAGCGGGTCGGCTTTGCCACCCGATCCAAGAATTTCGCGTACGGATGCTGAGCCAGCTGGGCCATGCGGGGCCGCTACTCTGACCTCAAAGCCGCGCAGGGTCGAGGCAGGATTTGGGCGAAAGAAGCGCCGCCAGCGGCCGCGCCCTACGCCTGTTCAGCGCGGCGAAGATGGAGTCCGCCAGCAGCATACGGGAGCGCCACGCCACGCGCCGCGGACGGCTCCGGGCGACGCAATGTCCCGCCCGCTCGCGTCAAGCGCGCCGCGCGGAGACGACGAACTCGAACAGCTCGCGCTTGGACGAGCGCTTGCGGATGCGCTTCACGCGCGTGTTCGTGAAGCCGACCGCCGCGAAGATGCCGGCGAAGATGCGCTCGACGGGCACGAGCACGTCGTAAAACTTCGAGTTCCCGACGATGTAGTGCACGCTGCCGCCGCGCGCGACCAGCGAGAGCAGCGCCTCGCTGTGACGGGTCATGTCGCAGAAGTACTTGTGCACGTAGCGCGCGAGCAGCGGGCTGGTCTTGTCGATGCCGCTCACCAGCCGCGCGAAGCTGCGCACGGGGACGCGCTCGCCGTCGCTCGGCTCCCAGCGCGCGACACGGCTCGTCGCGGTGCCCCAGGTGCCGCCGATCGCGCTCCAGTCGAGCTCGCCCGCGCCGCGCCCGTCCGTCAGATAGCCGAGCCAGTACATGTACGGCCGCAGCTCGCGCACGTAGCTCATGCGGTTGGGATAGGGCGGCGAGGTGATCACGCGCGTGAACGCCGCGCGCGCGAAGCAGCGGTCGAGCTCGCGCGCGTCGCAGTGCAGCACCTGCGGCGGCTCGGCGATGGGCGACGCGGCCGCCTGCGCGATGCTGTGCGTCGCGCGCTGCCAGCTGTCGCGCACCGCGCTCTCCGCGTCGTGCGCCAGCTTCTTGCGCGCGAACGACATCGACTGATGCCCGAAGCTGACGTTGGCGCTCGCGATCAGCGACTGGCAGAACGCGACGCGCGCCAGATCCAGCGCGTTGGGAGACGCCGCTGCGCGGCCGAGCTCGTGGTGAAGCAGCGCGAGCTCGGCGAGCTCGGCTTCTCCCCACCATTTCTCGATTTGATGCAGCGGCGGCACCCAGCGGCGCTGCCGCCGGCGCGCGCGCGCGAGCTGCCGCGCGAGGCGCTCCCCCAGCGCGCCAAATTCGGCGATTTCCGCGGGCGCGTAGCGGCGCGACTTCACGCTCGCGAGCCAGAGCAAGAACGGATTGATGTCGCTGGTGGCCGCTGCGACGCCGCGCTCGGCGCAGGCCAGCGCGGTGGTGCCGGTGCCGCAGAACGGATCGAGCACGCGCTCACCCGGCTCGGGCGGCGGCAGCAGCTCGCGCACCAGAGCGAGCGAGTAGGCTGGCGTGAGCCGCAGCCAGCCGTAGCGAGTCTCGCGCAGGTTGCCGCGGAAGGTCAGGTGATCAGCGCGGGACAGCATGCGGCTCGGCCGCCCCTTCATGCGTCGGCGCTCCCCACAAAACAAGCCTGCCGTAGCGTGCTATGAGGTTTCCCGGCTCATGCAACCCCCAGGTCCGCTCAGCATCCCCAGACTCCCTCGCGGCCCCGAGCTCGTGTGGCAGGTTCCAGGGTCGAAGAGCATCACCAACCGCGCGTTGATCCTCGCCGCGTTGGCGGAAGGCGAGACGCGCATCGACGGCGCCCTCGAGAGCGACGACACGCTGCACATGAAGCGAGCGCTCGCCGCGCTCGGCATCGATATCCAAAGTGACGGCGACGCCCTCGTAGTGCGCGGCGGAGTGAGCCGCCTGCGCGCGGCGGCCGAGCCCATCTTCGTCGGGAACAGCGGGACCACCGTGCGCTTCCTCAGCGCCCTGGCTTGCCTGGTGCCGGGCGACACCACGCTGTACGGCGACGCGGCGATGCAGCGCCGTCCGATTCAGGTCCTGGTCGACGGTCTGCGCCAGCTGGGCGTCCGCGTGGAGTGCGCGAGCGGCTGTCCGCCCTTGACGATCCGCGGCGGCGCGCTCGCGGGCGGCCGGCTGCGCATGCAAGGCGAACAGTCGAGCCAATATTTCTCGGCGGTGTTGATGGCGGCGGGGCTCGCCAGCGGCGACGTCGAGCTCGAGATCGAGGGCGAGCTCGTGAGCCGTCCCTACGTCGAGATCACGCGCCGCATGATCGAGGATTTCGGCGGGCGCGTCGAGCTCACGCAGCGCGGCTTCCTCGTGCGCGCGCGCGGCTATCGGGGTCGTTCGTACGCGGTCGAGCCCGATGCTTCCGCGGCGAGCTATCCGTTTGCGCTCGCGGCGGCGAGCGGCGGTCGCGTGGAGGTGCCGGGGCTCGGCCCGGGCGCGCTCCAGGGCGACTACGCCTTCGTCGAGCTCATGGCCGCGCTCGGCGCCGAAGTCGAGAAGCGCCCGAGCGCCACCATCGTGCGCGGCACCGGCACGCTGCGAGCGCTCGACGTCGACATGCGCGACATCTCGGACACCGTGATGACGCTGGCCGCGCTCGCGCCGCTCTGCAGCGGCAGCACGCACATCCGCAACATCGCCAACATTCGCATCAAAGAGACCGACCGCTTGGCGGCGACCGCCGCGGAGCTCGAGCGCTTGGGGCAGGCCGTCACGACGGGCGCGGACTGGCTGCGCGTCGAGCCGCGCGCGCTGCGACCCGCGCTGGTGCGCACTTATCACGACCACCGCATGGCCATGAGCTTCAGCGTGCTGGGCGCCATCAGCGGCGGCGTTCAGATCGAAGATCCGTCGTGCGTCGCCAAGACCTATCCCGGCTTTTTCCAGGATCTGGCGCGCGCTTACCGCAGCGCCGGCGTCGAGCTCGCTTGGTGACGCGCGCCGAGCGCGCTCAGCCGCCGGACGCCGCGTAGAATGCGCCGGTCTCGGCGAGTCCCTGCGCGACGCCGACGAGCTGACCGAGGTAACGCTCGGCGCGGCTCGGATCCAGCACCGAGCGCTCGAGGTCACCCGCGCGCGGTGGGCCGAACTCGATCGGGACCTCGCGCGCGGTGACGGATTGGATCACCTTGGCCAGCGCGAGCGTCGTCGTGACGGTGCCGGTGCCGATGTTCAACACCGCGTCGCTGATGCTGCCCTTCAGCGCCAGCACGTTCGCGCGCGCGACGTCCGAGACGAACACGTAGTCGCGCACGCAGCCATCGTCGCCGGCGCGTGTCCGCGCGTTCACGCGCACGGGGCGTCCCGCCAGCGTCGCCGCGAAGAAGATGGCGACCACACCAGCCTCACCGTGCGGATCCTGTCGCGGCCCGTACACGTTCGCGTAGCGCAGCACGGAGGAGCGCAAGCCGCGGTGCGTGCTGTAGACGCCCAGCAGCTGCTCGAACGCCAGCTTATGGATGGCGTACGGGCTCAGCGGCGCCGGTACCGTGCTCTCGGCGGCGCGCTGACCCTCCGGGACCTCGCCGTAGATCGCCCCGCCCGTGCTCGCGAACACCACGCGCTCCACCTTGCGGCCCGCTTCGCTGCAGGCCTCGAGCAAATTCAGGCCTCCGAGCACGTTCACCTGGGCGTCCAAGCGCGGGTCCCGCACGCTGACGGCGACGCTGGCCTGCGCCGCTTGGTGGCTGACCGCGGTCGGGTCGAAATCGGCCACGGCTCGCCGCGTGGCCTCCGCGTCGCGCAGGTCGACCTCGTAGAAGCGGGCTTCGGGGCGCAGGTTGCTGCGCCGGCCGGTGCTCAGGTTGTCGAGTACGGCCACCTCGTGACCCTCGGCGAGGAGCGCGTCGACGATGTGGCTGCCAATGAACCCGGCTCCGCCGGTGACGAGGACTCTCACGCCCCCCTAGTAGCGCAAGTCTGCGGCCGAAGTCAGTCGCTTAAACGAGCAGTTTCAGGGGTTTATGCTGCCACGAGAATCACCGGTCCCGGAGTCGACCGGCGGCTCCGGCCGCGACTCTCGGTGACGGGTGGAGCGACCTGGGCTAAGAGAGACCTTCGCAATCGAACCCTAGGAGTCTGCCGGAGGCTCAGGCACGCCGGCATCGTCTTTCTCGTCATGCCGGGCCTTAGCATCATCGGAACTGGGCGATACGTGCCCGGTCGCCCCTATACCAACGACGATCTGGCGCGCGTCCTCGATACGAACGACGAGTGGATCCGCAAACGAACGGGCATTCGGCAGCGGCATTTCTGCCCTCCGGGCCTGGGCGCCTGTGACCTCGCGGTGCCCGCCTGCGAAGCCGCGCTGGAAGCCGCTCGGCTCGGGCCCGCGGACATCGACTACATCCTGTTCAACACGATGACGCCGGACCACCTGTTTCCAGGATCCGGAGTGCTGCTCGGCGCGCGGCTCGGCTGCCGCGGCGCCCCCGCGCTGGACCTGCGAACCCAGTGCGCGGCGATGCTGTTCGCGTTTCAAGTCGCGGAGTCCTTGCTCGCCACGGGCTCGGCGCGGCGCATCCTGATCGTGGGAGCGGAGGCGCACGCGCCGCTGATGCCCTGGCGCGACTGGGACATCCTCGAAGGCACGCGTGACGCGCGGCCGAGTGAGGAGGACTTCGCGCGAGCGACGGCGCAGCGCGGCTGGGCCATCATCTTCGGTGACGGCGCGGGCGCGGTCGTGGTCGAGCGCAGCGAGCGACACGAAGCGGGTATCGTCGCGGTCGACTTGCACAGCGACGGCCGCTACGCGGATTTGTTGCATATTCCAGGGGGCTTCCGCCGCCCGGGGTCAGCGGAGGCGCCGAACCCGCTGGCGCAGGCGTACATCGAGATGGCCGGGCGCGACGTTTTCAAGCACGCGGTGACGAAGCTGCCGCGCTCGATTGAAGCGGTGTGCGAGCGCGGCAAGGTCGCGCTCTCGGACGTGGATTGGTTCATCGCGCACCAAGCCAATCAGCGCATCAATGAAGCCGTATGCGAGCGCCTCGGCGTCCCTATCGAGAAGATGCCGTCCAACATCGACCGCTACGGCAACACCTCGGGCGCTACCATTCCTATCCTGATGGACGAAATGTGGCGCGACGGCCGTTTGAAGCCCGGGCAGCTCGTGTGCTTGGCGGCGCTCGGCGCCGGCTTTCACTGGGGCAGCGCGCTGATTCGCGTGTGAGGCGCGGCGGCCCAGGGCCGCCGCGGCGGCGACGAGCGGCTCAGCGGATGCTGATGCGCTCGGTCAGCGTGCCGGGCACGCCGGTGAACGGCTTGATGCGCGCGCGCTTCATCGCTGCGCAAATGCAGTCGCCCACGCTGGTGCCGGCGAAGGGCGGCTCCGCGATGGTCGCGCGCGAGACGCTGCCATTCGGTGCAAACGTCACCGACACGCTGGTGATGCCCGTTGGGCCACCGGGCTCGCGGCACCGCGCGGCTTCGACGAGCTCGGCGTCGAGCGCGGCCTTGGCGGCCGCCGGATCGAAGCGGCCCGCGCTCTCGTCATTGGCTTGCTTCACGCCGGCCGCGAACAGGTCCGCGAAGTTGCCGGAGCTGGCCGTCGTCGCGGGCGCGCCGGGCAGCGGCGCGGCGCGCGTCGCCGATTGAATCGTGGCGCTGCTCGGCGGCGTTTCGACTTCTTGCGCGCTGGGGGCCGCCGCTGTCGTCGCTGGGGCCGGCGCGCCGGTGGCCGCGACCGCCGCGGGCGGCGGCGCGGCCTGGCCGACCACTGGGTTGAGCGGCGGCAACGGCTCCGGCGCGCGGTTCATGAAGATGTAGCCGACCACCCCGGCGATGAGCAGCAGCGCGACCAGGATGATCACGACTCGGCGCTTTTTCTGTGAGCGAAACGCGGCTACCTCGTCGAGCGCGGCGGCGGCGGACGCGAAGCTCGGCGCGTTGGCCTGTACCGGGGGCACGGCGGGCGCAGCGAACGGCTGCGGCGGCGCTCCGAAGGCCGGAGCGTTCACCGGCGCTGAGAACGGCGCGTTGGCCGCCGCAGCGAAGGCCGAGCTAGCGGAGGGCTCCGGCTGGCGCGCTGCTGGAGCCACTGGAGGCGGCGGCGGTGGCGGCGGCACGCTGTCCGTCTCCGGGAACCAGCTGCGCTTGGCTTCCGGCGTGGCGCGGAAGGTATCGGTGGGCGGCCGCTCCGGGCTGGGTTGCACCGGCACGGGCGTGCGCGGAGGCGGCGCGGGAGCCCGCGACGGCGGCGGGCTCGGAGCGTCTTCGAATTGGCGACCGAGCAGCTCACGCACGGGCGTGGGCATCGGGGCGCGCGGCCGGGCCTCCTCCTCCTGCTCCTGCAGGTTGAACAGCTCGAGGGGTGATGCTCTGAGCAGCGTCGGCTCGTCATCGGCGAGCGGCATGTCGAGCGCCGGCAAGCGCGACTGTCCAGCTTTGAGCTCGGCTTGCTTCGATTCGCGAGCGATGAGCGCCGCGGCCTGATCCCGCGCCGACGGTGGTGTCGGTGCTCGCGACGCGGGCCGCGCCTCGGCGGGGCCGCCCTTGGCCGCGGCGCCGTCGGGGAGCACGCCCATCGGCAGCGTTGCTTGGCGCGGCCGGAAGCGTCCAGCGGGTGCTGCGCCAGTGGAGGCTTGCGGTTTCGAGCCGAAGGGGAGCTTCGCGGCGGGCGCGTCGGGTCGCGTGATGGCTCCCGGACGACTGCCAGCGGGTGGCGGCGCTGGTGCTGGCTTCTTCAGGTGCCGCGCTAGCTCGGGCACCTTCTTGATCTCCAGCCACTCCGCCATGCCTTCGCGCCAGACGAGCGTGTCGCCATTGACGGTGCCCTTGGCGAGCAAATCAGCGATTTGCTCGGCTTCGAGCTCTTGATCACCGCCCGGCAAATCGACGGCGAAGAGCAAGCTCTCGCTGACTGACTCCGCAGCTGCGGTCGCAGGAGAGGGCGTCGGAGCGACAGGCGTCTCCACCGCGGCAGGCGCTTCCGCGGCCGGCACAGGGCTCGGCATGTCCGCGGCGGGCGGCGCTGGCGTCTCGTCATTGTTGCTGAAAGCGCGCGGGGCTTCGGCGCGCGGCGTCTCCGGCGCTACCGGACCGGTGGGCGGCGGTTCCAACGTCGCCGCGTCGGGCGCTGAAATGGGCGCTTTCGGAGCTTCTCCGATGTTGACGGCGGGGCGCCGCGCGGCGCCCAAGCCCGTCGCTTTTGACGCTGCGCCGCCTTTGAGCGCAGCAGTTGCTTCGCGCTTGGCGCCGAACAGCGACGTAGCGCGCGGTGAAGAAGCGGCTTCGGCTTTGCTGCCCGTAGCGCGCGGTGAAGAAGCGGCTTCGGCTTTGGGAGCTACGCCGAGCGGAGACGTTACCGTGGGCTTCGGCGTTGCGACGGGGGCGTCGGGCTTCGGCGTCGCAGCGGCCGCGTCAGGCTTCGGTGTTGCAAGCGGCGCTGGCGTCTCCGCGGGGCTCGCCGCAGCCTCGAGCGCAGCGGTGATGGCCGCCGGCTCCGCCTTCGCGGGTTCAGCGCTCGCGGGCGCTTCAGCTTTCGCGGCGACCTCGGTCGGCGCGGCCTCGGGCTTTGCCGCTGCCGGCGCGGGCTCCGCTTTACCGATGCCCTTCGCGCCCAACGCTTTGGAGCGGCCGAGACCGAGCGACGAGCCGCCGATGCCGATCTTGGGTGAGATGCCGAGCGAGCCGCGCGCGCCCGTGGTCTTGGCGCCCATCGCGCTCGCGGCGCCGGTTGGTGTCTTCTTCTCGGTGCCGAGCGGAGCGCTCGGCGCGACGCGCGGCAATGGCGCGGTGGGATCGGTATCAGATACTTCGGGCGTCCCGACCGTGGCAGCGGGCGCGCTCACTTCCAAGGTTTTGGGCGGCTCCGGCGTGCGCTTCTCTTCTACCGCGGGGGTTACGGTCGCGGCCGGCTCTGGAGCGGGCGCTGGCGCTGCTGCCGGCGTGGGACTCGGCGCGACGTCGGGCGCTGCCGGCGCTGCGGGCGGCGCAGCGCTGGTGTCCGAGAGCGTCGTGGGCGCCGGTGGCTTCGTCTCTGGTTTTGCGCCCGCCGCGGGAGGCGGACCGACCTTCGCTTCCGCAAGTCCCTTCGTGCCATCGACGCGGATCGGCGCCTGGCACTGTTTACATTTCACCGTGACGACGCGACCTTTGATCTTCTGCTCGAAGATGTCGTCGGAAATGGAAAAGCCTTTGCCACATGCGTGGCACGTGACGGGCAGCGGCATTCGATGAAGCTAGAGTACACGCTCTACTGGCAAATGACTCAGTTTTCCGAGCGCTTGGCGTGGCTTGTGGGACGCTCAGCCGAAAGCGCGCCGTCCGAGCGCGGCCCATTCGGCCTCAGCCGCGGTTTTCATGCGGTCCGGCTGCCGATCCAGAGAGAAAAATATGACCGGCCTCAGTGAAGGAAAGATCGCATTTCGGCGTGATTGGGCCCCGGGTCTCGCGACCATCGGAGTGGAGGCGGCGATTGAGGCATTTGCGCCCGGTCAGTTCGTGAACCTCGCGCTCGACGTGGACGGAGCGTTGGTTCGGCGCGCGTATTCGCTGGCGTCCGCGCCTGGTGCCACTTTGGAATTTTACGTGAACGAGATTGAGGGCGGCGCCCTGAGCCCGTCGCTGTTTCGCTCGAAAATCGCTGATCGCGTGCTGGTCGATCCCAAGCCGCAGGGCTTTTTTACGCTCGACTGGGTGCCGGACGCCGCGGAGCTATGGCTGATCGCGACGGGCACCGGGCTCGCGCCGTTCATGTCGATGCTGCGTGACGGTCGCGTGTTTCAGCGCTTTCAGGCCCTGGTGTTGGCTCACTCCGTGCGCTCAGCGAATCAGCTCGGTTACGCGGCTGAGCTCGAGGCGTTGGAAGCTGCTCATGACGGGCGCTTCAAACGAGTCGCCATCGTCAGCCGCGAGACGCCGCCCGCCAATGCGCTGCCGGGTCGCGTCACTACCGCGCTCGTCTCCGGCGCGCTCGAGCGCGCCGCCGGCCGTACGCTCGCTGCCGAGCGGAGCCACGTGATGCTGTGCGGTAACCCCGAAATGATCGACGAAATGCTCGCGTTGCTCGACGCTCGCGGGCTCCGGCGTCATCGCACGCGCCGCCCCGGTCACGTCACGATCGAGCGCTTTTGGGACGAAAAAGCTGGCCCGTAGCGCTTGCGCGAGTCCTCAGACGCCCACGTTGCCATACACTGGCAAGGCCGCTCCCGAGATGTCACGCGCGGCATCGGAGAGCAAAAACGCGATCACTTCGCACAGCGACTCAGGCGACACCCAGCGCGCTGGATCGACGTTCGGCATACTGCGGCGGTTCGCGGGCGTATCGATCGTGCTCGGCAGCACCGTGTTGATGCGTACGCCATCGTTCAGGACCTCGGCGGCGACGGTTTGTGCCAACGCAAGCAGCGCGGCCTTGCTCGCCGCGTAGGCGGCTGCGCCCGCGCTCTCCCAAGGGCGCGCGGCGGCGCGTGAACCGATGAGCACGATGCTGCCTCGCCGGGCGGCCACCATACCCGGCAACAGGGCCTGCAACGCGCCGCGCGCGCTCTCCAAATTGCTGTCCAGCATGCGCTGCCAAACGCCCAGCGCGTCGCCCTCGAAGAAGCGCGAACCGCCCGCCCATCCGCCGGCGATGAGCACCGCGCCGGCCGGTTCGGCGTCCAGCCTCGCGAGCTCGCCCAGCGCTCGGGACCAGCTCTGCGCATCGCCGCTGCTCTCGATGGCGAGCGGGATGACGCGCTGCGAGCCCGGCTCGAGCTCGGACAAGCGCGCGAAGTGCGCCGGCCGATCCAGCGCCACCACCGTCTTTTCGCGAGCCACGAGGTGACGCACGAGCGCCGAGCCGAGCGCGCCCGCCGCGCCGGTCACCACGATCACGCTGCGTTGATTGGACATGACACTCCTCTCAGTCGATGGCGACGCCCAAAGAGAAGCGCCACATGATCTCTACCGGATAGGTCCAGGAGCGCAGATTCGCGAGGCCGCTCGGCAGGGAAATCAGCAGCTCGTCCTTGTCACAGTCGCTGCTCGGGAAGACATTGTTTCTCTCGTCTCTGCTGAAGCAGCGCCGCTGTCGGTTCAGCTCCACGCCGAGCCCCACACCCGAGGCGAGCGTGAAGATGCCCCATTTCGAGTGCGAGCCGATATAGCCGTAGAGGTGGCGCTCGGTATGGGACACAGCGTCGGCGCCGTCGCTCGCTTCATAGCGATAAGCGTGGTTCGTGAAGATCGCGCGCAGCACGGTGCCACGGTTGGGTCTGCCGCTGAGCCAGAAGCCGGGTCCGAGCGCCGCGCCGGCCAGCGCCCCGATGCCGTTGGAGTGCTGTTCCAGCTCGCTATCGAAGGACTGCCGCAGCAGGGGCGGCTGCTCGCTCGTGACGAACAAAGGCGTCACTTCGAAGCTGACGAAGTTCCAGACCTGCATCTCGAGCTCGAGCGGCAGCCCGCCGTAAAGGAGCCAGTGCAGAGGATCGATGCGCACCGAAAAAGCGGGCAGCGTGCCTTCCTTGGGCCTCCTGAGCGGGGGCGGAGGCGGCTCGTAGATGGGCTCGGCCGCTACCGGCGACGCCGCGTCGTTGGTGATCGGGGCAGGCGGCTGGGCGCTGGGTGCGGGGCCTGCCGGGGCCGGCGGCGGTGTGACCGGAGGGGGTACCGAGCCAGACCAGGCCGGCGCGGGAGCGGGAGCGGCGCTCGGCGCGGGAGCGGGAGCGGCGCTCGGTACCGGCGCCGGCGCGGCGCTCGGCGTGGTCGCCGCGGGTGCGGGACTCGCTGGTGGCGCGCTTGGCGGCGGCGCGTTCGGCGGACGAGCCGGCTCCTCTTCATACGATGCCGTCGGCGGCGCGCTCTGGGCCCACAGCCGAGGGGTCCAGGAGAAGGCGACGGCTAACGCCACCGTTAGCGCGCGAAGCGGCGGCCTGCTCGACATGGGCGAAGGATAACGGAGCTTTCGGTGAGGCGCGACCTTCGCGATAGCCGCGCAACCGTGGACGAGCAGTGCTAGTTTCGTCGCAAAATGTCGCTAACGGTCACCCCCGGTTCGCACGATCCGTCCTCCGAGAACGCGGACGTGCTCGTCGTTTGCATGTTCGCAGGCCCGCTCAACGAGCACCCGACCTTGAGCGCGCTGGATCGCGAGCTCGGTTCGGCGCTGGCCGCGCACGCCAAGAACGTGGAGTTCGAAGGGAAGTTCGAGCAGGTGCTCGATGTCCCGACGCTCGGACGTCTGCGCGCGCGCCGGCTCGTCATCATTGGCGCTGGTTCCACCGCTGATTGGTCCAACACGCGGCTGCGTTCTCTCGTCGCCAGCGCCGTTCGCCTGGCGTCCAACAACGCCAAGCACATCGCGCTCGTCGCGCCGCGCGAGGACGTGGATTTCCGCGCCATCGGTGAGGGCGTTGGGCTCGGCGCTTACCGCTTCGACAAGTACTTCACCGGCGATCGCCGTCCCAAGAGTGAGCTGACGCGCGTCAGCGTTCACGTACCGGGTGGAAAGGCGAGCGCCGAAGACAAACGCGCGCTCGCGCTCGGCTTGCAAGTCGCCGGCGCGGTCGCCGTCGCTCGCGACGCAGTGAACGAGCCACCCAACGTCGTCTATCCCGAGGCGTTGGCGCGGCTCGCGCGCGAGATCGCCAAGGACGAGGGCCTCAAGCTCAAAGTCTTGGACAAAAAGGGCATTTTGGCGGCGGGCATGAACCTGCACTACGCGGTGGGGCAGGGCAGCGCGCACGAGCCGCGTTTCATTCACCTCACACACACTCCGCGCCGCAAGAAGAAGAAGATCGTCTTCGTCGGCAAGGGTCTCACCTTCGACTCCGGAGGCCTCTGTATCAAGCCGGCGCCGGGCATGGGCGAGATGAAGTCCGACATGGCGGGCGCGGCGGCCGTGCTCGGCTTGATGAAGGCCGTGGCGTCGCTGCGCCTCGATCTGGAGGTCCACGGCATCGTCGGCGCGGCCGAGAACATGCCCGACGGCGCGGCGTACCGTCCCGCGGACGTCTTCAAGTCACTCGACGGCAAGACCGTCGAGATCATCAACACGGACGCCGAAGGGCGTTTGGTGTTGGCGGACGCGCTCTGTTACGCGGCGCGGCTCAAGCCCGACCTGATCGTCGACGCGGCGACGCTGACGGGCGCGGCGCTCGTCGCGCTGGGCAAGGCGTGCTCGGCCTTCTACGCCACCGAAGACGAGCTGGCTCGCCAAATGGAGGCAGCCGCGCGCTCCGCGGGAGAGAGCTTTTGGCGCATGCCGCTGTTGGACGAGCTGGGCGAGCAGCTGAAGAGCGACGTCGCCGACCTCAAACACACTGGCGATCGCTGGGGCGGCTCCATCACTGCGGCGTTGTTCTTGCGTGAGTTCGTGGGCAAGACGCCCTGGATTCACTGCGACATCGCCGGCCCGGCCCTGAGCGACCGCGCTCGCGGCATCGTGCCCAAGGGTGGGACCGGCCACGCCGTGCTCACTTTCATCAGCCTGCTGGAGAGCTTGGCCGAATAGTCCTCTGCGAAAATGCGCGTTGCGCGCTCGCGACGGAGATCCGATTCCCGATGGCCGCCCCCGCAGCTCGGCCTGCGCCGCCCGCTCTCGCTGGACACAGCAACGTGCTCCTGCCCGGCGTCTATGCGTGGGCGACCACCGTGCTGCTGCCGGCCATGTCCGCGGGCGCTGGCGGCGTCGCGCGGGGACTCGCGGTGGCCACGTTGCTCGCGTTGCTCGCCGGCGCGGCGTTGCTGCGCTGGCACCCGCGCCTGGGGTGGGCGCTGGGAGTCCACGGCTTCGTCGCGCTCGCGATTTTGACCTGGGCCTTCCTGCGCCAAGCCGGCGTCGTGCTCGGTGCGCAGACGTTGCCGGCCACCTTCGGTGCCATCAGCTGGGCGCTCTATGCCTTTGGTTGGGGTGAGCTCAGCGCGCGGCGCCGCGTCCCGGAGGCGGATCCATACGTCTTGCCGGGGCCGCCGCTGCAACCGCGCGCGCGCTGGTCGCGCAGCGCGGAGCTCATCGTGCTGCTCGGCGTGCTCGGCTCGGTCCTGCTGCTGGTCCTCGCGTTTCGCGTGGACCGCCCGGCGCAAGCCGTGATGGCGCACTCCTTGTGGCTGCTCGCGAGCTTGTCTCTGCTCGCGGTCGCCGCGCGCGTGGCGCTCGGTCGCACGCCGCGCAACTTGGGTGCGAGCGCGGATCGCTTCGGCCGCGCCTCGTCGACGCTGGCGCTGTTGCTCATCACGGCGGCGCTCGGCATCTTGTACTGGTTGCTGGAGCGCTGAGCGCAGCGCAGGGATGAGTAGTGCCGAAGCTCGCGGACGTGATCAGTATTCTCTTGCTGCTCAGCGCGGTAGCGGCCTTCGCGATGGGGCTCGCCGTGCTCGCGGAGCGCCGCGACCTGCTGGCCCTGTACTGGCTCGTGATCGGCGCGCTGGCCTTACGCGCGGCCACGCAGCTCTTGCGGCCGAAGGTCGGCTCGCGATGAGCGGCGGCCCGCTGCGCGGGCTGGTGCTTGCGGGCTCACTGTGCCTGACGCTGAGCGTCGGCTGCGGAGCCGAGCCGCCCACGCGCCGCAACGAGAAGCTCGCAGCGGGCGTGCTCGCACGGGTCGGGGACCTCGCGATCGCGCAAGTTACCGTGGAGCGCATCGCGGCGGCGCAGGGCCTCGACGGCGCAGCCGCGCTCGACCGGGCGCTCAGCGACGCGCGCTTCGCCCTCGCCGCGCGGGAGTCTCTGCCCGCGGTGACACAGGTCGTCATCGAACGCGCGGCGCTCGCGCGCGCGCTCTTGGAGGGCATCGCGGCGCACGCGCGCGACGCCGGGCCGCCCAGCGACGGCGAGGTCGAGGAGCTGACGCGGCAGCGCTGGGTGGAGCTCGATCGACCCGCCGCGGTGCGCGTCACGCACGCGGTGGCGCTGCAAAAGAAGCCGAGCGACGCCGCTGCAGCGCGCGCCATCGCCGAACAGCTGAGCCGCGCGCTGGCGGGCATCCGTGAGCCGAGCGCCTTCATCGCGGCGGCGCGCGCGGTAACGGGCAACGGCATCGAAATTCGAGCCGAGCGGCTGCCCTACATTGCCGCGGATGGTCGCGGCTTCTCCTTCGAGCCCGCGCCGGCGGCAGCGGGCCATTTCGACCCCCGCTTCGCCGCGGCGGCCAACGCGCTGCTGCACGCTGGCGAGCAAAGCGGCGTCGTGGAGAGCGATTTCGGGTACCACGTGATCCTGCTCGAGGAGCGCTTGCCGGCGCGCCACGTCCCGCTCGCCGAGCGCCGAGCGGCGCTGACAGCGGAAATTTTGTCACGGCGGGCTGAGCGGGAACGGCGTGAGCTCGTGACGCGGCTGCGCGGCGCGACCACGGTGGAGGTCGCGCGCGACTTCGAGGCAGTGACGGGGAAGCTCGCACCATGACCTCGGGCCGCGGCCCAATCCCGGAGCAAGCTGTCTCGCCGTTCAGCGCGATCCTCTGGCGGCTATGTGACTCGAGCGGCGCCCTCGGCGCGGCGCTGGTCGACGCCGAGGGTGAAACAGTCGACTACGCTGGCAAGCTCGGCTCCTTCGACGTTCGCGTGGCGGCGGCAGAGTGGCGCATCGTGCTCGCCTTGCTCGAGGCGAGCCAAGTGAGCGGCTGGCAAGCGACGGAGGAAATCGTCGTGCGCGCGCGGCAGCGAAGCTTCCTGGTCTGGACGCTCAGCGACGGGTACGCGGTCGTGCTGATCTTGCCGCGGCGGGCCTTCAACGCTTCACGCAGAGCCCTCGCCGAAGCCGCCAGCGAGCTCGCCAGCGAGGCCGGGCTCGCGCGCCCGGGCAGCAACGACGGCGCCCGCTGGCGCTGGCTGAGCGTAGAAGTGCAGACCGAGCCCAACGATCGCCGGCGGCCGCGCGCGATCTGGCAAGGCGGCGGTTGGCTGCCGCTAACGATCCTGGGCCGCTTCCAATCGGCGGATCTGGGCCACCGCGAGGTCGGCTACCTCACGCGCTTCGCCTCGGGCGACGAGCGCTTGCTCGTCCGCGAACGCCTCGGCCGCTGGTTCTGCGCCGAGCCGCTGTAGCGCTGCGCGCACGCGTGGGCCCTTTGGGCGCTCGCGGGGCCCACGCCGGACGGTCAAAACGCTGAACGGACGACGTCAGACGCTGAACGGACGATGCGCAAAACCCCTTGGTTTTTGCCGCTTTGCCGCCGAGCGCGGCGATCCCGCTGGCCGTTCCACACGCGAAAATCAGCCAAATTCCCCGGCAATTCACGCTCACTTCGAAAAAGATCTTGCTCAGAAACGCGGGGCGATCCATGTATCCGCCCCCTTCGGCAGCCAGCCGAAGACGCCCGGAGCGGCAAATAGCAACTCCTGGCAGGCGCGGAAAAAAGTCGCCAAAGTCCTTTGACGAAAAGGGCAACCGAGACTAGAAACCGCGCCCCTCCGGCACCCCGCCGGAGAATGCCTGGAACGCGAAGAGCCGACCCGGCAGGCGCGGAAAAAAAGTCGCCAAGCCCTTTGACAAGAAGGGCGACCGAGACTAGAAACCGCGCCCCTTCGGTAGCCAACCGAAGGCGCCCGGAAAGGCAATCAGCCAGCCCGGGCGGGGACGCAAAAAAAAGTCCAAAAGGCCCTTGACGAAAAGGGCAACGAAGACTAGAAAGCGCCTCCCCGAAACGGGAGAAACCATCCCCTCGGTCCTTGAAAACTGAATCTGATTGTACGCGAGAAATCGCGTGAGTAAGTGAAGCGCCATCGAGCTTCGTCCCCCGGAGCCGATGAGCGCAAGTTAGCGAGCAATATGGCGGCGTCCGACTTAGCCTCGGATGCTAGCCGAAGGATTCAAACTGGAGAGTTTGATCCTGGCTCAGAACGAACGTTAGCGGCGCGCCTAATACATGCAAGTCGTGCGAGAAAGGGCTTCGGCCCCGGTACAGCGGCGCACGGGTGAGTAACACGTAGATCATCTCCCCTCGAGTGGTGGATAACCCTCCGAAAGGAGGGCTAATACAGCATGAGACCACGACCTCGCTGAGGTTGCGGCCAAAGTAGGCCTCTACTTGTAAGCTTACGCTTGAGGATGAGTCTGCGGCCCATCAGCTAGTTGGTAAGGTAACGGCTTACCAAGGCGAAGACGGGTAGCTGGTCTGAGAGGATGAACAGCCACAC
>CBINHN010000081.1:0-23307 GCA_966250485.1 uncultured Sorangium sp. | reverse complement strand
CTCGCGTCGTCGCTGTTCGCCGGCTTGCGACGCAACGCAGAGAGCAGCGACTCGCTGATTGCTCGTCGCGCTCGGCACCGGTCCTGCAGTGCGTTGGTGACGTCGCTTCGGCGGAGCGCGTAGCACACGAGCTTGACTGACCGAAGCGTCGACGAGGAGGAACGAGATGTCATCGAGAATCAGCATTTCGCGCGGCCGCTGGGCTGCGCTCGTCAGCGCGCTGCTGCTCGGCAGTGCGCTCGGCGGCTGCGCGTCAGCGGACACCGGCGGCGTGGAGGATGAAGCCGCGGCCGAGCACGAGACGGCCGCTCTGCGCTCTGTCGGCTGCTTGGACTCCGAGTGGATGGCGTGCGGTGACTGCGTCGGCGGCGACTGCGTCGGTTGCCTCGAACGTTGGTCACACCAATGCCAGAGCGAGCCGTACCCGCAGGGCAGCGGCGGCGGCTATCTGCCAGGAGACGTGGGCACCAGGCCGTCCTCGAGCACGAGCTGTATCGCTCCAGCGTGCAAATCGGCCTGCCTCGCGACACGGCGAACGTGTTTGCGAAGCTGCGCTGGTGACCAGGGCTGCGCGAGCGAGTGCGGGACCATCGCGGACTGCACCGACTTCTGTTGCCATTAGCGGCGGCGTGAACGGCCGGCCCGGCGCGGCTCAAGCCGTGCCGGGCGGCCGGCGCTCAGTGAATCGTGGGCCAACCGCCGCTCCCTGTTCAGCGCGGCGCGCTCGAAGTAGCTTGCGATGTGGTGCAACGCGACGGTTCCCGGTGGTCGCTCCTCGTGTCCTTGCTGCTGCATGGCCTTGTGGGCTGCAGCCCGGCGCGCGAGCCGCCCAAGCTCAACTCGCGGCCGCCGCAGCAGCACGTGAGCGCAGGGCGGCCAACGCAGAAGCGCTCGCTCTCGCCCGAGCAGCTGCGACAGGCGATGAGAGCTCGCGCGCTGGACATGGCCGCTTGCTACGAGCTATCGCCGGCCAAGGAGAAGCAGCTCGCCGGTGACCTCATGGTCGATTTCACCGTAGAAGCGAGCGGCGCGGTCAGCGCCGAGTCGCTCACCGAGGACTCGATCGGCGACAAACTACTCAGTGATTGTGTGCTCGAAGTCGTGCGCAAAACCACCTTTCCGCGCGCGGAGACCGCTTTGGACGTCAGCTGGCCCATGCACTTTGGCGCGCGCTGAGCGAACGTGCGCTGCTCGAGACGAGCGGACACCCGCGCCGCGTCAGACCTGCGTCATCAGCTCGTAGCCGTCCCGCGTCACGACTACCGTATGCTCCCACTGCGCCGAGAGGCTGCCGTCCGCGGTCACTACCGTCCAGCCATCGGCGAGGCAGCGGACAGCCGCGCCGCCGAGGTTCAGCATGGGCTCCACGGTGAGGGCCATGCCCGCCTTGAGCCGCGGCCCCGCGCCTCGCTTACCGACGTGCGGAACATGGGGCTCTGCGTGCATCGCGCGGCCAATGCCATGGCCACCAAATTCTCTTACGACGCCGAGCCCCTCTCGCCGGGCGAGCTCTGCAATGGCAGCGCCGATATCACCGAGCCGCGCCCCCTCACGGATCACGGCAATGCCGGCGTCGCGGCAGCGGCGCGCCGCGTCCACCAGGCGGCGCACCTCGGCGCTGGCTTCACCGATGATGAAGGTAGCGCTGGTGTCGCCGTGATAACCGTCGATGTTCGTCGTCACGTCGACGTTGATCAAGTCGCCCGGCTGTAGCACTTCATGTGCGTTCGGGATGCCGTGACACACGACCTCATTGCGGCTGGTGCACACCGCCGCCGGAAAGCCTTTATATCCGAGCTGGCTCGGGCGGCCGCCGCGTCGCGCGGTGTCCTCGCGCACCAAGCTGTCGATGTCGGCGGTGGTCATACCCGGCGCGAGGCGTGAAGCGACGAACGCTAGCGTCTGCGCGGCGGCGCGCCCAGCGCGTCGCATCCGTTCGATCTCCGACGGGCTCAAGAGCTCGATCGCCATGGCTCTTCCTAGGTGGCGGCGGGGAGAGCGTCCAATACCGATTCGATCTCGCTCGCGGCCGGCATTTGATGCGCAGCGCGGTTGAGGCATGCTGGATGCGTGAGCCTCTCGCAAATCCGCTACTTCGTCGCCGTCGCCGAGGAAGGCAATGTCAGTCGAGCTGCTGAGCGCGTGCGCGTCGCGCAGCCGCCGCTCAGCCGTCAGATTCGCGCGCTGGAGGATGAGATTGGGACGCCGCTGTTCCAACGCACGCCTCGCGGAATGACGCTGCTGCCACCCGGTCGTGTCTTCCTGGCTCACGCGCGCGAAATCCTCGCGGCCGTAGACCGCGCTGTCGGTGCCGTTCGCTGCGAGCTCGGCGCGGTTCCTGAGAACGCTCCGTCACCAACCGCTCCCGCGCTGACAGAAGGAGCGCTCTCGCCGGGTGACACGCAATAGTCCGTGAAAAAGGGCCGCCCGAAACAATGACTATGAGCGCAGCGGTAACACCGCGCTTCGCTCGTTCCATTTCTCGGCGCTGCCCGACGAAACCCTGACTTGCTTCGCGAACAGGGGGCCCCTACCCTCCGCGTGCCGGCGATTGGAGGTGAATCATGTTCGCGAATCACGGATATGCATCAACGGGGATTAGTCTGCTTCTGTTTGCGGTGACCGCGTGTTCGGGCACCGCCCCGGAGGACTCCATCGCCAGCGAGCAACAAGCGCTGCTGGAGGAGCTCGTCGGCAGTCTTCCCAACGATTTTCCGATTCCCAATCAGCACGGGCTCGCTGCCTCGCACAGCACGACGACCGCGCCCGTGACCTCACTCGACGACGAGTTCTTCACGCCGCAAGGCAGCAACGGGCGCGACTGCGCGACGTGCCATGCGATCGAGAACGGCTGGTCCATCACGCCGAGCACCGTCACGCTCATGTTCCTGCTGTCCGACGGTCTCGACCCCCTGTTCGTCAATCACCTGGACACGGACACGCCGACCTGTGACATGTCCACGACCGCCGCGCGCTGGAGCTGCACTAGCATGTTGCGACAAGGCCTCTTCACGCGCCGCGTGTCACCGCCGGCGGTGCGCGACTACGACGTCACCGCCGCGAACGATCCCTTCGGCGTCGGCACCACGGAGACCCTGTGGTTCTTCCGTCGTCCCTTGCCGACAGCGAACTTCAAGAGTCACACGGTGATGTGGGACGGCGCCAACACCGTGGGTACCTCCTTGCGTGACGGCCTCATCCGTCAGGCCCGCGGCAACGTAACCGGTGCGCAGCAGGGCTCGCCCGCGCCAGACGAGGTCATCTTCGCGATCGTCGACTATGAAATGGGCATCGGACACGCGCAGACCCACGCCATCGGCGCGGGCAGTCTGACCAGCGCCGGCGCCCGCGGCGGCCCACAGCGCGCGATCGAGCAGCCGTTGCTGGATGCACGCTTCGATCTATTCGACGCTTGGCGGCACAGCTCCAACCCAGAGCGCCGGCAGATCTATCGTGGCCAGGAGCTGTTCAACAACCCTAACGCCGGAACCGGGCGCGCCTGCCGCGGCTGTCACAACGCCGCGAACAACGGCCAGAACGTCAGCGGCACGTTATTCGATATCGGCACCTCGCGACCCGAGCTCGCGCCGAGCAAAGCCGTTTACACGTTTCGCAAGCGAGACGGCAGCGCGACCGTCGAGAGCACCGATCCCGGTCTGGGCATCCGTAGCGGGCAATTCGTCGACCTGAACAAATTCAAGACCCCCAGCCTACGCGGCCTGGCGGCGCGTCCGCCCTATTTTCACAACGGCATGGCCGCAGATCTGCCGGCGGTCGTCCGTCACTACGAGGTGGCGCTCGGCTTCACGTTCACCGCGCAGCAAAGGGCTGACTTGGTGGCGTTCCTGACCGCGCTGTAGTCGTCCTGGGTCACAGCGAGCTCACTTCAGGCTGCTGGAGAGCTCCGCGTTGTTGCCGTCGCATTCCGCGAGGAGGCGACGGCGAGCGCGGAGCTCACGTAGGACCTCGGCGCGCCGCTGGCCGCGGCCGCGGAGCTCGCCGAACACGCCGAAGCGACCGCGCAGCAGCGCTCGGCCGAGCACGCCGAAGACGAGCTCGAACGGCAATGCATCGTAGGGCGATATTTTGTGATCGAACGCGAGCGCGATGCGCTCACAGAGCTCCGCGTCGTGCGCGATGCGCTGGAAGAGCAGCTCGTCCAAGCGCTCTGCGGCGCCGGCGCGACCTTGCTCCCGGCCGAAGCAGTAGAGCGGCAGGGCGAGCACATCGCGCTCACGCCACCAGCGGCGCAACGCTGGCTGCTCTCCGCGCTGAATCGCGCTGGACAGCGCGCGCGCTTGGAGCAGAGCCTCGCTGATACCATCACCCGTCACGATCTCCTTGTGTACGCCTGCGTCGCCGAGCAACGCCCAGCCCGGACCCGCACCACGGCGAAAGAAGTAACGGACCCGCGTCACGGCCCGGACGCGCTCCGACGGGACCTGCCCCGCGATCAGCGGCGCGATAACGGGGTCACACGCGAGGTCGCTGCTGAGCTTCTGCGCCGGGTTCGCGCGCCAGCTGTCGAGCTCGCCGAGCTCCGGCAGGCTGCCGAGCAAGAGCTGCTGCTCGTCGGTCTGGAAGACGACCCGCATCGAGCGCTCGATGCGGCCGAAGTACATGTCAAAAGCGTACTCGGAGTCGTGGGTCCAGCAGCGCGGAGCGGGAAAGTAGCTCCAGAACATCGCGCGCGGCGCGTCGTAGCCCAGGTACTCTTCCGCGTTCACGGCGCGCGCCACCAAGGAATGGCGTCCATCCGCGCCCACGACAAGGTCCGCTCGCGCGACGTGCTCGCGGCCGCCGTTCCGAAAGCGCACGCCAGAAACGCGCTCCCCTTCGCTCAGTACGCCGAGCACGCGGCTCTGATCCAGAATCTGCGCGCCCGCCGCCAGCGCAGCGTCGAGGAGCGCCGCGTCCAAGCGCAGGCGCCGCGGACAATACTCGACGCGGCCGGCGGGATACAGCGCGACCACACGCCCTGCACCGCTGCGCAAACAAAGCCTAGTTACGGGCGGCGCGGAACGGATCGCGGCGCCGACTCCGAGCTCGTCGAGCACGTCCATGCCGGCAGGGTGAACCGTGTGAGTCGAGAGCGGCTGGTCACTCGGCAAGCGCGCTTGATCGAGGACCAGCACGCGCGCGCCGGAACGCGCCAGGAACGCCGCCAGGCTCGCCCCCGCGCAGCGCGCCCCCACCACGATGACGTCGAAGTGCATATCGCCAAGCTACGCGGCGCAGCCCGGCTCGACGATGGGACACTCGTCCTATTGCCGCAGCGCGAGCGCTACGGCTTCGGCGCGGGTCGACGCCCCCAGCTTGCGGAACACACTCGTCAGCTGATTGCGGACGGTCCGAAATGAGGTACCGCAGGCGAGCGCGATTTCGGCGTTGGTATAGCCGAGCACGAGATAACTCAGCACCTCACGCTCACGTTCGGACAGGCGCTCCGATAGCCTCGAACGCTCCTTCGCGTAACAGCCCGCGGCGGGTCGCGGTTGGAACGCGGCGCGCGCCAGCGAGAGCGCGGGTAACACCTCACGCAAAGCCTGCTGCTCTCGCGCGAGGAATCGGGGTGACGAACGGCCGAATATGATCGCGGCCTGCAAGTCTCCGTGGAACGACAAATACCCGATGAGCGAGCTGCGCCCCGAGTGCGGCCGCATGATCTCGTGATAGTAGGCCATACGGCGCAGCGCGGTCTCACCGAAGAACTCGCGATCCACGCCGACACCGCCGCTGCGCGCCGCGGCGCTCGCGAACGGAACGAGCTCTCGCTCATAACGAGGGAACCGCGCCGCGGTAGAGCGGCGCACATTCTCATCAAAACCCAGCGCGTGACCGCAGATTCCGTCACCCACGGCGAAGAACAGCTGGTCACAGGCGATGTGCCGTTGCAGAAGCGGCAGCATCAGCTGCTCGAACGCCGCGAGCGAGCGGGCGCCCTGCGCCACCTCCAAGACCGTGCCTACCGCGAGCTGCTCCACACCGCTCAGTCTAGCCGCAACCAGCGGTTGCACGAGCAACGCGGGGTTGCCGAAAATGCAACCAGCGCTAGCGAGCAAGGTCTTCGCGAGCCGTTCGAGGGGCTGCGCCAAAGCGAGCTCGACCGCGCGAATGTCGGCGAATCACGGTAAGCGAGCAGGTCGGGCAGCGGCCGCTACGGCCGGCATGGCGCTTGCCATTGGACGAACGCCATGCCCCGACTGTGGCGACCCCACCGTACAGCGCTCGCCAGCGCGTCTCACCTGGACGAGCACACGACACCGTCTGAGCAGCGGGCCGGAGGACTCACGACGCCATGAGCCGAGTCGCCGTCAGCGCCCGCGCGAACACCGCAGGAGCTCTCTTGCAATCAAGCGCCGGCCGCTCGTGGGTTGTATATACGGCGGCGAAAGAACCGCACGGCATGGCCCAAGAGACCCTAGCAAAACCGCTACCGCTTCGCGTGAGCTACTCGAAGGTTCGCGTCTCGGTCACTGACGGCATCGACGCTGGCGTGAGCCGCGACATCGTCGGCAACACGCTGCGCATCGGGAGCGCCTCGGACAATGATCTGGTCCTCGCGGACGAGACGGTGTCGCGACAGCATTGCGCCATCGAGCCCGTCGCTGGCGGCGTGCGCATCCGCGATGAAGGGTCCAGAAACGGAATCCTGCTCGGCAGCATGTCGATCGCCGATATCACGGTGACTCGAGCCGTACAGTTTCAGCTCGGCAATAGCCGCATCTTAGTCGAGCCGCTAAACGAGACGGTCGCTTGCGAGCAGTCGACCACCGAGCGCTTCGGCGATTTGCTCGGCTCCTCCGCGCGGATGCGCGTGCTCTTTGCGGAGCTGGCGCGCATCGCCGCGACGGACCTCACCTTGCTCATCGAGGGTGAGACGGGCAGCGGCAAGGAGCTGGTGGCTGAGTCCGTTCACGCCGCGAGCAAGCGCTCGCGCGGGCCGTTCGTGGTGTTCGACTGCAGCGCCAGCGCGCCCACCTTGATCGAGAGTGAGCTCTTTGGTCAAGAGCGCGGCGCGTACACCGGAGCCGTGGCGCGGCCGGGGCTCTTCGAACAAGCCGAAGGCGGCACCATCTTCTTGGACGAGCTCGGGGAGCTGCCGAAGGAGCTGCAACCCAAGCTGCTGCGCGTGCTGGAGCGTCGCGAGCTCCGGCGCCTCGGCGCGGTGCGCACGACGCCGCTCGACGTGCGGGTGATCTCGGCGACCAATCGCAACCTTGCCGCTGAGGTGCAGCGCGGCAACTTCCGCGAAGACCTGTACTTCCGTCTGGCGACGGCCCACGTTCGCGTCCCGCCCCTGCGCGATCGCATGGAAGATTTGCCGCTCTTGGTGGATCACTTCTTGGAGCGCGCGGGCGCGACGCAAAGAGTCGCTGATTTTCCGCCGCAAGTTTGGGCCATGTTCAGCGGGCATCGTTGGCCGGGGAACGTGCGCGAGCTCTGGAATGCCGTTCAGCGCTTCTTGGTGACGCCCGAGCGCGTGCTGTCCGCCGAGAGCGGGGATGCCTCGCCGCCGCTCGCGCCCGCTTCGCTGCTGCCCGCTGCCGGGCCACTGCCGCCGCTGCGTCTCGCGCGCCGCGACGCGAGTGACAACTTCGAACGCGCGTACGTGGAGGCGTTGCTCGCGCGCGCGGGCTCCAATATGAAGGCGGCGTCTGCCATGGCCGACGTGTCACGCCAGATGATTCAGAAATTGATGAAGAAGCATGGGCTCGAGTGAGCGTGCAGCCCACTCCGGCGCGCGCTGACGCGCGCTTGCGACTCCCACTCAGTGAGAATTCATGACCCACTCCCGATTCGAACATCCCCGCGCGCGGCGGCTCGTGAAGCAGCTCTGTTCCATCGCCGTGTTCGCGACGGGCGCCTGTAGCTTGATCATCGACACCAGCCCGAGCAACGAGCGCAGCAACGCGAGCAGTACCGCGAGCGGCGGCGCCGCAAGCGCCGACTTTGGCACCGGAGGGCACCAAAACGCGGGCTCCGGAGCGGCCGGCGACACGCAAGGAGCGGGTTCGAGCAATGAGCCTGAGGCCGGCGAAGGCGGCATGCCGCAGACCTCTGGAGGGGCGGGCGCTGGAGCGAGCGCGGGCGCTGGCGGAGAAAGCGGTGACTCTGCTGGCGGCGACGCGGGTGCACTGGGCTCCGGTGGCGAGGTCGGGAGCGGCGGAGCTGCCTCGGGCGGCAAAGGCAGCGGTGGGAAGCCGTCGACGGGTGGCGCACCTGCGACGGGCGGCAAATCCTCCGGTGGAGCGGCTGGCAGCGCGGGAAGCGGCGCCATCTGTGAGTACTCGGGGGAGCGCGTCACCGACGCATTGTTCGCGGGTTGGCGCGGAACCGTGACGACGGGTGCGGGAGGCCTGTCCTCGCTCGAGCCGAACGGAAAAAAGGCCTACGAAGAGAAGAACTGCCTCTGCTCGCGCGGAAGAGTGCCGGCTGTCGCGACGGGCACGGAAGCACAATACGCGAACGTGGAGCTCGCGATGACGCGTCCCGATTTTCGTCAGCTTCAGATCAAACTGGTCGGAGCAGAGCTAGGAATGCAGCTCTACATTCGCGACACCAACCACAAACCCTACTGCCATTTTCTGACTAGCGCCGACGTGACACAGGCGAAGAGCGGGCTCGTGCTCACCGCAGATGAATTCAGAAAGGACTGTTGGAACACTGATAATGCAGTTTTCACCCCCGGCGACGACATCACGGCGGTGGGAATTCAAGTCGACAGCGTCCCAGAGCGCGCCAAAAACTTCGAGTTTTGTATTCTCGAGCTGCTCTTTCAATGACGCTCATCGAACCGACTCGTGAGCTGCTCCACCGCTCCCGGCCAGGTGGACAGCCGCGCCGGAGCATCGGCGCGCAAAGAGCGCGGCGGGTCAGCGCGGTTCCCGCCGGCGCGCCGCGCGGGCCTCTCTCCGCGTCGCTCGGACGAAGCTCGGATGCGGCGACGGTACTGTATTTTCCGGGCACGGACGCGGCGCTGTCGCCGCGTGGACCCCAGCGGACGCTCCATGCTAGCCTCCGCGGCTCGGAGCGGGCGAACGGAGCGCGCAACGGTCGCTTCTTCCGCTCGCTGCAGCGCCCTCCCGAGTCCATCGAGCCCTTCATGGGAGCCCTCTCCCCGACCAGCCTGTCGAGCCCGAATCGAGCTCTCGGCAAGTACCGATTGATTACGAGGCTTGGCCGCGGCGGCATGGCCGAAGCGTTCTTGGGCTTGGTGAGCACCAAAGACTTCAACAAGCTGTACGTGTTGAAGGTGCTCCGCTCGGACATCGACGATGACCGCCGAGCCGACTTCCTGCAGATGTTTCAGGACGAGGGCCGGCTCGCGGCGCGCTTGAATCATCCCCACATCGTGCAGTCCCATGAAATGGGATGCGAAGGAGACCACTACTTCATCGCGATGGAGTATCTGGAGGGGCAACCGTTCAGCCGCATTCAGGAACAGTGGGAGTCGGACCCCGGTTGCTTTCCGCTGCCGATGCGACTGTTCGTGGTCGCCCAGCTGCTCGACGCGCTCGATTACGCGCACACGCTCAGAGACTACGACGGCAGCCCGCTGAACCTGGTTCATCGCGATGTGTCGCCGCAGAACGTGTTCGTCACGTACGCCGGCCACAGCAAGCTGCTCGATTTCGGAATCGCAAAGACGTTGGAGTCGCGTCAGACTCGCGGCGGCGTCCTCAAGGGTAAGATTCCGTACATGGCGCCCGAGCAAGTGCGCGGCGCGCGCGTGGACCAGCGCACCGATCTGTTCGGCGTCGGCGTGATCCTTTGGGAGTGCATCGCCGGCCGCAGCCTGCAAGCCGACGAGAATGACTACGACATCTTGAGGCGTCTGGCAGAAGGCGATCTGCCGCGGCTGGAGACGGTGGTCACGGATCTACGACCCGAGCTCGAGCGCATCGTAACCCGCGCGCTCTCCCCCAAACCAGCCGACCGCTACCCCGACGCCCGCAGCATGCGCGAAGAGCTGCTGCGCTACGCGCCCATCTCGAGCGTGACCACGCGCGACATCGCCGCCGCGATGCAGGCTCTGTTTGGCGATGAGCGCGAGGAAATCGCGCGCCTCATCAGCGACACGATTCGCGAGTCCAGCGACGACGCGGCGAGCCCGGAATCGCGCCCGCTGGCCGCTGCCGTGACGCACGGCAAGAGCACCACGCCGCGCTCCGACCCGACGCCCGCGACGCAAAGCACGGCGCCCTTGAACGTCACCGCGCCGCCGACGCGCAGCGCCCCCGCGCGAGCTCGGGCGATTTCCAACGCTCGGCTCGCTGCCATCCCATTTCTCGTCGCGGCCGGCATCAGCGCCGCAGTCCTCGCGCTCAGTGAGTCGCCGCGCGCGCCGCACAGTGACGTAAACGCGACGGTTCCTTCAGCCACCGCGCAGCCGAGCGCCGCTGCGAGCGCGAGCGCGCCGCCCAGCGGCGCGCTCAGCGAACCAACGCCACCTCGCGTCCACGTTCGCATCGCGGTCGAGCCACGCGCGGCGACGTTGACCCTAGATGGCACGCGCCTGAGCGAGAATCCCTTCGTGGGCACGCTTCCTCGCGACGGCGCGATCCACACGCTGCGACTCAGCGCGCCGGGATACCAAGAGAGCGTCCTGCCGCTGACGTTCGATCACGACGTGTCTGTTTCGACCACGCTCACCGTCGCACCGTCGCGACCCGAACCCATGCGGCCGCCGCGGGCCGCCCCACCAGCGCGAAAGCGACTGGACGACTCCTTCATGAAGGATTTGCCTCCTCCTCCTCAATCTCGCTCACCGGTCGTGCGGCGCGCGAACGAACCGCGCTAAGAACTATCGAGTCACCAACGTCGCGCGCCGGGACGCGCGGCATCGGATGTCACCACCATGCGACGAATGATTCACCTCTTCACCGGCATCTCACTGGCGTCCGCGCTCGCGCTCGCTTCCGGCTCTGCGCGAGCCCTCGATCCGGAAGCAGAGTCGCGCGCGCACTACGAGCGCGCCGTGAAGCTGTACGCGGAAGGCGCCTACGAAGCGTCGCTCGCGGAGATGATCCGCGTCCGTGAGCTGAATCAATCTTACAAGATCCTATTCAACATCGCTCAGGTGCGCACCGCGATGAACGATTTCGTCGGCGCGATCAGCGGCTACCGACAGTACTTGCAAGAGGGCGGCGCGGAGCTCTCCGCGCCGCGGCGGGACGCCGTACAGAAAGAGATCACCGCGCTCGAAGCGCGGGTCGCCAGTGTGCGCGTGCACAGCGACGTCCCAGGCGCGGAAGCGCTGGTCGACGGGCAAAAGCAGGGAGTCACGCCGCTCACGTTGACGCTGAACCCGGGTCTGCACGAGATCAGCGTTCGTCACGGGGACGACGGCACCTCCAAAACGCAAAACATCGTGTTGGCCGAAGGCGCGCACGAACAGCTGTCGTTCACGCTATTGGTTGAACCCCTCGCGACGCTCGGCTCGCGCGAGCGTCCGGCGTCGCTCCCTGCGCGTCCTCGTTCCGCTATGGCTAGCGCTCGTGAGCCGCTCGACAGCCAGCCGCACACGGAGCCGCCGCGTTACGCTGCGTGGGCCGTCGTCGGCGGGCTCGCCGCGTTGGCGGCGCCGGCCGGTGTCCTCGCGTTGAGCTCGCAACATAGCGATGCGACGCGAGCGCGCGTCTTCGCCGGCGTCTGCGACGGGCTGTTGCTCGGTGCCGCCGGCCTCGGTCTCTGGCTAGCGCTCGATCCGAGCGCCTTTCGCGGCGGTCGCGCGGCGCGCAGCGGCGCGCTAGTCCTGAGAGCGAGCACCTCCGAGCTCAGCGTCGCGGGCCGCTTTTAAAACGCCGCTCACGTCGCTCGAGCACGCGCCGCTCCGACAGCGTCGCCGACATGGGCTAGCCCGCGACGCGCGCTGGCGCCGTCGCTGTCGCGACCCGCTTCGGGTTGCGCGCTGCGGCGTTGCTTTGCGCCTTGCGAGCGCCAGCGCGGCGCGCTATTGGTAACCCACTGGTTACCCAAATGTCGCCCGCCAGAGCTCACGACGTCTTCTTCGTCATCGCCGATCCCACGCGCCGCGCCATCCTCGACCGGCTGCGCGCGGGGCCTGCCCCGGTGAACGAGCTGGCCGCCGACTTTTCGCAGAGCCGTCCCGCCATTTCCAAGCACCTTCGCGTGCTCAAAGCCTCGCGCCTGGTCAGCGAGGAGAAGGTCGGGCGTGAGCGGCTGTACAGCCTGCGCCCCGCCCCGCTGCAGAAGGCCATGGCCTGGCTGGAGGGCTACCGCGCGTTCTGGGGCCGCAACCTCGACTCGTTGAAACGTTACCTGGAGGATACATGAAATCGAACAGCAGTCACGCCCGCTCCGTCGCAGACACCACGCAAGGCACGATCCTCGCGCGCATCGACATCGCCGTCCCGCCCGAGCGCGTGTTTCGCGCGCTGACCACCGCGGAGCTCGCGAACTGGTGGGGCTCCGCGGACATGTACCGCGTCACTTCGTTCGAGATAGACCTGCAGCCTGGAGGCCAGTGGCGCAGCGACGGCGTGGGCGCAGACGGAACGCCGTTCCATGTCAGCGGCACGGTGCTCGAGCTCGATCCTCCGCGCAAGCTGGTGCAAACCTGGCAGCCGTCATGGGCCACCGACGAGCCTCCCACCACGGTCTCTTATCTGCTCGAAGCCATCGAGACAGGCACGCGCGTGACGCTTCGCCACAGCGGATTCGGTGAGCGCGCCGCGTCGTGTGAGAGCCACGCGAACGGCTGGGAACGCGTCCTCTCGTGGCTCGCGAGCTACGTCGCTCCGCAGCCCCAGCTGCGCTTCTTTCTGTGTCGGCTGTTGCCGTCGCGGCCGAGCTTCATGCAGGACATGAGCGCAGCCGAGCGCGAGGTGATGCAGGCCCACGCCGCGTACTGGCGCAACAAGCTCAGCGAGGGGCACGTCATCGCCTTCGGGCCCGTCGCCGACCCGGCCGGGGGCTGGGGCGTCGGCATCGTCGCGGTCCGCGATGAAGCCGAGCTGCACGAGTTCCAGCGCGAAGATCCCGCGATTCAGTCGAACATCGGGCTGCGCTATGAGGCGCTGCCGATGGTCGCCGCGGTGTACTGATCGCGGCAGGCGTTTCAGGGTTCGGCAGCTCGAGCGGGCGCGCGCTTGCGGAATAGCCAGGCGCTCAAGCTGCCCTTCGCGCGATCGGTGACGACGTAGAACGCCGGCACCACCAGCAGACTCAGCACGGTGGAGACGATCAAGCCGCCGAGCACCGCGGCCGCCATGGGGCTGCGCGTCTCAGTTCCCGGGCCGAAGCCGAGGATGGGCGGCACGGCGGCCATCATCGTCGCCACCGTCGTCATCAGAATCGGGCGCAGCCGCAGCGGGCCAGCGCGCTTCATGGCCTCGAGCGCGTCGAGGTGTGGCTCCTGCTCGCGCACGTGGTTCGCGTACTCCACGAGCAAGATGGCGTTCTTTTTGACGATGCCCATCAACAGCAACAGGCCAATCATACTAAATAGGTTCAGCGATTTGCCGGAAACGATGAGGCCGAGCACCGCGCCCGCTACGGCGAGCGGCAGGATGGTGAGCACTGTGAGCGGGTGCAAGAAGGAATTGAATTGGCTGGCGAGCACCATGTACGCGACCAGCACGCCGACCCCGAGCGCGAACCACAAGCCCTGCGTCGTCTCTTCCAGCTGCGACGCTTGACCCGTCGCGACGACGTGCACGCCAGTGGGCAGCGCGTTGCCGAACTCGAGCACCTTGGCCATGGCCTCTGCCTGCGAGTGGCCGGGGCCGACGTTGCCCCTGATGCTGATCGCCCGCTCGCGATCCAAGTGGCTGATGGTCTGCATGACCGGCTCTTCGCGCAGCGTGGTCAGCAGAGACAAGGGCACGAGCGCCCCGGACGCCGTGCGGATTTGCACGAGCGATAGATCCTCGGGTCGCGTGCGCTGCTCGGCGAGCAGACGCATGCGAATGTCGATGCGGCGGCCTTGCGTGGTGTATTTGCCGACGGTGTTGCCGCCGATCAGGGCGCTGACGGTGCTGCCGAGCTCCGACATCGAGACGCCGAGCTCCGTCGCGCGGTTGCGATCCGGCACGATTTGCAGCTCTGGCGCGCCGACGCGATAG
Source organism: uncultured Sorangium sp. (assembly GCA_966250485.1). GTDB lineage: Bacteria > Myxococcota_A > Polyangia > Polyangiales > Polyangiaceae > PMG-095. The sequence continues at coordinate 9,217 of CBINHN010000081.1, read as the reverse complement.
TCCGAATTGAGGTCGACAGCGACGCCGCTGGCCTCGAGATCGTTCTGCATTTTGCTGGCCGCGGCGACCAGCTGGTCCCAATCTGCGCCGCGCACGGTGAATGATATGGGCGAACCGCGCGCCGCGCCGAAGCTCTGCTGCGATGGATCTTGAATCGAGGCGCGCACGCCGGGGATGCCTTGTAGCTCGCGGCGCAGCTCCGCCATCAGCTCCTGCGCGCTGAGCTTTCGCTGATCGGGCGGGACGAGGTTCAAGGTGTATTGCCCGCTGCCGCCGGAGAGCGTCACCATGGTGCGCTCGATCTCAGGGTGTTTGGCCAGGCGGGCTTCGACCTTGGCGAGCAGCGGGGCCGCCGCTTCGATGGACGCTCCGCCTTCGGTCTGCACGCGCACGGTGAGCCGGCTCTGATCTTGCGACGGCACGAACTCCGTCGGGATCAGCTTGACCAGCCCGCCCGACGCGACGAGCACGATGGCAGCGATCAGCAGCACCAGCTTCGGCCAGCGCAAGCCGGCGCCGAGCGCGCGCGCGTAGCCGCGCTCCAGCCAGGAAAACGCCGCGTCCGCCCAGCGCCCGATGCGGCTTCTGCTCTCCCGCGTGGTGGTGAGCATCTGCGCGCAGCGAGCCGGAGCCAGCGTGATGGCTTCGAAATACGAGAGCATGACCGCCACCGAGAGCGTCACGCCGAACTGAAAGAAGAACTTGCCGATGACGCCCTGCATGAACACGACGGGCAAGAAAATGGCGATCACGGCGAGCGTCGCGGCCAGGGCGGCGAAGGTGATCTCCTTGGTGCCGTCCGCCGCGGCCGCGCGCTTGTTTTTGCCCATCTCTGCGTGGCGGAAGATGTTCTCCATGACCATCACCGCGTCGTCCACCACCAGGCCGACCGCCAGTGATAGTCCCAGCAACGTGAAGGTGTTCAGCGTGAACCCGACGAAGTAGACGACGGCGATGGTCCCGAGCAGCGACATCGGGATGGCCAGGACCACATTCAGCGTGCTCGACAGCGACCCGAGAAACAGCCAGCAAACGAAGGCCGTGAGCACGACCGCCATCACCAGCTCGAGCTCGATTTCGTGCACCGACTCTTCGATGAAGTGGGTCGAGTCGAACAGCACCTCCACCTTCATGCCCTTCGGCAAGCTATCTTGAATCTCCGCGACGCGCTGACGAACGGCGGTAGCCACCGCGACGGCGTTGGTGCCGCGTTGCTTGAGCACCCCCAGCGCCTGAAACGGCACGCCGTCGAGCAGCGCGACGCTGGTCGCGTCCGCGAAGCCGTCCTCCACCATCGCCACGTCTTCGAGGTAAACCGGCGCCGGCTCCGTACGCTTGACCACGAGTCGGCGAAAGGTCTCGATGTCCAGCGCTTCGCCGAGCAGCCGCACGTCGAGCGCGCGGCCGGCGGTCATCAGCTGGCCGCCGGGCACGTCCACGTGCTCGCGGGAGATGGCGCTGATGATGTCATTGGCGACGACGTTCTTCTCGGCGAGCTTCGTCGCGTCGAGCCAGATGCGCACGTTGCGATCGACGACGCCGTTGAGCGTGATCTGGCCCACGCCGGGCACCGTCTGCAGCCGCTCTTGCACCTGATAGCGCGCCACATCCGCCAGCATTTGCCGAGAAAATGGCCCTGAAACACCGATGGTCAGGATCGCGGTGTCGTCGGGGTTCGATTTCGAGACGGTGGGCGCTTGCACCTCTTTCGGTAGCGAGCGCTGCGTCTGCGCGACGCGCGCCTGCACATCCTGCAAGGCCAGATCGACGTCGCGGCCCATGTCGAAGGTCGCCGTGATGCGCGCGCTGCCCGAGCGCGCTTGGGAAGACAGCGACTGAATGCCCTCCACTTGCGACAGCGCCTGCTCGATCGGCTCGATGATCTGGCGCTCGACGGCCGCTGGCGCGGCGCCGGGCCAGGAGAGCGAGACCGTGACGATCGGGTTATCGACGTCGGGATACTGGCTGACGCCGATGCGAGTGAGCGCGACGACGCCGAACAGCACCGTGCACGCCATCAGCATCCACGCGAAGACCGGGTTTCGAATCGAGACGTCGGTGATGTTCACGGAGCGGCACCTCCCGCCGCCGAGCGCTTGCCCCTGCGCGCTGCGGAGCCCGAGGGCGCGGGGCCAGCCGCCGCGCCGCCCGCGCCGCGTGCGTTGCCGCGCGCCAGCGGCGTCTCCGCTGCGGCGGGGTCCATCGAGTCCACCTTGCTCGCGTTGACCTTGGCGCCGTTGGTGAGCGATTCGACGCCGCGCACGACGAGCAGCTCGCCGGCGGCGAGCCCGTTGCGCACCTCCACCCAGCCGTCCTTGGTGTTCATGCCCAGCGTGACGACCTTCTCGACGGCGGCGTTGTCTTGCACCACGTAGACGACGTAGCCGTGATCGGTCGCGCGCGTCGCCGCGCGTGGAATCACCGGCGCCAAGCGCCGCGCGCCGACGTCCACGTGAACCTCACAAAACGAGCCCGGCCGCAGCCAGTACTTCTTGTTCGAGGTATCGACCTGCGCCGTCACCGCCACGGTGTGCGTGGTCGGATCCGCGGCGGCAGCGACCAGCGTGATCGCTGCCTGGTAGTCGCCCTGGGTCTCTCTGAGCGTGAATTGGACGGGCATACCCGCCTTGAGCCGCGGCGCATACTCGGGCTCCACTTGGAAGCGCAACAGCAGCGGATCCGAGCGCAGCAGCGTCGCCATCAAGTACCCCGTGTTGACGTACTGACCGGTCTCGACGGTGCGAGTCTGGATCACGCCGTCCATCGGCGCGCGCACGAAGGCGTCGCGCAGATTCAGCTCGGCGACTTTGAGCGCTTCGCGAGCGGCCGCTGTATCGGCCTTGGCCGTGAGCGTCTTGGTTTGATAAGTGGCGAGCTCTTCACCTGGGATCAGCCCGGGATGATCCGCGCTGGCGCCCTCACGGCGCGTGACCATCGCCTCCACGTCCCTCAGCGCCGCTTGCGCCTTGTCCAGCCCGGCCTTGGCCGAGTTCACCGCCAAGCGATATCGCTCGGAGTCGATGACCACCAAGACGTCACCCTTCTTCACGTTTTGCCCTTCAGCGAAGCTGACCTTATCGACCACGCCGGACACGCGCGCCGTCACTTGCACCCGCTCGAACGCCTCCAGCGTGCCGGGGGCGTCTACCACGTAGTCGACCTGCTTCGCCTCCACGGGCATGACATTCACCGCGAACGCCACGCTGCTACCCGCGCGGCCGCGCGCGCGCATGGCGCTCGCGTCGGGGCGCGCCGTCGCGCTTTCGCTCGACGCCTTCTTGCAACCGGACGCGGCGAGCGCGCCGAGCAACGCCAGCTGGATGAGACGGAGCGAGACGATGGCGCGGTGCCGGGCTGAGCCTCCGCTCATGGGGTGGACTCCTTGGCGCTTTCGAGCGGACCGAAGCCCAGCGCGTTTCTGAGATCCAAATAGGCCTGCTCCATCGACAGCTTGGCCGAGGCGCTCGTCACCTCCGCTTCGAACTGGCGATCATTGGCGTCGCTCACCTCGAGGGCGCGAGCCAAACCTTGTTGGTATAAAATCGCCGTTTCTTCGGCGTTCTTAGCGGCCGCGGCGACGGCGGCCTGCGCGGACTCGAAATTGCCGCGCGCGCTGCGCAGCGCCGCGATGGAGAGCTTGACGTCATTTTCGACCGAGCGGCGCAACAGCTGTTCATCCAGGCGCGCGCTCGCGAGCTGAGCCAGCCGCTGCTTGCGATCAGCGTAGCGAAAGCCCGCGTCGAAGATCTGCCAAGACAGATTGAGCGACGCCTGCTCGTCCAGCACCTTTTCGCCGGGCAGCGGATCGGGCACGAAGCGCAGCTGCCCGGAAGCGCTCAGGCTCGGGATCAGGCGATAGAGCGGCTCCTTGGCGGAGACGGCCAGCGCCTCGTTGCGCTCATGCAACGCGCGCACGTCCGGGCGACGATCCTGCGCCGCTGCGAGCATCTGGCCACGTCGCTCGAGGGCGCTCTTCACCTGGTTCGCGCGCGCTTGCTCGAAGCGCTGCGCGGCCGCCGTCGTGTTGTCGGGCGCGACCAGCGGCCCGGCGACGTTTTGGCCCACCAAGAACGACAGCGCGATATACGCGCGCTGCGCGTTGCCCTGAGCGTTGGCGAGCTGCCCCTGCGAGGTCGCGACCTGCAGCTCGGCCTTGGTGACGTCGTTGGTGCTGTTCAGACCCGCCGCGGCGCGGGCCTGCGCCGTTTCCAGGCTGCGCCGCGCGCTCTCGAGCTTGCGCTGCGCCGACTTCATCACGCCCTCCGCGGTCAGCGCTTGCAAAAACGCCTTCGCTGTTTCGAAGGCGAGCTGCCGTTGATCCTGGACGCTGCCCCACTTCTCGGCTTCGCGGTTGTGGGATTGCTGCGAGTACTGCGGGAACGCGCTCGGATTCAACAGCGGCTGGTTGAGCGTCAGCGCGCCAGTGGTGCTGGGATTGCTGCCGCGCGCGTTCGGTCGGTAGCTGCTCGAGCCCGACGCCGTCAGCGTGGGGAAGAAAGCGTCGCGCGCGCGGTCGAGCTGCGCGTCGGCGATGGTGACGCGCAGCGGTGCCTTCTTCGCGCGTTCATTATTTTGCAGCGCGAGGCGGATGGCATCTTCCATGCGGAGCGCCTGAGCCGCGGCGATGCGCGGCCAAGCGAGCAGGAACGCGAGCAACAAAATTCTGCAATTCAAAGCGGCCCTCCGGCGTGTTTCAGCTATTCTTCGGCGGTGACTTGGCGGCTGTGCGCTCATCTCCTCTTGCTCGCCAGCGCGGCGACCATAGCGTGCAGCTCCGGAGATGAGACGTGCACCTGCAACGTCGAGTACCGCGGCGAGCGACGCATCATGGCCTGCGGTGTGAGCGCCTGCATCGCCGGCGTCACGCTGACCTGCCTCGAGCAAGACACCGTCGCGGAGCGCGGCGCCTGCGTCGCCACGCCGCCCACCCCCACGGCAGAGCCCACGGGCCCGAGCCCAACGCCGCAACCGGAGCCGGATCGAAGCTGCAGTGACTTGCTCGTGTTCTGCAACAGCGCGTGCAGCTCGCCAGCGTCGGTGGCGACCGATTGCCGGCTCACGGCGGCTTCGGGAAACGCCGCGGCGTGCAGGAGCTGGTCGCTCAGCAGCGGCTTGCTGTGTCGTCTCTAGTTTCCAGGTACCAAAGACCGACTGTCGCTCTACGGCTTCTCGTTGCAAGGCGTACACCGCTAGCGCTCCAAGGAAGCGATGTTGGCGTGAATTCGCCGCACTGTCATCCCCACGTTCGCGAGGCGTCTTCTCACGCTGGAGCTACCCGGCGCCAATGTAGGGACGCGTTAGTTGAGCTCCGCGCGGCCGCAAGAAATCCCTTCGGCCGGGTCCTTCATCGTGAACGGGACCCGTACGCTGCCGAGCGCATCACTGGCTTGCCAGCGGCAGCTTCTTCTCCTCGGCGCCCTGCAAAAATCTTAAGGCGGTCGAGACGAATGGCACGTTGGGATCATAAATAGGAACGTGCTCACCGCCGGGAACGATCCACAAGGCGGCGTTCGGTATCGCGCGATAGATGCTCACCGGTATTTCGACGGGGAAGAACCGGTCACGGTCACCGTGAACCACCAGCGTGCGCGCTTTGATGGTCGACAAATCTCGCGCGCTGAAATTCATGTCCGCCGAGTTCTCGTGAAACGCATTGAATTGTGCGATTAGCTGCCGAATTTGGGCGTCACCGCGCTTGGCGCACGCGCGATACATCTCCTGCACCTGTTGCGGCATCCGCTCGAGGGAGGCCCGTCGCATGACGGCCCGCGCCTGCTCGGGGAAATGCGACGTCGCGCTGATGAGCACCATGGAGCCGATGCGGTCCGGCTGCATCGTTGCCAGGTGAAGCAACGCCATGCCACCCGTGCTCATGCCCATGGCCGAGCAGCGCGCGATGCCCAATTTCTCCAGCAGAAGCAGCACGTCATCGGCCGCTCGCCGATGATTAAACTCATTGCTGGGGTTGGTCGAGTAGCCATGGCCGCGCAGATCCACGAGGATTAGCCGGTGGCGTTCCGCGAGCTCGGCGCGGAACGGGTGCCAGTTCTGCGTGCAGCCGCCGAAGCCGTGCAAGAGCAGCAGAGGCTCTCCCTCCCCGTACTCTTCGTAATACATCTCGATGTCAGCGAGCTGAACGGTTTGCCCTGTCGTCATCCTCGCGTAGCGCTCCGACGCTTTGCATAACGCCGCCCGTCCGTCGCTTCAACCTGGCTCACAGCGCGACGGGCTTGTTGCTGGACGCGCTCTCGATGATGGCTTGGATGATGCGAATGTCGCGCAGGCCCTCTTCACCAGGCGCGATCGGCGGACGGCCGGACAGAATGGCGAGCGCGTCGTCGTCCATTTGTCGCGCTTGCTGCTTGTCGACCTTCTGATTCAACGCCTTGCCGTCGCTGGTCTTGCCTCGCACCCCTGCGTAGGCTTGCATGGGCTCGAGCTCGTACCAGCCCCGCTCGGCTTCGACGCGCAGAATGTTCTCTTTCGTCGAGCGGCTCGCTTTGCCATACGCCGTGACGCCGGAGGGCAGCGCGAGCTCGAACTCCGTGTTCTCGTCCACGTCGCGAAACAGCTCCGGGCGGTCTGCCCACTGCCGCGCACGCACCACGCGCACCGGCTCCTCCCCGGATGCGTAGCGAATGGCGTTCACGCTATAGACGCCCATATCGTAGAGCGCGCCGCCACCCATGGCGCGCACCATGCGCCAGCTCGGTTCACCGCTAGAGCGGTCACCGGCGACGGCACGGATGTGCTTCAGCGCACCATACGGCTTCTCCTTCGCGTATCCGATGACCGTGCGCGTGTTCGGCTCATGCTGCATGCGATAGCCAATCGCGAGGGAGACGCGGTTCGCGCGACAAGCGTCGATCATCGACTGACACTCGGCCACGGTCATGGCCATTGGCTTTTCACACCACACGTGCTTGCCCGCTTCGGCGGCCATGATCGCGTACTTCGCGTGCAGCGCGGTCGGCACCACGACGTACACCACGTGGATGTCGGGGTTGTCCGCGATGCTCGGCAGCGACTGGTAGTCGTACACGTTGCGATCCAGAATTCCGCGCTCCTCTTGCCAGCGCGGGATCTTGTCCGGCGAACCCGTGACGATGCCGCGCAGCGTGCAGTGCTGAGTCAGCTGCAGCGCCGGCGCGAGCTGAGTTTCGCTATAGTTGCCCAGTCCGAGCAGCGCGACGCCCAGCTGTTTCGGCGGCCGTCCCGCGCCAGTGCGAGCCGTAGGCAGCGAAGCAGGCGGCGCGGACGCCGCGCCCGAGCCGCCACCGCCGCTGGTCGCACAACCGAACGTGCCCAATACTCCCAGCGTCCCGAGAAGAACCTCGCGACGCTCCATCAGCTGAGTCGCCATTGGCGAAGCGTGCAGTCCGCCGCGCGCTTCCGCAAGAAGAGCCGCATTGTCAGCAGCGACGCCACAGAGGCAATAGCGACGCTGACCGCCCTCGTCTACCTTGCGCGGTCCACGTTGCCTTTGATAGAAGGGTCATAACGCCTGCCCGCCTCGGGTTTGGCGGAGGATGAACGCCAGCGAGGTCCCCCTCAGCTGGCGTTTCTGTTTGCGCGACTCGTCGAGCGTTCAGCCTGTTGGCTGGGCGGCTAACAGGCGAGCGCCGTCGCTCTCGAACCCGCGCGAGCGGTCGTTCGATATGGCGGGGCGAGCTGAGCTGGGAGCGCTTCGCCGACGATCTCGTCGGGCTCGGCGGCTCATGGTCCGTTGCCTCGCCACAACCAGTGGGCTCACGGCGATAGCGTCAGCGACTTGTAATCCAGCGCGACCTCATAGAACCCGTGCGGATTCCACTCGAGTGTCGTGTCGCCCTGTTTGAGGGTTCCACCATCCACCGTAACGCGCAGGTATTGGCCGCGCGGAAAATGCGCGGGCAGCTGCCACTTCCAGGTCGTCGTGCCGCCCGCGCTGGTCTTCGTCGCCGCCGTGAACGCGCGCTGGCCGAGCCAGTACGCCCCCACGTGCAGAACGCTGTCGATCCAGACGTCGCCGAAATCCTTCACGTGCGTCACGGAGTCCACGAAATTGCCGAATGCGACGGGGTTGTAGGCGTAGTCCATCGCGCCAGCCGTGAAGCCGTGCACCAAGAGCACCCGCCACCCTCCCTGCGCGCGCGCCGTGTCCGCATAACCGTTGAGGACATCGAGCGAGGCGTCCGCGGGCGGGATCGAGCAGCGTACGTTGAAGGGATCCTTGGCGTCATTCGGCATCATCAATCCTTCCGTGATGCCGCGGTTGATGAAGAAGTAGGGCTTCGCGAGCTCGATGTACGAACCGTGTCCATACGGCGACGCCATGGTCAGCGGTGTTACGCCGATGGTCGACTGAATGATGGCGTTGGCGCCCGTGAGCTCTTCTTCCGGATGCGCCAGCTTGTTCAGCGCTGATTCTTCGAGATGATGTTGCGTGTGATTGCCGATCTCGTGTCCATCCTGATACGCTTTTACCCAGGTCGGATCGCTGATTTCGCTCTTGTTCGTCTGCAAATAGAACGTGAAGCGCACGCCGAGCGCGTTGAGCTCATCGTAGTGCTCGATCTGCGTGGCGTTGGTGTCGTCGAAGGTATAGGAAACCGCCGCCTTGAAGCCGGCCCAGTCGAGGACCTTCAAATTGGCCGGCGCTCCCGCGGGTTGCTCGACATCCGTCGGGCCTGCGGCGAACGGATAATCGGAGGCGCCGATTTCGACCGCACCGCCTTCGCCGCCGGCGCCGGCGCTGCCAGCAGCACCGGCGGCTCCAGCCGCGCCAGCTTCCGCTCCGCCGCCAGCACCACCGATCCCACCTTCGCCCGTGCCGCCAGCACCCGCGTCACCTCCGGTTGCTTCACTACCGCCGCCACCGCCGTCGGTTGCTTCACTCCCGCCGCCACCACCTTCGATGCTGTCTGCGCCCGCCTCGCCGGAGGCGCCGCCGCTGCCGCCCATGATGCCTGCGCTTCCACCCGAAGTCTTGGAGCCGCCAGCGCCGCCCATAGCGCCCGCACCGCCGTCCGTCGTGCCGCCAGCGGACCTGCTGCCGCCTAGCGACACGCCGCCGGTGCCCATGGCGTTCGAACCGCCGCTCCCGCTGCTGGTATTCGGATCTTCCAAGCAGCCGAAAGCCAGAGCCAGCGTGCCCAACGCGAAAACGGAAAAACGGAAGAACATCGCCACTATCCCAACGGTATAATTAGCAGCGTAAGTAACTCGTCGCTGCAGA
>CBINHN010000080.1:0-23666 GCA_966250485.1 uncultured Sorangium sp. | reverse complement strand
TCGAGCATCGGCTTCCAAACGGACGTCGCGCCTGGAGCCGCTACCCCGTCGATCGTTTCACGAAGGGCGAGCGTGGCGGCCGCGTCGAGCGACACTTGGCGCTCGCGCTCGGCGTCGAAGATCGTGCTCTCCGCGCCGTGGAGCAGCAGAAAGCGCCGCGCGCCCAGCACGGCGGGCACGCGCGTCACGCACTCGTAGTCGTGGCGAGTGACGGGGGCACCCTTTGCTTCGTGGCCGACGTAGGCCACGAGCCTGCCGAGCTGCTCGGTCGCCACCAAGTGCGGCTGCGGCTGCGGCTCGAGCAACGCTCGCAGCGTCGATTTCGAGACGCTGCTCAAGCGATCCTTGTACCTGCGCCGCCGCGGCTTGTTGCCGAGCAACGACGCCCATTTGGCCTCGATCTGCGAGCCCGCCGTGCCGCCCTCGAGCCCGCGCCGCCAAGCGTGGCGCGAGTCGAGGTAGTGATACTTCACGATCAGCGTGTCTGGGCACCACGCCAGCGCGTAGCCGCTGGCCAGTAGCCGAAACGTGAAATCCATGTCGACGTTGCGCGAGAGCTCTTCGTCGAAGCCGCGCGTGTGCTGGAAGGCCGTGCGCGTCGTGACCAGGCCGGCGGTGTCCAGAAACGGCACGAAGTAGTGGCCTTGAATGAAGCTGCGCGGCGGCGCCGCTTGACCATGCTTGCGGATGCGCGCTTGCACGGCGCCGATCCAGTCGCGGTCCAGCGCCGCCAGCGATGCCTGCAACCAGGAGCGCGGCGCGACGCAATCAGAGTCGAGGAACGCCAAAAACTCCCCGCTCGTCTCGCGCACGCCGCGGTTGCGCGCGGCGCTGCGGCCGCGCCGCGACTCGTGCAAGCACTTCACCGGAAAGCTCTGGACGATTTCGCGCGTGCGATCCGTAGAGCCGTTATCGATGACGACCACCTCGACGCGAGCGTCGCTGGCCTGCTCGAGCGCGGATTGCACGCAGCGAGCGATGGTGTCCTCGGAGTTGTAGACAGGGATGATGATCGAGACGGATCTTGCCATGGTGCCTTTAGCGCTTCCGGCGCGCTCGCCGCGCCGGAAGCGACGCCGTCACGCCTTCCTCAGCAGCGCGATGCCCCTACCCACCGTGACGTAGTCCTCCAAGCGCGCCAGGCCGTCGTTCTGCCAAGCTCGCACCAGCTCCCTGCGTCCAGGGAGCGCGGCGTGGCACATCACGATCGGTGTCGCGGGACGGAGCTGCTCGAGGACCGCGGGCAGCGAGTCGAGCTCGCGCTGGTTGCTCGCGGTGACGAGCACCGACTCCACGCTGGCGAGATCCGCGAGCGCGGAGCGATCACCGTTGCTCGGCGCGGCGCGCAGCTCGGGGCGCACCGTGATGGGGACGACCCTCAACGCTTCACGAACCGCGGCGAGCCGCTCGCGCGCGGAGCTCAGCGTCACGAGCTTCGGCCCGCCCAGCGCGTCCGTCAGGCGTTCGACGGCAGCGCCGAGCACGAGCGTGCTCGCGCCACAGCCGACCTCGAGCAGCTCGGCCGGTCGCTGCGCGAGCGTGTGCTCGAAGAGCCAAGCGACGCTCTCCGCGTCGAGATCCTCGCTGTTGATGAAGCCGTAAGGCAGCCGCAACAGCGCTTCCGAGACGTCGCGGGGCCAGCGCGCGTAAGCTTGAAAGACGAGCTGCGGGTTTGGGCTCGTTTTGGCGCGCAGCTTACGCGCCAAGGTCTCGCGCGGACGCGCCGCCTCGGCGAGCCGCTGCCGCGCTTGCAAGGCAAGAACCAGCAGCTGATGCTGCTTGGTCCGTCCGAGCATCGAGACCCGCACCAACTCGCGCATCATGGGCCGCGTCTTAGCCGGTTCTCGCGATCAAGTCGAGGGGCTCTTTGGCCGAACAGAACGGCGCACCCCAGTACTAGGCGGGTTCGCTGCGGCCCGGCAATCGTTCCATCAGGTGGCCGTGGGCCAGCTCGCGCACGGGGATGGCCAGGCGTTCCATCAGCTCGCGGCTGGTGGTCGTGAGCAGCATCGTCACCGCGCCGTCGTCGCGGAAGCGCTCGAGCAAGTCGTACACGAGGCGGCGCGTGGCGCCGTCCAGGTTGGCGTCGGGATCGTCGAAGAACAGGAAATTGGGTGACAGCGCCAGCGCGCGCGCGAGGCTCACGCGGCGCCGTACGCCGACCGAGAGGTGCGCGGGCAAGGCGTGAAAGTCCGTCTGCGAGACGCGCAGCTCGCCGAGCAGCTCACGCGCGCGCCGATCGATGGTCGCGTCGTCGAGGCCCAGCACGTCGGCGTGATAGCGCAACGGCAACATCACGTTGTTCAGCGCCGACGAGTTCGACAATAACCCTCCGGAGTAAAACACCACGCCGCGCCGCACGCCGCTGCGAAACAGCTCGCTTGGGCGCAACGCGCCGGGCGCTTGCCCGGCGAGCAGCACGCGGCCGCCGCTGGCGGGGAACAGACCCGAGGCGACGTACAAGAAGGTCGATTTTCCGACGCCGTTGTCGCCCGTCACGGCCAGGTTGCCGCCGCGCGGCACGCTGAGCGAGAGCTCGCGCAGCACCCACAGCTCTCCATAGCGAAAGCTCGCCCGCTCCAGCTCGAGTCCGGTCAGCGTCGCCACGATCAGCGCAGCGGAGGGCCGGCGAACCAGTAGAAGACCGCGGTGAGCGCCGCATCGTACGCCACGCAGCCGAGCAGCGTGTTGACCACCGCGCGGCTCGCCTGGCGCGGCACCTCCGTGGGCGAGCTCTTCACGCCGAGCCCGTAGTGACAGGAAAACCAGCCGAGGATCGCGCCGAGGCCGACCCCCTTCGAGACGAACAGCACCAAATCATGCGGCAGCAAGGCGCGGCCGATCCCGGCGCGCAGCTCGACCGGGCTGGGGCCGAGCACGCTCTGACCCACGAGCGCCGCGCTGAGCACCGCGATGACGCTGAAGTACACCATCAGCACGACCACGCTCACGATGGCGGCCACGATCCGCGGCCACACGATGAAGCGCGGCGTGTCGATGCCCAGCGAGCTCAGCGCCAACACCTCGTAGTTGACCTTCATGTTCCCGAGCTCAGTGGCGATGGCAGTGCCCGAGCGACCCGCCACGATGATGGCCGTAACCAGCGGCGAGAGCTCGCGCAGCGCGACCGCGACCAAGATCTTGCCGAGCAGCTCGCCGTCGGCGGCGGGCACCATCAGGCTCGTCTGAATCACGATGATGGCGCCGAGCAACATGCCGATCGCGCTGACGAGGTAGAGCGCCTGCACGCCGGTGAACAAGATCTGCGTGAGCAGCACCGCGCGCACCGTGCGACGCGCGCCAGCGCCCGGCGCGAACAGCGAGCCCACTGCGTAGCCCAATGTACCGAACAGGTCCCGCACGTCGCCGAGGCCGCGCAGCGCGCTGCGGCCGATCGCGCCGAGCAGGCCCCCGCGCGGGTGATAGTCAGCGCGCGGATCGTAGGGCAGCGTCGAGCGCGACGCCGGCAGCGGATCCTGACTCATCGTCATGGGCTCGGCTCCAGTACGGCCGCGCTCCGCCGCGCTTCAGCCTGCCGCCGAAAACTGGCCGCAGGCTGTTTTTACGCCTGTTTCAGCGCCTCGAGCTTGGCCTTGGCCTCGGGAGAGCCGTCGGTCTGCACGGCGCGCTCGTACATTTGCTGCGCCTTGGGCTTCTCCCCGAGCGCTTCGTGGACCTCGCCCAGCCGCAAGAACACCACGCTCTTCTTGATGGGGCCGTTCTCGTCCAGCTTTTGCAGCAGCAGCGCGCGGTACATCTGCTGGGCCTTCTTGTAGTCCTGCACCTTCATGGCGACCTCACCCAGCTGAGTGAGCACGCCGACGTTGCCCGGCTCGATGCGGAAGGCTCTGTCGAGCTCCTCCAAGGCCTTCTGCGTCTCACCCTCGCCGAGGTAGGCCGCGGCCAGACGGCGATGGATCTCGCCGAGCTCCTTGGTGCGCTTGGGTCCAAAGCTGGCGACCACGCGCTCCAGCACCTCCGCCGCCGCGCGGCCGCGTCCGCAGGCGGTGTAGCGATCAGCCAGCTCCAGCATCAGCTCGCGATCGTTCGGACGCAGCTTGCTCGCGCGATCGAGCAGCTCGGCGGCCCCCGCGTGGTCGTCGCGCTTGCTCGACAACACCGTCGCCGCCTGGCGCCACAGCCGCACGGCCTCCTCCGGCACGTCGCTGTTGAGCTCGGCCTCACGCGCGAAGAGCGCCGCCAGTTTGTCCCACTCCGCGAGCTCTTCGTAGAGGCCGCGCAGGCGACGGCGAATGTCGGCGTTGCGCTCGTCCGCGGAGAGGCCGCGCTCGAGCGCCTCCGCTGCGGCCGCGCTCGAGCCGAGCTCGAGCTGCAAATCAGCCAGCTCGAGCGCGCGGCTCACGGCGGCGGCGCCGGTCTCCATGCCCAAGAGCTGACTGACGACCTCGGCCGCTTCAGACAGCCGCTGCTCGGCCTTCAGCAAGCGACCGAGCGCGTCGAGCGCGCCGCGATGATGCGGATCGCGCGCCAGCACGCCCCGATACGTCTCGATCGCGCGGGCGCGATCTCCCAACCGCGACTCGCAGATTTCGCCGAGCCGCACCTGGAACGCCAGCTCGGCGGCGACGTCGCCGCGGTCGTGGGCGGCTTCAATCTGGCTCGAGAGCAGCCCGGCCAGCTCCTCGTCGCGCTGCGTGCGCTCGTACAGCTCGCTCAGGCGAACCACCGCGGCCTCGTGCCCCGGCTCTTCGTCGAGCACCGCGCGCAGGTGCTCGATGGCGGTGTCGATGGCCGCGAACTTCTGCTCGTTGAGGGTGGCGAGCTCGAGGCGCAGCGCGCTGCGCTGCGCCGGCGAGGTCGCGACGTCGATCAGCCGTTCGTAGAGGCGCGCCAAATCGCGGAAGCGCTCGGCCGCGGGATACAGCGCGCGCAGGGCGTCGGACGCCTCCTGCTCGTTGGGATCGTCTTCGAACAGCTGCTCGAAGAGCTCGATCGAGCGCGCGCTGTCGCCCAGCTTGTCGCGGGCGACCTCGGCCGCGCGCCGCCGCAGCTCGCGGACGCTGGCCGTGTCGGGCGCGAGCTCTGCCTGGCGCACCAGCAGCGCGAAGGTCTCCTGATAGTCGCCGGCCTTCTCGCGCAGCTCCGTCAGCGCGGCGAGCGCCCAGGGGTTGGTGTCGTCGAGCGACAACAGCTCGCGCAGCGCGCTCTCGGCGAGCGCGGGCTCGCCGAGCGACAGCGCGAGATCGCGCGCCTGCGCGTAGAAGTCCTGGCGCTTGCGCTCGTCCATCTCGAGCTTCGCGCGACGGCGCAGAGTGTCGAACAGATCACGCTCGCGACCGCCCGCGCGCTGCAGCTGCTCGAGCAGCGCGAGCACCTCGTCGTTGCTCGGGTCGTGCTCGAGCGCGACGCGCAGCGCTTGCTCCGCGCCCTGGCTATCGTTCGCCCGGTCGCGCAGCCACCCGGCCAGGCGAATGCCGAGTGAGACCGCGACGTCCGGCAGCAAGCTCGCGTTGTGCTCGATCGCGCGCCGCAGCGCGTTCGCCGCGCTGGGCCAGTCCGAGTTCAGCGCCGCGAGCCGCTCCAGCTCTTCGAGCAGCCCCGGATCGTCCGGCGCGTCGAGCACGCCGGCCTCGACCACGCGCTGCGCGGCGCGCGTATCTCGGCTCTCCTGCTCCAAGATCAGGGCCAGGTTCTTACGCATGTCGACGCGCGCGCTGGGCGAATCCGCGAAGCCTACCCGCTGCTCGTACAGCTTGGCCAAGCGCTCGCTCTGACCGCGCGTGCGATAGACGTTCTCGAGCACCTCCGCCGCTTCCTCGAACAGGTCGTGCATCTCGGTGAGGCGCTCCAGCTCGTCCACCGCGCCCTGGTGATCGGGCGCGGCTTCCAGCGCGAGGCGCAGCGAGCCGAGCGCGCGCGCGGGCTCCTTGAACTCGCGGACCTGTAGCACCGCCAAGCGGTAATACAGCTCCGCGCGCTGGTTGTCCGAGCTCTCCACCACCACGCGGCGCTCGAGCACGTCGCTGAGCGCGCCGTGCTCGGCGAGCCGCACGTACAGGCGATCGAGCGCATCGAGCAGCTCGGGCTGATCGCCGGCCTGCTCCAGCGCGCGGCGGTAAGCCTCCACCGCGCGCCGATCATCGCGCAGGTGCTCCTCCGCGATGCGGCCCAGCCGCACGTACAGATCGCGCGCCGTATCCGGATCGAAGGTCGCGCCGGCGCGCTCCGTGAGCGCCTCGGCGTAGCGCTCGAAGCCCTTGCTCGACTCCGCCAAACGCTCGAGCTCGCGGTGCAGCTGCGGGTTGTCCGGACGCTCCGCGAGCGCGCGCAGCAGCGCGCCGAGCGCATCCGGCGCGCGTTCGAGACGCGCCTCCAGGATCTCCGCGATGCTCATCAGCGTCTGCATGCGATCGGTCGGATCCTGCTCGACGCTGAGCCGGAGCTCGAGCACGTTCGCGAGATCCTCCCAGCGCTCGGTGTTGCGCAGCACCGGCACCAGGATGTCGGCCACGGGCTGGCGCAGATCCTCGTGCTGCTCGCCCAGCGTTCGCACTTTGGTGACGACCTCGCTGTCATCCGGCGCGTCGTCGAGCGCGCTGCGGTACGCCTCCAGCGCCTCCTCGTAGCGCTCGAGCCGCTCGGCGAGCGTGAGCGCGATCTCCTTGCGCAAGCTGGCGCGCCGCTGCGGGCCGTCGGCGAGGCCGACCTCCAGCCGCAGATTCTCGAGCAGCTCGTGCCACATGCCCTCCGCGCGGTACAGGCGGTTGAGCGCGGCGATCACCTCGGGGGTGTTCGGCCGCACCTGGTTGGCCTGCACCAGCGCCTCGATGGCGTGCGGCCGATCGGAGAGCTGCTCCTCATAGCAACGAGCGGCGGAGGAGAGCAGCTCGAAGCGCAGCTCGACGTCCTCTTCGTCGCTGAGCTCGACGCGCCGCTGGTAGAGCTCGACCAAGCGGCGAGGCTCATGGCGCGTCTCGTACAGCCCGATCAGACAGTCGACGGTGAACGCGCTGTCCGGCTCCAAGTCGAGCGCCCGCTCGTACGCCGAGACCGCGCCGCGCGCGTCGTCCAGCATGTCACGCTTCGCTTCACCGATGCGGCGCCACACGCTGGCGCGCTCGGCGTCGTCGAAGATCAGATCGGCCTTGGCCGTGAGCACGCGCACCAGCGTAGGCCAGTCGCTGAGCAGCGTGGCGAGCGCCTCCATCTTCTCGAGCGGCGTGATGTCGGTCTCGTCCGCCGCGCGCAGCCGATCATAGGCGTCGAGGGCGCTCCTGGGATCGTCGCGACGCACGTTGTGCACCTCGGCGAGCACGCTCAGGATGTCGCGCCGGCTGACCAGCTCCGGGGACTCTGCCAGCACGTCTTCGTAGGTGCGCGCGAGCTGTTCCCAAGCACCGTTCGCCTCCGTCAGGCGCTCGTACTCGCTGCGCGAGGTGCTGTCGTCCGGATCCAGACGCACCGCCGCCTCGAGCGCGCGCCGCGCGCGGCGCAGGTCGTCGCCACGTGACTCCCACAGCTCCGCGGTCTCGCGCAGCACCAGCACTTTGTCGGCGACGGTGTCGGCCAGCGCGAAGCGATCCTCGTTCAGCGTGATCAGGCGGCGCCAATCGTCCGCGGCTTCATACAGCGGGCGCAAAATGTCGACGACGCGGCGGCGCTGCGGCTCCGAGCGACGCAAGGCCTCGAGCTCAGCCAGCGCCTCGGGCTGAGGCGGCGAGACCCGCAAGATCTCTTCCAGCTGATCGACAGCGCGATCGAGCTCGTTTTGCTCTTGGTACAGGCGCGCCAGAGCCAGCCGGAACTCGTTGGATTTCTCCGGCGTGGGCGCGCTGTCGGCGCGACGCAAGTAGAGCTCGGCCAAGTCTTGGTGCCGCTCGCGCTCCCGGTACAGCTCGGTGAGCGCGTCGAGGCTGCGCACGTCGCTGTCGTCCACGTCGAGGGCGGAGCGATAGGTCTCGATGGCGTCGTCCGGACGCCCCAGCTCGCGCCGCTCGAGGCCCGCGATGATGTGCAGCGCTTCCAGCCGATCCGCGGGATCGAAGCGGTGCTCGAGCGCCTCGCGGTAGAGCTTGACGCGATCCTCGTGGCGACCGAGTCGCCGCAAGATGGCGTCGATGGCCTCGAACAGCTCGCGGTTCTCCGGATCGAACGCCAGCGCACGGCGATAGAACTCGAGCGCGCGATCGGGCTGCTCCAGGCTGTTGAAGAGCTCGCCGGTGCGGCGCGCGAGCTTGACGCTGGTGGCGTCGTCGGAGGTCACGGCCGCGAGCTCGGCCGCGTAAATTTCCGCGAGCCGCTGCTCCGCGCTGGCCACCTTGGCCAAGCGCTCGAGCTCGCTCACCGCCTCTTCGTCGCCGATGTCCTCGTGCAGCAGCTTGGCCACCGTCTCGAGCGCGGCGCGGTAGTCTTCCTTTTGCTCTTCGTACAGCTTGGCCAGCCGCGTCAGCAGCGTCCGGCGGTCGTCGGGGTCGCTGGCGCACTCGAGCCGCGCGCGGATGGCATCCATCACGCGCGTGTAGTCCGCGCGCAGCAGGTACACTGGCTCGAGCAGCTCGGCGGCGCGGGCGCGCTGCTCCGCCTCGGGCGCCTCCAGCAACAAACGCTCGAGCTCGGTGATCGCCCCACCGTGCTGGCGCTCGATCTTCAACGCCTGCGTCAGCTCCTCGAAGGCGCGCTCGATGTCGCCCTGCTGTCGGGCCGCCACGCGCGCGATGGCCACGTGGAGCTCCGGCTTTTGCGCGCCGGACAGATCGAGCTGTCGCTCGTACAAGCGGATCAAATCCGACCAACGGGCGACGGCCGTGTACAGCGTCTCGAGCGCGTCGAGCGCCTGGCGCTCCACGGCGAGCTCGAGGATCGCCTCGTACACCTCGATGGCCTGTGCCTTGTCGTCGATCACGTCCGCCAGCAAGCGCGCGCGGCGGAACATCAGCTGCTTGCGCTCGTCGTCGCGCTCGGCGACGTCTACCCGGCGGCCCAGGATCTCGAGCAGGCTGGCCGCGTCGCCGCTCTCTTCGTACAGCGACTCGAGCGCGGCGAGCGCGGTGCGGTCGTCCGCGCGCAGCTCCAGCGCCTTACGGTAGTATTCGCGCGCGAGCACGCGATCCGCGAGCTTGTGGCGCGCGAGCTCGGCGATCTTCAAGGTGATCAGCAGCTGCACGTCACCATCGAAGATACTGGGAACGACCTCGCACAAGAGCTGCACGTGCGCGCTGTGACGGCCGGTGGCGTCCGCCAGGCGATCCAGCCGCTCGAACCAGGGCGAGAGATCGGAGTGTCCCACGGCGATGCGCAGCCCGCGCTCGGCATAACTGAAGGCGCGCCCCGGATCGCCGAGCGGCCCTTCCGCGACCTTGGCAGCGTGCTCGAGCCCGTTCAGACGATCCAGCGCGTCGTCGGAGGTATCGATCTCGATTTCGAGCACGCGCAGCAGCTGCTCGTGCGCCGCCTCGCCTTCCAGGATCGGGTGCAGCAGCTGCGCCGCCTCGCGTCGAGTCGCGGGATCCTGGTGATCGAGCAAGCGGTCGAGCGCGGCTCGGCTCGGCGCGTGGCGTGTGTCGATGGCCAGCGCGCGCCGGAACACGTCCAGCGCGCCGGGCACGTCGCTCAGGTGATCGCGCTTGAGCTCGCCGAGCTTGGCCAGCAGCTCCAGACGCTCGGCGTCGGAGCTCGCCGCGTCGATGTGCCGCTCGTACGTCTCCGCCAGATCATCCCAGCGCTCCGCCGATTGGTACAAGGCCTCGAGCGATCGCAGCGTCTCGCCGTCCAGGCCAAACTCCGTGAGCAAGGACTGAAACGCGTCGATCGCCTCGGGGACGGACTCCAGCTTGCGCCACAAGGTCTGCGCGGTGCGCACCAGCAGCGTGCGCCGCAGCTCCGGATCGTCGCTCACCTCGCGGCGGCGGCCCAGGACCTCCACCAAATCGCGGAAGCGGCCGGTCTTCTCGTACAGGCGATCCAGCGCCGCCAGCGCCTCCGGATCATCCGGACGCTCCTCGGCGCGCTGGCGCCAGGCCGCGATCGCGCCGTCGTTGTCGAACAGCACCGTCTCGCACAGGTCGCCGAGGCGGCCGAGCAGCGCGCGCCGGCCCTCCGCGGACTCTTCCAGGCTCACCTCGACGCGCAGGATCTCGGCCAGGCGCGGGTTGTCGCCGCTCGTCATGTAGATGCGCTCGAGCGCGCGCGCCGCCGGCAGCGTGAGCTCGGCGTCCGTCTTGTCGATGTCCAGCACCTGCCGGTAGACGCGCTCGGCCTCCACGCGATCGCCGACCAGCTCTTCGTAGATGCGCGCGACGTCCATCAGGATCTCACCGCGCAGCGCGGGCGTGTCGGCGCCGTCCGCGGCGACGGACAGCACCTTCGCCACGCGCGCGTGCGCGCCCAGGCGCCGCCCGATGTCGCGCAGGCGCGTGCGCGCCTCGCCGTCCAGCGGATCCAGCGGGACCAGCCGCGCGAAGGCGTCGAGCGCGCCTTCATCGTCGTGCAGGCGCTCGTCGCGCAGGTTCGCGATGCGGCGCAACAGCTCGCGCCGCTCGAGCTCCGCGTCCGCGCCGAGCCCTTCCAGCCCGCCCAGACGGATTTCGAGCACGCGCACCAGATCACGCACGTCGTCGCGCGCCTCGTACACGGCTTCCAGCATGCGCGCCGCGCGCACGCGCAAGCCGCCGATGTCGAGCATGCGCTCGGCCAGCGCGCGCGCCTCGTAGTTCATCACTTGCTCGCGCAGCACGTCCTCGACGTGGCTGACGGCCTTGTCCGGCTCGTGCAGATCCAGCTGTAGCTTGGCGAGCCGCAGCTTGAGCTCGAACACCTCTTCACCCGTGGCCGTCTCCAAGCGGCGATCGAGCAGCGCGGCCAAATCTTTGTCACGGCCCTGCCGCTGATACAGCCGATCGAGCGCGCGCACCGCGCCGTCGTGCAGCGGATCCAGCTCGGCGATGCGCTCGTAGTAGCGCGTGGCCTTGGCCGGATCTTCGATGATCTCTTCGCAAATCAGCGCCACCTCGACCAACATCTCGATGCGCCGCTCGCTGTCCGGCGTGGCCTCGGCCGCGCGATCGTACAGCGCTTCGAGCTCAGCCCAGCGCTCCGCGCCGGTGAGGATGTCCTTCAGCCGCTGGAAGGCGGCCTCGTTGCTGGGCGACAGCGCCAGCACCCGCTCGAGGTGCGGGATCGCACCCATGGGATCGCCGAGCTTGTCTTCGTGCAGGTGCGCGGCGCGCTCGGAGAGCTCGATTTCGAGCTCGCGCGAGAGCCCGCTGCGCAGCACCTCACGGTACGCATCGGCCAGATCCGTGGGCCGCCCGGCGCGCCCCGCGAGCGTGTCCGCGCGGCTCCACAGCTCGAGCTCGCTGGTGTACTCGCGCACCGCGGCGAGGGTGACGTCGAGCGCGTTGCCATAGCTCGACAGCTTCTTCTCCAGCGCGTCGGCCAGGCGACGGTACAGCGCCAGCCGCTCGTCGCGCTCGCGCGTCCCGGAGAGCATGATCTCGAGCGCAGAGACCTCCTTGCGCGCGTCACCGGCTTCTGCGTAGCGATCGGCGAGCACCTCCGCAGCGCGCGCGCGAACTGCGTCGATGCGCAGCAGGTTCTCGAGCACGGCCACGGCGCGCGGCGCCGAAGCAGCGGAGCCCAGCGCGGCGATCGCGCTGTCCAGCGCCGCGCTCGGCCGGTTCAGCGGCTCGACATAGAGCTCCGCCAGATCGGCCTCGCGCTGGGCGCGCGCGTCCCCGGTGAGCACGTCGCGGTGCTTCTCGATCACCTCCGCGGCGGCGGCGGCTTCACCGGCGGCGAGCAGCAAGCGCGGCAGCGCCGCGAGCGCGCCGCTGTCCGCCGGCTCGAGCGCGAGGATGCGCCGATACAAGGCGATGGCACGCGCCGGCGCGCCGAAGGCGTCTTCTTCGATCTCCGCGAACTCGGCCAGCAAGCGGCGCCGCTCGCTGTCGTCGGCGGCGGTCTCGAGCTTCACCTCGAGCAGCCAGCGCAGATCGTCGCGCCGATCTTCACGGCGCAAAATGGCTTCGAGCTGCGTGCGCGCCTCGACGTCCGCTGGATCGCGCTCCAGCAGTCGTTTGTACGTGGCGACCGCGTCGTCGCTGCGACCCAGCTCCTCGGCGTAGACCCGCGCGAGCATCAGCTCGATCGTGCGCCGCGCCGCCAAATCAACGCGCCGGGGCTCGGCCGCGGGCGGCGGCGCGGGCTCGGGGTTGAGCGGCTGAGACGGCTCGGCGACGCCGCGCTTCTTCCGTTTGCGCTTGCCCGTCGTCTTCTCGCCGCTGCTGACTTCGCTAGCCGCTGCTTCGGCTGCGGGCGGCTCCGCAGCGGGCGGCGCCACCGGCTCGGCCGCGAGGCGCGCCTCGATGACTTCGACGAAGGTCTCCCAGGCGCCGGCGGCGCGCGTGGTCTCTTCGAAGAGCGCGAGCGCGGCCGGGGACGTCGGCGCCAGCTCGTACGCGCGGCGCGCGTGTCCCGCTGCCGCGCGGCGGTCCGAGAGACGCTTGCCGGTGATCTCGACCAGCTTCGCGTACAGGGCGAGCTTCTCTTCGACGTCCTCCGAGCGCTCCAGCAAGAGCTCGTAGAGCGCCGGCAAGCGCGACCACTTTTCCTCCTTCTCGTAGATCGGCACCAGCGCGCGCGCGGCGCGCGTGTCCGTGGGATCGACGCTGAGCACGCGCTCGTAGGAGCGGAAGGCGCGCTCCGGCTGCTCCAGACGCTCCTCCAGCACGCGCGCGGTGCGGTAGCTGAGCTCGACGCGCGCGCTGCCCTCCTTGGCGCGGTCGGCGGCGTTGCTGAGCACCTCCGCCAGACCCTCCCAGTCGTTCTGCGACCCGTACAGCTGCTCGAGGCCGTCGTAGTCGGCGTTGTTCAGGTACGTCTCGCGCAGCACGCGCAGCGCGCGATTGTGACCCGGCGCGAGCTCCAGCACGCGCCGCCACGTGCGCGCGGCGAGCTCCACGCTGCCCACGTGCTCGGAGTAGATGGTGCCGAGCTTCTGCAGCGTCGCAAGCTTCGTGTTGTCGTCGCTGAGCAGCGCGACGCGGCGCTCTAGCGCGTCCGCCAGCGTGACCCAATCCTTGTTGCGCTCGGCGTGCTTCTCGAGCGCGTCGAGCACGTCCAGCCGGCTCGGCTCCGCGTCGAGGATCTGCTTGTACAGGCGCACCGCGTCGTCCGGGCGGTTCAAGCGCTCAGCGGCGAGCTGCGCCATTTCGCGCAGCAGGTGCAGCCGCTCCGCGCCCTCTGCGCGATCCAGATCCGAGGCGTACAGCTGGTAGAGCTCCGGCCACGAGCGGCGCTTGCGATAGAGCTCATCGAGCCGCTGGCGCGCCTCGCGATCCTCCGGCGAGAGCGCGAGCAGCTTCGCGTAGGCCTCGGTCGCGTTCTGCACGTTCGAGAACTGCTCCAGCCAGCGCCGCGCAGCGGCGCGGTAGAGCTCCCGCTTCTCGTCCACGTCGGGCGTGACGTCGGCGAGCTTCATCTGGTGCGTGATGAGCTCGCGGTGACGGCCGAGCTTCTCGTACAGCTGGACGATTTCGCGCAGCTCGAGCACGTCGTGCTCGTCGAGCTTGTCGTCGAGCTGCACGATCTGATTCAGCACCGAGAGCAGCGCCGTCTCGCTCTTCTGATACTGGCGGTACACCGTCGCGACCTCGCGCAAAATCGCGAGACGTTCGGCGTAGCGATCCTGAGGCGTGCGCTCGAGCTGCTGGCGCAGCAGCTCGACCAGCGCGTTGTGCCCCTGGGTCTGCTTGTACAGCGTCTTTAGCCGCTCGCGCGCCTCGGCGTTGTCCGGATCTTGGCGCAGCACGCTCTTGTACTGCTCGATGGCCTTGGCGGCGTTGGCCTGGCCCTCCGCCAGCCGCGCGATCTCTTGCGCGAGCTTGCTCTTCTCTTTGGAGCCGTCCTTGAGCGCGCGCTGCGCGCCGTGCAGCACGTCCATCAAGCGCGTGTCGTCGTCGAGCGCGCGGCAGTACTCGCGATAGAACGTGAGCATGCCCTCGTTGGCCGGATCCACGCGGCGCACGCGCTCGAACCACGGCTCGGCGTCGGCCGCGCGATCCAGCTTTTTCCAGTACAGCATCGCGATCTGCAACATGTCGCCGAGGCGCTCGGCGTCGTGCAGATCCTTCGACTTCAGCTCGCGCTCGTAGAGCTGCACCAGCTCGGCCCAGCGCTCCTCCGAGGAGTACAGCTCGGACAAGAAGCGCATGGCCTCCACCTGGCTGGTGTCGTCGCGCAGCACGCGATCATAGGCGCTCGCCGCGCGCTCGCGATCTTCCAGGTGCTGCGCGTACAGGCGCGCCAAGCGCACACCGGCCGCGACGCGCTCGCTCGGCCGCTCACCGCGATCGGCGAGCCGCTCGAGCACGCGCGCGAGCTCTTCCCAGCGGCCCTGCTTGCGATAGACGTGCTCGAGCAAGCGCCCAGCGCGCACGTTGGTGGGATCGAGGCGCACGGCTTGTTCGAGGCGCTCCACCGCCGGCTCGATGTCACCGCTGGTCGTGAAGCGCACCTCGAGCTCCGAGGCGCGCATCAGCATCGAGCTCTTGTAGACATCGTCGCTCGCGCGCTCCACCTCCGCGAGGTAGCTCTCGCGCAGCTCCGCCATGCGCCGGCGCCGCCCGTCGCTCTCATCGATGGCCTGCAGCGCGGCCGGATCCTGCGGCCGCAGCTCGAGCAAGCGCAGATAACAGACGCCCGCGGCGTCATCGTCGTACAGCTCTTCACTGCGGATCTTGGCCTCCAGCGCCAAGAGCTCCGCCTCTTTCGGAGTGCCGCTCGCGGCGGTGACGGCGAGCTCGAGCAGGTTCGCAGCAGCTTGCCACTCACCGCGCCGCGCGTGCTCGTCTTGCGCCGCTTCCAGCAAGCGCACGAGCTCCTCGCGCGAGAGGTCACCCCCTTCTATCTCAGCGGCGCTGCGCAGCGCTTTCCATGCCTCGTCGGCGTCCGGCTCAGCCTGAAGTCTACCAAGTGCCGTGCGGATCTCTCGGGAATCCATTCATCAACCCGTGCCAGGAACCCTCAGTGATTGCTGCGAGCGAGGGCTCGTAGACGGCCCACGTTACGCTGCTCGACGAGTGCTTACAAGCCCGCTGAAACCACGATTTTCAGCGCGTTCCCGCCGACTTCGCGCGCTCGCTCGCGAGCCAGCGGCGCTGCTTTTCAACGGCGCGCGAACTCGCGCCGAGACGCTCGGCGTCCGCGAGCGCGCGCGCCGCCTCGTCGAAGCGGCCCAGTCGCACGAGCGCCCATGAACGGCCCAGCGCGGCGTCGCCGAAGCGCGGATCGAGCAGCAGCACCGCGTCGTACTCCGCGAGCGCAGCCAGCGGATCGTTTCTCAAGATGCCGAGCGTTGCAAGGCCGATGTGGTTGTCGACCCCACTCCGATCGACACGCACCCCGCTGCGGTACGCCTGCTCCGCTGCCGTGAGATCACCGAGCTTGGCGCGCACCACGCCGAGCGCGTGCCAGGTGCGCGCGTCCGCCGGGCTTCGGCGTTGCGCCTCCGTGAGGCGCGGCTCCGCGAGCTCGAGCTCACCCCAAGCGGCAGCGCGCAGTCCGCCGGTTCTCGGGCCGACCGGGTCGCTCGGCGCGACCTCGGCCGCGAGATCATAGAGCTCGAGCGCGGCATCGTAGCGATGACAAAGCTCATGCGCGTGGCCGAGCTCCAGCCACGGAATCGGGCTCGCCGGGCCGAGCATTCGGCCGAGAATCTCGGCGCGCGCGCGGGCCGCGCCGAGATTACCGAGCACACCATAGACGCGAATCAACAGCCGCTGCGCGCGAAGGTCCGTGGCATGGCGGGCGAGATGCGCCTCCAGCAGCTGCGCGGCTTCCGTTGGCTGCCCTTGGCTCGACAGCATCACCGCTCGCTGCACGACGGCGGGTTCGGGCCGCGCGCAAGCCAGTGTGAGGAGCGCGCACGCCAGCGCGGAGCGAAGAAGGCTTCGAGCGGCGACGAGGCGGCGCATCGCGCAGCGAACGCTAACACGGCGCTTGCATCACTCCGGGTGGATTGTTAGCCAGGATCGGTGCTCGCCGCCCACCAGGTTCGTCGCATCGCCGTGATCGGAGCCGGACAGATGGGGTCTGGCATCGCGCAGGTCGCGGCCACCGCGGGCATCGAGGTCGCCTTGTGTGACACGACCGAGGAGCGCGCCAGCGCCGGGCGGTCCAAGGTGCTCGAGCGGCTGCAACGCCGCGTGCAGAAGGGCGAGCTGCCAGCGACCGAGCTCGCGATCGTGACGCCGCGGCTGCTGGCCCAGAGCTTCGACGAAGCGCTCGCCAGCGCCGACCTCGTCATCGAGGCCGCGAGCGAGCACCTCGCGCTCAAGCTCGAGCTCTTCGCGCGCGCGGATCAGCGCGCCCCCGCCGGCGTCATCTTGGCGTCCAACACCTCGAGCGTCTCGATCACGCAGCTCGCGGCCGCGACCCGCCGCCCCGAACGGGTGGTCGGAATGCACTTCATGAACCCGGTACCGCTCATGCAGCTGGTGGAGCTGGTGCGGGGCGTACGCACGAGCGAGGCGACGCTGGAGTTCACGCGCGAGCTCGCGCGGCGCTTGGGGAAGACGGTGATCGTGAGCCGGGACCACCCCGGCTTCCTCGTCAACCGCATCCTGATTCCGTTCTTGAACGAGGCCTGCTTCCTGCTCCAGGAAGGCGTGGGCAGCGCGGAGGACATCGACCGCGGCGCGCAGCTCGGGCTCAACCACCCGATGGGCCCGCTCGAGCTCGCCGATCTGATCGGCCTCGACACGGTGCTCGCGATCGCCCTCGTCTTGCAGAAGGATTTGGGCGACGACAAATACCGCCCCGCAACGCTGCTGCGAAACCTGGTCGCCGCCGGCTTTCTCGGCAGAAAATCCGGCCGCGGCTTCTATCGTTATGACGCGAAAGGCCAGAAATTGGCCGACACGGAAGGCAAACCATGAGCTCTACGCTGTTGGTCGCCGAAAGCGGCGGCGTCACCACGGTGACCCTGAACCGGCCAGACAAGCTCAATGCGTTGAGCTCGGAGGTGCTGCTCGAGCTCGCGGGGCTCATCGCCACGCTCAACGCCCGCCCGGTCGAGACGCGGCCGCGCGCCTTGATCCTCACCGGCTCCGCGCGCGCGTTCGCTGCCGGCGCCGACATCAAGGAGCTCTCGAGCTTGGATCGCGCAGCGGCCGAGCGCGTGAGCCGCGTCGGGCACGAGCTCGGCCGCGCCATGGACTCCGCACATTTTCCCAGCATCGCCGCCGTCGATGGCCTGGCGCTGGGCGGCGGGCTCGAGCTCGCGTTGCTGTGTGACATCATCTACGCCAGCGAGCGCGCGCGCTTCGGGCAACCCGAGGTAAACCTCGGCTTGATCCCGGGCTTCGGCGGCACCTTCCGGCTCAGCGCGCGCGCGGGCGTCGGGACCGCGCGGCGCCTCATCTATAGTGGCGAGCCGATCGACGCGGCCGAGGCGCTGCGCGTCGGCTTGGTGGACGCCGTGTTCCCAGCCGAGGAGCTGCTCGGCAAAGCGGAGGCGCTGGCCGCGACCATCGCTCGCAAGGCGCCGCTGGCGATCGCGGCCGCCAAGCGCACCTTGCGCGGCAACCTCTACCGCGACTTCCCGTCCGCGGCCGAGACGGAGATTCAACAGTTCTCGGAGCTGTTCACGACCGCCGACGCGCGCGAGGGCCTGCAAGCGTTCCTCGCCAAGCGGCCGCCAGCCTTCTCGGGTCAATGACGCCAGAGCTGCGGCGCGCCGTTCGGCTCGCGCTCCCCTTCATCGCTGCGAGCGCGCTCGGCGCGTGTGACAGCTGCCGTGGCGAGCGCCCCTACACCCCGTTCGGGGTCGCCTCGGTGGTGCCGCCCGCGCCGAGCGCAGCGTCGACGACCAGCGCCGCGCCGAGCGCGGCTGCCGTCAGCTCGGCCGCGGCGGCTCTGCAGGTGAAGAAGGCGCTCTTCGCTGGCGAGGGGGCGCGCCGCTGGAACATAGAAGGGCGCGAGCTCGAGGCACCCCCCGGACGCATCTTCGAGCAAGGCTTGGCGGGCGACTTCAACTCCGACGCGAGCCGCGAGCTCGTGGTCTGGACGTTGCCGGATCCCGAGCAAAAGCAGCCGGCTGAGCCGGGCGAGCTGTGGCTGTATCCCGCGAGCGGTCCCCCGAAAAAGCTGCTCGACTTCCCTGGCTTTTTACCGACCGGCGCCAACTGCACACCGCTCGTCGCGCTGTCGCAGAGCGCAACGGCGACGGTCACGCTCGACATTCGCGTGGCCTGCACCACGCAGCTCGTGGGGCGCGCCGCCACGCGCGCGCTGTTGCTCGTCGCGCCCTTCGGCGAACAGCATCCGCGCTTCGGGATCCGCGCGGCGGACGCGGCGCCGGGTGAAGTGCTCACCCTGGACCTCAAGGCGCGTGACGAGGACAGCGACGGCCGCGATGACTACCGGCTCACCGCCGGCATTTCACGCGGCAACGCTGCGCCCGAAATCACGGCGCAATTTTTATTTTTCGATCGCGCGGCGGGCGTCTCTCGCGACGCCCGCGAGCCGGCGAAGGGGCTCTTGGAGCTGCTCAAACGCGACACCAGCCGCGCGCTGAAGAAGAAGACCGCCGACAGCGCGCTCGCGCACGTGGACTCCGCGCGACGGCTGCTCGCGTCGTTGTGCGCCGAAGGCGCGACGCCGCGCGTCTTCGATTGGACGGGAAATCCCCTGCCCTGCGGCGGCATGGCGGAGCTCGTCGATCGGCTCGGCGCCATCGAGATCAGCGCCCACCTCGCGAAGGGAGACGTGGCAGCGGCGCTCGGCGCGCTCGCGCGTGACGGCTGGTATTTCGGCTCGCTCAAGCCGGCGCTGCGCGCCCAGTTAGTGAAGGACATCGAGAAGCAGACCAAGGTCGTACCCGTCAATCGCGCGAGCCTCGGAGCGCGGCCCAGGGCCGTGACGGCGCCGAGCTTCAGCCCGCTGCGCTTCGAGCGCAGCGGCGCGCTGTTGATCACGACCGATAGCGGCCTCTACCGCTTGGCGCCCGACGCCATCCGCGAAGAGCCCGTGAGCGCCGACGCGGCCAGCGCGCTCGGCTGGCCGCTGGAGGTCGTGAGCCGCGAAGGGCAGCGCTGGCTCGGCGTGAGCTATTCGTGCGGGCGGTCGGAGGTCGAGCTGCTCGTGAGCGGCGGCGCGAGCGAGCCACAAACGACGACGCTGCTCGCCCCGCGCCCGGGCGTGTGCGGCGGCGGGCGCTTCGCGGACGCCTTCACGCCGACTCCGCTCGCCGTGGACCCACGCCTGGAAGCGCTGGTCGGCGGCGCCATCGTCGGCACGCACGACGCGAGCGCGCCGCCCGGCTCCGCGCGCTCGCCCAACGCCACGCACGTGGCGATTCCGACGCCGCTCGGCTTGTTCATTCAGAGCGCGAGCGAGGCCAGCCGCGGCGAGCTCTGGAAGTCCGACGGCTTCACGCTAGCGGGCGTGAGCGGCTGCGTCGTCGACGACAGCGGCACCCGCGCAGCGTGCGTCCGAGGCGGGCGCGCCGAGCTGTACACCAAGAGCTCCAGCGCACCGTAACGCGCTCGCCGTCGTGCTCGGCCGTGGGCAGCGAGCGCGCTGTCGACGGCGCACACGGTTGCCTATCGACGCACGGGACCTTGTGCAAGAGGGCTGCGTCGAGGCAGCCCCCTCACCTTCATGCGTCACCCGCGGACGATCAGCCCGGGCCTTTGGAGCGCTCGAGGTAGCTGCGCGTGCGGGTGTCGACCTTGATCCACTCGCCCTGGTTGATGAACAGCGGCACCGCGACGGTGGCTCCGGTGGAGATTTTGGCCGGCTTGGTGACGTTGGTCGCGGTGTCGCCGCGCACGCCCGGCTCGGTCTCCGTCACCTGCACCACGATGTGCGGCGGCAAAGTGATGCTCACCGGGTTGCCCTTGTAAATGACGATCGAGACCTCGATGCCGTCGATGAGGAAGCCGGCGTCGTCGCCGACCGCCTCTTTCTGCACCGTCACTTGCTCGCCGGTCTGCGAGTTCATGAATACGTAGGCGTCGCCCTCGGGGTAGATGTACTGAAGGCTGCGCTCCTCGACGTCGGCCGCCTCGAGCTTTTCACCCGAGCGGATGTTGCGCTCGAGCGTGCCGCCGGTGAGCATGTTCTTCATGCGCGTGCGCGTGAAGGCTTGCCCTTTGCCGGGTTTGACGAACTGAAAGTCGACCACGATGTACGGCTGACCGTCCATCATGAGCTTGAGGCCTTTGCGAATGTCGCTCGTATCCATGTGCTTCCTCGTGTCCCCGCCCTGAACGCGGGCAGGGGCAGGCCCGAACCACGCCGGACCGTCCCCGCCTCTAGCGGGCTATCGCGCCGCGTTCAACCCAGATCACTCGCCAGGGCGAGATTTTCAGCATTTTCTCGGGGCGGGACGGCGCTCGGGCGCGGCGCTCGGCTCGCCTCGGACTTCGTTTCCGGCTTGCCGGTCCGCTGCGATGGCTGTACGGACGTCTGCCCCCGCGCAGAGCCACCATGGAGGAGTACGAGCTCGAGGAGATCAAACGCGAAATCGTCGAAAGCCGTTCGCTCTCCATCAAGACCAACAACCTCATCAACGCGCTCGCGGCCGATCTCAAGAGCATCGCCAAGCGCCAGCAGAGCTACGAGCGCCGCGTCTTCGTCAACAGCGCGACGGCGTACGTGGTCACCATCGCGGTGATCCTCGCGTTCGTGAAGCTGGCCTGGGACATCCGGCTGGAAGCGGTGCGCGGTGAGTCGCGCGAGACGCGCGAGCGGGTCGAGCAGCTCGAGAAGGAGGTCAAGAACCTGCAGAGCCGCGAGGAAGCGGCCGCGCGGGTGAGCCGGCGCGCCGCGGAGTTTTATCAGCTGATCACGCTGAACAAGCGCAAGGAGCTGATCGAGGGCTACCCCGAGGTCGCGAAGCTCGATCTCAGCCCCACCGAGCGCTCGGTGTTCGAGGCGGGCGTAGAGCGCGCGCGCAACGAGCTCTCGCTCATCGCGTATCAGAACGGCCTCGACCACGCGCGCATGGGCCGCTTCCACGAAGCGCAGCAAGCGTTCCGCGAGTCGCTCAAATACAAGACCGACGCCGCGCACAGCCCGCAAGCGAACCTGCAGCTCGCGCGCGCTCTCGTGAAGCTCGGCATGCACCGCGACGCGATCCCGATTCTGATGCAGCTCTCCGAGGCCTCTTCCGACAAAGAGGTGATGGACGAAGCGACGCTCGCGCTCGGCTTCGCGCAGCTCGATATCCAGGCCTGGAACGACGCCAAGAACACGCTGCGCGCGTTCATCCGCCGCTTCCCCAACAGCGTGCACATCAACGAGGCCCGCGGGAAGCTCGCGGAAGTGCAGCTCCTACATTGAGCGCGCGTGCGCGCCGGTGTGGCGCAAACGTTGGTCCATTTACTAGCGCTCGCGCGCGGCTCGCCAGCGCGCGAGCCCCGGAAAATAGCCTGAGATGACCGAGCCTTGCCCGAGCGCGCGAGGCGCTGAGGACCGAAATGCCCGCCTCGCGCGGGGGCCCTTCGTGAGCTAGGGTGCGGGCACGGTGAGCCCCGAATAGCGGGGTGAGATGGTCGGAGTACGAAGTGGGCGGTCACTCCTCGAATACGCTGCCGCGACCCGTTGCTGGCATCAATCCGCAGAGCCTGACGATGGGCGCGGAGGAGCGCTTCGTGTTGGCGTGCATCGACGGCGCGACGAGCGAAGCCGCGATCGCGGAGTCCACCGGGCTCTCGGCGGAGCGCGTCGCGGTGATCCTGGATCGCTTGGTGGCGCTCGGGGCGGTCACGTTCGAGCCGGCCAGCGCCGCGCAGCCCTCGCGCACGGTGCGCTCGAGCGCCGTGTCGGCGACGCACCAGCTCGGTCCGCTGCCGCCCGTCGCGACGCCAGCGAACCCGAATTTCAAAGAGCAGGTGTACGCGCTGCACCGCGCGCTCGACAGCGCGACCCACTACGAGCTGCTCGGCGTGCCGGACAACGCGCCGCCCGCCGCCATCCGGCAGGCGTTCCACGAGCTGATTCGCGTATTCCATCCGGACCGGCACTTCGGTGAAGCCTTGGGCGAGCTGCGGCCGATGTTGGACCGCATCGCCACGCACCTGAACCGCGCGTACGACGTGCTCGCGCGCGGCGAGACGCGGCAGGAGTACGATCAGTATCTCAACGCCATCGGGCGTACGCGGCAGCTCGACACCGTGCTCGATCGCGACAGCGCCGAAGCGACGGAGCTTGCCAGCGTCGAGCGCCTCATCGCGCAGGCGGCGAGCGAGCCGCCGGAAGAGCGCCCAGCGGCCTCTACGATACCGCCCTCAGGGCCGCGCTCGCGCCCGTCGATTACGTTCACGGCGCCGGATGAAGCGGCGCGGCGTCGCGCGCTGGCGCTGAAGCTCGGGCTCTCCTCGCGACCGCCGCCGCAGGCCTCTGCGCCCCCGCCGCCGCCGTCCCCCGCGAGCACGGCGCTCGCCGCCGAGGCGCTCAAGGCACGCTATGAGCAGCGTGTCTCGCGCGAGCGCAAGGCGCAGGTTCAGCGCTTCGTCGGCCTCGCGGACACCGCGCTCGCGAAGGGCGATTTTGCCGGCGCGGCCAGCGCGCTGCGCA
Organism: uncultured Sorangium sp.; assembly: GCA_966250485.1. GTDB lineage: Bacteria > Myxococcota_A > Polyangia > Polyangiales > Polyangiaceae > PMG-095. The sequence continues at coordinate 1,124 of CBINHN010000080.1, read as the reverse complement.
TCGCCCATTCGCTCGCGCCGGAGCAGACCGCTATCACGGAGCGCCTCGCCGTGCTCGAGCAGCGCGCGGCGAGCGAGCTGTGGGAGGTGTACGTAGAACGCGCCAAGTACGAGGCGCGCGAAGGGCGCTTCGGCCGCGCGGCGCGCTCCTATGAACGCGCCGCGCTCGGTAACCCGAGCGCGCGCTGGTTCGAGCGTGCGGCCTGGTATTACCTGGAATCCGGCGGCGATTTGCGGCACGCCGGTGAGCTCGCGCACCGCGCGGTGAGCATGGATCCCGAGAACGCACGCTGTCGACTGGCGCTGGCGCGTTTCTATTTCTTGATGCACCTGCGCGACAGCGCGCTCGCCGAGCTAGAGCGCGCCATCGCGCTGGCACCGGGCGACGCCACCATCCGCGACTGGATGCGCCGCATCAAACGCGGCGGCCAAGGGCCGTGAGGCGGGCGTTCCAGCGTTGCGCCGCTACGGCGGCGGATCCGCGAGCAAGAGCGTGATGCGGCGCGGATTCCAGAAGCCCTCACGCGTGAAGGCCAGGTTCGGCCCGAGCAACACGAGCACGTAATTTTCGCCGTCGACCAGCTGCTCGATGCCGGAGCGCTGCCGCACGAGCTCCCACGACTCGGAGAACACCGAGGTGGAGCCGAGGAACACCTGCAAGCGCCAGGAATCGCTGTTCGCCCCGAACTCGTTCGCCGACAACACGAGCTGCGGCGGGCGCGGCGCGATGGCGCCGGGTGCGATGCCGCCGGCCACCGTTACGGTGTTGCTTTGCCCGCCGAGCAACGGCACCGAGACCAAGTCGACGGAAGGCGTGGCCAGCGAGCCGCCAACGGCTTGCAAGCCTACGATTTCGAAGCCCCGCCGGCGCGACATGGGAACGAGCAGCCCGCTCACCGTCGGCGACAGCGGCGTATAGCCCGCGCCGCACACCTGCTCATTCCAACGCGTCGCGAACGCCGGCCCGCCGATGCACCCGTTGGCGACGAACAAATAGCTCCGTCCGCCCGCCAGCGTTCCGGCCGGCAAGATCGGCAGCGCGCCCACGCGCAGCGCGGGTGGATCCGGCAACGGACCGACGTTCTCTCCTCCGTCTGCGCTGCCGTCCGGGCTCGCCGCGCCGCC
>CBINHN010000079.1:0-23669 GCA_966250485.1 uncultured Sorangium sp. | reverse complement strand
TTCCGCCGGCGAGAGACACACGGCTGCCCAGCAGCGGATGGCCCGTCGCTTCGCCGGACTGCGCGCGCGCCGTGGAGTCGCGCTTTCCGCCAGCGTCGATCCAGAAGCGCTCGCGCTGAAAGGCATAGGTCGGCAGGGCGACCCGCTGCCGTGTGTAAGGCCGATCGAACCCATCCCAGTCGACGACGACACCACGAACATAGAGCTGGCCTACGCTCTGGAGCAGCTCGGCCCATTCCTCGCGCCCCTTGCGGAGTGACGGCAACCCGATCCAGGGGCGGCCGGCGAGGCACGCAGCCCCAAGCGCCGACAGCGCGGGCTGCGGTCCGAGCTCGATGGAGACATCGACGCCGAGCGCGGCGAGGGTCTTCATCCCCTCTGCGAAGCGTACGGTCTCCCTCGCGTGACGGAGCCAGTACGAGACCTGAGTGACCTCCTCGCCCGCTAGCTTGCCGGTGACGTTGGAAATGAGCGGCAACCGCGGGCGCGATAGCGTCACCCCCTCGAATGCCCGCTCGAAAGCCTCCAGCATTGGCTCGATCAGAGACGAGTGAAATGCGTGCGAGACCTGGAGCCACGTCGTCTTTACTCCGCGTGCCTCGAGCGTGGCAGACAGGGCCTTGAGGGCCTCACGCCGGCCCGCGAGTATCGTGTGCTCCGGGCCGTTGTGCGCCGCGATCGAGATTTCGGCGCCTCCCTCAACGAGCGCGGAGGCCTCCTCGAGCGAGAGACGCACCGAGAGCATCGCGCCGTCCAGCGGGAGGGCCTGCATCAAGCGCCCGCGCGTGGCGATCAGTCGAACGCCGTCATCCAGAGAAAATATCCCGGCGACGCATGCGGCCACGTACTCGCCGACGCTGTGCCCGACGACGACGTCCGGAGTCACACCCCATGACTGCCACAATGAGCTGAGCGCGTACTCCAACGCGAAGAGGGCGACCTGCGTGTACGCCGTGGTGTCGAGAAGGCCCTCGGGGATGCGGTCGCTGAACAGCACGTCGATGAGTGGGTGTTCGAGATGCGCGTCGGCGAGCGCGGCGCACCGATCGAGCGCCGCGCGAAACACGGGTTGAGTGGCGTAAAGCGTGCGGCCCATGCCGAGATACTGCGAGCCCTGGCCAGTGAACAGAAAAGCGACTTTCGGTCGTCCCGTTCCGTCGACACGGCCATGGATCACACCATCCGCCGAGCCATCTTTCGCGAAGCGCGTGAGGCGCTCCCCTGCGTCCTCGGCGCACGCGGCCACGACGGCGAGCCGGTAACGGAAGTGACTCCGTCCGACTGCCGCGGTGTGACAGACGTCGGCCCAGGCCAGCTCCGGCTTCGCTGCGAGATGCGCCGCGTACCGCCGAGCTTGCGCTCGCAGCGCTTGCTCGCTTCGTCCGGAGAGCACCAGTACCTCTGCAGCCCGAGCATTCGACGTCGACGTCGACGTCGACGTCGACGTCGGCGCTGGCGGTGCCTCCTCGATGATGACGTGTGCGTTGGTGCCGCTCATGCCGAAGGAGCTCACCCCGGCACGGCGGACGACCCCGCCGCGAGGCCATGCGACGTCCCGCGCCGCGATCTCCAATGCCGTGCCTTCGAGCTCGATCCGCGGGTTCAGCGTCCGGAAGTTCGGTTGCCTCGGCACGCGCTCGTGGCTCAGCACGAGGACGGCCTTCATCAATCCGGCGACCCCCGCGGCGGCCTCGAGGTGCCCGATGTTCGCCTTCACGGAGCCAAGCAAACACTTCCCACCGTCGGCGCGCGGCGCGCCGAGCACGGCCGCTAGCGCCTCGACCTCGATGGGGTCGCCAAGCGATGTGCCGGTGCCGTGCGCCTCGACGTACCCGATGTCGGCGGGTGATACTCCGGCGCTCGCGAGGGCCTTTTGCAGGACGGCCTTTTGCGCGAGCAGGTTCGGCGCCGTCAATCCGGCAGAGCGACCATCCTGGTTGACCGCTGACCCCCGGATGACACCAAGGATCCGGTCCCCGCGCCTGACGGCGTCCGCCAGCCGCATCAACACGACGACACCGCAACCCTCGCCTCGAACGAAGCCGTTCGCCCCGGCGTCGAACGTCCGACACCGCCCGTCGGGAGACAGTGCCTGCAATAGCGCCAAGCCGTCCATCGACTCGGGCGAGAGCAAGAGTCCGACACCACCCGCGATGGCCAGCGCGCTCTCCTCAGCACGCAGGCTCGCGCATGCCTGATGGATCGCCACGAGAGACGACGAGCACGCCGTGTCGATCGCTACGCTAGGGCCCTGAAAGCCGAACGTGTATGAGACGCGACCGGCGACCATGCACGAGATGTTTCCCGTGTAGCAGTACGCATCGAGCAGATCCTTGTCTTGCTCGAGCACGCTCTTGCGGTAGTCGGAGGCCCACACTCCAACGAAGACGCCAGTGTCGCTACCCTTGAGCCGATCGGCAGGAATGTTCGCATCCTCGAGCGCCTCCCAGACCACCTCCAAGAGCAGCCGCTGCTGTGGATCTAGGCTCACCGCCTCCCGCGGCGAGATCCCGAAGAACTCAGGGTCGAAGCTCTCGACGTCGTCGAGCGTCGCGGCGAACCGCACCGAGCCCCCCGTTTGCGCCGTCTCGCTGGGCGACCAACGACTCGCGGGGATCTCTCTAACCGCGTCGACGCCCTCTTCGATGATCCGCCAATACCGCGCCGGATCCTCGGCTCCGCCCGGAAACCTGCAGCCCATTCCGACGATGGCGATCGGCTCAGACCGGGCACGTAAAGCAGCCTCGAGGGTCTTCCGCTGCTTCTCGCTCGTCTCGAGCTGCGCTCGCAATTTTTGGATCGCGAGTAGGGCGCGATCGAGGGCCGAGGTGGAGGGGTCTGCCACAGAGGTCATCCAAGGTCTTCGGTGGTGCAGCGTTCAGTCGTTCGGTCGGTCTTCGAGCTCCGCCAGCGTTCGCTCGAGGAGTGCCTCTTTTTCCTCGACCGAGAGTCGTTCGAGGTATTCGGCAGACACGTTCGGGGAGTTGGGCTCGTCGAGGACCACGGAGTTGGCGAAGTTGGTCAACGACGTGGTCGCCGAGGGGAGCGGAAGGATCTCCGCGATGCGCTCGACCAAGTAGTCCACCAACTTCGAGATCGTCGGATAGGCCCAAATCAGGGTTGCCGAGAGGCGAAGGCCCAATGCCGCTTCGAGACGGTTTCGCAGCTCGAGGCCCATGAGCGAGTCGATCCCCAGACTCATGAGCGGCTCGTCGAATGGGAGCTCGGCGGGATCCAGCCGAAGGACGGTCGCGCCGCTCGTCCGGACTACCCGCTCGAGGATCCCGCGCCGAGCCACCGGCGAGGCGTCCGTCAGCTCCGCTCTTACGGTTTGATGGCCCGACTCCTCGCCACCGAGCCGGGCGCTGGCGACGAGCTCCGACCACAACGGTGATCCCATCAGTTGAGGATAGAACTCGAGGTATCGTCGGAGGTCCATCGGCACCACACCGACTTGCGCCGCGCTCGTTCCGAGCAGCCACTCGAGCGCGGCCTGACCTTCCTCGAGCGTCAGACTATGCAGTCCACGACTGCCCAGCCGGTTGTCGCGGTTGGTTTCCGCCGCGCTGCCCACGTCTCCGAAGGAGCCCCAGTTGATGCTGAGCGCGACTTGGCCAAGCGCGCGCCGGTGGTGCGCCAACGCGTCGACATAGCTGTTGGCCGCAACGTAGTTGCCTTGCCCCGGAGATCCCACGAGCGAGGCGACCGACGAGTAGAGGACGAAGAAGTCGAGCTCATGCCCTGACGTCAGCGTGTGCAGGTGCCATGCGCCAACGGCCTTCGCGCGAAGTGATCGAGCGAGACGCGCCCCGTCCAGGTCGACGAGCATCGCGGGCTCGTTCACCGCTGCTGCGTGGATGACGCCGCGCAGCGGCGGAAGCTCGGCTGCTACGAGGGCGAGCACACGCTCCACGTCCGCGTACTCGGCGACGTCCGCCTCCGCGACCATCACGCGGGCACCTTCCGCTTCGAGGGCTGCGATTGCAGCGCGCTGGGTCGCTGCTGTCACGCCTCGCCGGCCGACGAGCACGAGGTGCCGCGCTCCAGCGCCGACCAACCGCCCCGCGAACGCAAGGCCCAAGCCGCCGAGGCCACCCGTGATGAGGTAGGTCGCGTCCGCGCGAATCACGGCCGGGCTTTCGGCGGGCGGCGAGGGGGTTGTCGCCGCGCCGCGTACCAGCCGGGCGACCCAACGTGCTCCGGCGCGATATGCGACCTCCTCCTCGGGGTCGTCGGCGAGCACCTCGGCGGCGAGCGCGGCGCCTGCAATCTCGGGATCGACGCGGGCGTCGAGGTCGACGCGCGTGCAACGAAGCTCACCGTGTTCCTGCGCGATCGTGCGCCCGAGCCCGCTCAGCACGGCGCCCGCCGGCGCCGCCACGCCGGTCGAGTCAACCGCCCGCGCACCACGCGTGACGAGCCACAGCCGTGGCGCTGTGCGGGCGCCGCGAATCGCCAGCTCCTGTAGGATCGCGAGCGCCGCTTCGCCATCACGCGCCGCCGCGTCGAGGCCGCCATCCGGGCGCGCCTCCACAGGTTCGTCCGCGCTCCAGCAATGCACCACGCCCGCCAGAGCGCCGCCTGCGACCGCCGCGCGGACGGCGCTGACGCCGGCCTTCGGCGCGAGGCAGAGCACGTGCGCGCCGGCCGCTTCCAGCCGCGCGACCACCGCAACTCCGACGCCGGCCACACCCGCCAGCACCAGCCATCGCTGCCCCGCTAGCGTGGAACCAGACGCGTGCGCGCCGAGCGGCGCCAACCGCCACGTCGTCCCGAGCAGCCACTCGGTGCGCACCGGCCGATGCCTCACTGCGCGTCCGAGGTGCAGTCCTTCGACGGCTACGGCCACGGCGCCGGCACTGTCGAGCAGGCGCACGTCGACCATCCAACCAGTGCCCGGCACATTGGACGACGCGCGGACATGGCTGAAGCCGGTGGTCACGGCTCGCTCGAGGATTCGCACGCGCCGTACCGCGACGGGGACAACGATCTCCCTTCCCGGTGGCAACAACGGCGTTGCGGCATGCAGCGCGGAGTCGAGCAGCGCGGGATGCACGCCGTAGGCTCCTGCGCCACCAGCAACCGCGGGCAACTGAAGCTCGGCCAACACTTCGTCCGTGCCAGACCACGCTGCGGTGACGCCTTGGAAGGCCGGTCCGTAGACGAGGCCCCTCGAGGCGACGTGCGCGTAGTAGTCGCTCCCCGCGACCTTTGCACCGCATCGCGCTCGCACCGTCGCGGGCGCGTCACTCTTTGCTTGGACGACGTCGGCGGCGCCCGACACGCGCACCATGCGGCCGGCCGCGTGCTGAATCCAAGGATCGCCGGAGGTGCGGCTCGCGAGAGTGAAGCGCATTGCTTCGCCGTCGACGTGGGCGACGAGCTGCACGTTACGCACCTGTCCACGCTCCAACGAGAGGACGCGCTCGAAGGTCACGTCCTCGAGCGCCAGCGGCACGTCGCCGTAGACCACCCGCGCCGCGGCGAGCGCCATCTCGATGTACGCTGCAGCCGGGAAAATCACCGCATCCTCCACGCAGTGGTCTGCGAGGTAGCGAAGCGCTTCGAGGTCGAGGTCGATCTCGCTCTCCCAGACGTACGCGCCCCCTGTCGCGAGCGCCACCGTGGGTCCGAGCAGCGCGTGCCCGTCGGCACCGGCACGCGAGCCGCGCGCGGCTTTCGGCGCTTCGGGCCAAAGGCGCTCCCCCTGAAAGGGATAGGCCGGTAGCGGGACCAGGCGTCCTGCGGGCGCCACGCGCGCCCAGTCGACGTCGGCGCCCGCAACATAGAGCGCCAGAACCGCCTCGAGCAGCCCTGCGCGTGCCCGCTCCTGCCGTCGCAGGGATGCCAGCGCTACCGTCCCCCCAGTTTGCGATCCCAGCCCCTCCTCGATTGCGGGCAACAGGATCGGGTGGGCATTGATCTCGAGAAAAATATCGTACCCGTCGCCCCGCAGTGCCTCCACGGCCGACCAGAAGCGCACCGGTTCGCTCAGATTCCTGGCCCAGTACTCCGCGGTAAGTGTCTCGTCGCACCGCCTTGCGGTGACCGTCGAGTAGAGCGGGACCGTCGGCGGTAGCGCCTTGACGTCTCCGAGCTTCTCCAAGAGCTCGGCTCGCAGGGGATCCATCTGTGGCCCATGCGACGCGTAGTCAACCTTGATCCAGCGTGTGAACACGCCGCGTGCGTCCAGCTTGGCGCACACCTCTTCGATCGCCGCTCGCTCCCCCGAGAGGACGATCGCTCGCGGGCCGTTGATCGCGCCAATAGCGACGCGGCCTTCATACCCGCGAAGCTCTGCCCGCGCTTCGTCCTCGGACAACTCCACCGCCGCCATGCGCCCGAGACCGCGCGCCGTCATCGCGACCTTCGAACGCACGCAGATGATCCGCGCCGCATCCTCGAGCGAGAGCGCTCCCGCCACGTGCGCTGCGGCGAGCTCACCCATGCTGTGCCCAACTACGGCTGCCGGCTTGATGCCCCACGCGCGAAGAAGCGCGGCAAGCCCGAGCTGGAACGCGAAGACCGCCGGTTGGATCACGTCCGAGGTCGAGAGCTCCGCCTTCGGACCCTCACCGCGCAGCACGTCCGCGACCGACCAGTCGAGCCAACGCTGCATGACGCGGTCGCAGTCCTCGACCGCCTCTCGGAACGTCGGCTCCGTAGCCCAGAGCTCGCGGCCCATTCCCTCCCACTGGCCACCGGCGCCCGGAAAAACGAACACCACTCGTCGCGCGCTTGTCAGCCCGGCGCGATGGATGACCTTCTGCTCACCAAGAGCAGTGAGCTTCGTCGCGAGTTCTTCCCTCGAACGACCGGCGACCGCCACGCGGTGGGGATGGTGCGTACGGCGCGCGAAGGCCGTGTACATCACGTCGCATAAGGCGTCGTCGTGGGTCTGGAGATAGCGTGCGTAGCGCAGGCACTGGCTGCGCAGCGCCGCGATATCCTTCCCCGACACGGGAATGACGACGCCCGCATCTTCGACCTGCGGCGGAACCTCGGCGTTGACGCGGACAGCGGGCGGCGGAGCCGCAGAGACAAGCACGTGGGCGTTGGTGCCACCGATGCCGAACGAGCTCACTCCCGCTAGCCGAGGGCGCGCGCTCGCCGACCAGGCGATGGGTTGCTCCGCGACGGTGATCGCGACTTCGTCCCACGCGATCGCGGGGTTCGGATTTCGGAAGTGCAACGTCTTCGGAATGACGCCGTGATGCAGCGAAAGCAGGGCCTTTATCACGCCTCCAACGCCCGCCGCGGCGCCCGTATGGCCGAAGTTCGACTTCACCGAGCCGACAATCAAAGGGGCGTCCTTCGTTCGCCCGTCCGCGAGCACCGCCGCCAATGCCTGCAGCTCGACGGTGTCGCCCAGCGGCGTCCCAGTGCCGTGCGCCTCGACATAGCCCACGTCCGTCGCCTTGACGCGTGCCTGCGCGAGGGCCCGCCGGATGACCTGCTCCTGAGAAGGACCGTTCGGCGCAGTCAGACCGTTCGATCGACCGTCCTGATTCACCGCTGATCCATGCACGACACCCCAGATGCGGTCACCGTCGCGCGTGGCATCGGAGAGACGCTTGAGGACCAGTACCCCGCAGCCCTCGCCCCAACCGACACCGTCGGCTGCTGCGTCGAAGCTCTTGCACCGACCGTCACTGGACTGGATTCGCAGTCGACTCGACTCGACGAGCCACTGCGGCGTGGGGTACAGGGTGATGCCAGATGCCAACGCGCGATCGCACTCGCCGTTGCGAAGGCTCTGGCAGGCGAGGTGAAGTGAGACGAGGGACGAGGAGCAGCCGGTGTCTACCGCGAGTGATGGTCCCTTGAGCCCCAACAAGTACGACACCCGTCCCGCCGCGACACAGCCTGAGCTCCCCGTCATGACGTACCCGTCGAAGTGCTCGAGCTCGACCGTCAGCGAGGCGTAGTCGTGGAACATGAGGCCGACGAAGACGCCCGTCTGGCTGCCCTCGATGTCCTCGCTGCGAAGGCCAGCATGCTCGAGCGCTTCCGATGTCACCTCGAGGAGCACGCGCTGCTGGGGATCCATACTCAACGCCTCACGCGCCGCGACGCCGAAGAAGCGCGCGTCGAAGCGGGCGATGTCGTCGAGAAAGGCGCCGTAGCGGGTCGAAACCTTCCCCGCCGCGCTGGGATCCGGATTGTAGAGGTCGTCGATCCCCCAACGCATCCACGGCATCTCGCCGACGGTGTCGACGCCGGCGTCGAGCAAACGCCAGAAGCTCTCGAGGTCAGTCACGCCCCCGGGATACCGGCAGCCGATCCCCACGATGGCGATGGGCTCGTCGATCGCGTTGCGCCGAACGTCCGGACTCGTCGCCTTCGTAGCGGTCGTAGCGGTGGTCGTCAGAGGGGCCAACTTTCGGCCCAGGAGCTCCGCTATCTGACCGATGGTTGGGTAGTCGAACGCCAGCGTCGCCGGCAGCGGTTGCCCGAGTTGCGCCGCTAGGCGGTCGCGTAGCTCGACGGCCATCAGGGAATCCAGCCCGAGGTCTCGCAACACGCGCCCGCGCGGGACGTCGGAGGACGCCGGAAGTGCGAGGACGCGTAGCAGTTCGGTTCGGACGGCGGCTTCGATCTCTGCAGCGCGGGCTTCCGGCGCGAGGGTCGCCATCCGTCCCGCCCAAACGCTCGGCGCCGGCCGCTGGCGCCTGTCGGCTGCCGGCGCCCGAACGAGCACCTGCCACATGGGCGGCACATGATGTCCCATCGCCTGCCGCATGGTGGCGAAGTCGACGTGGAGGCCGACGAGCTGAGCTTCGGGGCGCTCGAGAGCCCGCGCGAGCATCTCGATACCTTGCCTGCCAGTGATCGCTCGCAACCCGATGCGCTCGACCTTGGCGACGTCCTCTTCCGCGACACGATCGTTCATCCCACCGACGGACCACACGCCCCAGTTCACACTCAACGCCGTCAAGCCCTCGGCGTGGCGCCGGTGCGCGAGCGCGTCGAGGAAGGCGTTCGCGGCTGCGTAGCCGCCATGGCCCGCCCAGCCGAGCAACGCCGACGACGAGGAGAACAGGACGAAGAAATCCAGCGGAGTGTCCCGCGTCGCTTCGTGCAGAGCCCAAGCGCCCCGAACTTTCGGGGCGAGCACCGAGGTCCAGCTTTCCGCGCTTTGTTCCGTCAGCGTGCCCACGTCGACCGAACCCGCAGCGTGAATCACGCCGCGGAGCGGTGCGTCCTCCGGAATCGCCGCGAGCACGGCGCCGAGCTGCACGGGATCCGCCACGTCGGCCTGGGCAACGGTCACGCGCGCGCCGGTCGCGCGCAGCGCGTCGACAGCGACCAAGCGCTCCCCGGTGGGAGCGGTCCGTCCGAGGAGCACGAGATTGCGCACGCCGCGCGCTTCCACCAACCATCGTGAGACCAGGAGGCCGAGCGCTCCGACGCCGCCCGTGACGAGCACGGTACCGGTGAGTGCTCGCGCCGGCACCGCGGTTTGCGCCGTTGCGCGGACGAGGCGAGCGACGTAGCGCACGTCCTTCCGCCAGGCGATCTGCCGCTCCTGGTCCGGATGCAAGATTTCGCGAAGCACCTCGGATGGCGCTGCGCCGTGCGCCTCGACATCGATGAGATGGCAGCCGAGCTCCGGGTGCTCTTGCATGATCGTGCGCCCGAGGCCCCAGAGCGGCGCCCCCTCGACCGCGACCCGCTCGGTTGGACGGACCGCCTGCGCATGCTCGGTGACCCACAAGACCCGCGGGCGTTCCCCGCCGGGCGCCGCGACGATCGCCTGGATGAGGTGCAACGCCGCGACGGCTCGGCGCTCGGCCTCCGCCGCCGGATCCCGGTGCCGCTCATCGTCGCTCCACCAGCAGACGACGCCCGCAAGGGGGCCCTCCGCCGTCGCGGCCGCGACCAGCTGCTCGGACTGGGAGCGCTTCGACAGGTCGATCACGCGGGTCGTGTCGCCGGGAGCACCTTCGCCCATCCGGCACTCCATCGAGCGTCCTCCCGCGGACGCGATTCCTTCGCAGAGGGCCCGGCTCCGCAGCTCCGATTCCGCGAGGACGAGCCACCGACCGAGACCGTCCGCGGCCGACGTGGCCGGAGGACCCGAATCCGGACGCCACTCGAGCGCGTATAGGGGGGGTACGTCCGCGCGTTGCTGCGCTTCCACCTGTCGAAACGCGCCCTCCGGCGCGCGCGTGAACACGATCCCTTCGAACTCGGCGAGGACGTTGCCCGAGGCATCCAGCAGGCGAACGTCACTTGCGATCGTCGCCGCGGCCCGCTCGCCACGCACCCGCGCGTGGCTCCAGACCCGCGTGCCGATCCGCTCGTACACGCGCACGCGCTGGATCTCGATCGGCATCATCAGCCCAGGCTCGACGAACTGGGGCAAGATCGCGAGCAGCGCTTGGAGCGCCGAGTCGAGAAATGCCGGATGAAGTGCGTAGCCCGCGTCGTCGCCAGCGGCTTCGGTCAACACCGCGTCTGCGAGCGCCTCACCCTCACCGAGCCACAGCTTCTCCAGACCGCGAAAAGCCGGACCATATGGGAACGCTCGCTCGGCTTCCACCGCCGCATAGAACGTCGCGCCGTCGACTTGCGACAGTTGACAGCGTGCGCGAATACTTTCGAGGGGCTCTCCTGTCGGCCGGCGGAGGTCGGCGCGGCGGATGCGGGCGGTGGAGTGACGACGCCAGCCGTCCGCATGCCGACTCGAGAGCTGAAACATCAGCCCGCTCTCGTCCTCCACGGCCGCCACCTGCACCGTGCACGTTTCCTGCTCGGGGATCGTCAGCGCATGTCCGAGCACCATCTGCTCGACCATCACGTCCGCGTCGCCATACACCTCCCGGCCAGCCGCGAGCGCGATTTCGACGTGTGCCGCTGCCGGAAGCACCACGGCTTCGGCGACGCGATGGTCGGAGAGGTAGGCCAGCGCGCCTTCCGAGTGGAGCTCGCTCTGCCAGTACCGGGTCCCATCCTCGACCGATGACGACCACGGCTCGCCGAGCAGGGGATGAGCGTCTTTTTTCCCGCGCCCGTGTGACCCTGGCAGCTTCGCTCCGAGCCAATATCGCGTGCGTTGAAACGCGTAGGTCGGCAAGGAGATCCAGGTGCGAGGGTAAGGCTCATCGAAGGCCAGCCAGTCTACCGGGCATCCGGCGACGAAGAGCCTGGCAAGGCTCGCGAGCATCACCGGCCATTCCGGGCGGCCCTTGCGTAGTGATCCGAGCCACAAGCCCCTTCCTTCGGCGACCGACGACGCGCCAAGCCCGATCAAGACAGGCTGAGGGCCGAGTTCGAGGAACGTGTCGACCCCGAGCGCTACCAGAGTCTCGACACCGTGGAAGAACTGAACGGCCTCGCGCGCCTGGCGGCGCCAGTAAGCCGGCGTCGTCACGTCGCCTCCGGCCACCTCGCCGCCGAGATTCGTGACCATGGGTATCGCCGGTGCCGACAGTTTCACTCCGTCGAACGCCCGCTCGAACTCGTCGAGCATCGGCTCCATCAACTCCGAGTGGAACGCGTGCGAGACCGCGAGCTTCCGCGTCTTGAATCCGTCAGCTTCGAGAGCGTCGCAGACAGACTGGACCGCTTGCCTCCGCCCCGAAAGGACAACCTGCATCGGGCTGTTGTGTGCCGCGACTCCGACGGCGCCGCCGGAGCGATCGAGCGCGGCGCGAACGCGCGCTATCGGAGCGTCGATCGAGGCCATGGCGCCGTCCTCGGGCAGGGCTTGCATCAAGCGCCCGCGCGTCGCGACCAAGCGGATGGCGTCTTCGAGCGAAAACACGCCGGCGACGCACGCTGCGACGTACTCGCCGACGCTGTGCCCGAGGACCGCGCTCGGGACAACGCCCCACGAGCGCCATAGGGCAGTCAGCGCGTATTCCAGAGCAAACAGCGCAACCTGAGTGTAGGCCGTCTTGTCTACGAGTCCGGTTGTCCCGTCGGCTCCGAGGAGCACGTCGAGCAGAGGCCGTTCGATGTGAGCGTCGGCGAGCGCCGCGCACCGTGCGAGCGCCTCGCGAAAGACGGGCTGGGACGCATAGAGCTCGCGACCCATCCCGTCGTACTGCGCGCCCTGGCCGGTGAACAGAAACGCTACTTTGTGGCCCACCCGTTCGAGGACGTGTCCGCGCACGAGCCCCTCCGGCTCCGAGCCCGCAGAGAACGCTTCGAGTCGCGCGGCGGCGTCCGCCGTGGTCGTCGCGACGAGCGCTAGGCGATGCTCGAAATGAGTGCGCCCGGTTGCGGCGGCATGGCAGGCGTCGGCGATGCTCATCCCGGCGTTCGTCGTGAAGAACGCTGCGTAGCGCCCGGCTTGGGCGCGCAGCGCCTCCTCGGTCCGCCCCGACAGCACCAGCACGTGCGCGGGCCGATCGTGATCGTCCGCTTGCCGATGGTCACTGCCGTGGTCCGGGCGCTCGCGTGAGGTCTCGACGGGAGCCTCTTCGAGGATCAGGTGAGCGTTGGTGCCGCTGATTCCAAAGGACGAGATGGCGGCACGCCGCGGCGTTCCGTTTTTCTTCCACGGCACAGGCCGGTTCAGGAGTTGGACCGCGCCGGCAGACCAGTCGACGTGGTGTGATGGCCGGTCCGCATGAAGGGTCTTGGGCAAGAGGCCATGCTGCATCGCGAGGACGATCTTGACGACGCTCGCCACCCCCGCCGCGGCCTGCGTGTGGCCAATGTTCGACTTGAGACTGCCGAGCCACAGCGGCCGCCCGGGAGCGCGCTCTTGTCCGTACGTCGCCAAAAGGGCGTAGGCCTCGATCGGATCGCCGAGGACGGTGCCGGTGCCATGTGCATCGACGGCGTCGACGTCCCGGGCGTGGAGCCCAGCCGCATCGAGGGCCTCTTTGATGAGGCGCTCCTGTGCGGGCCCATTCGGTGCGCTGAGTCCCTGACTTCGCCCGTCCTGGTTGATCGCGCAGCCTCGAATAACGGCGAGGACGGGATGGCCGTGCCGCTTTGCGTCGGAAAGGCGCTCGAGGAGCAGTAGCCCGACACCTTCTGACCAGGCGGTGCCATCCGCGTTTGCTGAGAACGCCTTGCACCTGCCATCGGGAGCAAGCGCTCTTTGTCGACTGAACGAGATAAAGCTGTTCGGTGTCACCATGACCGAAACACCGCCGGCGAGGGCGAGCGTGCACTCCCCTTCCCGCAAAGAGCGGCAAGCGAGATGAATGGCGACGAGCGACGAGCTACATGCGGTATCGAGCGTGACGGTCGGGCCGCGCAGGTCGAAGGTGTACGCAATTCGACCCGAGGCGACGCTCGTGTGGCTTCCGATCTCACGAAAGCCTTCGAGCTCGCTGGGGCCATCTCCAGCACCGTAGAAGTTGCCCATCGCGCCGACGAAGACGCCGGTATGGGTGCCTTCCAGGGTGCGCGGCACGATTCCGGCCCGCTCGAAGAGCTCCCACGAAGCTTCGAGGAGCAGGCGCTGCTGAGGGTCGGTCGCGAGGGCTTCGCGGGGACTGATGCCGAAGAATGCCGGGTCGAAGAGGTCTGCGTCGTAGAGAAAGCCGCCCTCGCGCGCATAAGTCTTGCCCGGTGCATCGGGATCCGGATCGTAGAGTGAACCGAGATCCCATCCTCGCTTCTTTGGGAATGCAGAGATGGCGTCGCGCCCCTCCGCGAGAAGGCGCCAAAGGTCCTCGGGCGTTCGGACGTCGCCAGGGAGGTAGCAACTGGTACTGATGATTGCGATCGGATCATCATCAGCGGAACGACGCGCTGCGCGCGGGCTGGTCGACGTCGCGAGCACCGATTCGCCAAGTTGCGCGGCGAGAAATCGGGCGAGCGCTCGTACCGTTGGGTAGTCGAAGAGCAAGGTGGAGCGAAGCGACAACCCCGTCGCCACGGACAATTGGTGGCTCAACCGAACCGCCAGCATGGAGTTCAGTCCGAGCTCCTTCAATGGGCGATCGACCTCGAGGTCGTCCGCGCTCCTCTCGAGAACGGCGCCGACGTGCTCGCGGACAAGCGAAGCGACGGGACCTTCACCGTCTACGAGGGGCCGTCTGACCGCGTCGTGGCTCGACGCAGCATCGCGCGACGACTCCGGCTCGGAGGTGCGATCGAGGGCTCCTCGTAGATAGAGAGCTCGGAGCGCCTTCCGCATGACTTGCTCCTCGTCTTCCCCCCGGAGGAGCGAGGGAAGCACGAGCGACTTCTTCTTCGCGTTCGCGCGATGCAGGTTGGCCTCGATCGCCGAGAGTCCGACGGGATGCGGCGCGACATCCAAGAACACGTCGACACCCGAACGGATCAAATGGTTGACCGCGGTGGAGAAGAACGATGGCTCGCAACAGTTGCGGACCCAATGCCCCGCATCGAGCTGCTCGCCTGAGATGGGGGAGCCGGTGACACCCGAAACGATCTGAATCGCTCCTGCTTGTGGCTTCACATCGCCCAACGCTCCGAGCAAGTCGCCTCGGAGATGGTCGAGCAACGGGCAATGAGGCGAAGCATCGAGCGGGATGCGGAGGCAAAAGATATTTCGGGACCGCAGCGCGGCGAACAGGCGCTCGAGCGCCGAGAGGTCACCGGTGACGATGGTGGTGTCGACGCTGTTCTCGATCGCGCAAAACAGCTCTCCCGCATAAGCGCGAAGCTCGGTATTCGCGGCATCCCATGGCAAGTCGACGAGTCCCGTGCCGACGGGGCGGCGGTTGACGCGCGCGAGGATGCGACCATAGACGCAGATCGTCCGCATCGCGTCTTCCAGGCTCAGAGCGCCAGCTACGTGCGCGGCAGCCACCTCGCCGATGCTGTGGCCGAGGACCACATTCGGTCGTACGCCCCATGCTGCCCATTGCGCGGCGACGGCGATTTCGATGGCGACGATCGCGGGCAAACTGACGTCGACCCGGTCTAGCTTCGATGGCTCCGTCTCATGTGCGAGCAGCTCGATTAGCCGCCAGCCGAGAAAGGTCTGGATCCAGTGATCGCATTGCTCGATGGCTGTGTAAAAGATCGGCTCGGACAGCAGATTGCGCGCCATTCCGAACCACTGAGCCCCGTGACCCGAGAAGATGAAGGCGATGCACGGCGCACTGCCTACATCGAGTCGAGCCGACGCGAGGTCAGCGTGGCGCCTTCCGTCGAGAAAGTCGCGCAAGCGGGCCAAGGCTTCGGTCGGCGATCGAGCCGCCAGTGCCAATCGATGCTCCGGTCGGCGGAGGCTCGGCTCTGGCACTCCGCAGAAGGTCGTCCATGGACATCCGCTCTCGATCGCGTTCGAGACCTCCTCTGCGCGTGACCTCAGTTCATCGACGCTGCCCGCAGCAAGGCAGAGCATTTCGCTTTCGTGGGGCACCGCCTGAGCCGGCTCGTCGAGCAGATTAGCCACAAGCGACTCGAGCGTCGGATATCGCCAGATCAACGCCGGCGAAAGGCGCCGACCGATTAGCTGCTCAATATGGATGGCCAGTTCGTTTACGGCTCGAGCGTCGAGACCGAAATGACGAAAACGTTCACTCTCGCCGACGGACGGTGGGTTTCGCGCGAAATTCGCGGCGATCCAGTTGGAGAGCGCCGCGAGGAGCTGTCGCCGAGTCAACGCTCTTCGCCCTCATGAAGACCCAACCACGATTCGCGCTTAGGCGTCATCATTGTGATTCGTCACTATCTAACACTACCCAATTAGATTTACGAAGCCCGACCCCTAGCGCCACTGCCAAGCAGCGTCAAGCTCGCGAGTTCGTCGCGCGCAAGCTCGACGACGCCGAATCTCGTCGCGATGTTCATCGACGACATCGAGTTCGCCGGCCACGCGGTGTTCATCTCGCTCGACGTGAAAAACACGTTCGTCATTCCCATGCGCGCACGTGGCGAAACCCGCCTGAGTGATCACATCGGATGCGAACACGACTTCGTACGCACGCTCGTGTGCGGCCCTCGCTGTGTTGTCGACGCCGTTGCTCGTCGAGATGCACGTGAACACACTGCTCGTGATCGATCGACGACGAAGCTGGAGCTCGATCTGCGTCCGCTAGAACGCGCTCGCTCGGCGCTTCATAATTCCGATGTCGGGGGACCGGCATTCAGCTGCGGCGAATTCGCCACAGTCTGGCGTCAGCTGTATCTTGATGCTGACCCTCGGTGCGCGTGTTCAGAATGTCAGCGAGTACATTGTACGGAGAGCATTCTGCCTTGTAGACGTTGACCTTGACTGTTACTGTCGTCGCTAGTTGCCGGGCGTGAGGACTCCTGATATCCGACTCAGTCAGCAAAGCTTCTCGTGTCCCGGCCTTTGCTCGTGCGCTCAGGCACCGAAACTATCGGCTGTTCTTCGCCGGTCAAACCGTCTCGCTTGTCGGGAGCGAGCTCACACGGTTCGCCACGATCTGGATGGTCTACCGGCTCACGAAGTCGCCCGTGATGCTCGGTCTAATCGCTTTCTTCGGCCAAGCACCGTCCGCCGCGCTTGCGCCGATGGCGGGCGTGCTCGTCGATCGCTGGAACCGCCAACGCACGGTCATCGTCACGCAGGTCGCGGCGATGCTGCAGGCGGCCGCGCTCGCGTTCTTCGCGTTGACGGGACGGATGACGGTTTGGCACTTGCTCGCGCTCGGCACGGCGCAAGCCGTGCTCACCGCATTCGACACGGTGGCGCGCCAATCGTTCTTCGCGGAAATGATCGACGACCCCGCAGACCTTCCAAACGGAGTGGCACTCAACTCTCTGATGAGGAACGCGGCGCGGATGGTGGGACCAGTGGCCGCTGCTGGACTCGTCAGTCTCGTCGGCGAGGGGTGGTGCTTCGCGATCGACTCACTGAGCACCGTCGCGGTGATTGCAGCTCTGGTGGCGGTTCGCGTCACACCACGTGCCATCCAGCGGCGGGGGACCGGTGGCTTGCGCGAGATGCGAGAGGGGCTCGCGTACGTCGCTGGGCACCCGATCTTGCGCGCGGTACTCCTGCTCTTTACGTCGGCCAGTCTGTTTGCCGGCTCCTATGCAGCCCTCCTTCCTCTAGTGGCGGGTGAAACGCTGCACGGCGGACCGCAGACACTCGGCGTGCTACTGGGCGCCGCCGGGTGTGGAGCCATAGCTGGTGCGCTCATCCTAGCGAAACAGACGTCCCGTGAGGCACGACAGCAGGAGGAAGAGGCGCGCGGCGGAAAGGCCAGCGCTCCCGCTACCGCCGTGAGCCTCTATAGGCCTCTCGTCGCAACGGTCGGGCTCGGCGTTGCTTTCCTGCTGCTCGAGCTTGCGCGTTCCACGCTCGTCGCCGCGTCGCTGCTCTTCGTCGTTGGCGGTTGCGTGATGGTTGCGTCGGCTTCGACCAGTACGCTTGTGCAGACGACCGTCGATCCGGACATGAGAGGGCGCGTGACGAGCCTCTGGGCGGTTGGGTTCTTCGCCGCAGCGCCGATCGGCGCGCTGCTCGAAGGCTGGCTCGCCAAAGCTGTCGGCGCCGTGAACATGTTCGCGATCGCCGGCGTGGGGTGTCTTGCCAGCGCGCTGGTGTTCGCCCGTTCCATACGGTTCGCCGCCGGGCCACGGGTAGAAGCAATCTCGCCAGCCGACGCCCAGCGCGCCGATACCCCGAATGGCCAGGCGCGATGACCCCCTGCAGCAAAGAAGCCATGAACATCGATGATCTTGGGCGTACGCCCGCCAGCGGGACAGCCATGACCACGGTGGCAGGTTCGAGCGTGTTAGCCACAAATTCGGAGGCCAGGCGTGAGGAAGCAATTTGCCGTACTCATGCACACAACAAGGTAGTATCCGACTAGACGGAGTCTTTATGCCGCGATTGCGCCATCATCGAGTTCTGCTCGTGGGTGAGACGGTCGGTCCTGCGACGGTCGGGTTGTCCTACTTGGCGAGTTACTTACGCCGAAAGGGCATCGACGCGTATTGCCAAGGGCACGACAGCTGTCGAACGCGGGAAGCGCTACGCGCCAACATCAAGCAGATGCTCGAACGGGTGAGGCCGACGCTTTTCGGTATCAGCCTCAAATGGTTCCCGCACATGGCGCGCGCTCTCGAGATCGCAAAAATCGCCAAGGAGCTATCACCGGACCTCACGGTCGTGCTCGGAGGCAACACCGCGTCCTATTACTGGCGTGAGCTCATCAAAGAGCCCGTGGTGGATTGCATCATTCGGGGCGACGGTGAGGTTCCTCTCCTCGCACTCTGCCGCGGAGACGATCACGTCCCGAATCTCATCGAGCGCGGCGGGAAGAAACTTCCCCTCTTGGGCGGGGACGATCCGGGCATCGAATACATTGAGTCTCAGGACACCGAGGACGTGTACCTGTCGCACCTCGACAGCATTTACCTCGACCCCTCCGACCCCCAGAAGTCCGGCAGCTTCTTTCTTTACAGCGGCAAACGCTGCAACAAGAAGTGCTTCTACTGCGGCGGGTGCGCCACCGCAATGCACACCACCTTCGGGAGTGCTCGGCCGTTCTTTCGCAAGCCCAACGTGGTGCGAGCTGATCTCGCTGTCGCCCGCGCGCACACGGAACAATTTCTTTTCGATTTCGATTTCGAGCCGGATGGCATTTCGCAGGCCGACTACTTTCGTGAAATCTTCACCGACTCGTGGCTATCGCAATACGCCGCGTACTTTTACTTCTGGCGTATGCCACAGGCTGGCACGTTGGATCTCCTGGCGCGCACGTTTGGACGTGTGACCACCACTATCGATCTGGTCAGCCTCTCGGCGAAGCATCGCGCCAAGCTGACCGCCGAGCGGCGTCTTGGCGTCAAACCGCAGCCCACTGATCGCGAAATCCTAGACATATTCGATAACGCCTCGCGGTACAATCATTTCACCATCGACATCAATCTCATCGCCGGAATGCCGCTCATGGAGATTGACGACTTCGCCGCCAGCATGGAGATGGTGAAGCGCCTGACCACCGACTACAAGTGTCTCGGGGAGATTCAGTGGGGCCCGCTACATGCGCAGCCTGGCGCACCCATCGTCGGCCACGCCGAAAATTTCGGAATGAGAAGCCCGGCGACGAGCTACTCCGATTTCCTGGAATTCAGTCGACGAAATCTAGAAAAGCCGGAATACCCTGATTGGCGTGGTCTCCATTATCCCTTCATCTATTATCAGGATTTAGAGTTGTTCGATGCATCCATGAAGCACTATGACGAGGTGAATGGTTATCTGAGGCAGCGAGGCGAGTCGGCCCGCGGCGGGGGCCCGACGCAAACGCTGTAGTCGAACTTGGGCAGTCCCGGCGAGCTCTTCACATGACTCGAGATGTCACGCGCAGACCGGCAATGTCCGCCGAACGTGACGTGCCAGCCCGCCGAGCGTCGCTGGATCATCGCCGCGTAGCTCTCGCAATGCTCCGGTAACGAGCGCCGCGACCGCGCGAGAGCGCCAACCCAAACTCAAATCCGTGTTGTCGAGCGGCTTAGCTAGCCGTGAGGCGCGCTCGGCGCATCGCGCAATGGCTTCGTCCGTGAGCAGTTGGCCCTGTAAGGTTGCGGCGACCGCATCGCAGCTGACAGGACATGAGGCGACCGCTCCTAGAACGAGCCGCGCATCAGTCACGCCGCCCCCTTCGTCCAGTCGAATGGCGGCAGCGACGCTCGCAACGGGAAAGTCGATGCTGCTCCGGCGCCTGAGCTTCCAATACGTGCTCTTCCAACCCGTGCCGACAGGTACGAACGTCCGCGTCACGATCTCGTCGGGTTGCTTCGTCAGGTACGCCATCCCATCAGGATGATACAGGCTCGCGAGGGGCAGGCGGCGCATTCCGGTCGCGGAGGCAAGCTCCACCTCCGCCCCCAACGCAATGAGCGCGGGAGCCGCGTCCGTGGACGAGACCGCCCAGCAGCGCCGGCTTCCGGGCGCGACCCAACAGATGGAGCCTCGCTCCTCGCCCTCGTGGTCCTCGTCGCTGCGCGCTCCACCTACGAAATCGCCCGCGCGGTACACCCCAGCGGACGCGGACGGTGCCTTCATGCAGAAGTCAATCGCGCGCCGCCATTCCAAGCTCTGGTTGTAATAGTTGCAGCGCGTGTCGATGCAGAGGTTGCCGCCCAGCGTCGCTTTGTTGCGAATGAGCGGCGTCCCCACCCCAGCCGCCGCGAGCCACAACGCGTGGGCGCTTTCGCTCACACGTTGATCGCGAGCCAGGTCGGCGAGGAGCACACCGGCGCCGAGGACCAGTGTGCTCGCTCGGATCTCCCGCTCACGCACCAGGATTCGACTCAGGCCGACGAGTACGCCGGGCTGCTGCTGCTTGCGCTTCATGTTCGGCAAAACGTCGGTGCCGCCGGCAAGGAGCATCGCGTTTGACCCCTCCGCTCGGAGAATCGACGACGCCTCGCTCAGCGAGCTAGGCGCAATGAAGCGAAACCTGGGAAGCCGGATCATCGGCCTTCACTCGCTGGCGACGGGCGCTTCCGCAAGCGTACGGCGGCGTTTCCATCGCCTCCCTCTGCTGGCGTGGGAATTCGGCGCGCAGCCGCCCAGGGGACGACAGGGAACGTTGCCGGCCCGTAGCGGTCGACTCCATTCCGCCGTTTGGTTTCGAGGGCCTTCAGGATTTTTTCAGGGGTGATGGGGATCTCGTCAATGCGCACACCGACAGCCGCATAGACGGCATTGGCCACCGCCGGCATGACCGGTAAGAGAGGGCCTTGACCAACCTCCTTCGCGCCAAACGGCCCGTTTTCGTCTGGATGCTCCACCAGGTAAGTGACGATTTCGGGCATATCCAAGAACGTCGGCGATTTGTAATCGAGCATCGAAGGTGCTTTTTGCACGAGCGCTGGGGAACGACGCGGCGGAAGACGTCGATACGCGGTCTCCTCCATCAACACCTCGCCGAGGCCCATGTAGACGCTTCCCTCGATCTGACCGCGGGCGAGCGTGGGATTGAGTGCGCGCCCGAGGTCGTGCGCGATCCAAACCTTGAGAACCGTGAGCCAACCAGTTTCGGGGTCGACGTCTACCTCGACGACGCAGGCCGTGAAGGAAAATGCGGGCGACGGTCCAACGCCCGTGTACTTCGCCTTCGGATCGGGTGGTGTGTACGAACCGACGGTACCGAGCGTGCCGTGGTCCGCCTCGGCGAACGTGACGGCCTCCTCGAAGCTGAACCCGCGATCCGGGTCCTCACTATCGAACACACGGCCGCCCGCGAAGACGAGCCGTGTCACAGGTATGCCGAGCCTTCGCGTGAGCGAGCTTGCGAGATACGCGCGCGCGCTCTCGGCGGCTTGAAGCGCAGCGTGTCCCATCATGAGCGAGACCCGACTCGAGTAGCTTCCGAGGTCGACGGGAGTGAGGTCGGTGTCCCCCGTGACGAGTCTCACGGCATCGGGCTCGATGCCGAGGACCTCTGCGACCACGGACGCGAGCACGTCGTCGGAACCTTGGCCGATTTCCGTCGCGCCGCAGAATGCCGTGACGCCGCCCGCACGATCGAGCTTGAGCTGGACTCCTGTAAACGGAAGATCGTTCGGATACGTCGCCGTAGCGGCACCAGTTAGGTAGCCGGACGTGGCGAGTCCCAGGCCGCGGCCGAACGGTAGTTGCCCGCGGCGTCCGTGCCACCCCGACCCGACAATCACCCGATCGATGCAATCGCGAAGTCCGGTGGTTCCGACCTCCAGGAAGTTCGCCGTCAAAGTGTCGGGATCGACGAGCTGCCGAAGACGGAGCTCTGCCGGGTCGATTCCGAGACGGCAGGCGATCTTGTCGAGCTGCACCTCCTGAGCGAAGCGAGATTGCGGCGTTCCGTGGCCGCGTTTGGGGCCGCACGGCGCCTTGTTCGTGAAGACACGACACCCGTCCCAGCGGTACGCGGGAATCTTGTAGGTCAGGGTTTGAAGTGCGCCCGTGTAGATCGTGCTCACCGCGCCGTAGCTTCCGTAGGCGCCACCGTCCAGCAGCGTCTGCAAATGCATGCCGGTGATGTTGCCCTGCTCGTCGACACCGGTCCGAAGCCGCATCGATACGGGGTGCCTTCCACGATGGCAGTAGAATACCTCCTCGCGCGACAAGCAGATTCTGACTGGCCGCCCCGTCAGAAGCGCTGCCTTGCAGACGATGAATTCATGGTTGAAGGGTTCGCTCTTACCGCCGAATCCACCACCATTTGGTGGTGCGATCACGCGGATACGAGAGGCGGGAATGCCGAGCACGCGCGCCAGGCCGCGGTGCAAATAGTGCGGCGTCTGCGTGCTCGAATAGATGACGAGGCGGCCCTCCGCATCGAGCGTCGCGAGCGACGCATGTTGCTCGAGCGCCAGATGGGTATTGCCCCCGTAGAAGAAGACGTCGTCGAAGACGTGCTGCGATCGGTCGATTACGGCGTTGGCATCACCGAACTCCCACGACATCATCCGCTGGATGTTGGTCTTGCCGACATAATCATGAATCGGCTGCTCGCTCGGCGCGAGGGCGTCCTCTAGTGTCGCAATCGTCCGCAGTGGCTCATAATCGACATCGATGAGCTCCAGCGCGGCGCTGGCGCTCTCTTCGTCCACGGCGACGACGGCTGCGACGGGATCGCCGATGTAGCGTACTTTATCGATGCAGAGCGCGTGCTCGTCCTCGCTGATCGGAATGATCCCGTACGCGATCGGCATGTCGGCACCGGTCAAAACGCAATGAACACCGTTCGAGGATTTCGCGCGGCTCACATCGATGCGGCGGATTTTGGCGTGAGGGAGGTGCGAACGAAGCAGCCGACAGTGTAAGGTGCGTGGAAGCGAGATGTCCCCCGCGAAGCGCGTCTGGCCGGTCACTCTGGCGCGACCGTCCACGCGTGGACGTGACTTACCGATGATATTGAGGGGCCGGCTCACGGTCGCTCCAATGGCCGATTCATGCGCTCGATCGCCGCTTCGACGGCCTCGACGATCTGGAGATACCCGGTGCAACGACAGAGGTTTCCCGATAGCGCGTCCGTGATCTCCGCACGTGTAGGTCGAGCCGTTCGCGCGAGAAGAGCCTTCGCGACTAGGAGAATGCCAGGCGTGCAGTAGCCGCATTGGGTCGCTCCGAACTCCGCGAAGCACGATTGGAGCGGGTCCAATCGTGGGCCACTTGCGAGTCCTTCGATGGTCGTGAGGCTCTTGCCCTCCGCCTCCACGGCGAGGGCGAGACATGACAGGATCGGTACGCCGTCGACGAGTATCGTGCACGCGCCGCACTCGCCGAGCTCGCAGCCATGCTTCGTCCCCGTGAGTCCGAGATCTTCGCGTATGACCTCGAGCAACGTCCGGTGTGGAACGAAACTCACCTCAGACCGCTCGCCATTGACCTCGAAAGTGATGATGCACTTTTCCATCTGGCCGTGCGCACGACCATAGCATGAGCTGCGCAACGCATCCGGCGGGATCGCCTTCGATGATCTTCGATGACCGCGCGATCATGATCGCCGGGAGTATTCTTGCCGCTTGCGTTGGGGCATGTTTCGGCGGACCGAAGGCGCTTCTCGAGCTTCAATCCTGGACGCTCCGCAGGCCACGCTTCATCGACGACCGCTCTCGCTCTCCATGCCGAGCGAATGCTCGAGGTCCGTTGTGCCAAGGTGCTCACGTTGTGCGGGAGGAGGTGGCGAAGAGAGCACCGATGCTCGGCAACGGTGTGCAGATCGCGGCGGGCACCCAACGCTGTGCCGCCGCGCTGTGCTCGACCAGTACCCCAGCATTCGTTTCCGCCATTGCGCGACATCCTGCGGGCGCTGAAA
>CBINHN010000078.1:0-26010 GCA_966250485.1 uncultured Sorangium sp. | reverse complement strand
CTGCATACGCTTCTGTCATGGCGCAGCGACCTCCGCGCTCGAGTTCGCATTCACGACCTGCGGCAGCCGCAAGCGCTTCGCGATGATCGCCCAGCGAAAAGCGAAGACCTTCTCTGCGACGCGATCGCCAGCGTGCTCGGCTTCCCCCACCACTAGCAACGCGGCGAACGGGAACCCGTCGTCACCCTCACTCGCGGGCACCACGTCTATGGCCTGCGCGTGCACACTCGGCCGCTCGTTTAACGTACCCCGCCGCGAAGTCCGCGCCGTGCGCGTACACGAGACGCACGAGGTCGCCCGCCCACTCTTTCGCCTGGCACAGCTTCGCGAGCCAACGCACTCGCGACCCCGGCGCAGGCATTGTGTGCACCGCGCGAGCGCACTGGCGCCGCAATGCGCGCTCGTGGTGCTGGGCTCGACACACGGCGCGATGCGGTACGCGTCGGACGTGCGCCGCCGCGCTTGCGGCTTTGCTGGTAGTGACGGCGGCGCGGCGCCGCCTGATGCTCGAGGATGTCCGCACACGAGCCCGACACGCCGGCGATCTCGGCGGAGACGGCCTGCGCGAGCACGGCCTCGAACTGCCGCCGCACCGGAGCCATCCAGGCGACGAACGTGTCGCGGCTGAGGTTTCCCGCCTTGTATTCGTGCGAGTACTCGAAGGTGAATCCGGTGTAGTCGAGCAGCTGACGAGCGTCGTTCGACGAGTCACCATCCGTGCGTCGCGCATCGAGAGCAAGGTATGCGCGGCATCTCCGATGGCGTCCTCCAGCGCGCGCTCGTGCCCGTCGTGGCGCAGCGTCGGCGCGTTGACATGTCGAATTTCGCCGGAGCTTGCGCTGGTGGGGCGAAAGTTCGCGTTCCTTGCGCGATGCGCTGGCGCTTGCGACGCACGAGGTGATGAACAGCGGGGCGGAGTGCTGTAACCTCGATCGATTGAGGCACGAGGATGTTCGAGGTCTTGTCTGAAAACGGCGGCGTCGTGAAGGTCGCGATTTCAGGGCGCTACTCGCCCGAGGACGGGCGCGCCGTGCTCGATTTGATCGAGCGCCTCAACAATGGGCCGCAGCCGCCGGATCGATATTATTTCGACCTCGGTCGAATGACGAGCTTCGACCTTGGTTATGCCGACGTGATGGAGCAAGCGAAACGTACGATGCGGCTGCGTTTCCGGGGCCGCGTGGTGTTCGTGATCTACTCGACGAGCTCAGTGACCAGAGGCTTCGCGACGGTGTTCAGCAAGTTCATCGACGCTACGAAGCTGAAGCTGATCGTCTCGGATGATCCCGTGGCCATCGAGCGTCAGCTGCGCTGACGCAGACAGATGACGCTTTTTCTCACCCGACCACTTATCAGCACCGAACGCTGCCCGTTACCGCACGTAGTCGCACCTGTCGCGACAAAGCAGCGAGCCAGTACACATGGCGGACTTGTCACGTACCTCTGGAATTGCCAGCGCTCTCGTCAGCAACCGCGACGCGAAGATCAAACGGGCCATCAAGTTTCTGCGGGAGAAGGGCGCGCCGCACGGCTACCCCTCGTTCATCGCGACCGAGACGAGCTTCGCTGACGCCGTCGCGTCGCCAGAAGAGGTGTTCACGCCCATGTTGGTGCTGAACTCGTTCGCCGACGCGGGTCTGACGGCCCCCGACGAAGCTCGCGTGCTCGAGCGCGTGTACAACTCGTTTACGCCCGAGGGGTTGGTGCATTTTTTCGCGGACCGCTCGCGGCTCGTCGCCGACATCGACTGTACCTGCGTGGCGCTGGAGCAGATGGTCAAGCACGGCGCCTGGCTCCCGTTCGACATCGACGTGACGCTCGACACCATCGCCGCCAACGTGGACAGCGCCGGCGTCTTGCGCGTTTACATCGGGGATGACCCCAGCCGAAAAGATCGCGTGGACGCCGCCGTTTGCGCCAACGCGCTCTACCTCTTCTATCTGTTGGAGCGCGAAGCGGACGTCGCCGCCTCGGAAGAATACGTCTGGCAGCACCTGACGAGCGCGAGCTTCGCGCAGGGGACGCGCTACTACAGCTCGCCCGATATCTTCCTGCTGTTCCTCTCGCGGGTCGTGCGTGACTTCGGCTTGGCGCAGCAGCGCTTCGCGGCTGCGCTGGAGGGGCGTTTGCAGGAACGCTTCGCTACGCCGAACTCGAGCGTGCTCGAGCTCGCGGCGCGCGTCGCGGCGGCGGCCAACGTGGGGCTCGCGGCGGAGCAGGATCTGAGCGAGCTGGTGCGCTACCAACGCGCGGATGGCTCTTGGCCGGCGGCGCCATGCTTCCGCTTCGGGCGTCAGGCGCGCTATTTCGGCGGGGACAGCTTGTCGACGGCGTGGGGTGTGCGCGCGCTTTCCCTGAGCTCTGGCGAGCTGCACGCGGCCCACCTCGCGCGTAACTCTGCCGGCGAGACGCAGTTCGAGCGCCTAGGCGAAGGCGAGCGCTCCAACCCTCGGAAGTCGGCGTGACAGCGGCGGCTCAGGGCGCCGACAGCGGAGCGCTCGACTATCCGTTCGCTGTATTCGAGCTCGCTCCGCGAGAGCTCGCGCTCGTCGCCGATGAATATGACCGCCTCGCCGAGCGCTTCGACTTGTTCGCCGCGCGCGCCGCGTGGAAGCGCGTGATCCAAACCTTCATCCGCTTTTGCTCAGCCGAGAAGCCGAGCGACGCCGCGCTGCAGACGCTCACGCATTTCCTGTACTTGACGCTATTTTTCAACGAAGCGCGCTCGCGCGAGCTGCCGCTCGAGCTGGCCCTCGAGTACAGAGCAGTGCTCGGCGGCGCCCCCTCCGCTTCGCAGCACGCCGTCTTGAAATGCGCTCGCGAATTCCATCCGCGCTTGGAGGCGCTGCGGCGCGACTCCGGCGCCGACGCTTCGGCCTTCTTCCACTATATCGATCTGAATCTATCGGCCTTCGTGCGTGACGCCCAGCGCCCGGCGGAGGTGACGGACGCGCCCGAAGCGGTTTTGGCGCGCCGTCTTCACACTATTTCAGCCCTCGGCTACTTCGAATTCTGGAAGCTGCTGCTCGGGGTGTCTCCACGCGCCGAGCTGTTTTTCGCGAGCGACATCTTCAACTGCCAGCTCTTGTCAGCCAAGATCCAGGGTCTCGCCAATGACCTGTGCTCGCTCGAGAAGGACGAACGCGACGGCTCGCCGAACCTGGTGCTGCTCGTCGCGCGCCAGGGACGACAGAGCGCGAGCGCCGCGACCGCGGTCGTCCGGGGCTGGCACGATCGCGCCTTGAGCCAATACGTGGCAGCCACGGACGCCTTGCTGGCGCTCGAGCCCGAACCCAGCGTGCGGCGCTACGTCGAGTTCATCCGCTCGTGCACGCGAGGCAATCTGGAGAGCATGCGCGCGCTGACGAGCCGCTATACATGCTGAGACGCGCTGCGGCGGCTCACGCCGCCCGAAGACGCGCGGAAGGTGCGAGGCAACAAAGCGGTTTGACGAGCACCCGTGCGCAGTTAAGGTAGCCGGCGTAGCTTGCGAGCTCGAAGTCCGGCAATGCAAACGGCAAATTTGACCAAGCCCGCGCGGGTCAGCATTGGGCGCAGGACGCCGATCATGCCGCTACGACGACAGCTGCTCGGCTTGGCGATGCTCGTCGGGTGCAACGCGATCCTCGACAATGACCCGAGAGAGTTAGTTACCGGGTCCGGTGGCGACCACGGCATTTCCGGCGCGGCGCCGATCGCCGGCGGAACGGCCAATCATCCCGCCCGCGGCGGCTCGGCAGGGGCGCTTGGCGAGGGCGGCAGCACCGCGGGCGGCTCGGACGGCGAGCCCGGAGGCGATGCCGGATCCGGAGCCCCAGGAACCACGGGCGGCTCCGCCGACGGCGGAGAAAGCGCGAGCGGTGGCAACGCCGGTGCGGCCGGCGCGGCGACAGGCGGAGCGAGCGGGAGCGCGACGGGTGGAACGAACGGCGGGGGCTCCGGCGGGAGCGCGTCGTGCCCCGGGGGTTGCTCGCTGCCACACGCTCAAAGTGCCTGCCGAGACGGAGCGTGCGTCATCACCAGCTGCCAAGCCGGCTTTCTCGACACGAACCTCGACGCTAGCGACGGCTGCGAGGCGGGCGATGTCCCGACCTCGGGCTTGCTGCTGTGGTTCATGGGCGACCGAGGGCTCACGCTGGCGGGGACTTCTGTCAGCGACTGGGCCGACCAATCCCCGAACCACTTTCACGCGACGCAAACTGGCAGCGCTCAAATGCCGAAGCGCGTGCAACCCGCCACCGGCCCGGCCATGGTCGATTTCGACGGCGTGGACGACGCGCTGAAGCTCCCCAGCGGCTTCGCCGCGTTCAACGGCACAAGCTTCTTCGCCGTGGCAAACGCTCTGCCCGCCGAAACCTGCGCCGGGATTTTGAGCTTCTCCAACGGACCGGACATCGACGATATCGAGTTTGGCCGGCATCACACGAACCTGTTGTACTACGAGGTCGTCGGTGAGTTCGTGGAGGGAGTCACCAACGCATTCGAGGCCAATCGCCGGCTATTGGTCTCGATCGTCCAGAGCACGAGCGGCGCGACGCAGCTGCGCATCAACGGTGTGGTCAACGCATCGAAGACCATCAAAGTGCCCGGCAACATCTCACGTTCTCAGAACTTCTTGGGTCGCGACGTGTACAAAGAGTGCCCCCAGTCGTACAAGGGTCAGCTCGGCGAGATCATCCTGTTCAACCGCGCGGTGAGCGACGGCGAGCGCCTCCGGATCCAGAACTACCTCGGCGGCAAGTGGTCGGTCGCCGTTCAGTAAAGGTACGAAACCGTCAGAGCTCGGCGTACTGCTTGACGGCGAAGGTGTCGCATTGGCGCGGGTCACCGCTGTCGAAGCCGCGCCGGAACCAGCGAATGCGCTGCGCGCTGGTTCCGTGGGTGTAGTCGCTGCTGTTACCGTTGCCGAGCGTGTCGTCACCGATCGCGTGAGCGGCGGTCACGGCCTCCTTCAGATCGGCGTCGTCGATCTTCAAAGACGCACGAGCGGAGTGTCCCCAGACCCCTGCCAAGCAATCTGCCTGCAGCTCCAAGCGTACCGACACCTGGTTCTTGCTTTCGCCCGCGGGCTTCGCGCGCGTTGCGCCAATCAGGTTCTGGACGTGATGACCAATCTCATGCGCAATCACGTACGCTTGCGCGAAGTCTCCCGGCGCTTTCAGCCGCTGCTCCATCACCTCATAGAACGTGGGATCGATGTAGAGCTTGTGGTCGGCGGGGCAGTAGAACGGTCCAACGTCGGAGGTCGCGTTGCCACATCCGCCGGTCGAGACTCGGTTGGAGAAGACAACGAGTGTTGGCTCCGTGTAGGAGCCCGCGGGGCTTCCGTAGCTCGGCAGTGTCTGCTGCTGGAACTGGCCCGCCCACACGTCCTCGGTCGACGCCAAGACGGCGCGCGAGAAGTCGCACGCTTTATTGTTGGCTGGCGTCTTTTCGCACGCGCTACCAGCACCGGGCGAGCTCTGTCCTGAGCCTTGGGCACTGCCTGACACTGCACGCAGCAACGCTTGCTTGATGCCGGCGGGCGCGATGAAATAAGCGCCGGCCGCGACCACGCCCAGGATCGCGACGCCCTTGAAGCCCAGCAGGCGCACGAGCGATGACAGCGCAGTGATGGGCAGGCCGCCCCCGCCAGGGCCACCGCCGTCGCCGCGATCTTCGAATTTACTGGAACGGCGTCGCCCTTCGATGTCCACGTTTGGCTCCTCGTCGCCGTCCTCGTAGCCGTTTCGCTGGGGCGGAGCAAGCGATGGCTCCGTCGCGCGGCAAACTGCCGCAACTACGAGCAATGACCTGCTAAACTCGCTCCATGGTCGTTGTGCGTGTGGGTTGTTTGCTTGCGTTCGCGACGCTGGCAGCTGCTGTCGCGTGCGGCGGCGCGACGACGCGGGACGAGACGGGCGCGAGCGCCGGCGGTCAGGATGCCAGCAGCGGCGGGAGCGCGAGCTTTGCGGGCGACGGGGGTTCGGCGCTCGGCGGAGCGGCCCAGCTTGCTGGCAACACGTCTGTCGGCGGTGTCTATGTTCCCGATCGCAAGGATGTGCCGCCCAAAGGTGACGGGCGGCTGAGCGGGTCATTCGAGACCACGGCCGGCTTCGGCTGGGACAGCTGTTACACGAAGAACCCCGGCGCGACGCACGTGGGTGCAACAAGAACCCCCCGAGCGTCGGACGGCACTGAGTATGTGCGCTTCGACTCCGGCGCGGAGTGCACGAGCCCGAGTTCGAGCCCGCTCGCCGACGTGCAACTCGCCTTTTGGCTCGACACGCCGCTGCCCGCGAACGTTCCCCTGCACCTCTATTTCGACGCCATCGATTTGGGTGACACCGCGTCGGGCACGCTACAGCTCGACCAGGTGGACGCGAACTGCGCGACCATTGCGCCGCTCGCCACGTTGAAATTGCCGGATCTCGAGCTGACCTCGGCGTGGCAGACGCGTTGCGTGACGTTCACTCCGTCGTCCGACGTGCACGTGTTCGGCTTGTACGTTTGGGGCGCCGCGTTCCACGTTGGGCTGGACGCATTTCGCCTGGGCCCGCCCTGTCACGCTTCGTGAAGCGCTGCGCGCTCACAAGAGCGCCTGCTCCGCCCATTCCTGCGCCGCGAAGCGGGCGACGATGAAATCGACGAAGGCGCGCACCCGGCGCGGCATATGGCGTCGCTCCGCGTACACGACGCTGATGGGCAGCTCAGGGAGCTTGGCTTGTCTCAGCACGCGGACGAGCTGGCCGCTCCGCACCTCCTCCGCCACGACGTGCGACGGCAGCATCGCGAGACCGAGGCCTCGCAGCGCCGCATCACGCACCACGGTAGCGTCGCTCGCGACGAGATTGCCGCGCAAGCGAAGCGCGGAGCCGCGAGCCGAGCCGCGGAAGCGCCAGCGGGGATGCTCGGCCTCCCACGAGAGCCGCAGGCAGCTGTGCTTCTCCAAATCAGCCAGGCTGCGAGGCGCTCCGCTTCGCTTCAAATACTCCTGCGACGCGACGACGACGACGTGGTCGGTGGCGAGGCGCCGCACGATGAGAGACGGCGCGCTGACATTGCCGATACGCAGGGCCACATCAATCTCGTCTGCGACGAGATCCATGGGCGCCGCGCGAGGCAATAGCTGAATCTGCACGTCGCGGTGCGCGCGCAGAAAGTCCACGACCGCGGCGGTCAGGTGCCGGTGAGTGAGAACGACGGGCGCGCTCACGCGCAGCACGCCCGACAGCTCGCTCTTGCTCTCGCGCAGCACCTCGCTGGCGGCGCGCGCGGTCGCCACCAGCTCGACGGAGCGCTCGAACAACCGCTGACCTTCCTCTGTCGGGATGACGTGGCGCGTGCTGCGTCTCAGCAGCCGCAGGCCGAGCTGGCGCTCGAGAGCGGCAACACGCCGGCTCACCGTCGCCTTGGCCATGCCGGCGGCTTTCGCGGCCGCCGTGAACGACCGCTGCTCCACCACCTCCACGAATAGCGCGAGCGTCGTCAGATCATCGAGAGCCAGCACGATTGTTGTCCGAAATGGAACACAAGGTTTCCAGCCGAGTATCTACCGTCGTCCGGTGCTCGGGAACAGGTGACGGGCATGACCAAGAACGACCTGCTCGGATACAGCGTTTTCGCGACCACCGCCCTGACCGCCGTCGGCTGCGCGGGGTCGAATGACCCGGCGGCCGGGGCTCGATGTGAACCACTTCCGGATGCGGTCGAAGCGCGCTTCGCCGCCATGCGCGGCCCCTTGGGCTGCGAGGCGAGCCGAACGCCGTTCGCAGATCCTCCGGGCGGCTGCAGCGGCGCTGAGGCGCTGCTCGCCGCGGCTCGCCGCGAATACAGCGCGCTCTGGAACGCGGCCGACTGCGGCGACGAGCCCCCTAGCCTCGCACCTTACGTCGCAAGCTATGAGGCCGACTTCCGCGCGCAAAACACCTTCACCTTGCATCGCATTGTGCGCGACGAGTACACGATCTCCGCGCGCGAGTTCGGCGCCGAGCACGGCGACGGCCCCACTATCGTGCTGATGCACGGTTTTCCGGACAATCAACACCTCTACGATCGCGTGGCGCCCGAGCTCGCTCAGCACTACCGCACCATCACGTTCGATTTCGTCGGCTGGGGCAGCTCCAGCACACCGCTCAGTGAGGACGCCTACTCCTTCGATGCGCAGCGGCGCGATCTCGAGGCGGTCCTCGCCTACTTCAACGTCCGCGATGTCGTGCCAGTCGTTCACGACGCCTCCGGCTGGCCTGGGATCGACTGGGCGCTCGACAATCAAGAGTCCGTCGCCGCGCTCGTGCTGCTCAACACGGCCTATCACCCGATCGCCGGCCAGGCGCCGCCCAACGTGATTCGCGCCGCGGCGGCGCTGGACCTGCGCCCCGCCTTCCTCGCCGCTGCCGGTCGTGACGAGCTCATGGCCCGCTCGCTGTTGGTCGCTCAGGTGAGCCGGTTCTTCGCGGATGAAACGCAAGCGCCCATCTATCTGCCGCTCTTTGCGCGCTACGCCGCGACCACGAGCGTCGGCATCTTCGCGCTCACGGCGACGCTCGGCCCAACGGTGATGGCGCGCGCTAGCAACGTGCCGCGCATGCAAGCGTTCCCGCGTCCCGTTACGATCGCGTTCGGGGCCGAGGACCCGTACCTCAACGTCGCGACGGCGGAAGGTTTCGCGCAGGCGTTCCCGAACGCGGAGCTGTCCCTGATCGAGGGCGGCGGTCACTACGTGCAGCTCGACCGCCCGCAGCGAGTCGCGGCGGCAATTCTCGAAACGATTCGACGTTCCAGCGGCGATGAGGCGGCACAGCCCTGACGATGCCGCACCACGGCGTGGCGGACCGCGCGTCTGGAAGAGCTGCGCAATGGGACGGGCTCAGCGCTTCGCTTTGGAGCGCGTCATCGGCTCTTGAGCGATGCCCTCGCCTCGCTCGAGCTTCGCGACGAGCTCGGCGATCTTCTTGGCGCGGCCGGCGGCTGTCTTCATGTTGTTGGTGCGGAACCCGAGCGCGAACAGATCGCGCCGCGGCAGCGTGCTCGACCGTTTGCGAGCACGCGGGCTGGCTTCGATGGCCGCGCGCAGGTCCTGCGGCAGGTTGTCGTAGCTCACCTCTCGCTGCGGGGCGTACGCGGCGTGCCAGCGACCGTCGGCTTTGGCAGCGTCCACGTGCTTCTGTCCGTGCGGGGTCATGCGCCCGGCCGCCGTCAAGCGCGCCACGTGCTCGCGGTTGATCTTGCTCCAAATGCTGCGCGGCTTGCGCGGGGAGAAGCGCTGCAGAAAGGATTTTTCGTCGTACGCTTTGCGCAGTCCGTCGATCCAGCCCCAACACAGCACGGAGTCGATCGCCTCGGCGTGGGTGACGCTCGCGACACCGCTGCCCTTCTTGTAGATACGCACCCACAGCTCGCTCTCGCTGTCGTGATGGACTCGCAACCAACGCTCGAACGCCGCCTGCGAGGCAAAGCTCTTGATCTGCTTGGGATTGACGATGACCGCGGGCATTATCGAGCAGGCATCCTAGGCTAGAACGCCGGTCATTTTCACCTCGGCGTTCCGCAACGATTAAAACTGCCCGACGGCACGCAGCCCGTAACCCGAAGTTCCAACGCGCCCCGGCAGCACGGAGAGGCTCATCACGTCATTGCGCACCAGCTCTGTCTTGGGCGCGCTGACTCCGATGAGCAGCAGCGTCGCGCCCGCTGTCTGCGCCAGGCCGTCGAGGACGAGCCCGAAGCCGAGCATCACGTCACCCAAGCAGCTCGCGGCCTTGCTGCCGGTGTGACAGTCCGCATGTCGCCGTCCGAGCGTAATGAACGGGCCGAGCGCGGGCAGCGCGAGCCAGCCGCTCTCGTTCCTGAAGTTGCTGCCGCCTGCGGCGGCGAGCCCGATCGTGTAGGGAATTCCGAGCGTGATGGCGCCTGCGATCACCATGCCTTTCCGAACGCGCTGCTCGACGTGATAACCCTGCGGAATGGGCGCGCCTTCGCGATAGGGCTTGCGCGGGGGCGACCCCGGTGGGGCCGCTACGGGTGCAGCGGGGGCGGCCGCGACCGGCGCCGCCGCTGCGCTCTGGGCCTGAGCGCTGGAGGGCGAAGCAGTGATGGCGAGACCCAAAAGCGCTGCGGACATCGTCACGATCTCGCCGCGAACCTGGCGTACCTTCGTGCGGAGCATTGCTTCAAAAGAACAGCTCTCCGCGCGCTGCGCAAGCGCGACCTGACGCGCCATGTATTGGAACGATGCGCGCCCACCGCTGCATACACGAGCACTGCCGCGACCGCGCCGGTGGCTGAGCAGCGCGTGTCTCGCGCAGCTCCAGCGCTACGCAGCCGAACACTAACTAAGCGCCGCAGGTTGACGAGAGTCGCTCACATGCGCGCTAGTGGTGAGCAGCTCTACGCTCCGGCGAAAGGCGTCTCAAGCAGGGCGGAACAAAGAGGTGCCGCGGAAACAACCGCGGGCGCCGGTGGCACCTTGATAGTCGTGCCACTCCTGCGCCTTTAGGAACGCTTGCCAGGTTCGCACGTCGTCACCTTTTGCGCCCAAACGCGACGCTCTCATCGAGTCCCTCTTCGCAGCGACACTCCAACGTGCGTCGTAGCCGCGTCTCGACAATGGTCATTAGCTTGACGCTGTCGCTGATGGTTGCGTCTTGGTCTTAGAGCAATCGCGCTGGGTGCGCGCGAGTCTCACCGAGCAGCGATGTTGTTCTCGGCGTGGTGTTCTCGGCGCTTGGGCGTGGGCGCCAACTCGCTTCAGCGCGTTGATAAGCGCCGCTTCCTCCGCCATCGCGAGCCAGCCTCGTACCGTTCGCAGCTCGGGCTCGCGCTCAGCGTTTGGGGGCGGCGCATCTCATTCGTTTCCGGGTCTCGGCATTTATTGCTGCCGGCGCGGCATTTTTCGCGCGAACGTAGGACAAGTTAAGAAAGATGCCGCTCTTTCGCGGCACTGCGTCACTGAGCGAACGCAGCCCCTCGAAGAGCGCCATGGAAGCGAACCGCACCCACCCCGCCGAGCGACCCCTTGCCCTTCGCCCATCGCCCGCTCTCGACACCCCGGAGCGAGCGACCCTTCCCGTTCGTCGGGCGAGCAGGCGGCGCACGGCTGGCGAGGAGCGGCGCATCGCCGTGAGCGCTCTGCTCGCCGCGCTGAGCCTGAGCGCACCCGCCGTCGCGAGCGCCAAGTCCTTCATCGACTATCTGAAGCCGACCCCGATCACCTGCGCGCCGCTCAGCTCGGCGACATGGGGCGTAGCCGGCGTCTTACCACGCGACTTGTGCAACGGAATCGAGAGCGCCAAGGGCGCCGGGGTTCCCCCTGACTACTACTATTGGGACGGTCAGATCCTCAGAGCGAAGGACGGCAAGTACCACCTGTTCATGAGCACCTGGTCTGGCTCGGCGGGGTTCAACCCGGGCTGGACCAACTCCGACGCGTTTCACGCCATCAGCGAGCAGGGCGTGCTCGGGCCGTACCAGCGGCAAGGATACGTCTACAGCAACAACGGCTCACACAAAGGCCACAACGTCACCGCGCTGGAGCTCGCAGACGGCAGCTACGCAGTGGTCGTCAGCGAAGTGGTCCCCTTCACGATTTACAAGTCCAGCTCGCTCGACGGTCCTTGGACCGGCTGCCAAGCGACGATCATGACCAACGGCGTCAACGCCGGCAGCGACAACCATTACGACTCGAACGTCAGCTTGACGGTGCGCCACGATGGCCGCTTCGAAATCGTACAGCGCCACGGGCTCATCGCGATCGCGGATACGTTGTGCGGCCCCTACCAGATGCAAAAGCCCACGTGGGCTTATCCCGCCGCGAATCGCCCGAGCATCGACAGCATCTATCCGAAACGAACCTCGATCCCAGACGTTCCGAATCCAAAATTTACGTGGGAAGAGGATCCGCACATTTGGATCAGCGGCGGCGTTTATCACGTCTTGTACTCTGGCTCTGGCGATCGCGTCGGCTACCACCTGTATTCGCCCGATGGCATCAATGATTGGAAGGACGGCGGCATCGCCTTCAATCCGAGACTTTACGAGAAGATCTTTTGCTACGAGGGCAGCACCACCTGCACGCAGTGGTACAAGATGGAGCGACCCGGTGTCGTGCTCGAGAATGGTCATGTCTCGCACGTGACTTGGGCCGTCGCCGACGTGGATAAAGACAACCAGATCCCTGCCGGCTCCAACCACGGCAGCAAGGTGATCGTGGTCCCGTTTGACGGCGTCGCGTTCGACGCGGACTACGGCGTCGGCGGCAGCGCGGGTGCGGGCGGCGCGGCTGGGAGCGGCGGACTGAGCGGCGCAGGAGGCAGCGCAGCAGGCGGCGGAAACGCTGGCAGCGCTGGCAGCGCTGGCAGCGCTGGGGTGTCCGGCGCCGTCAGCACTGGCGGAGCGAGCAACGCGGGCGGGAGCTCGACGGGCGGCGCAAGCGGCGGCAGCGCATCAGGCGGTGTCGTCGGCGCTGGCGCTGCGAGCTCGACGGGTGGCGCTGCGAGCGCGAGCGGCGGCAGCAGCGCGGGCGCCGGGGCGACGCTTGGCGGGGGCTCCGGCGGAGCTCCAGCGACGGGTGGTAGCGTCAACGGCGGGTCGCCCAGCGCTGGCGACAGCTCCAGCGCGTCGGGCGGGCAAGCCGCGCTCGGCGGAAATGGCCCAAGCTTACAGGACGGCGCGGCTCGCGACGCTGGTTGCAGCTGTCGTACCGCGTCCTTTTCGGAAACCGGCTCGCTCCGCTCCGGCCTTTTCCTCGCAGGCTTGGCGTTGCTACTCGCGCAACGTCGCAGCCGCGCGCGACGGCGCGCCTAACGGCCCGTGAAAACCCGACGGCGCACGGCAGCTCTACTTCGGTGACTCAATCACTTCAGTAGAGCTGCTGTGCTCGTTCCTCGGGCAAAAGCCTCGCTGGCCGTCTGGGCTGGCTCGCGAATGACATTAGCCATTCGCGCCCTTAGGTTAGCTCACCACCAATCGATAGTGACGTCGATGGGGCTCGGCGTGGCGACGCGCAACAGCACCTGTTGGAAAGGAGCGACGCTGACTTGCTCGCCCCAGCCCAGCGTCGTGGGTGTGAGCGGCGCGCTATCGACGCCGTACTTCACCGGCGCTTGCCACGGATGTTTGATTTGGATCGCTCCGTCGTAGCTGGTTTGAAACTGGAATCGGGACAGGCCATTGACGCGGTAGGTCTGATTTCGAACCGTCAGTTTCTGGATGGGGACCACAGCGGCGGCAGCTCCCGAGTGCCGCGCATCGGCGCGATACATGGGCCAAGGCTGGGCGTTGCTCACCGGCGTGGTGAGATCCCAAGCGAAGATGCGCGGCAGCGGGTACTCCGGGCTCGGCCCTTGCTCCCGAATCTCGGTCCAAACGAGCTCGAGCCGGCCGTCGCCGTCGATGTCGCCCACCGCGGGCGAGCCGTCGAGGGCGTTCCAGGAACCGTACGCCGGCCGCGCCATGCTCGGGATCAATGAGCCGTCATAGCGGTAAGCCTGCACCGGGTAACCGAAATGAACCTGCAGCTCTTCGGACCAGAGCTCGGGTTGTCGCGCCGTGATGACCTCGTTGCGTCCATCACCTTCCAGATCCACCACGATGGGCGCGTTGAACGCCGGATACAGTGACGGATTACTCTGGGGCCAACCGGGCATCAGCCGCCCTTTGCGATCCCAGGCATAGAGGCCGCCGCTGCCGTCCACCTTCATCAGCGACGCGAGCACCTCGAGCGAGCCGTCACCATCGAGGTCAGCGAGCACCAGCGGGCCGCTTTGCACCGCGCTCGTCGACCATGACGTCAGCAAGCGCCCATCGTGATGATAGACGACGACTTTGGAGAGGGTGTCGTCACCACCGTCGCACGTCACGGCCGCGATCTCGAGATCGCCGTCGTCGTCCAAGTCGCCGATTACCGGGTAGCTGCCGGTCGACTCATTGCCGGAGCTCATGATGGTTTGCGGCCAGCCGGGTAGAAGCACGCCCTGCGCGTTCAACACGACGAGGCGACTCGGGCTGCCATCCACGCCGATTACGACCTCGTTCTTGCCATCCTTGTTAAGGTCCGCGACGATCGCCGGCGTCTTGAGCCCCGTCCACGTCGCGACGGGCCAGCCCGGCAAATAACTGCCGTTGCCCCTGAACACGTGCACGCCCGTCTGTTGCGCGTCCGTGGCCACGACGTCGAGCACACCGTTGCGGTCGACGTCCCCGAGCGACAATGACAACGAGCCCGGAGTGGGCCCCCATTCGCTCGCAAATGTGATGAGACGAGGCCAGCCCGGCTTCACGGCGCCGTTCCGCCCCCACGCGTAGATGAAGCCCTCCTGCGTCGCGACGATGACTTCTTTGGTGCCATCACCGTCGATGTCTCCGGCGATCGGCATGCCTTTGACCGTCGCGTAGGGATTTTCGGCCGTCGTCAGCGAGCGCGGCCACCCTGGCAGGATCGTGCCGTCACCCTTGAACACTGTGACCTTGTCGCCGAAGCCTGCCAAAACCTCTGCCTTGCCATCACCGTCGAGGTCGGCGAGCGCTAGCGGCTCCGAGGGCGGAGCTGGTCCACGACCTTGCGACACTGTGATCGGGAGGCTGACGGGCCACCCGGCGTGCAAGAGCGGATCGACGATGACGATGACGTTCCTGGAGATGACGGAGCCGTCCGTGTTGGTCACATCGAGGAGGATACGGTAGTGCCCCGCTGGGATATCTTGCGCGTGCCACACCGCCAAGACGCCATTGGCGACCGGCTGCTGACCTCCGTTGGTCAACGCGATGTTGGCGTTCACGGGCGTGCCGGCGTCGAAGGTCTGCACGCGCACGTCGAAGCTCTTGAACGTGCCCGGGTTGGCGATGCCGACGATCGGAATATCCCCCGCGGCGAGCGTGACGTTCGGCGTCGGTGACGCGAGCAACACACGATCGAGCGCCAGCAAATGCAGGTCTTCGTAGCGCGCGCCGTCCGTCTTGTACACGGTGAGCCGTAGGGTGTAATCGCCGTCCGGCAGGCTGGAAGCGTCCCAGGTACCGAGGTTGCCCGCGTTCACGGGCGAGGTGCTGCTGGTGATCGTGGTCCAGGTCGTAGGCGCACTGCCCGGTCCGTATTCGAGAACGTACCGCTCGAACTGCGCGCCGTTCGCCTTTCCGGGCACCGAGAGCTGCGCCGTCTGCACCACGAGCGGAGCTTGAATCAGCGCTTCGAGCGGCGTCGGCTCCGTGCTGATGGCCGCCGCATCGACGCGACCGTAGCCGAGATCCGCGTCGTAGCCGTTGCCGTTGGCGTCCACGCTCGTGCGCCGCAGAAC
The DNA here is from genome assembly GCA_966250485.1 of uncultured Sorangium sp. Lineage (GTDB taxonomy): Bacteria > Myxococcota_A > Polyangia > Polyangiales > Polyangiaceae > PMG-095. The sequence continues at coordinate 10,738 of CBINHN010000078.1, read as the reverse complement.
TTGGCGGACTTGCTCCGGCGAATAGCTCGGATGCTGCGCCAGGATCAGCGCGGCCTCGCCCGCTACGTGCGGCGCGGCCATGGACGTTCCAGAGAGCCGCACGTACTGGTCTCCGACCAGGCGATCGGGATTGCAAATCCACGGCTCGAAGCAAGACGCTGCCTTGAGCGACAGCATGCCGTAGGCCGGCTCGACCACGCCCGCATCGTTCGGCTCTCCCGAGCCCGGCGCCGCCACGTCGATCAGGCCGAAGTTGGAGAACTCTGCCCGTTGATCGCTCGGGGTCGTCGCGCTCACGACGATGGTCTCCGGCAGGTTCTGCGGCGAGCGATCGCGAATGTTGGCGCCCTCATTGCCGGCGGCGAACACCACGACGGCTCCCGCAGCGTGCGCGGTGCGCACCGCGTCCTCGACCACTGCGACCGAAGGGCAATAGCCGGAGCAGACCTCCCAGCTGTTGTTGATGACGTCCGCCCCGTTGTGAACGGCGTAGAGCAAGCCCTGGCTCAGGGTGAAAGCGTCAGAGCTGAAGCTGAACACCTGCACGGGCATGATCTTCGCGTCCGGCGCGACCCCGACGACGCCGATGCCGTTGTTGTCCTGCGCCGCGACGGTGCCGGCGACGTGCGTACCGTGACCGATATAGTCGTCGACTTGGTTGCTGTTGGAGAGCACGCTCCAACCATGGACGTCGTCGACGAAGCCGTTGCCGTCGTCGTCGATGCCGTTGTCGGCGATCTCACCGGGATTGGTCCAGACATTGCCGGCCAAGTCAGGGTGGTTGATGTCGACTCCAGTGTCGACTACGGCCACGACTACGCCGGCGCCGCGCGTCACGTCCCAGGCTTGGCTGGTGTGCATGAGCTGGAGATCCCACAGATCCGCGCGCGGCTGACCCCAGCTGCCGCTGCTCGACCAGTACGGGTCGTTCGGCGTGTAAACGAGGTGCGCGACATAGTTGGGATGGACGTACTCGACGTGCGGATCACTGCGCAGCTCCGCCATCGCTGCCTCCAAATTCGCCGTCGCGGGCAGGTCCATGCGATAGACGTTGACCAGCTCCTCCAACGGCGCCGCGCGCCCGTGCGTCTTGCGCGCGGCCGCTCGCGCCGCGCGCCCCCGCAGCATCTTCTTGGCGTCGGCCGTGGAGAGGCCGCGTCGTCCACGAAACAAGCTCGTCGCGCCGAAGATACCGTGACGTCGCACGGGCGCGTCCAACGACGATGAGCCGTCAGCCGTGATGCTGGCGAACGAACGGCCCTGTTGCAGGCTGGATTCTACGTCCTGAGTGACGCCAGCTCGTGCATCCGACTTGAATTTGACGACGAGCTGCCCAGGAACGACGGCTAGGCCGCCGACCGTGAGAGCGCCCGTGCCGCGAGCAGCCGAGCCCGCGAGCGCCGGCGGCGCTGCCGCTGGTGCGCCCCGCGAAGGGCGCGGCGGCGGAGTGCTCGTGAGCGCGCTCGACTGGCGACTGCGCTCTGTCTCGTTGTTTTCCGTCGGGCCAGAGGCCGCGCAGCCTCCGATCGCCAGCGTTAGCGCGCTGGCCGACAGCACATGAATGAAGAAGCGCCCACTCCACGCTTTCGATGAGCTCATCGTCTCTTCCTTTTTTTCGGTGGGCTCGGACCACCCGTCCGAGCCCGCGCGACGAACCTACGGTGATCGGGGTACGAATTTCAACCAACAGATTTTGCGCGAGCGTGCTCAGCGAATACGAGCGCAGTCCGGTCCGCCGGTGACGTTACGTTGTTTGCGCACCGGCAGCCTGGTAAAGGATCTATCGTATCCCATGCAAGAACCCGTAAAACTCACGCGGACACTGCCTCGCGCTCGACTCACCGCGCGGATTCGAGTCTTCAGCGCGCTCGCGCTGTTGCTCGTCATGTACACCGGCTGTGACAAGAGCGACAGCTGCAAGAGCAGTCAGGACTGTGCCCACGACGGACGCTGCACGGCGGACGCGAACGGCATCTGCAGCGTGCAGTCCGACGCTGATTGCGAAGGTTCGGAGCCCTGCAAGCTGCACGGTCAGTGCAGCCACGAGTCCGGCAAGTGCGTGACGAAGAAGGACGCCGAGTGCGAGAAATCCGAGGACTGCAAGAAGCTCGCACATTGCAACGCCTACGAGGGCAGCTGCGTGAACCTGGCGCTCACCACTCAGCCGCAGTGCGCGACGACCTGTTCGAGCGAAGGGCGCTGCGTGATGAAGGGGGGCCAATGTGTCGCGCTCTCTCGCCTCCACTGCGCCGGGACGAGCGAAGAGAAGCCCGAGCGTGAAAGTCCCTGCGCGCTGCGCGGAGAGTGCGTGGCCGAGCAGGGTCGCTGCGGCGCGAGCTCGGACGAGGACTGCAAAAAGTCGCTGCTTTGCAAGGAGCGCGCGCAGTGTGCCGCCAAGGACGGCCGCTGCGTCGCGTCGGAGGCGGACTGCAAAAAATCGACGGCCTGCGCCAATGACGGCAAGTGTGGCAGCAAGGACGGCGCGTGCGTCGCGCTCAGCAATGCGGACTGCAGACAGTCCAGTCGCTGCAAGCTCGAGGGCACCTGCTCGCTGAAGGATGGCAACTGCGTCGCGCTCTCTGCCGCCGACTGTCAGGCCTCCTCGGTTTGCACCAAGGCCAAGCGTTGCCAAGCCAAGGACGGAGTGTGCATCGGAAGCGGCGCTGGAGCGGGCAAAGCTGCCGGCGCGAGCGGTCCGCCTGACAAAATCCGCTCCACCACCATGACCGGCATCGGCGGGCTTTAACGCACTACGCCTCGGCTAACCCCGCCGCGCCAGCACGTCCAAAGTGCCCGCGACACACTGCACTTCGACGGCCGTGATCCGGCCGGCCAGAACGGCGAGCACGGGCGCGGTGACCAGCTTCGTCGCGACGAGCTTGGCGCCGCCATCCGGCCCTGGCTCGTGCACCGACGCGACGGAATATAAGCCCGTCGGCAGCTCGCGGCGGATCGCCGCACCGGCGAGGAGCTGCTCGCTCGACAGCGTAACGCCCGTGCTCCCGTCGAAGCTTCGAAGCTCGATGCTGAAGCGCTCGCTGGCGGGGTCGACGCACGAGCGCTGCGCGCTTTGAGTGAGCGATACGGCGACATAACCGGCGTTCTGTTTCGGCGCCGCGTGCTCGTGCGCCGTTCTGGGCGTGCAACCCACGAGCACCGCGACGAGGCTCAAGAAAGCCCCGGCGAGGCCTGCCTCCCCACGCGCGCGCCGACGTGAACGGACAGTGAAGCGAGAATCGTAACGAATCATCGTGAACCTCGCCCGCCACCATGCGGTCTTCGCGCGCTGAGGTCCTTAGGCCGCGCTTAGACTTTTCCTAAAGAGTTGCTAATTACGCGAATAGATGCCCGGAGCGCGTTTTTACGAGTTCGGCCCGTTTCGGCTGGACGTCGTCGAGCGACAGCTGTCCCGGGATGGACAGCCCGTCGCGCTGACCGACAAGGTGTTCGAGCTGTTGCTGTTACTGGTCCAGAACGCCGGCCACGCGCTGACCAAAGCCGAGTTGATGCAGCGGATTTGGCCGGACACGGTGGTCGAGGAGAACAACCTCACCGTCAGCATGAGCTTCCTCAGGAAGGCGCTCGGCGAATCGCCAGCTTCGCGCCGCTACGTCGAGACGCTGCCGCGGCGCGGCTATCGTTTCATCGCGCCCGTAACGACGCGCGACTCCGTGCCCGCGGCGCCAGCGCTGGCAAGCGCGGAGCTCGCCCGCGCGGCCGCGACCCCGCCGCCGCCACCGCCATCCGCCGTCACTTCACGGCCTTTCGTCGGCCGCGAGTGGGAGCTGCAAGAGCTCGAGCGCAGGTTGGCTGAAGCCGCGAGCGCGCGTGGCAAGCTGGTGCTCGTCACCGGGGCGCCGGGCATGGGCAAGACCGAGCTGTGCGACCAGCTGACGAGCCGCGCGCGCCAACGCGGCTCCTGGCTCGTCGCCAGCGGCCACTGCTTCGAACACCACGGGGCGTCGGAGCCGTACTCACCCTTCATCGAGGTGCTCGGCGCGTTGCTCGGCGGTGAAGACGGCGAGCGGGTGCGCGCAGCGCTCGAGCGGCATGCGCCGACTTGGGCCGGCCAATTCTCGACGACCCAGCGACAGCTCGATCCCAAGACGCAACGCGACACGCTGCGCGAGGGCGACGGGGCGCGCATGCTGCGCGAGTTCGCCGACCTGCTGGAGCGGCTGAGCCGCATCAGGCCGCTGCTGCTCGTGCTGGAGGATCTGCACTGGGCGGATCCCGCGAGCGCCGATTTGTTGCGCGTCTTGGCGCATCGCGCCGGGGGCACCTGCGCCTGCATCGTGGCGACCCTGCGTGGCGAGCAGGCCGACACGGACAACGCGCCGCTCAGGAACGTGCGTCGAGAGCTGCTCGCGCATGGCCTGTGTGACGAGCTGGCGTTGCCGTTGCTCGACGGCGCCGCGCTCACGGCGTACATCGACGCGCAGTTCGCGCCCCACGATTTGCCGCGCGCGTTCGCCGAGCTCATCGCGCGCCGGACCGAAGGCCACCCTTTGTTCGCGACGCGCTTGCTCCAGCTGCTCGCCGAGCGCGGGGACGTGCAGCGCGTCGATGGGCGCTTCGTGCTCGCTCGGCCGCTCGCGGAGCTCGAGCTCGGCGTGCCGGACAACGTGCGCGGCCTCATCGAGCGCAAGTTCGAGTCATTGCCGCCCGAGCAGCGCCGCACTCTGCAGTACGCTAGCGTGCTCGGCGTCGAGTTCAGCTGCTCGGCGCTGTCTGCGCTGCTGCAAGAGGACGAAATCAGCGTCGACGAGCGCCTGGACGAGCTCGCTCGCCGTCACCGCGTGCTCGAGCTCGCGGCCGATGATCAGCTCGTGCGCGGCGCGCCCACGACGCGCTATCGCTTCGCGCACGTGCTCTATCAAAACGTGTTGTACGACGCGCTGGCCAGCCAGCGACGCATGTTGCTCCACGGCAAGGTCGCCGAGCAGCTGCTGGAGCAATCAGCCGGCCAAACCCAGCGCCCCTACGCGCAGCTGGCGCTGCATTTCGAGCGCGCCCGCGACTTCCGCCGGGCCCTCGACTTCTGGATGCGGGCCGCCGACGAAGCGAGCCGGCTCTACGCGGACGTGCAAGCCGCGGAGCATTACGCGCACGCGCTCGAGCTCGTCGAGCGACTCGAGCCGGAACAGCGCGTCGGCTTGCGCATCATCGTGCTCTACAACAACGCCTGGTGTTGGTCCAAGCTCGGCGATGAGACGATCGGGCGCAGAGACTTCACCGCCATGTTGCACGCCGCGAGCGCGCCGGAGTTTGCTGGCGCGAGCGTCGCGGCGGAGCGCGCGCGGGCGGAGGTCTTCGATTTCTTCGAGCAACCCTGGCGCGACGCGTTCGGCGTCTACGACATGCCGCGCATGCCGAACCAACCGCGCTCCTTGGGCGCTGCGGCGATCCAGTGCGAGGCGTACTGGGGCCTCAGCTACACGCTCGCGGAGTCAGACCGGCTGGATGAGCTGCGCGCTTGCGTCGACGACTATTTGAGCTTGGCCGAGCGCACCCTTAACGAGCCGCGGCGCGCGGAAGCGCTCGCTTGGAAGGCCGTGCTCGAGTGCAAGCTCGCGAACTTCAGAGAGGTGATGCGCCTGGCTGATGAGAGCATCGCCTTGTGCCGCGCGCTCGGCCACCGCCGCCCGCTGCACATGATCTATCTCTACCAAGCTGGGGCGTACTACTTCCAAGCCAAATACGAGGCGGCCCGTGCGCTGCTCGAGGAGTCGCTCGAGCTCACCTTCGAGGCAGAGTCGAAGGTGGCCGCGCTCCTTCAAATGGCGAAGACCTGCGCGCAGCTCGGCGCGGCGGCCGAGGCGCGCGCTGCCCTCGGCGAGGCGACAGAAATCGCGCAGCGAAAAGCGCTCGACGGTTGGCTCTTGTGGGTCGCGGGCGCCGCCGGAGACGTACACCGGGAGCTCGGCGACTATCAGCGAGCGCTCGCCGAGCACACTCGAGCCTGCGAGCTCGCTCGACAGAGCGGACTGCTGCTGAGCGAGCTCGATGCTCTATTTGGCGCCTGCGCGTCCGCCGTCGAAGCGGGCGAGCTCGACCGGGCGCGCGAAGCCTTCGCTCGCGCGCAGAGCCTGGAAGAAAAGCGGAACAGCGAGGGCGGGCCGGATCACCCGAACCCCCTCGCCGTGCTCCGCTTCGAGTTCGAGCGCAACCGCGCGGCCGCGCTGCTGCACCAGGCGCTCGGTGAGCTCGACGCCGCAGCGCACGACGCCCGGCGTCTGCTCGACTCGCGCAACGCAGCCTCTCCCCTTACCGTCGCTACCGCGCGCTATCTCCTCGCACGCATCGCGCTGGCGCGCGGGCGCTCGGCCGACGCTGCACGCGAAGCTGCGTCCGGCCTCGCGGCGATCGCGGCCGGCCACTCACCGGTGCTGCGCGCGCGTTTGACCGCCCTCGCCGCCGAAGCAGCGGGAGCTTGCGAGCCCAGGACTGCGCCGTCGTAACAGCGCCGAGCGGACTCGCGTCACGCTCACGGGTACTTGAGCCCGGGATAGAAGGCTTGCACGTTCGCTTTGAGTGCCGCCACGTCATCGGCGCTCATCAGCGTGTTCGTGATGAACGCTTCGCGCATGAGGACGGGATCGGGCTGGCTCAGATCGCCGCCACCACCGAGGTGAATGGCGGTGCCGGCGTTGATCTTCGCCTTGGGTGGCGAGTGCGTGAGCACCTTGGCGCCGTTCATATAGGTGATGACGGCGTTCGCGCCGGGGTCGAATTGAGTCACGACCATGGCGTTTTCGACAGGCTGATTGCCGTAGTCGTAGAGGTCGTTGTTTTCCTCCTCTTCCGCTCCGACGCAGTAGGAGTCCTGCTTGCCGCAGTTCACGGCGATGCAGCAGCCGCCCTGATCTCGCCAGCCGTGCGCGAGGGCGACCATGAAATCGGTCCCGTGGACGTCCTCGGCATTGTACTTGTGCGTAATACCGAATACGCCGCAGCAATACTCTTGGTTGGGAACCGGCTTGCCGTTGTAAAAGAGCCCGATCGCCTTCGAGCCGCCGTTGACGCCGGTGGCAAAGTTATCGCCGGAGAGCGCGTATTCTTGCGGCGTAACCGTGGTTAGGATCGGCAAGCCCGTCGCTGACTCGATAGTGAATCTCGCCGCGCAGGTGTAACCGCCAGGGCTGCAGTCCGGGCCCCATGGTGCTTTCCAAACCGCCGGCAAGAGATCGTTCGCGCCTTTGTGAATCTGCGCGTATATCTTCGAAACGACGCATTTCGACTGGCTGCCGCCGCAGTAGGCGCTCCAGGTCGACATATCGACCTTATGGTCGGCGGTCTGTCCGATATCGAGCGTCTTCGCGTTTTTGTCATTGGCGAGGCCGAGCTGAAACAGCGGCCCGGTGTAACTCGCGGTCATCGCCCGCGTCATGCTGAACGCCTCTGCGCACCCGTTGGGGAGCAGATCACACGGTCCCTTGTAGGGCGCCGCAGCACCGCCGCTGCCACCGCTGCCGCCTGTGGCGGTAGTACCCGCCGAGGCGCCGCCCGCCCCCGACGTGCCTCCACTTTGGGTCGCTCCACCCGTCGGCGCGGAGGTCGTGCCGCCCATTGCTTGCTGACCGCCGCTGCTCTGCGTGCCCGCCGCCGCAAGCGTGCCGCCCATAGCGCTGCCTCCGGCCGCGATGACACCACCGGTCGAGCTCGTCACCCCGCCGGTCGTCGTGCTTCCGCCGCTCGTCACGGTGCTCCCGCCGGCCGCGTTCATGCCGCCCGGAGCGGCCACCACGCCGCCGGTGTTGGGCGCGCCGCCCGTGCTGGAGGTGCCGCCAGTACCTCCATCGCCGTTGGAGCAGTACGCGAGGGTGAAAAACGCGGCCGCGCCGAACAATGGGATACTTCTTCTCATGGGCTGCTCCATCGGAGGGTGACGCACTCCACCTCGCGAGTGCCTCAATCCCAACCTGCGTCCTTCGCTGACCGCCGAGCTTCACTCGCCACGAGCGGTCCCGCGAAGTCAGTTCGAGTTCCGCTCGATAGTCGCCAGACTTCCACGCAATTGCAACCGAAACCGCGTGAGTCACACCGTTCAAATCGCCGGGAAGCCCCGCATCAAATGCGAACGACAAACCTCGACTGCGATGCGTGTGCAGTCACTACCGAAAGTATTGCTAGGCCAATACACAACATGATTTCCATTCCTCCTCTGGCCGCTGCCTCTTCCTCTACGAGGGGAAGATTGCGCGACGAGCAGAGTGAGGCTCTAGGCGTGTACGCGGCGCGCGAGCACGCACAGCGCTCCGGTCAGCAGATAGCCGGCGGCGCCGAGCAGGATCACCGCAGAGAAACCCAGGTTGGAGATGGCGGTCATGGCCCACGACGAGCCCCACACCGATGACAGCGTGGCGATGGCGTAGGTGGCGGGAACGGCCGTCTTGCGGCCGCCTTGCACCATGCGCTCGACGCCGAACGGGTAGAACATCCCGAGCAGTGTGCCGGCAGGTACCACGCACAGCGCCACGCAGAAGATCTTGAGCGGCAACTGCAGCGAGAGCAGCCGCGCGTTACACAGCTCGGCCATCAAGACGCCCCAGCCGATAGCGGCGACGGTCGGCAGCACGAGCCACGCCGGGCCACGAAATAGGCTGCGGCGACCCTGCAGGTAAGCCCCGAGACCATTCGCCGCGAGGAACAGCGCCAGGATCACCGCCACCGCATAGAGCGGGCTGCCGAGAAACAGCTCGGTCTTGGCGATCAAGCCGATCTCGACGCACATGTACGATACCCCTGAAACGAAGAAGTACAGCAGCCACGGCCAGGGCACGCGCCGGGTGCGCGCGCGCGGCAAGCCGACAAAAGCCATCACTGCGACCGAGACAGCGCCGAAGAGCAGGATGGTAAAGACCTTTATCCAGCTGGATGCATAGCGCTGATCGACGAAGCGCGTCTTCGCGGGCACGAGCTCGAAGTCGCGCCAGCTCACCGGGTGCACGAAGGGGCGGTCGTCGGTGACGAGCGGTGCCTGCGCCCGTCCATGGACGGCATCGACGAAGCTCGGCACGCCAGCGCTGAACGGCGAGTAGAGCACTCGCCGCGCGTAGGGCCAGGACTCCAGCTTGCGCTCCAGCGCCGCGACCTCGTCCGGCGTGAAACCGCTCGGCTTGACGACCATGCTGTCTTGCCCACGCGTCTTGAGCGCCCCGAAGGCGAACGCTGCCCTGCTGAAGTCACCCAGGCCGCGCTCAGCGAAGAGCCGCTGTAAGCTCTGCGCCTTGTGGAGCACGGGCTGGTTCATGAAGATCATCATCGCGCCCGGAGTCGACGCTAGGTGGTCGAGGTACGAGGCCATGGCCTCGTACGTGTCGAGGTACTTGCGTGTGTCGCCGGTGCGATCCGCGCTTACCGAGCCGTTCGTCGCGACGAAGAGCAGGTCGTAGCGCCCGTGATCATTGTTCAGGAAATCCCGGCCCTCGCGCACCAGCAGGTGGATGTTCGGCCGCGCGAGAAAGGCGGGCAAGTTCATGCTCGCGAGCAGCGGCTCCCGGGACAGGTCGACGACCGCGCGGTTCAGCTCCACGCCCGTGATATCAGCCCTGCCCTGCGCCATGCAGTCGAGCTCGATCATGTCGCGACCCACTCCCGCGAACAGCACGAGCATCCGCTTTGGCTCGTACCCCATCACGAACGGCAGCGTGTGATGTAAGCTGTACGGCAGGAGGTCTGCTGGTTTTGCTGCAGGATCCCAGCGCGTGAGCTTGACGTTGCTGACGCCGTCGTCCTGGACGATGCCCCAAGCGTGCGCTCCGCCATTGTCGCCAAAACTCGCTCGCAGAAGGCTCGTGCGCGCGAGATCGTTCCAGCGCACCCGCACCTCTTCGATGCTCGCGTGCCGGTAGCCGCTCAGCACATAGCGGGACAAGCGGGCCGCGTCCGGATGCTCTTTGAATACGCTGCCGCGGTAGGCCAGAGCCGCCAGAACACAATACGCAGCAACGCCCGCGCCAAGCGCGAGACGCCGGCGGCGCAGCGGGGTCACGGCCAGCAGCGCCAGCGCGGCGAAGAGGACCGTCATGATGGCGACGGGAAGCCCTGCCCACGTCAACACCAGCGGGGCGACGAGACAGCCGCCCGCCGCCCCCGCCAGATCGAAGAAGTAGAGCCGCCCGATGAAGCGCACGTCTGCGCTGAAGTACAGCGCCAGCAGCGCGCCGAAGAGCGCGTAAGCGGGCAAAAACAGGCCCGAGTACGCCAACACGCGCGCCGCGTCGCCGTACGGGTTCGCGAGCGACACGTGAATGTGTGGGAAGAACGCGTTCGCCACCGCAAAAAATCCGATGAACGCGGCGGAGAGCAGCGGCAGCGCGAGCGCCTGCAGGCTCGTTGCGAGGCGGCGCGCCTTCCTTCTCTTCACACGGTGCGCCAGCAATGAGCCGAGCGAGAGGCCGAAGAGCGCGACCGGAATGGCCAGGAAATTCGAGATGCCGCCGAGAAAGAAGGCCAGCAGGCGCGTGTGCAGCAGCTCCAGCATCAGGCTCGCGATCCCGACGAGGAAGATCGCGAGCTCGACGTCCCATTTCGGACGCGCTGGCGTCGCTCGTTCGGCCTGCTGCTCCATCTCTGTCCCTATCGCATGACGACGGACACACTTCCACACGAGCCGCACACGCTCGTCCCGGCAAGCTCAGCGGCTCGGCGAGCGCTCGCGAGCGCCGCGCATGAAAGCACGCTGTGCTATGAAGTACGCTCGTGAAAGCTCAGGCGAGCACGACCAAGCGAACCA
>CBINHN010000077.1:0-26142 GCA_966250485.1 uncultured Sorangium sp. | reverse complement strand
GGTTATAACGCCGGCCTGTCACGCCGGAGGCCGCGGGTTCGAGTCCCGTCCGCCCCGCAAAAAGACGCCGCAGTCCTCTGGACCTGCGGCGTCCTCGTTTTGTGCGCCGCGCGCTACCAGCCGCTGGGCTCCTGGTTCGCCGCGGAGTTGCGGTCGTGACGGAAGCTCGACAGCGCGCGGTACACCTGACGCCGCGCGCGGCTGATGCCGCCGAGCGGGCGGTGCTCCGGCAAGCAGCGCCAGGGGTTGAAAGAGAGGTTCTCGCCGAGCACGCGGCGGTCGAGCGTGTCGAAGTCTTGCGGCGGGATCTCGAGGGTGGCCACGCGACGCAGGCCGCCTCGCGCCGACCAGGCAACGCTAGGGTCTTCGATGGCGCGCGGGTCGGGGTCGCTGCGCTCCTGAATCAAGAACTCGAAGCTGGCCGGCTCCTCGCTCAGGCTCTGCTTCAAACGTTGCTGCAGAAAGTCGGGCGAGGTCGCCAGCGAGAGCGGCGGGCGCGCGTGCTGCAGCGGGCGCAGCACGTACTTTACGGCACGAGCCCCGAACAGGTACGGAACGACGCTGGAGTATTGAATCGCCAGCAGGTCCGAGTGGCGCTTGCTGGCTTGGAAGATCTTGAGCGCGATGCGCGGGTGGCTCACTAGGAACGCGAGCAGCTCGCCGCCGCCAGCGGCCATGGCTTGGACCAGCGCGTCGAACTCGGCGACGTCGCGCGTCACGAACTCGTCGTGACTGATGAGCAGGAAGTCCTGCGTGCTCGAGTCCTCGGCGCCCTCGAGCAGCTTCGCGCCCGGCACGCCGATGAGCTTGATGGCGGCGCCGCGGATGTCCGCGGTGGTGTCCTTCTGCACGGTGCCGCTCGCGTTGGAGATGCGCACGTAGGCCTGGTACGTCTTCGCTTCACGAAACACGCCGACGCGCAGCTCTTCCTCCAAATTCGGCTCTACTTTGAACCAGGCGCGCACCAGGCCGTGCATCTTGGGGTGCGCGTCGCGCAGCGTCGCGCGGCCGGCGTAGTCGCGCTTCATCTTCTCGCGCAACGTGAAGACTAGGTTGTCGATGTGCAGCTGCTCGTCGTCCGGGATGCGCTCCAGCGACTCCGCGACGGAGACGCGAGCGATTTCGCTGCCCAAGAGCCGCACCGCCGGGATCGACGGCATGAAGAAATACGCGCTGCCGAGCACGCGCACGAAGTGCTGCAGCCCGGTCGCGCGCGGACAGAGGCCGGTCTTGACGTCACTCTGAACGGTGAAGGTGGCCGGCTCGCTGCCGATCGCGAGCGGAGGCTGGCGCATGCCGAGCACGGGATCGGCGTCGCTGCTCTGGCCGGCAAACTTGGGGTTGCTCAGCCACTGTTGCTGCACGAACTCGAACTGACGCTCGATGCTGGCGTTGAAGCACAGGAACTGCAGGCCGCGCCGCGCGCCGTCGGCCGGACCCGCGAGCGCCTGCGTGAGCAGAGCGGCCGGCGCCATGCTGGCGACCAACGGCGGCCCGTAGGGGCGCCCGCGCCGGATGATGCGGTGCAGGTTGGAGAGCTTCAGTGAATCCGCCCGCGTGGTGCCAAGCTGCCAGTCGCGCGGGTTCGCCCGGCGGATGTGCGCGCCGAACGGACAGCGCGCGCCGTAGCGATCATTGTCTTCATCACCCGTGAGGTAGGAGAAATGGTCGTCGTCCGCGAAAACGGCGAGCTCGGGATCTCGCTCCGCGTGACGCACGAGCGGCGCGCCGCTCGGCCAGCGCCCGACCATCTTCGCGGCCATGGTCAGCGCGTCGAAGCCCCGCTGAGCCGAGCAATAGCGCCAGAACGCCGGCACGTCTTGCTCGAGCTGGCGGAACACCAGGTAGCTGCCGTTGGCGCCGAAGGCGAAGCCGGCGGAGCTCACCGGGCTGTGCGAGACGTTGCCGTAGCCGTCGGGGTGTCCCAGCAAGAACTCGCCCGCTGCGACGGTGTTGTCTTGCACCTCGGCGCGACCGCTGCCCTCCACCGTCGGCTGCGCGATGCCATCGCGAAAACCGAAGTGCTCCTTGCGCTCCGGGAGCGTGGTGCCTTCCAGGCTGACCACGAGCTCGAGCCCATGCTGCTCGGCGGCGCGCTGATGAGCCTCCACGAAGCCGGCCAGACTAGCCTTGGTCTTGGCGTAAATGAGCAGGACGATGTGCACGGGGTTGTGCGGGCCGCCCCACTCCCATTCGCTCGGGGCGTCCGCGCCCACGTCACCGTTGACGCGAGCGCGATACTCGTCCTCCGAGCCTTGCACGAACGGCGTCGAGAAGCGGTTGCACAGCGTCTCGTCCACACCGAGCTCGCGCAGCCCGCGATAGGTGAACGCCACGTTGACGAGCGGCTCCGGCGGCTCGTCCGTCTTGGACTCGGCGGCGGCCGACGCCAGCGGCAGCTCACTCAGCCATTTCAGCGCGCCCGCGTCCCGACGGCGCACGCGCAGCATCAAATACCTGGCCTCGGGCACGTGTCCATAACCCCACAGGATGATGCCCTGAATATCCTGCAGCGGCAGCGGAGGTTCGCGCGTGCGCTCCTCACTGTATTGCTCGTCGGCCGCCTGGCGATCGACGCTGCGCAGCAAAAACAGCCAGGTCGTCGCGTCTACCGCCTGCGGCTCCGCGAGCCCGCGACGAATCTCGGTGTTGGCGTTCACGTTGACGATCGAGAGGCCCGGGTACGCCGCATACCAGACCTGCGTGGGACGTTGGTAATGGCGAGTCCACGCCAAAAAGCGCTGCGCGTCGCGCGAGCCCGCTCTCAAGAGCCAGGTAGTGCGCGGATAGCCCACGGTGTTGCTCCACACCGCGGTGAGCCCGCTGCTCGCCTGATCGATGAAATCACCCAAATAGCTCTGCCAGGAGCTGTCGAAGTTGCTGAAGAAGAGCACGCCGCGATTGGGAATCAGCACCCAGCGCGCGAAGTGAATCGATGGGATGTCACCCAGCTTGCCCTTGTTATATTGATATTTGACGAGCAGATCGAGCGCCGCGAACACCACGCGGATCAACAGCCAGCGCAGCGGTCCCGGCTTGACGGGCACCAGGTGCGTCAGCTGGTTTTGCAGGAAGATGTTCTCTTCGGCTGAAGCGAGGCCGAACTGCCGCACGTTTTCGGCGGAATACTGCGGCTGGAACTGCGCGTCGGTCTTCTCCAGCTGGCGAAAGCGCAGCACGAGCAGCGCCGCGCCGAGCAAGATCGCCGTCAGCGCCGACGCGCTGCCGAGCGGCCCCAACAGGCTCGCGGCGAGCGCGGCGGAGCCGAGCCCCAGCACGGCTGCCAGCGCCTTGAGCCAGCGCAAGCGGCCGCTGAGATCCGGCTGCGGCGGGAAGCTCGGGATACTCGGATAGCCCGCTCGGAGTCGTTCCAGCACCGCGGCGCGGACCTGCTCGGGCAAGCTGCTCGCGTAGTCGCCGGTGTCCAGAATATGGTCCACTCTGCGGCGCAGCTCGGCTTCCCACAGGATCTGGCTGCGGCTGCGCCCGCTGGAGCCCACGTAAAAGGTCGCCGCACGGCGCTGGTGCGAGCGCAGGAAGCGCCGCAGCTGCCCCGCGCGGTAGCCGCGACAATGCGAGAAGACGCGCTCCAGCCCAGGACCCGCGTTCTGCACGAGATCGTCGAGATGATGCTCCAGCGCCCGGCGCGCGCTGCACGCTTCGCCCTCGGATCCGTCGTAGTTGGTCGAAAACGCGAGCAGCGGCCGCGATGGCACGAAGTCAGCGATGATCACGAAGCGCGCGTAATGCACCGTCGCCAGCCGCGAGAACGGCACGATGGGCTCGGCCGCTGGTCGGCCTTGCATGGCAGCCGTGGTTTGCTCGCCAATTTCACGCAGCAAATCCCGCAAGCGCTGCAGCTGACCGTCGCGAGTCTCGATTTCTGCCAGCACGAGCCCGGCGAACTGACGGGTCGCGGTCGTCCTCGGAAGAGTGCTCATCGTCGTCCCTGACTGCCGGCCACACGCCGGGAGGGAGACGACAGTATCCGAGTTCGTGCAGAGAGTAATGGAGTTCGGCGTAGTAGCTAATTCATCACTCTCAGCCCCCTACCCACCCCACCTCTGCGCGCTCAGCGCGCGCCGCCGGCTGTGCGAAAAAGAAAGGCCCCGCGCCGTCGGGCGCGAGGCCTTCGCTTCGAGCTGAGCGCAGCCGCTCAACGCGGGCGTGAGCCGCGATCGCGACCGCCGCCGCGGCCACCGCCGCCTTCGCGACCGCCGCGACCACCGCCGCCATCACGGCCGCCGCGACCGCCACCACCGCCGCCGCGCGACGGAGGACCGCCGCCCTCGCGGGCGCGAGCAATGCGCTCGCGAGCGCGATCGCCCTCGTCACCCTCGGGGAACGGCAAGAGCTCGCGACGGGTAAGCCGGATCTTGCCTTCGCGATCCATGCTGATGACCTTGACCTCGACCTCTTCGCCCTCGCGCAGCACGTCGGCGGGGACCTCGACGCGCTCGTGCGCCATCTCCGAGACGTGCAGCAGGGCCTCGGTGTTCGGCAGGATCTCGACGAAGGCGCCGAAGTCCGTCAAGCGCTTGACCACGCCGCGATAGACCTGTCCGACCTCGGGCTCGGCCACGAGCCCCTCGATGATGTTGAGCGCGCGCTTGACCGCGTCGGAGTCGGAGCTGGCGACGTTGACCGTGCCGTCGTCCTCGACGTCGATGCTGCAGCCGGTCTGATCGACGATGCCCTTGATGGTCTTGCCACCGGGACCGATGATGAGCCGAATCTGATCGGGCTTGACCTTGATGCTGGTGATGCGCGGCGCCCAGCGGTTGATCTCCGGGCGAGGCGTGGGCAAGGTCTCGAGCATCTTGCCGAGGATGAACAAGCGCCCCTCACGCGCCTGCTGCAGCGCTCGTTCGAGGATGCTGCGCTCGAGGCCCGTGATCTTGATGTCCATCTGAATGGCGGTGACGCCGCGCTCGGTGCCGCAGACCTTGAAGTCCATGTCACCGAGGTGATCCTCATCGCCTAAGATGTCGCTCAGGATCGCGACCTGGTTGCCCTCTTGGATCAGGCCCATGGCGATGCCCGCGACGGGCCGGCGGATGGGCACGCCGCAATCCATCAGGCTGAGCGTCGCGCCGCACACGCTGGCCATCGAGCTCGAGCCGTTGGACTCCAACGTCTCACTCACGATGCGCACCGTGTAGGGGAACTGCGTGTGATCCGGCAGCATGCGCGCGACGGCACGCTCCGCGAGCGCGCCGTGGCCGACCTCGCGCCGCCCGGGGCCACGCAGCGGCTTGGTCTCACCGGTGGAGAACGGCGGGAAGTTGTAGTGCAGCATGAAGCGCTTCCAGCTCTCGCCGGTGAGCGCGTCGATCTTCTGCTCGTCGCTCGCGGTGCCGAGCGTCGTGGTGACGATGGCCTGCGTCTCCCCGCGCTGAAACAGCGCTGAGCCGTGCACGCGCGGGAGCAAGCCGACGTCGCAGCTGATCGGGCGGATGGTGCGCGAGTCGCGGCCGTCGATGCGGCGGCCCTCGTTGGTCACCATGTTGCGCACGACGTACGCCTTGCGGTTCTCGAACTCCTCCTTGATGAGCTTCTCATTGGGGAGGTAGCGCTCGCCGAGCTCGGCGCTCAGCGTGGCGACCAGCTGCTCTTTGAGCTTGCCGTAGCTCTCGTAGCGCTTCTTCTTCTCACGGATGACGCACGCGACCTTGAGCTCACCGTCGCAGAGCTCGGCGACGCGACGCGCGATGGCCTCGTCCAGCTTGGGGATGGCAAACTCGCGCTTCGGCTTGCCGACGGCCTGCTGCATGCGCTCGATCAGGGCGATGATCGGCTGCGCCTGCTCGTGCGCGAACATCAGGGCGTCGATCAGCTCGTTCTCGGGCGCCTCGTCGGCACCGCCCTCGACCATCACGATGGCGTCCTTGCTCGCCGCCACCACCAAATCGATGTCTGCCTTCGCGCTCTGCTCGAACGAAGGGAACACGATGAGCTCGCCATCGACGCGCGCGACGCGCATCCCAGCGATGGGCCCGCTCCAGGGGATATCGGAGACAGAGAGCGCCGCGCTCGCGCCGCACATCGCGAGCACGTCCGTGGGGTTCTCCTTGTCGGAGGACAGCACGGTGGCGATGACCTGGGTGTCCTTCTTGTAGCCGTCGGGGAACAGCGGGCGCAGCGGGCGGTCGATCAGGCGCGAGGCGAGCACCTCGAAATCGCGCAGACGCCCCTCGCGCTTGAAGAAGCCGCCCGGAATCTTGCCGGCGGCGTACGTCTTCTCGACGTACTCACAGGTCAGCGGAAAAAAGTCGATCCCAGCGCGCTCATCGGTGGACACCGCGGTGACGAGCACCACGCTCTCTCCGTAGGTGACCAACATCGAGCCGTGGGCAAGCTTTGCCAAACGGCCGGTCTCGAACGTGAGCGGACGACCACCCACGACGACGGTTTCTCGTACGAACATTGTTAAAGCGCTCCTTCGCGCAACTTACCGCTTCGTGCGGTAAACGCCGTCGGTGAGCACCTTGGCCTTCAGCCTCGATTCCTGACGCCGAGCGGGCTGCGGCATCACGAAGCGAAGTTGAAGTTCTGGCGCCTCACCTCCGGATACAGGGGCTCAGCGCCCCATCGACGCCCGGACTCTGATCGTGACCGCCCGCGTTCTCACGGCGACAGCCCGTGCTCGGGCTCCGAGCGGCCCGAGCAGCATGCGGCCGTTCTCGGGCGCGAGCACGCTCGGCCCTGAACGGCTTTGAAATCCCTCACTTGCGGAGGTTCAGCGCGCCGACGACCTTGCGGTAACGCTCGACATCCGAGCGCTTCAGGTAGTCGAGCAAGCGCCGACGCTGACCGACGAGCTTCAACAAGCCACGGCGCGAGTGGTGGTCCTTGCGATGAACCTTGAAGTGCTCGGTCAGGTAATCGATGCGCTGGCTGAGCAACGCGACCTGAACCTCCGGCGAGCCAGTGTCGGAGTCGTGGAGGCGGAAATTGCTGATGACGCCCTGCTTGGCTTCGGGCTGAAGGGGCATTTTTTCGATCCTAGCTTTCTACTTTGTGGATTTTGGGGGCCGAGTATACGCCGCGCGATCGATCGGTCAACCAGGGCAGAACGAGTTATTCACAGGGACATTCCGTCGGCCCAGTGGCCCAAAACACGCTCCGCGTAACACCTGGCCTCGCTCAATCCAGATCCAGCCGCGCGCCAAAGCGATCCAGCAGGCAGCGCTCTACTTCTACGGAGGTGAGCGCCGAGAGCGCCTCTTCACGCGCCTCCCCCGCCTCCGCCAGCGTCACCTCCCCGATGGCCTGACGCACCGCGGGAATGGCCGACGCTTCCATGCTGAGCTCCCGCAACCCGATGCCGAGCAGGAGCAGCGACGCCAGCTGGTCGCTGGCCATGGCGCCGCACAGTGAAACCGGACATTGGTAGTCGTTGCCCGCGCGCACGACCATGGCGATGAGTCGCAGGATCGCAGGATCGTAGTACGAGGCGAGGTACGCGAGCTCCGGGCTCGAGCGATCCACGGCCAGGGCGTACTGCACCAGGTCGTTCGTCCCGATGCTGAGAAACTCCGCTTCTTGCGCGAATTGATGGGCCATCAGCGCGGCCGACGGGACCTCTACCATCATGCCGAGCGGCACGTGCGCCGCGCGCGGATGGCCCGCCGCGTCCACCTCTTGGAGCGCGCGATCGAACAGCGCACGCACCGCGCGAAACTCGCCGATGGAGGCGATCATCGGCACCATGATGCGCAGCGGGCCGTGCGCCGAAGCGCGGATCATGCCGCGCAGCTGGGTGAGCAACAGATCCGGTCGCGCGAGGGCTAGACGCACCGCGCGCAGCCCGAGCGCCGGATTCATATCGGAGGGCAGCTGCAGCGCGGACACGAATTTGTCTCCGCCGATATCGAAGGTGCGCAGCGTGACGGGCAGCGGCGCGACGGCCTCCACGACGCGGCGGTAGGTCTCATAGTGCTGATCCTCGGTCGGCGGCTCGATGCGATCGACGTACAGAAACTCGCTGCGGTACAGACCGATCCCCCGCGCGCCCTGCGAGAGCGCGACCTCCGCTTCACTCGGCAGCTCGATGTTGGCGCGCAGCTCGACGGGCACACCGCAGCGCGTGACGATGGGCCTGTCGCGCAGCTTCAAGCGCGCGCGCGCGGCGGCTTGAAAGCGCTGCGCGCGATCCTCGTGCTCGGCCATCAGATCCGCGAACGGGTTCAGCACCACGCGGCCGTGCACGCCGTCCACGGTCACGAGATCGCCGTCGCCCACCCGCGAGAGCAGCCCGCCCACGCCGACGACGGCCGGGATCTCGAGGGCGCGCGCCAGGATCGCGGTGTGGCTGGTGCGCGTGCCGACCTCGGTGACGATGGCGAGCACACGGTCGCGCGTGAGGCCCACGGTCTCCGCGGGTGAAAGATCGTGCGCGACGAGCACGCAGGGCGCCCGATCACCGGCCAGTACGAGCAATGACGCGCGGCCCATCAGCGCGCCCAGGATGCGATCCGAGACGAACTCGAAATCATGGCTGCGCTCGGCGAGGTAAGGATCGCCGCCTTGCCGCAGCTGCGCGGCCATCTCCTCGACCGTGGCGGACAGCGCCCACTCTGCGCACAACAGATCGATGCGGATGCGGCGCTCGACCTCGTCGCGCAGCGTCTCGTCCTCGACCATCAGCAGGTACGCCGCGAGGATCGAGGACTCGAGGCGGGTGGCCCGGGCGCGCGTGCGCTCTTCCGCTTCGCGCAGCTCGGTCGCGGCCACAGCGACCGCACGATCGAAGCGTTCGACCTCGTCGTCGGCGGCGTGCTTGGGGATGTGACGGCGCGCGATGCCCTGGCGCCGCGTGTCGATCACTACGGCGCGGCCGCTGGCGTAGCCCGGCGAGCCAGGAATGCCGTCCAAGACGATGGCTTGAGCGCCAGAGAACGGCGGTTCCTCCGCTTCCCGCACCATGCTACTCGTCTTCTCCAAATCGATTCGTGATGAGCTCGCCGATTTGGGCCACCGCGTCTTCGGCTTGCGGGCCCTCCGCCTGCACTTCCAGCTCCGTGCCTTTGGAGCCGCACAGCAGCAGCACGCCCATCACGCTCTTGGCGTTCGCGGCTTGGCCCGCGCGGCTCAGTGAAATCTCGCAAGGGAAACGCGAGGCGAGCTGCACCAGCTTGGTCGCGGCGCGCGCATGCAGGCCCAGCTTATTTCGAACCTCGAACGTGCCCCTCGCTTGCGTCATGTCTGCTCTCCAGAAGCGAGCACCGGTCTCGCCTCGGCGTGATCGGGATCGGCTCCGAGCCCCTTCATCTTGACGCGATCGACGTCGCGGTGCATCACGTCGACCGGCAAGCCGAGCTCACTCACGAACTCGGCGAGGCGCTGCCCGATCACCACCGAGCGGTGGCGTCCGCCGGTGCAACCCACGGCGATGGTGACGTAACTTTTCCCTTCGCGTTCGAAGCGCGGCAGACAGAAGTCCAGCAGGCTGCGCGCGCGCTCCAGAAAACCGCCGGCGTCGTCGGTCTCCAGCACATAGTCGCGCACGGGGCCGTCGAGGCCGGACAGCGGGCGAAGCTCCGTCTCGAAGTGCGGGTTCTTCAAGAAGCGCACGTCGAGCACCATATCAGCGTCGACCGGAGTGCCAAACTTGAAGCCGAAGGAAATGATGCGGACATGCACGCGCCGCACGCGCCCCTCGCCCGGCGCAAAATGCTGCAAGACCTGGCGGCGCAGCTCATTAACGGAAAGAACGGTCGTGTCGAGGACCACGGTCGCTCGCGCTCGCAGCGGGATCAACAGCTCTCGCTCGATGCGAATTCCGTCGAGCACGGCCACGGCGGAGCCTTCGCCCCCCGGCTCCATCGCGGTGCTCAACGGGTGCGGGCGCCGAGTGCTGCTAAAGCGGCGCAGAATCACCTCGTCCGCGGCGTCCAGGAACAGCACGTCCAGGTGTTTCAGCCCGGAGTGCGATAGTCCATTGATGGCGACGGCTGCGTCATCGAGAAAGCCGCGCACCCGCACGTCGATGCCGAACGCCGCGCGCGTCACCCCTGCCGCCCCGAGCGCCGCCACTGCGCTCGCCAGCACCGGTGTAGGGAGGTTGTCGACACAAAAGTAGCCGAGATCTTCCAGCGCGCGCACCGCGGTCGATTTGCCGGCGCCGCTCACACCGGTAACCACCACCACCGACTCCGGCCCAACCGGGCGAGCACTGGATGGCGGTCGCAGGCTCATCGGCGCCGCTCCAGCACGGGGGGCGGCGCGGAGCTCTCGTTGGGCGGCACCGGCGAGCGGTACAGCGAGCTAGGCGGCCGCGAAGTTTGCGTCGGCGCGTCGTCGCCGCGCAGCAGCCCGCCCTCCAGGCGATGCACGAACTCCCGCGCGGAGTGGTGCCCGGCTTGACGGAGCAGTTCGTTGCGCGCGGCGATCTCGATGATGCTGCTCATGTTGCGACCCGGTCGCACCGGGAGCACCACCTCGCGCACGGGAATGCCGAGGATCTCGCGGTGGCGATCTTCCAAGCCGATGCGGTCGTACGCGGCTTCCGGCTGCCAGAGCTGCAGCTCGACGACGAGGTCGATGCGCTTGCGCTCACGGATGGCGGTGACGCCGAACAAATCTTTGATGTTGAGCACGCCGAGCCCGCGCACCTCGATGTGGTGACGCAACAACGCGGCGGGCTGCCCGAACACCATACCCGGCGGGCGATAATCGCATTCGATGACGTCGTCGGCGACCAGGCGATGGCCGCGCATGACGAGCTCGAGCGCGCACTCGCTCTTTCCGATGCCGCTCTTGCCGAGCAACATCACGCCGACCTCGAACACGTCGACGAGCACGCCGTGAATGCGCGTGCGCGGCGCCAGCCGCTCATCGAGCAGCGCGTGAACCGCCGCGATCACCGCCGAGGAGCGCTCGGCACAGACAACCAGCGGCGTACCGCTGCGATCCGCTTCTTCGGCGAACGGCCGCGGCGGGTCGACGCCGCGCGTCACCAGCACACACGCCAGCCCCAGCGAGAACAAGGTCGCGGCGGCCTGGCGCTGCGTCTCGGGGGACTGCGTCTCCGCGTAGCTGAGCTCCGTCTCCCCGAACACCTGGATGCGCGACGGGACCACGCCGCGCACATGACCAACCAAGGACAGCCCGGATTTCTGGATCCGCGGATGATCGATGGTGCGTCCCAGGCCCTGGGCACCCGCCAACAGACGCACGTTGAGTCCCAACGCCGGATCGTCGAGCAGCTCGCGGACCGTAACGCCGCGCGGCAGCTCACCGGAGTCGGCATGACCCTTCAAGGCTTCGCCTCGCGCGCGTCGTGGGTCTCGATCAGCTCGTACGCGACGCTCGCGCTCTCCGCGTTGACCAGCCGCTCGCGCGTGCTGCCGTCGCGCAAGAGACGCGAAATGCGCGCCAGGGTGCGCAGGTGCTCGCCGGTCGCTCGCTTCGGGCCCACTACGCCGAAGATGATGTTGACCTTACCCCCGTCAATGGCATCGAAGGCGATGCCTCGCGGACAGAGCAAGAGCGCCGCCGCCTGACTCTCCGCCTCTTCCACCGCGGTGTGCGGGATGGCCACGCCGTCGCCGATGCCGGTGCTCTGCAGCCGCTCCCGCTCCATCAGCAACGCTTCGAGGTGCGACGCATCGATGGCAAGCGCGGGGGCCAAGAGCTGGCCCAGCACCTTGAGCGCGGACGGTTTGTCTCTCACGGTGCTGCCGTCGCCATCCACGAGGATGCGCTCGACACTAAGAATTTCGCAAAGTCGCATGCTTGGCTCCTAAAGCTCGAAGCCGGAATCGAAAATGACGCCTAGCCCGTCTTCTTTTTGGCTTTCGCCTTGCTCGTGGCACGGGCAGCGGGCGCTCGCTTGGCTTTCTTCTTACCGCCGGTCTTGGCTCTCGCAACGGGGGCCGCTGCTTCTTCCGTGCGCACCGTCTCGGCGCCCTTGCGCTTCGCCTGTGCAGCTCCTTTCGCGCCACGAATTTGGCGTTCCAACTTGCTCATCATGCGATCGATCGAGGCGTACATGTCCTCGCCGCTCTCTTTGGCCTCGAGATGCTCGCCGCCGCTCGAGATGCGGGCCTCGGCGCTCTTGTCCGAGCCGTCGATCGAGAGCGTGACCTTCGCCGTCATCGGCTGGCGCAGGAAGCGCTGCAATTTGCCGAGCTTGTCGGCGGCATAGCTCTTTATCGCCTCGCTGGACGCCATATGACGGAAGGTGATGCTGATGTTCATTGGATCTCCTGCCGATAAGGACCGGCAACGGCTACATTAGCCGAACCCCCGCGCAAGATGGGAGCCGAAGGCGCGCGAAAAGGCCCCACACGACCTGCCCCCGCGCGGAAACGGTCGCGTGCCCCTCAGCCGCGACCCACAAAAAAGCGCCTCCGCCCGCGGGACGGAGGCGCTAGCAGCGTCAAAACAGCCGTTTACGCTTCGACGACGCGAGAATGCCCAGCATCTCGCGATATTTCGCGACGGTGCGGCGCGCGATCTTGATGCCCTCGTTTTGCTCGAGCATCTCCACGATCTGCTGGTCGCTGATCGGGTTCGCCTTGTCTTCCTCGTCGATCAGCTTCTTGATCGCTTGCTTCACGCTCTCGCTCGCGATGTCCTCGTTGGCCACGCGGCGAATGCTGGAGTTGAAGAAGTACTTGAGCTCGAACAAGCCCTGCGGCGTATGCATGTACTTGTTCGTGGTCACGCGCGAAATCGTCGATTCGTGCATGCCGACGGCCTCGGCTACGTCGCGCAAGATCATCGGCTTCAGGTGAGTCACGCCCTTCTCGAAGAAGTCGCGTTGCTTCTCCACGATGCACTCGGCCACGCGGATGATGGTCTTGCGGCGCTGCTCAATGGCGCGGATCAGCCATTGCGCGTTGCGCAGCTTCTCCCCGATGAACTCCTTCGCGCTGGGATCCTTCATCATGCGCTTGGTGAGCGACTCATTGATGAAGAGGCGCTGCACGCCGCGGTCGTTGTCGAGCACGACGAAGTCCGCACCGTCTTTGATCACGTACACGTCCGGCGTGATGCCGATGGTGCGCTCGTCGGTGTCGGTGAAGTTGCGCGCCGGACGGCTCTCGAAAGACTGAATCTCCTTGGCCGCCTCGTACACGTCCTCGAGCGGGATCTTCATCTCACGCGCGATGGCCTGGTAATTGTGCTTCTCGAGCTGCGGCAGGTGATTCTTGATGATCTCGGTGACCGTCTCGCCGTCCTCGTAGCCGGCGACGCTGGCCTGGATCATCAGACACTCACGCAGATCGCGCGCCGCCACGCCCACCGGGTCGAAGCGCTGAATCATCTCCAGCACGAGCGGCGCGTCGTCGGGGTGTAGCCCGGCCTCTTCCGCCAGATCTTCGATGGTCAGGTCCGGGGTGCGCGTGCCGTCCGGACGCTCCACGCCGATGAGATCGAGATAACCCTTGTCGTCCAGGTTCCCGATCACGAGCTCGGCGAACTGGCGCTCGGCCTGATTGAAGTTGCTCATCTGCAGCTGCCACAAAAGGTGGTCGTGCAGGTTGTTGGGTTTCGTCAGGTTCTGCTCGATGGGCGGTAGCTCATCGAAGCCTCCCCGTGACGCCGTCGGCGGCTGCTGCAGGTTTCGGTTCTCGAGGAACTTTTCCCAGTCGACCTCGCGCGTAGCGCGCTCGTTCGACTTTTGCTCTGCCGTTTTGTACTCGAGGGGCTCCTGGATGGTGCGGGCCTCGGCGCCCGCGCGACTGTCCCCTGGCTCGGACCGGACCCGGTGATCCGGCTCGTCCTCGGAGAGCACGGGATTGTTATCGAGCTCTTTGCGAACTTCCTCGATGAGCTCCAGACGCGATAGCTGCAACAGCCGAATCGCCTGCTGCAGCTGCGGTGTCATCACCAGCTGCTGGCTCAGGCGTAATTGCTGCTTTATCTCCATTCTACCTGCCCTCTCGATAGCCCAAACTAGCGCGAGAGACGGGCAAGTCTACCACCCCGAAGCAAAAAGTGGGCCCTTTCTCGGGCGTCGCGCAGCGGCGATTGGCCGGCCGCTCGAGGCCTACGGGGCCGGTGTCTTGACGGGAATCGAGCCCTCGACGTCGTTCAAGACGATTTTTCGCGTCGCCAAATCGATGCTCGCGCTGTCGGCGGTGACCCAACCTTTGCCGCGGCTGAGCTTGACCGAGCCAGCCAGCCGGACACTGCGACGACCCACATCGACCTCGATGGATGACGCTGTCGCTGAAAAGCCGTGGGCCCTCGCGCTGACACCGCCCGTTCCGCGAGCCCAACGCACATTGGGGGCTTCGTCGTAACGAACTTCGACCTTGGCGCAGTCGACCTGCAAATCACCCAGCGTCGCGTGCACTTTGCCGTCGAGCAGCGCAGTGCCACGGGCCATATCGACTTCCAGCGAGTCCGCGCGCAGATCCAATGTCTCACCCGCGACTACCGCCAGCGGCCCTGCCGCGGCCTGGCTCGGCAGCGTCGGGCCGACCACTATCGCTGCCAATGCGGCGATAGGCGCCAGACGTCTTACCGTCAGGAGTGAAACTTCCACGGGCATAACCCTAGCACATTGCAAAACACTTGCTGCTCGCACCTACGCTTTTACTTACGGCGGGCAGCGACAGATTTTGATATCCGCCGCGTTTCACTGGCTGCGCGCCGAGCGCGAAGCAAGGTGAGATGCTTTTTGTAACCGAGACGCGAGCCGCCTCTTGACCTGGCCGCGTCCCTCCAGGAGGCTTAAGAGGTGCAGCGAAGGGCCAGCCGGGGCAGGACGCCAGCGTCGCGCCTGAAGACGCTTTACCTCTCCGTCTTGATGCAAGACGGCCGCGACGCCGCCGAGAAGTTCCTCACTGACACGCGGCTCGATCGCGACCTGTTGGCGGATGAGATGCGCCTGGTGCCCATCGAGGTGTGGCACAGCGCACTCATCGCCTACGCGGAGCGCTGGGGTGAGCGGCGGCTAGAGCGCGCCGTGCGCGCCGCCGTGCACGCCGAGAACCTCGGCGCTTGGACGCACGTCATGCGCGGCGCGCTGGAACCTGGCGCCGCCTACAGCCGGCTGGATCACTTCGGCGGCGAGCAGCTCTCTGCGGAGCGCTGGCGCACCATCGAGCAGCGACCTGGCTTTTGGCGAGGTTCGGTGCGCGGCACGCTCGACTCCAGCTGTGAGCGGCCGGAGCTCTGCCGCCTGGCGCGCATGGCCGAGCTCGCGAGCGTGCCGCTGCTCTTCGGTCTCGCGCCCGGCAGAGTGCGCGCGATCGAAGCGACGAGCAGCGGCGTACAAGAGTTCGAAGTGCGCTGGACCGAACAGCGCGCGGCCTGGACCGTGCTCGGCGGCGCGCTGCTCGGCGCCGTCGCCGGCGCCGTTTGGCACTTCTTCGTGGACGAGCCCCACGCGCTCGCGCTCGCGCTCGGGGCGGGCACGCTGCTCGGCGGCGGAGTCAGCGCGTGGCTCGCGCGCGAGGCGAGCCGCAAACGACAGACGCGCGCGCAGCTCACGCGCATCCAAGTCCTCGAACGCGCGGCAGCGCTGGGCGAAGCGCGCGAGAAGAGCGCCGTCGGCTTTCACGCGGGTCACGTCGTCGCCGGCCAATACCGGCTCACCGAGAAGCTCGGCGTGGGCGCGAACGGGACGATTTGGGAAGCGCAGCGCATCGCCGACGGCTCCATCGTCGCCATCAAGCTGCTGCGCGCGGCGGTCGCGCACGACACCGTGGCGGCCGATCGCCTGCGCCGTGAAGCGGCGGCGCTCGGCCTGGCGTGGCACCCGAACGTCGTGGAGGTGTACGACGACGGCCATTTGCCCGACGGCACCAGCTATCTCGTGATGGAGCGGCTCTACGGCGAGTCGCTGGCCACGCGTTTACGGCGCCTGGGTGAGCTCACGCCGGGCGAGGTGCTGCCCATCGCGCTGGAGATTTGCGACGCGCTCTCGGCGGTGCACGCGGCTGGCATCATTCACCGCGATCTCAAGCCCAGCAACATCTTCTTGTGCCGCGAAGCGGCGCTCGGCGACACCAGCTCGCGCAATGAGCACGCCAAGGTCCTCGATTTCGGCGTCGCCCGCGTAGAGTGGGCAGAGACGCGCCTGACGAACGCAGACGTACCGCTCGGCACCCCCGGCTACATGCCGCCCGAGCAGGTCGAGGGCAACGAAGTGGACGCACGCAGCGACGTGTACGCGCTCGGCGCCGTGCTGTACGAGTGCCTCTCGGGCCATCCGCCGCCGGCGCGGGCGTGCGACAGCCGCGATCCGACGCTCGATTTGGCGAACTCCGAGAGCGGCGTGCACCCCGCGCTGCGCCAGATCTCCGGCGAGTGGCGCGCCATCGTGGAGCGCGCGATGGCGCCGCAGCCGCATGATCGTTTCCCCGACACCAAGACGTTCCGCGAAGCGCTGCTGTCGACGGCCGAAGCGCGCCGGGAATCCGCGTAGCGCGCCACGTCAGCGGCTCAAGGCGCGCGCTTGCGCGCGATCACGTACGCTCGCGTAGTGCCGCGCAGCGGGATGATCGCGAGCGGCTCGAAGCGCTCAGCAGACGCCAAGTGCACGACGCGCTGCTCGACGCCGCGGACGAAATCGAGCTCGGGCCAGCGACTCAGCTCCGGACGCTCAGCGAGCAGAATCAGCGCGTCGACCTCGCGCCGCTCCAGCAAGCTGTCCGGTAGCCGCTTGGTGGTGTGCCCGCCCGGCAGCCGCGCGATCGCCGGATCGGTCACGCCGGCGAGATCGACGAGCGCTGCATCGCTGGCGGCGCCCACCCAACCGATGTCCAGCGTGGCCGGTCGACGCGCGCCGGCGAGCAGCGGACGCGCGCGTTCGACGAGCGCGGCGCGCTGCGCCCAGACGCGCCGCGAGCTCGGCGCGAGCGAGAGCGCGATGAACGCGGTCGCGGCGAGGAACGGCGTCAGGCGCAAGCCGAGCGACAGCGTGGACGCGCGCTGGCCGAGCTCGGCGGCGAGCAGGATCACGCTGGGCAACACCGGCACGAACAAGCGATAGAGCGGCATCCAGTCACCGCCCACGACGATCAGCGCGCCGGCGTGCGCGAGCAGCGCCAGCAACGGCACGCGGCGCTGCGGGGCGACGTGAGCCCAGTCACGCCCAGCGAGGAGCAACCAAGGCGGCCCGCTGAGCGCCAGCGCGCCGAGCGCGTAGCGCAGCCCGGAGGACAACTCCGGCGGCTTGGCCTCGAGCGCCAGCGGATAGGCAGCCCCAAAGAGCCACGAGCGCAGCACGGCGACGGCGATCAACGGCGCGAGCACGCCGCCGGCCGCGAGCAACCCGGCCGCGATGCGCTTCGAGCTCGCGCTGCGACTCAGCACGGCGCGACCAACGGCCAGCGTGAGCGCCCAGGGACAGAGCTCTGGGCGCAGCGCCACCGCGAGCCCGAGCGCGACGCGCCCCGCGGCGCTGTCGCTCAGCGCGAAGGCGCAGAGCGCGATCACGAGCCCTGTCTCCATTCCGGACACGGCCCACGCCGCGAGCGGCGTCGTCAGCAGCAGCGCCAGCGCGCCGAGCCAGAGCGCTCGCCGACCAATCGCCGCGAGCCGCACGCCGAGCCAGCTCGCGGCCGTCAGCCAGGCCAAAAGACCGATGACGCGCGCGGCCTCGAGCGCCGGCCAAACGCCCGAGCGCGCGAACGGCGCCAGCAGCGGCGCCCAACCGAGCGGGGTGACGGCGTCGACGATGGGCCCGCCGGGGTTGAAGCGATAGCCGTGACCGCTCGCGAGCTGATGCGCGACGCGCGCGCTGATCAACGCATCGTCGACGGTGAAGCCGAACAGCCACAGCATCGACAGCAGCGCCGCGGCCCCGCTCACGAAGGCGGCGGGCAGCGGTTTTATTGACGCCCGCGCGCTGCCGAGCGGAGCGACGTCGCCGCGCGATTCAGGCAATTTTCATAGCCTTTCGCCGCGTGGAGCGCGCTCGCAAGCGCGCGCCGGCGGCGGCCCTGCCAGGGCTAGCGGGACCCGCCGACGCTGTCCACTCTTGGGCAATCCATTCGGAAAAGTGGGGCAATCTCCCGTCACCACCTACGATGCCCAGCGTCAGATGTCAGCCATTGAGGTGGTTGTCCGCCCGCGGCCCGAATCGGCTCCTTCAGCAGCCCTCGCTCCGCTTCACGGTCTCTTCGACGTCATCGTCGATGGGGTCAATATTACTGCTCGCCTGGGAGAAGGACAGGCGTTGGCGGTGCTCGCGGATCTCGGCCACGCGGTCTCGGCGTTGAGCCGCGGCAAGCGCGACCGCGCGACCATTCCGCTCTACGCCGGCGATGAGCCGTGGGAGATCGGATTGGAAGCCGATGGCACCGACGTGCTCGTCAGCGTGTACCGCGTCGGGCCGCTGCCGGAGGTGGCGGTCCATGAGCGACGCGTAGAGCTCGTCTTGTTGCGCGGCGCGCTGACGCACGCCATCGACGAGGCGCGGCTCAACGCGCCGGCTGCGGCGACCACCGCCGCGCTCGCCAGCGCTCGCCGCCTGCTCGATTCGCCCTGGCCGAGCTACGGGCGCGCGCCGCTCGAGCGGCCAGTCGCCACCGTGACGACGCGGCCGACGGGGGGCGTCGTGTTCTCGGTGCAGGCCGCGTTCCGCGCCAGCGAGCGTGAAGAGCCGAGCAACGGCTTGCCCCACGTGGAGCGCGCGGACGTTCACGCGCTGCTCGTGCGCGGCAGCCTCTCGGCTTCGCTGCGCAGCGCCACGCTGCGCCTCGACGGCGTGTACCCGTTTCTGATCGCCGAGCGCCTGGTGGCGCTGGCCGAAGAAGTGTTCGACACCTGGCGCAACGGCCGCGCGCTGGTGCGCCGCATCCGCGTCGACGCCGCGCAAATCGGCGTGCAGCGCGGCCCGGGTGACGCCGCGCTCACGCTCACGCTGTCTTCGCGCAGCGCGCTGCGCGAAGACAGCGGCGTCGCGCTGCCAGAGCTCTCGCCCCCTTGCTTCGTGAAGGCCGTGGCGCGGCTGGCGCGCGGCTTGGTCGAGAAGTTCGTGGAGCTCGACAAGAGCCAGGCCAAGAACCTGCGCCTGGTCGCGCTGCGACGCGCGTCCGACGAGCTCACGGCCGCCGTCGCCGACGCCACCGCCGACGACTCGGTCACCAATCCCGAGCCGGAGACGTACCGCTCCTTCGGCTTGCCGCGCACGCGCAGCGAGCGCGGCAGCTGGGAGCACGGCGGCAAGATGCGGTTTCTGCCGCGCTGGGCGGCGACCGTTCCCGGCATCGATCTGCGCGCCACGTTTCACTGCGGCGAGCGCATCGTGATCGGAGGCCAGCGCGAGACCGCGTGCCTCGAGAGCGCGAGCGGCCGCGTTTTATGGCGCTTGACGGGGACGCGCGCGGCGTGCGTGGCGACGCCGCTCGGCATCGCGCGCGTGCACCAGGACGGCTTGCTCGAGCTCATCGATCTCGAGCGCGGCGAGCCGCGCTTCTCGACGCGGCTGCGTCCGCGCGCCACCACCGGCGCTGCCGGCGCGCTGGTGAACGCGCCCGGCTTGCCGCGGCTGCTCGTGCTGGCCGAGGGCGATCGCTCCGTCACCGCGGTGGACCTCGTGTCCGGTGAAGTGCGCTGGCGCTTCAGCTCACGGCGGCCGACCCAGCACCGCCTGCGCCGCGCCGGCAAGCTGCTGCTCGTGGCGGGCGGAGACTCGGCGCTGGTGGCGCTCGACGTCGTCAGCGGAGAGGTCGTCTGGCGGCTTCGCGATCGGCTGCCGTTCAGCGGTGATTTGTGCGTGGACAAAGACAGCGCGTACGCGCTGGCGGGCGGCCCCATCGGCCCCGTGCGGCTGTTCCACGTCGACTTGTGGAGCGGCGCGCTGCGCTGGTCCCAGGAGCTCGAGGAACGCTCCGTGCCGGGACAAGCGCCGCTCGTCGCCGATGGACGCGTGATGGTGCCGGTGCGGGACCGCCGCGGCGTCGGCGTGCTGGCCTTCGCCAGCGACTCCGGTGAGCCCTGCTGGCACCATGACCCTGGCCTCACCTCGCCCACCACGGCCTGGCTCACCGTCGACGACACGCTGGTCGCGAACAGCGCTTCCGGCGCGCTGCTCGCCATCGAGGCCTCGAGCGGCTGGCTCCGCTATAACCACGTCTTCTCGCGTCACGTGGACGCCGATCAGCCGCGGCGGCTCGAGCCGGTGCTGCGCAATGGCGCCTTGTTCGTGCCGCAGCACCGCGTTCACGTCGTGCGGCCGCGCGACGGCGAGGTCATCGGCACCGTGCCCACCGATCTGATCCCGGATCTGTTGCGCGTCGATGAGCGCTGCACGGTCTACGTCGCGGAAGAGAGCGGGCACCTCGCCGCGTTCGCGGTCGCGCCCAAGCTCGAGTTGGTGCGCTGAGCCGAGCGCGAGCGCGCGTCAGGCGCGCTTCGGCGGCAGCGAAGAGATGCGGCGCGGCAGCTCCAGCGGCCCGCCCACCGCCTCGGCCTTGGCGCGCACGAAACGGGCGATGGCGCGCATTGGAACCAGCGTCGGACAGAGCGCTTCCTTTTCGGCGAGCACCGCGTCCGACACGAACGAGAAGCTGTAAGCGGCCGCGCGATAGTCCGGCATACTGCGCGAAGCCGCGACCATCAGCGCCATCACGCCGCGGTACGCGCCGCCGGAAGCCGCGACGCGCTCCGCCTCACCGCGATCGCACAGCCCGCAGGCGATGCAGCGCTGAAACGACGTGATCGCGCTGCGCTCTTCGCGAGTGAGCGGCGGCAGCCCGTCCGCGTCGTAGTTGTCTCGGAAGGCTTGAATCCCGCTGCGGGTGCGGCCAAACAGGCGCCGCAGCAGCGTGGTCACCAACGCCACCGCGAGCAGAAACAGCGCCTTGATCCGTCCACGCACAGAACGAGCGTAAACGGCCGACCGCGGCGCGGCAACGCGCCCAGCCCGAAGCGAGCGCAGGAATGCGGGCTCGCGAACGTATGATGAAAGAGAGCGTCACAGCGGCGGCCGTCACCCGTCACGCTGTTACGGCCGGTTACGCGTCGTAAGTGCCTGATTGTACATAGCTAATAAGCGGGCACGGCGTGTGCTCTAGCGGTGGTCGAGCTCGGGAATTGCGCCCGCTCGAAGGACCCGCCCGATGGAACTTTACGCCGTACCACTCCACGCTTCGCCCGCCCCCAAACCCGTGTGTGATGATGAAGGCCGCCTGATCGCTCGGCTGCTGAACGACGAGCCGCAGGCCTGGCGCGAGTTCAACGCGCGCTACTCGCGGTTGATGCTGAGCTGCATCTCGCGCATCACCGCGCGCTTTGGCTGCGCGACGGCCGACGACGTCCAGGAGATCTACGCCACGCTGTGCTTGCAGCTGCTCAGCAACGACAAGCGCAAGCTGCGCTCCTTCGAGCCGACGCGCGGCACGCGCTTCGCGACCTGGCTGGGCCTTCTGGCCAGTCACACCGCTTACGATTTCTTACGCTCGGCGCGGCGCACGCCGAAGCTCGATGATCTCACCGGCGCCGACGGGTTGTGCTCCGAGCTGCCAGATCCAAGCGAAGCAACGCTGCTGCGCGAGCAGGCTCACTTGTTGGCCGAAGCGCTGAAATCTTTGAGCTCCAAGGATCGCGAGTTCGTGGAGCTCTATTACGGACAGGGCTTGGAGGTGGAGGAGGTCGCCCGCCGTATGGGCATCAACGTCAAGACCGTCTACACGAAGAAGCACAAATTGCAGGGCCGCTTGCAAAGCCTGCTGGCAGCGCAAACACTCGCGGCCTGAGAAGAGCCCGTGGTAAACGGGCCAAGTGTTGCACCCCTTCGCCCGGGCGCTCGGGCCAGCCCTCCTCGCCCCGATGCTCGCGCTAGCGGTGAGCGCGTGCGGAGGACACAGCGCGCGCGTTCGCGCCGCAGAGGCCCGCGCCGAGCGCGGCGGCTCACCGATCGAGCGCGTCGAAGTCGCGGCGCGGCCGCCGCTCACGCTGGTGGCGCGCGCCGGCGATCCGCGCGGCGCCGTGGCGTTCGTCGCAGCGCACGCGCGCGGCAGCGCGATCTCGGCGGCGCTGCTGGGCCTGCTCGGCGCTCGGCTGGAGGCGCAAGGAGTGACGAGCCTGGACCTGCGCGCCCACGCGCTCGGCTTCGAGGTCGCGCGGCTCGTCGATTCGGCCGACGAAGCGACCCGCTTCGTGCGGGCAGTGCGCGACGCGCTAGCTCGACCCATCGCCGCGAGCGATCCGGGGCTCGGCCGCGCTCGGCGCGAGCTCGAGGCGCTGAAGGCCTTCAGCTTCGCCGGCGCTGGCGACGCGGCCGCCGCGGCCTGCTCCGGTGAGCTCGGTCTGCCCGACGGCGCGCCCGCGCTGGATCTCTCGACCGCCGCGGGCATCGCGCGGCTCGACGCCGCGCGCGGCGCGGTCTTTCGCGCGCAGGCCGCGGCCTTCGCCGCGCTCGGTTCGGAAGCCATTTTGGACGCTGCAGCGCGCGCTCTCTCGAGCCTCTCGGCGTGGCCGACGAGCGAGCCCGACAGTGAAGCGTGGCCAGAGCGCGACATCGTGAGCGTCGAGCCCGGCACCGGACCGGCGCGGCTCACGCTCGCGCTGCGGGTCGGCAACGCCGACGCCGCCATTGGCGCGGGGCTCAGCTTGGCGAGCCGCCGCTCGAAGCTGCTCGATCGCCTCGCGGCGCTCAACCCCGCATGGCGGCTCGAGCGCGCTTCGGCCATCGCGCGGCGACGCGGCGGCTGTCTGCGACTGGACCTCACCCCCCCCGCCGGCTTTGCCGGGACCAACGGCGAAATCGGCACGGTCGCGGCCGTGGTCGAGAACGCGGCGCTCGAAGCGCTCGACGCCGCGGAGCCCGGCGCGATCGACGAGAGCGTGCTGCGCCCGAGCGATCCGTTGCGCGCCGCGGCGCTGGCCGCTTGGCGCGCGCTGCCGAGCGAAGTGGAGAGCGAGGCGCGGCGCAGCGTCGTCTCGTACGTCTCCGAGCGCGGCGAGCGCGCTCAATCGGCGGAGCTTGCGCGCGGCTTGGACGCCGCGCGCGCGCGGCTCTCGCGGCCCAGCATCGAAGTCGTCAGCCGCGTGGAGAGCGGCCAAGGCGAGCTCTTCTTGTTGCTCGCGAGCCCCTGCGCAACGAGCTCGGAAGATCAGCACGACGCGGGCGCGCTCGCGCTGCTGCTGCGCACCGTTGCGAGCGGCGGCAGCAACCCCGACGTGCGCTTCGAGCCCTGGGTCAGCCCCGATGGAGTGGGACTGCTGGCCCACGCGCCGCGGCAGGCTCTCGATGAAACACCGCAAGCTCAAGCGCTGCGCGTCGCCGCGGCGCTGGGACAGGCGCTCGCCGCGCCGCTGAACGGCAGCGATCTGGGCGTCGCCCGCGGCGATCTGTTGGACGAGCTCGGCGGTGTTCCGTACCCCGGCTGGGCGCTCGCGCTGGAGGGACTCTCGCCCGGACACCCGTCTTGGGTCGAGCCGCGCGGAACCTGGGCGAACATCGCGGATCTGCCCACGCCGGAGCTCGAGCGCGCCCGCCGTCAGCTCCTCGCCGGTCCGCTGCGCCTCGCGGTGCTCGCCAGCCGCGGAGAAGCGCAGTCCGGGGTGGCCGCCCGTGAGCTCGAGAGCTGGCTGCTACCGGCGCGCATGGAGCCGACGAGCTGTGCTGCAGCGCAGCGCGCGCCCGCGAAGCGCGGCGAAGCGCGCTACGACAACCCGAGCGCGCCCGGCGTGGAGGGCGCGTACGTCGCGATTCCATTCGAGCCGCCCGGCACCGCGAGCGCGGCCGCGGCCGAGCTCGCGGCCGTCGCGCTGAACCGCAAATCCGGCTTGCTGGAGGTCGCGCTCCGCGCCCCCGAGCTCTCCGCGAGCGCACTCGCGCGCCCGCTCGGCGGCGCGCGCCGTCCAGCGCTGGCCATTGACATTCGCGCCGCCGGGCAGCGCGTCGAAGACGCCGTCGCGCGCGTGCGCGACGCCCTCGACGGCTGGGCGCGCGGCGGCGTGCCCGTCGACGAGGCGCGCTGGGCGGCGCAAGAGCATGCCCGCGCTGAAGCCAGCTCGCGCTTCGACCCGCGGCGGCGCATCGTCGACCTCTGGCGCGGGCCCCGCCCCAGTGAGCCGGAGGCGGCGCTGCGCGGGATTATCGCTTCCAGCCTCAGCAAAAGCTCGCACTGGGTCGTGATTCCGGTGCGAACGCCCTGAGCGCGCGCAAGCCCGATTTGCTCGCCGCGCGCTTCGTGTTAGCCCGTCGCGGACGATGGCCCAGCGCGAGCTCGTTCTCATCCTCGACTACGGTGCTCAGTACACGCAGCTCATCGCGCGCCGCGTGCGCGAGAGCCACGTCTATTGCGAAATCCTGCCCTGCACGGCGCCGCTCGAGCGGATCCGGAGCCTGAACCCCGCGGCCATCATCATGAGCGGCGGGCCTCAGAGCGTCTACGACCCCGCGGCGCCCAAGAGCGACCCCGGCATCTTCACGCTCGGCGTCCCCGTGCTCGGCATTTGCTACGGCGAGCAGCTGATGGCGCTCCAGCTCGGCGGGCGCGTCGAAGCCAGCAGCGAGCGCGAGTACGGCCCCGCGCACGTCAGCGTCGGTGAGAACATCGGCATCCTCGGCTGCTTCAGCCAAGGCGAAGAGATCTCCGTATGGATGAGCCACGGCGACCGCCTGACCGCGTTGCCGCCCGGCTTCCGCGCCATCGCCGAGAGCCCGAACGCGCCGCTCTGCGCCATCGCCGATCCTGCACGAAAGCTCTATGGCGTGCAGTTTCACCCCGAGGTCGCGCACACCCCGCGCGGCAGCGAGCTGTTGCGCGCGTTCTTGTTCGAGGTGGCCGGGCTCGCGCCGAGCTGGACGCCGGGCTCCTTCGTCGACGAGGCGGTGAGCGACATCGCCGCGCGCGTCGGCCCGAACGAGCGCGTGATCTGCGGCCTGAGCGGCGGCGTGGACTCCTCCGTCGCGGCCGTGCTGTGCCACCGCGCGCTCGGCGAGCGCCTGGTCTGCATCTTCGTCGACAATGGTCTGCTGCGCGCCGGCGAGTTCGAAAACGTCGTGCACTCGATGCGCCAGAGCTTCCATTTGAACCTGGTCCCGGTCGACGCGCGGCGACGCTTCCTCGACGCGCTCAGCGGCGAGAGCGACCCCGAGAAGAAGCGCAAGATCATCGGTCGCGTCTTCATCGAAGTGTTCGAGGAGCACGCCGCGCGCGTAGAGAACGCAAAGTTTCTGGTGCAGGGCACGCTGTATCCGGACGTGATCGAGAGCGTCAGCGTGCGCGGGCCGAGCGCCGTCATCAAGAGCCACCACAACGTGGGCGGCCTGCCCGAGCGCATGAAGCTCAAGCTCATCGAGCCGCTGCGCGAGCTCTTCAAGGACGAAGTACGGCGCGTGGGCGAGGCCATGGGCATGCCGCGCGACGTCCTCTATCGTCATCCCTTCCCCGGCCCGGGCCTAGCCGTGCGTTGCCTCGGTGAGCTCAGCGATCAGCGGCTCGACGTGCTGCGCGGCGCCGACCGCATCGTAGACGAAGAGATCCGCGCCGCGGGCCTGTACGACAGCCTGTGGCAAGCGTTCGCCGTGCTGCTCCCCGTGCGCAGCGTGGGCGTCATGGGCGACGACCGCACGTACGAAGAGACGTGCGTCGTGCGCGCCGTCAACTCCAGCGACGGCATGACCGCCGACTGGGCGCGCATCCCCTACGACGTCCTCGCGCGCATCAGCACGCGCATCATCAATGAGGTGCGCGGCATCAATCGCGTCGCGTACGACATCAGCTCCAAGCCACCAGCGACCATCGAATGGGAGTGAGCCGCGCTCGCGCGCTGTCTCGGCGCCACTTGCTCGCCTTCGTGCCGGCGCTCATCACCTGCCAGGCCGGCGTCGGGCAGCCGGCCGTTTCCTTGCGTCTGACCCGCGCCAAAGCCACGCCACGGGACGCCGGCGTCTGGATCGACGAAGAGTTCATCGGGCCGCTCACCTTCGTCGTCGTGCACGGCGTTCGCCTACCCGTCGGCAAGCACCGCATCACCGTACAGAAGGCCGGCTATTTCCCGTGGGACCGCCTAGTCGAAGCCGATCGCGAGCCTATCACGCTCGACATCGTGCTCGACCCCATCCCCGACTGACCTCGCCGCCCGGGCGCCGCGAATGGATGCGCGCCGCTCCGTCTTTTGCTATAAGCCCGCTCCCCTTCGGGGTGTACCTCAACCTGGTAGAGGGCCGGCTTTGGGTGCCGGCTGTTGCAGGTTCAAATCCTGCCACCCCGACCG
>CBINHN010000076.1:0-27436 GCA_966250485.1 uncultured Sorangium sp. | reverse complement strand
ACTGCCGACCTCACGGACCCGAACCGTGCGCGCTACCAAACTGCGCTACGCCCCGAACAGGCGACCCCTCGTCCCGAGGGGCGCCGGAACATGGTCTTTCCCCTCGGAACTGTCAAGCAAAAGTGGACGCTAACCGCGGCGACGTTTCAGCTCCGCGACGAGCGCGGGCACGACCTGGAACAGATCACCAACGATGCCGTAGTCCGCGAGCTGGAAGATGGGAGCTTCCGGATCCTTGTTGATGGCGACGATCACGCGCGAGCCCTTCATGCCGGCGATGTGTTGGATGGCGCCTGAGATACCGATCGCGATGTACAGCGCGGGCGCAACGATTTTCCCCGTCTGACCGACCTGGAAATCGCCGGGCGCGTAGCCAGCATCGACGGCGGCGCGGCTCGCGCCCAAGCCCGCTCCCAACGCGGTGGCGAGTGGATCGAGCACTTCGAAGAACTTCTCCTTGAGCGCGCGGCCGCCGGACACGACGACCTTGGCTTCGGTGAGCTCCGGACGTTCGCTCTTCACCGTCTCGAGCTTGACGAACTCGACGCGCGCTGCGGCCGCGCCGACCGCGGCTTTGGCGACCTTCTCGAGCGGCGAGCTGCCGCCGCTCGGCTCGGCAGGAGCGAACTCGCTCTGGCGCGCGGTCGCCACTTGCTGCGGCGTCTCCAGCGTGCAGGTGCCAAAGGCGTTGCCTGCAAACATCGGCCTTCGATACTGCAGCTTGCCGCCCTCGGCGCTGACCGCCGAGCAGTCCCCCGCGTAGGCAGCGTCGAGGCGCGCCGCGACGCGCGGCATCAGATCTTTTCCGAAGCTGGTCGCGGTCGCGACCAGCAGCGTGAAGCTCTTGCCCACCTCGGCCACGGTCGGCGCAAAGTGCTCCGCCGTGTAGTGGGCCAGCGTTGGATCTTCGCAGCACAGCACTTTGGCGGCGCCGTAGCCGGTCAGCTCGGCGGCGGCGTCCGCCGCGCCCCGGCCGCCCAGCACGAGAACGGACCAGCTACCGCCCAGGGCGGGCAGCGCTGCTTTGGCGAAGGTGATGGCGGAGAGGGTGCTGCGCTTCAGCTTTCCATCTTCTCCGAGTTCTGCGACGACGAGTGCGTTCGGCATGTTTCTCCTCAGATGACCTTCGCTTCTTCGATCAAACGGCTGACGAGTTCCGCGACGTCCTTCACCTTGATGCCGGCCTTGCGCTGCGGCGGACGTTCGAAGCGGCGATAGATGGTGGTCGACGCGACGTTGGGCGCCACTTCGGCGAGCGTGCGGGTTTCGAGCGGCTTCTTCTTGGCCGCCATGATCGCGGGTAGCGGCGCGAAGCGGACACCGTCGTTGTACTTGAAGCCCGCTTCGGTGTGGCGCGAGAACACGCTGGTGCCGGCGACGATGCGCAGGTCCACCGTTACGACGGCGGGCAAGCGCAGCCGCGTGCTCTGGACACCGCCGTCGACCTCTCTGCCCACCAGCAGCACATTCTCGGCTTCTTCGCGCACCGTCGCCGCGAAGGTCGCCATGGGCCAGTCCAGGTGCTCGGCCAGGCGTTGTCCGACCTGGTTCGAATCTCCGTCGACGGCTTGTTTGCCCATCACCACCAGGTCGGGCTTCTCGGCGGCGACGTTGTTCTACACGGCCCGGGCCACCACGCGGCCGTCGTGGTTGTCTGGGCTGGCTTCGACGCGGAGCGCGCGCCCCGCGCCCGTGGCGAGCGCACCGCGCAGCGTCGTCTCGGCGTCCTTGGGCGCCAGCGTCACCACGACGACCTCGCCGATGCGCGTCTTCGGCGCCTTGCCGTTCTCGGTGAGCCGCAAGGCGCACTCCAGCGCGTACTCGTCGAACGGGTTCAGCTTCCACTCGAGCCCGCTGGTGTCCACGGCATTGCCGGCCGCGGCGATCTTTATCTTGTTGGCGTTGTCGGGATCTGCGACCCGTTTGATGGGGACCAGGATTTTCAAGGCAACTCTCCCTGAGCCGTCGAGGCGGCGAACGATCGGTGTCGCTTCATTCTGACCGGCAAAGTCGCTGCGAGTAAAGATTCACGCTCGGCCGAACGGCCGATAATGGTGCGGCTTTGCATCCTTTGGTGGTATGACCGTCGCCGCCGATGGCTCTGAAGACCGATTATCTCGTCCTTGGTAGCGGCGTGGCCGGCTTGTCGTTCGCGTTACAAGCGGCTCGACACGGAGAGGTGCTGATCGTCACCAAGCGAGATGCATCCGATGGGGCTACTGCGTGGGCGCAAGGTGGCGTCGCGGCCGTGCTGTCTCCCGATGACTCGTTCGAGAAGCACGCGCAGGACACGCGCGTGGCGGGCGCGGGCTTGTGTCACGACGTGGTCGTGGATCTGTGCGTGCGCGAAGCGCCCGCCGCGATCCGCTGGCTCACCGAGATCGGCGCGCGCTTCTCCTCCGACACGCAGGGCACCCTCGATCTCGGGCGTGAAGGCGGCCACACCGAGCGCCGCATCGTGCACGCCGGCGACATCACCGGGCAAGAGATCCAGCGCGCGCTGTGGGACGCGGTGCGCGAGTCTCCCAACATCCGCGTGCTCGAGTGGCACATGGGCGTGGATCTCATCACGCTCTCGAACTTCGGCGGACCGGACCGTTGCGTCGGCGCCTACGTGTTCGATGAGCGTCGCGGCCTGGTGGAGACCGTGCTTGCTAGTGCGACGGTGCTGGCCACGGGCGGCGCGGGCAAGGTTTACCTCTACACGTCGAACCCCGACGTCGCGACGGGTGACGGCGTGGCCATGGCTTACCGCGCCGGCGCCGAGATCGCGAACATGGAATTTTACCAATTCCACCCCACGGTGCTGTACGAGCCCAAGGCCAAGAGCTTCCTCGTCAGCGAAGCGCTGCGCGGCGAGGGCGCGGTGCTGCGGCTGCCCGACGGTGATGCGTTCATGGCGCGTCACCACGCGATGGGCGATCTCGCTCCGCGCGACGTCGTGGCGCGCGCCATCGACTACGAAATGAAGCGCACCGGCTCGCCGCACGTGATGCTCGACATCACCGCGCGTCCTGCAGAGTTCGTGCGCAGCCGCTTCCCGAACATCTACGCGCAGTGCCTGCGCTACGGCATCGATATGACGATGCAGCCGATCCCGGTGGTGCCCGCGGCGCATTACATGTGCGGCGGCGTCACGTCGGATCTGCACGGGCGCTCGACGCTGCCGGGCCTGTGGGTGGTGGGCGAGACCGCTTGCACAGGGTTGCACGGCGCGAACCGCTTGGCCTCCAACTCACTGCTCGAGGGGCTCGTCTTCGGCGGTAGAGCCGCCAAGAAGCTGGAGTCGCAGATCCGCGAGCTCCGGACCTTGGCCGTCCCGGAGGTGCCGGAGTGGCAGATCGGCTCGGCGGTACCCAGCCACGAAGCGGTGGTCGTGACGCACAACTGGGACGAGCTCAGGCGCACGATGTGGAACTTCGTGGGCATCGTGCGCAGCGACGCGCGCTTGCGCCGAGCCTCGCGGCGCATCGCGCTGCTGGAGCAAGAGATCCGCGAGTACTATTGGCGGCACCTGGTCACGCGCGACCTGCTGGAGCTGCGCAACATCGCGACCGTCGCCGAGCTGATCATCAACGCGGCCATGAGCCGGCGCGAGAGCCGCGGCTTACACTACACCATCGACCACCCCGATACCGTCGACGCCTTCGCCGCTGACACCGTCGCGAAGCGCGGGGTCTTGCCGCACCTGCGCGGGCGTTGAGCGCGCGAGCGTCCGTCCGCGGGCCGCGCTTGCTGCCGCTGCTGACGGCGGGGCTGCTCAGCAGCTGCGCCGTGATCGCGGTCGTGCTCGCCACGACGCTGCTTTATGCGCTGCTGCCCGCCGCGCGCGGCAATCTGCCGGCCGCGGCGTTGACCGAATCCGCGGTGTACCTCGGGTTCGCGCTGTTTTTGGCGCGGGCAGCGCGCGCTCCGCGGCTCTATTCATGGCTCACTGGAAGGCGCAGCAGCGTCGCGTTCGCGCTGCTCGGCGTCGGCCTCGGCGTGGCGCTGCACGGTCCGGCGGAGTTCCTCGAGGCAGCGATGGACCACTGGTATCCGCTCTCCGAGCAGCAGCTGCTCGAGCGCGTCCAACGGCTCGCCGCGCACGACACTTGGGGACGGGTGCAGAACCTGTTGGCGGTGGCGGTGCTCGTGCCGTGCGCGGAGGAGGTCTTCTTCCGCGGCGCGTTGTGGTCCGCGCTGCGCGCGACGGCCGGCCCGCGCGCGGCCCTGTCCGCGACCAGCGTCTTTTTCGCGCTGAGCCACCTGGAGGCGCGGAGCTGGCCCGCGCTCGCCCTGGTGGCAGCCGCGCTCGGCGCCCTGCGACAGCTCTCAAGCTCGCTGTGGCCGCCGATCTTGCTTCACGCGACGTTCAATGCAACGACGCTACTAGTGATCTTCTCCTCGCCGACGAACACTGCCGCCAGAGGGCCGTCGTGGCCGTTCTTCCTGATTGGGAGCGCGCTGAGCGGGCTTTTGTTGCTGCAGGCGCTGCGCCTGGCACGACCGCCAGCGGGGGTGAGCTCGTGAGCGAGCGCATCGCGCTGTGCCTGCCCGGCGGTGGCGCCATGGGCGCGCTCTTTCAAATCGGCGCGCTCGCCGCCTTCGAGGACGCCGTCGAAGATTTCGACGCGAACTCTTTCGATTTGTACCTGGGCAGCTCCAGCGGCGCGAGCTTGGCCGCGGCGCTGGCGGCGGGCACCTCGGTGCAGCGCTTGTATCGCGCGTTCCTGGATCCCGCGGACGTCTACTTCGGGCTCGAGCGAAAGCACCTGCTGCGCTTCGATCTCGGCGAGTGGCGCCGCATGCTGTTTACGACCCTCTCGGCGCTGCGGCACGGCGCCGGCAGTCTGCTCGGCAAAGATCCCA
Source organism: uncultured Sorangium sp. (assembly GCA_966250485.1). Classification (GTDB taxonomy): domain Bacteria; phylum Myxococcota_A; class Polyangia; order Polyangiales; family Polyangiaceae; genus PMG-095. Next base: position 22,585 of record CBINHN010000076.1, on the reverse strand, counting down.
AGACCGTGCCGCACGCGCTATGGCAGGAGCTCGATCGTCTGTACGACTCGCTGCCGGCGGGCCTGTTCACGCTCGAGGTGTACGAGCGCTTCCTGGAGGATTTCTTCGTGCGCCGCAACGTTCCCAACACGTTCGCGGCCATGCCGCGCCCGCTGCGCGTGCTGGCGCACGATCTCGACTCGGGCGCTCCCGTCTGTTTCGGAGCGGAGGGCTACGAGGATGTGCCGGTGACGCGCGCGTGCGTCGCGTCGATGGCGATTCCGCCGTTCTTCTCGCCCGTGCGCATCGCCGAGCGGCATTACATCAACCCCGGCTCGGGCCAGGTCTCGCACTTGGACGTGGCCGTGGAGGCCGGCAGCCAGATCTTGTTCGTCGTGCACTCCATGGTGCCGGTGCGCGTCGCGAGCGTTCCCACGGGCCACGGACACCGCGACAGCTTGCGCGACAAGGGCATGATGTGGGTCCTCAATCAGGCCATCCGCATCGGCATGCACCGCTTGATCGAGGAATCGTCGCAGCGCGTGGCGCGCGAGCGCGGGGTCTCGGTGCTGCGCGTCGAGCCCGAGCCGGAGGACGGCTTCCTGTTCATGTACAACCCGGCGGATTTCGAGGCTCGCCGCCGAATGCTGGAGCACGCCTACCGCTCGACGCGGCTGCACTTCGCGCGCCGCTTCAACGAGCGCGATCCGGCGCTGGCTCGCGCCGGCCTCAAGCCGAGATCGTCCGCGCGCACAGTGTCGCCCCCCGGCGCCGACGCGCCGCTGACTAGCGATGTCCCGCCTCCCGCCGATGCGCTTTGACGCGCGTTCCATTGCGCTTCACAGCGGCCGCCTGCTCGCCGGCCTCGCTCTCGCTGCGCTCGTCGTCACGCTGCCCGGCTGCAAGCGACCCTATCGCGTCGGTGAGCACGTGCTCGTGGAGTGGGAAGAGGGCAGCGGCCAGTACTATCCGGCGTTCGTGATCGAGCGCGTCGGCAGCTCCCGCTATCGGGTGCACTTCGAGGGCTATGACACGCGCTTCGATGAAGACGTAGGCATCGATCGCATCGCGGGTCGCGTCGACGGCCCCGTTCCGGCGCCGCCGCCGCCCAAGAAGGTGGCGCGCGGCGTGAGCTCCGCGCAGCCCGACGCGGGCGCCGCGGTGCTCGTCAATCCCTACAAAGTCGGGGATCGGCTGAGGGTGCGCTGGCGCGGCTCGGTGTACGCGGCGACCGTGCTCGAGGTGGTGGCCAAAGATCGCGTGCTGGTTCGTTACGACGGCTTCGAGAGCGCCTGGGACGAGACCGTGCCGCTCGACCGCGTCGTCAGCCGCCGTTGAGCCGAAGCGCGCCGCGCTCAGCGCTCCCCCGAGAGGTGACCCATGCTGCGCCAGGCAGCGAGCAGCCGGCCGCGCTCCGCGTCCGATAGGGCACGCGGGTCGCTGTCCACGGCGCGCTTCACGGGCGCCAACCAGCGCTCGGCCGCGTGCACGTCCCCCAGCGCGAAGTGGCCGAGGCCCCGGTACAGCGCATAACGCAGCGCTTCTTCTCCGCGGCCGCCCGCGCAGTCCGCCTCTAAGGCGCGGAACTCACGCATCGCTTCCGGCAAGCGCCCGGCCTCCAGGTGCGCGATGGCACCGTCCAAGCTCGAGCCACACGCGAGGAGTAGGACGCTGAGCAGCCCGAGCCCGAGACGACGATGCATGCCGCGGTCATCGGTCGGGCGCCGGCGCGGTTGCTGCGAGACGCGCCGGTGGCTTCCCTGTTATCTTAAGAACATGTTGGACCGTTTATCGGCCAGCCTCGCCGACAACTTGCGGCGCCTGCGCGAGGCGCGCAGCCTCAGTCAACAGCAGCTGAGCGAGGCTTCGGGGGTGCCGCGGCCCACGCTCGCGCACCTCGAGACCGGCGCGGCGAACCCGACGCTGTCGGTGCTGGCGCGCGTGGCGCAGGCGCTCTCGGTGTCGCTCGAGCAGCTGGTGAGCCCGACCGAGGCCGCGCTCGAGCTGCACGAGGCGGCCTCGCTGTCGCGGCGCGAGGAGCGCGGCGTAGAGCACTGCGAGCTGTGCCCGGACGCGCCGGGCGTGTTGAGCGTGGAGCGGCTGGAGCTCGCCGTGCGCGCCCGCTGCGAGCGGCCCGCGGCGCGCCAGCAGGATCGCGCGTATTTGAGCTGCGAGCGCGGCGAGGTCGAGGTGAGCGCCAGCGGCGAGCAGCGGCTGCTGCGCGCCGGTGATGTGCTCACGGTGCGGCGCGGCGCCGCCCACGCCATCAGCAATCGCGGCCGCGGCGTCGCCGTGGTGTACGCCGTGCGCCTAGCCATGTAGGCGTGCCGCGCGGCGCGGTTCCGTTGCCACTAGAGTGCCGCGGGCGCTCAACGGCTTTTTTTTGCGCCGTATTTGCGCGATGTTTCACCCCTTTGGGGAGGGATTGCAGCGCGCGGCTTGCCGTTGTCCGAGTCCGAGCCAAGCTTCGCCGCCCCAATGACCGCCGCCCGCGAAGATCTGCGCAACATCGCCATCATTGCCCACGTCGACCACGGAAAGACCACCCTGGTGGACGCCATGCTGCGCCAGACGGGCGTTTTTCGCACCAACGAAGCCGTCGTCGAGCGCGTGATGGACTCGGGTGATCTCGAGCGTGAGCGCGGCATCACCATCCTCGCCAAGCACTGCAGCATCCGCTATCGCGGCGTCACCATCAACATCATCGATACGCCCGGCCACGCCGATTTCGGCGGTGAGGTGGAGCGCACGCTGAAGATGGCCGACGGCGCGCTGCTGCTGGTCGACGCGGCCGAGGGGCCTCTGCCGCAGACGCGCTTCGTGCTGAGCAAGGCCATCGAGCTCGGTCTGCCGATCTTGGTCGTGATCAACAAGATCGATCGCGCGGACGCGCGGCCCGATGACGTGCTGAGCGAGGCCTTCGATCTGTTTTGCGAGCTCGAGGCCAGCGACGCGCAGACTGATTTTCCGACCATCTACGCGATCGGCAAGGACGGCGTCGCCAAGCGCACGCTGGAGGAGCCGGGCAAGAACCTGGAGCCGTTGCTGGACACCATCCTGGAGCGCGTGCCCGCGCCGCGCGCGGACGTGGATCAGCCGCTGCAGATCCTGGTGCACAACATCGAGCACGACGAGTACGTGGGCCGGCTGGCGATCGGTCGCATCAAGCGCGGCCGCATCGACGTCGGGCAGAGCGTGAGCTGCCTGGGTGAGGGTACCCCCGTGGTGCAGCGCGTGAGCGCCGTGTACGCCTTCGAGGGCACGCGTCGCGTGAAGATCGAGACCGCGTCCGCCGGCGACATCGTGGCGATCGCCGGCTTCGAGGACGTGCAGATCGGCGACACCATCGCGGCGAGTGATCGTCCCGAGGCGCTGCCGCGCATCAAGGTCGAAGAGCCGACCATCAAGATCCGCTTCATCGTCAACACGACGCCCTTCGCGGGTAAGGTCGGCAAGTGGGTCACCTCGCGTCATTTGCGCGACCGCCTGTTCCGCGAAGCGCGCCGTAACCTGGCGCTGCGCGTCGAGGACACCGAGGAGCCGGACACGTTCGTGGTGTTCGGCCGCGGCGAGCTGATGCTGGCGATCCTGGCCGAGACCATGCGCCGCGAAGGCTACGAGTTCGCGCTGGGCATGCCCGAGGTCGTGGTGCGCGAGGTCGACGGCGTGCGCTCCGAGCCGGTGGAGCTCGTGATCATCGACGTGCCCGAGCAGTACATCGGCGCGGTGACGCAGCGGCTCGGCGAGCGCCGCGGGCAGATGACGAAGATGGCGAACCTCGGCTTCGGCCGCGCGCGCATGGAGTTCCGCGTGCCGTCGCGCGGGCTGATCGGCTTCCGCTCGGCGTTCCTCACGGAGACGCGGGGCATGGGGCTGCTGAACTCGTTGTTCGACGGCTGGGAGCCGTACGCCGGACCCGTGCTGCGTCGCCCGAACGGCGCGCTGGTCGCGGATCGCGCGGGTGACTCCACGCCGTACGCGCTGTTTCACCTTCAGCCGCGCGGCGTGCTGTTCATCGAAGCCGGCACCAAGGTGTACGAGGGCATGATCATCGGGGAGCACAACCGCCCGAACGATCTGGACGTGAACGTCACGCGCGAGAAGAAGCTGACCAACATCCGCGCCGCCGGCCGTGACGAGAACGTGATCCTCACACCGCCGCACGTGCTCACCATCGAGACCGCGCTGGAGTTCATCGATCGCGACGAGCTGGTCGAGGTGACGCCCGACGCGGTGCGCGTGCGCAAGCGCGTGCTGTCCTGCGATCGCCGCCCGCGGCGCGACATGGAGTAGCGCGGCGCGCTCAGTCCGCGAGCAGCGGCGCGAACGCGCCGCGCTCGATGTGCTCGATGCGCGTGATGAAGCGCCGGAAGTCTCGGCCCGGCGCCTCACCGTCGCGCGCGCGGAGCTCGAAATCCGTCATGCGGCTGGTGGCGAAGCGCAGGCAGCCGAGCACCCCCTCTACCTCCAGCGCCGCGCGCTCCGGCGCCGTGAGCGGGCGCTCGCTCGCGTAGCCGCTGAGCAGCGCGCGCGCGTGAGGCACGACCAGCGCGTCCGTGAAGCACCAGGCCAGCGTCGTCACCATCAGGTCATAGACGAAGCTGCCGCGCGCGGCGCTCTCGAAGTCGAGCAGCGCCGCGAGCCTTGCGCCTTGCCACAGCACGTTGTCACGGAACAGATCGCCGTGGCAGATGCCGCTCGGCAGCGCGGCGTCGCGCCGCGGCAAGTACCGCGCGTAGAGCTCGCGGATGCGCGCGATGTCCGGCGCCAGCCGGCGGTGCCCCGCCTCCTCCACGCGCGTGAGGCGCTCCAGCATGTCGCTCGGTCGAAAGCGTCCCGGCGTAAGGCCGCTGACGGCCTGGCTCGCCAAGTGTACGCGCGCCAGCGCCGCACCGAGCGCGCGGCAGTGCTCCGCCGTCACGCGCGAGAGGCACAGCCAGTCACCGGCGATCCAAGGGAAGATGGCGAACGGCTTGCCCGCGAGCTGGCAGACGCGCTGGCCGCTGAGCGTCGCCAGCGGAGGCACGACCGGCACCCCGCGCTCCGCGAGCGCCGTGAGCAGCTGCGTCTCGAACTCCGCGCCGCTCTGCGCTTGCTCTTCGTACACGCGCGCGAAGAACACCTTGCCGTCCGCGGTGGTGAAGCGAAAGTTGGAGTTGACGGAGCCGAGCGGCAGGGCCTCCACCGTCGCGAGCGAAAGCGCGTAGCGCTGGGCGAGCTCACGCGCGGCTTCGAGCGGCAATGTGGTGAGGAGTGCCATCGGGCGGCCCGATAACATCGCGCGCGAGCCGGCGGAAGGGCGGCCGCGAGGCGAGCCTTCGCGCGCGGTTGTCGCGCGCGAAAGCTCGGTGTAAAGACGCGGGATGCTGAGCGCGGTTTGGTCGGATCTTCCGGTATATACGCAGGACGACGGCGCCGGCGCGCGCTTGCTGGTGCGCACTCCCTCGGGCGAGCTCGCCCCTGTACTACCGACGCTCGAGCACGTCCCGGGCGGGATCCGCGCGGTCGCGGCGCACGTCGGCGTGGCCAAGACGGCCGACATATTGGACTTTACCGTCGTCAAGCTGGACGCGCCGGCGACCGCAGCGGCGCTCTACACGCGCAGCTTGTGTCCGAGCCCGGCGGTCGTGTTCGATCGCGAGAACACGCGGCGCGGCGCGATCCAGCTCATCTGTGTGATCAGCAAGAACGCGAACGTCTATACGCCGAACGGGCGCGCGGATCTCGAGCAGATCGTTTCCGAGGTGAGCCGGGAATTTTCCGTTCCGCGCGAGCAGATCCTGATTTCGTGCACCGGGGTGATCGGCGTTCCACTGCCGCTCGAGCGGATCCTGGCCGGCGTGCGCGGCGTGGCGAGCGGTCTGTCCGAGGCCGGTCTGGCGCAGGCGTCACAGGCCATCTTGACGACCGACAAGCGGCCGAAATGTGCCTCGCTGCGCAGCGGTGAGCTGGTGGTGGGCGGCTTCTGCAAGGGCGCGGGCATGATCGAGCCGAACATGGCCACCATGCTCGTGTACCTCTTCACCAACGCGAAGCTGCCCAAGGCCGAGCTGGATCGCGAGCTGAAGCTGGCAGCTGATCGCACCTTCAACGCCATGAGCGTGGACAGCGACACCAGCACCAGCGACACGCTGGCGCTGCTCGCGACGGGCGAGGTCGAGGTCGAGCCGTCGCTGTTTCGGCACGCGCTGAGCGCGGTGTGCTGTCAATTGGCGCAGGCGGTGGCGCGCGAGGCGGAGGGCGCAACCAAGCTCATCGAAGCTACGGTGTCGCTCGCCACGAGCGCACAAGACGCCATGTACTTCGCTAAGAAGATCATTAATTCTCCGCTCGTGAAGACGGCGGTGCACGGCGCGGATCCGAACTGGGGCCGCATCGTGGCCGCGATCGGCAAGCCGGCGCCCGGCTCGCCGCTGGTGCTGATCGCTCCCGAGGAGGTCACGATCTCCATCCTCGGGCAGACCATGTACGACCGCGGGCGCGCGCTGCCGCTCGACGTCGCCGCGCTGAGCGCCGCGATGCGGCGCGCGGCGACCGTCGACCTGCGCGTCGAAATCGGGCAGCCCGTGTACACGGCCAAGGCCTGGGGCTGCGACTTGTCCGCCGAATACGTGCTCGAAAACTCCCAGTATACGACATGATGCGACGCCGGAAGCGACGCGCGCGGCAGGGCTGCCGCGCCGTTCGGTTTGACATCGCTGCGCAGGGGTGATGCGCTGAATCGGCGCGTCGCGGCGACGCGCGGATGGGAGTGACGATGACGTTTACGCCACCGAATCCGTATCAGGCGCCCGCGGCGGACTACGAGATCGAGCGAGTCGTACCGGGAGATTTTCGCATCGATCGCAGCATCGAAGAGGCGTTCCGCGTCACGAAGGCGCATTTCCCGCTGTGGCTCGGCGTGGGCGTCGTGGGCATGCTGTGCATCATGGTCGCCGCGGTGACGTTGATCGGCTACTTCTTGGTCGTGCCGGTGCTGGTTTGGGGCATGGCGCGCTTCCTGCTCAACATGGTGGACGGTCGCCCCGACTTCAACGATCTGTTCTCCGGCTTCTCCCGCTACGGCGGGGTGCTGGGCCAGACGCTGCTCTTGATGGTCATTTACGTGGGGCTGACGGTGTTCTCCGAAAGCTTGGTGTTCGTCGGGCAGGCGCTGAAGCAGCCGCTCATCCAGGGCATTGGTTGGCTGCTGTACATGGCGTTCTTCGCCTTGGTGATGGTGCGCTTGTACATGGCGCTGTTCTTCCTGGTCGATCGCGACATGAGCGCCATCGAGGCGCTGTCGGCGTCTTGGAACGCGACGCGCGGTAAGACCCTGAAGCTCCTCGGGCTCGCCGTGGTGACCACCTTGCTGACCATGGCCGGCCTCTTGGCGCTGTGCGTCGGCGTGGTGTTCACCGCAACGGTGGCTTACGTTTCGTACGCGAGCGCCTATCGCCAGCTCGCAGGGCCGCCGCCCTCTGCGCGCGAGCGCGCTTTTGCCTGAGAGCCAGCGTCGCGGTTCCGCCTCAGCTTGCCGAGGGGCGCGATCGGCGGCAATTTGCCTTCTGCACCCAGCGCGCCGCGCGCTCTCCGCCTAGGGGCGTCTCAAGCAATTCATGCCGGAAATTTTCGGAAACACGACCGGGCTCTCACCTCACGCGGTCAAGGCCTTGGAGCGCATTTATCGCCGCCGCGTCTCCAATGATCGCATCGTCACTCACGAGCTCGTGCGCTCGCTGGCCGACGCCTCCAAAGAGGCGAAGCGCCAAGTCGGCGCGCTAGTGCATCGCTCGGGCGAGGTCGATTGCGTCATCGTCGGTCACGCTACGGGGTTGCTGCTGCCGGACATCGGTCGCCTGCGCGCGGCGGAGGGGCGCTTTCGCGCGCTGCGCCTGGTGCATACGCATCTGTTCGGTGAGCCGCTCAACCGCGACGATTTGGTCGATCTCACGCGCTTGCGGCTCGATCTGGTCGCGGCCGTCTTGTTGACGCCCGAAGGCGAGCCGCGCTCGCTCACCTGGGCGTACAACGTGCCATCGCGGGATGACGCGGCGCGGCCCTATGAAATCGTGGGGCCGCAGCCGTACGGGCAGCCTCAGCCGCATTTCGGCGAGCTGATCGGCTCGCTGGAGGCGGAGTTCGCGCAGCTGCGCCGCGCGCGCCCGGTGCGCGCCAAAGACGGCCGCGCGATTTTGGTGCACGCGGGAGAAAAGCGACAATCGGGCGCGCTCCTGCGCGCCAAGTCGCGCGTCGCGGAGCTGATGAGCTTGGCCGAGACGGCCGGCCTCGAGGTGGCAGACTCGGTGATTCAGCTGCGCGATCACCCGGATCCGCGCTGGGTAGTGGGGCGCGGCAAGCTCGATGAAATCGTGATGCGCTCGATCGATCTCGACGCCGACGCGCTGATCTTCGACTGCGAATTGAGCCCGTCGCAGGCCAGCAGCCTGGCCGCGCAGACCGATCTCAAGATCTTGGATCGCACCCAGGTCATCCTGGACATCTTCGCGCAGCGCGCCGAGTCGCACGACGGGAAGCTGCAGGTGGAGCTGGCGCAGCTCAAGTACGCGCTGCCGCGCCTGCAGCAGAAGGACGACTCGCTGTCACGCCTCACGGGCGGCATCGGCGGGCGCGGGCCCGGTGAGACCAAGCTCGAGATCGGCCGCCGCCGCGCGCGCGAGCGCATCCATCGCCTGGAGAAGAAGCTGGCTGAGCTCGGGGCGCGCCGGCGCGAGCGGCGCAAGCAGCGCATGCAGGGTGAGCTGCCGGTCGTGGCGTTGGTGGGCTACACCAACGCGGGCAAGAGCACGCTGCTCAACACGCTCACCCACGCGGGTGTCTTGGCCGAAGATCGCCTGTTCGCGACGCTGGATCCGCGCGCTCGGCGGCTGCGCCTGCCGAGCGGGGACGAGGTCGTGCTGACCGACACCGTGGGTCTGATCCGGCAAATGCCGAAGGGGCTGTTCGCCGCGTTCCGAGCCACCTTCGAGGAAGCCGCCGACGCGGATCTGATCGTCGAGGTGGTGGACGCCTCGGACGCCGAGCACGAGGAGCACCTGGCGACGACGGAGGAGGTCCTGCGCGAGCTCGGCCTGGACGCCAAGCCGCGCCTGCGCGTCTTCAACAAAGTCGATCGGCTCTCGGCCGAGGAGCGCGCTGCGTTTCAAGATCCCGCGGCCGTGCCGCTGAGCGCGCTGGACGGGGCAGGGGCCGCGCCGCTGCTGCAGGCGCTGGCAGCGCGCGCGCCGGAGCTGCGCCGCGGCAGGAACGAAGCGCGCTGGCAGCCGGGGCCGGTCGAAGCGCTGGGCTGATTTCGCCGTGATTTGAGCTGGACGCGCGCGGGCGCGGGGTCAGAATCCCGGGCCATGACGGTAGCGCGAGGTGGTCGGCTTCCCCAGGACATCGACGCCGCGATGGAGCGGCTCAACACCAGCATCGACGTCGACGCCGAGCTGTGGGCCGAGGACATCCAGGGTTCCATCGCCCACGCGCGCGGCCTCGAGCGCGCGGGGGTGCTCAGCGGTGAGGAGGCAGAGACGCTGGTCGGCGGCCTCGAGCGTGTGCGCGGCGAAATCGAGCGCGGCGAGCTGCGCTGGGATCGCTCCAAGGAAGACGTGCACATGAACATCGAAGCGCGGCTCACCGCGCTGGTCGGCCCGCTCGGGGGCAAGCTGCACACTGGCCGCTCGCGCAACGATCAGGTCGCCACCGACGTGCGGCTCTATTGTCGGCGCCGCGGCGAGCAGGCGCTCGTCGCGATCACGGAGCTCGGCCGCGCCATCGTGGAGCGCGCGCGCGGCGAGCTCGACGTGCTGATGCCGGCCTACACGCACCTGCAGCGCGCGCAGCCGAGCCGGCTCTCACATCACCTGCTGGCGTGGCAAGAGCTCTTGCAGCGCGATCGCGAGCGCTTGCGCGACGCGCTCGAGCGCAGCAATGAGTCACCGCTCGGCGCCGGCGCCGTCGCGGGCACCGGTTTCCCCATCGATCGCGAGCAAGTGGCGGCCGAGCTCGGCTTTCGGCGCGCGATGCGAAACTCCATCGACGCGACGGGCAGCCGTGATTTCTTGATGGAGATCGCCGCGGCGCTGGCCATTCTGGGCGTGCACCTCTCGCGCATCGGCGAAGAGATCGTGCTGTGGTCGACCGTGGAGTTCGGCTTCATGACGCTGAGCGACGGCTTCTCCACGAGCTCGTCGATGATGCCGCAGAAGAAGAACCCGGACGTCGCCGAGCTGGTGCGCGGCAAGGCGGCGCGGTTGATCGGCTCGCTGACGAGCCTGCTCGTCCTGGAGAAGAGCCTCGCCTTCGGCTACGGCCGCGATCTGCAAGAGGACAAACCGCCCATCTTCGAGGCCTTTGAGGCGGCCATCGTCAGCTTGCGCGCGCTCACCGGCGCCATCTTGACGGCCAAGTTCAACGCCGACGTGCTCGGCGCCGCCCTCTCTCGCGGCCACCTGTGCGCTACGGATCTGGCCGACTTTCTGGCGCAGCGCGGCGTTCCCTTCCGTGAGGCGCACCACATCGTCGGCGGGCTGGTGCGGGAAGCCGAAATCCGCGGCGTGCAGCTCGGCGAGCTCCCGAAAGAGGTGCTGGCCGGCGCGCACCCGGCGCTCGCCACGCCGGACGTCGCCTCCGCGCTCGATCCGCGCGCGGCCGTCGAGCGGCGCACCGTCGTGGGCGGCCCCGCGCGCGTGCGCGTACTGGAGGCCATCGCTGTGGCCGAGCGCGCGTGGGCGAGCTGAGCTCGACTTAGAGCCCCCTAACGCAGCCCTTCATAGCGCCAGCGCTCGTGCGACGGGCTGGACGAGAAGGCGCCGGCTTCCGCGGCGACCAAGCCGCCAAGCAACGCAGCGCCGACCCCGCCCGCGACGTACCACGTCCACGCCGGCACAGCGCCGCGCGCGCCAGCGGCGCGCGTCTGCGGCGCGCTACGAAAGGCTGTGCACTGGGCGCGCTCGCAAAACGCGACCTGCGCCTCGCCGCGCAGCACGCGCGCCACCGCCCAGCGCGGGCACGCGGTGTCCGGCGCCGCGAGCGGCTTCACGCCACCGTCACGGGTGCGGCCGAGGTCGTCCGCGCTGCACGGCTCGAGCGGCGGCAAGTTCAAATCCAGCTCGCGCGTGCCCTCGGCGACTTGGACCCAAGACGCCCACAGCAGGCGCTCGCCGCGTACGACGCGCAGATGGTGTTCGCCGACGGGTGTCTCGAAGACGCTGGGTCGCGCTAGGCCGTCCCACTCGAGCTCGTCCCCGCCCGCGAGCCCGCGCACGCGCAGTGAGACCAACGTAGGAAGCGCGCTGTCGACGGCCGTCGCTCCGCCTTCGTGGAACGCGGGCGCGCGCGGGCCCTCCAGCGCGGCCGCGGCACGTCGCGCTCGCTGCATCCGCTCGCTGTCCTCGCTGCTGGCGAGCTCGGCGGCGATCGCCGCGCGCTCGGCGGCGAGCCAAGCTGCTTGTGGCAGCTCGGGATGGGCGCGAAGGAGCGCCTCACACTCCGACAGCGACGAACGCGCCTCTTCAGGGCGCAGCGAGCCGAGCGCTACCTGCGCGGCGGCGAGTAACGCCTCGATGCGCTCGGCATGTACGAAGCTGCGCTCGCCGGCGCGAGGCGCGGGCGGCGCGGGCACCAGGGCGAAGCGCGTAGACCAGCGGGTCGAAAGCTTGGGCACGTCCAACGCCGCCGGGGGCGCGTGCGCGGCTGTCGGCACAGCGCCTACAAGCAGCACCCAGAGCGGCAACGTTGGGTTCATGCGACTCGCATGTTAGCGTGTTCCGCACGGCGGGGGCTCAGGTACCGCGTTTCTCGTCCGTTCTACCCCCCGTGAGGCCTCAGTGCAGCTGGACTTCGTCAATCGCGAGCTGACCATCAAACTCGTTTATTACGGGCCGGCGCTGAGCGGCAAGACCACCAACCTGCAAGCGTTGCACAAGGCGGCAGCGCCGGGCGCGAGCGGGCGTCTGATGACGCTGGAGACGCGCGACGACCGCACGCTGTTCTTCGACCTCTTGCCGTTGACGTTCAAGAGCCAGGGCAACCTCGCGGTTCGCCTCAAGGTGTTCACGGTGCCCGGTCAGGTGATCCACTCGTCCACGCGCCGGCTGGTGGTGCAGGGCGCGGATGGCATCGCGTTCGTCGCGGACTCGCGCGTCTCGGAGACTCAGCACAACGCCGAGTCGTTCTTGGATCTGAAGCAGAACCTGAAGGAGCACGGGCTCACGCTGCGGCAGATGCCGTTGATCATCCAGTTCAACAAGCGCGATTTGCCCGACGTCCGCAGCGACGAAGAGATCGCGCAGCTCGCGGCGCAGGGCCGCGAGCCCGTGTACATGGCCGTCGCGACGCGCGGCCTGGGCGCCGTGGAGAGCTTCGTTGGATTGCTGCACCTGACCTGGAGCGCGCTGAACGCCGAGCACGACCTGGACCGAAAATTCGGCTTCGACTCGCAAGCGTTCCTGGCCAACGTCGCGCAAAAACTAGGGCAAAATCGGCCGTTAGCGGAGATCTTGCGGGCTAGCGTGGGGGGCGCGCTGGAGGTGCTGCGGCCGGAGGCAGCCGGCACATGACGCTGCCCGCGCCGACGCGTTCGCTCGACGACCTCACGCTGGGCGAGGGCGTGAAGCTCGACGAGCTCGTCGACCGTCAGGCGCTCGGTGAGATCCTGGGCAGCCTCTACGAGCTGTTTCAAATCCCCGCGCGCATCTTCTCGGAGGACGGGCGGCTGCTCGCCGACGTCGGCCGCGACGTGGAGCTTTACAGCTACTTGAACGGCTTCAAGCGCCCGCGCTCGGCGCTGGAGCGCGTGATCGCCGCCGTGAAGAGCGCCGTGCCGGGCGCGGAGGGCGGGCTCACCATCCCGTGCGTGAGCGGCGCCGAATATCAAATCTCTGCCCTCGAGTACGACGGCCGCGTAATCGGCCGCGTGATCTTGGGTCCGTACCTGCCGTCGACCGCGGAGACGAGCTTCGACGCGCTGCTCGCGCTGGACTCTGGGCTCGACCTCGCGCGCGTGCGCGAGCTGGCCGCGCGCTTGCCCCGCGCGGGCGCCGAGCTCATCGGCAGGCTGGTGCGCCACCTCGCCTCGACGCTCGAGCTGGTGCTGTTCAGCGAACACCGCGCGCTCTTGACGAGCAACATGCACCTGGCCAGCGTGCGCGAGAGCTTTCGTGATCTCGAAGACAAGAACCAGAAGCTTCAGGTCGCTTACGATCGCTTGAAAGAGCTCGATCGTCTGAAGAGCAATTTCCTGGCCACCGTCTCCCACGAGCTGCGCACGCCGCTGACCTCAATCATCGGCTATAGCGAGATGTTGGCGGAGGGGCTCGCCGGCGAGCTCAGCGGTGAGCAGCGCGATTTCGTGCTCACGATCCGTGAGAAGGGTGAGCAGCTGCTCACGCTGATCAAGGGGCTGCTCGATCTCTCGAAGTTCGAGAGCGGCACGATGTCGCTGCGTAAGAACAACACCGACGTACCGAAGGTGGTGCGCGAGGTGACGTCGACCTTGCAGCCCACGGCGCTGCGCAAGGACGTGCGCCTGGAGCAAGTCGTAGAGGCCGGCTTACCGCGGATTTGGGCCGACCCCGAGCGGCTGCGTCAGATTTTGCTGAACCTGACGGAGAACGCGATCAAGTTCACGCCCTCCGGCGGCAAGGTGACGTTGAGCGCCAAGCTGACCAGCATGGACGCGAACGCGGCGCCGGAAGGCGGCGGCGGCATGGTGATTTTGGGCGCGCGGCGCACAGCGGTCGAGTTTCGCGTCGCGGACACCGGCATCGGCATCCCGGCCGAGGAGCGCGACAAGGTCTTCGACGCCTTCTATCAAGTCGACTCCAGCTCCACGCGCGAGCAGGGCGGCACCGGGCTCGGTTTATCGATCGTGAAGCGGCTGGTCGACGGCCATGACGGCTCCGTGCACATCGAGAGCAACGAGCCCGCCGGCACCGTGTTCGTGGTGACGATCCCGGTGCGGCGCGCCACGATCGGCTGAGCTCGCCGCCGCTCCCCTACGAGGGGGTGGTCCTCTCTCGTGGCGGGTGCGCTACGATGCCGCCATGCCTGCGTCGCGTCGCGTTCGCCAGCGCTCCGAATTCGAGAAGATCGACCTCATCGAGCGCCTGTTGGCCAGCGTCGCGCACGGGCCGCACGTGCGGCTCGGCATCGGCGACGACGCGGCCGTGCTCGCGGCGCGCGGACAGCTGGTGTGGACCGTCGACGCGCAGGTCGAGGGCGTGCATTTCCGCGCGGATTGGCTCTCCTGCGTGGATATCGGCTATCGCGCGACGATGGCGGCTGTGAGCGACATCGCGGCCATGGGCGCGCAGCCCGTCGCCGCGCTCGCCAGCTTGGCGCTGCCGAGCGGCTTCGCGGACGCCAAGCTAGAACGCTTGGTGCGCGGGCAGGCCGAGGCAGCGCGGCTCGCGGGCTGTCCGCTCGTCGGCGGTAACATCACGCGCGCCAGTGAGCTCGGCGTCACCACGACCGTGCTGGGCCGCGCGGCACGGCCGCTGCTACGGAGCGGCGCGCGCCCCGGCGATGAGCTGTGGCTGTGCGGTGAGGTTGGCGCCGCGGCGCTGGGGCTCGCTGCGCTACAGCGCGGCGTGCGCGCCCGCCGCGCGCTGAAGACGTGCATCGAGCGCTGGCGCCGGCCGCGCGCGTTGCTGGAGCAAGGCGCAGAGCTCGCCCGGCGCGCGCGCGCGAGCATCGATATCTCGGACGGGCTCGCCGGCGACGCCGCGCACCTCGCGCGCGCCAGCCGCGTGCGGCTCGTGATCGACGCGTTCAGTCTGCAATCGGCCTTGGCTCCGCACGTCGTCGCGGCCGCGGCCGAGCTCGAGCTGGATGGGTTGGCCGTGGCGTTGGCGGGCGGAGAAGACTACGCGCTGCTCGCCTGCGGTGCGCGGGCGCGGCGCCCCGCAGAGGCACGGCTCATCGGCCGCGTCGAGCGTGGTGCCGGTGTGTATCTCGAGCAGGATCGCCGACGGCGGGCGCTCGGCAGCGGCTTCGAGCATTTCTCTGCCGCAGGGCGGCGCTCCTCCGCTCGCGGGAAAAAGCGGGCAGCCGGCGGTTAACACGCGCCGGCGGTGACTTCCGGTGGCGGCTCGGGTTTACTCCTCGAGCAAGGGCCGCATGCGTAAACCGCTCGTGTATCAGGCCGCTCGAGATCCGCTTCGCAAGCCAGGGCCGCGCGAGCGGTTTAGCGCTGCCGCGCGCCGCGCGCTGCTCGGGCTCTTTAGTCTGATGCTGCTGGTGCTGCTCGGGCCAAGCTGTGGGCGCACGTCGCTGCTCGACTGCGAGGACTGCGTCGGGGGCTGGGTCGCGCAGAGCGGCAGCGGCGCGCTCGGCGGAGTTGCTGCCTCCGGTGGCAGAGGCTCCGGAGCTGGACCCAACGTCGCCGGCGGGGTCTCCAGCGTCGCCGGCGGCGGACCGAGCGCGACGGGCGGCGCGCCGAACCGATGTGCCGGGCTGGACGGTCTCGTCAGCCCCGCGCTGTGCGACGGTTTTTGCGTCGACCTGAGCTCCAACCCCAACAATTGCGGCGGCTGCGACATCGCTTGCGGTGACGGCGCGCTCTGTCGCGACGGGCACTGCGTCGCCAGCACGTGTCCGGTGCCGCTCACGCGCTGCGGCGATCGTTGCGTCGATGTGCGCAACGACGCGAACAACTGCGGCGCCTGCGGGGCAGGGTGCGCCGCGGGCCAGAGCTGCTTCGAGGGGGCCTGCACCTGCCAGGCGCCGGGCCAGCTCGCTTGCTCCGAAGCGTGCGTGTTCGTCGACAGCGATCCCTTGAACTGCGGCCAGTGCGGCGGCGTGTGCGGCAACGGCCGCAGCTGCAGCGCGGGCAGCTGTGATTGTCCCCAAGGGACGCAATTTTGCGACGGCGTGTGTCGCTCGTTGTCGAGCGATCCGGATGACTGCGGCAGCTGCGGAGACCGCTGCGGCGGGGCGACGCCGTACTGCCAGCTGGGCAGCTGCGTCGCGAGCTGCGCCAACGGCGCGAGCGACTGCGCTGGCAGCTGCGTCGAGCTCGAGAGCGACGTCCTCAACTGCGGCGGCTGCGGCAAGAGCTGCGCCCTGGGCAAGCGCTGCGTGGCGGGCGCCTGCGTGTGCCCGGCGGGCTTCAGTGATTGCGGCGGCGAATGCGTCGACACGCGCTCCGATCCGCGAAACTGCGGCGCGTGCGGCGAGCAGTGCGCCGCGTGCGTGGATGGCGTGTGCAGCGCGAGCTGTCCAGCGGGGACCCAGCTGTGCGACGGCCAGTGCGTGGACAGCGCGAACGACGCGGAGAACTGCGGCGCCTGCGGTCGAAGCTGCGACGGCGCCGCGTGCGTGAACGGTGACTGTGAGTGCGCCGCTCCCAAGGCGAGCTGCGACGGCCGCTGCGTGGACGTCACCTCGGACGAGGCCAACTGCGGCAAATGCGGCGTCGCGTGTCCGCGGGGCAGCGTTTGCGATTCTGGCGTGTGCGCCTGCCGCAGCGGGACGCTGAGCTGCGACGGAGCTTGCGTCGATCCCCAGAGTGATCCGAAGCACTGCGGAGGCTGCGGCGTCGCCTGCGCGCCAGGTTCGGTGTGCTCGAACGGCGCGTGCGAGACGGCTTGCGCGCCAGGCCTCGAGAACTGCGGCGGCGCCTGCGTCGCGCTGCGCAGTGATCCGCTGCATTGCGGCGCTTGCGACGCCGTTTGCGACGCTGGCCTACGCTGTGCGGCCGGTACTTGCGAGTGTCCGCGCGGCACCAGCGCGTGCGCCGACGGTGAGTGCACGAACCTGCTCAGCGACGCGCAGAACTGCGGGGCTTGCGGGCGCGTGTGCCGGGGTGGCAAGAGCTGCCAGGGCGGGCTCTGCGCGTGCAGCGCGGGTGCCGTGGATTGCGCCGGACAGTGCACCTTCACCGCCACGGATCCGGCGAACTGCGGCGGCTGCGGGCAGCGTTGCGCGGCCGGTCAGAGCTGCAACGCCGGAAAGTGTGGCTGTCCCAGCGGCGAGCTCGAGTGCGACGGCCGCTGCGTGGACGTGGCCGCGGACAGCGCGAATTGCGGCGCGTGCGGTCACTCCTGCGCCAGCGATCAGCGCTGCGTGGACGGCGCTTGCCGCTGCGCGGCTGGGCTCGGCGCCTGCAGCGATGGCTGCAAAGACTTACAGAGCGACTCGGAGAACTGCGGCGCGTGCGGCCGCTCGTGCGGCGCTGGACAAGTCTGCGTCTCGGGCGCTTGTCGCTGCTCGCCGCGCACGTTCGTGTGCGGCTCCGAGTGCGTCGATTTGCGCAGCGATCCGCACAACTGCGGCCGCTGCGGCAGAGCGTGCGGAGCCGGACAGTACTGCAACCGCGGCAGCTGCCGGGACGGCTGCAGCCGCACCCTGGAGCTCTGCGACGGCCGCTGCGTCCCGACGCGCAGCGATCCGGACAACTGCGGCGCCTGCGGTCACGCGTGCTCGCCGGTCGAGAGCTGCCGCGGCGGAGCTTGCGTCTGCCCGTTCGCGCTGCGCGACTGCGACGGCGCTTGCACCGATCCCTTGAACGACCCCAACAACTGCGGCGGCTGCGGCGTGCGCTGCGCGAGCGGAGCGGCGTGCGCCGGAGGCAACTGCAAGTGCATCGCGGGTGAGTCGCTCTGCGGCGACGCCTGCGTCGACACGCTCAGCGACACCCAGAACTGCGGCGCGTGCGGCGAGCGCTGCGCGGCGGGTCAGCGCTGCAGCGGCGGCAAGTGTCGTTGCCCGCCGGGGCAGGCGAGCTGCGGCGCAGCGTGCGCCGATCTGCAACAAGATCCGAACAACTGCGGGACGTGCGGCAACGCGTGCGGCGCGGGCTCCTCGTGCATCAACGGCAAGTGCGCTTGCGGCCCCGGCACCAGCCGTTGCGCGCAGGCGTGCGTCGACGTGCTCACGGATCCGCAGAACTGCGGCGGGTGCGACAAGCGCTGCTCGCCCGGACAGATCTGCCGCAATGGCAGCTGCGGCTGAGGCGCAAGCGTCAGCCGCAGCTCTGCTGCGCAGCGCGCGCTCGGCGCGCCTCGGGGGACCTACTTACAGGCCGTGGGCATGCCGGCGCCGCGCAGCGCGGAGCTGATCATGCTCATGGCCGGGCCCGCTGCTTGTCCGGCGCCTGCGGCGGCGTTGCACACCGCGGCGGCTTGCAGCAGGTACGTCTTGTTCGGCTCCGGCGCGCTTTGCGCGTTCTGAGCCAAGGCTGCACAGCATTTCTTCAGCGGGCTACCGCCGCCGCCTCCCGTCTTGGCCGGCTCGGCGCTCGCCGAAGCAGAGGGCGCCGGCGCCACCTCTGGTACGAGCTCGATGGGCTGCGTCGGAGCTGGGGGAGGCGTCGCGGCTGGCGACGCCGAGGGCAGCGGCGGCGGTGGCTCTTCCTTCTTGCAGCCGCTCGCGACGCTGGCCAGGGCCGGTACCAAGAGCGACAAACAGAAGGGGGCGAGCAGTTTTGCTTTCGTCGTCTGCATCATAGGCGTCTCCGAACCGCGGGCCAGAAGGCCGCGCCAACCCAGTCTTTTACTCGGGCTGCTCGCGGAGTTCCAGATCCTGGCTGCAGCCGGACCGGAGACTCACATCGTCCCCGGCCCCTCTGCCGCAGCGACTCCCGGGCCGTTAGCTGCAGCCCATGGAGTTTCCGCAATTCAGGCACTTGTAGCAGGCGCCGTTGCGCACGGTGATGTGGCCGCAGCCATCGCACACCGGCGCGTCGCCCATCATTTCCTCCAGCTGCGCGTCGAGCGCGCCGTGCGCCTCCTGATTGACGCCCGCCCCGCTGCCGGCCGGCGGCAACAAAGAGGGCGCAGCGTTCTCGCCCTCCGACACCAGCTTCGGCGCCGTCGGATCCTCGATCCTGGCGGCTTCTTCCGCGGGCTTCACCTGCGCGAAGTCGTAGCGCTTCAGGTACTCGACGCCCAACACGCGGAAAATGTAGTCGACGATGGAGGTCGAGAACTTGATGTTCGCGTGCCCGGTCACCACGCCGTGCGGCTCGAAGCGCGTAAACGTGAACTGCTCGACGAACGTCTCCAGCGGGACGCCGTATTGCAGACCGACCGAGACGGCCATCGCGAAGCAGTTCATCAGGGAGCGGAAGGCCGCGCCTTCCTTGTGCATGTCGATGAAGATCTCGCCCAGCGTGCCGTCCTCGTATTCGCCGGTGCGCAAGAAGACTTTGTGCCCGCCGACGTAGGCTTCTTGCGTAAAGCCGTGCCGCTTCTTCGGCAGGCGCACGCGCGTACCTTCCGGTCGCGCGCTGGTGACGACGAGCGCTTGGCTCTCTGCCTCGGCGGCGGGGGCCTCTTCACGTTCCTTGCTGCTGGTCGAGAGCGGCTGCGATGCCTTGCAGCCATCGCGGTACAGCGCGACGGCCTTCAGCCCGAGCTTCCAGCCTTCTTCGTAGATCTGGCGCACGTCCTCGACGCTGGCGTCGTTCGGCAAGTTGACCGTCTTGCTGATGGCGCCGGACAAGAACGGCTGCGCGGCGGCCATCATCTTCACGTGCGACATCGGCGCCAGGAAGCGCTGGCCGGTACGGCCGCAGCGGTTCGCGCAGTCGAACACGGGGTAGTGCTCGTCGCGCAGATGCGGCGCGCCCTCGATCGTCATGCGTCCGACGATGACGTCGCCCGCTTCTTCGATCTCCTTCGCCGAGAAGCCGAGATAGCCGAGCAGGTTGAAGCCGGGTTGGCTGATCTTCTCGGGCGTGACGCCGAGCCGCTCATAGGTCTCCTTGCCCACGACCCACGGCGCGAAGGCCAGCGTGAGGTCGAAGACACCGGGGATGGCGTCTTCGATCTTCGCGAGCTCTTCGTCCGTGAGGCCGCGCGCCTTGAGGCTGGCGCGGTTCACGTGCGGCGCGCCGAGCAGCGTGTTCGTGCCCGAGACGTAAGCGACGATCTCTTGAATCTGCGCCTCGGAGTAGCGCAGGCGGCGCAGCGCCTCCGGAACCGACTGGTTTACGATCTTGAAGTAGCCGCCGCCGGCGAGCTTCTTGAACTTCACGAGCGCGAAGTCCGGCTCGATGCCGGTCGTGTCACAGTCCATTAACAAACCAATGGTCCCGGTCGGCGCCAGCACGGTGGCCTGGGCGTTGCGGTAGCCGAAGGCTTCACCGAGCTTGATCGCCTCGTCCCAGTCCTCACAAGCCGCGCGCCACAGCGTGTCGGGGCAGGCGTCCCGGTTGATGGCGTAGGCAGCGTCTTGATGCAGGCGCATCACGCGCAGCATCGGCTCGCGGTTCTTCGCGAAGCCGTCGAAGCTCCCTTTGCTGCTGGCGATGCGCGAGCTGGTCACGTAGGCGTGCCCGCACAGGATCGCCGTCAGCGCGGCGGCCATGGCGCGCCCCTTCTCCGAGTCGTAGGGGATGCCTTGCAGCATCAGCAGGGTGCCGAGGTTCGCGTAGCCGAGGCCCAGCGGGCGGTAGTCGTGGGAGTTTTGCGCGATGCGCTGCGTCGGGTAGCTGGACAGGTCGACCAGGATTTCCTGGGCCAAGAAGAAGATCTCGATGGCGTGACGGTAGCCGGCGATGTCGAAAGAGCCGTCCTCGCCCAGAAACTTCGTGAGGTTCAAGGATGACAGGTTGCACGCCGTGTCGTCCAAGAACATGTACTCGGAGCACGGGTTTGAGGCGTTGATCTTTCCGCTGTTCGGGCAGGTGTGCCAGCGGTTGATGGTCGAGTCGTACTGCACGCCGGGATCGGCGCAGGCCCAAGCAGCGTACGCGACCTCGTCCCACAGCGCCGTCGCGTCCAGCGTCTCCACCACCTCGCCAGTGGTGCGCGCCCGCGTCTGCCATTTCCCGCCGCTCAAGGCGGCGCGCATGAACTCGTCCGTGACGCGCACCGAGTTGTTCGAGTTCTGGCCGCTCACCGTGCGGTACGCGTCACCGTTGAAGTCGCTGTCATAGCCGCCGGCGATCAGCGCGCGCGCCTTCTTCTCTTCGCGAACCTTCCAGTTTACGAAATCGCGGATCTCCGGGTGATCCATGTCGAGGCAGACCATCTTGGCGGCGCGTCGCGTGGTGCCGCCGCTCTTCGTGGCTCCCGCGGCGCGATCGAAGACCTCCAGGAAGCTCATCAGGCCGCTGGACGTGCCGCCGCCCGAGAGCTTCTCTTGCTTGCCGCGGATGCGGCTGAAGTTGCTGCCGGTGCCTGAGCCGTACTTGAACAGCCGAGCCTCGGATTTGACGAGGTCGTAGATGGCCATCAGGTCGTCGTCGACGGACTGGATGAAGCACGCCGAGCACTGCGGACGGCTATAGGCGTTCGGCGTCTCGAAGACGCTCGCTTCCTCGTCGTTGTAGGCCCAGTTACCGCCGGAGCCCTCGATGCCGTACTCGTGATAGAGCCCGCAATTGAACCAGACGGGCGAGTTGAAGGCGCCGTACTGGTTGGCCATCAAGAAGGAGAGCTCGCTCTCGAAAGCGTCGGCGTCCTTCTTCGACGCGAAGTAGCCGCCGAACTGCTCGCCGGCGGTGCGGATGGTGTGCGCGATGCGGTGCACCACCTGACGCACGCTGGTTTCGCCGCGCGACTTATCGCCGAACAGGCCCGCCTTACGGAAGTACTTCGATACGACGATGTCCGTCGCGAGCTGCGACCACGTCGAGGGCACCTCGGCGCCCTCCATCTTGAATACGACGGAGCCGTCCGGGTTGGTGATGACGCTCTGGCGGCTCTCCCACACGATACCGGCGAAGGGATCGCTCTCGGCGGTCGTGTAGCGGCGCTCGATGGTCAGCCCCTTCTTGGGTCGCCGAGAGGCTTGGCGTTTGCTGCCCGGGGGCTCGCTGCTTCGGATGGGTGCCTTCACGCCTGCATTCTCCTGACCTACGATTGTTGATTGCGCCATCCTGCATCCTCCGCTTCGACTGCAACGACCGACCAAAGCACCTGTCCGCCACGGCAAAGGGCTGTGGCGATTTGGATTCACGACCCCAACGAGCAGCGAACTCATTCAGCGCGTCCAACGAACGCCTCGCTGCTCGACTCAGCGAGTGAGGCCCGACCTCACGCGCAAACTCGATATTTAGCTACTAAGATCCTGCGACCTAATTCGCAGCGCAGAGCTGTATCCGGCGGTGTACCTGCGGCCTGAAACCAAACCAGAGGCAGCTGAAAACATAACCGCCAGCGCCTTCCGTTGCCGCTGTAGGCATGTTCAGTACCTGCTCGACTGTCCCTGCGCTTCCGTAAGCTACTGGCCTCCTGCGCAGCGAACGGCGTCGCCGCGCGGGAGACGATTCATTACCCCAAGGCCTTGGGCACGGACAAGAGAAAACCACAATAGCTTGGGAAGGGGGCCGGCTCGCCGGTGCGAAAGCCAGCGACAGTACTGAACTTTCGGTACCTGAACAAATTGTCCCGAGCCGCTCCTCAGTTCAGGCATAGGTCGTCCACAGCTTTCGCCGCTGCTCGGGCCGCCCGGCTGTGGACAGCGCCGCCGAGAGGACGCGGAGGTCAGCGCGCCGGCCGGCACTCGAGAGCTCCATTCTCACTCCGAAACGTCGAGTCTGTCGCGGCGACGCCGCGCCGCCGATGGACGATGCGCTCGCTCAGCCGGCAACGACGCGGGCTCGACCCGTCGACCGACTCTAGAGTGCGGCCGAGCGCCGCAACGGCGCGGCCGAGCGCCGCAACGGCGC
>CBINHN010000075.1:0-28017 GCA_966250485.1 uncultured Sorangium sp. | reverse complement strand
CGCAGCGTCGAAGAGTGAGCCGCCGAAGAGCGAGTCGCCGAAGAGCGCAGCGTCGAAGAGCGAGTCGCCGAAGAGCGCCGGCAACGGCGGTGCGCTGAGCGCGCCGGCGCTGGCTACGGCCGGGGCGCCGCACGCGGTGGCCGCTCATACGCACGGCGAGCATCACGGACTCGCGCACACCACGCCCGTGTGGTTGCTGTTGAGCGTGCTCGGCGCGCTGTTGGTGCTGACCGTGCTCACGGTTTCGGTGACGAGCTTCGATCTCGGCTCGCAGGGCAACCTGGTGGTCGCCATGATCATCGCCACTGTGAAGGCCGGCCTGGTCGTCTCGTTCTTCATGCACCTGGTGTGGGACAAGAAGCTGCACCTGATCCTGTTTTTGACCTCGGTGCTGTTTCTGGTGCTGTTCTTGTCGCTCAGCGTGAATGATCGCGGCGAGTACCAGCACGACATCGACGCGTACACCAACGCGACGCAGAACGCCGCGCAGTAACGGGCCGCGCCGCGCTCACGCGCTCTGCGCGATCGTCTCTATCGCCCGATCCAGACGACCGCGCGCCTCCACGGTCTTGCCGCTGACCCCATTGAGGAGCAGCGAGAAGACGAGGGGTGTGCGCGGCGGCGGCCGAAGAATGTAGCCGGAGAGGGTGACGACGTCAGCGAGCGTGCCCGTCTTGGCGCGCAAGCACTGCGTCTCGCTCAGGGCGCGGAAACGTTCGCGCAGCGTCCCGTCGACGCCGCCGATAGGCAGGCTCGCGATGAGCTCGTTGCCGATGCGGCGATCGGCGCCGACCACGCTGAGCACGCGCGTGAGCGTGCTCGCGCTGACCCGGTTCGCATCGTACAGCCCGGAGCCGTTCACGATGCTGGTGCCCGGCTCGAGCGCGCCGTTGCGGCTCAGATAGTTCACGATCGCAGCCGCTCCGGCGGCGGAGCTGCCAGGGGCGCCGCTCACGCGCGCGCCGAGCGCCTTCAGCAGCATCTCGGCGGCGAAATTGTCGCTGTGCTTACCGACGCGCAGCAGCAGCTCCGACAGCGGCCGCGACGAGACTCTGGCGAGCTCGGCCGCGATGCCTGCGCCGCCGCGCCGCAGCTGACCGCGCAGGGCGACGCCATTCTCGCTCAGAAGACGTGACAGCACGCGGCCGGCGGCGAGCGACGGATCCGCGAGTCGCCGCGGAAACGCGAGCTCACGGCCGTTCGCGGGGACGAAGCCGGCGATCCGCGCGCTCAGCTCAGTCCCGTTCGCGATGAGATCGAAGCGCACGCTGGCCTTACCGCGAGCGCGCGTCTCGACCGCGCCGCGCAGCTCCATCACGCCCGCAGGGCTGAGCCAAGCGCGCGCGGTCTTGCCTGCCTGCGTCGGCGCGATATGGAGCACCACCGCGTTGCCCTCGATCGCCACCGCGCTCACCGGCGCGCGATAGGAGGCCCAGTCGTTCGGTCTCTGCGCGTAGGCCGGCGGCTCCCATCGCTCGTCGAAGGCGCTCTGGTCGACGAGGAGGTCGCCAGCGATGGCGCTCACGCCGCGCTCTTTCAAGCCGCGCACGAGCTGCTGCAGGTCGGCGCTCTTCAAGCTCGGATCGCCGTCACCGCGCAGCACCAGCTCGCGCAGCGCGCCGCCCTCGGCGACCGTGCCGTGCAGCGAGGTCGTGAAGCGGTGAGCGGGGCCCAGCGCTTCCAGCGCGGCGGCCATGGTCAAGATTTTTTGGTTCGAAGCCGGGTTCAACGGGCGATGCGCCGCGATCGCGGCGAGCGTGCGGCCGCTCAGCGCGTCTGCGACGTGCGCTCCGAGCGTCGCGTGTTGCGCGTCGCTCCAGCTCGCGAGCGCCGCGAGCGCGCGCTGCGCGCTGAGCTCCAGCGCGGTCGTCGCGTCCGCTGCGCGCGCCCAGCGCGGCGCGAGCTCGGCCGCGAGCAGCGCGCCGAAACCGAGCACGCGCCGCCGCGACCAGCGAGTGCTCGGCAGACGGGCGGGCTGCATCGCTCTACCAAAAGCGATTTCCAGCGACGCGGTCAAGCGTGAGGCTCACCCCGTGCACGCGCGCCTCATTCCGCTTGCGTTCGGCGGCACTCCGCGCAAAGACAGCGCGCGTGCAACCTCCGAGGTCAGCCCGAGCTCTTGCGCAGCGAGCGTCCCTCTGCGCGGCTCCTCTGCGCGCGGGTGCCGTGCTCGCCAGCGCGCTCGCCGTGTTCACGCTCGCGGAGCCGTGTGCTTTCGCTGAGCCCGCCGCCGTGCCGGAGCAGCCCGAGGCGATCCCTCCGCCACCGCCAGCGGAGTATCCGCCGCCCGGAGCGCGCACCAACGTGCTGCTCACTGGCGCGGGTGTCTTCGTCGGCTGGTATGGCATCGCGCTCGGCCAGTCTTTCCTGTGGAAGGACGCGCCCTACTCGGAGAAGCTCAGGATCCCCGTGGTTGGCCCGTGGATGACCGTAGCGCACGCGGGCTGCGGCGCCGCTGAGGTGAGCTGCACCAACGTGCTCGCCGTGGTCCGCGCGGTGCTCGCAGGCATCAGCGCGGTGGGACAAGTGGGCGGCCTCGCGGTGATCGCCGAAGGAGCGTTCATGCGCAGCGGCAAGGTCGAGGCGCCGAAGCCTAGCAAGGCCTCATTGTTCCGCGGCGTCAGCGTCGTGGCTGGCGGCGATACGGTCGGCGTCGGCCTGAGCGGCGCATTTTGAGATCGGCGAGCGGCGCGCGAAACGAGCCCGATACGCGGCGGTTCTGAAGCGCGCGCGCGCTGCGAGAAACCTGGCTGAATCGCGCGTCGAGCGCGGCTGTGCCCCATTGATTTGACAGAACAGCACTCCAACGAGGAACCCATGGAAATTCGCGGCACTACGGTCAGAGGGATGCACGCCACGAGAAAGCGTGATACGGAAGGGTCCGCCATGGAGGTTCTCCGGTGAGTCGACGAACCAAGTTCGTCCTAGTCACCGGTGGAGTCGTCTCGTCCATCGGGAAAGGGCTGACGTCGGCGTCCATCGGTGCGTTGATGGAGGCGCGCGGCCTGCGCGTCACGCACATGAAGCTCGATCCCTACATCAACGTGGATCCGGGCACCATGTCGCCGTACCAACACGGCGAAGTCTTCGTGACGGATGACGGCGCCGAGACCGATCTCGACCTCGGTCACTACGAGCGCTTCACGAGCTGCCGGCTCACGCGGCAGGCCAACGTCACGACCGGCCGCATCTACGAGGCGGTGATCAGCAAAGAGCGGCGAGGCGAGTATCTCGGCGCCACCGTGCAAGTGATCCCGCACATCACCGACGAGATCAAATCGCGGATCCACGAGGCCACCAAGGGCGCGGACATCGCGATCGTCGAGGTGGGCGGCACCGTGGGCGACATCGAGTCGCTGCCGTTCCTGGAGGCGATTCGCCAGCTGAAGCTGGAGGCCGGCAGTGAGAACGCGGTCAGCGTGCACGTCACGCTGGTGCCGCACATCGTGACCGCCGGCGAGCTGAAGACGAAGCCGACCCAGCACTCCGTGCGCGAGATGCGTGAGATCGGCATTCAGCCCGACATCTTGATCTGTCGCTCGGACCGACCGATCGCGCGCGGGCTCAAGGAGAAGATCGCGCTGTTCTCCAACGTGCCCGTGGACAGCGTGGTGTCCGCGGTGGACGTGTCCTGCATCTACGAGCTGCCGCTCGTGCTGCACGCCGAAGGCTTGGACGAGCAGATCGCCGAGCGCCTCAACATCTGGTCGCGCGAGCCGGAGATCGCCGGCTGGAAGCGCACCGTCGAAAAGTTCAAGAAGCCCGCGAACGGCGCGGTGCGCATCGGCGTCGTCGGCAAGTACGTGCACCTCAAAGACAGCTACAAATCCCTGCACGAGGCGCTGGTGCACGGCGGCCTGGCCAACGACGTCTCGGTGCACCTCGAGTACATCGACTCCGAGCAGCTCGAGCGCGGCAGCCCCGCGGCGCTGCTCAGCGGCCTCGACGCGGTCCTGGTACCCGGCGGCTTCGGCGACCGCGGCGTAGAGGGCAAAATCTCGGCGATCCGCTACGCGCGTGAGAACGGTCTGCCGTTCTTCGGCATCTGCCTGGGCATGCAGCTCGCGGTCATCGAGTTCGCTCGCAACGTGTGCGGCGTGAAGGGCGCGAGCTCCACGGAGTTCGACAAAGACTGCGCGCAGCCGCTCATCGATCTCATGCCCGACCAGCGCGGCGTGAAGGAGAAGGGCGGCACCATGCGCCTGGGCGCTTTCCCGTGCGTGTTGAAGCCGGGCAGCCGCGCACACGAAGTCTACGGCCGCGACGAGATCTCCGAGCGGCACCGGCATCGCTTCGAGTTCAACAACGATTACCGCGAGCTGTTGACGCGCGCGGGCCTGACCTTGAGCGGAACCAGCCCGGACGATCACCTGGTCGAAATCGTCGAGCTCAACAGCCATCCGTACTTCATCGGCTGTCAGTTTCATCCGGAGTTCAAGAGCCGGCCCGCGGCGGCGCACCCGCTGTTTTCCCACTTCGTCCGCGCTGCTTGCCGCCGGCGGGACGACATCGCGCGCTCGCTGCGCGGTGAGGGAGCGTCGGGTCACCCCACCGAGAGCACGGTAAACTGAAGGCCGCGCGGCTCGGGTCGCGCGCTGGATGAAGAGGGTAGGTGAATGAACCGCATCGCGTTACTGCTCCTGCTCGCCGCCGGCTGCGCTCCGAGCGGGCCAGTCCGCGCCGCGCTGTACGAGGACTTACCGTCGCTGCGCCACGCGATCGGTGACGCCGCCCAGCGCGGCAAGCTCGATCGGCGCGCCACGGTGGAGCTCGCTGAAGCGGTGGCGTCGCGCGAGGTGGTCTCGGCGCAGGGCAAGAGCGGCGCGCGGCACGTGCGAGCGCTGTCGGCTTGCGCGCGGCCGCTATTACCGTCCTTGCGCCGTCGCGCCGCCATTCACGACGAGCCCGGCGCCGAAGCGATGCTGGTCCTGCTCGCCCAGCGCGCCACGGATCCCGAGGTGCTGATGCAGCGCTACGCGGGTGACAGTGACGCCGCTTGGCGCGCCGTCGCCGCGCGCTCCGCCGGCAATCCGCGGGATGTGCTGCAGCGCCGCGCCTGGTTTCTGGATCCGGATGAGCGGGTTCGGCGTGAAGCGTTCGAGGCCGCCGTGAGCGCTCCGGCCGCTTCTGATCTCGACGCCTTGCTCGAGGCCTTTCGGTTGGATCCCGACCCCTTCAGCCGCAGCCTCGCTGCGCGCGCGGCGGGCGCCATCGGCGGCGAGGCTGCCGTGCTCGGCTTGAAGGATCGCTTCGCGCGCGCAGACGAAGCGGGGCAGCTCGCGATCATCGAGGCTTGGGCCATGCCCGCCTCGTTCGCGAGCGGCGGCGCGCGCGAGCTCGCGGCGGAGATGGACGCGCAGCGCGGGGTCGTTTCCATCGCGGCGGCGAGCGCGTTACTGCGCATGGGGGAAAAGGACGGCCGCGTCGCGGGCATCCTCGCGAACGCCATCGAGCATGGCGGCGAGGACGAGCGTCGCTTGGCCATCATGCTCGCGCCGAGCGACGAGCCACGCGTCGCAGAGGCGCTGGCTCGCGCCGCGAACGACGAGAACTCCGCGGTGCGCGTGATGGTGTGGTCGCTGCTGGTCGATAACCCGCAAAAGCGCGCGCTGGCCCTGCAGAAGCTGCGCGAGCTCGCGAAGCGCGATGACGACGCCGCGTTCGAGGCGCGCGCGGCGCTGGCTCGCGCCGGCGACCGCGAGATGATCCCGGCGCTCAGCAGCGAGGCACAGAAGGGCGCACCCGCGCGTCGCGCGCCGGCGGCCGTGGCGCTGTTTCGCTTGGGCGAGCCGGCTCGCGCCGCGGTAGCCCTGGCCGACGAAGATCCCGGCGTCCGCGTCGCGACGGCGTGCGGGATCTTGAACGCGAAGCGCTGAGGCCGCGCGAAAACCACGCGCGTCTCGCGCGCGTAGCGCGGCTCGAGAAGGACTCGAGCCGCGCGCCGCGCGCTGTCAGCGAACTTCGAACGTCGGCGCGCAGCCGACGGTCACGTTGACGTGTCCGGCCTTCTGCACCCGCGTGCAGCTGCAAGGACAGAGCGAGATGGACTTGGGGTCGTTCGGGTTGTCGTAGAACCAGCCGCCGTTCGCCGAGCGATCGCAGCTGGCGGAGGAGCCCACGCGCGGAATCTCCACCTGTGCGCCTTTGCTGGGCGTGAACAGGACCTGAACCTTGTCCTTGTCCACCACCATGTCGTCGGGCGGCTGCGGCAAGTCGTAGTTGCAGCTGATCTGACGGTTCGTGATGCCGAGCAGCGCGTCGACTAGGCTGCTCGCTGGCTCACCTTCGTCCAGCAGCGTCGCGCTCTGAGTGCCGCCGGCGCGCGCGATGGAATCGAGGTTGAAGCCGGCGTCGAGGCCGACGACGTAGGTGCGGATCTTGGAGCTCTCCCAGGCTTCTTTCGCGACAGCTTCGAGCTCTGGGATGGAAACGGGCTTTTGACATTGCGTCGGGTAGCCGTCGGTGACGAGCACCACCACCACGGCGCGGCCATCGGCCTCGCCCGATTCGACCCAGTCCTTGGCGTGCTTCACGGCGCCTTGCAGCGCTGGCAGCGTCGGCGTGAGCCCGGCGGGCACGTTCTCCTCGATGGCGGCGACGAGATCCGCGCCCACATCCGCGATTTGGGCGATCTCCACCTTGGGCGTGGCGTAGCCGTCGACGTCGCAGTCGACCGCGTCGTCACCGCCGTAGCGGCTGGCGCCGAAGAAGTTGATGCCCGCGCGCAAATCCTCAGCGCTGGCCTGCTCCACGAACTGCTCCATCGCTTCGCGGATCGCGTCCCAGCGCGTGATCACTGGATCGGAGTTGGGGACCTCATTGTTCATCGAGACGGAGCGATCCATCATGATGTACAGGTCCACCGGGATGGACACGGCTTCTTGCTCGAACTGCAGCATGCAGCCTTCGCCGCTGCCGTCATCACCGCCGGCCGAGCTGCTCTCTTCATAGGGCACGCCTTCGCAGGCGGCGGTCTTGCCGCCGTTGCCGGTGTTGCCGCTGCCGCCGCTGCCGCTGCCGGTGCTGCCGGTCCCGGTCGTGCTGCCCGTGCCGTTGCTGCCGCCACCGCGCGAAGCCGTCGACCCGGTCGAGCTCGTCGCGCCCGTGGAGTTGGCGCCACCTTGGGCGTTGGCGCTGCCGCCGAACGTCAGGCCCGTGGTGCCGGACCAGCCGCCGCCGTCATCATCGTCGTTGCTGCTGCAGCCCTGCGAGACGGCGAGGAAGGACAGCGCGAGCGCCGCTGGTAAGAGCCGGAAAGAGTAATGTGCTTTCATGCGTAAACCTCGCGTTCGAGTGGCTCAGCGGATCGTCTGGCAGCCGTAGAAGAGATCGACTCGCTTGGCGCCGTTCGTCTGCACCCCTTCGCAGGTGACGCCCTTGAGCTTGAGTATGTTCGGCGTTTCCGAGGTGTCGATATCCCAGCCGCCATCGGCCTCTTCTTTGGGGGCGACCATGCAGTCGATCGCGACGTTGACCTTTTCCAAATCGTCCGGCGGCTGATCGAGCGGGATATCGCAGCTGTGCACGAGCTGCGTGACGATGGTGCTGAACACGTCCGTCAGCCCCTCGACGCCGCCGTCCGCGGATACCGCGTAATACTTGGGGCCGGCGGGGTTCTCCTTGCCGCCAGCGACGGCGAAGGCGTCCAGGTACGAGGCGTAGGCTTCGGTGCCCGGAATGCCGACCACGAAGGTCGGGATGTGCGCTTCGGCGAGCTTCTCGATGCTGCGGATGACCTCGTCGTCGTCCAAGCACTGCTCGCTCTGCACCATCTTGGTCGTCGGGTGAATGCAGCAGTTGGGCCGCCCAGTGCAGCGATTATCGAGGTTGATCGTGCACTTTTCGGCGTCCGATTCACAGCTCGTGTTGAGCGAGTTGCAGTTCGGGCCGCCGTCGGTCGCGAGCAGCACGTACTTGTCGCCGGTCAGCGAGGCGCCGTCTCCGTTCACGAAGTACTCGTAGGCAGCGTTCAGAGCTGCGGCCGTCGGTGTGCCGCCGGACGGCTGGGTCGCCGTGACCGTCTTCACGATGTCCGGCACCGTGCTGGTGCCTTCGCCGACGGGCACGCGGACGGCGCTGGAGTCATCCGGCACCGCGCAGGTGACGTCCGTTTGCTCATCTCCGGCGGCAGGGTCGTACGGGTAGAGCAGCAGGCCGAAGTTCATCTGGTCGGCCACGCTGGTGAGCGAATCCTTCAGGGCGCTGCCGAGCGAGGCCCACTTGCTGTCGTCGAAGCCGCTGGGCGTATCTTCCATACTGCCCGACTTGTCGATCACCAGCATCATGTTGACGGTCTTGATATCCGCCGTTTGCGAGCTCGTGCCGCACTCCTTGTCGAGGCCGAGATCCGGGCAAGCGGCTGGCGTCGAGTCGGAGCCGCCGCTGCTGGCCCCCGCTGCGCCGCCGTTGCCGCCGGAGGAGGTCATGCCGCCCAACAGGCCGATCATGGCGCCGCCGGCGCCGCCTGTGCCATTGGGTGCGTCGTCATCGTCGTTGCTGCTCAAGGAGCAGGCGACGAGAGAACCGGTCAGGACGAGGCTTGCGGTGCAGAATAGTCTCAGAGCGTGGCGCATAATAGTATTCTCCGTCACCCCAACCTGTGTGGCCCAAGGCCACGTCGCTCACCCAGCAGCGTAGCGTCGCGCTGCGAACGTTCGCAACTGCTTACGCCGGAGTGAGCCTGTTTGTTAACCTGGCGAACCGTGCCGGGGAGCACGTATGCAAACATCGGCTCGTGCGCGGCGGACTCCGCCCGCATCGAGCACCGCGCGCTCCATTGCTGGAGAGCACGCCGGCCCGCGAGTGCGCTTCTCACTATCCCAGCACTATAGCTCGCCATCGCTGACTCGCCCGAACGCTGTGCGGTAGTTGCAGCATGATGCAGTCAGGTTCCAGATTTCCGACTTTCTCGTCCCACCGTGTGGGGCGCGGTGAGCGTCATGGAGTTTATGGAGAGAAGCCTCTGGATTTCTGATCGCGGCGCGGAAGTGGCGAGCGCTGGCGCGCGCTTCGGGCGCGCGGCGCGACGCTGAAACGCCCCCAAAAGCCGGCATTGGCCGCGTTGATTCACGCCCGCGTGACGGCAAACTTGGCCTCGGCTATCACTTCTCGCATGTTGAGCCGAGGCGCTCTGGCATCGTCATCGGCGGCCGTTTCCTCGTGACCCACCACAACCCACATCATCCGCCGAACGCCGCTCGTTATCCGCTCGCGGCCGCGAAGACGCTGCGTGAGCGGGAGGTGGACGCGCGCTCGACGGAGCTCGCGGCGTCGCGTACGGCGCGCCTGCTGGCGGAGGCAGAGCTCGCTCGCGCGCAGGAGCGGCGAGCGGCGGCGAGCGCGGCGTTGAACGCGGCGGCGAGCGCGGCGCGAGCTCGCTTGGAAGCAGGCAACGAGCGCGTGTTCGATCTCGAGCGCGCCGCCGAGCACGCTCGCGCCGAGCGTGCTGAGCTGGACCGGCTCAGCGAGCTCGTGCAGCGCGCGGAGCAGGAGCTGAGCGCAAAGCGCGGGTTAGAGCAGGCGGCGCTCGCGGCGCTGACGGCAGCGCGCGCGGCGCTCGCGGCGATCGAGCGTCACGAAGAAGCGTTCGTCGCGCAAGCGGTACGCAGCGCGGAGGAGCGCGAGGAAGAGGCCTCACTCGAGCGATGGAACAGCAAGAACTTCGACCGCGCCGCGCGCTGAGCTGGCGCAGCCGGCGCGTCGCGGTGCTGCTCGCCGCCGCGCTGCTCGGCTGTTCGTCGGCGGTGCTGTTGTACTCGGGCAGCGCGCCGCCGAGCTCGCAGCGCCCGCCCAAGGTCACGGCGCTGCCCAGCGCCGCCGCCACGCTGAGCAAGCCGATCGCCCTCGAGCAGTTCGCTCCGCTCGCGGCGGAGGCGCCGTTCCGGCCCATCGCGGAGCAGCTCGAGGCCGATCAACCTCGTGAAGCGGCGGAGGCGCTGGAGCGGCTGCGCGCCAGCGACGTCACGCTCGACACGCCGCTCGTCGCGCTGTGGTCTGGCCGGCTGTGGGAGCGCGTGGGCGATTTCGAGCGCGCGCTGGAGGCTTGCCAAAAAGCCGCCGCGCCCGGCGCGGCGCTCGAGGACTACGCGCGGCTGTGCGTCGCGCGCTGCCTCGCGCAGCTCAAGCGCTATCCGGAGGCGCTCGCCCGCCTGCGCGAGCGGCCCTTCGTGACCGCGGCGCAACCCGAGCGCCGCTTGCTGGAGGCGCGCGCACGGAAGGAAAATGGCGAGCTCGCCGCCGCGGCGGACACGTTCCGCGCTGCCCTGACCGACCCGCGCGCGGGCGCCGAGCGAGCGCGCGTCGAGCTCGAGCTGGCCGAGACGCTGCTCGCTCCGCCCTCCGTCAGCGCCGCAGCGGCCGCTGAAGCGCTCCCGTTGATTCGTCACGCGCGCGCCGTGCTCGCGACGGATCGCGCCGTGCGCAGCGCCGCAGAAGGCCTGGAGCAGCGCGCCCTGTCGGCGTTGCCCGAGGCGGAGCGGCGTGCTCGCGCGCTGCCGTCGCTGCAAGAACGGCTGGTGGAGCTCAAGGCGCTGCTCGACGCGCGCGACTACCAGGCGGTGGAGGCGCAAGCGAGCGAGGCTCTCGCGGCGCTCCCCGCGGCCGACCGCTTCGACCCAGCGGCGTGCGAGGCGCGGCTGCTGAAGGCCAAGGCGCTGGCCGGCCGCAGGAAATATGGCGCCGCTGTCGACGCGCTGAGCGACGTGCGCGAAGGCTGCACGGAGCGCGAGCTCCTGGCGCGCTCGTTCTATCTTTCGGGTCGCTACGCGCAGTCCGACGCTCGCCCGCTCGTCGCGATCGAGTTCTTCGCGCAAGTCGAGAAGCGCTTTCCGGATCATTCGCTGGCCGACGACGCGCGCTTCCAGGCGGCGATCGCGCAGGAAGATCTGGGCGTGGACGCGCGCGCGACCGAGCTGCTCTTGTCCATGGCCGATGAGTATCCGCGCGGGGACATGGCGCCAGAAGCGCTGTTTCGCCTCGCGGTCGGCCGCATGGAGCGCGGCGCGTGGTCGGATGCGCTGGGCCTGCTCGAGCGCAGCCTGGCGCTGCTCGGGGACTCCGAGCTCGGGCGCGGCTTCGATCGCTCCGGCCGCGAGCGCTTCTTTCGCGGGCGTGTCCTGCTCGCGCTCGGCAAGCGCGCAGACGCCCTCACGGAGTTCGAGAGCGTCATCTCGGCGCAGCCGCTCTCGTACTACATGTTGCAGGCGTACAGCTGGCTCGAGCGCGTGGAGAGCGGGCGAGCGGCGGCGGCGGTCGCGCGCGCGGAGGCGCTCGCGCTGGCGCAGCCGTTCCACATCGCCGCTCGCAAGGAGCTCGAGGGGCCGGGCTTCTCGCGCATGATGGAGCTCTTGCGCATCGGTGAGCTCGACGCCGCCGTGCGTGAGCTCGACGAGCTCGGCCTGCGGCGCGACGGCGTCGGTTCCGAGATCTTGTGGAGCATCGCGCTGCTCTACGAGCGCGCCGGCTTCACCAAATTCTCGAGCGCGCTGACGCGCCAGCGCTTGCATGAAGTGACCGGCCGTTGGCCGGTCGGTGAGTGGGCCCGCGCTTGGCAGATCGCGTTCCCGCGGCCCTACTTCGACGTCGTCTCGCGCGAGAGCGCTCGCGCTGGGATCGAGCCGGCGCTGGCCTATGCCATCATGCGCGAGGAGTCGGCGTTCGATCCCCAAGCGGTGAGCGCGGCCAACGCGTACGGCCTGATGCAGCTCATCGTGCCGACCGCCGCGCACGTCGCCAAAGCGGCGAAGTTGCCGTCGGGGCCGCAGGCGCTGCTGCGCCCGCACATCAACATCGCGCTCGGCTGTCGTGAGCTCGCGCGGCTGTGCGGCATGTTCACGCAGAACCCGCTGCTGGCCGTGCCCGCATACAACGCGGGACCCGGCCGCGCCTCGCGCTGGCTCAAGGATCGTCCGACGCTGGACTTCGATCTGTGGGTCGAGCGCATTCCGTTCCTCGAGACTCGCCGCTACACCAAGCGTGTGCTGTCGAGCCGCGCCGTTTACGCTTATCTCTATGATCGCGAGCACGCCGCCGCGCAGTTGACGTTGCCGTCCAGGAGCGGCGGCGAGAGCGGGTAGGCGGTCTGCGCTATACTGCGCCGCGCATCATGGCCCGTACTCCCTCCACCATGTTACCGCTCGGCACTCCGCTGCCGAAATTCGAGCTGCCGGACACGGTCAGCGGTCGTCGCGTCGCTACGTCGGAGTTTGCTGGACGCCCGCTGGTGGTCGCCTTCATCTGCAATCACTGTCCGTTCGTAAAGCACATCCGCAGCGGGCTCGTAGCGCTCGCCGAGTATTGCCGCAGCGAGTCCGTGGCGTTGGTCGCGATCAGCTCGAACGACGCCGAAAATTATCCCGAGGACGCGCCCGACAAGATGGCCGAGGAGGCGCGCAGCGCCGGCTACCCGTTCCCGTACCTCTACGACGAGAGTCAGGCGGTAGCGCGGGCCTTTCAAGCCGCTTGCACGCCTGATTTCTATCTCTTCGGCCCCGACGGCGCGCTCGTCTATCGCGGCCAGCTCGACGACAGTCGGCCCGGCAACGGTGTCCCCGTCACTGGCCGTGACCTGCGCGCCGCCATCGCGGCGGTGCTGGCCGGCCGCGCGCCGGAGGCTGAGCAGAAGCCCAGCGTCGGCTGTAGCATCAAGTGGAAGTCGCAACGCTGACTCGTCGCGTGGCGCTGGCGCGCCGCGTCGCGCTTCGCTGCGCGTGCTGGCTCACCCCGGCGCTGCTCACGTTGCTCTTGCTGCGCCTGCCGGCGCGCGGCGCGGAGGCCGCTGAGCGCCCCTTCGCGGTCGTCGATCTGCACGTCGACTTGCCGTATCAGTATGGCTACCGCGGGCGCTCTTTCAGCACCGGCAGCGGACAATTTCCGGCGTCGGCGCTGGCGCGAGCCGGTGTGGTCGGCGTCGTGTTGCCGCTGTTCGTCCCGACGTCTGCGGGGCCGGGCGCTCCGCGCTACGAAGATCTCGAGGCGTCGTATCAGCGCGTGGTGCGCGCCATCGCGGAGAGCTCGACCTACGCGAGCCCGGGCTGCGCGGCGTCGGGCGCTCGGGTGCGCACGTGGCTCGCCTTCGAGGGCGCCGGCCCGCTCGCCACCCGGCCCGACGCGCTCGCGGAGTGGGCGCAGCGTGGGCTGCGCAGCGTCGGCTTGGTGCACAAGCGCGCGAACGAGCTCGCTACGTCGTCGGGCGATCCGCCGCCGGTGCGCGCCGGCCTCAGCGCCGCTGGGCGCGCGCTGGTGACGCGCGCGTTCTCGCTGGGGCTCGCCGTCGACGTCTCGCACGCCTCCGATGCCACGCTGCGGGACGTCGTCGCGCTCGCGCGCGAAGCACGCGGCGTCGTCATCGCCACGCACTCCAACGCTCGCGCCGTCGCCGACGTGCCGCGTAACCTCGACGACGAGGGCCTGCGCGCCATCGCGGCCACGGGCGGCGTGGTGGGGCTGAACCTGCACTCGCCCTTCATCGCGCGCCGCCGCCGCGCCACGCTGGCGGACGTGGTGCGGCAGGTGCTGCACCTGGTGCGCGTGGCCGGTCCGGATCACGTCGCGCTGGGCAGCGACTTCGAGGGTGACATTCGGCCCCCGGCGCAGCTGCCCGACGTGCGCGCGTTGCCGCGCCTATCGGCGGCGTTGCTCGCGGCGGGGCTCGAACGCAGCGTCGTCGAGCGGCTGTTCGCGACGAACGCGCTGCGGGTGCTGTGCGGCGCTCGCGGCGGCGCCGCGGCGCCGTGAGCCCGGCGCTCTTGGCGCTCGCGCGGACCCGGTGTAGCACCATCGCCGAGAACCATGTCGTCCCTCGAATCGCGGTGCTTGGAGAGTTTTCCCGCTTGGCTGCGCGCGCTAGGCAGTGACGCGAGCGCGCTGTCGGCTTTGCTCGAGACGGCAGAGGCGCCGGAGCTGTCCCGCGCGGCCGCGTCGGCGCTCACTTATCTCTGCAAGTCGCTCGATCTCATCCCGGACGGCCTGGAGGAGCTCGGCTACATCGATGACGCTTTCGTCCTGCGCGTCGCGGCGGCGCGCTTACCGCCCAGTGCGCGTGAGCTCGATGGCAGCGGTGTGTTCGCGCGTCTGGCCAGCGAGGCGGAGCTCATCGCCGAGTTCTTGGCCGAGGACTATCCGCGCTTGGAGTCGTACGTCGATGGCCTGGTCGGCGGCAGCGCGCGCGGACGCAGCGTCGAGCAGGTGCTCTCCGACACGGAGGCGCGCGGCGCGCTCGCGCGCGAGGTGCGCGGCTGGGCCGAGAGCTATAACCCGCCGAGCTTTCTGCGCGACCAGAAGAACCTGGTCAAGCTGCGCTCGTTCATGAAGACGAAGCTGCCGTAGCCGTCGCTGTCACACGCAGCGGCGGATGACGCGCGCGGCGTCGCGCGCGCTCTCGGTCGCCGGGACGTAGACGTCCGGCAGGCTCAGCGGCGCGTGGGCGAGCAGCGGCTGGCCGCTCTGCAGCGCGCGCAGATCGGCGATCAGCTGGCCCATGTTCGGGTAGCGGTTCTGCGGCGCTTTGCACAAAGCCTTCAGCACGACGGCCTCGAGGTCGCGACTCAGGCCTTCTACCAGCCAGGAGGGCGGCGGCGCCGGCGACGCGAACTGATGGAACAGCAGCGTCGGGCACAGCTCGAGATCGAAGGGGAGGTGGCCCGTCAACATGCGGAACATCACCACGCCGAGGCCATAGACGTCGGTGCGCGCGTCGACGCGATCGCCGAGCACCTGCTCGGGCGCCATGTACTTGGCCGTACCGCGCAGCAATGGGTGCTCGTGTGTCTCTGGCTCGGCGTCGATCGCGGCCAGGTCGAAGTCGATGACGCGCAGGCGCGGCGTGCCCTCCGGCGGCAGCTCCACGAGCAGGTTCTCCGGCTTCACGTCGCAGTGCACCATGCCCGCCTGGTGCGCGGCGTCCAGCCCCGCGGCGGCTTGCAGCGCCAGCTCCACGGCGAGCTCGGGCGACACGGTGCCGTGATTTTGCAGGATCGAGGACAACGCGCGGCCCTCGACGATCTCCATCACCGCGAACGGCGCTTCACCCGGGCGCGCGATGACGTCGATGACGCGGACCAGGTTCGGGTGCTGAATGCGCTGCGCGCCACGAGCGCCGTGCAGGAAGTAACGGCAGAGTCGCTCGTCCGCGAGCGTCTTGGGCTTCAGGATCTTGAGCGCGACGCGCCCGCCGCCTTGGCGATCCACCGCCGCGTAAATGTCCGCGGTGCCCCCGCCGTCGATGTAGTCGACGAGCTCGTAGCGTCCGCCGAAGGTGCGCGCGTCGCTGGCGACCCCGGGATCCGCGTCGGGCGCCAAGCGGTTTCTGAAGGAGACGCCGCTGCGGCGTTCCGGGACGACTTCCTCCTGGCTCGGCAGGGCGGCGGCCGAGAGCGCGCTGGAAGGCAGAGGGTGCGACGACAGCGCCATGGAGCTCGTGTTCCCTAGCGTTTAACACCTCACCAGGGAGGGGTGACAAGTTTAGCGTCGCGCGCGCGACGAAAAGTCGAACCGCCTCTGCGCGCTCAGCGGCGCAGCGCTCGGAAGCCCAGGCAGGTGAAGCCCACGACCAGCGCGATGCCCCCGAGCGGAGTCACCGCGCCGAGCGCCCGAGGAGCATTCAGCGCGAGCGCGTAGAGAGAACCGCAGAACAATAAAATTCCAATGACGAACGCGGTGCTGGGCGCTTTGAGCCGCAATTTACCGCGGTCCAACAGCCCTAAAGCCATCAGCCCGAAGGCGGCGATGAACTGATAGTGGCTCGCGGTGCGCCACAGCTCGAGTCGCGCGGCGCCGATGTCGCGCAGACCATGCGCGCCGAAGGCGCCGAGCAATATCGCGAGGGCGGCGCAGAAGGCGCCGAGTGCAAGCGCGTTCATAGGAAGTTCACATACGCTGAAATGAGCGCGAGGTGCTAGCCGTCCACCGCTTCGGCCGAGGGCACCTCCACGACGACGCCGTCTGCCTGCTCTTCGAGCCGAAAGCGCTCGAGCGCAAGCCCGACGCAGGGGCCGCGCTCGCACACTCCGCTGCTGGGATGAAACAGGGCACCGTGATTTTTACATAGGATGCGACCGCTCTCGGCGTCCCAGAACTCGCCGTCACCCATATCCAGGTCGACGTGCCAGTGCGGGCATTCGTTGGCGAAGGCGACGAGCTCACTGGGAGCACGCAGCACGAAGCCCTCGAGCGTGTGACGCCCTCGGCGGAAGCGAAACACGGACGCCTGTCCCAGCGCGAGCTGCCGCGCGTCGACGAAGACGCGCAGCGAGCTCAACTGGCGTCCACGGCGCGCGGCGCGGGCACGT
The DNA here is from genome assembly GCA_966250485.1 of uncultured Sorangium sp. GTDB lineage: Bacteria > Myxococcota_A > Polyangia > Polyangiales > Polyangiaceae > PMG-095. Next base: position 11,731 of record CBINHN010000075.1, on the reverse strand, counting down.
TGGTCGAGCCGCTGTCCTGCTCGATGCCGTCGGCGCTCATCAGCTCGTTCATCAGCTCGCGACACTCGGGCTTGCCCTTGAGATGCGCGACGAGCACGTGCGAGCTCTCGAGGAAGATCTTTTCGTATTTCAGACCCTCGCGCGTGCGCGCCGCGACCTTCTCACGACCGCCGGCCAGATCCTCTTCCAGGGCCTCGGCGTAGCGGGCGAGCTGCGCGCGGAGCTCCTCGATTTGACGACGCAGATCGACCGCGGTCCCTTCGCGCGAGGTGCGCCGCAACTCCCGCGTCTTCAGCCATTGGCGCTGCGCTTCGACCATCGCCGTAGCAGCGCCCGCCTGCTCGTAGATCGCGCGAGTGCCCTTGCCAGCGCGATCGGCCTGGTCGGCCAGCGCGACCCGTTCCTGCGCGAGCTGTTGCGCGCGCGTGAGCTCGCGTCGCGCGCCCTCTTCCTCTTCGCCGTACGCGGCCGCCTCGCGCAAAACGCGCGACTCTTCCTGCGCCAGCTCCTCCACCTTACGACCGATTTCAGCGCGCAGCGCGCGTCCGCGGCGCTCCAGCGCTTCCAGCTTTCTGGTGTGGCTCGCCACCTCGCCTTCGAGGTGGTTCGCCTTGGCCGCGACCTCCCACAAGCCGGTGAGCGCTTGCGCGATTTCTGGCGGCGCGTTCGCCGATGGATAGGCGCGCGAGACCATGCGCGCGAACAGCCCGGCGCGCGTGCCCCACTCGCCGACTGGGGGCGAGCGCGGCGGCGGGGGCGGAGGCGGCGCGACCGGCGCGGCCTCGCTGTTCTCCTTGTCCCAGGACGTGTTCGGCTGCGAGCGCTGCAGCGCCTTCAGCTCTTCGAGCAGGTGATGTCCGTCGCGGTAGCGCTTGCGCGGCTCCTTCTCGAGCAGCTTCAGCACGATGCGCTCAGCGACCGCGTGACAATCTTTTTTGATGCTGGACGGGCGCGGCGCCGGCGAGGTGCGCTGCATCTCGAGCAGCGTCTCGCGGTCGCTGGCCCGGAAGGGGAGCTGCCCGGTGAGCATCTCGAAGAACAGCACGCCGAGGGCGTACAGATCGGAGTGCGGCCCGGCTTGTTCGCCGCGCGCTTGCTCGGGCGACATGTACTCGGGCGTTCCGAACACGGCGCCCTTGGGCGCGAGCCGCGGATCGTGAGCCAGCGCCGCCAGGCCGAAGTCCAAGATCTTGACGAAATCCTTACGGCCGCCGCGCTGCGTGAGCAGGATATTGTCGCTCTTCAGATCGCGGTGCACGACGCCGAGGTCGTGCGCGCGAGTCAGCGCCGCGCCCATCTGCTCTAGGATGTCCAGCGCGCGCGCGAGCGGCAGCGGGCCGCGCGAGAGCTCGGTCGAGAGCGGCGTCCCGACCAAGTACTCCATGACCAGGTAGAGCTCGCCCTCGTCGGTCTCGCCGATGTCGTGGATGTCGATGATGTGCGCGTGGTCGACGCGATTCGCCGCGCGCGCCTCGCGCAACATCCAGGCTCGCAGGTGCGTCTCACCGCGCAGGTCGGGCCGGATCAGCTTGACCGCGACGACGCGGTCGATGAGGACATGGCGGGCACGATACACGATGCCCATGCCCCCCTCACCGATGCGCGCCTCCAGCCGATAGCGGCCAGCGATTACTTTGCCGAGTGCCGGATCGTCACCCCGCCGGCTGCGAGAAGTGCCAGTTTTTTGAGGGACAGGCTGTGCCATGTTGAGTGCACGAAGCGCCGGTAGTGAACACGCGCTTGCGCTTAGCGATGCTAACGGCAGCCCCTTCGCAAAGCAAAGGCCTTTCCCCCCACTGCAACACGCAACGATCAGAACAAGACGTGGAGCACGGGCACGCGCACCTCGGTCGCCTTAGGTGCGCCCATGGCGACCTCTGCCCGCGAGAAGACTTCACGCACCTCCACCGCAGGCACGCTGAGGCTCAAGCGCTCCGGCTCGACATCGATCAGCGCGGGCAAGAAGCGCCGCTGCGCGACGACGTTCTTGCGGCTCGGACGACGACTGCCCGATGGCACCGGCGTCGCCGGTGACGGAGCAGGTGAGGGCGCGGGCAGCGTCGCTGGCTGCGTCTCGTTGCCGGGCGCGGCAGCGGGTGGCGCTGCCGGAGGTTGTTGTACCGGTCGCGGCGGCTCCGCGATGGGCTCATCCGTAGGACCGGTATCCTGCACGTACGTGTCGCCGGGATCGTACGCGGTCGCGCTGAGAACGGCGACGGTGATCGGAATGGCGAACGCCAAGCCGCCAGCCAACATGAGCATCGGGTAACGCGCGGAGCTCTCGCGCTCGACGAAATATCCGCCGACGCCGCCAGCGACGGCGCCTGCGGTGCCGCCGCCGATGTAGGCCCAGGTCGACTGCACCTTGAAAGCGGCTTCCAAACCGAGCACGAGCTCACCGCCCAGCAACGCTCCTCCGACGACGCCCTTGCCGGTCGGTGAAGCCTCCTGAGCGCTTGCCGTGCGGGCAGCCAAGGAGAGACCGGAGAACATCAACGCGGAAGCGAGAACTGACGAGACGACGCGCATCGCTACCTCTTTCTCTGTACGATTCGGACGTGATTGCGAGGGGAGCAGCATAGCCCAGCCCATTCCGTCGGGGACAGTGCCTTTCGTAAGCGGCCCGCTCGTGCTGAGATCCGCCTCACGTGGCCATTCGGCGCTTGCTCGGCGTCTATTCCCTGACTCTCCTCGGGTTGTTTGCGGCGTCTGCGCGCCGTGTGCTCGATCTCGCCCCGGCCAGCGCTCCGCTGGCCCTGTGGAGCCCATTTCTCAGTCCGCTCGTCAGCGCCGGTTGCGAGATGGCGCTGCTGGTGTCCATTCCGGCGGCCGCGCTGTGTGCGCGCGCCTCACTGCTGAGCGCGCGGCGAACGGTGGTGGCTGCGCTCGCGTTGGCGCTGCCTACGATCATGGCGGCCTTGATGCTGGATACTTCGGGCGTCGCCCCGGGCCGGATGGCCCAACAACTCATCGACGCGGCTCGAGACGCCTGCCCCGACGCGCCGGAGCGAAGCGTCCCGGTTCCGTTGTTGCCGTTGACGTGGTCTTGCCCGCCGGGCGCGCCAGCGGTCGCATCCGGACGACTCCCGTTCGGGCCGAAGGTCGATTTTCGGCTCGCTACCATTCGGGTGAGCCCGGACGTGAAGCGCATCGATATCGAGCGACTCACGCTGGACGCGCCGCCGACCCCAACGCGACTGGGCTTGCACCTGCGTGCCGATCGCGCACGGCTCATTGGTCTGGCGCCCTGGGGTCGGCCGAGAGACCTGCCGGCCGGCGAGCGCCTGCTGCGCTGCGCGCTGATCGGTGCCGCGCTGGTCGCCGCTGGCCTGGCGTTCCTCGCGCGGCAGCGCTTGGGGGCGGCGCTGGCGACGCTGCTCGGGCTCTCGAGCGGGCTCATTTTAGTCCTCTTGCAGCTCACGCTGGATCGCCACAGCGCGCCGGACTGGAGCTACTGGCTGGGCGTCGCCGTCGGCCCGCTGCTGCTGCTCGGCTTGGGCGCGGGGCTTGCCATCGCTGAACGGCGCTGGCGCGAGCGCTCTGTCGTTGCTCGAGGGGGGAGCTGATGGTAACTGCCGGGCGGCAGGAAGGTAAGCATCCGTTGATTCCCTCTGGGCCTGTGCCCCACAATCTGGTCGTCGAGGCTGCTCCCCGCGAAAGTGCCGTGGCTCGTACCGCCGCGGCGCTGCTCGAGCTTTCCAAGCCCGGCGTGGGCGGCCTCGTCGTGCTGACCACGCTGTGCGGCGCCCTGAGCGCGCCCGGTCGCATCGCCATCGGCAATCTGCTGCTGACGTTGGTCGGCACTTCCCTCGTGGTCGCCGCCGCCAACGGGCTCAATATGGTGATCGAGCGGCACAGCGACGCGCTGATGCGCCGTACGCAGAGCCGCCCGTTGCAGACCAAGCGCCTATCGGTGGCTGCGGCGCTCAGCTTTTGCGCCGCCTCGGGCGTGCTGGGTCTCGCGCTGCTGCTGACCTGGGTTGGCTGGCTGGCTGCCGCGCTCACTGCAGCGGCGCTCGTGAGCTACGTCGTGGCTTACACCCCGCTGAAGCGCGTCGGCCCCATCGCGCTGTACGTCGGCGCGGTTCCGGGCGCGATCCCGCCGCTCATTGGCTGGGCTAGCGTCACCGGCGAACTCGCGACTCTGGCGTGGCTCCAGTTCGCGCTGCTCTTCGTCTGGCAGCTGCCGCATTTCCTCGCCATCGCGACCTTCCGCCGCGAGGAGTACGCGCGCGCGGGGCTCCTCGTGTTGCCCGTCGTTCACGGCGTGCGGCGCACCAAGATCGAGATCCTGCTGTATTCGCTGCTGCTCGCGATCGTGAGCTTGCTGCCCGTCGCCCTCGGCTTGGCCGGCTTCGGCTACGCGCTGGTCGCGCTGACCTGTAGCCTCGGCTTTCTGTGGCTCGCGAGCGCCGGCCTCTCCGCGCTGGACGACCGACGCTGGGCGCGGCGCGTCTTCTTCGCGTCGATGCCCTATCTCGTGATCATGCTGGGCTCGCTCGCGGCGTTCGCCCGCTGACGCTCGCGCTCAGCGTCGCGCGCTGAGCCGGCGCGGTTGACCGCCGCGGGCGCGAGGAACCGCGCGCACCGCGGCGAGCAACCCGTCTAGGTTAGTGCCCTTGCGAACTACGGCTCCGAGCCGCGAAGCGCGCCCGAGCAGCAATGGATCCGCGGCGCCGCTGAAGAAGACGACCCGCGCGGTCCGGCCCAGGCCGAGCAGCTCGCCGGCTACGTCTACGCCGGTGCCGTCCGGGAGCTCCAGATCGAGCACGGCAACGTCGAAGTCGCAGCGCAAGCTACGCGCCCGGCCGCAGCGCTCTGCGACGACCACGTGATGACCTGCCGTGCGCAGCGCGCGAGCGATCGCGCGGCGCAGCGCCGGATCGTCCTCGACCACGAGCACATCCAGGCGATCTCCGCGCGGCGCATCCATGACCGCGCAAGCTATCAGGCCGCTAATACCTGAACAAGTGAATCGTACTGCTCAGACTCTTACCGTCTCGTTTCGCTCGGATCGCGCTCGATGTTCAGGTGATACGTGAGGATCGCTGCTCGCGGTGCACAGCAAGAGCGTGCCCGCGACCCCCAGGAGCGCGGCCGCGGGGGCGCCCGGGCTCACGCCGCTCAGCAGGCACAGCGCGAGCGCGGCGCGCAGATCCGCCCGCCGGCCATCTCTGGCGAGCAGGCTCACCGCCGAGAGCAGCAGGATGAGCGCCGCTGATTCGTTCACGAGCAGTGGCACGGCCGGCGCCGCGCGCCCAGCGAGCGCCTCCACGCTGCGGTGCACCAGCACGAAGAACACACTCGCGCGGTGCGAAGCGCCGAGCGCGCTCGCCGCGAGCAGCGCGATGACGGCGAGCAGAATGACGCCCCCGACGCGCAGCGCGCGGCGTTGATGCTCCGCCGACCAGGCAATGGCAATCACAGCGGCCGCGCAGTTCGCGAGGCAAGCCAGCAGCGCGAGCGCGGCGAGCGGCCAACCCGTCGCGTTGAAGGGACGCTCCGCCGCGACGAAACTCGCGAGCTCGAGCGCGCCGCTCGCTGCGATCGCCAAGAGCACGAGCGCCGGCCGTTTGCCCCAGCGCAACACGAGCAGGAGCGGCGCCGCCAACGCTGGCGTCGCGCTCGCGGCGATGGCGAGCATGCGTCCGAGATCGCCGTCCAGCGGCCGCGCCGACGCCGCGGCGACGAGCAGCACCACGCCGAGCCCGGTCGGCAACATGGCGAGACGAAAGCCCACCCCTAGGCTCGGCAAGGCCGAAATCGTGCTCAGTAGCCGGATGCACAGCGCGATGCCGCCGGCGGCGAGCAGCTGGCTGCTGCACGCCGCGAGGAAGCCAGAGACGTTGATCCAGGTGGCGATGCCCGTGGCCGAGCCGGGTAAAGCGGGCGCCAGCCCGCGCGCCGTGAGCAGCGCGAGCAGCGACAGAATCGCGAACGCGCGCGGCGAAACGCCGAACGCCAGCGGGCCGAGCTCCGTGCTCGGATTGCGCGCGGCGGGCAGGGCTGTTGGCGCCGGCTCAGCGCTGGGGGTCATTCGCTCGAGGCTAAACCGTAACGCCGCGGCACGTCACGCGCTCCGTGGCGCTGCTCGTTCGAATCGCTAGGCGGCTGCTCCTTCGGCGGAATGCTGGGCGGCGCCGTCTTCGGCTGTCCGCGCAGGATGAAGGGGCGCGCGTTCTGCGTGGTGCACGCGATCATCGGGTAGCGATGAAACTCCCAGTGCAAGTACACCTTTCCGTCTGGTGAGATGATCTCGCGCGGCGGTGTCCCGAACGGCTGCGCGCGATCGACCGAGTCGAGCGCGGCGACGTCGAAGCGCGTGATCCCGCTGTGCTTCGTCACGCCCATGCGCACGACGCGCCCCTCCTCCGGCTCCAGCACGATCTCCAGGTTGGTGCTGAGCTCGGGGTTGTTGATGGGATCACTCGCTGGCAGCGAGTCCAAGCTCGCCAGGTACCAATCCGCGAAGATGGGGTGCAGTCGGTTGTGAATCAACGAGAGATAGGTCGCGAACGGCGCGCGCGCGGTGTTGAGCGCGGTCTGATTGCCCGGTTTCACGCTGGGCACGTAGTTCTCGATCGCCGAGCGCCAGCGCTCGATGCCGGCAGCCTTCCACGAGCCGAGGTGCTGGCTGCGCCGGCGCGCGCCATCCGCGCGGCGCTCGCGCGAGAGCTGGTCCATGCCGATCGCGTCCTTGGCCAAGCCGGGCGTGAGGTTCAGGTTGATGCCGCTCGCGGTCATGCCCGACGCGCCGAGGCCGAGCAGATCTTCGTAGCCGCGGATCTTACGGCGCGGCAGCTCGCGGCGCGGGCGCGCGCGCTGCCCTTTCTGTTCGCTCTGCGCTGCCTGCGCTTTGGCGACGGCGGTGCTGCCTTGCTCGGAGTTCAACACGTCGGGCGCGGCCGCTTGCTCGCGCTGCTCCGCCTGGCCCTTGGAGCCGGGTGACGCCGCGACCGCCGTCGGTCCTTTGCTCGCCTTCTCGGAGCCCGTCGTGACGCCGGGCTGCGCGGGAGCGGAGTGGGTCTTGGCGACGGCTTCGGGCGCGCCGGAGTTCGGTTGCGCGTCACTCACCTTCGGTCGCAGCGGGGCGGGCTCGTCGCTCGGCGCGCGAGCCTCTTCGCCAGGCCGATCCTCGCTCTGCGCGATCTTCGTCTCATTGGCGTCGCCGGGCTGATCGACGGCGCCGCTCGTCGGGCTCGAGCCCGGCGTCGGCTTGGGATCGTCCTGATCGTTCGAGGTGATGCGCGCTTGCGTCTGCTCCTCGACCCGGTTGTTGTGCTCGGCGAGGAACTCGGCGTCCGGGTTGTCGGGCTGCTTCTCGTCTTCCACGTGCTGGCGGACGGAGATGGCCTTCTTCGTGATGAGCTCCTGCGCCGGGACTGGCTCGGCTTCCTCTTCCTTCGGCTTGGCCTCGACCTCTGGTTTCTTCTTGTCGAGCTCCGGTTTCGGCGCTTCCGGCTCGGCCTTGGGCGGGATCTTGTCTTTCGGCTCCGGCTTCGATTCATCGAGCGAGGCCTCTTCGCTCTTGGCCGCCTCGGCCTTTTGGTCAGGCTCCGTTTTCGCGGTTTCCTCCTCGGGGGGCGGCGGGGCGCCCTCATCCAAGGAGAGCTCGACGGTGGTGTTCGTCGCCTTGACGTAAGAGCGCACGCTCTCCGCAAAGCGACGCAGCTCGATGCGCTCCTCCATCCAATCCGCGACCCGTCCGACCCCGTTGCCGCCCAAGAGGTGGACCAGCAGCGCCAGCGCGAGCCACAGGAAGAGCGGTATGTGTGCGTCGCGCGGCATTTCCGGACGTCCGAGCAGCCTGAAACCTAACACCCGCGGCCGGGCGCATCAATTCGCGGCCGGGGCGGCGCGGCTCGCCCGATGCGGCCTTGTTCTTTTGGTCTTGGTCACCGAAGCGCTCGTCCCTGAGGCGAAAAAGCGTCGGTCCCAGAGCGGGAAGTCCGCGCACGAAACGGGGCTACGCAAGCCACCGCTTTCAGGATCGCCCGCAAATGGCGTCGAAGTGCTCCGCAATTTCTTGCGCGGTCCACACGCCGCCGTCCGCTTCTTTGTACCGGCCCGCGCTCTCCACCACTTTGTAGACGCTGAAGCGCCCTCCGGCGACCGCGAGGACCACACCGCTCACCTCGCGTGCCAGGTCACTGGCCAGAAACAAATGGGCGGGAGCGACATGTTCGGGGGTCAACGTGCCTTCAATTTTTTCGAACATCGGCAGGTCCTCGGTCAGCCGCGTTTTGGCGATGGGCGCCACCGCGTTCACGCGGATGCCATAGCGCTGCAGCTCGATCGACGCGGTGCGCGTCAAGCCGTAGATGCCTGCCTTCGCGGCGGAGTAGTTGCTCTGTCCGAAGTTGCCGAGCAGCCCCGAGACGCTCGTGGTGTTGACGATGCTGCCGTGCACTCCGCGGTCCTTCATCACCCGCGCGGCTGCCTGCAGGCAGTAGAAGGTGCCGCTCAAGTGCACCGTGAGCACGGCGTCCCAGTTCTCGGGCTCCAGCTTCAACAGCGTCTTGTCGCGCAGGATGCCCGCGTTGTTGATCAAGACGTCGAGCTTGCCGAAGCTATCGAGCGCGGTTGCCACGATGGCGCTCGCGCCAGCGGCGCTCGCCACGCTGTCGTGACTGGCCACGGCTTCACCCCCGGCGGCTCGAATTTCGGCGACCACGGCTTCGGCCGCGCTCGCGTCGCTGCCGCTGCCGTCGCGCGCGCCGCCCAGGTCGTTGACCACGACCTTCGCGCCTTCCTTGGCGAAGAGCAGGGCCGTCGCGCGGCCGATGCCATTTCCTGCTCCGGTGATGATGGCGACTTTACCGTCGAGAGCTGCCATTGCGCGGGCATCTTTTCCAGAGCTTCTGGCTTGGCGCAACCCTGGGGACCACGAATGGCTCAGACGGCGCGCGACTACCGTTCTCCCGGATTTGGGCGGGCGCCGCATTTGACAACCTGTCAGGTGGGGAGCCGCGGTTGGCCTGGATTGCGCGAAAAGTGTGGGTGCGGAGCGCCGCTAGCGGCCCGAGCGACCGCGATAGCAAGCAGGCGCGGCATGGAGTAAGCCATGATTAGCGGTGGCATACGGCATGCTTTCTCTTCGATCGATGGTTTCGCGGGCAGTAGTGTTTTTGGTGACCGTCCTCTTCGTCGCGCTCACGAGCGGCGAGGCGACGGCGCAAATGGTGTCGGTCGGCGCCAACATTATCCGGGGCAATTCCCATCCGAAGGGCGTGGATACGAAGACCATCACCTTCGACGATTGCGTGAACGACGACACGATGGATCTCGCGATCACGGCCACGGCCGCCAGCAGCTACGCGCTGGAAATCTGGGCCGGTGACAACACCCGCAACTGCGCCTCAGACGCAGACCGAAAGACCTCGGGCGTCCAGCCGAATCAGTGCTGGAAGCTGTACACGCAGGTTCCTGCTCAAACGACGACGATCCGGCTGAAGGTGCTCGACATTCTGCCGCACGGTGCGAGCGGCCCGGACACCGGCACCCTCGAGAGCTGTCGGAACCTCGCCTCGACCGGGCAGGGCAGTGGCAAGCTGGTCCTCTACTTCCTGTTGTCGAGCGGTGTCGATCAGACCACCGGCAATGGATACCAGCTCCCAATCCAATTCGATCTGCAGGGCCCCGCGGCGCCCACGGGGCTGCGCGTGGGCATCGGAGACACTCGGCTCTATCCTAGCTGGACGCTCCCCGCGACGACGGTAGACACCAAGGGCTACTACATCTACTGCGAGCAAGCGGACCGCAGCGCGCTGCCGAGCGGCACCGGCGGCAGCACGAGCACATCGGGTGGAGCGGGCACCGATAGCGCAACGGGCGGCACCAGCACTGAGGTGACGGGCACGGGTGGCGATACGGACGTGACGGGCAGCGGTGGGGCCGCTCCCGATGTCAGCGGGGACGGCGGTGCCAGCTCGGACGCGACGGGCACCGGCGGCGCGACCAGCGAAGCGACTGGCGGTGACACGAGCTCGGAGGACAGCGCGTGCCGCGCCCCCCATCTTCGCAAGGGCGAGGTGCCACCGCCGGAGCTACAGGTCGGCCGGGCCGGCGTGAACTCCACCAGCGGCGAGGCCTCCGGACTGCAGAATAACGTCGTCTATGCCTGCGCAGTGGCTGGCTACGACACCTTCAACAACCTCGGCCTGCTCTCCGAGCTCGTCTGCGGCGTGCCCGAAGACGTCAACGGGTATTTCGAGAACTACCGAGAGGCGGGCGGTCATGCTGGCGGTGGTTACTGCGCGTTCGGTCATGCGCCCATCACCGCTGCTAGCGGCAGTATCGGCCTGCTCGCGCTGAGCTGGCTCGTGCGGCGTCGCCGCCGCCGCGTGGAACGCTAGCGCTGGCAGCGTCACCAGCGGAGCGCGAGCGCGGCGCGTTGCGCGCTCGGGCTCTGCTCGCGCTCGAACACCCAAGTATCGAGCGCCAGGGCCAGCGCGACGCCCAGCGCCGTGCCGATTCCGTCCCAGGCCAGATCCTTCAACGAAGGGTCGCCGTGGCCGCTGAGGTCCCACAGCTCCTTGGCCGCTCCTGCTGACAGCGAAAAGGCCGCGCCCGCCGTCGCTCGTTGCCAGGCTTTGTCCAGCGCGATGCTCGAGACGGCGTAGCCGCCCGCGGCGAGACCCGCGGACACCCCGCAATGCAGCGCCTTGTCCGGCCCCCACCAGGCGTCTTGCGCCTTGGCCGGCGGACTCTTCGCGCAGGCGCCGAAGAAGGAGGCTGCGGCGAGCAGCGCTCGCAACGCGCCGTGCGAGCGTTGCTCGGCCGCGCGGCGCGGGGGTGCTATGACGCGGTCCAGCTCATGACCCGGCGCATCCTCGTCACCAGCGCTCTGCCCTACGCGAATGGTCACATCCATCTCGGGCACCTCGTCGAGTACATCCAGACCGACATCTGGGTGCGATTTCAGCGCCTTCGCGGGCACCACGCAATCTACATTTGCGCGGACGACACGCACGGCACCGCGATCATGATGCGCGCGCGCCAAGAGGGGCGCAGCGAAGAGCAGCTGATCGAGGAAATGAGCGTCGCGCATCAGCGCGACTTCGCCGGCTTCGACGTGCACTTCGACAACTATGGCAGCACGCACTCGCCGCACAACCGCAGGCTGTGCGCGGAGGTGTGGGCCGCCTTGCGCGCCGCGGGTCTAGTCAGCGAGCGCGAGGTGACGCAGCTCTTCGACGAGCAGGCCGGCGTCTTCTTGGCGGATCGCTTCGTGAAGGGGACGTGTCCGCGCTGCAAGAGCCCCGACCAATACGGCGACAGCTGTGAGAAGTGCGGCAGCACCTACTCCGCCACCGAGCTGCTCGATCCGGTGAGCACGCTCAGCGGCAGCACCCCGCGCATCGCAGCGTCCAGCCACTTCTTCGTCGGCATCGAGGCGCTGCACGGCTTCTTGGAGAGCTGGGTCTCGGAGCCCGGCCGGCTGCAGCCGGAGATCGCGAACTACCTCAAGGGTCATTTCCTCTCCGAGCCGCTGCGCGACTGGGACGTCTCGCGGCCGGCGCCGTACTTCGGCTTCGAAATCCCGGACGCGCCGTCACACTACTTCTACGTCTGGTTCGACGCGCCCATCGGCTACATGGCGTCCACCGCCGAGTGGTGCGAAAAGCACGGCGAGCCCTTCGACCGTTATTGGCGCGACCCCAGCACCGAGATTTACCACTTCATCGGCAAGGACATCACCTACTTCCACACGCTGTTCTGGCCGGCGATG
>CBINHN010000074.1:0-28128 GCA_966250485.1 uncultured Sorangium sp. | reverse complement strand
CGACCTGTCCGATGCCGAGCCGTGAGCGCATCCAACGCGCGCTCGAAGAGCGCCGCGGCGAGGAAGCGTTCAATGGCGCGTTTGGCTTGTCCGCGAGCTTGGGTGAAGAGCTCGTCGCAGTTTTGTTCGGTCACGTAGGGCGCTAACAGCGCGAGGCCGCTGAGATGGTTCGCGCCGGAGCGAAGCTCGTCGAGCGCTCGCGGAGAGCGCCGCACGAGCCGCGCTAAGCGAGCGCGCTTGTTGGTCGCGCTCGACGTCACCACGGACACGAGCAAAGCTCTGCGACCAAGTGGACGGTCATCGAGTCAGCGGGCGCTAAATTACGTAAACGATGGCGTCCGCGGTGATTGCGACGCCCTCATCGAAGTTGGGACGCGAATCTAAGTCATACTGAGATCCTCTTGCTGCGGGGGCGGCCTCGTCGCTGTGCTCACCGCCCTACTTCACTAGGGCTGCGGAGCTCGCTCCTCGGGCCAAAACCTGCCGTGGTCGCGGTCGGCTCGCGACTGACTTATCAATCGCCGGCGCCCAAGCGCCCAGTGTGCTCGCCCCGCCCCCGCCCAGTAGTTCCAGGTGTGACCCTGACCGCTCGCACGTGACGAAGTCCTACCGAATCTCCCAATCGCCTTCTACAGCGCGCCCACCCTTCGTCCGCGCTGCTTTGCCGGGCTTCGTCGCGCCGTTACGGCTTCGGCTCCAACCCCTGTGAGTGTCGGGCTTCTGGCGCGCTGTCTGCCCTGAACTAAACAAACGTCGTATGATGGCCGTTCGCGCCGAGCACCCCTTTGCACCACGCGAGGACCAGCATGAGAAATGTCACGACATGGCTCGGTCTCGGGCTCCTCGGATTAGGGCTCGCGACTGGCTGCGGCTCAGATAATCCCGATGGGGACGGTATGGCCGGCGGCTCGAACGCGAGCGGTGGCACCGGCGCGAGCAGTCGTGGTGGCGCGACGAGCGGCTCGCGCTCGAGCGGCGGACGCAATGGGACGGGCGGCGCCGCGAGCGGCGGTGAGCGCGATACCGGCGGCGATGAGAGCGGCGGCTCGAGCCCAACCACGGGCGGCGCTCGAGCAACCGGCGGCTCTAAATCCAGCAAAGGCGGCAGCGCGAGCACCGGCGGCGCTGCCAACAAGGGCGGCAGCGCGAGCACCGGCGGCGCCAATAAGGGCGGCAGCGCGAGCACCGGCGGCGCCAATAAGGGCGGCGCAGCGAACACTGGCGGCGCAGCGAACACCGGCGGCAGCGCGAGCGCTGGCTCGCCAAGCACGAGCACGGTTTACGGCAAGGCTCACACAGGTCAGTACCACCTGGGCGTCGTTGATTTCGCAGAGACGGAGTGGCCGAACGCGTGCGCGCCCTCCGGCGGCTACGTCAGTCAGCTGCGCACGGTGACCGGGCTGAACGGGGAGTACCTGGCCGGCGTGGACAGCAGCTTCGCGGAGAAGGGCGCGGCCTGCGACGCGTGCATCGTGATCGACACCGCCAAGGGTCATTCCATCGTCGCGCGCGTGGTCACCTACGGCGCGGAGAGTGATCCGAATGATATCGACGTCAGCCAGAGCGTGTTCGACGCCATCACCGAGGGCGAATATCCGCGCACGATGACCTGGCAGTTCGCCAAGTGTCCGGACACGGGCACGCTCCGCTATGAGTTTCAGACGGAGGCCAGCGTGTGGTGGACGAGCCTGTGGATCCGTAACGCGCGCGTCCCGATCACCAAGGTCGAGGTCAGGAGCGGCAACCACGCCAACTTCACGGAGCTGGAGCGCGCGATGGACGGCACCCTGAACGACGACGCAGGCTTCGGCGAAGGCGAGTTCACGCTGCGTATGACCGGTATGGACGGTCAGGTGATCAGCGAGACGTTCCCGTCGTTCAGCGCGGGGCAGCTGCTCGTCGGCACCGCGCAGTTCAAGTAAAGCGCTCGCCCAGCGCGACGATGGTCTGGCGCGTCATCGCGCCGGAGTCGAGGCGCGGCAGCTCGCGGATGGGCAGCTTCGTCGCGGCCAAGCGCGCGAGGCTCTCGCGCTGCGTGCGCTCGGCGAGGGCGCGGCGCGCTGCGGCCGCCAGCGCGGCGTCCACCGCGGAGGTCGGGTTGGTGTCGGCCAAGCGCGCGAGGCGCGCGGCCTCCGCTTCGCTGAACAACGGGGTCATCATGGCGTTGGCCACGAGCTCCGCGATGGGCAGGCCGAGATCAGTGGTGAGCGCCGAAACGAGCTCGAGCGTCTCGTTCGTGGGCATCTCCTCCGGCAGCGTCACGACCACGACGCCGCTCTTCTCCGGATCTTTCAAGAACGCGAGCGCGCGCTCGGCGTCGCCGCGCAAGCGGCCGGGCGGAGCGGCGGCCAGGATGACCTTGGGCACGCGCAACATGTCCAGGCCATGGCCGGTCGCGGGCGCGTCGAAGATCACCGCGTCGAAGCGCGGCGCGCCGTCGCGCGCGGTCTCTTGCGTGTGATACCAAGCCTTGCCGAGCAGCGCCCACTCGCGCAGCCCCGGCGCGCCGTTGAAGAAGCCCTGCACGTAGCGGTTGTCGAACAACGCGGAGGTCAGCTTCTTGCTTTGCAGCACCATGGTGCCGTACTCGCGCAGCGCGACCTCGGGGGTGAGCAGCACCCCCCATAAGTTCGGGCCCAGGGCCGCGATCTCGCTGCCCAGCGCAGGGCTGTCGAGCAGGGAGGACAGCCGCTCGCGCGCGCCGCTGGTGGCGATGAGCACGCGCCGGCCGCGCGCGGAGAGCGCGAGCGCCAGCGCGGCGCTGACCGTGGTCTTGCCCGAGCCGCCCTTGCCGGTAACGAACAAGAAGCGCCTACGGTCCAGGGGAAGCATTGGGAGAGAGCGAGCCAAGTACGAGGATGTGACCGGACGCCGAACCGCGTGGTACATGTCCCGCCCGGCTTCGGAGGTCAAATGCGCTTCGATAAGAGATGGTCGATCTGGCTCGCGGCGTTCGCCCTCGCTCTCGTCGGCTGCAAGTCCAAACCGGAAAGGCCCGCGGTCACGACGCCTTCGGCCAGCGCTTCCGTGGCGCGCTTGCCTGAGCCCAAGCGCCACAACTGGCCGCGCCCATCCGGCCCGGTGCTAGCGATTTTGCCCGGACAGGGCGTAGGTCCGATCCGCCTCGGCGCGACGCCAGCGACCATCGAGCGGCTGATGGCGGCGCCCTGCGAGATCAAGACGCCGCAGGTCTGTCGCTATCCGGGCCGAGGCGTCGAGTTCATGCTCGAGAACGGCGTGACCAAGGCCGTGCACATCTACCGCGCGGGTCGTCCCGCGGGGAAGGACAAGGCCGGCAACGACGCAGAGTATGGCTTCTTCAACGGAGCGATTCCGCCGGATCTGCAGCTCGGGATGGTGCCCGCGGCCATCGAGGAGCACCTCGGAAAACCGCTGCGCACGGAGCGGCGCGAGCAAGCGGGCCCCGCCGAGAACGTCGAGACCCACTACTACCCGGGGTTGACCATCAACTACGATCGCTTGGAGAACGGCAACCTGGTGATGGCCGAGATCATGGTCTCGAAAGAAGCGCCGGCAGACGCGGGCGCGCCAGCAGCGAGCGCGTCCTCAGCCGCGACGACCAAGCGCTGACCCAGAGCCGAGCCGGCGCTCAGCGTCGGCGGCGGCGCTGACCGAGCACCAACGCCAGCACGGCGCCGAGCCCGAGCGCCGCTTCTCCCAGGCCGCCGCGCGGCGCCATGCGCGCTCCGCCGCAGCCGGGACCCTGCTCGAGCTCTTCGGCTTCGTCGCTCGGGTACAGGCTCGCCATCACGCTGGTGTCACTGTCGGTGAGCACGCGCTTGTGCGTCTCGCAGCGGCTGGTGCAGTAATACATCGTGGCGGAGGAGTCTTGCATGTCCTCGCCGAGGCCGAAGAAATGACCGACCTCGTGCGTCACGACGTTCTGGATGTCGTAGGCGTTGCCGTCGCAGGAGGCGCGCTGGGCTTGCGCGGTGCAGGAGGCGCGCGCAGCGCTCACCGTGAGCTGCTTGCCGTCCTTGTCGCGCTCATGATGGCCGTCGTCTCGTTGGGGTGAGTGATCGTCGTAGCCGTCGTCGTCCGCGCTGAGCGTGCGGAACGCGTACTCGGTGTTGATCACCACGTCGGCTTCGACGATGTTGCCGGTGTCCTCGTCCGAGTAAGTGAGCGTGATCGCGAGGTCGTGCTCATGACCCTTCACCGTGATGGGGGCGAACAGCACCGTGTTCTTGCCGTCCGGCTTGGTCTCGAGCTTCGCGTGGTGGGTCTCCGCGAACTCGAGCGCCGGCAAGGAGGCGTCCGCTCGTGCCCAGGTCGCGAACGCGTTCTTCACGGCGCTGCGCGCGTTGGGGCCGAGCGCGTCGAGCGAGTCGTCGAGCAGGACCTTCGTGCTCGCCAAGCGCCATTTCACGGTGGCGCCTCGGTCCGTTCGCTTCATGTTCGCGCTGCCCTGATGGCTCTCGGGCTCCACGCGCCCCGATTTGTCTCCGAGCGAGCCGCCCACGCCGATGACCAGCGCCGAGGCCACGGCGCCGAGCGCGACATAGCGCGCCAAGGACAGCGCCCGCACGTCGCGCCGACGAGGTGCCGCTAGCGGTACCGGAGCGCGCGACGCCGCCAGAGCAGACAAGCTGGTTGTCGGACGAAGGTGGGCAGGGGTTCTGGTGCTCGGCGGGCTAGAAAACGCGGACAGCGACACGACCTGTAAAACGACGTTTTGCGTCTGAGGATGAGAGAAGGGGCCGCAAGATCTCGGCCCGTCTTTCGATTTTTGGGGGTCCGTGTGCGCTTTTTCCGCTCCGGAGCCGACGCGACCTCCGCCGCGAGGCTAGACTGCGCGCTCGTATGCAGAGTGAGAGCACGCGACGTCTGATCCAAAAGCGCCTCGACGCGGAGGTGGGGCGCATCGACAAGGAAGCGCCGTCGCGCGTCGCGCTGATGTATCCCTCGCCCTATCACGTGGGCATGAGCTCACTGGGATTTCAGCGCATTTATCGCGCGCTGCAGGCGCTTTCGGGCGTCGCCTGCGAGCGTGTCTTCCTGGAAGACGGCGCCGATCGCGCGGGCGCGCGGCTGAGCGAGCGACCGCTGAGCTACGAGGGCCGGCGCGAGCTCGCGCAGTTCCCGCTGATCGCCGTCAGCGTCGCTTATGAGCTCGAGCTCGCCGGACTCTGCAAGCTGCTGGCGGGCGCCGCGATCCCCGAGCTCGCGCGCGAGCGCGACCACAGCCACCCCCTGGTAATAGCAGGTGGGCCGCTCACGTTCTCCAACCCACGACCCCTCGCCCCGTTCGCCGACGCCATCGTGATGGGTGAAGCCGAGGAGCTGATCGCCCCAGTCGTGGCGATCGCCTTCGAGCACGCCAGCCGGGCGCAGGCGCTGGCCGAGCTCGCCAAGCTGCCGCATGTGTTCGTGCCCGCGCTACATGGCGAGGAGCTGCCGCGGCCCGCCGCTTGCGCCGACGCGCTGCTGCCGGCTCACAGCGCCATCCGCACACCGTATACCGAACTGTCGGACATGTTCTTGATCGAGGCCGAGCGCGGTTGCTCGCGCGGCTGCACCTACTGCGTGATGCGCCGCAGCACGAACGGCGGCATGCGCCTGGTGCCGAAAGAGCGGCTGCTCGAGGCCATCCCGGCGGACGCGCGCCGCGTCGGCCTGGTGGGCGCGGCCGTCAGCGATCACCCGAAGATCGTAGAGATTTTACACGGCCTGGCCGAGCGCGGCATCGAAGCGGGGCTCTCCAGCCTGCGCCCCGATCGACTGAAGGACGAGCTCGTGGAGGCGCTGCAGCGCGTCGGCTATCGCACGCTCACGACCGCGCTGGACGGACCGAGCGAGCGCCTGCGCAACATCATCGAACGACGCGGCCGTGAGCCGCACTATCAGAACGCCGCGGAGCTCGCGCGCAAGCACGGCATGAAGCGGCTCAAGCTGTACTTGATGATCGGCTTGCCCGGTGAGACCGAAGCCGACATCGACGAGTGCGTCCAGTTCGTCTCGGAGCTGTCGCGCGTGATACCGGTGGCGCTGGGCGTCGCGCCGTTTTGCGCGAAGCGCAACACTCCGCTCGACGGCATGCCGTACGCCGGCGTCTCGCTCGTGCAAGCGCGGCTCGAGCGCCTGCGCCGCGGCTTGAAGGGACGCGCCGACGTTCGCTCCGCGAGCGCGAAGTGGGCCTGGGTCGAGTACGTGCTGTCGCAGGGCGGCGCCGCGGAAGGCGAGGCGCTGCTGCACGCGGTCCGCGCGGGTGGGCGCTATGCGGATTACCGCCGCGCGTTCGCCGAGCTCGGCCACACGCCGGACGGCAGCGGGTACGCGCAAGCGGTGCCGCCCATCGCGCCGGAGCGCGCGAAAATGCGCCGCCTCGCGCTGCTCGGCTAGCGCGCCTTGGCGCTCACTCGCCGCGGCCGCGCTCGAAAATGGCGCGCACGGTCGCCAGCGTGTCCGCCTGCGTCGCGGTTTTGTCCGGCCGGTAGCGGCGAACGCGGGCGAAGCGCAGCGATAGACCGCCGGGATATTGCTGGCTGGCCTGCACCCCGTCGAACGCCACCTCGACCACGATTTCCGGCCGCACGCGCACGACGTGACCGTGCTGTTCGAGCGCGAGCGCTTTGAACGTCGCGGTCTGCCAGGCCAGCATTTCGTCCGTCATGCCCTTGAACGTCTTGCCCAGCATGACGAACTGGCCGCTCTCCGCGTCCCGCGCGGCGAGGTGCAAATTGCTGAGCCAGCCCTTACGGCGCCCGTTGCCCCACTCGATGGCGATCACGACGAGGTCGAGCGTGTGCACCGGCTTCAGCTTCAACCACGTCGCGCCGCGACGCCCGGCGTCGTACGGCGCGCTGGGCGATTTGATGAGCACGCCTTCGTGGCCCGCGCCGAGCGCCTCGTCGATGAAGGACTGCGCTTCGCTCGCGCTCAGCACCGTGCGCCGCGGGATCACGAGCTCGGGCCCCAGCCGCGTGCTCAGCGCCGCGAAGCGCTCCTCGTTCGCGCGGTCGAGCAGCAGCTGCCCGTCGAGGTACAGGCAATCGAAATAGAACTGCGAGAGCGGCAGCTCGCCGCGCAGCGCCTCCACGCCTTTTTGGCGGCCGAAGCGCTGCATCGTGGTCTGAAACGGCAAGGGGCGGCCGTCCTTGTCGAGCGCGATGGCTTCACCGTCGAGCACCAGCTCGCCGGGCGGGAGCGCGGCCACCGCGCTGACGATTTCGGGCACGCGCGCCGTGACGTCCTGCCCCTGGCGCGAGAAGACCGCCACGTCCGAGCCGGAGCGATGAACCTGGACGCGCGCGCCGTCGAGCTTGTACTCGATGGCGGCAGGAGCGATGCGGCTCAGCGCCGCGTCGACGTCGCCCGCGCTGTCCGCCAACATCGGCCGCAAGGGTCGAAACAGCTGCAGCGAAAACTCCGCCAGCGCGGCTTCGCCGCCGGTGAGCGCGGCGCGCGCGACGACGTCGAGGCGGCCGGCGAACATCAGCGCGCGGCGCAGCGCGCTCAGCGGCACGTTGCTGGCTCGAGCGACGGCTTCGAGCACGAGCGCTTCGAGCGCGCCCTGGCGCAGCTCACCGATGCAGGCGCGCGCCAGGAACTCTCGCTCCGGCGCGGTGAGCTTGGCGAACAAGCCGCCCAGCAGCGCTTCACGCTCGCGCGCAGACCCGCGGCCCTCCGTGCTGGCAAAACGCGTCAGCGCCTCGTCCACCTCCGCGATGGTGACGCTCGACTCCGCGGCCGCGCCGCTCTCCAAAATGCGGCGCAGCAACGCGCCGCCCACGCCGATGCGACCCTGCCGCGGCTCGCCCGCGATGAGCGCGACCGCGATCTCGATCTCTGACTGCTCGAGCCGCGTGAGCAGGGCGGCCAGCTGCGAGATCTTCTCGCGGCGCGAGCGTGTGCTCGCCAGCGCGCCCGAGAGCGCCGCCAGCTCCGCGACTCGCATCACGCGCGAAACCTCCTCATGCGGCGCTGGGTCACGAGCGCTCAGCGTTTGAGCAACGCCGCGGCGCTGACGAGCGGCGCTTCGGCGCTGCCCTCGACGCTGTCCACGGCCTCGTTGATGCCCAGCGCGCGTTGTAGCTTGGCGTCCAGCAGGTGGCTGGGCCGCACGTTGCCCAGCGCGGCGAACAGGTTGCCGCGAACGTGCGGATTTTCGCGCGCGAGCTCGGCCAGCAAGTGCTTCACGCGCTGGCGCTGGAGCTGCTCTTGAGAGCCGCACAAATCACAGGGCACGATGGGGAACGCCCTGGCCGCGGCGAACTCCGCGAGCTCGTGCTCGTCCGCGTAGATCAGCGGGCGGATCACCACGTGGCGTCCGTCATCCGAGCGCAGCCGCGCGGGCATGGCCTTGAGCTGCCCGGAGTAGAACAAATTGAGGAACAGCGTCTCGACCGCGTCGTCCTTGTGATGGCCGAGGGCGATCTTCGTGGCGCCGAGCTCGCTCGCCGCGCTGTACAGGATGCCGCGCCGCAGCCGCGAGCACAGCGAGCAATACGTCTTACCCTGCGGCACCTTCTCCTTGACGATGGAGTAGGTGTCCTCTTCGATGATGCGATACTCGTAGCCTTCGCGCGCGAAGTAGCTCGGCAAGAGCTGCTTGGGAAAGCCGGGGTGGCCCTGATCGACGTTGACGGCGATGAGCGAGAACTGGAACGGCGCCTTGCGCTGGATCTCGCGCAGCAGGTAGAGCAGCGCGTGAGAGTCTTTGCCGCCGCTCACGGCGACGAGCACCCGGTCGCCGGCTTCGAGCAGCCGAAAATCGGCGCTGGCCTTGGCGACGCGGTCGAGCAGCCGCTTTTCGAGGCGCTCCAGCTTGCCGTCGGCCGCGATTTCTCGGGTTCCTAGCGCTTCCAAGCTGGCCGCGCTGTAGCACAGTTCGCGTCGAGCGGCATGGCGCGGCCTTGCGCGGCTACGGGCGCCCACGCATAACAGACGGCGTGGTCGTCCCGAACGATGCTTCACCCGAGGTGCGAGTCGCGCGGCACTTGCACGGAGTGCGCTACGAAATCAGAGGGCCGCTCGCGCGCCGAGCGCAGGAGATCGAGCGCGAAGGCTATGAGGTGATCAAGCTGAACATCGGCAACCTCGCCTTGTTCGGTTTCCGCACGCCGGAGACGATGCGCCGCGCGATGATCGAGAACCTCGCGGAGGCGGAGGGCTACTGCCATCAGAAGGGCATCTTCCCGGCGCGCGAAGCGGTGGTGATGGATGCGCAGACGCAGGGCATCAAGGACATCTCGGCCGAAGACGTGTTCATGGGCAACGGCGTCTCCGAGCTGATCCTGATGACGCTGGAGGCGCTGCTCGAGCCCGGCGACGAGGTCGCGCTGCCCGCGCCGGACTATCCGCTGTGGTCGGCGGCGGTGGCGCTGACCAAAGGCGTGCCCGTCTATTACCAATGCCGGCCAGAAGCGAAGTTCGTCCCCGATCCCGACGAGGTCGAGCGGCTGATCTCGCCGCGCTGCAAGGCGCTCGTCATCATCAACCCCAACAACCCCACCGGCGCCGTGTATCCGCGCGACGTGCTGGAGCGCCTCGTGCGCATCGCGGAGCAGCGCCAAATCGTGCTGCTCTCCGACGAGATCTATAATCGCATCTTGTACGACGGCGCGCAGCACGTGCCGGTGGCCACGCTGTGCCAGGACACTTTGTGCGGCACCTTCGGCGGGCTCTCCAAGGTGTACCGCGCCTGCGGCTTGCGCACTGGCTGGGTGATTTTCAGCGGCCGGCGCGAGCACGCGCAGAAGTACCTGAACGGGCTGGAGCTCTTGGCGTCGCTGCGGCTGTGCGCCAACGTTCCCGGGCAGTGGGCGGTGCAGACGGCGCTCGGGGGTGTGCAAAGCATTCATGAGTTGACCGCGCCGTCGGGGCGGCTCGGTCGCCAGCGCAAGGTGCTGATCGACAGCATCGCCGCGTCTCGCTACCTGACGCTGGAAAAGCCCATGGGCGCGCTCTACGCCTTCGTCGGCGTGAACACCGCGGAGCTGCCCGCGTTCGATGATCAGGAGTTTGCGATGGCGCTGCTGGAGAAGCAGCACGTGCTGGTGGTGCCGGGCTCCTCGTTCAACGTGGAATATCGCAATCACTTTCGCGTGACGTTCCTGCCGGAGGCCGAGACGCTCAGCACCGTGTTCGCTCGCATCGACGCGCTGCTCGGCGACTGGGCGCGCAAAGGCGCGCCGCCCTCGGTGCGCTTCCGATAACCCTTCGGGTCAGCGCGCGGCGCCGCGGCCGCAACGCCTGAGTCGCGCCATTTGCGCGCTTTGCGGCGAGTCGTTGCGTTCCGCGCGCGACAGCCAGTAGCGTGTCGTAGTTGGCGCTGCGCAAATGGCGGTTTCTGCCAGCGCGGGTCGGGAGGTTGAAATGAAAGCGTTACGAGAGAGAACGGGCACGGGCTTGGCTCTGTGTGCCCTGTCGCTGGGCGCGTGCAGCAACGAAGGCGCGAACGCAGTCGAGCGCGCCGCCGTCGACGGCGCCGCAGCGGTGAGCGCGCCGCGCGCTGACGGCGCGCGGCTGTTGAATGAGCTGCGGCAGCGCTATCGGTTGCGGCCGCCCGCGCAGCGCGCGGCGCGCTCGGCGCTGCACGGTGCCGCGCAGCAGCCGTCGTTGGCGCTGAAGCTGGCGGCGCCGAGAGCAGCGGCGCCGAGCTTGCCGGAGGCGGACGGCCCGCAGCTCTTGCCGCGGCTGAGCAGCCCAGCCGAGCTCGAAGCGGTCGGCGAGGAGCTGCTCGTCAAGTTCGCCGGCGACGAGCGGCCGAGCGCCGTCGAGCTCGCGCTGCCGGCGCGCGCGGACGGCGTCTTTCGAGCGCGGGATCGCGCTACGGGCGTCGGCGTCGCCGCGCGCATCGTCGGCGCGCGTGACGTGGCGGCGGAGCTCGCCGACGGCTACGTGATTTATCGCGCGGGCACCGCGCAGGGCGCGACGCTGATCCAGCGCTCGAGCCCGTCGGGCAGCGAGGACTATGTCGAGTTCAGCGCGCGACCGGCGACGCCCGAGCTCGAGTACGAGCTCGAGCTCGACGCCAGCGTCGCGGGCCTGCGCCTGGTCGGCAACAGCTTGGAAGCGTTGGACGCGAGCGGCGCTCCGCGCCTGCACGTGCCGCCGCCATACCTGGCGACGTCCAACGGCGCCCTGGTGCCGGCCACACTCGCCGTCGAGGGTTGCAGCGTGGATCACGACCCGAGCGCGCCCTGGGATCGTCCGCCAATCGCGCCGGGAGCCGGAAAATGCCGGCTGATCGTGAGGTGGGAGGACAGCGAGCTGAGCTACCCGGCGTTGTTGGATCCGGGCTGGGCCACGACCGCCAAGATGAGCGCACCGCGCATGCGCTTTCGTGCGGCGCTGCTGCCGAGCTCACGCGTGCTGGTCGCGGGCGGCGTGGGCCTCGACGGCGTGACGCCGCTCGACAGCGCCGAGCTCTACAATCCGAGCACGCGCAGCTGGGCGACCACCGCGAGCATGCGCGGCGCGCGCACGGAGTTCACGCTCACGCGGCGCGCGGATGGTCGCGTCGTCGCCGCGGGTGGCTACGACGTGAGCTACTCCTTGCGGCAGGACTGCGAGGCGTACGAAGCGACGAGCGGCACTTGGTCCGCCGCGCCGCCGCTGCTCATGGCGCGCGCGTATCACGAGGCGGAGCTGCTGAACAACGGCGACGTGCTCATCGCCGGCGGGACCAGCATCACGGCCGAGCGCCTCGCCGCGCAGGGCGGCGCTGCCAAATCAGCCGCTGACCTGCCCGCCTATTACTACGGCCAGACGCTCACCGTGCTCAAGGACGGCAGGGCGCTGCTGGTGGGCGGTACGGACGCCGTGCTCTACGATCCGAACAGCAATAAGTGGTCCGCCGCGGCCCCTACGAGCGGCGCGTATCGCGCGTATCACAGCGCGACTCGGCTCACGAACGGTCAGGTGCTCATCGTGGGCGGCAGCGCGCCGAGCGCGGAGCTGTACGATCCGAGCAGCAACAGCTGGTCGCGCCCCGGCGGCACGCTGGAGCCGCTGTGGGGTCACACGGCGACGCTGCTGAACGATGGACGCGTGCTGATCAGCGGCGCGGTGAGTAGCGGCCGGCCTGCGGCGCTCAGCACGGAGCTGTACTCGCCCACGTGGGGTACCTTCGCTCCAGGCCCGGCGCTCGCCCGCCAGCGCGTGGATCACGAGGCGATGCTGCTGAGCAACGGTCGCGTGCTCGTCGCCGGCGGCAGCGACGTGAACGGCGCCGTGCTGGACAGCGCGGAAGAGTTCGATCCAGCGAGCGCCGCGGTCACCATCAGCGAGTACAAGCTGCCGGCCAGCGTGGACCCGACGGTGCTCGATGATCGCGCGACGGAGCTGTGGGCAGCCGTGATCCGTCCCCGCACGCTGGCCGCGAACAAACGCTACCCGCTGCTGGTGTTCTTGCACGGCAACCACGGGACGTGCGGCACCGGCAGCAACCCGCGCCGCGACTGGAGCTGCGACTACACGTACAGCGGGACCTGTCCGCAGGGTTACGTCGTGACGCCGAACCACCGCGGCTATGACTACGTCGCCAGCGAGCTCGCCGCGCAGGGCTTCATCGTGGTGTCCATCAACGCCAACCGTGGCATCACCTGCGGCGGCGGCACAGCGGATGACGGCGGCCTGAACCTCGCGCGCGGCCGGCTGGTGCTGCGCCACCTACAAGCCTTGAGCGAGTGGAACCGCGGCGTGGCGAGCACGCCAGCGTCGCTTGGCGCGAGCCTCTCCGGCAAGCTCGACTTCTCACAAGTCGGCTTCTTGGGGCATTCCCGCGGTGGCGAGGGCGTGCGCGCGGCGTACGAGCAATATCGCGATCCGGGCAGCCCCTGGCCCGCGCGGCTCGTCGAGCGCCTCGACGTGCGCGCCATCTTCGAGATCGGGCCCGTCGACGGACAGACGTCACGCGTGTTGAACGCGGACGGGACGGCGTGGAACGTGCTGCTACCGGTGTGCGACGGTGACGTGTCGGATCTGGAGGGAGTACGACCCTTCGATCGCATGTTGAACGTGTTCTCGGACACCAGCCGCGGCGCAAAATCCACGTACACGGTGTGGGGCGCGAACCACAACTTCTACAACACCGAGTGGCAAGAGACCGACTCTGGCGGCTGCACGGATCATCGCGCGCTGTTCTCCCCAGGGGACACCGGCTCGGCGGAGCAACGCCAGACCGGCGTGCGCAGCATCGCCAGCTTCTTCTTGTCTCACGTCGGAGACACCGCCGCGGACGGCAGGGCTGCGCTGGCGGATCTGTTCAACCCGGAGGCGCTCGTGAGCTTCGACTCGCCCGTACAACGCGGCTATTCACCGGCCGCCGCGGAGACGCGCGTGCTGGAGGATTTCTTACGCGCGAGCGGCACCAGCAGCGCGGGCTTTCCGAACCTCCACAGCCGCGTGAGCGTCGTGCACGGCAATGATCTGTGGGAGCACGATCAGTCGCTGCGCATGGGCACCATCAGCTGGACGCAGGGCGGCAGCGACACGTACTTTCAGACCAACCTCGCGCGGCAGGGCACCGGCGTGGATGTCCGCGCCTACCAGCTGCTCGATTTCCGCGTCGATCGGCCGAAGGACGCGCTCAACAGCGACCCTGAGACGGCGTTTACGGTAGCGCTCGTCAACGCCGACGGAACGCTCTCGGACTCCGTGGATACGCAGCGCATCGCGCGCATCGACGGGCCGCCCGGCGGCCCGTACAACAACGCTCACGAAATGTTCTCGACGCTGCGCATCCCGCTCGCGTGGTTCTACGGCGCGGACTTGCGCGCGATCCGCGGCGTGCGCTTCACGTTCGATAGGACGGCGAGCGGCGTGATTCACCTCGCGAACGTGCGCCTGTCGCGCTCGACGCGCGTCGGCGAGACGACGGGAGCGGTCGCGCTGAGCGCGCCGGCGGCGCAGCCAGCGTCTCGCGTCGCCGCGAGCGGCGCTCAGCGCGCGGTGTCGCTCGCGCGCCGGGTGACGACGGGCAACGCCGTGGTGTCGCTCAAGACCGCGAACAGCGGTCGCAGCGTGGAGCTCGAGCTGTCGACGGGCACCGCGTTCGTGCCCCACGCGGATCTGTTGGTGCTCGACGTCGCTGGGCTCAGGAGCAGCGTCAGCCGGCACCCGAACGGCAACCTGAGCAAGGTCGTGTTCAGCGTCGACAAGGCCGAGTTCGACGCCATCCCCGACGGCGAGACCGTGCGCGTCCGCTACCAGAAAGGCTTCGGCAACGAGTGGGAGTTTGGCTCGCTCGACAAGAGCCGCCTGAACAAGTGACGTGAGCGGCCGAGGGCAGCCCGGACGAAGCGGAGTCCGGGCTGCCGCGCTCGAGCCCGCTCGGGCTAGAAGGGCGAACCGGCCGAGCCAGCCGCGCCGCCGGCGCCGACGTCGCCGCCCTTACCGGCGAAGCCGCCCATGCCGCCGAAGCCACCCCCGCCGGAGCCACCGCTGCCCGTGGTCGGGAAGGTGCCGCCTTCGGGTACACAGATGCCGTACTCCGCGCCGGCCTCCTCGCAGCTGCCGCCGCCGGCGCAAGCCGCGCCAAAGTCGCTCTTGGGACACAGGTTGGCGCAGACCGGGCCGCCCCCGAAATCGAAGCACGAAGCGTTGCCGACGCAGTCGAGCGGGCCCTCACAGGCTTCGCCGACCGCGACGCTGCCGGCGAATTGGCAGGCCAGCGGGCGCGCCGTCAACTCCGGCGGCGGGCACCAGGCGCCGGCGCCGCAATCATCGCCGAGGATATTGCACGCTGGCGACGTCTCGGTGATGCCCACGTGGACGTTCAGGTTACCGGCGCCGACCGGCACGATCACGCCGTCGGTCTCGAACTCGAACGAGATCGACGTGGTGCTGCGGTTGTAGATCGTGAAATCGACGGAGTAGCTGGAGACCAGCGTCGCCGAGACGGGCACGAAATTGCCGGAGGAGTCGAGCTTCTCCAGCTGATAGTCGCTCAGGTACGCCTGATAATCGCCGGTCTGCAGCGTCGCGGTCAGGACCTCTTCGCTGGGATCAGCGCTCGTGTAGAGCACGGTGAAGGTCGGGCCGTACACGTAAATGCTGGCGCTCAAGCGGTACGTGGAGTCACCCACGTGGGTGACCAGCGGCAGCGCCAGCGAGCCGGTCTGGCTCTGCTCGCCCGAGCCGCCGCCGTCGCTGCTGCACGCGACGGCCACGAACGGCGTCGCGAGCGCCAGACACACCGATAGGGACACCCTGCTCAACACGGATCGAATCATCGCAACAACCTCCTGACAGGCGCACGCGGCGCCTGCTTCGCGCCGCACGGTCACCGTGTGGGGAGGCGCTGTCAATGAGCTGAGATTGCGCGCCCGTCGAGCTCGAGCCTGGCGGTTTACGTCGGTCGCGCGCTCACTCAGGGGTCGCGCGAGCGCTCACTCCCGCAGCTGGGCGAGGAATTCCCCGACAGCGTCCACGCCGCGCTCGTCGAGCAGACGCAAGCTTTGCGTGCCGACCACCGCGATATCGGCTTTGCCGAGCAAGAAGTCGATGTCCGCGCGAGATTTCAAGCCGAAGCCCACCGCGAGCGGCAAGCGCGTCGCTCGCCGGCAGCGAGCCAGATACTGCTCGAGCTCCGTCGAGAACTCGGTCGGGCTCCCGGTCACGCCCTTGCGCGCGACCACGTAAACGAAGCCTTCACCCGCGCGGCCGAGCTCTACCAGGCGCTGGTCGGACGTCCGCGGCGAGAAGATGAAGATGGGCGCGAGCCGCGCCTGCTTCATGGCAGCGATGTAGTCCGCCCCTTCTTCGGGGGGCAGATCCGGCACGATGGCGCCCGTCACGCCGGCCGCCTGCGCGTCGGCGATGAAGCGCGCGAGCCCGCGCTTGAAGAGCACGTTGTAGTAGCTCATGAACAAGAACGGGATCGAGTAGCGGCGCGTCACCTCGCGCGCGAACTCGAAGCACTGATCCACGGTGGTGCCGTTCTGCAGGGCCAGCTGGTTGGCTCGTAAAATCACCGGTCCGTCCGCGATCGGCTCCGAGAAAGGGATCTGCAGCTCCATCAGATCCACTCCTGCGCGCACCATCGTGTCGACCAGCGCCAGGCTCTTCTCCAGCGTCGGATAGCCCACGACGATGTGCGTCATGAGCTTGATTTTGCGGCGCTGCTCAGCGCCCGCGATAGCGTCAGCGAGATCCATACTGCGCCGCCTTTCTGCGGATGAACTCGCGCCACGCGGGGTCGTCGAGCGCGTCGGCGACCGTGAAGATGTCCTTGTCCGCGCGGCCCGATTGGTTGATCAAGATCACGTCGTCCGAGGTCAGCTGACCCGCTTCTTTGAACGCCTGCGCGAAGGCGTGTGACGACTCCAGCGCCGGGATCAGCCCCTCTTTCTTGATGGTGAGCGACAGCGCGTCGATCACCTCGCGATCCGTGGCGGCTTCGAAGCGCACGCGCCCGCTGTGCTTGTAGTGCGCGAGGATGGGCGACACGCCCACGTAGTCGAGCCCCGCAGCCACGCTGTGCGTATCGCGCATCTGGCCGTCGCGATCTTGCAGAAAGTACGTGCGATAACCCTGCGCGACGCCCACCGATGCGTCCTGTCCGGAGAGGCGCGCCGCGTGTTGGCCGCTGTCGAGCCCGAGGCCGCCCGCCTCCACGCCCACCAGCTCGACGCCGGGATCTTGCAAGAAGCCGCTGAACACCCCCATGGCGTTGGAGCCGCCGCCGACGCAGGCGTACACGCGCGCGGGCAGCTTGCCGGTGGCGGCGAGGAGCTGCTGCCGTGCTTCCTTGCCGACGATGGATTGAAACCACGACACCATCTCGGGAAATGGATGCGGTCCGCACGCCGTACCGAGCACGTAGTGCGTGGTGTCCATGTTGGTGACCCAATCGCGGAACGCCTCATTGATGGCGTCCTTGAGCGTGCGCGTCCCGGCTGTTACGGGCACCACCGTGGCGCCCAGCCGCTCCATCCAGAACACGTTCGGTCGCTGCCGCTGCACGTCTTCTTCACCCATGTAGATGGTGCACTCGAAGCCGAACTTGGCGGCCATCGTCGCCGTGGCGACGCCGTGCTGGCCGGCGCCGGTCTCCGCGATGACGCGCTTTTTGCCCATGCGCCGCACCAATAGGCCCTGGCCCATCACGTTGTTGGCCTTGTGCGCGCCCGTGTGATTCAAGTCTTCGCGCTTCACGTAGATGCGCGCGCCGCCGAACTGACGGCTCAGGTTCTCGGCGAACGTGAGCGGCGTCGGGCGGCACGAGTAGCTGCTCATCAGCTGCTCGTACTCGCGGAAGAACGCGGGGTCCGCCTTCGCGGACAGAAACGCGCTGTTCAGCTCATCGAACGTCGCGGTGAGAATCTCCGGCACGAACGCGCCGCCGAATTCGGAGTAGTAGCCGGGTCGTTCTGTCATGCGGACCTCTCCTTGCGCGGGTTGCGCGGGTTCGCCGGCTCGCGGGGCAGCGCGGCGTCGAGCGCGAAATGCTGGCTGAACGCCAGCTGATCGGTGCGGCAGTACAGCCGCGCGAACAGCGCGCGCGGCGCCGTCGCGAAATGCAGCGTGCGCTCGACGACGAGCACGGCCCGCCCTGGCGCGCTCGCCAGCTTCTCGGCGCGTGGGCGGTCGAGCTCGGCCACGCGGAAGCGCTGCTCGACCGAGGTGGCGCGCAGCAAGTAGCGCTCGCGCGCGAGCTGCGACAACGAGCGCCCGTTCAGATCTTGGCGATCCAAACCAGGAAACACGTCGGGATCCAGATACATCTCTTCGAGCAGCACTGGCACGCGCTCGAGCGTGCTCCGGCGCGCGACGAAGAACACCTGTCGCCCGGCGAGCGGAGGCTCCGCCTCGCTCGCGAGCACACGGCGCGCGCGGGCGAGGACGCGGCTCTTCAGCGCCAAACCGCTGCGCTCGAACGAGCTCAACGTGCCGCCCGCTGAGAGCAGATCGAGCTCGGCCGGCGGCGCCGCCACGAACGTGCCCGAGCCGCGGCGCCGCTCCAGCACGCGCTCTTGCACCAGCGTCAGCGTGGCTTGGCGCACCGTCGGACGCCCCACGTGGAAGTGCGCGGCGAGCTCGTGCTCCGAGGGGATGCGGCTCGCGGGCGGATATTTGCCCGCCTCGATCTGCTGTCGCAGGCGCAGCGCGATCTGCGCGTACAACGGCAATGGGCTGGCGCCGGACAGCACCGTCCCAGCCTACCTGGAGCTGCTAAGTTGTCAATACAACTTCGGGCGGAGGGCAGCGCGGCCGCGGGCGAGCGTTGGCTCCTCGCGGGTTGCTCGGCGGAGCCGCGCGCTCAGAAAAGCTTGAGTTGTTCCGGGCTCTTGCCGCGCTTGCGCTTGCGCCCAGGCCGAGCCGCGGCGCTGCCGGCTGGCTCGCCCTCTTCAGCGCCGGAGTCCTCGCTTGCGGCGCGGTCGCCCGCTGCGGCCTGTGCGGCGGCCGCCTTGGACGTCCGCCCGCGAGCCGCCTTCTTCGCGTTCTTTCGGCGCCCCTTCTTTTTCTCGGGGCTCGCGCTCTCCGCGGCGGGCGCGCTCTTTCGCGAGCGGCGCGAGCGGATTTCGGCGCGTGGCTCCACGGCCGCTTCGCCCTCTTCGTCCTCGCTCGACGCTGCGCGCTTGCTGGGACGTCCGCGCTTCGACGTGACGGCGGGTTCCGCCGCTTCCGCGAGCAGCTCCTCAGCGGCTTCGGACGCCGGCGCACGCAAAGAGCGACCTCGCTTCGAGCGCAGCGGCTCGCTCGCGGGCTCTGGAGCGCGGCTCAAGCGCCGTGAGCGCGGGCGCAGACCTCCGCGCAGCGCTTCGCGCACGGTGTCGCGCACGGCTTCGGCGATGATTTGCTGGAAGTCGTCGATGAAACGCTGAATGGCCGCGTCGAGCAGCGTATTTTTCGAAGATTTCGCCACGGGAACAGCGTTTTCGCCATGCTTCGCTGGGGCGTCAAGGGTATCTGGGTGCGATATTCCGCTCGCCCACCCGCGGGCGCCCGCCGCTCAAGTTGCAGGTGCCGGGGCCGTTGCAGAGAGCGGCCCAGCGGGCTGCCCCATGGTCTTGCGATTGACGGCAAGCGCCGCGAGCGACATCGGCCGGCGACGCGCGCAAAATGAGGATCGCTTTGCGTTGGCCGCGCCCTACGGGCTGTATGTCGTCGCCGACGGCATGGGCGGGCACCGCTGCGGCGCGACAGCGAGCCGTCTCGCGATTGAAAGCATGGTGCAGTCCTTCAAGCAGGGCGGCGAATCACCCGGCTTTCACGAAGATCCGCGCCTCACGCCGGCGCAAAATCGGCTGTTGTCCGCGATCCGTCGCGCGAACCGCGCGGTGTACGAGCGCGCCGGGAGCGGCGAGTGCAAGGGCATGGGCTCGACGGTTGTGGCCGCGCTGTTCGATCGCGAGCAGGGCAGCATGACCTTGGCCCATATGGGCGACAGCCGCGCTTACCGCCTTCGTGAGGGCGCGATCCAGCGTCTGACACAGGATCACTGCGTGTCGCGCTTGTCGGTGTTGCCCAAGAACTCACCGTGGCTGCGCCAAATCGTGAACAGCGCGTTGACGCGGGCGCTCGGCACCGCGCCGTACGCGGTCGTCGACCTGACGCTCGTCCCGGCGCGCGCGGGCGACATCTTCTTGTTGTGCAGCGACGGCTTGAACTCGCAGCTGCCCGACCCGCGCATCCTCGCCATCGTCAGCGCCGCGAAGGATCTCGACAGCGCCGCGCGGCGATTGATCGCCGAAGCCAACGCGGCCGGCGGCGCCGACAACGTCACGGTCGTCCTACTGCGCTTGGAGTGAGCGCGCGCGAAACCTGCTTAGCTAGGTGCAGCCTAGCCGCGGATGGCGTCCATGGGCGCGACGCGCGCGGCGCGCAGCGCGGGGAAGA
Source organism: uncultured Sorangium sp. (assembly GCA_966250485.1). Lineage (GTDB taxonomy): Bacteria > Myxococcota_A > Polyangia > Polyangiales > Polyangiaceae > PMG-095. Next base: position 8,319 of record CBINHN010000074.1, on the reverse strand, counting down.
AGCCGCCCATGATGCCCATGCCGCAGCCGAAGATCAGCGCGAACAGCAGCAGCAGCGGATCCGGCGCGAAACCGAACGTGACCTCCTGGAAGGTCGCGAAGTTCATCATCGAGATCTTCACGCTGCTCATGGCTAGCGCGCCGAGCAGGCCCACCACGCCGCCGAGCAGCGCCAGCACCAGCGACTCGACCACGAACGAGAACATGATCGAGAGGCGAGAGAAGCCCAGCGCGCGCAGCGTGCCGATCTCACGGCGCCGCTGCGCGACCGCCGCGTACATGGTGATGACCGCGCCGGTGATGGCGCCGAGCGACGAGAACACCGCGATCACGACGCCGATGATCCGTACGAACATGCTAAGCTCGTACGATTGCTTGCGATAGTAGTCGGTCTCGCGCATCGTCTCGAGGCCGAGTTGCTTGTCGCTCTCCATCGTGGCGCGGAAGACGTCCAGCTTTTGCGGCGACTCCAGGCGCGCGGTGACGGACGAGAACAAGCCGTCGCGGCCGAATGAGCTGCGCAGCGTGTCGATGTCCGCCCAAACCTCGGACTCGAAGCCCGAGCCACCCGCCTCGAACACGCCGACGACGTTGAGCGGGCGGTTCTTCTTCAGCTCCAGCTTCTGTCCCACCGCCATGCCTTCGAAGCGCCCGACCAGGCCCTTGCCCACCATCACCTCGTCGGTGCCCGGCGTGGGCGGACGGCCCTCGATGACGTGCGCCTCGCTGCGCAGCTTGAGCGTGGCGTCCGAAATGCCGCGCACCTGCACGTTCGAGATCTGCCCCTCGCCGCCGCCCAGGCGATCGAGCGCCAGCACGATCACGAGCTCGCCGGCGACCATGGGCGCGCCCGACGCATCCCGCTTCACGCCCGGCGCCGCTTGAATGAGGCTCGCGGTCTTTGTCTCGATGCTGCTCGCGAGCTCCGTGTCCGAGCCGCGTCGCAGCACGATGGCCTGATCTGGGCGACCGGAGCTGACCATCGTCTTCTCCAGGCCGTGCGAGAGCATCAGCGCGCTGGCCAGCACGTAGACGACGAGCGCGATGCCGAGCATCGTCGCCAGCGTGGTCGCCTTGCGCACGAACAAGCTGCGTACGTTGTAGCTGATCGGTACCATGATGAGCTTTCTGGCTCGGACGCTCTCAGCCGATGCGGCGCAACGCGTCCACGGTTCTCAATTTCGTAGTCGAGTATGCTGGCAGCAGCGCCGCCAGGAAACTCAGCCCCAAGGCCGCGCCCAGCGCCGCGAGCGCCGTGGTCGCTTGCACGCGGAAGAACGGGAAATAGGTGCCCATGTTCTCTTCCAGGAATCGCCCGATGCCGCGATCGACCAGCGGGTACGCCACAGCCAGACCCACCAAGCCGCCGAGCAGGCCGGTGGCCAGTGACTCGCCCACGATGAACAGGACGATGTGGCGCGGCACGAAGCCGATCGCGCGCAGCGTGCCGTACTCCGTGGTGCGCTCGCGCACCCCCATGGCGATGGTGTTGCCCAAAATCAACGCCATGATCAGCAGGATGACGATGGACACGATGTCGATGGCCTTGAGGATCGCGGACATCATGCCGAGGAAGGACGCCTGCATCGCGCGCTCGCTCATGCACAGCGTCTGCACGTCGCGATCATCGAATTTGGCGTCGATGGCGCGGCACACCGCCGCGGATTTTCCGGGGTTATCGATGCGCGCCATGACCCAGCCGATTCGGTCTTGCTGACGCGGCGGCAGCGAGTCGTTCAGGTACTTCCAGTGAAAATACAGCGTGGAGCGATCGACCGAGGGCCGCGACGCCGTGTAGATGCCGCGGATCGTGAACTCCCAATCACCCGGGTAGATGGTGCCGCGCAGCGTGACGCGGTCGCCCACCTTCCAGCCCAGCTTCTTGGCCAGCGCGTCGCCGACCAGCGCCCCGCGCCGATCCTGCTTCCAGGCTTCGACCTCTTCCGGCTTGGTCTTGAGCTCGTCGAGCACGTTCAACAAATCGTCCGGCTCCACCGCCAGGGTCGCGAAGAACTCGCGCTCGTGGCGCGGATCCTTGGCGCCGAACCAGTTGGCGTACGCCGCGCCGCTGACACCGGGGATCTGCCGGATCTCCTCGATGTATTTCTTCGGCATCGGCATGATGAAGGTGATCTTGTTGCGGACGCCGATGCGATCGCTCGCGCTCTGCTGCGAGGCAGCGGTCCACGACCAGATGAAGGTGCGAAACACCACGAAGGCCAGGATGGCGAGCGAGACGCCGAGCACGGTCAGCGTGGTGCGCACGCGGTTCCTGGCGATGTTCTTGACGGCGACGGTTGCGAGATTCACGTGAGCGCCTCCACAGGCACGGGCGTTGCGATCAGACCAGGTTGCCCTTGTCCAGGCGGCGGACGATGCTGGCGCGCTCCGCCGCGGCGGGATCGTGCGTCACCATCACGATCGTCTTGTTGAACTCCTTGTTCAACCGCTCGAGCAAATTCAAAATGTCGTTGGCGCTCTCGCGATCGAGATCACCGGTCGGCTCGTCCGCCACGATGATCTTCGGATCCGCCACGATGGCGCGGGCGATCGCCACGCGCTGCTCCTGACCGCCGGAGAGCTGGCGCGGCAGGTGATCCATGCGCTGCTCGAGGCCGACCACGCGCAGCGCGATCTCGGCGCGCTTGCGCCGCTCGTCGGCGGGCAGCTTGGCGAGCAGCAGCGGCAGCTCCACGTTCTCTCGCGCGTTCAACACCGGCATCAGGTTATAGGTTTGGAAGACGAAGCCGATGTTGGCGGCGCGCCACTTCGCGCGCTCGCCCTCGCTCATCGCGCCGACCTCCGAGTTTGCCACGCGCAAGCGTCCGCTGGTCGGCTGATCCAAGCCGGCGATCAGGTTGAGCAGCGTGGACTTTCCGGAACCGCTCGGCCCCATCAGCGCTTCGAACGCGCCCTCCGGCACTTTCAGGCTGATGCTGCGCAGCACCTCCAGCGGCTCCTTGCCTCGATAGAACGTCTTGCCGACGTTCTCGAGCTCGATGATCGGAGCGCCATTGCCGTTCTCGCCGTTCCCTTCGCTCATCCCGTCACTCCTCGCTTTTCTCTTTGATGGGCTGCCCGTCCGCGAGCTCCGCCGGCGGATTCTTGACCAGGCGAGTGCCTGGAGCCGGCCCGCGCACGAGCTCGAAGCCGCTGCCGAACGCCGCTCCCAGCGTCACCGGCGTCGCGCGCGCTTTGCTATCTTCGATCACGAACACCACCTTTGCGCCGCCGCGCTCGACCAGCGCGTCACTCGGGACGATGGTCTTCGGCGGCTTCTTGGCTGCCTCGGCGTCGACCTCGTTGGCGAGGAAGCTGACGCGCGCGGACATGTCCGGCAGCACGCCGGTCTTTTCGTCCACGAAGGCGACCTTGACCAACACCGTGGCTTTGGCGCGATCGACCTTGGGCGTGATCTCCGCGACTCGGCCGCGGTAACGCCGGTCCGGGTACGCATCGAGCACGATCTCCGCGGGGCGGCCGACCTTGACCAAGCTCAGGCGCGGCTCGGGGACGTCGGTCTCGACCATCAAGGTATCGAAATCAGCGATTTCTACGCCGCCCATGTCGACCGCGACGCCCGACGGCTGCGGCCCGACGAACTCACCGAGCTCCGGCGGACGGTTCACCACGGTGCCGCTGATCGGCGCCGTCACCGTGAAGTTCTTCAAGTTGACACCGAGCGCGGAGACGAGCGCGCCGGAGGCGCGGGCGTCCGCCTCCGAAGCGTTGGCTTGCTCTTGCAGCGAGGTGAGCCGCGCCGCGAGATCATCGGCGTTCGATTGCGGTCCCACGCCTTCGGCCGCCATCGAGCGGGCGCGCTTGAGCTGCTGCTCCACCTCCGTGATGGCGGCCCGCGCCGCCACCGCGCGCGCCCGCGCCGCCGCCGCCTGGCTCTTCGCGGTGGCGATGCTGGCGCGCTGATCCATGGGATCGATTTCGAACAGCACGTCGCCGACGGCCACTTTGTCGCTCTGCTTGACGTTGACCCGGCTGACTTTGCCCGGCACCTTCGCGCTCACCTTGGAGATCGACTGAGCGACGATGTAGCCGGTGGCGGTGAGCTCCACGCTGGCTTGCGCGGGCGAGACCACGACGATCTCCGTGGTGCGCACCTCGGTCTTGAACAGCTTGGCCTCGAGCAGCGGCTTGCCGTAGATGTAGGCGAGCGCGAGCAGCCCGAGCACGAGCAGCACGACGAGCAGCGTCTTCAGAGGGCCGCCGGCGCGACGTGGTCCGCGCGAACGGTCGATGCGCAGCGCCGCGAGATCGTTTGACAGAGAGTCCGCCATCGTATGCCTGCGTTCGAACGGATGGGGCGAATCGCTAGCACACCGGCCGCGGCGGCGGCAGCGATTTCAGGCAAATTTCGCTGAGCTACGCCGCTTACGCCAACTCTTCGGATGACACACCCGAATTATCGCGCGTCGGGTGCTCGCGCGTCCAAGCGCACGGCGCCGGCAGAGCTCGTCCGCTGCTCGTCCTCGAGCGTGCTCGGCGCGCGTCGCACGCCGCCGCCGCGCAACAGCGCAGAAGCAACAGCGCAGAAGGAGACGAGCCCCCGCTGCTCGAATCGAGAGAACATCGCCGGCGCGCGCGCCCGATGGTATGACTCGGGCAGTGAACATCGCTGCTCTGTTCCAGGTCGGATTCATCGCGTTCGCCGCGGCGGGTGTGTATGGCTTCGTCAGCGCCGCGCGCGACGGCGAGAGCCGGCGCGCGTGCTCTGCGCTCTGCGCGTTGCGCCCGAACTACGCGGCGCGTAACCGCATCGCTCCGGACTTCGAGCTGCCCGCGCTGGGTGGCGGCAAGGTCCGCTTGAGCGCGTACCGTGGCAAGACCGTGATCTTGAACTTCTGGACCAAGACCTGCCGGCCTTGTCTGGAAGAGATGCCCTCCGTCGCCGCGCTCGCCAAAGCGCTGCGCAACCATCCCGACGTGGTGCTGCTCACCGTGTCCACCGACGACAGCTTGGAAGACGCGCGGGACACGATGCGCTCCGTGCTCGGCGGAGATCCACCCTTCCCAGTGCTGCTCGATCCGGATGCGGCCGTGGTGGCGGACAAGTACGGCACCAAGCTCTATCCCGAGACGTGGTTCGTGGATCCGCGCGGCGTCATCCGCGCCCGCTTCGACGGCGGTCGCGACTGGGCCAGCGCGTTGACCGTCGATCTCGCCGAGAGCCTGCGCAGCAACAGCTGTGACGTCGTGTTCTCGAACGGCGCCCTGAAACAAGATGATTTCGGTGTGTGCGACGATCTCGCGCGTGAGTAGCCGTCGCCGTGAAACGCCTGGCTTGCCGCTGTGAAGACGTCACCTTCGAGGACATCGCGCACGCGGTGGCCCTCGGCCACCGCGACATCGAATCTCTGAAGCGCTACACGGGCTTTGGTACCGGCTGGTGCCAAGGCAAGGGCTGCCTCGTGGAGTGCGCGGCTCGCTTGCTCGAGCTCGGCGGTGACCCGGGCATGGGCATTACGGCGCGCCCGCCCTATCACCCCGTTCCTTTGGCGCAGCTCGCCGGCCTCGACCCCGACGAGCTGTGAGCGTCGCCAGCTCAGCGCGCTTCAGCGTGGTTGGCTTTGCGCGGCGGGGCCGCTACGCTTCGCTGCGTGAAGGTTCGTCTATTTCGCGAGCTGCGTTTCGAGGCCGCCCACCGCCTGCCGAAGGTCCCGCCGGGCCACAAATGCGCGCGGCTGCACGGCCATAGTTTCAAGATCGAGCTGGCGATCTACGGCGCCGTCTCGCCGGACACGGGCTGGCTCGTCGACTTTGGTGAGATCGATCGAGTCTGGCAGCCGTTGCACGACCTCTTGGATCACAACTACCTGAACGAGATTCCCGGGCTCGAGAATCCGACGAGTGAGAATCTGGCTCATTGGCTGTGGCAGCGGCTGAAGCCCTCGCTGCCCGAGCTCGTCCGCGTCATCGTGCACGAGACGTGTGATGCGCGCTGTGAGTACGAAGGCGAGTGACGGCCAGCACGCGAAGATGATCAGCGAAATAGGGGTGTCCGTTGCCGATGATGCGCATCAAATGCGCATCACCGTCGCTGACAGCTCGCAGCTGACGCCGGTGCCATGCGGTGAGTCAGGGCCACCTGCATGGACGCGCAGGGCCGAGCAGCGCCGCTGAACACGCCTCCGCGGGCGGACTGGAGCGCGGCGAGCGCCCCAAAATCCCTCGGTTTTCCGCGTTTCGGCCGAATTTACGAAGCCGGATGACCCGATTGTCGGCCGCGCGGAGTCGAAACCTGAAATCGGTGCCGCTGGCGACGGGACACAAATATCCGGCCGCCTCTTCGGGCATTGGTAATCAGCTCCAGTGCGTCGGCGTGAAGCGCGGGCGCCAACCTTGGTCTGCTCTGCGGTGCACACTTCCCGACGGAAATCCGACGGCCTGCGCGGTGTCGTCACCCCCCTGCGCTTCGTCGGCGACGATCGCGCGTTGCTACAGGCGCTGCGCGCGCAGCACCCGGGCGCCATCGTCGCCTTTTACGACGAGCACGCCGCGTACGTGCATCGCGTCCTGCGTTCCGCCGTCGGCGCCAACGCCGAGCTGCCAGACCTACTTCAGGAAGTGTTCGTCCGCGCAGTTCACGGCATCCGGGATCTCGACGAGCTCGAGCGGGTACGCAGCTGGCTCACCAGCGTCGCTGTCTATACCGCTCGAGCCTACATTCGCCGTCGCGCGCGCCGGCGCTGGCTCGGCCTATTTTCGCGACGCGGTCGCGAAAGCGCTGGCCGGCAGCGCACGACCGGCAACTCCGTCGTCGCGGACGTGTATCGGCTCCTCGATCGGCTGCCCGTCGAGCAGCGCTTGGCGTTCGCGCTCCGCATCGTTCACGGCATGACGCTCCCGGAAGCGGCGGAAGCAACCGGCGTCTCCGTGGCCACCTTCAAGTCCCGCCTGGCCCGAGCTCAAAAGGCCTTCCTCGAGGCCGCCCGCTGCCACCCCGCGCTGCTGGAGTGGCTGGAACGAGGCACGCCGTGGAATCTACAAAAGCAGGGCTGACCCAGGCCGGACGCAATATTCAAGACGCTTTGGAGCGCGAGCTCGTCCCCAATGCGCACATCCGCGCGGCGCGCGCCGCGTTGCTGGAGGCATTTACCAGCTCGATCCCCGCCGGCGACGCGGCGGAGCGCGTCCGCTTCGACCGACGCTGGCTCATCGCCATCGGGGCCGCGTTGCTCGTACTGACCGGCTTCGGGTTGTGGTCGCAGCGGCCCATCAGCTTCCTCGTGGACGGCGCTCCCGGCAAGCCCGGGGACGCGGTGGAGGCGCTGAGCGAGGCCCCTGTCGCGCTGACGTTCTCCGAAGGCAGCAGCGTATGGCTGCGAACGGGCGCGCGCGCGCGGGTATTGGCGACGGAGGCCGCGCGGGTGCGAGTGCTGCTCGAAGTTGGGGAAGCGGAAGTCAACGTCTTGCGCCGCACACGGGGCCTCGTGAATTGGACCCTGGAAGTGGGGCCCTTCCAGCTGCACCTCGCTGACACCAAATTCCTCGTCGGCTGGGACGCAGCGACGCGCTCGCTCGCGATCACGATGAAGGAGGGCTCAGTGCTCGTCTCCGGGCCGTGCCTCGCCGGTGCGCGCGCTATCGGCGCTGGGGCCAGCTTGAGCTTATCGTGTGCGTCCGCGTTAGCGACCGACGGCGCGCGCAACACAGCGGCGGACAGCACAAACTCCGACAGCGCCATGACCGATGCGTTATTGGGCGTGCGGGAGCGCTTGCCCCACAGCGAGCAAAGCGCAGTGGCGGCGTTCACCTTGGGTCGCATCGCCCTCGAGCGAGAGAGCTTTGAGCGCGCCGCGCGTTGGTTCAAGACCTACTTGGACGAGCTACCCGGCGGACTCTTCGCGGGCGACGCCGCGGGCCTCTTGATGCAGACCCGTTCGCGACAAGGCGATCGCGAAGCTGCGCGCGTCGAAGCCGAACACTACTTGAGTCTATTCCCCGAGGGCCCCTACGCCGCCGAAGCCCGACAAATCCTCGCTCCTTAAGCATCGAAACGGTGAAGCGGTTACCCGGCGCGGTTACGCAGCGTCCCGGCGCCGGGGCGTTCGCTGCGTCCGTCGCATGGACCACGCGAGCGCGTCGTCGCGTGATCATGCCTGCCGCTGAATGCGAAACACGCGTCACTTTCAGTCGACGTGGGCGTGGGACGGCGGATCGACGACATCGAGCTGACGGGATCGGCGTTTGCACGTGAACGGTTCTGGCCGCGTGTGCAGTCGCGATGCATGCAGCGCCGAATACGGGCAGCGGGAGCGGGGAACGGGAGCGGGGAACGGGAGCGGGGAACGGGAGCGGGGAACGG
>CBINHN010000073.1:0-28464 GCA_966250485.1 uncultured Sorangium sp. | reverse complement strand
TCCGCCGCTGCCGCCCGAGGCTCCGCCGCTGCCGCTGCTGCTCGTGCCGCCGCTGGTCGCCACGCTGCCGCCGCTGCTGCTCGAGCCGCCGGCGGCTGCGTTGTCGCCGTCACTCGAGCAGCCGGCGCTCCAGAGTGAGAGTGACACGAGCAGCGCCGCTAGCGCGACGCGCGTCGAGCGCGACCAATGCGTGCAAATCCGGCGATCATGATTCGAACTCGGCTGGCTGAACATCGCGGCAAGCCTTTACCATTCGGGCAAGGCGTTCAAGCTCCTTGCGCGCGGGCTCTGGCGCGCGTTGCGGAATTAACGCTGCCCGCTAAGGCTCCGGAAGGCGTAGGTTTTCGCGGACGCGCGCGGCATAGACAGCTTCGGCGCCGACGCCGGCTGCACGCAGCTTTTGCGTCGCATCGAGCTCTTCGTCGATTAGCTCGATGAACAGCTGCGGCGGGCGAACGCCGGTGATGCCGCGACCGTTCAGCCGATAGTGTGGAGTGGCGGGGACCTGCAGGCGATCGGCCAGCATCACGTCGTTGAGCACCTCACGACCGGACTCGGGGCTCTCGGCGCGCGCGAGCACGGCTTTCACGTCGACGCCGAGCGGCTTCACCAGATCGAGCGCGCGCCCCGCCGCGATGTCCGCCTGACGCTGAAATGCCCAATCCACGTACTCGAAGAATTTGCCGCGTCCGGCCACGGCCAGCACCGCTTGCGCCACGCGAGCTGCAGGTACGGCGCCCGCGTGCGCGCTCAGCGGCAGGTGCTTGAACACGACGCGCAGCCGCGCTTCGCCGTAGCGCCGCTCCAGCGCGACCTCGGTGGCATGGCCCTCCGCGCAATAGGGACACTGCAGGTCCGTGAAGACGACCAAGGTCACCGGTGCCATCCCGAAACCCCAGACCGCGTCGTCGGCGTCGATTGGGATTTGCTCGCTGCTGGCCTGCGGTTCCGGCGCCGTTCGGCTCGGCGTAGGGGTCAGCGCGTTCGCGCTCGCGGGTTCGGGGTCTGCCGCCGAGCGCGCGGGTGAGGGGCCGCAAGCGCTCAACGCTGCGGCGAGCAGCAGGCAGGGGGCGACGCGAGTCTTCAATTCCAGCGCTCCCAGGCGGCGCCGTAGTAAGCGACGAGCGCCTGATTCTGTAGTTGGTTGACGCGGACGGGCAGCGCGGCGCTGTCCGGAGGGAACACGAACGCGGCGGAGAGCACGCCCGGGCTCAAATAAGCTAGCCCCGCGAGCGGCACCTCACGCGGTGGCGGCAGCGCTCGTCGTGATGCCAGTACGAAACCCCAGTCACCGAAGGAGGGCACGAGCGCGTGGTACGGCAGTGTGTGCAGGTCCGCAGCCTGCAAGGTACGCGCGATGCACCAGAAAGCGGCGCGCGCGAAGAGCGGCGAGGTGGCCTGTACCACCGCGACCCCGTCCGGCGCGAGGCGCTCGCGCAGCGTGCGGTAGAGCTCGAGCGAATACAGCTTGCCGACTCCGTAGTTCGTGGGATCGGGGAAATCGAGGATGATGACGTCGAAGCGCTGGCGGCTCTCGCGCAGAAAGCGCATGGCGTCGGCGTTCTTTACGCTGACGCGGGGGTCCGTCAGCGAGCCTTCGTTCAGCGCGCGCAAGCGCGGGTCGCTGGCGAACAGCCGAGTCACGGCAGGATCCAAATCGACCAGCGTGACCTTGCCGACGTCGCTCCAGCGCAGCACCTCGCGCGCCGCCAGGCCGTCACCGCCGCCGCCGATGAGTACGCTATGGCGCCGCGCGCTGAGCGTGAGCGCGGGGTGCACCAGCGCTTCGTGGTAGCGCCGCTCGTCGCGCGAAGAGAACTGCAGATGGCCGTTGAGGTGCAAGCGCACGTCGCCAGAGCGCTCGCTCACCACGATGCGCTGATAGCGGGACTGCTCCGCGTGCACGATGCGCCCCGCGTGGAGCGCCGCGTCCGACAGCTCCAGCGCCCGCTCGCCCTCGAACCAGGCCACGGCCAAGCAGGCCAGCACGACGACGGCGCGCGCGCGCGCCCGCGCCTGTTGTCGTGGCTCGAACGCGCCGCTGCCCGCCAGCGCCCAGGTCGAGGCACAGCCTACCGCGGCGTTGACGATGCCCGACGCGATGGAGCTCTTGGAGAGCCCGAGCCGCGGCACCAAGAACAACGAGAACGCCAGCGAGCCGACGAGCGCGCCGGCGTAGTCGAAGGTCAGCGCGCTCGCGATCAGCTCCTTGAGCTCCAGGCGGTGCTCGAGCGCGCGAATCAACAGCGGGAGCTCGAGGCCGACGAGCACGCCCACGGCGGCTACCGTGCCGAAGAAGAGCACCTCCCAGGCCGCGACGGCGCCGTAGCTGGCGAGCAGCAGCGGCGCGCTGAGGCCGCCCAGCAAGGCGGTGAGCAGCTCGACGTCGACGAACGTCGCGGCCAGCCGGCGGTCGACGAAGCGAGACAGATAAGCGCCGGCGCCGAGCGCCGACAGATACACCCCGATCACGAGCGAGAACTGCGTGACGGTGTCGCCCAAGAGGTAGCTGCCGACGGCAGCCATCGCCAGCTCGTAGATCAGGCCCGAGGTGGCGATGGCGAGCACCATCGCGAACAGCAGCGCGGGTCGTGGCGGCGCGGGCGTCGTCACGGGACCGTCAGCTTGGTGCGCGGGACGCCGAGCGAGCTGGCTCAACCGTGGATCGCCGCCGAGATGATCAAGCCGAGACCGATGATGATCGAGCCGATCACGATCGCGAGCGCGGTATTCTGATCCTCTTCGAGCTCCTTACGAATCGAGAAGGGCGAGACTTTGCTGATGATCCAAAAGCAGACCCCAAACAGCAAGATGCCAATCAGCGAATAGACCAACGAAGCGATGATCGTGCGCAGAAACGGAGCAATGTCAGGCATCGGCTTGAACCCTTCGCGAGCCAGTTCCAGCTCGCTTTCGCGTCGCAGCGCCGCCACTTCGCCGGGGGCGCCGCCACCCGTGCGTTCGCTGATGGTCCGCAGAATCATGCAGAGCAGCGAGCCGTGAAAACGCTGAAGCAGCCGTCAAAACGAGTCCGACCATATCCGACTTCGGCGCTCGCTTCCAAGCCGCGCGGCGCGCCGCCCGCGCGATCATTTTGAGGTACCGGGTCGGGCGCTGCTGGGCTAACGTCGAAAATCGAGCATGTTCGTGCTGCTCGGGCCGGATTTCGAGGGAAGCGACGAGACGTATCAGCGTCTGTCGCGCGCGACCGGCTTCGTCGCTTACGACCTGCGCTCGCGCCTGCGACCCGGCTCGTGGGGGGTGGTCAAGGCGCTCGCCGATCCCGCGCAGGCGAACGCGCTGGCCCAAGCCCTGGTGGACGCGGGCTTTCGACCCGTGCTCGTGGAGCGCACGGTGGCGCACGATCCCGAACGGCGCATCGTGCCCGTGCGCGGCATTCAGCTGCGCGAGCGCGAGTTCGTGCTCGCGCTGCGCGAGCGCGACATGGCCGTCGAATACGCGGCGATCGCCTGCGCGGTGCGCGGCGAGGTGTTGCCAGGCCGGGTGGCACAGGCGAGCAGCGCATCTGGGCCCAGCAGCGGCTCGATGCGCATCGCCGCGGTCGTCAGTGAGGCGAGCATCGGCCGTGAAGCCCCGCAATCGCTGTTCGAGGCGTACCAGGCGCTCGATCTGCATTTCTTGAGCGTCCCCTGGATCGCGCGCTTGGACGTGCACGCGCTGGCCGGCAGCGCCTTCGAGCAGAGCCCGCGCGGGCTCGACCAGCTCGCCGATGAGCTCGCGCGCAAAGCCGGCGTGCGCGTGGATCGCACGGCGCGCACCTCGAGCGTCGTGGCGCTGGCGGAGCAATCCGCGGCGCCGCGCGCGCTCGCCAGCGAACCGCCGAGCCTGCGTGAGGCGCGCCGCGAGCACGCCGACGAGCGCTTCGACGCGTACTCGCGCGTCGTCGGCGAGGCGGAGCGGCTGCTGCGCCGCTGAAGCGGCACCGCGCGCGGCTCCGAGCGCGCGTCGCGACTCGGAGCCGGCGCTGCGACGCTCAGTTGAGCGTGAAGCTCAGCGTCTTGGGGCAGCCCGCGCTGCCGTCCGGCGCGTTGCCGGAGGTGTCCGTCATCTTGCTGAGGTCGACCGTCATGGTGTCGGCGACGCCGCTCTTCTCTTTGGGCACCTTGAAGGTGTACTCGAACTGCCCCGCGCGGACGCGGCGCACCTCGGGCGTACCGCTGATCACGAACGGGTCGGGCGAGCTCGCGCCTTCGGCGAAGGTGAATTTCGCGGTGGCGCTGTCGGCGAGCGGCTCGCCGTCGGTGGTCGAGATCAACACCTTGACCTTGAGCTCGTCCGTGCCGAGCGAGTTGTCCGTGGTCGCGGGCGGCGTCACGTTGAGCGACGGGCAGTGCTCATCCACGAGCGTCGCGCGCTCTTCGGAGATGGGGCCGTCATTGCGGCCGCTGTAAGGCTGCACCGCGAACTCCACGCTGGTACCGAAGCCGACGGCGCTGAACACGTCCTCGCTCGGGAACGTGTCGAAGCTGTCGGGCAAGGTGACGAGCAGCTGTGGCCGCTCGAAGCGGCTGACCGCGCCCTCGAACAGCACCACCCACGTGGTCTGACGCGCGTCGTTGCGCGCCAGCACTCGGTAGTTGTCGACGGGGTTGTCGTCGGCGTCGCGCGCGGCGTCCCAGCTCAGCGTGAAGCTCTTTGCGTTCCACGCCACGGGGTCGGCGTCGACCAGCTCGAGCCCGGTGACCGCGTCCGGCGGAGCGTCCGCGCTGCTCACGAAGAAGGACTTCGTGAACGCCACCGCGCCGCCGCTCGCGCTCTGGCTCTGCACGTTCAGCGTGTAGTTGTGGCCGGCGATGAGCGGCTCCACGGGCCGGATGGTGAGCTCTACCCCGTCCCGCCACTCGAACTCGACCTTGACCTTCTCGTTGGCGTCGATGAGGTTCACGACCGTCGTGTCGTTGCTTTCGAGCATGGGCTGCGCGAAGCCCAGCACGAGCTCGGCGTCGGGGGCGATGCTGCCGCCATCGTCGAGGTTGGTCCACAACACGCGGTCGGCGATGAACTGATCGACGACGATTTCCATGAAATTCTGGCCGCCCGGCGTGAGCACGCCGTTGCCCGGGCCGCCGCTCACGAAATTGTTGAACAGCGCGGTGTCCGGCGTCCCGTCGTCGTCGAGGTCGATCGGGAACACGGTGACGCGCGTCTGCGGCGCGCCGGCGGGCAGATGCTCGAGCGAGAACATGCCGTCTTTACCGGTCTCGGTGGTGACCTCCAGCTCGCTGTCTTCGATGGGATCGCTGTTGTCCGTGAACTGCACGAGCACGCGCGCGCCGGCGATGATGTCGCGGCCGCCGCCGCTCGTCACGCGGCCCATCAGCGTCGCGCCCATATCGCCGCTCGTGGGATAGAGCTGCGAGTTCCTGACCGCGGTGACGCGGATCTGGCCGGACGCGCCGGGCTCGGTGGTCGCGTTGAAGCTGTACTTCGCCCGCGCGTAGTCCGAGGCCGAAACGAACAGCGTGTGAGCGCCGACGCCCGGCACGCGCAAGCTGTAAAACCCGCTCGCGTCCGTCGTCGTGCTCCCGTCCGCGCCGTCCACGCCGGGCAGCTGCACGGTGGCACCTTCGATCGGCGTGTGGGTGACGCCGTCAGTGACGGTGCCTTCCACGTAGGCGTCGATCTCGAGCGGCTTCTGCTCGATGTTGGAGTTCGCGTCACCACCGCCGCAGCCGATGCTCGAGCTGGCGGCAACCAAGGACGTCAAGAAAGAGAGGAAAGGGGCCCCTCGCAGCGCACGTATCATCGTAGTTCCTCCTCTGCGGGACTGGCTCAACGCCCAATCAACGCAGTCACGCCGGGCAGAGTAGTCAGAAACCGTGGTCCGCGAGAATCGCTTTTCATGCGCGCGGCGCGCTCACGACGGCGCTGAAGTGCGCAACAGACCTACTGTGGACACCCAGGCTCGTCCTTGCGCCGGGCGCACAGCTCGTCGACGCGCTGGCGCAGCGCCGCGGCGTTGCGCGGGTTCGGCTGAACGATGAAGCCCGTCTCGTACATCTCCGCCAAGCGCGCGCAGGCCAGCGCGCGCGACGTCTCGCACTGCTTGACGTAGAGGGTCAGCGCGATCTTACGCAGGCTGCGCGCGCGAGACGGATCCTTCACCCCGGCGCTGCCCGAATCCAGCGAGCGCGCTGCGCGTTCACACGCTTCGGGGCTCTTTCGATTGCAGGCGAGCTGAGCGTCGATGAGCGCGGGTTCGCTGGCGGGCTCCGTCAGGTCGAAGGCGGGCGGTCGTGCGCTCGCGGCCAGCGTCCCTGCTGCGCCGGCGCCGCCGTCAGCGCTCCCCGCCGCTCGCGCGCTGCTGCTCGCCGATGGCGCGCTCGCAGCCACTGCTGCGCTGGGCGCGGGGCCGGCGGCCGCGTTGCTCGGCGCAGCGCTCGGCGGTGGCAACAAGGGCAGCGGCTCGGGGGAGGCGTTGGCGACGTTGGCCGGAGTCGCTTCCGGGGGCGAGCTGGTCGCGGTCAAGCCGAACAGGCCGCCTATCGTCGCGCCCACCACCAGAGTCAGCGCGAGCCCGCGACCACTCATGCCGCGAGCCCTTGCCGCTCGAGCAGCGCCTCGGGGCGCGGCTCGCGACCCATGAAGCTCTTGAACAGCTCCATGGGATCACGGCTATCACCGAGCGCGAGGATCTTGTCGCGGAACTCCGCGCCCACCGCGGCGCTGAGCACGCCTTCGCTGCGAAAGCGGCTGAACGCGTCGGCGTCCAGCACCTCGGCCCACTTGTAGGAGTAGTAGCCCGCGGCGTAGCCGACGGGGTGCGCGAACAAGTGCGAAAAGCCGGCGAGCATGCCGTAGTCGGGCGGCAGCTCCACCGCCGCGTAGCGATTCAGCACGTCTCGCGCGTAGCGCATCACGTCCCCGTCGCGCGCGGGGTCGTACTCGGTGTGCAGCGCGAGATCGACGGCGGCGAAGCCGAGCTGGCGCATCTGCGCGTTGGCGGCGCGGAACGTGCGCGCGGCGCGCAGCCGCTCGAGCAGCGCGGCCGGGATCGTCTCGCCCGTGGCGTAGTGGCGCGCGAACAGGTTCAACGCCTCCCGCTCCGAGCACCAGTTTTCCATGATCTGCGAGGGCAACTCGACGAAGTCTTGCGCGACGTTGGTGCAGGCCAAGCTGCGCACGCTCACCCGGCTCAGGCAGTGGTGCAGCAAGTGCCCGAACTCGTGAAAGAGCGTCTCGACGTCGCGGTGCGTGAGCAGCGACGGTTTGTCGCCGACGGGCGGGCTCACGTTGGCGCAGAACGCCGCTACGTGCGGCGCTGGCGGCACGCCCGGCCACAAGCCGTTCATCCACGCGCCGCCCTGCTTGTTGTCGCGCGGGTAGAGGTCGACGTAGAAGACGCCGAGCTCAGCGCCGTTCGAGTCGCGCAGCGTGTAGGCGGTCACGCTGGGATCCCACACCGGCAGCGCGGGGTTCGGCTCGACGCGCACGCCGAACAGGCGTTCGGCGACCTCGAAAGCTCCGCGCAGCACGCCGGCAGCGGGGAAGTACTCGCGCAGCTGCTCCTCATCGAGATCGTAGCGTTCGCGGCGCAGCTTCTCCGCGTAGTACGCCACGTCCCAGGGCCTGAGCGGCGGCGCCGCGGCTCCCTCGAGCCGCGCCCGGAACTCGGCGAGCTCGCGGTTTTCTCGCTCGAAGGCGGCGCGCGTCTTGCTGGTGAGCTCATCCACGAACGCGCGCGCGGCGGCGCCCGTCTTGGCCATGCGATCTTCGGTGACCAGATCCGCGAAGTCCTTGAAGCCGAGCAGGTTCGCCTTCTCGCGCCGGAGCCGCAGGATGTCCGCGATCAGCGCGCGGTTGTCGTGAGCGCCGGACACCGCGCGGCTGTTGTGCGCGCGCCAGATGTTCTCGCGCAGCGCCGGATCGTCGGCGTAGGTGAGCACGGCCACGACCGCGGGCGCCTTCAGGTTGAAGCGATAGCCGGGCTTGCCCTTGGCCTCGGCGTCCGCCTTGGCCGCGGCGACGGCGGAGGCAGGGAGCCCGCGCAGCTGGCGCTCGTCTTCGACGATGAGCTCGAAGGCGTTGGTGGCGTCGAGCACGTTCTGCGCGAATTTGTTGCTGACGATGCCGAGCTCGCGGTCGATCGCCGCGAGCCGTTCCTTCCCGGGCGCGTCCAGCGTCGCGCCGTGACGCCGGAACTCCGCGAGCGTCTTGTCCAGCAGGCGGCGCTCGGTCGCGCCGAGCGCCCGCGCCTCGTCCGTCTTCGAGAACGCGAGCAGCGCTTGCCAGACGTTGTCGCGCAGCGGGATGGACGACCAGAACGCGCTCACCTCGGGCAAAATCGTGTTGTACGCCTCACGCAGCTCCGCGCTGGTGGCGACGCTCTCCAGGTGAGCCACGACGGTGCGCGCGAGCTCGAGCTCTTCCGTCGCGCTCTCCAGCAGGCCCAGCGTCTCCGCGAACGTCGCTCGGCTGGCGTCGATTTGGTTCAGGCGCGCGTCGGCTTTGGCGATCAGGGTTCGCAGCCCGGGCACCACGTCACTCGGTCGAATGGCCGAGAACGGCAGCGGTCGGCTGAGCGAAAGCAGCGGATTTTCCATGGCTTCGAGAGCAGGTATATCACGGTCGATCCAGCGCCACGAGCTGCAGATTGAGCAGCACGACGCGCTCGCTCGGCTCCGACTCGGCGATGATGCTGCGCACTTGCCGGAACGTAGCTCGGTAAAGGTCGTTGATTCGGCTGAGATCCGCGGCCGAGACGGCGAACACGTTGTGCGAAAATAACCCCGGCTCTCCGTCGCGCAGGCGCTCCAGCGCCACCTCGCCCCACCAGGCTTTGACGCCGCGTTCGGCCTCCGCGTCGCGGCGCGTGTCGACGGCGAGCACCTGACGCGGCTCCCAACGCCCGCGCTTGCGCTGGATCTGACCAGTGCGCGCGAGCAGCTCCAGGCAGCGTGCCTCTTCGCTGCGGCTGATGCCGATGCGCGCAGCGAGCCAGCCGGGCCGATGTCGCTCGAGCTCGCGATACGCGGTGAGCTCCAGCGCGCGCAGCACGGCTTGTGTCCAGGGCGCGGCGTACGCGGCCTGACGTGTCGCTTCGAGCTCGCGCCAGGCTTGCGCGGTCGACGGCAGCGTCGCGGGGTCCACGAAGCTTGCCAGGAAATCGAGCACGCGCAGCGACGTGGTCTCGAGCATCAACAAGAAGTCGGGCAGCCTCGGCTCGGCCGCCCCGGAGAGCCAACGCGCGATCGCGAAGCGGCTCTTTCCGCTGCGCGCTGCGAGCTCGACCAGCGAGGTGCGACCTCTGAGATCGTCGAGCAGCTTGGCGACGACGGACGGTGAGTCCGCCGCTTCATGCTCCAGCCAGGCCGGCGTGCGGCGGTAAAACGTCGCCAGCGCTTGGCGCACGTCCACGCCGACGCGGCTGGCGGCGCGCAGCGCGGTGGCCGCTGTCGGTGCAGCGCGACCCGACTCCCACACGTACGCGACGTTCGTGCGGTAACCGAGGCGGCGACTGAACGCTGCTTGCGAGCGCCGGCCACGCAGCGCTCGCAAAAACTCTCGGGAGATTTGCGCAAAATCGAGCGCCATATAGTGATGAATTGCACATTTGAGGGCTCCCTGGAAAGAGGAAATGTGCGAAGTGACACTGGTCTTTCGATGAGCCCCGAGGCACTCTCCATTTCGTGACAGCTCGCAATCGAAGTGCGCGCGGCGTGAGCCAGCGCTGCGCCGCGTCGGCCGGGGTCGCGGCCCTGTTGCTGAGCAGCGCGTGCGGGCTGCTCGGGGGGCAGACCGGCTCGGAGGAGACGGACGAAGCGGGAGAGGCACCCTGTTCGCGGCAGACGACGCCCTTGGCGCCGAGCGAGACCTCGACGCTCGGTTTCACGCCCGATGAGCTGGCGCGGACCATCAGCGGCACCCGCAGCGCCGAGCTCGTCTGGAGCGACGCCGGCAATGGCATCGCGTTCGACCGCGCGCACAGCACCACCACGCTGAGCATCAGCGTCGCGCCGAGCGGCAGCGCGCGCCACGTCCACCTGGAGCGCCGGCAGCAAGGCGGGCTCGAGCCGGCCTGTCCGGCGGACGAGATGGAGCTCGACGCGGTGATCACGTTGAGCAGCGCCGACGGGGCCTTGAACGAGCGGTTCATGGCGCCGCTGCACGCGACGCGCTCCGACTCCGCCCGCCTGGACGTGAACCTCGAGCTCGCCGAGCTCGGTGGTGATTTGCGGATCACGCCTAGCGCTCCGCGCAGCATCCGCTCTCTGCGCCTGAACGCCGTGCTCGGCGCGGGAGAGTTCCGCGGCACGCTGAGCGGTCAAGTCGAGGAGACGCACGGCGAGAGCGCGAGTGTCTCGGCGTTCCTGTTCGCGTGCTGGCCCGCGAGCGGCGGCGTCTGCGCGCAGGGAGAACCAATCGGACTCTGACGATTCAGGGGTTTTTACAGCAAAGGGAATTAGGGTGAATCACATGTTCGCATCAGCAACACACTCCGCGCTGCGGCCCACGCTCTCGGCGTTGGCCTTCTTCCTCCCTCTCGGCGTCGCGCTCGGCGCGCAGGCGGCCGAGTCCTGTGGTGAGGAGAGCTGCCCCAAGGGCTTCGTGTGCGAGATGGTCCCCGCGCCGTGCCCGGAGATCGCTTGCGTGGAGGGGTCCTGTCCGCCGTGCGGCGCTAGCGTCCCCGCGTGTCGACCGGCGTCTTGTCAAAGCGATAGTGACTGTGGCGACGGGATGGCGTGCAGCGAGCGGCGCTACGACTGCGGCGCGGTGGCGCCGGCTTGCGTCGGTGATGACTGTCCCACGACGAACGACGAGCCCAGCTGCGCCCCAACGGTAGAGAAGCTGTGTGTGCCGCGCTGGCAATTGCCCTGCAACGCCGACGCCGATTGTGGCGAGGGCTTCAGCTGTGTCGAGCGAGAGGCGTGCAGCTGCCCGGGCTCGCCCGGCGGCGGCTCTGGCTCGTCGGGCTCCGCGACGCCCACCGAGCCCGCCCCCAACGACTCCGCCCCCGCGCGGGAGAAGGCCGCTGGCTCCGAGCCGGGGGCGAGCGCGCCGGATGGTTGCAGCTGCGAGCCGTCCGGAGTGAAGGCCTGCGAACCACGCACCGTGGCCTGCGTGAGCGACGCGGACTGCGCCGCGGGCTGGAGCTGTGGCGACAACCCGAACGGCTCGTGTTGGGCGAACTCCGACGGTGAGATGGGCTGCACCCCGGCGGATCCGCCGAAGCTCTGCATCCCGCCGTATAGTGGCGTCAGCGATGGCGGCTACGGCGAAGCGACGTCGGGCAACGACGCGCCGTCCAGCGGCAATCCCGAGACAGCGAGCGAGGCCCCTCCGCGCGCGAGTGGCGGCGGTGGCTGCAGCGTCGCGGCGCCGGGCGCGTCGTTCGCGGGCGCCGCGTTGTTCGGGTTCGTCGCGGCGGCGCTCGGACTATTGCGACGCCGTAAGAGCGCTGGCTAGCGCGGCGCGGCTCACAGACCGTAGTCCATGTT
The DNA here is from genome assembly GCA_966250485.1 of uncultured Sorangium sp. Taxonomy (GTDB): domain Bacteria; phylum Myxococcota_A; class Polyangia; order Polyangiales; family Polyangiaceae; genus PMG-095. Next base: position 17,005 of record CBINHN010000073.1, on the reverse strand, counting down.
CATGGCACGCCGCATTTCACGCAGCGTGCTGTCCGCGACACGGTTCGCGGCTTCGGTGCCGCGGAGCAACGCGTGTTTCACGACCGAGCTCGCCTCGCGCGCGAGCTCGGTCCGGCGCGTGCGCAGCGGCCGCAGCGTCTCGTTCAGCGCTTCGGTGAGGAGCTTCTTCAGGGCGCCGCCGCCGCCATCGCCCAGCTGCTCGGCGATGGCCTCCGGCGCCTGTCCGGTGCAGAGCGAGATCAGCAGCAGCAGGTTTGCCACCTGCGGGCGGTGCTCGGGATCGTAGGTGATGTGCCGGTTTGCGTCGGTGGTGGCGCGCTTGATCAGGTTCGCCGTCTCGTCCTCGCTGGCGCGCAGCATCACCGCGTTGCCGCGGCTCTTGCTCATCTTCTGCGTGCCGTCGAGGCCCAAGATCTTCGGCGCGGCCGAGAGCAGCGCGTCGGGCTCGGGCAGCACCGGCTCTTTCGCGGCGTAGCGGTTGTTGAAGCGCCGCGCGATCTTGCGCGTGAGCTCGATGTGCGGCAGCTGATCTCGACCCACCGGCACCACGTTGCCTTTGCAGAACAGGATGTCCGCCGCCTGGTGCACCGGGTACGTGTACATGGCGGCGTTGACCGTCGACAGTCCGGCCGCGCTGATCTCCTCCTTCACGGTAGGGTTGCGCTCGAGCTCGCCCATGCCGACCAGCGTCAAGAACGGCACTAGCAGCTGGTTCAGCGCCGGCACGTGGCTGTGACAGAAGATGTGGGTGCGCCCGCTGTCGGGGTTCAAGCCGGCCGCGAGATAGTCGAGCACGAGCTCGCGCACGTTGTCCGCGATCGCGTCCACCGTCTCGCGATCGGTCAAGACCTGATAGTCGGCGATGACCACGTAGGTCTCCACTCCGAGCTGCTGCAGCTCGACGCGGTTCTTCAAGGAGCCGAAATAGTGCCCCACGTGCAGCGCGCCGGTGGGGCGGTCACCGGTGAGCATGCGGTAGCGCTGCGGGTTGCGCGGCAGATCGAGCTCGAGGGCTTGCGAGCGGCGCAGTGACTGCTCGAAGGTGCCGGCCTTGACGTCCTCGGAATCTTCCATGGCGTAGAGCGGACCATTCCAACATTTCCCGCCGGTTCGCAAGCGCCGGCCGCGGCTGGGCTTGACATGATTAACTATAGTGTTAACTATTGCCGGACACGTAAACCATCACGCGAGAGGTGAGTCATGAAACCGACCCCGCCCGGCTGGCCGCGCATATCGACGGCGCTCTATTACGAGGACGCGAACCGCGCCATCGATTGGTTGTGCAGCGCCTTCGGCTTCGAGGTGCGCTTGAAGGTGGAAGGTGAAGGGGGGCGCGTGGAGCACTCCGAGCTGGTGCTCGACGGCGGGCTGATCATGGTCAGCGGCGTCGAGAAACAAGAGCGCTTCCCGTATCGACGCGCGCCGCGCAGCATCGGCGGGGTGAACACCCAGAACTTGATGGTCTACGTCGACGACGTGGAGGCGCACTGCGCGCGGGCGCGCGCCGCTGGCGCGGAGATCGTGAGTGAGCTCGCGACGTCCGACTACGGCGAGGAATACTGGTCCGATCGCCACTATGAGTGCGTCGACCTCGGCGGCCACCACTGGTGGTTCTGCGAGCGCATCAGGACGGGCTCCAGCGCTTGACGACGCTCGACCGCACGCTCGCGGCGCTGGCCGATCCCACGCGGCGGGGCGTCATTGACTTGCTGCGCGAGCGGCCGCGGCGCGCGGGCGAGCTCGCGCAAGAGTTGTCCGTGACGCCGCCGGCGCTCAGCCGCCATCTGCGCGTGCTGCGCGCCAGCGGCATCGTCGCGGAGGAGCACGCGGAGGCGGACGCGCGAGTGCGCCTCTATCGCTTGCGGCAAGCGCCGTTCAGCGCGCTGCGCAGCTGGCTCGACGAGGTCGAGTCGTTCTGGTCGGCCGAGCTTCAGGCGTTCAAGAGCTACGCCGAGAAGACGCGCTGCAAGCGCAGGACGGCGCGGTGACGGCCAGCGCTGGTGACGTCGCGGTCGTGACGGTGTTCGTCGCCGTGAGTCCCGAGGACGCCTTCGAGGTCTTCACGCAAGAGACCGATCTGTGGTGGGGGCGCGGACCCAAGTACCGCATCGCGGGTCGCCGCTCGTCGCGCATCGCCTTCGAAGCGCGCGTGGGCGGGCGCCTGTTCGAGACCTATGAGCAGGGCGACGGCGCGCGCCTATTCGTCTCCGGCACCATCACCGAATGGGAGCCGCCGCACCGGCTCAGCTTCGAGTGGCGAGGTGTCAATTTCAAACCCGGTGAGTCGACCTTCGTGGAGGTGACGTTCACCGCCTCGGGTGAGGGCACCCGCGTGCAGGTCCGGCACTCCGGTTGGAGCTCGCTGCCCGCCGGTCACCCCGTGCGCCATGGCCTGGATGCGGCCGCGTTCGTGCGGATGATCGGGCTGTGGTGGGGCGGGCTGATGAGCTCGCTCCGCGAGGTCAGTGAGGCCAAGCGGCGTTGAGCCGCGCGCTGCTCAGGCCGTCTCTCGGCGCAGCGCCGCTCGCTCCGCCGCGTCCAGCTTGATGCGCATGCCCGAGAGCGGGCCGATCTGCGGTTTGTGCTCGTAGACCAGCAAGTTCATCGCGTAGAAGACGCCGGTGGGTAGCCGGCGCTGCTCGGCCACCCACGACAGCTCGTGGAATAGATTCCGTTGATCGCTGGGGTGCGCGTAGATGATGCGCAGCGCGCGCGGCGCGCGCTCCAGCGACTCTTTGATGCGGCGCTGCACCGCGGCCATGATCTCACCCGTGAACGGGTTGAACAGATGGATCAGCGTGACGTCGTCGGGTACGTCGAAGCGCGTGGCGTCGGCGTTCACGATTTCGATCGCGCTCTTTAGCCGGTGCCGCGCGCGCCGCACGTTCTCGCGCGCGATGTCGCAGAGCGGCGTCATCAGCTCCACGCCGAGGACGCGCTTGAAGGGATAGCGCGCGGCGGTGAGCACCACGCGGCCCATACCAGCGCCGTAGTCGAGGAACACGTGCTCCTCCGGCCGCTCGTTGACGGCGCCGAGCGCGCGCTTGATCAGGCTGTAGGGCAGCGGCTCGTACGGCGTGTGCTCCGCCAGCTCGCGGTACGCGGCGGGCCCGAACTCAGCCGCCCGGCGGGTGTCGACACCCAGGTGCCGCTCGTTATAGATCTCGGAGATGCGGTACAGCTGCCAGCGCAGCGTCCCGACGACCCCGTTTCGTCGCACACTCGATAAGGCGCGCAGCAGCATGCGCTCGCGCTGAGCAAGGTATGTACCGTTCGCGCAGCCGCCCTGGTGCCCTGGAACCCGCGCGATTTGCGGGGGTGAGCTCGTGGCAGCACCTGCTTGGGGCGTTCGCGCTGGTGGCGCGCTTGCGTTGTGGGGCAGCCTTGCGAGGCGGTGAGCTCGAGAAATGACACCGACGCGACGTGAGCTCCTGTCTTTCCTGTTGGGCTCTGCGTTGCCGGCCGCTGCTTGTCAGCGGCGACGACGCGCCGTGAGCGGCGAAATCCGCGGCGCGCGCATGGAGCTCGGCCATAAGCTGCGCGAGCTCCCGCGCGAGCGAGTGAGCGGCGGCCCCGCCGAGCGAACCAGCGTGCTGATCGTCGGGGCAGGGCCGAGCGGCTTGAGCGCGGCGCGGCGGCTGGAGGCGTTCGGCATTCGCGACTATCGCATCTTGGATTTGGAGCGCTTGGTGGGCGGAACGAGCGCCGCGGAGCATCGCGGCGCGGTCGCGCATCCGTGGGGCGCTCACTACGTGCCGATGCCGAGCGCGGAGCAGCCGGAGCTGTTGAGCCTGCTATCGGAAATCGGCGCCGTGGTGCGTGGCGCGAACGGCGCGTTCGAGCCGGCGGAGCGGGCGCGCGTGCGGGCCCCGGAAGAGCGCTTGTTCATCGACGGTCGTTGGCACGAGGGGCTCTTCCCGGTGTCGCGCGCCAGCGAGGCGGACCGCGCGGAGGTGGCGCGCTTCGAAGCCGAAGTGCGACGCTGGACGGCGTTTCGTGACGCGCGCGGGCGGCGCGCGTTCGCGTTGCCGCGGCGGCTCTGCTCCGACGCGGCCGAGTGCGTGGCGCTAGATCGCATCGACGCCGCGTCCTGGTTGCGCAGCCACGGCTTTCGTTCGCCGCTGCTGCGCTGGTACGTCGAGTATGCTTGTCGCGACGACTACGGCGCGTCGCTCGAGCGCACCAGCGCCTGGGCCATGTTGTTTTACTTTTGCGCCCGCGCGAGCGGAAATGCGGGCGAAAGCGCGCCGTTTCTGACTTGGCCGGAGGGCAACGGACGGCTCGTAGCGCACCTCAGCCGTAACCTCGGTCAGCGCTTGCGGCTCGGCTGTTTGGTGACCGACGTCGTCCCAGACGCCGACGGCGTGGACGTCGTCGCGCTCGACGCCGACGCCGGCACGGCGCGCCGCTATCGCGCCGACGACGTGATCGTGGCGGCGCCGAAGTTCGTCGCGCAGCGCATCGTGCGTCCGCTGCGCGAGCGCCCGCTGGCGGCAGAGTTTCAATACGCGCCGTGGCTGGTGGCCAATCTGCATTTGAAGCGGCGGCCGCGTTCGGATGGCTTCCCGTTCGCGTGGGACAACGTGCTGTTCGAGAGCAACGCGCTGGGCTACGTCGTGGCGACGCACCAGACGCTGGCCGACTATGGCCCCACGGTGTGGACCTATTATCGGCCGTTCTGGGAGCGACCTGCGGCGCAGGCGCGCCAGCGGCTCGCCGAGCTCGATCATGCCAGCGCGGCCGAAGCGATCCTGCTCGATCTCGGTCGTGCCCACCACGAGCTCGAGGCCGCGATCGAACGCATCGATGTCTACCGCTGGGGTCACGGCATGATCACGCCGGTGCCCGGCTTCGTGTGGGGCGAGGCGCGCGCACGGGCGAACGAAGCGCTGCCGCGCGTAGCGTTCGCCCACTCCGACGGCTCCGGCCTGGCGTTGTTCGAAGAGGCGTTCGATCGGGGTTTGACGGCGGCCGACGCGGTGCTGCGCCGGCGCGGCATCGAGCCGGCGCGCGGCTGACGGCTCGACAAGCGACCGCCCGCGAGGCCATCATCGTCGGGTGCCGCGTCGGAGCCTTCAGCCATGACGCCGGAGCCGCGCTTCGGACCGTTTTTGTGGGGTCCGCGCAGCGATCTGCTGGTCTTTCTCGGCAGCGGCGTCGCTGCGCTCGGCCTCGGGGCGCTGGCTCGGCGTGCGGGCATCGCGGCGGTGTCCGATTGGGCATGGCTGGTGTTGGTGCTCGGCGTGGACGTCGCGCACGTCCACGCGACGTGGTTTCGCACCTACTTCGATCGCGACGAGCTGCGACGTCGCCCGCTGCGCTACGCGCTGCTCCCGGCGCTCAGCTACGTCGCGCTGGTGCTGGTGTATCGCGCGGGTCCGCTGCTCTTTTGGCGCGCGGTGGCGTACTTGGCCGTGTTCCACTTCGTGCGCCAACAAGCGGGCTGGGTCGCCCTCTATCGCGCCGCCGAGCGCCGCGAGCAGCCCACCGCACCGGCGCGGCTCGAGCGCTGGCTCGATGACGGCGCCATCTACGCAGCCACGCTGTACCCGCTGCTGCTGTGGCACGCGGCGCCGGGCTCGAAGCCCTTCGCTTGGTTCGTGAGCGGCGACTTCGTGGCGCTGCCGCTGGCGCCCGCGCTCCCACTCCTACGCGCGGTGTGGTTGCTGCTGCTCTCGCTGTTCTTCGGACGTGAAGCGCTGCGTTGGCTCAGGGCGCGGCGGCTCCAGCTGGGTAAGAGCGTGGTCGTGGCCGTGACGGCGCTCACTTGGTACGTCGGCATCGTCAGCTCGGAGAGCGATTTCGTCTTCACCGCCAACAACGTGATCCCGCACGGCGTACCCTACGCTTTCCTGCTGTACCGCTATACGCGAGCCCGAAAGCGTGAGCGCGCCGCTTGGTCGCCGGGCGAGCTCGCGGCGGCGGGCTTCGCACCTTTCGTGCTCGCGCTCGTCGGGCTCGCGTTCGTCGAGGAGCTCGGCTGGGATCGGCTCGTGGATCATGAGCGGCCATGGCTGTTCGGAGCGGGCAGCGAGCTCGCCGCCCGCTGGCTGCCGTTTCTGGTGCCGCTGTTGGCGCTGCCGCAGGTCACCCACTACCTGCTCGATGGTCTGCTCTGGCGTCGAGCCGAGAGCCGGGCGCTCGCGGCGCAGCGCGCCGCCGTCGGGCTGGAGCGCAGCGCCATTGCGGCCGGGCCGAGCGCGGGTGATGCTGTCAGCAGCGCGTGCAGCGTGCCCGGAGGTTCTTCATGAGCAACGCCAGTGTCCGCGAAGGAGACGAGCTGTGGGCGCCGAGTGAGGAGCGCCGGCGGCGCGCCAAGCTCAGCGCGTACTTGAGCTGGCTGGAGCGCACGCGCGGGCTGAAGTTCGCGGACTACTTCGCGCTGCAGGAGTTCAGCACGCGCGAGCTGGCCGCTTTTTGGAGCTCGATTTGGGACTACTTCGAGGTCTTGGCGGCGGCGCCCTACAGCTCGGTGTTGAGCGGTGAAATGCCGGAGGTGCGCTGGTTCGCGGGCGCGCGTCTGAACTACGCCGAGCACGCGCTGCGCCGCGACGACGCGCATCCCGCCATCGTGTTTCGCTCGGAGTCGGGCGAGCGCAGCGTGCTGTCTTACGCGGAGCTGCGCCGCCAGGTGGCGCGCGCGCGGGTAGGGCTACAGCGGCTCGGGGTCGGCGAGGGGGATCGCGTCGCCGCGCTGGTGGGCAACCGCCCCGAGGCGGTGATCGCGTTCCTCGCCTGCGCCAGCTTGGGCGCTGTGTGGTCGAGCTGTTCGCCCGAGTTCGGCAGCAGCAGCGTGCTCGACCGCTTCCGGCAGCTCGAGCCGAAGGTGCTGCTGGCGGCGACGAGCTACGACTACGCAGGCAAGCACTTCGATCGCCGCGAGGAGCTCGCCACGATCCGCGCTGGCTTGGCGAGCACGAGCGCGCTCGTCAGCATCGGAGCCGAGGCGCTGCCCGCCAGCATCAGCTGGCAAGAGCTGACCGCGAGCGAGGCGCCGCTGGCGTTCACCCCTGTCGATTTCGAGCACCCGCTGTGGGTGTTGTACTCGTCCGGCACCACCGGCTTGCCCAAAGCCATCGTCCACGGCCACGGCGGCATGCTGCTCGAGCACTCGAAGGCGCTCGCGTTGCATGCCGATCTGGGCCCCGCCGACCGCTTCTTCTGGTTTACGACGACCGGCTGGATGATGTGGAATTTCCTCGTCAGCGGGTTGCTGCTGGGCGCGACGATCGTGCTGTACGACGGCAGCCCGGCGCATCCGGATCTGTACGCGCTCTGGCGTGTGGCCGAAGAAGAAGGCATCAGCTATTTCGGGACCAGCGCTCCATACCTGCAGGCTTGCCAAAAGGCCGGTATCGAGCCCGGCCGTCTCGGGCTCGGCGCGCTGCGCTCGGTCGGCACCACGGGCGCCCCGTTGCCGGCCGACGGCTTCCGCTGGGTCTACCAGCACGTCAAACCAGACTTGCTGCTCGGCTCGATCAGCGGCGGCACCGACGTGTGCACCGCGTTCGTGCTCTCCTGTCCGCTCTTGCCGGTGCGCGCGGGCGAAATTCAGTGCGCGGCGCTGGGCGCGAAGGTCGAGGCCTTCGACGAGAACGGCCGCGCGATGCTGGAGCGTGTCGGTGAGCTGGTGCTCAGCGCGCCCATGCCGTGCATGCCGGTCTGCTTTTTGAACGATCCTGGCGGCGCGCGCCGCATCGAGAGCTATTTCTCCACGTATCCCGGCGTGTGGCGCCACGGCGATTGGGTGAAGCGCACGCGCTACGGCGGCTTCGTGATTTACGGCCGCTCGGACTCCACGTTGAACCGCGGCGGCGTGCGTATGGGAACCAGTGAGTTTTATCGCGTCGTGGAGGCGCTGCCCGAAATCGCTGACTCGCTCGTGGTCGACACCGGCTCGCTCACGGACGAAAACGGGAAGCTGTGGCTCTTCGTCGCGCTGCGCGCGGGCGCCGTGCTCGACGAAGCGCTGCGCCGAAAGATCAGCGCCGCGCTGCGCGCCGAGCTATCGCCGCGCCACGTCCCGGACGAGATCGTGGCGATTCAACAGGTGCCGCGCACGCTCAACGGTAAGAAGCTGGAGGTTCCCATCAAGCGCATCTTGGGCGGAACTCCCGTCGAGCGAGCGCTCAGCCCAGGCACGCTGACGGACGCCTCCGTGCTCGAGCCGTTCTTGCGCCTGGCGCGCTCGCTCGACGGCGGACGGCCGGGCACCGCCGAAGCAAAATGACCCCTGCGCACGGGTCAGGCGCCTCGGCGGGCCGGTCGTAGCCTGCGACCGCGGCTCACGATGGAACGTTCAGCGCCGCGGGTGCCGCCGTGTGCGACTGCAGGTACTTGCGCACCGTCGTGCCCGTCCAGCGCTTGAACGCGCGCTGGAACGCCGCCGGCTCCGAGAAGCCGAGCGACTCGGCCACGCGCGCCGTAGTCGCCGACTCTAGCAGCGCTCGCCCGGCGAGCTCCAGCCGCGCCTGATCGAGCACCGTGCGATACGTGGTTGACTCTGCCTTCAGGCGCCGCTGCAGCGTGCGCGGCGTGAGCCCGAGCTCGCGCGCGATTTCGACCAGCGATGGCCGCGCGCGGACATTCGACGCCAACACCAATTGTTTGATGCGCAGCTGCGTGCTGAGGTGAGCGCCGCCGATGTTCGTGTCCAGATCCATGTTCGTTCCTCCTCGCGGGTGACCCCCGAAATGACCAGTGCTCCCCGGGGCACGTCTTTTCCGTGCACCGTTAGCCCTTTTTTAAGGGGCGCGCGCGCTAGGGTCTTGTACGTTATTGCGCGTCGTGCGCCGCGAGCGTGCGCGCGAGGCGCTCACTGCTGATGCGAACGGCGACCGCGCTCTGGTCGATACCCACGAAGCGGCGTCCCAGGCGCTGCGCCACCGCGAGCGTCGTGCCCGAGCCGCACATCGGATCCAGCACTTGACTGTCGGGTAGCGAGGCTGCGCGCAGGATCCGCTCCAGCAGCTTCTCCGGCTTTTGCGTGGGATAACCGGTGGTCTCGCGCACCAGCGGTGTGTTCGCGCGCATCGCCGGGCAGTCGCTCCACACGCTGCCGAGCTGGCGTCCTTGGTCTGCGTAGTAGCGGTAGTTCTTGCCCGCGATTCGCCGTTCACGGAAGCGTCGTCCGCTGGCGTCCGTCTGCGAGAAGTGCATTTTGAGGCTGGTCTCGGCGTACGGTTCGCGCAGCAGCGGGTCGCTGGCGTTCCAGATCATGCGCTCGTTGGGCGCGTAAATCAGGATGGTTTGGTGCGTGACGCTGAGGCTCGACGGGCGACGGGCGCCGTTGCCCGGTATCCAGATCACCTCGCCAGCGAAGGCGCCCGCGCCGAACACCTGATCGGCCAAGACCTTGGCGTCGTGCACCGCGCGATGATCGAGGTGCAGCCAGAGGCTGCCGCGCGGCGAGAGCAGAGGAGCCATGCGCTCGAGACGTGGCCGCAACATCTCCAAAAAGCGAGCCAGGCCTCCCCACTGATCACCGTAGGCGTGGGTGCCAGACGCTCGCGCGCCCGCTCCCAAGCGCGCTGCCCAGGCTCGCCCCGTGTTGAAGGGCGGATCGACGTAGATCACGTCGAACGCGCGCGCGGGCAGCGTCGGCAACACCTCGAGGCAATCCCCGCGGCACAGGCTGCCGCTAGGGAAGGGCAGGCTGCCGAGCGCTGCGACCGTGCTCTGGCGCCGCGCTCGCGCGCTCACACGCCGCCGTCCCCTTGGAGCGGCACGCCGCTGAGCACCGCGTCGTTCACCCAAGGATCGTCTTCCGCGATCAAGGCGAGCTCGGCGCTGTCGAGCGGGGTCGCGGGAGCGGGCGGCGGCAGCCAGTCCCAGTACGGGCCTCCGCCGCTGCAGCCGGACGCGAGCTCCTCCGGCGAGCAGGTCACGCGCAGGTGCAGGTGGTCGTCGTGCGGCAGGCTGTCGGTCGGCTGCAGCAGCACCGTTTGCGCGCGGTGCACGAGCTCCAGCGGCTCTCCACGCGCCAGCGCGTAGTCGATCAGCAGCGCCTCCAGCGGGCGGCTCATGAACATGAACTGCACGCCGATCTCCGGGTTTTGGAGCAAGGCGCGCACGAGCTCCCACTCGCGCGCCACGTCGAAGCGCACGAACTTCCCGCTTCCCGGCACGCGGCCCAGTCCGTCGCTATCGATGCGCACGAAGCCAGGGCTCTTGATCGGCACGCCGCTCGGCGTGGTGACGTAGAGCAGCAGATCGACGTCGCGCCCCGTCCGGTGCGAGTTGTGTCCAGGGATTTTACCGCCGAAGCGGCCGGACAGATCGCCGACCACGAGCTGGACGCCGCCCGGCTGGCGCTGTGTGACGGCGTCGGCGGCGCGGGCGATGGCGCGCACCAGGCGCGGGACCCCCCAGTGGTGCGTGCCGGTCGGGCGAAAGCGCGTGAAGCTGCTGCCCGCGCGCGGCAGCTCCTCAGCCTCGGTCTGCACCCCGAGGTGCGGCACGCCGACGCTGCCGTGCAGATTGGGTGCGAGCGGAGAGGGGACGCCGACGCACGCCGGGAGCAGCAGCGCCAGAAGTGGAACGAAACGCGCGAGCCTCATGTCTTGCGCGGCGGAATATAGCTCACCAAGCGCGCGTCGAGCCGCGCCAGTGCGTCCTCGTTCGCGAGCTCTGGTCCTGGATGATACTTACCGTCCCGGCGCAGGACGTAGCCCTGATCGGCGAGGGACGCGAACGCGCTCGCGAAGATCGGCTCGCTCACCGCTTCCCAGCGCTGAATTTCGCCATCCAAGAACATGTGTTGCCCGAGCGCCAGCGCCTTGCGCGTGAGATCTTTCTCGGCCAGCGGCTTGTCTTGTAAGGTTTTGAGAGAGCGCGCGGCGACGCGGTAGCCCTCGATGAAATTTCGCAGCAGGGCTGCGTAGAGCGCCAGCCATTCATAGCCGCTCCAGCCGTCGCGCCCGTGACCGGGCATGATCTGACCGTCGTCGCGGGCGAGCTCCGCCGCGCTCTCCATCGTGGAGACGGTGCCGAGAAAGATCTGCTCGAAGGGCGCGTCCGCGCGGAAGCGGAACTCATGCTTGAACAGCCGCGACAGCTCGCGAACGCGCTCGCGCACGGCGTCCAGGTCCGCGCTCGGCGTGCCCAGGGTCAAGACGCCGAGCGCCACGAGCGCGCGCTCGACGAAGAAATGGATGATGATGTTCTTGCTGGTATCGAGGATCAGCCGCTTGCCCTCGACGACGCTGTAAATCGCGTCATTTCCGGCGCCGGTGCGCGGCTGACCGTCACCGGCGGGCAAGCGATCCGGCGCGCGGCACTCCACCAGGCCCGCGTCGATGAAGAGCTGCACGGCCTCGCGCAGCGACTCGGGGCGCAAGCGGCCGCTCTCGCTGGCCAGCGCCGGGCTGACGCGCGCGCCGAGGCTGCGCGCGACGTCCAGCAGGCGCGTGGCGCGACTGACCAGCTCGGTGTGCGCCAGGCCGCGCTGCTCGTGGCTGAGCAGCACCAGCGCGGTCAGCGCGCCCGGCGTCACCGCCGTCACGCGGTTGATCTCGTCCATTACGCGGTTGCCCAGGCGCGTCACCAGGCTGCGGCGTCGCGGCGGCGTCAGGTGCGTGACGTCCACGCCGAGCTCGGCCGCTATCTCCTTCAGCGTGAGGATCTGGCCCACTTGCATGTTGATGCGGCCGTAGCGGTGCCGCAGAACTTCTCGCGACTTCAGCAGGCCCTTGGCGTCTTCTTTCTGTTTTTCGCCGCCTTGCAGCTCGCGCTCGTACGACTCGCCCTCGACCACGCGCTCATAGCCGATGCTCACCGGCACGAACCAGCTGGGGCGCTCGGGGACGGCCAGCGCGGCGTCTACGATCATGCCCAGCAAGCCGAACTTCGGCGGCCTGAGCTTGCCGGTGCGGCTACGGCCGCCCTCCATGAACAGCTCGATGGGAAAGCCGTCGCGCAGCAGGCGCCGCACGTAGGCGTCCACGACGGCCGCATAGAGACGGTCGCCGCGGAAGGAGCGGCGAATGAAGAAGCCGCCGCCGCGGCGCAGGATGCCGCCGGCGGGAAAGAAGTTCAGGTTGTCGCCCGCCGCGATCAACGGCAGCGGCAGGTTCTCCGCGTTGAAGATGTAGCTCAGGATCAAGTAGTCGATGTGGCTCTTGTGGCTGGGTAGGAGCACCAGGGTGCCGCTCTTGGCCGCCTCGCGCAGCCGCGCGATGTCCGACGCCTCATACTCGACTCCGGCGTAGATGCGCTGGAACACGCGGCGCACCAAGACCTCGAGCAGCTTCACCGTAGTGCGATCCGGCGTGGCCTGCAGCTCTTCCAGCATGCCGAGCGCGCGTCGCTGCAAGGTGTAGCGATCGGTGTGCTCGTCGGCGAGCTCGTCGATCAGCTGGCGCAGCCGAGGGCTGCGCACGATTTCTTGTCGCACGCGCTCGGGCGGCTTCTCCGCGGGGCCGGTCACGCCGCGGCGCTCCCGCTCCAGGCGGCGCAGCACGGCGTACACCAGGCGGCGCACCAAGACAGCGTCCGGCTGCGCGCCGGACTCCGAGATGAAGGCGCGCAGATCGATCGGTTCGCCCAGCTTCAGCGCGACGTGCTCGTAGTTGTAGAAGAACTGCGCCACGGTGCGCGCCGGGCTCGGCCATTCGCGCGGCCCGAGCAGAAAATCGAAGCGCTCGGTCCCGCGCGTGTCCGGAAATTTGGACCACACGAACACTTGCGGGACGAGCAGGATGGGCTCGTCGTGGTTGCGCTGCAGCTCGAGCAGCGTGCGCACCAGGTCATCGCCCTCCTTCAGCCCGCGGCCGCCGCTCGCGCCGGCGGCGACGTCGAGCACGCCCGGCGGTCGCTTGAGGAACAGCGCGGCTGAGCCGCCGGCGGTGAGCGCGTCCTCCAGCTCTTCGGCGGGGGTCACGCCGCGGTCCGGCCAGAGCGCGTTGGCCCAGCCCTTACCGAGCGGGTTCAAAATCCAGAGCCCGAGATCGTTGACGAAGCGGATGCGCGGCAGATCGTGGCGCTTGGTGAGGTAGTCGAGCGCCAGAAAATCGATGAAGTTGAGGCTGCGCAGCACGTAAACGATGCGTCCGCGAGCCGCGAGCCGCTTCACCTCTTCGGCCCAGCTCTGGTCCACCTGGATGCGGTCGAAGAAGCGCCGATACAGGGCGGCCAATAAAGGATTGGGCTCGTAGGTCTGGGTCAGCTCGCGGCGGCGCATCGTCGGTTCGCTTGCGGGGGCGCATCATACTTGCCGGATCCGCCGCCCGCGAGTACTCACCCGTCGTGACGCTTCGGCGAGGAATTCGCGCGCTCAGCAGCCGTTCGGCGCGGGGAATCAGCTTCATCTTGCTCGTCACGGCGTGCCGTAGCAAATCCGGCGCGAACGGCGGACGTCCGGCCGGATCCGCCATCCCGAGCGCCGCTCACAGCGCGAGCGCTGCGCGCGCGCCCGCTGAGTTTGGCTGCCGCGCCATTTCCGGCAACACGCTCGTGCTGGGAGAGGCGCGGCCACGGCCAGAGACGGCCGACGAAGCGGATCAAGACGTGGAGCTTCCGTTCGCCCTGGAGCTCGGGTCGGCGCGCGCGGGCGCCGGACGCTTCGTCGTGGGCGGCCTCGAAACGCGCCACGGCGCGACCTACGCGCTCGCCGCGCTGCTCGAGGTGACGTCCGGGCGCGGTAAGACAGTCGAGCTTGGGCGCGTGTTCGGCGATGTCGAGCCGCCGAGCTTCGTCCCCTCAGGCAACGGCTTCGTCGGCTTGGTCGCCGACAGCGACGCTGCGGCGATCACGTTGCGCGTGGTCGCGCTGGAGCCGCCCTTCGATGCGGCCAGCGTGCGGCGTGGCGCCGAAATACACGGCGTACGCCGCGACGCCGCGGAGTTCACGCTGGAGACCAGCGGCGGCGAGGCGCTCGCCGCTTGGACGCGCCTGGAGAAGGGGCGCGCCTTCGTCGAGCTCGGCCGCATCGAGCCCCACAAGCTGACCCTGAAGGGCGCGCCTTTCGCCGCCCCGCCGGCGCAAAACGGCGAGCCAGAGTCGCCGCGGCTCGTGGCGCGCCCGGGCGGCTATTTTCTGGCGTGGATCGCGCGCACCGCGGCCGAGCGCCCCAAAATCGTGCCGCGCCGGAACCTCGAGCTCGACGCCGGCGCCGCGCCGAGCTTGCTCGACGAGGGCTCGACCTCGATCGAGGTGGTGCCGCTCGACGCGGCTGGCGCGCCGTTGGGCGCGCCGCGTCGCGTGACGCCGAGCGGCGCGCGGGTGGTCGCCTTCGAGCTCGCCTCCACTCCCGAGGGTGGCGCGCTGCTCGTCTATCGCGACGATCGCGAAGGGCCGGGCTTGGAGCGCGCCAACGCGGAGGCCGTGCTGGTGCAGCCGGACGGCTCGGTCACCTCGCGCTCGTGGGACACGGGTGAGGGCGCCGGTCTGCCGTCGCTGCTCGTCGACGCCGCGGCAGCCAAGGACAAGCCGTGGGCTTGGGTCGCGATGCCCTCCGAGCGCGGTCTGGGGCTGGGCGCCATGCGCAGCGATGTGCTCGCCGGCGCGACGCTGGTCAGCGATCCGGCGCTCGGCGGGGCGGAAGCGCTCGCCGTCTCTGGCGCGCGTGTATTGCTCACCCGCGCCCGCGCTTCGCAGCGGGAGCTGTCGATCGTGGAGTGCCACGACGGAGCGCCGCCGCCGCCGCGGGCGGTCGAGGACGATTGAGCGCTTACTCGGCGAGGATCGGCAACAACACGCCAGCGTAGGTCTGGCCGCCGGTCCCGACCTGAACGCAATAGCCGTCGGCGCGCGGCTCGCCCAGGGGTTGTCCCTGACCCTTCACGCAGCTCATCGTCATCCCGTTCACGCGCAGCGTGCGGTTGGCGGCGAATTCCCAGCACACGATGCGCCGGGTGGTGAGCGTCGGATTGTAGCCCTTCATCTCGTAGCAGTGCGCCTGCGTGCCGATATTGTCCGCGCGAAAGCCGTCCTCGCCGAGTGGGACAGCGGTGGGGTTCGAACAGAGACCGTCGCAGGGTGAGCGTAGGCACTCGCCCGCCGTGCAAAACTGGCCCTTCGGGCAGGCGTGATCGCAGCTGTTGCAATGCGCTGGATCGTTCTTGAGATCCACGCACTCCTCGCCGCACGAGGTCTTGCCCTCGGGGCAAGCGCAGACACCGTCGCTGCAGGTCTCGGCGCCCGCGCAGGCGTGATCGCACGCGCCGCAGTGCGCGGCGTCCGAGTCGAGATCAGCGCAGACGTCGCCGCAATCCTCTTGACCTTCGGCACAGGCGCACGTGCCCTCGTCGCACACGTGATTGCCGACGCACGCGGTGTCGCAATCGCCGCAGTGCGCCGCGTCGCTCGTGAGATCGGCGCACGTGCCGTCGCAATCGGTTTGACCTTCCTCGCAGGTGCAGCCGCCCTCTACGCAAATTTGGTTATTCACGCACGCGCTGTCGCAGCTGCCGCAGTACTGCGCCGAGCTGGCGAGATCGGCGCAAACACCGCCGCAATTGTCCTTGCCTTCCGGGCAGGTGCATTCCCCGCCTTCGCAAGTGCCGCCCGTACACGTCGCGTCGCAGGCTCCGCAGTGCTCGCTGCTCGTGCGCGTGTCCACGCATTTGCCGTCGCACGCGGTCTCGTCCTCCGGGCAAACGCACTCCCCGTCCTCACAGCTGGCGCGGGCAGGGCAGGCGTTGTCGCACACGCCGCAGTGCTCTTTGCTGCTCTGCGTGTCGACGCAGCGCTCGCCGCAAGCCGTTTCGCCGTCCGGGCACACGCAATCTCCGCTCATGCACGCGGCGCGCGGCGGACATTGGCGATCACACACGCCGCAGTGTTCCAGGCTGCTCTGGGTGTCGACGCAACGCTCGCCGCACGCGCTCTCGCCGTCGGGGCACGTGCAGCTGCCGCTGGCGCACTCGGCGCGCGCGGGACAAACGTGCCCGCATTCGCCGCAGTTATCCTTGCTGATTTGCGTGTCCACGCAGCGGTCGTCGCAGGCGGTGCCGCTCGCGCAGCTCACGCCGCCGCCGGAAGCTTCGGGCGCTCCGGCGGCGCTGCTGCCGGCGGAGCTTCCTCCGCTGCCGCCTTCGACGTTAGCGACGCTGCCGCCGGCGGCTGTGCTCCCGCCCGAGCTCGAGCCGCCGCTCGTCAGCGCGGAGCCGCCCAGGCCCGCGCCATCGGGCGGGTTGAACAAGCTCGGATCGCGGCTGGAACCGCAGCTCGCAGCCAACGAGAAGAGCGCCACGAGCGGCACCCTCGAGAGGCGACACTTAGCTTCCATGGGTGACCGGGTCCTCGGCAAGCGCGTTGGCCCACTATTGACCCCGTCACGCCGCCCTCGTCAACCGCTTCTCCGGGTTGCTCGCTCGCAACCCCGCTCGGACCAGCGCTGCGAGCCCGCCGAAAATTTCCCAGTACCAGCGCACTTTCGCCCACCTGCCCGGCCGTTGCCTGCGCAGCCGCCCGATCCGCGGTACAAGGGCCGCGAGCCGCGAGGCTCACGCAGCCCAGAGGAGGTATCATGGCTCGAGTACTCGTTCCGCTTGCCGAGGGGTTCGAAGAGATCGAGGCGGTCACGATCATCGATGTCCTGCGCCGTGCGGAGATCGACGTCACGGTGGCGGCCCTCACCGTGAGCCCCGTCCGAGGCGCGCACGACGTCGTTATTTCGGCGGACACGACGCTGGAGGCGGCGAGCGCGCAATCATTCGACGCTATCGTGCTGCCCGGCGGCACCGCCGGCTCCCAGCGACTCCGCGAAGATCGGCGTCTGCTCGACCTGCTGCGACGCCACGCCGAGCAGGGCAAGCTGACAGCGGCGATCTGCGCGGCGCCTACCGCGTTGGAAGCCGCGGGGCTCTTGAAACAACGCCGCGCGACGAGCTATCCGGGCAACGCGTTGCCGAGCGCGCAGTACAGCGAGGAGCGCGTCGTAGAAGATGGCAACATCGTGACGAGCCGCGCTCCCGGTACGGCGCTCGAATTCGCGCTCGCGCTAGTGGCCCGCTTGGCGGGTGAGAGCGCGAAGAGCACGCAGCGCGCCAACCTCCTAGCTTAG
>CBINHN010000072.1:0-29686 GCA_966250485.1 uncultured Sorangium sp. | reverse complement strand
GTGCGAAGGGGGGGACTTGAACCCCCACGAGAGTAACCCCGCTAGCACCTCAAGCTAGTGCGTCTGCCAATTCCGCCACCTTCGCGTGGGGTTTTCTTGTGCTGTTTGCGTAACTGCGTGAAAACCGGGAGCTTTCAGGGGGTTGGGCCCGAAAGGCGCGATTAGATACCGCACGAACCCGGGGCTCCGCAAGGGGCGAGGGCCGAAAATCAGCCGACGGCGGTCTCAGGGTCGCTGGAATCGGCCTGTAGGGCGAGGAGGCGGCCCATGACGTCCAGCACTTCCCCCATTTCGAAGGGTTTGCGGACCCAGGCGCTGACGTCGCGCTCGAGCTCCACGGGGACTCCGCTGGCTACGCCGCTGATGAGGATGATGGAGATGCCAGGGTTGGCAGCGCGCAGTCTCGCGAGCGCCGCGCCGGCGTCCGCCGCGATCGGCGAGAGGTCGACGAGGGCGATGTCGAAGCGTGCCGCGTGCATCGCTTGGTCGAGCTCGCGTTGGTTGCCGACGAGCACGGTCCCGGCGCCGCGCGCTTCGAGCGCGAGCTCGATGAGCGAACGGACGGCGGCGTCGTCTTCGACGACGAGCACGCGCGCGCCGCGCACGTTGGTGGTGACGGCCGCTTGGGGACGTGCGCTGGAGCGCGCTTCACTGATCGGCCAGCGCAGCTCGAAGCACGCGCCGCGACCGATGCCAGCGGCAACGCACAGGCTCCCACCGTGGAGCTCGGCGAGGCCGTGGGAATGTCGTAGTCCGACCCCGGCGCCTCCGCGGCGCGTGGAGACGGGCCCCTCGAAGATACAGCGCGCGCGCTCTTCGGGGATGCCGGGACCTTCGTCGCTCACGGAGAATACGGCGTGTTGCGCGTCTTCGCGGATGCTCAGCGTCACGCGCGAGCCGCGCGGGGTGAAGGCGAGCGCGTTGAGGAGCAGGTTCGTGAGGATCTGCAGCGCTACGCCGACGTCCGAGATCAGGCCGTGACCGGCGCTGTCGGCTTCAAGCAGGATCTCGACGCCGCGGCGTTGGGCTTCGGGCGTCACGCCGGTGATCGCCGTACGCGCTGTCGCGCGCAGAGTTCCCTGCCCGCTCCCACTCTCGGGTACCTCCGCGCCAATCGCTTGCCGCGCGATACCGTAGCCGAGCCGCGCATGCGTTCGCGCGACTTCTAACGCTTCACGACCGGGTCCCTGCGGCAGCTTGGCGCGCGCTACATCCAACCAACCCAGGACAACGGTCAGAGCGTTCGATACTTCGTGCAGGGCCCCAGCCAGGTCCTGCGCGCGCTCGTCACCGGGCCCGGCGGGTATTGACCGTGCTCGCGTCACGGCAAAACTCTATTATGGGCGTTTGCTCATCGCCAGTTCTTTTCGACACGAAGCCGGCAATGCTGCGGCACGGATGTAAACCGGTCGGGATTAGTGGTCGCGCGTCGTGCGAAGCATGCAGACGTAGGCGGTGTCGTATTCCGCGGCACATCGTTAAGGGTTGCTCGCGGGCGCATCCAGTTTTGCTGGAAGGATGATGCGCACGTGCCCGTTCGCGTCGAGCTGGCTCTCGCCCACGGCGACGGCGCTCTCTGCATTTTCTGGGTCGCTGACGAGCTCGCCCGCGGCATCCAAGAGCGCGTAGGCGCGCACGTACGCGCCGCTCAACGAGGCGCTGGGATCGTTCGCTGCGCCTTGCCGAAGCGCCACATTGATGCCCATCGCCACGGCGGGCGGCAGCGATAACCTCGAGGATTGACTAGCCAGGCCGAGCTCCACCTGCGGCTTGACGAGCCACGCCGAGCTCGAGCCCTCCGGCGGACGAACGGATAAGTCGAACACCCCTGGGTCTGAATAGAGGGTGAAGCCCCCTCCGGAGTCGTCGATGACGGTGCTGACGGCTCGCGGAACCAGCGGCTGCTCACCGAGTGCCCGTTGGAAGACGCTGGCGCTCAGGCTCGTCGGATTCACTTCGGCCATGACTAGCGCGCCGAGGGCTCCTTCGCCGTTCGGCAGCACGGCTTGCCCGCTGAGCGCCTCGGCCCGGCGCAGCACGATGGCTCGTCCCGCCTGTTGCGCGGGCGTACGAGCGACCTTGATGGTGGTGGTGAGCGCAGCGAACGGCGCCGCTCCGGGCTGTACCGGCTGAGACGGGACGGCGCGCACCGTGTACGTGCCCGGCAGCAGCTCGAGCGAGAACTGTCCGTCGTCGTTGGTTTGAGTGCGCCGCACGAAGCCCGCTTGCGAGCCCGGCGCCAGGCCATCGAGCTCGCTCGCGCTGAGCGTGAGGTCCGCTTTCAGCGCGGCGTAGTCGGCGTCCGTGACGCTGCCCGAAAACGAGACCGGCGCCGGCAGCGCGCTCAGCTGATCGATGACCGCGGTGTCCTTCGAAAACAAGCCGAGCCCCGCGCGTTCGAAGACCAGCGTGGGCGCGGTCGCGCCCGCCGGAGGCGAAAGCCGGACGAGCTGATCGGCAGCCGCGTTCTCGCTACCCGCTACTGCGACATAGTCGAGCAACGCTAGGTAGCGGAGTTTGTCGCCACTGCCGGTGATCTTCGGTTTGCTGCGTGTCGATATGACGCGGCCGCTGCGCGGCTCGAGCATGTCGACCAGCCAGTTCTCGAACGCGCCGGCGCCGCTCGGCCATTGCACCTCGAGCGCGAGCCGATCGGGCACCGGGACGTTCAAATTGAGCTGAGTCACGCCGTCCTCCAAGCTGAGCTCGCGGAACAACACGGGCGGCAAGGAACAGGACGGAGGCAGGACCTCGCCCGAAGAGAACTTCACGGTGAACGGCTCGACATACACGTCGTAGACGCCTGCGGGAACGTGCGCGGTGAAGGGATAGCTCTCCGGCGCGCTCTCCGAGCTGTCCGCCGAGACCGCCAGGTTCGCGACGGGAACTCCCCACGTCCGCTCGCGCGGAATGAACGTGATGCGCGCCGGTATCGAGCGGTCCGCAGCTTGGTTCTTGCCGCCGTCGAAGAATAGCGAGCACACCTCCAGCGGCTGCGTCATCACGCGACCGTGGACTTCCGCGGCGCCGTTCAGAACCAATAGATTGTCGTTGCGCAGCTGGAGCTCGGAGCCGAGCTGGAAGAAGTGCTGCCCGACGTGGTTGGTAGATGCGAGCGTCGGCGAGACGTCGAAGAGCAGGGTCTCGAGCGTGGTGCTGTCTGCCAGGCAGCGGTTCTCGGTCGTGTTGCACACGGTGCCGCCCGGGCAATCGTCGCTGGATTGGCAGCGATTCACCGCGATGGAGCGCTCTCGCTCGGCGAGCCCCGTGACGCTGCAGCCCGCGACGGCCGAGAGCAGCACGAGCCCAAAGCTCACGCTCCAGAGGCGATGCTTCACCGCTGAAACTCCACTTTGGAGGGACAGTCCCGCAACGTAAACTCATCGCCCGGCTGCGGGTCGAGGTTCATCCACCACGTGGCGACCGCCGTATCGTTCTGAGCCTTGATGGGATCCGGCATGAAGTTGAATTCATCCCAGTTGCTCTCGTGAGAGACGAGCAACGTCAAGGGATGACAGCCGGGCTTGCGCGGCAAATCTTTCACCGTCCAGCTCAGGTTGATGCTGCGCGCCTCGTCGTCCAGCGTGGAGGGCGGCACCTTGGTCTGGCGATCGGTGAAGAAGGCGGAGCCGAACGAGACGTCCACCCATAGCGCTGCCTTGAGAAACTCTCCTTGATCGTCGGAGCGCACGGGGATGCTCAGCTCGACGCGGTCATTCGCGTCGTCGTTGTCGGTGCGATCGATGACGATGACGTCGCCCAACACCGGCCGCGCGTTGAGCAGATCCAGGATCGGCGGCGTGCGCGTCGGCTCCTCGTATTGCGGAGGATCAGTGACGATACAGCCCGAGAGCAGCGCCATGCCGAACACGGCAAGAAGCGATTTGCGTGCCAGTCCCACTTCGCGCTCGCGGACGCTCGGGCGCGCGCTCCGCCGTGACAACGATGTCAGGCTGGGCCGCGAGCGAACGGGGTGGACTTGGGGCTGTTCAAGGACGAACAAAGCGCCTCTGCTCGAGGATCTTGCGCATTCGTCGCTGGCGGTCAAACGCCCACAGCGGCATCAACGCGCGGCGCGACCCAGCCACCAGCGTACTTGTGCGTACTCGGGGCTGGTCGCGAGCGAGAGTAAGGCCCGAAGTGAGGGATGACGTGGCGCGAGCGCCGCGAGTCCGGCGTGCGAGCGCACGGACTCCTCGGGGATACCCTCCTCCGCGCAGGTCGCGGCCAGCGCCACCGCGAAATCGCCGCAAGAAAACAGCCCTGCGAGGCGCGTGGCCGAGCGGGCCACGCGCGCCGCCGCGTCGAAATCGGCGATGTCGGCGCCGCACAGCTCTCGCAAGCGCCGCTGGAGCCGAGCCGGAATGCTCTCCCACAGCACTTCGGCCAGGCTCGGCACGCTGCCCGTGACGCTGACGCCGGGTTGCGGCGGGCCGAACGCAAAGGCGAGGCCCTTCAGGATCGCTCGCGCCTGCGATTCAGGCGAGCCGAGCAGCAACACGAACTGCGGCGTGGCCGCGAACAGCATGGCGCCGATGTGAAAACGCAGCTCCGGCGTCTCCTGCCGTACATCGCCGGAGAGCACCACCGCTGGCGGCGACAATAGCGCCAGGCTGACCGTGATGGTGCCGGCGCTGCGCCGCTGAAAGAGCGGCGTGCGCAGCAGACCGAGCGCGCGCGCGATGGCGGCGTAGGAGCGCGCGAGCGGCGTCGGCGCGCCGGGTGGCACGCGCTCGAGGCCGGTCACTCCGTACGTCGAAGCGTCGCGCCGAAACACGTGCTCGGCGCCCTCCCACACCAACGAGAGCGCCTCGAACGCTGGAGAGGCGTGACCGCGCAGCAGCAGCGCGCGCACCGCGTCGGGCTGCTCCAGCTGAGTGTCGAGCTGTGGCGGCTCGACGGCGGGCGCGCCTGGATCCAGGACACCGATCACGTGCTCGATGGCGCGCGCGTACGAGAAATTCTTGTCTGCCAGCGCTGCGCGGTAGAGCTGGTGGAGCGCCCATGCATCTCCCGGCTGAGTGAGCACCAGGCGGCGACACACAGCGACGAGATCGTGACTGCGCTCGGGGCGTTGCTCGAGGCGGCTCACCAAATCGCGTCCGGCGTCCATCGAGCCCGCCGCCAGCGCGGTGTAAAGCGATGCTTCGTCGGCGTCGAGCCGCGGCAGCTTGCTCGATGACGAGTCGGGAGCGACATCAGCAGCCTCGGCAGGCGGACGCACGGAATAGCGACCAGCGCGCGGCGCCGCGGTCGGCTCTGCTGCCACGAGCGGCGTCACGGCGTCCGCGCTGGTCGCGTCCGCCGCTATGCTCGGCTCGGAGGCACCCGCCCCGGGCGCGATGGCGAGGACGGTGGTCGTCGCGACCTTGGGCGGCAGGACGACATGCTCTTCCGCCGCCTCGCGCGGACGCTGTGAATAGAGTCCCAGCGAGACCTGTGGCCGTTGACTCGAGAGCAGCGGAGCCGGGCCGGGCGGCGACTCCTGCGCCCCAGTCGGCTCGGCGCGCGCCGCGTCGCGCGCGGGCGCCGCCTGCTCCAATTGCGCTTCGAGCTCCGGCGGCGGCGGCACCGTTGATTTCGCAGCCGTGAGCGAGGGCGAGCTCATCCGCTCGGTGAACAACTCGCGAATGCGCAGCTTGGCTTGCTCTTGGGTCTTGGGATCTTCGCTCGCTACCTCGAGGTAGCTCGCGGCGCGCTCGCGGTTGGCGAGTGACTGCGCCAAATCAGCGGCGCGCCAGGCGACCAGACCGCGGCCGCGCAAGCCGCGCAGATCCCCGCCCAGCGCGGCGTCGAAATGATCGAGCGCGCGTTCGATCTCGCCGCTGCGAGCCAGACGCTCCGCGAGGCCGAGCGCGACCAAGGGTCGCTCGCCGTGTGCGCTCGCGCAGCGCTCGAGCTGCGCGAGGCTCTGCGCGCGCTCACCGGTGACCTCCAGCGCCTCCGCGAGCAGAAACGCGAGCAGCTCGGCTTGCTCCGGCGTCTCGGCGACGAGCGGCTGCAGCTCCGTGACCGTGAGCTCGGCGTCCTCGAAGCTGCCCGCGCCGCGCCGGCGATACTCGAGCGAGCGGGCCAGCAGCTGCGCCGAGACGGAGCTCGGCTGTTGCTCTGCGGCGCGCAGCGCGCGGCTCAGCGCGAGCTCGTCCGCGCCGGCGGCGAGCGACGCCTCCGCGGCTTCGACGAGATAGCGCGCGCGCCGCTCGGGATCGGTCGTGTTCAGCGCCGCGAGCTCGTCGAGAGCGTCAGCGAGCGCCAACGGATCTTGGCGGCGCCGCTCGATCTCTGCCGCCAGCAGCAGCACTCGCTCGCTGGGTGACCAGAGCTGAATGCTGTCGAGCACGCGACGCGCCGAGTCGACGTCGCCACCGGCGAGGTAAGCATCACAAGCGCGGCACGAGAGATCCGCCGCTTCCGAGCGATCCGGCGTGACGGCGCTGGCGCGCAGCCATAGTGGAGCCGCGCGGAGTGGCGCCCCCAGCCGCTCGTTGAGATCGGCGAGCACGCGCAACACGCTGAGGTTGTCGCCGGTGGACATCGTCAGCGCCTCGAGCTCGGCGCGCGCTTCGTCGGCGCGACCCAAGCGCTGCTCGAGCACGGTCGCACGGCGCAAGCGGATGCGACGCACCTCGTCGACGTTGCCGGCTAGCGCCGCGCGGCGCGCCAGGAGCTTGATCAGCGCGTCATAGTCCGACGCGCGCTCCGCCTGACGCTCGAGCGCCGCGAGCGCCGTCTGATCCGCGGGGCTGAGGTCGAGCAGCTCGCTCCAGCAGCGCGTCGCCATCGCGTAGTCGCCGAGCCGCTCGTAGAGCTCGCCCGCTTCACGCAAGAGTCCGGGGCGCTCCGAGGGGTCGGGGTTCGCGAGGAGCAAGCGGGACAGCGCTTCGACCAACTGATCGTAGTCTCCAGCGCTGCGCGCGAGCGAGACCATGGCGCCGAGCAGCTCGCTGTCGGCGGGCGCGTCGGCGAGCGCGATGCGCAAGATTGAGAGCGCGCGCAGGGGGTCGTCCCCGCCCGCCACGACCTCGGCGAGGCGCAGCGCCAAGTGCGTGCGGCGCGGGATACTGGAGCTCTCCCGCGCCAGCTCGTCTTGCAGCAGCTGCTCGGCCCGATCGCGGCGCCCGGAGCGGCCGTGCAGCTCCAGCAGCTGCTCGAAAATCTGCTGGCCGAGCGAAGAATCGGGCTGGACTCGAGCTCGCGCCTGCTCGAGGTTCTCGACGGCGCGCTCCAGATCTCCATCTTGCTCGGCGGCGGCGGACAGCGCGAGCAACGCGCCGGCAGGGTCGCGCATCGGAACGGAGCTCAGCACGCGCTGAATCAGCTTGGTGTCCCCCGCGGCGCGCGCGGCGCGCTCCGCTCGCGCCGCGAGCTCGCTGTCGCTCGGCGCCGCTTCGGCGACGCACACCAAGAGCTCCGCAGCGAGCACCGGCTCGGAGCGCGCCTCGGCCAGCGCGACCGCCAGGTCGAGCAGCGCCGGGCTCACGATCGTTTTTCGTCGCACCAGCTCGAGCACGGCGCCCACGCAGCCCTCGGCGTGCGGCGCCAGCGTGGTGAAGTGCGGGGCGAGCTCCGGCACATCGACGAGCTGCGGGTCCACGCGCACGGCGCGCTCGAGCGCCAGCGCGGCGGTCTGTGCGTCCCCGAACACCTCCAGCATGCAACGCGCTGCGCTCAGCGCGACGCGCGCGCCGTGGATCCCCTCGAGGCCCTCGAGTAGCCGCACCAGAGCGTGCTGCATCCTGAGCTCGAGGCTCGGCCGCTCCTCCGGCACCGCGCGCGAGAGCTCTGCGCACGCGCGCGCGAGACCATCCAATACCTCCACCTCGGGGCGAACCAGCAACGCGCGCAGCAACACCTCGACGCGCTGACGCAAGCCCTCCTCGGTCGGGCCCGCCAGCATCGCAGCGCGCCGCAGCCAGGCCGCGCCGTCGTCCGGGCGCCGGCTGGCGGCCGCGACGCGCTCGATGGCGCGCACCACCTCCGCCGTTTGGCCGCTGTACTCGGCCAGCCGCAGCAGCGTGACGAACACCACACCTTCATTGGGCACGGCCTGAAAAGCGAGCAACGCGTGGTTGAAGGCGCGCGCGGGCGCGCGCCGCTTGTCGAACTGTCGCGCCGCGCGGTAGTGCACGGCGCGCTCGCCGAAGCGGCCGAGCGCCGCCTCGGCGAGCCGGGCGTAGAGGTTATCGAGCTGGTCGAGCTCGTCGTCTTTGACCGCGCGCTCTACGACGCCGAGCACGTCCGTGCGGCTAGGATCGAGCTCGAGCGAGCGCACGGCGAAGCCCAGCGCGCGCTCGCGCTTGCCCGTCTCGAGCGCGATGGTCGCGCACAGACCGAGCAAGCGCGCGGCGACGCCGGCGTCTTCACGCCGACCGGCGACCTCTTCGAGGCTCGCCAGCGCCGCGTCCGGACCCGCGAAGGCGAGCAGATCACTGGCAAGGTTCTCGATCCCCGATTCGACGTCGAGCAGCGCCGCGCGCTCCCACGCGCGCAGCGCGCCGCGCTCGTCTCCGGCGAGATCGTAGTAGGCGGCGCCGAGCTCGCGCCAGGCGCGCGCGGTGCCGAGCTGGTCGGCCTCGCTGAGCGCGCTGAGCGCTTCGGCGCGCGCGAACAGCAGCGCAATTTCACCGTCGGAGCTGCGCGGCGGCAGCGCGACGTCGAGCTCGGCGAGGATCGACGTCGCCCACGCGCCTTCACGCATCGCGCGCATCAACGCGCGCGCGGCGCCGTCCGCGTCACCCGCGGCGCGCCGACGCCGTGACAGGTCGAGCAACAGCTCATGCCGATCACTCGCCGGAGCGCCGCTCGCCAGCCAGCGCTCGATGGACGCGATGGCCAGCCCGCGCTCCCCGACGATGTCCGCGACGGCCCAGATCGCCAGCCGCAAGTCGGTAGCGCGAGGACCGATCACGTCCAGGGCGCGCCGCGCCAGCGCTGCTGCGCGCGTCGGCTCGAGCGGCGCGAGCGCGCGCAGCGCCCCGGCGATCAGCTCCGCCAGCTCTGCGAGCGGACGCGGCAATGAGAGCAACCACGCCAGCGTATCGGCCAGGCGCGCGCCCTCCCCGCTCTGCAACGAGCGCTCGAGGCGCGCGCGCGCGGCGTCGATATCGCCTGGCCGCAGCGCGATTTGGCGCAAGCAGTAGGTGAAGGCGACCGCCGGCTCTTCCAAGCGATCGTAAGCCTCCGCCAGCGCCGCGCAGAGCTCGGCGCGCGGCACGACCACCCCGAGCGCTCGCTCGATGGCCTGCGCGGCCCAGCGGTCGCGCGTGACCGCGCCGACGGCGGCGCGCGCCGCTGCCGCGCGCGCGAGCGACGGATCGGCGGCCGCGGCCTGATCGACCGCGCGCCGCGCCGCTTCGACGTCGCCGGCGCGCAGCAATGATTCGCCCGCTAGCGCGCACAATACAGCGCGCAGCGGCGCGGCCAGCACCGTGGCCATCCTGAGCAGCGCGCGCGCGCGCAGCGCGTCGTCGCCGCGCTGCGCCGCGAGCAAGGCGCACATGCTGAGCGCAGCGGGGTAAGAGCCGTTCTCATCGACGATCGGCGTCAGCGCCGCCAAGGCGCCTTCCAGATCCCCGCGCCGACGCCGCAAATTGGCGAGCGCGAGGGACAGCCGCGCCCGCTCCGCCGCGCTGGGCGCGCGCGCCAACACCTTCTCGTAGAAGCCGCTGAGCTCCTCGAGTCGGCCTTGGCGCTGCAACGTCCGCTCGAGCGCGAGCTGAAAATCCAGCTCGTCCGGCGCCAGCTCGACCAGCTCGATCAGCACTGGGATCAGCTCTTCGGCGCGCTCCGGGCGGCTGAGCAGCACGCTCGCGACGCGGCTCAGCGGCTCGATGCGATCACTGCCGCGGCTGACGCTGAGCTCGGCCTCGAGCTCGACGAGCGCGCGATCGCTGGCCGCGAGGCGCGGTGACAGCAGCGCGAGCGAGGCCTGCAGCGTCTCATCCTCGGCACCCAGCGAGCTCAGCGTGCGCCCAGCCCAGGCCATCAGGCCCGGGTCCTGCAGACGCTCTTCCGCCAATTGATACAGCTCGCGCAGGCAAGCTTCGCGCGTGCCGCCAACGCTGCCGCCCTCCCCGACGCGCGTCAGCGCCTCGACCAGCGGCGCGTAGTCGCGCGTCGCCGCGGCGTGGCGCAAGAGCGCCTGACGCGCCTCTTGATTCGTCGCATCCTCGACCAAGGCTTCGATGAACACCTCGATGGCGCGATCGGGGCGCGCGAGCGGACCCGAGAACAAGCGGCCGAGCGCGATGCGCGCCCGCGCGCGCTCACGACCGGACAGCAGATCCGCGGACAGCTCGAGCCGCGCGGCGAGCAGCTCGTGCAAGCCCAGGCGGTCGAGCAGCTCGTCGAAGCCGTAGGTCTCGCTAGGGGCGTGCTCGTCGTGCGGCGTCAGCGCCGCGAGCACGCTGGTCAGCTCGATCTCGGCGTCGAGGTGCGCGTCCAGCGCGGCCCCGAGCGCGCGCGGTAAATCGCCGTCGCTCCAAGCGTCGCGCATGCGCTGCAGATGAATGGCGCGCGCCTGCGGACCGGCGTGCCGCGCGTGCTCGCGCCGCACTTCATCGGCGGCGCCGACGCGGCCGCGCTCGAGCAGCAGCGCGGCGAGACGCTCCGCGGGCTGCGCGGCGCCCGGCGCGATCTCGAACGCGCGCAGTACGTCCTCGAACGCCGCGGCGCGCTCGCCCGCGCGCGAGCGGCGCTCGGCCGCGCGCAGGTAACAGGCCGCCGCGACCTCGGCGGAGACGGCTTCGGTGTGCCAAGCGCCGAGCGACGCCAAGATCTCGGCCGCCTCGGCCTCGTCCGGCGCAAGCTCCATGGCTTGCTCGAGCGCCTCGCGCGCCGCGTGCGCTTCACCGGCGCGCGCGAGCAGCGTGCCGATGCGCGTGAGGATCTCCGCGGCGGCCACGCCGTTGCGCTCCGCGAGCAGCGGGCGCAACGTCGCCGCTGCGAGCGCGTGCTCGCCGAGCAGCGAGAACCAGCTCGAGAGCTCCTCGCGCAGCGCGGGATCGTCAGCCAGCAGCAGTGAGCGGCGCGCGAGCTTCGTGGCTTGATCGAGCTCGGTGCCGAGCGCCGCCAGCGACTGCGCCAGCGTGGCAGCGAGCGCGCGCTCGCTGGCTTCGTCACCGACGCGGCTCGCCTGCGCCATTTGCGCCGAGAGCGACTCGAGCAAAGCGCGCCCTCCGCGGCAGCGCGCGATGGGTTCGGCGAGCGCGTAGCGCTCCAGCACGACCGAGGCCGCGGACCGGGGTCCATCCACGCCCTGCCACTCGGGCGGCGGCAGCGTGCGCCGAACGGGCGGAGCGGCGCTCAGCTGACCACCGGAGACATCGGCCACGGATTCGACATCGGGCGACTGGGAAGGGTCCATTAGCGCTCTCCCGGGATGAAACGTCGCTCCCGGGAACGAACCTGAACACTATAGCGAAACCGGGGCTTGTCCCCGGAGTTCCTGGCGGACTAGCCTGCGATCGCCGCCCGGCTTACGGGCGGGTCGTGGAAGGCTCGCGCTCATGCATCATTCCTCTTTGAAACCTCGTCATCGCCTCACCGCTCTCGGCGCAACAGTCAGCATGTTCGCGCTGACGTTGTCGCCGCTCGCTCACGCACAGACGACCACACCTACTCCCCCGCCGACATCCGCGGCGCCGGCTGCGGCCGCGCCCAAGGCGGCATCGCCCACCGCTCCTGTCTCCGGCGAAGCGAAGGACGCGCCGGCGGCGAAGCCCGCCGCTGTGAAACCCCCAGACAAGAAGACGCGCGACGCCGCTCGCAAAGCCTACGCCCAGGGCGAGAAGGCCTACGCGGAGGGCAAATACGCCGACGCCTACGACGCCTTCAGCAAGGCCAATCAGGCGATCCCGTCACCGCACGCCTTGTACTGGATGGCCAAGAGCCTCGATAAGCAGGACAAGACCGAAGAGGCGATCCAAGACTATCAAAAGCTGCTCGCGGATCCGGACGCGGCGAAAGCGGGAGAGGACAAGCTGGCCGACGCGCGCACGCGCGTGGAAGAGCTCAAGCTCAAGCTCGTCCACCTTCTCGATGTGACGAGCGTCCCCGCGGGTGCGGTCGTCTCGGTCGATGGTCGGCCGGAGCCCGGCGTGACGCCGCTCACCGTCAAGCTGCAACCCGGGCAGCACAAGCTCACGGTCAGCGCGACCGGCTACGACACCAAGGAAGTGGTCGTCGAAGCCAAGGGCGGTGAGAAAGGTGAGCAACAGGTGGAGCTGACGCCCAAGGCGCCGCCCCCGCCGCCGCCCGCGCCGGTGGTCGCCGAAGCACCGCCTCCTCCGCCTCCTCCGCCTGCTCCGCCGCCGGAGAAGCGCAGCATGGTGCCCGCCTACGTAACGCTGGGCATCGCCACCGCCGGCGCCGTAGTGGGCACGGTATTCGGGCTGAAGGCGCTGAGCTCGAAGAAGGACTTCAATGATCGCCCGACGACGTCCAAGGCGGACGACGCCGAGCGCAACGCGCTGATCTCGGATATGGCGTTCGGCGTGGCGATCACGCTCGGCGTCACCGGCATCGTGTTGTTGACGAGCGACGACGAAGGACCAAAAGAGTCCGCGGCTCGTCACACGGCGCCGCGTTACAAGCTCGAGCTCAACCCCTACGCCGGCAGGACCGGCGGCGGTGCCAACGCTCGCTTGACCTTCTGAGTCGCCTGAAGCTGCACGATGAGCGGCCGCGAGCTCCGCTCATCGTGCGCCGGCTCAGTTGAAGCGCGCGTTGATGGCGTCCACGACGCGACCGAAGTCCGCCGGCAGAAACATCGCCGGGTTGGCCTGCTCACCGCTGACGCCGGGGATCTGGCGTTCGTGATAGCGCACCTTGAATTCGGTGAATTTGAGCCCCGCTGCGGTCGAGACGCACACCACGCGCTCGTGGCTCTGAATGACCTTGCGCGCGACGAGCTTCTCGAGCACCGCGAGCGCCACCGCGGTGTGCGGGCAGGTGTACATGCCGGTGCGATCCGCGCGCGCGGCCGCCTCGCACAGCTCCTCTTCACTGGCTTGTTCCACTAGGCCATTCATGGCTTCCAGGGCCTGAATGGCGCGCGGGGCGCTCACCGGGTTTCCGATCTGGATGGCCGTGGCCAGCGTTGGCTTGGCCTGGATCGGCTCGACCTGACGTTTGCCCTCGCTCCAGGCGCGATAGAGCGGGTTCGCGTTCTCCGCCTGCGCGACCACCAGCCGCGGATACTTGGAGGTGATGCCGAGCTCGCGCATCATCTTGAACCCGGCGTAGAGCGCCGAGGCGTTGCCTAGGTTGCCGCTCGGCAGGATGATCCAATCCGGCACCTGCCAGTCGAACTGCTGCACGATCTCCATGCCCACTGTCTTTTGACCTTCGAGGCGCAGCGGGTTCATGGAGTTTGCCAGGTAGACCAGGTTCTCCTCGGCGAGCCGCTGCACGATGCTCATGCAGCCATCGAAATCGGTGTCGAGCCCAAGCACGAGGGCGCCGTGCGCGAGCGGCTGCACGAGCTGCGCGGTGGAGATCTTTCCGCGCGGCAGCAGCACCACGACGGGCAGCGCCGCAGCAGCGCCATAGGCGGCGAGCGACGCGCTGGTGTCTCCGGTCGACGCGCAGGCGATGGCCTTGACCTTCAGCCCCTCGCGGATGGCCATGCGCACGACGCTCACCAGCACCGTCATGCCGAGATCCTTGAACGAGCCGGAGTGGCTGTTGCCACAGAGCTTCACCCACAGATCGTTGACGCCGAGATTACGACCGTAGCGCTCGGCCCAAAACAAGTTGGTGCCGCCCTCGTACATGGAGACGATGGACTCGTCTGCCATTTGAGGCATGACCCATTCGCGCTTGCCCCAAACACCCGAGCCATAAGGCCAAGTGTTCTGGCGATGTCGCTCGTCGAAGAGCCGCATCCAGGCGGCGCCGCTGCGATCACGCAGCGCATCGATATCGTGGACCACCTGCAGCAGGCCCCCGCACGACGGACAGCGGTAGATAGGGCGCGTCACCGGCCACGAACCGGCACATCCTGCGAAGCATCGAAATTCGGCGCTGTACGACACGGCTCCGACTATACCAAGGCGACGGCGAAGCGCCGCTCGGCGCTCGCCGCGAGCGGTTTAGCGAGGTTTTCCGGCCGGTCCTCCGCTCTGAGCCGCGCTTAGACCTTGTACGGATGCGGGAGCCGCAGCGGCAGACACTGTCGAGGAGCGAGCTATGCTCGGCGCCGCCAATGACCTGGGCCCTCGTGCTCGACCCCACCTCCGCGGATGCTACCCGGCGGGTCGGCGGCGTACCGCTGGTGCTGCGCCTCGCTCTCGACGCCCAGAATGCGGGCGCGAGCAGCGTGGTGGTGCCGGCGAGCGCGCCCGAGCTGCGCGCGGCGCTCAGCGACCGCCGGTTGAAGCTGCCGCTGCTCGATACTCCGCCGAACGGAGCGCGCTGCGTGCGCGTGCCAGCCAGCTACCTGGTCCACCGCGGCGTCTTCAAGCGCGTCGCGCAAGACGCCGCGGCGAGCGCGGAGGTCGACTTGCGCCGCGAGGTGATCCCTCACGGCGAGGCCTGGGGCTTCGATCCCATCGACGTGGTGGACGCCGCGAGCAGCCGGCGCGCCGAGCGCGCGTTGTTCCGCTCCCTGCGCAAGCCGCAAGACGGTTGGACCTCGCGCTACCTCAACCGTTACCTCTCGCTCGCCATTTCGCGCGTGCTCATCAAGACGCCGCTCGCGCCGAACCAGATTTCGGTCGGTATCTTGGCGTTCGGGGTGGCCGGCGCGCTCGTCGCGGCGCAGGGTACGGAGCGCGGCTTGTGGCTCGGGGCGCTGCTGCTGCAGACGCAGAGCGTGCTCGACGGCTGTGACGGCGAGGTGAGCCGGGTGAGCTTTCGCGGCTCCCGCACCGGCGAATGGCTCGACACCATCGGCGACGACCTCTCGAACTACGGCTACTTCAGCGGCGCGGCGTGGGGACTGTACCGTCTCAGCGGCTCAGCGCTGTACCTCGCTGCGGGCGCGGTGATTCTGTTCTGTGGGCTCTGCGCCAGCGGGCTCGAGTACCGCTATCTGGTCAAGATCGGCTCCGGCGATCTCTTGAAGTACCCGCTGAGCCAAGGTGGCGCCGGGCCGCTTGCACCCATCGCGCCGCTGTTCAAGCGGGACACCTTCGTCTTCTTGACGTTGTTGGCCGCGCTCGCCGGCTGGCTCGGGCCCATGTTGCTGCTGTTCGCGGGCGGCGCGATCGGCATCCTGAGCTCGGTCATCGCCACCGAGATTCGCATGGCGCGCGCGAGGCCGCCGTGAGGCGAGCGCCGCGCTGGCTCTTGGCCGCCCTGTTCGCCGCGGCGAACGCTAACGCCGAGCTAGCCGCCAACGGGCAACGCATCCGTCAGCACGACTACACGATCGATCTGGCGCAGACCCCAGTGATCGCGGGAACACGGGTGAGCGGCTTGGCCGGAGCGTACGTCGCGGTCGGTGAAGGAGTGGACGGCATCGCTCAGAATCCCGGCGCGGTGTCGCTGCGCACGCCGTGGTCCACCGACCACCTCGACTACGATCTCGGGCTCGGCGTCACGCTGGCCTCCACGCTCGCGCGTTCGGACGTCTTCAACTCCGGGCACCGCACGAGGGTCAGAAAGAACGGCCTCGAGGATCTGGCCTTCCTCACCCTGGCGGGCAACCTCCAGCTCGGCCATTGGGGCTTCGGCCTCTCCAGCGATTTTCAACAATACTCGCTCGATCGCTCGCCCAACAGCGATCCTGCGCTGCAGCGCGACCGCCTCGTCGCGCGTTTCGCCATCACGGACGCGACGCTCGGCTATGGCTTTTTGGACGGACAGCTGCTGGTCGGCATCGGCACGCGCTGGGCCGCGCTGAACGTGCTCAACGCGAACGCACCGCCCGGCGTGCAGGAGGATTTGTTCGAGGCCATCGGCGTGGGCCTAGAAACGGGCGTGCTGCTACGGCCGAACGGCAGTCAGTTCCGCTTCGGGATCACCGTGCGCAGCAGCGTGCACGCGAACGCGTCGCCCACCAGCAGCGTGCGCATCGTGTACGAGGGCGACCCGGACAACGAGCTGTACCTGCCCGACTCGGTCGAGCTGCCCTGGGAGCTCAACGTGGGCTTCGCGTATCAAATTGGAAAGCGGCCGTTCAACCCGCGTTGGATCGATCCCAGCGTGGAGCTCGAGCCCACGCGCCGCTACCTCGATTGGCGCCGCCGCGAGCGCGAGCGAAAGCGCGCCCGGACGCGCGTCGAGGCAAACCGCGCGGGAAAAGCCCAGGACGAGGCGCTCCGGGCCGTGGACGCGGAGCTCTCGACCCAAGCCGCGCTCGACGACGAGTACTGGAAGCAGGCGCAGCGCGAGCTCGGCCGTCGTTTGAAGGCGCGCTACGCGCGCATGGGCCGCTTCCACGTGCTGCTCACGACCTCGGTGCGCGTCATCGGCGCGCTCGAGGGGGCGGTCGGCGTGGAGTCGTTCTTGGAGCGCACGGTGCAGCGCTCCGGCACGCGAGTGAGCGTCTCACCCCGCCTCGGGCTGGAGACGGAGGCGATCCCCAACTGGCTCCGGCTGCGGGTCGGCACCTATATCGAGCCGACGCGCTTCCCCGATAATCCCTCCGACAGCCGCACGCATTGGACCGCCGGCTTCGACCAACGGCTCTTTCCGTGGGAGGTGTTCGGCTTGTGGGCAGAAGGCTCGATTTGGAAAGTCAGCGGCTCCGTCGACGTCTCGCGCGAGTACCTCAGCTGGGGCGTCGCGATCGGAATGTGGCATTGAGACGAGCCGCTCGCTCCGTGCGCCAGCTTTCGCTGCTGCTCGCGCTCTTGGCGCTGCTCGGCTGTCAGCGAAAGCCCAAGCGCGTGCTGCGCACCGAGCCCTGGCCGGCGCCGGCCATCTCGGCGGCGCCGAGCAGCAGCGTCCCCGGTCAGCCGGTGCGCTACGAGATCACTCACGCCGAGGTGCGGCTGGAGCTGCCGGCGAAGAAAGCCAAGCCGATCGCCAAGCTCGGCGGCGTGAGCGGCAGCATCGAGCTCGACCCCGTCCGCCTGGAGCGCACGCGCGCCAAGCTCACGGTCGACCTGCTCGCGCTCACGTTGTTCAGTAGCAAAGACGCGCCAAGCGAGGATCCGGCGCTGCTCTCGCGCGCCTTCGACTGGCTCGAGCTCTCGGCCGAGCGCGGCGCCGAAGCGCGGGAGCTGAACCGCTACGCGGTGCTGGAGCTCAGCGCGTTCGAGCCGCCGCCAACCAACGAGGATAACCCCACGCCGCTCCGCGCGAGCCGAGTCATCGCGCATGGCACGTTGACCTTGCACCATTTCCGTGTGCCGCTCGCGCTGGAGCTCGACGTGCAGCTCGGCGACAAGCGCGGAAAGCAGCCGAACTTGCTCAAAATCCGCACGCGGCGTCCGCTGCTCGTCTCGCTCGCGGCGCACGACATCTTGCCGCGCGACGGGCACGGCACGCTGTTGCCCAAAGAGCTCAAGGCGCTCGGCAGCGAAGTCGGCCGTGAAGCGCGCGTCAGCGCTGAGCTCGAAGCTCGTCCAGCGCCTCGTCCAGCGCCGTGAGCACGCTGTCGACCTCGGCGAGCGGATTGGCGTAATGGGGCGCGCAGCGCACGAAACCGTCCGGCGTGCTCACGATCACGCCGCGCTGCCGGAGCGCACGAGCGATCGCGCCGGCGTTCGTGCCCGCTGGTGGCGCGAACGACAAGATGCCCGAGCGCTGGGCGGGCTGCGCGCTGCGTAAGCTCGCGATGCCGCGTTCGCGAAGGCCGGCGTCCAGAGCGTCGAGATAGCGCGACACCTGCGCGAAAATAGCGCTCGGCTCCGCCTCGAGGATGGCGTCGAGCGCCGCGCCGAGCGCGACCAGGCTCACCGTGCTCATCGAGCTGCCTTCGAGGTACTGAAGCTCGCGGCGTACCGGGCGATCGTAGCTGAGCCGGCCCGGGCCATCGAGCAAGAAGCCAATCGGGTCCTCCAGGCTGAGCCAGCCCGCCGTGCGCGGCTCCAGCGCGCGCGCCCGATCCGGCCGCGCATAGAGGAAACCGGCGCCCTCGATGCCGGTGAGCCATTTGTGCGCGCCGCACACCAGGTAGTCGAGGTCGAGCGTCGTGACGTCGAGCGGGACGACGCCGCAACCTTGAATCGCATCGACCGCGAGCTCCGCGCCGTAGCGCCGGCACAGCTCGCCGATGCGGTCGAGCGGCATGCGCAGCCCAGTTTGGAATTGCACGGCGCTCACTGCGACGAGGCGAACGCCGCCGGCGCGCAGCACCTGCTCGAGCTCCGCCATCACCGCGTCCATCTCGTGCAGCGCGCGAGCCAGAGAGATGAAGCGCACGTTCAGCTCGAAGGAGCTCGCGGCGCGTTGCCAGGGCGTGACGTTGGCCGGAAACTCGCCCGCGAACAGCACCACCGTCTCCCCCGCCCGCCAGCGTAAGGAGAGCGCGAGATCCGCGAGGCCGCGCGTGGTGCCGGACACGAACGCGATGTTCTCGGCCTGCGTACCGAGCAGACGCGCGACCGACGAGCGCAGGCGCTCCCGTTGCTCGCTGAAAGCGGCAAACGCGGCGGGCCCGCTGCTGCCGATCAAGTCGAGCGCTCCGGTCACGGCCGCGCGCACCGCGTGCGATGGCGGAGCCACCGCAGCATAGGCGAGGTATGTCTTCGGAACGCCGAGCTCGGCCGCTGTGCGCATGCAGTAGCTACGCTTCACCACATTCACCGCGCGGAGGCCATCACCATCGCCTGCCGCCCGAGCACTTTTCGACGCCAGCGGAACGCCCCAACGCTGGCTGCGCAGCGCAGGCAGCGGCGATCCGGCGCGACGTCAGCCGCGTAAGGTGATCGTGCCCGCCATATTCGCGGCCGGGCTCGCGAATCCGTTGAAACCTGGTCGGCCAGACGCCGTATGCTCCGAGCCACAGCGCTGTCCGGAGCTGAATTCCGGGCTGGCCGGCAGCCATGAAGGAGTAACAAAATGATCTCTTCGATTTCACTTCAGCACCTCCGCGCAACCTTGGCCGCGTTGAGCGCGACGGGTTTGGTCGCTTGCGCGAGCGGCAGCGAGCCGGCGCAGAGCCCCGTGGACGCGAAAGAAGTGCCGCCCGCGGCGGCGCCCGCGAGCAGCGAGGCCGCCCCGAGCGAAGCGAGCGCTGAAACGAGCGCGGCGCCGGCCGAGGCCGCGCCGGCGGACGCTGCAGCAACCAGCGCCGCGGCGACAGAGACGAAGCCCGCCGAAGCGCCGGCGCCCGCGGCCGCTGCGGCGCCGAGCGAGCCGAAGCCCGCCGCGAGCAAGCCGAACCCGAAGCACAAAGCGGCGGGCGCAAAGGGCGGCTGCGGCGCCGGCACCTGCGGCTGAAGCGAGAACGCCGATGAGCAAGGACGCAGCTCGCCCGACCGGTGTCGGCCTGGGGCTGCGCTGGGAGTTTCTCGAAGAGGTGATGGAAGCCGAAGCGCTGCCCGTCGCCTTCTTCGAGGTCTCGCCAGAAAACTATATGCGCAGGGGCGGCTACTTTCCGGCGAGCCTCGCCGCGATCCGAGCGCGCTACCCGATCGTGACGCACGGACTGACGCTCTCGATTGGCAGCGCCGAGGGACCACATCGCGAGTACCTCCGCGAATTGGCTGAGGAGCTGCGCCGCCTGCAGCCGCCGTGGCACTCCGATCACCTGTGCTTCGCGTCCGCGGGGCGGCGCGCGCTCCATGACTTGTTCCCGTTGCCGTTCTGCGAAGCCAGCCTGCGCCGTGTGAGTGAGCGCGCCCGCGAGGTGCAGGATCGCCTGGGCCTGCCCTTCGCGCTCGAGAACATCAGCTATTACGCGACCCCGGTCGAGCCGGGCATGAGCGAAGCGGAGTTCGTCGCGCGCACCATCGAGGCCGCCGGTGTGGGGCTGCTCCTGGACGTGAACAACGTCTTCGTGAACGCGCAAAACCACGGCGCTGATCCGCTGGATTTTTTGCGGCAAATGCCGCTGGAGCGCGTCAGCGAAATTCACGTGGCTGGGCACGCCGCGCCTCGAGACGGCCTGGTGCTCGACACGCACAGCACGCCCGTGAGCAGCGAAGTTCACCAGCTGCTCGAGTGGGTGCTCGAGCGCACGGGGCCCGTTCCGGTCCTGCTCGAGCGTGACAACGACGTGCCGGAGCTGGCCGAGCTGCTGCGCGAGGTCGCGCTGCTGCGCGCGATCTACGAACGCGCCGTGCGGCGCTTCGAAGAAAAGCAGGCGCCGCTCCCCTGCTTCCAAGTGAATTCGGAACAGACTCCCCGCACGCGGTCGGCCTCGCTCAGTGAAATCCGCTCTTCATCGGCGCTCCCAAGCGTCGGTCGCTCGAGCGCCGCTCCCTCTCAGCAAGCGCTGGAGCTCGCCGTGGCCGAGCTGGTCTTCGCCGAGCCCGCCCCTGCCGCGCCCGCCATCTTCGCGGAGAGCGCTCTGCGACCCGAGCGACCGCTGGTCTACCGCAAGCTCGTGCGCAACACGCTGCGCGACGCGCTCGCGCTGGCCATCCCGAGGACGATCGCGCGGCTCGGGCCGCTGTTCGACGCTTGCTTCGCCGCTTTCCTCGCCGAGCGCGAGTTCTCGAGCCACTACTTGCGCGACGTGACGCGCGATTTCATCGCGTATTTCAGCTCGCTCGCGGCGCGAGACCCGCGCATCGCGCCGTACCTGCCGGACCTCGCGCGGCTCGAGGCGTTGCACATCGAGATCGCGGCGGCGCCGGAGCGCGCGCCCGCGGTTGAGCGCCCAGCGCTGAGCCTGGACAGCACGCTCGCTTTCATCAGCGCCGCGCGGCTGGTTCGCTTTGGCTTTGCCGTCCACGAGCTGAGCGAGGCGCTCTCCGACGAGCGAAGTCCAGCGTCCAGGGTGACGCATCTCCTCGCCTATCGCAGCCCAGACCACAATGTGCGCTACCTCGAGCTGACCACGTTGGCTGCTGCCCTCTTGGAGCGACTTTTCGCGGGCGCGTCGCTGCGCGCCGCGCTCGCGATGGCCAGCGAGCAGAGCGGCCACGCGGTAGACGACAGCGTGCTGGAGAGCACCGCGCGCCTGCTCGCCGACCTCAGCGAGCGCGGCGTGCTGCTCGGACCTGAGCCCGTCGCCGGCAATGACTCCTCGCCCGCGACGGAGCAGGCTACGCTGAGCGCCGGATTGGCCGGCGAAGGCAGCGCCGGACGACGCGAGGATCATGACTGAGCGCGACCCTTTGAACATCGTCGGCGAGCTGGTCGCCGAAAAATATCGCATCGAGAAGCTCGTCGGCGAAGGTGGCTTCGCGGTGGTCTACCGCGCTGCGCACACGATCTGGAACAAGCCGGTCGCGATCAAATTCTTCAACGGTCTCTCGTCTGCGCCCATCGATCAGCGCGATCAGTTCCAGCAGGCGTTCATTCAGGAAGGTGCCCTGCTCACGGAGCTGTCGAGTCAGACGGCGGCCATCGTCCAGGCGCGCGACGTGGGCACGTACACGACGCCGGACGGCAGCTGGATGCCGTTCATGGTGCTCGAATGGCTCGAAGGGCGTTCCCTGGAAGCGCTGCTCGAGGAGGAGCAGCGCTCGCACGCGCCGCCCTGGACCATCGCGGAGGTCGTGCCGCTGCTCGGACAAGCGGCGCTGGCGCTCGACGTCGCGCACGGCCGCGGCATCGCGCACCGCGACGTGAAGCCGGCCAACCTCTTCGTGTTGGGCGAGGACGCGCGCCAGGGCCGCGCGACCATCAAGGTGCTCGATTTCGGCGTCGCCAAGATGGTGACCGACAACACCCAGCTGCAAGCGGCGCTGGCGCGCACCGGCATGAACGTGACGTCGTTTACGCCGCAGTACGGCGCGCCGGAACAGTTCAGCCGCAGCTCGGGCGCGACCGGTCCTTGGACGGACGTCTTCGCGCTCGCGCTCGTCGCCGTGGAGATGCTGGCGGGCCGTCCCGCGCTCGACGGCACCGACGTCGTGCAGCTCGCCGTCAGCTCCGGCCGACCGGATTTGCGACCCACGCCGCGCACGCTCGGCGTCGCCGTGTCCGACGCCGTCGAGAGCGTGTTCGCAAAAGCCTTGGCGATTCGCCCGTCGGATCGCTACGCGCGCGCCGCTGAATTCTGGGATGCGCTGATCGCCGCCAGCGGCGTCGCGCTGTCGCGCACCGGTCCCATGCCGTCGCGGCCGGGGCCCATGCCGTCGCGCGCGGCGATCGCGAACACCGAGCTGGCGCCGGCGCCGGAGCTTCGCCCGCAAGCGACGACTGGCACGGCCGAGGTGAAGGACGCCGCCGCGTCGACGACCGGTACGCCCTCGACCGTCAACCCCACCGGCCCCGCTCCGGGGCGGCGCGCACCGCTCTGGCCTACGCTGGTCATCATCGGCGTCATGGTCGCGGCCGGGGGCCTATTTTGGAGCACGCGTAATCAGCAGCCGCCCACGGCGGAGCCTGCTGCGGGAGCGAAGCCGCTCGAGCCCCCTGCGCTCGCCTCGAGCGCGCCGCCAACGCCCGCAGCGCCGAGCTGCCCGGAGCGCATGGCGAAGATCCCCGCGGGACAGTTCTTCCAAGGCTCTGACGCGAAGGACGCGATGCCCAATGAAAAGCCGGCGCACCAGGTCGCGCTGGACAGCTATTGCATCGATCTCTTCGAGGTCACCGCGCGCGAATACAAGCAGTGCTCCGATCAAGGCAAGTGCAAGCGCGCCGGCAGCGAGGTCGAGTGGCCCAAGATCACGGACGCCGAACGTAGGATTTACTCGCCGCTCTGCACGATCCGCGAGCCCGAAAAAAAAGGGGATCATCCGATCAACTGTGTGACCTGGGAGATGGCGAGCCTGTACTGCAAGGCGCAAGACAAACGCCTGCCTAGCGAGGCCGAGTGGGAGTTCGCGACGCGCGGACCTGACGGCCGCGTCTACCCGTGGGGTGATGCTCCGCCGACCGAGCGTCACCTCAACGCTTGCGGCACCGAGTGCGTGGCGTGGGGCAAGGAGCGCAAGCTGACCTTCACCGCTCTGTATGAAGCCAGCGACGGCTTTCCCACCACGGCGCCCGTCGGAAAATTCGAGGCCGGACGCTCGCGCTTCGGCCCGTACGATGTGGTGGGCAATGTGTGGGAGTGGGTGCAGGATTGGGAGGGCGCCTACAGCAAGGACGCCCAAAAGAACCCAACCGGGCCGGAAACGGGCGAAAAGCGCGTGATCCGCGGCGGCGGCTGGAACGGCAGCTACGCGAGCTGGCTGAGGCCATCCTTCCGCTACGCGCAGGATCCGGCGGCGATGAGCCACGGCGTCGGGTTCCGTTGCGCGAAGTCACTGTAGGTTTCGCTGCGCCGCACACCGGCGAGAGCTGCCAGCTCCCCCCTGTGCGGCGCGCCGCAAGCAACGATATGATTGCGCAATGGCTCAGGGTCCGCTGAGCGAACCTCGGCTCGCAGAGATCGAGTCCAGGCTGAACGCGGGTCGCTTCGACGAAGCGCAACGTCTGCTGACGACTATTTTCGATCTGCCCAACGCGGAGACGGTCAGCGCTTATTTCGCTACGCGCCTGCTGTTCCAGCGCGGACGCCTCGACTGCGGCGGTGTCATCCTGCGCCTGCGAGAGCTGCTCACTCGCGTGCCGGATTTTCCCGAAGCGCAGCGCATGCTGGCCGCGGCGGAGGCCGGCATCCTGGAAGCCTCGCCCGAAATCTTCCGACAAGTGACGGGCGCGCCGCGCTACTCCCAGCAAGCTGCGCCGCCCATCGGCATCAAGAACCTGAGCCGGCACGACATCCCTCGAGCGCCGCCGCTGCCGCGCTTCACGCCGCGCACCGGCACGCCCAGCTACGTCCCCGTCACGCCGGAACCGCCGCCACCACCCGGCATCGCGAGCCTCCGCAACACCGACCGCGGTGTCGGGCCGCAGCCGCCGAAGGAGCCGCGGCTGGAGGTCGTCCGCGCGGGACCGCTGCCCAAAATTCCATCGCTCGAAATCCCCGCGCTCAGCGCGAATGAATCGCTGCGTGAGGCGCCGCGCGCGAGCGGCAAGCCGAAGCTCGAAGAGCCGCTCGAGCTGCAGCTGTCGGAGCTCGAGTTCGACGCCCCCGAGCTCGTCCCCCTCCCGGCCCGCGACCCGCCGTCCACACAGCCCGCGCCGCCGTCGCAGCCTCCGCAGGCGCTGCGCGCCTCGCTGTCCCAGCGTGTGGCGGCGAGCGCCCGGCACGTCGCGAGCAGCGCGCACACGCTCTCCACGCTGCCGCCACCGCCGGATGAGGCCGCGCCAGTGAGCGAGGAGCGACGCAACGCCATCACGGAGCGCCCAACCGCGGACGATGGCGCGGCGCTGCCGGCGCCGTCGCTGTTCGAGATCGCGGCGGCGCTCGACGCCGGTCACCCGGCGCGCGCGCTCGAGCTTTCCCAACGCGCTGGCGCAGAGCCCGGACCAGAGCTGACGTTGCTGATCGCGCGCGCGCTCATCGCCCTCGGTGAGAAAGACAAAGCCGTCGCTCACCTGGAGCGCTTGCTGCGGGCGATGTTGATCGAGCCGCTGGTGCGCGCGGCCTCGGCACGGCTGTTGATTGAAGTGGGCCGCCCAGAGCAGGCGCTGGCACAAGCGCGCCGCGCCGTGGACGACGATCCGGAAGATCCCGTCGGCCGCGCCACGTTGGTGTGGGCGCTGGTGCGCGTGGCGCGCCGCTCTGGAGACGAAATGCTCGGGCAAGAAGCCGAGTCGTTGCTCAGCACCACGCGTCTGCGCGAAGGCGCCATCGCCGGCCTGCTGCTCGCATTGCGCGCCGCCCTCGCGGCAGAGTTCGGCGACGCGAAGCGCGCGATCAGCCTGGCCCAAACCGCGCTGCAACAAGATCCGCGTCAACCCGACGCGCTCGCCGCCATCGCGGTCGCGTCCGCGCGGCTCGGCTTGCGCTCGGACGCCCTGCGCGCGCAAGAGCGACTCGAGCAGCTCAACCCGGACGAAGCCGCTGCCAACGAGCAGGCGCTGCTCCGCCATGGCGTGGAGCTCGAGCTCGCCGAGCCGCCGCCCACGATCACGCTCGCGGAGTCGAGCGCGCTGTGGGGCGAAGCGGAGAGCGCGCTGCGCGCCGGACAGCGTCAACCGGCGCTGCAAGCCCTCATCGTCGGCTGCGACGACATCGTTCAGAAGGTCTCGCGGCGCGGCGACGTGGAGGCCTGGAAGCGCCTGGCCCGCAGCGCAGCGCGCCTGCTCACCGAGCTGCCGGTGTTCCGACACTTCGCGCCCTTCGACTGCTCCGTCTTCAGCGTCGAGCGCTTGGAAGCGGGGTTGTCCTTGTTGTTCGATGCGCCCGCGCAGGACGCCAGTGAAGCCGCTGAGCTCGTGCTGGGGGCCTATGTCGGGGAATGCTATCGCCAGGCGTTCGCCGCGGAGTGGCACGGGGCGCCTTCGTTTCCGCTGTCAGCGAGCATCGAAGGCGTCGGCATCTCGACGCGCCCGTGTGAGCGGGTACGAGAGCGACTGCGCCATGCTGCGCCGTTCGCCATCGATGCGCCCAAGCACCTGCATCCCGGCGCCGATCCGCTCGGCAACTCCGTGCCGCTCTCATTGCGGCCGCCCGCGCCGTGGGATCCCCGGCCTTGGCCACAACGCGCGGAGTTCGTCCAGCTCGGACGCTTGCTCCCGTCCTCGGTCGTCGGCGACTACTGTGCGAAGATCCTCGGCTTGCCGCTCGACCGCTCGGTCTCGGGCTGCATCGCGATCGATCGATACGTCGCGCTGCTGGCGCCGCCGAAGGCGCCTCCCGATCCGGACGGCGCGTGGATATTTCGGGCTGGCATGCTGCTCGCCGCGTACCTCGGCGAAGTGCTGGTCGAGGCCGTCGGGGCGCGCTGGGAAATCGCGGAGCCGC
The DNA here is from genome assembly GCA_966250485.1 of uncultured Sorangium sp. Taxonomy (GTDB): domain Bacteria; phylum Myxococcota_A; class Polyangia; order Polyangiales; family Polyangiaceae; genus PMG-095. The sequence continues at coordinate 3,876 of CBINHN010000072.1, read as the reverse complement.
CCGTGGCGCCGGAGAGCTATCGCCTAGTGCTTCCGCACGGCAGCGTGGCCATGCCGGTCACGCGCGTGCTCGATCGCCTCGCGGGGCGACGTCCGAGCCCGCTCTCCGACTATGTCGCGCGCCTGGCCAGCGGCCGCTTCTCCACGCCGGGTTGACTCGAGCGGACGCTGCTCGAGGCACGAACGGCGTTCTACGGGACTATGTCGATCAGCGTGCCGTCACGCAGCGAGAACGCGCCGTGCCAGCTCGGTGGAACCGCCGGGGCCGTCCAGCGAAACAGCCAGCGCGCGTCGAGCGGAGCGAGGTTGATGCAGCCGTGGCTGCGCGGCGTCCCGAAGCCATCGTGCCAGTACGCCGCGTGCAACGCGTAGCTCTCGTGGAAGTACTGGACGTAAGGGACGTCGCGAAGATCGTATTCGTCGCCGACCTCGTCGCTGTCCATCGTCACGCTGACGTGCTTGGTGTGGATGCGATATTGTCCGCGAACCGTGGAGCGCGTGGTCTCGGGATCGCCGAGACCGTCCACCCCCGTCGAGACCAGCGTGGCGTACACAGGATGCTCGCCTTCGTACGCCACGAGCGTCTGCTTGCTGATCGAAACCGAGAGCCAGGGTCGACCCGCCTTGGCCCACGGCGGCAGCGGCCTCGGTGCCTCGATGCGCACCAAGCCTTCGTCTCGGATCCAGTCGTGCGTCGTCGTCTCCAACCAGCGCAGGCCCTGGCTCGTCTCACTCTCCCCAGTGAGCGAGAGCGCTTCGCGATAGCCGAGGGCGCGCGCGGGGCGGCGCTGGCTGCCGCGCCCGCTGTAGAGATAGGCGCCGCGGCGCAGCACGAAGACGAGCGGCGCGTCATCGCTCAACACCACGCCGTGAAAGGCGCTGGGGGAGACCGCTTGCAGGCGATCGAGCGGGACCAGCAATAGATCGGCCGTGAGCGCGAAGCGGCGCTCGCGGTGCTGAAACACCGACAAGATGGCGAACGCGCTGTCGTTCAGCGCGCGGCCCAGGCTGACGAGCTCGCGCGGATAGCGATATCCAAAGGCGTTCGGCAGCTGCTCGCCCTGCGCGAGCGGCGCCGGAACCGGCACCAGCGGTAGTGAGTCCAGGCTCCCGCGCGCGCTGCGCGCGCGAGCGCCGAGCTCCGGCTCGACGCTGCGCTCTTCGCTCTCGGACGGTAGCTTCACGTACAGCGGCGGAGCCGGTGAGCGCGCCCGCGCGTACGTGTAGGGCAGCGGAGTACTGCGATCGGGTCTCACCGCCGCGAGCTGCTCGATCGCCTCACCCGCGCGCAGCCGCACGCCCGTTGCGGCACAGACGTAGCCGGCCGGCGCCACGCGATAAAAGCCTTCCTTGCAGCCGGCGTTGCCAGCGGCTTCTCGGCTGCGGGGGACGCGAGCGCCAGCGCGCAGATAGCCGAGCTTCTTCGATTCGAAGCTGGGACGGTCGTAGACGAACACCTCGCGGGCGGCGGCGACGAGCACCGGAATCTCCTCGGGCGGGGGCAGCGCGGGAGCTTCGTCCGGCTCGGGAACAGCGCTCTCGCTCGGCGACTCCGGCGCGGGTTGCTCCGACGCGGGTTGATCGGGCGCAACTTGCTCGGGCGCAACTTGCTCCGGCAGCGGGCTTTCGCTCGCCGGCGCGGCGTCCGGAGTTGCCACTGCGGCGTCCAGCGGGGGTGCACTCGTCAGTGCGTCGGCGCGCGGTGCGCGACGAGGAGTGGACTCCGCTGGCGCCGGCGCGGCGTGGTCGGTAGGCCGAACGAAGGGCTCGCTCGGCGCGACGCTGAAGTCTCCCGAACACGCCCAAGAGCCCGCCAGCAGCGACGCCGTGAGCGCAGCGTTCAGGGCCCAGCGCGAGCGAGCCAACGATCGTCGTTTCGGCGCCATCGGTGCGAGCTCGAGGGGCTAGCGGAACTCGGGCAAAAGGGCCCAATTCTCGGATCATCGGCGGGAGCCCGGCGCTCCGTGTGCTTCAATAAGCAAACATGGAGCCGTTGTCCCTCGACACGCTGTCTGCACGCGCCGCCGAGCTCAGCGAAGAAGAGCGCTTGGTGCAAGCCAACGTCCGCCGCTTCGTACGCGAGCGCTACCTGCCGCGCGCCGCCGAGCTCTACGAGAAGGAAGAGTTCCCGCGCGACTTGATCCCGGAGATCGCCGAGCTGGGGCTGCTCGGCGCGAGCCTCAGCGGCTACGGCTGCGCCGGCATGAGCCCGGTCGACTACGGACTGATGTTGGAGGAGCTGGAGTACGGCGACAGCGGGCTCCGCAGCTTCGTCAGCGTGCAAGGCTCGCTCGCCATGTTCGCGATTTACGCCTTCGGCAGCGAAGCGCAAAAGCAGAAGTACCTCCCGGAAATGGCGCGCGGCAAGCTGATCGGGTGCTTCGGCTTGACCGAGCCGGACAGCGGCTCCGATCCGGCGTCGCTCGCCACACGCGCGCGACGCGACGGCGGCGACTACATCCTGAACGGCAGCAAGATGTGGATCACCAACGCGCCGTTCGCGGATCTGGCGGTGGTGTGGGCCAAGCTCGAGGACGGCGACGCGCGCTCGCTGCGCGGCTTCATCGTCGAGCGCGGCACGCCCGGCTTCGAGACGCCGCGCATTCACGGCAAGCTGAGCCTCAGGGCCAGCGAGACGGGTGAAATCGTGCTCAGCGACTGCCGCGTTCCGGAGAGCGCGATGTTGCAGAACAAGCAGGGCCTGGGCGCCCCGCTGCGCTGCTTGAACGAGGCGCGCTTCGGCATCTCGTGGGGCGCGCTCGGCGCCGCCAAGGCCTGCCTGGAGAGCGCGATCGGCTACACGCGCGAGCGCATCCAGTTCGGGGTTCCGCTAGCCAAGAAGCAGCTCGTGCAAGAGCGCATCGTGGACCTGGCCAGCGAGCTCGTGAAGGCGGAGTTGATGGCGCTGCACTTCGGGCGGCTCAAGCAAAAACAGGGCAAGCTCTCGCCGGAGCAAGTGTCGCTCTGCAAGCGCAACAACGTCGGCATGGCGCTGGAGGTGGCGCGCGGCAGCCGTGCGCTGCTCGGCGCCAACGGGATCTTGCTCGAATACCCCATCATGCGGCACATGACGAACCTCGAGAGCGTGTACACCTACGAGGGCACGCACGAGATTCACACCTTGATCCTCGGGCGCGGCCTCACCGGCGAAGACGCCTTCTGAGCGCCCGCCCCAGGCTCACGGCGCGGGTGGCGAGGGCCGCTTCAGGCTCATACCGATCACGAATACCTCGGAGCTCTGCACGCGCGTGCCCTCCGGACGGATCACCTGAACCTTTTCATAGTTGCTGGCGACGCCCTTGCGCGCCTCCTGGAAATCACCGCTCATGAACAGCTTGGCGACGAAGTGCGAGCGCTCGCGACCGAACGCGATGGCCACCTCCAGCGCGCGCATGAACAGCGAGAAGCTCCGCGCCTGATCGCTGCTCTTGTTGCCGGAGGTGTTGGGCGCCATGTCGCTCAACACCACGTCGTACGGCGCGCGCGCCCCCAACACGTCGTTGGTGAGGTCGAACGCGTCACCCTGCACCACCTCCACGTTGCCGGCGAACGCTTGCCGGATCTCTTGCAGGTCGATGGCCAGCACGTGACCGCGCGGCCCCACGCGCTCGCTCGCGTACAGCGACCAGGAGCCTGGCGCGGCGCCGAGGTCCAACACGTTCTGCCCGGGTCGTAGCAGCGCCACGCGGCGATCGATCTCGCTCAGCTTGAACACGCTGCGCGCCGGATAGCCCTGCGCTTTGGCCGCGCGCGTTCGGGCATCGGCGCCCGCGTACGGATTCTTGCGATTCATGAAGCGCCGGCAGCGTAGCACCGCCGCCGACGTGACGATGCCCAGCGCAGCCGCCCAGCGCCGAAGCGCTCGTGAAGCGCCGCT
>CBINHN010000071.1:0-30079 GCA_966250485.1 uncultured Sorangium sp. | reverse complement strand
AGCTCAACGGCTTCGCCAGCGAGGTCAGCCGCGTCGCCCGTGAAGTGGGCACCGAAGGCAAGCTCGGTGGTCAGGCGGTGGTGCCCGGCGTCGCCGGCACCTGGAAGGATCTCACCGACAACGTCAACGCCATGGCCTCCAACCTCACCGGCCAGGTGCGCAACATCGCGGAAGTCACGACCGCCGTCGCGCGCGGCGATTTGAGCCGCAAGATCACCGTCGACGTCCAAGGCGAGATCCTCGAGCTGAAGAACACCATCAACACCATGGTCGATCAGCTCAACGGCTTCGCCAGCGAGGTCAGCCGCGTCGCCCGTGAAGTGGGCACCGAGGGCAAGCTCGGCGGCCAGGCGGTGGTGCCCGGCGTCGCCGGCACCTGGAAAGATCTCACCGACAACGTCAACTCGATGGCCTCCAACCTCACCGGCCAGGTGCGCAACATCGCCGCCGTGGCGACCGCCATCGCGAACGGTGATTTGAGCCGCAAGATCACCGTCGACGTCCAAGGCGAGATCCTCGAGCTGAAGAACACCATCAACACCATGGTCGATCAGCTCAACGGCTTCGCCAGCGAGGTGACGCGCGTGGCGCGTGAGGTCGGCACCGAAGGCCGCCTCGGCGGGCAGGCTGAGGTCGAGGGTGTCGCCGGCGTCTGGAAGAATTTGACCGACAACGTCAACTCGATGGCCTCAAACCTCACCGGCCAGGTGCGCAACATCGCGGAGGTGGCGACGGCCGTCGCGAAGGGCGATCTCAGCCGCAAGATCACGGTCGACGTGAAGGGCGAGATCCTGGCGCTGAAGAACACCATCAACACCATGGTCGATCAGCTCAACGGCTTCGCCAGCGAGGTCAGCCGCGTCGCCCGCGAGGTCGGCACCAAGGGCAAGCTCGGTGGTCAAGCGCAAGTGCCCGGCGTCGCCGGCACTTGGAAGGACCTCACCGACAACGTCAACTCGATGGCCTCCAACCTGACCAATCAGGTGCGAAACATCGCCGAGGTCACGACGGCCGTGGCCAACGGCGACCTCTCGAAGAAGATCACCGTCGACGTGCAGGGTGAGATCCTCGAGCTGAAGAACACCATCAACACCATGGTCGACCAGCTCAACGGCTTCGCCAGCGAGGTCAGCCGCGTCGCCCGTGAGGTTGGCACCGAAGGCAAGCTGGGCGGTCAGGCGCAGGTGCCCGGCGTGGCGGGCGTGTGGAAGGACCTCACCGTCAACGTCAACTCGATGGCCTCCAACCTGACCGATCAGGTGCGCAACATCGCGGACGTGACCATCGCCGTGGCCAAGGGCGATCTCTCGAAGAAGATCACCGTCGACGTGCGCGGGGAGATCCTGCAGCTGAAGGACACCATCAACACCATGGTGGATCAACTGAACGCCTTCGCGAGCGAGGTCAGCCGCGTCGCGCGCGAGGTCGGCACCGAGGGCAAGCTCGGCGGCCAAGCGCAGGTGCCCGGCGTGGCCGGCACCTGGAAGGATCTCACCGACAACGTCAACTCCATGGCCTCCAACCTCACCGGCCAGGTGCGCAACATCGCCGACGTCGCGACCGCCATCGCGCGCGGCGACCTCAGCCGCAAGATCACCGTCGACGTCAAAGGCGAGATCCTCGAGCTCAAGAACACGCTGAACACCATGGTGGATCAGCTGAACGCCTTCGCGAGCGAGGTCAGCCGCGTCGCGCGTGAGGTCGGCACCGAGGGCAAGCTCGGCGGCCAGGCGGTGGTGACCGGCGTGGCCGGCACCTGGAAGGATCTCACCGACAACGTCAACTCCATGGCCTCCAACCTCACCGGCCAGGTGCGCAACATCGCGGAGGTGACCATCGCCGTCGCCAACGGCGACTTGAGCCGCAAGATCACCGTCGACGTCCGCGGCGAGATTTTGCAGCTCAAGGAGGCCATCAACACCATGGTGGAGCAGCTGCGCTCCTTCGCCTCGGAGGTGACGCGCGTGGCGCGTGAGGTCGGCACCGAAGGTCGCCTGGGCGTGCAGGCGGTGGTGCCCGGCGTGGCCGGCACCTGGAAGGATCTCACCGACTCCGTGAACGCGATGGGCACGAACCTGACCGCGCAGGTGCGCAACATCGCCGAGGTGACGACCGCCGTGGCGCGCGGCGATTTGAGCCGCAAGATCACCGTCGACGTCAAAGGCGAGATCCTCGAGCTCAAGAACACCATCAACACCATGGTCGATCAGCTGCGCTCGTTCGCCTCCGAGGTGACGCGCGTCGCGCGTGAGGTGGGCACGGAAGGCAAGCTCGGCGGCCAGGCCGACGTGCCCGGCGTGGCCGGCACCTGGAAGGATCTCACCGACTCGGTGAACTTCATGGCCGCCAACCTCACCAACCAGGTGCGCGGCATCGTGCGCGTGGTGACCGCGGTCGCGAACGGCAACCTACGTCAGAAGCTGACGGTGGAGGCCAAGGGCGAGGTCGCCGCGCTGGCGGAGACCATCAACAACATGACGGATACGCTGGCCACCTTCGCCGAGCAGGTGACCAACGTGGCGCGCGAAGTCGGCGTGGAAGGCCGCCTCGGCGGCCAAGCCAACGTGCCCGGCGCCTCCGGGACCTGGAAGGACCTCACCGGCAACGTGAACCTCCTGGCCGCGAACCTCACCAACCAGGTGCGCGCCATCGCGGAGGTCGCCACCGCGGTGACGAAGGGCGACCTGACGCGCTCCATCCAAGTCGAGGCGCGCGGCGAGGTGGCAGAGCTCAAAGACAACATCAACACGATGATCGACAACCTGCGCGGTACGACCGATCGTAACCAGGAGCAGGATTGGCTGAAGACCAACCTCGCGAAGTTCACGCGCATGCTGCAGGGCCAGCGCGACTTGGTCACCGTGGGCAAGATGCTGCTGTCCGAGCTCGCGCCGCTGGTCGACGCGCTGCAAGGCTCGGTCTACCAAATGGAGCGCGCGGAGCCGGGTGACGTCGCGGAGGCCAGCCCCGGGCCCAAGCTGCTGCGTCTGCTCGCCGCCTACGCACAGCGCCCGGAGCAGCCCGAGCGCATCGAGCTCGGCGTGGGCCTGGTGGGCCAAGCGGCTGCCGAGAAGCAGCGCATCCTCTTGCACGACGTGCCGGCGAACTACACACGAATTCACTCCAGTTTGGGCAGCGCGCCGCCGAAGAGCATCGTGGTGTTACCGGTGCTGTTCGAGGGCGAGACCATGGCCGTGATCGAGCTCGCGGCGCTGCGGCCGTTCACGAACACGCACCTGCAGTTCTTGGATCAGCTCACGCAGTCGATCGGCGTGGTGCTGAACACCATCGAAGCCACGATGCGCACCGAGAACCTGCTGCTGCAGTCTCAGCAGCTCACGACCGAGCTGCAGACGCGGCAGATCGAGCTGCAGCAGACCAACGAGGAGCTAGCCTCCAAGGCCAAGCAGCTCGCCGAGCAGAACGCGGAGGTCGAGCGCAAGAACAAGGAGGTCGAGCACGCCCGCCGCGCGCTCGAGGAGAAGGCCGCGGAGCTGGCGCTGACCTCCAAGTACAAGTCCGAGTTCCTCGCCAACATGTCGCACGAGCTGCGCACACCGCTGAACTCGATCTTGATCTTGGGTCAACAGCTGGCCGGCAACGTGGGCGGCAACTTGACCCAAAAGCAGATCGAGTTCGCGAGGAACATCCACTCCGCGGGCACGGATCTGCTGACGCTGATCAACGACATCCTGGATCTCTCGAAGATCGAGTCCGGCACCGTGACCGTCGAGCCCGAGGACATCACCTTCGGCTCGCTGCGCGACACCGTGCACCGCAACTTCCACCACATCGCGGAGAACAAGAACCTGCGCTTCGAGATCGACATCGATCCGAACCTGCCGCGCTCCTTCACCTCCGACCCCAAGCGCCTGCAGCAGATCTTGAAGAACCTGCTGTCGAACGCCTTCAAATTTACGGCGCACGGTACGGTGTCGCTGAGCGTGCGGCGCGTCACCTCGGGCTGGTCGCCGGATCACCAGACGCTGGGCAGCGCCGACAGCGGCGTGGCCTTCATGGTGACCGACACCGGCATCGGCATCGCCGCCGACAAGCAGAAGCTGATCTTCGAGGCGTTCCAGCAGGCCGACGCGGGCACCAGCCGCAAATACGGGGGCACCGGGCTCGGGCTCGCCATCAGCCGCGAGCTCGCCAACCTGCTCGGCGGTGAGATTAAGCTGGCCAGCAAGCCCAACCAGGGCAGCACGTTCACGCTGTTCCTGCCGCTGCACTACAGCGGCGCAGCGCGCGAGGTGCCCTCTACGCCGCAGCAAACGCCGGCCGCCACGCCCATGTTGGTGGTGGCCAAGTCGGAGGAGGCGGTGCCGGACGACCGCGAGGCCATCCGTGAAGGCGACTCCGTGCTCTTGATCGTGGAAGACGATCCGCACTACGCGCGCATCTTGCTCGGCATCGCGCGCAGCAAGGGCTTCAAGGGCATCGTGGCCGCCCGCGGGCAGCAAGCGCTCGCGCTCGCGCGCGAGCACCGACCCACGGCCGTGACGCTCGACGTGTTCTTGCCGGACATGCTGGGCTGGACCGTGCTCAACAACCTCAAGCTGGACCCGCGCACGCGGCACATCCCCGTGCAGATGCTGTCCATCGAAGAGGAGCGCCAGCACGGGCTGTCACACGGCGCGTTCTCCTATTTGGTCAAGCCGGCGACCACCGGCGAGCTGGAGAGCGCGATGGACCGCTTGAAGAACTACGTCGCGCCGCACCACAAGCGCCTGCTCGTCATCGAGGACAACGACCGCGAACGCTCGAGCATCGTGGAGCTCTTGAGCCACGACGACATCGAGATCGTCGGCGTCGGCACCGGCAACGACGCGCTGGAGAAGCTGCGCAACGGGACGTTCGACTGCTGCGTCGTGGATCTGCGGCTGCCGGACATGTCCGGCTTCGAGCTGCTGGAGCGCCTGCAACAGCAGCCCGAGCTGCGTGAAATCCCCATCGTCGTGTTCACTGGAAAGGATTTGACGGACGCCGAGCAAGCGCGACTGCGCACCGTCGCGCGCAGCATCGTCCTGAAAGACGTGCAGTCCCCCGAGCGGCTGCTCGACGAGACCTCACTGTTCTTGCACCGCGTCGTGTCCGAGCTGCCGGAGGACAAGCGCCGTATGATCGAGCGTATTCACGGCTCGACCGAGGTGCTGCGCGGCCGCAAGGTGCTGGTCGTCGACGACGACGCGCGCAACATCTTCGCCCTGACCACCATCCTCGAGAGTCAAGACATGGACGTGGTATCGGCGACCAATGGCCGACAAGCCATCGAAATCATTCGAGATACCCCCGAGCTGAGCGTGGTGCTGATGGACATCATGATGCCGGAGATGGACGGCTACGAGACCATGCGTGAAATCCGCAAAAATCCGCGGTTCCGCAAGCTGCCCATCCTCGCGCTCACCGCCAAGGCGATGAAGGGAGACCGAGAAAAGTGCCTGGAAGCAGGCGCTTCCGACTACATTGCGAAGCCGGTGAACACCGATCAGCTGCTCTCGTTGCTCCGCGTCTGGCTGTACCGCTGATGGATTCGCTCATCGACATACTGCTCGTCGACGACGAAGCACGGAACCTCGACGCGCTCGAAGCCATCCTCACGGATCAAGGCTATCGCCTGCTGCGCGCGGAGGACGCCGACCGCGCGCTGCGGATGTTGCTGGAGAACGACGTGGCCGCCATCGTGCTCGACATCAAGATGCCGCGCGTCAACGGTATCGAGCTCGCGCAGATCATCAAGGGCACCAAGCGCTTCCGCGAAATCCCGATCCTGTTTCTGACCGCGCACCTGGTCGACGATCACGACGTGCTCACCGGCTACGGCGTCGGCGCCGTCGACTACCTGACCAAGCCGTTCGACCCGCAAATTTTGCGCCATAAAGTCGCGGTGTTCGCGGAGCTGTTCAAGAAGACACGCGCGCTCGCGGAGCTCAACGACAAGCTCGAGCAGCGCGTGCGCGAGCGCACGTCGGAGCTCGAAAAGTCCGAGGCGGCCCTGCGCATCGCGGCGCGGCAGAAGGACGAGTTCTTGGCCACCCTGGCCCACGAGCTCAGAAATCCACTCGCGCCGCTGCGCACCGGCTTGGACTTGCTGATGCAGCTGCAGGCACCACAGACCGAGGTCGCGGCGCGCACCCTGACCGCGATGAACCGCCAGCTCGATCACCTGGTGCGCTTGATCGACGATCTGCTCGATGTCTCGCGCATCAGCCGAGGAGCGCTGGAGCTCAAGAAGCAGAAGGTGGTGCTCTCGTCGCTGGTGCAGAGCAGCGCAGAGGGCTTTCGCGCGCTGCTGGAGCGGCGCAACATCACGCTGCAGCTCGAGAGCGATCCCTCGCTCACCGCGATCGTCGACCCTACGCGTATCTCGCAAATCATCGGCAACCTGCTGCACAACGCCTCGAAGTTCACCGCCGACGGCGGCACCGTTCACGTGGAGCTCACGCGGCACGCCAGCAACGCTACGATCCGCGTCAGCGACGACGGCGTCGGCATTCCAGCGGACCAGCTCGAGCGCATCTTCGAGATGTTCGCGCGCATCGAGGGCGCCAGCTCCAGCGCGGATCGCGGCGCCGGCATCGGGCTGGCGCTGGCGCGCCGCCTCGCGCAGATGCACGGCGGCAGCTTGACCGCGGCGAGCGCGGGACTGGGGCGCGGCTCCACCTTCACCCTGACCATCCCCGGGGTCGAGATCGAGCAGCCCGCGCCGCTGCGTTCGGAGCCGCCGCCGCCCCGCTATGAACGCGCCACCACGCCGCTCGACATCCTCGTCATCGAGGACAACGACGACGTCGCCGACACGCTCGCAGCCTGGCTCGAGGGGCTGGGCCACCACGTCGTCGTGGCGCGCACCGGCGAGGAGGGCGTCAGCGTGGTCGAGCAAATACGGCCACAGCTCGTGCTGTGCGACCTCGGCCTACCGGAAATGGACGGCATCGAGGTCTGTCAACGCGTGCGCCAGATGATGCACGACGTGCAACCCACCATGGTGGCCCTCACCGGCTGGGGCAAGGAGGAGGACCGCCGCCGCACCCGCGAGGCCGGCTTCGACCAGCACCTGGTCAAACCCGTGGCGCTGGACGTGCTCTCAGAAGTGCTGCGCCGCGTGGACGCCGCGCAGTCCGCCAAGGTCCCGACCTGATTCGTTACGCCATGCCGAGTCGCCCCGAAGAGCTCGTGGCAGCGCTAACTGCCGAAATCCTGGATTCGTTCGAGAAGTTGGAAGCGCTGGTGTATGTAGCGGAAGCGGAGCACCCAGTGACGAATGAGGAGCTTCAGGCGCGGCTCGGGCTGTCGCGGCAAGCTACGCTGGATACGCTGAACGCGTTGGCGCAGGACGGCGTATTGGAACAGCGCGCGGGGACCTTTTCCGTCGCGAGCGGCGGTCCCTGGGGCCGTCACGTCGCGGCGTTGGTCGCGATGCATCGGAGTGACCGCATGCAAGTCGCCGTGCTCATGTCGCAGGCCGCCTTGAAACGGCTGCGCAGCACGGCCGCCCGCGCGTTCGCGGAGGCCTTCGTGATCGACTCGAAGAAGGACAAAGGCGATGGCTGAGCTCGTCTACGCGCTGTGCGCCGCCACCTCGTTGCTGTGCACCGCGCTGCTCGCGCGCGGCTACGTCCGCTCACGGCAGCGGCTGCTGCTGTGGGCCACGCTGTGCTTCGCGGGGCTGTTCCTCAACAACGTGATGACGTTCGTGGACATGATCGTAATCCCCGACACCGACCTGAGCTGGCCGCGCAGCGCGATAGCGTTCGTCGCGGTCGCGCTCTTGGCCGTCGGCTTAGTATGGGAGGCGCCGTGAACGTTGGAGAGCTCGTCGCGTTCCTAGACGGTGGTCGCGTAGCCTTCGCGGTGATCATCGCGCTCGCCTTCGCGCGCCTCGGCCGCGCGACTTCGGAGCGGCTCTATCACGCCTTCGCCGCCGCTTTCCTGCTGCTGGCGCTCAACTCGAGCCTGGTGGGCTTGGACGTGGCGTTCGGCGATCACAGCGAGCTCGCCTACATCCCGCGGCTGCTCGCCTTCACCATGATCATCATCGCGATCATCGACAAGAACCGGCGAGCGGCGCGCGGCGGCGAGCCGCGTTAGAGCTCAGGACAGCGCCGCGGACGAGCCGGCGGTCGCGGCGGGGATCAGCGACGGGCGATCGGAGCCGGTGCCGACGGCGGCTTGCACGCTGGCAAAGCCTTGGCTGCGCGCGCGCTGCAGCAAGCCCTGCGAGATGCGCCGCACGAGCAACGGCCCTTCGTAGATCAGCCCGGTGTAGATCTGCACCAGCGTCGCGCCCGCGCGGATGCGCTCCCAAGCGTCCTCCGCGCTGTCGATGCCGCCGGCCGCCACCAACACCAAGCGATCGCCGATGCGACGCCGCAGCCGGCGCAGCACCGTGAGCGAACGCTGTCGCAGCGGCGCGCCGGAGATGCCGCCAGCGCCCAGCGCGTCGAGCTGCGCGGGCGCCGTGAGCAAGCCCTCACGGCTGGTGGTCGTGTTCGTGGCGATGATCCCGGCGAGCTCGAGCTCCAACGCTAGATCGGCGATCTCGTCGATGGCTTCGTCGGACAAATCCGGCGCGATCTTTACGAGCAGGGGCGGCGGCGCCGCGGGCCGCACCCGCGCGAGCACCGCCTGGACTTCCATGAGCAGGGGACGCAAGCGCTCGACGGACTGCAGCGCGCGCAACCCGGGCGTGTTGGGCGAGCTGACGTTGACGACCACGTAGTCGGCGCAGGCCCCCAAGAGCTCAGCGCTCTTGGCGTAATCCTGTACGGCGCCCTCTTCCGCGACGACCTTGGTCTTGCCGATGTTCACGCCCACGACGGTCGAGCGCGGCGCCTTCAAGCGCTGCGCGACGCGCTCGGCGCCGTCGTTGTTGAAGCCCATGCGGTTGAGCAGCGCCTGGTCTTCCGGCAAGCGGAACAGGCGCGGCAGGGGGTTGCCGGGTTGCGGCTGAGCCGTGATCGTCCCGACCTCGATGCCGCCAAAGCCGAGCGCGGACAGGGCTTCGTACCCCGTCGCGTTCTTGTCGAAGCCGGCCGCCAACAAAACCGGTGACGAGAACTCGAGCCCCAGCGCTCGCACGCGCAAGGCCTCGGACCGTGACGCGAGCGCGCCGCGCAGCAGCCGCTGCAAGAGCGGCAAGGCCATGAACCAACGGAGCAACGAGAACACCAGGTGGTGCGCCGTCTCCGCCGGCAGCAAGAACAACAACGGCTTCAGCAGTAGTGGGTACACGCCGGCGCTATCCGCGAAATTATGCTGTGTTCTCACGCCGTCGCGCGAATCGTAGCCTCGGCCCAGCGCTCTAGCTTGCGCGCGTCTTGATAGAAGGAGCGAATGCCCTCGCTCAGCTTCTCGACCGCCATCGCGTCCTGGTTGTGCTCGAAGCGATACGTCTTCTCGTCCAGCGACACCTTGGGCACGTCGCTGGCCTTGGCGGCCGCGACCGTGAGCTTCGGCTCGACCTCACCGGAGTTGTCCGTGAGCTTGGCCAACAGATCCGGGCTGATGGTCAGCAGATCGCAACCACAGAGCTCCAAGATCTGCTCGCGCTTGCGGAAGCTCGCGCCCATCACTTGCGTCGCGTAGTCGTGCTTCTTGTAATAGTTGTAGATGCGACGCACGCTGGCGACGCCGGGGTCGTCCTGGATCGGGATGTCCGCGCCGCCGCCCGCCTTCTTGTACCAATCGTAGATGCGACCGACGAAGGGCGAGATGAGCGTCACCTTGGCCTGCGCGCAAGCCACGGCCTGAGCGAAGCTGAAGAGCAGCGTCAGATTGCAATGGATGCCTTCACGCTCGAGCGTCTCGGCGGCGCGGATGCCCTCCCAGGTGCTGCCCACCTTGATCAGGATGCGCTCACGGTCGATGCCGGCGCGGCGATAAAGCTCGATCAGCGAGCGCGCTTTGTTCAGCGTCCCCTCGGTGTCGAAGCTGTAGCTCGCGTCGACCTCGGTCGAGACGCGGCCGGGGATGATCTTCAGGATTTCCAGGCCAAAGTTGATGGCGAGCTTGTCCATGAACAGCTCGGTCTGCGCCGAGCGCTCGACGTTTTGCTTGGCGGCGTAGTGCACCGCCTCCTCCACGAGAGCCCGGTACTGTGGGAGCTGAGCCGCCTTCAGTAACAGTGACGGGTTGGTGGTCGCGTCCTGCGGGCGGTGACGCGCGATCGCCTCGATATCTCCCGTATCGGCGACGACGGTGGTGTACTTCTTCAGTGACTCGAGCTCTGAGGGCATCCTGCTCTCCCGGAGGGTTGAATGAATGTGTCGTGAATGCTCCCACCTGGGCCCGCGGGGTGCAAGGGGCTATGCTGCGCCGCCCACCGTGAAGCTCTTTGCGCACAGCGCTAACGACGGCGTACGCCTGCTCACCGCCGCCGCTCTCGGTTGCAGCTTCACGCTCCTGCTCACGAGCTGCGGCAGCGACGCTCACTCGACGCCGCCCGCTGTCGACGAACGCTGGGCCGAGCCGTCGCTCTCCGCGCCGAGTGAAGAGCGCTTCCTCTCGCGCGCCGAGCTCGCGGAGCGGCTCGCCGACGTGCTCTGTAACGCGCTCGCTAGCTGTTGCGGCGAGCAGGGGCTCGGCGGCATAGCGGCGGATTGCCGCGCGGCCTATCAGGCCGAGTACGAGCGGGAGCTCGCCGATGTCTCTGCGCTCGCCGTGGCCTATGATCCGTTCCGGGCGGGCGCTTGCATCGCAAACGCCGCCGCTCGGCTACAGGGCTGTAGCTACCAGGGATTGCGCGCGCATCTGACAGCTTGCGTCAACGCGTTCGTGGGCACGCGCGGCATCGGTGAGGAGTGTACGGAGGATCTAGAATGCGCGCGGCAACAGGGAAAAGAGGTCTATTGCGCCAGCCGCCACAGCTCCCCGAACACGTGTCAGCTGAGCCTCGGCCCCGACGAGCCCTGCGCGCTCGAAGGCTGCCAAGCGGGGCTGTTCTGTGATCTGTCGACGCTGACCTGCCAACCGCAGCGCGCGAGCGGTGACTGCTCACTACAAATCGACGCGTGCTCGCAGGACAGCGCCTGTTCGCCCGCGTTCGTCTGCGCGCCGAAGCTCGGCGCAGGCGAGGCGTGTCAGCTGTCGTTGCAGTGCGAGAGCGGCGCCTGCGGCGCAGACAGCCGCTGCGTCGACAGCTTCGCCGACGCCAGCTACTGCTCGCCGTGACGCCGGAGCTTACTCCGCCGCCCCGAAGCGCGGGGCGTTGGTGGGGACCGGACGCAGCCCTTTGACCGCCGGCGGCACGTACACGTTCCACACGTCACGCGCGTAGCCGAGCACCGTGCGATCGCTCGAGAAGCGGCCCATGTGCGCGACGTTGAGGATCGAGCGTCGCGTCCAGCCCGCGCGGTCTAAATACGCCATTTCCACGCTGCGGTGGCACTGCACGTAGCTCAAGAAATCCGCCAGCACCATGTACGTGTCGCCGCCGTGCAGCAGCGAGTCCACGACCGGGCGGAAGCGACCGGGCTCCTCCGGGGAGAACATGCCGCTCGACACGGCGTCCAGCGCGGCGCGCAGCAGCGGCTCGCGATAGTAGACGTGCTGCGGGCTGTAGCCGCCCTCACGCGCCTGAATCACCTCCTCCGCGGTCAAGCCGAAGATGAAGATGTTGCCGTCCCCGACGGCCTCTTTGATCTCGATGTTGGCGCCGTCCAACGTGCCCACGGTGAGGGCGCCGTTGAGCGCAAACTTCATGTTGCCGGTGCCCGACGCTTCCATGCCCGCGGTCGAGATCTGCTCCGACACGTCGCTCGCCGGAATGATGTGCTCGGCCAGCGTCACCCCGTAGTTCGGCACGAACACGACGCGCAGGTACTGCCGCACCACGATGTCGTGGTTGACGACCTGCGCGACCGAGTTGATGAGGTGGATGATGCGCTTGGCCATGTCGTAGCCCGGCGCGGCCTTGCCAGAGAATATGAAGGTGCGCGGCACCACCTCGTGCGGCGGCTTCTGGCGATACTGCAAGTACAGCGACACCACGTGCAGAATGTTGAGCAGCTGGCGCTTGTACTCGTGGAAGCGCTTCACCTGCGAATCGACCAAATGTGTCGGATCCAGCTCGATGCCGAACTGTCGCTTCAGCAGGCCGGCTAGGCGCTCTTTGTTCTCGCGCTTGGCAGCTTGCCACTCGCTCTGCAGCTCCGGATCGGACGCCATCGGCGCGAGCCGTTCGAGCTGGTCGAGATCGGTGATCCAGCTGTCGCCCAGGCGACGCGTGATGACGCGCGCCAGCGCCGGGTTGCACTTCAGCAGCCAGCGGCGCGGCGTGACGCCGTTGGTCTCGTTGATGAACTTGCTGGGCTCGAGCTCATAGAAGTCGTGGAACAGACGCTCGCGCAGCAAATGCGAGTGCAGCTCGGAGACGCCGTTCACGCGGCTGCCGCCGATCACCGCCAGGTTCGCCATGCGCACCTGCTTCTCGGGCCCTTCTTCGATCAACGACATGCGGCGCAAGCGCTCGTCGTCGTTCGCGAAGCGCTTGCGGCACTCAGCCAAGAACCAGTGGTTGATCTCGTAGATGATCTGCAGATGGCGCGGCACCACGCGCTCCATCAGCCACACCGGCCAGCGCTCGAGCGCCTCCGGCAAGATGGTGTGGTTGGTGTACGCGCAGCAGCGCCGCGTGAGCGACCAGGCGTGGTCCCAGGGCATGCCGTGCTCGTCGACCAACACGCGCATCAGCTCCGCTACGGCGAGCGCTGGATGCGTGTCGTTCATCTGGAAAATGGCCTGGTCGTGCAGGTTGTAGAGATCCGGGTGGTAGCGCAGGTGACGCGAGATCACGTCCTGGAGCGTCGCCGAGACCAGGAAGTACTCCTGCTTCAAGCGCAGCTCTTTGCCCGCCGGCTGTTGATCGTTCGGGTACAGCACGCGCGAGATGTTCTCGGTCGAGAACTTTTGCTCGACGGCTTTGATGTAGTCGCCGCGGTTGAAGTACGAGATGTCGAAATCGTGGGTCGCCTTGGCCGACCACAGCCGCAAGGTGTTGACCACGTTGTTGCGGTAGCCGGGCACTGGCACGTCGTAGGCCATGGCCAGCACGTCCTGCGTGTCCACCCACTCATGCGTCAGACGCCCCGCGCTGCCCGTGTACTGGATCACGCGGCCGCCGAAGCGGACTTTGTAGACGCGCTCGGGCCGCGCGATCTCCCACGGAAAGCCGTATTGCAGCCAGGCGTCGGGCGCCTCGGTCTGCGAGCCGCCGACGATTTCCTGGCGAAAAATGCCATAGTCGTAGCGGATGCCGTAGCCCATGCCGGCGATGCCGAGCGTGGCCAACGAATCCATGAAGCAGGCCGCGAGCCGTCCCAGGCCGCCGTTTCCGAGCCCCGGATCCGGCTCCTGAGTGAACACCTGCTCGAGATCGATCCCGAGCGTGCCCACGGCCTCCCGCATCTCTTCCAAGATGCCGAGGTTGATCAGGCCGTCCTCGAGCAGACGGCCCAGCAAATACTCGAGCGAGAGATAGTAGACGAGCTTCGGCTGCTGCCGCTCACGGCGATGCCAGGTGCGCGTCCAGCGATCGAACATGCGATCACGCGAGGTGCGAGCGACGGCCATCAAATGGTCGAGCCGCGTCGCCGCGGACGGGTGCTTGCCCTGCGTGTGCTGTACGTGACGCACGAAGCTGTCACGCAACGACGCCGCATCCAGCGGCAACTCTTCGACGGGAATGTTGTGCTTGCCGGCGGTCACAGTGCAGCTTGAATACCAATCCCGGTGGCGATTGGGAAGCATCGTGACGTGGATTCGACGAGAAACTCCGCGCTTTCCGTACAGCTAAGCCCAGGTTTCCGGCGCTCGCCGAAAAAGGGCTACGCTTCTCGCGTGGCTGCATTCCTGCTCGTCGCTGGCCTCGCGGTCGCCGCCGCCGAAGTGCTGCTCGCCGTGTTGAACCTGCGACATGCGCGCCGTCAGGCACACGTCACGCCCCCCGAGCTCCGCGACGTCGTCGACGCCGCGCTGCTCGAGCGCATGGCAGCGTATTCACTCGCTCGCAACCGGCTGCGGCTGATGGAAACAGTCCTCTCCCACCTGCTGCCGATCCTTTGGCTGTTCAGTGGTCTAGCCGCTGCGTACGACCGCTCCGTTCGCGCGCTGTCGAGCTCCTTCGTGCTGCAGGGCGTCGTGTTCGTGCTCGGCATCGGGCTCGCCAGCACGCTGCTCGCCCTGCCATTGCGCTGGTACAGCGCGTTCGTGGTCGAGGAGCGCCACGGCTTCAACCGCATGACCGCCGCGCTCTTCTTCGCCGATCTGGCGAAGGGCGCCGCGCTCTCGGCGCTCTTCGGCGCCGCCACGGTGGGCGCCGCAGCGTGGCTCGTGGCGGCGTTTCCGGCGCATTGGTGGCTGTTGGTGTGGGCCTTGCTTGCAGCGCTCGCCGTGTTGCTCACCTTGATCGCGCCGCACGTGCTGGAGCCTTTGTTCTTCAAGGTTCAGCCGCTCGCCATCCCTGAGCTCGCGCGCGACGTCCACGCGCTGGCCGCGCGCGCCGGCGTGCGCGTCGGCCGTATCTTCCAGATCGACGCTTCTCGTCGCAGCAGCCACTCCAACGCGTATTTTACTGGGCTCGGGCCGGTGAAGCGCGTCGTCTTGTTCGACACCCTGCTCGCGCGCATGAACGAAGCCGAAATTCTGGCGGTGCTCGCGCACGAGCTGGGCCACTGGAAACGCCACCACATCCAGCGGCGCTTCGTGCTCACTCAGCTGCTGCTGCTCGCCAGCTGTTACGGGGCTTTTCGCCTGCTCGGCGCGCACGGCTTACCCGCGCTGATCGGCGAGAGCGACGGCTCCTTCTTCTTGCGCGCGAACATCGTCTGGTACCTGGGCTCGCTGCTCGGCTTCGTCATCACGCCCTTGTCCAGCGCCTGGTCACGGCGACACGAGTGGCAAGCGGACGAGTTCGCCGTTCAGCTTTTGGGCAGCCCTGCGGCGCTCGCTAGCGGCCTGACCAAGCTCGCGCGCGACAACTTGACGAACCTGCACCCGCACCCCTGGTTCAGCGCCGTTTATGGCTCCCACCCGCCGATCCTCGAGCGCGTGCGGCGCTTGGCCGCGAGGACGTAGCCGAGCGGCTACACCGCGCCCGATTTGGCCTTGGCGATCCAGTCCTTGATCTCGTTCTCGATGACGTTCAGCGCCTGACCCTTGAACGGCCGCAGCACGAACGGAACATCGAGATCCATCTCGATGCTGCGATCGAGCACCTCTAGATCGCCGCTCAGCGTAAAACCCTTCACGTTGAAGGAGATCTGCGCCTTGGAGCTCGTCGTCCAATTCACCTTGGGCGAGTATTTCTCGAATTTCTTGGCGTAGGTGCCGAGCGCCGCTTCGGCGGCTTGCTTGGCGCGTTCCTGACCGAGATCGTGATGGACGACGTGCTTCATGGGCCGCGCGATCTTGGCAAATTCCTCCGCGCTGCGCCAGCCGCCTGGGCCCGCAGCGCTCACGGCGCGCGCGCTGCGAAGTAGATTTCGGAAATCAGGCCGAAGTGGTCAGAAGGCCAGATCGCGCCATTTTCCGCCGCTTCTGGCGTGGCGAAAACGATTTCCGTCCTCATCGGCTCGCCGCGCAGCAAGTGGTCCGGACCCCGCACGAAAATATAGTCGATGCGTCGCGAAGGTTCGTGGGCCGTCCGGGCGTAGTCGTTGTCTCGATGAAACGTGGCGCCGAGGCTGCCGTCGCCGCCGTGAAGCCACGCATCGGCGAAGTGGACGCTCTGCCCCTCCACGACGGCGAGGCCACGCAGATAGCGGATCTCGTCCGCTTCCGGCTCGGCGTTGAAATCTCCCATCAGCACGGGCGGCAGATCCGAGCTCTTGACCGGCGTGAGCTCGGCGATGCGGTCCGCGATGAAGCGCACCTGTCGCAGCCGGACGCTGCCCTGGTGGAACTTCCAATTGAGGTGCGTCACGAACACGGGCAAGACGCCGAATGGCGTGTCGAGCTTCACGTAGAGCAGTGAGCGCGTTTCGCCGCTCTCGATACCCGGCAACACGAAGGCTTGCTCGAGCAGCACAGGAAAACGTGACAGCAGCGCATTGCCGAACTTGAGCCCTGCGCCGTAGTCCGAGGCCGCGGCGTAAGCCACGTGATACCCGAAGCCGGCGGCGATCTCGGTCGCCTGGCAGTTGCTCGCGTTCGCGACGAACGCCGCGCCATCGGGCGCGAAGCGCAAGATCTCTTGCAGGCCCAGGATATCCGGAGAAATGCGCGTGATTTCAGCGCGAATCAAGCGCAGACGCTCGTTCCAAGGCCCCGACTTGTTCCAGACGTTCAGCGTCGCTACGCGCAGCGTTGACATGCCCGCGAATATAGAGCTCGCGGCCGCAAAGCTGAACGCGATCCCACCGCCGCGCGCCAACCGGCGCGCCGGCCTTGCGCGCCCCTGGGGGCTCGTGGTGTCGCGGGATTTACTACATGCTGCGCACGCAACGCACCCGTGCAAAAGCGCTGTTTGCGGTAGAGTCCGTACTCAACTATTTGTTCGAGAGCTCCATGTTGATCGGAGTGGATTTCGGAGGGACTCAAGTCAAAGCCGGCGTCGTCGAAGGCGGCGAGGTGCTGCGCTCGACGATCGCGGGCACGCGCTTCGGCTCGACGCCAGACGAGATCCTCGATGTGCTGGCCAGCACCGTGCTCACGCTGACACCCGAGCCCGACGCGGTGGGCGTGGCGATCCCGGGTGAAGTCGACGCGGAAGGTCGCTGCTGGCGCCTCACCAACGTGCCGGGCTTCGCCGGCGTGCATGTGGCGGAAGAGCTATCGCGCCGCCTCGGGGGTTGCCCGATCGCCGTCGAGAACGACGCGACGAGCGCCGCGCTCGGCGAGCGGCTCTATGGTCACGGCCGCGAGCACCCGAGCTTCTTGATGGTGACCCTCGGTACCGGCATCGGCGCGGGGCTCGTGCTCGGTCACATGCTCTATCCGGGCGCCAACGGCTTCGCTGGTGAGTTCGGACACCTGAACATCGACCGCTCGAGTGACGCGCCGCTGTGTGCCTGCGGGCAGCGCGGCTGCGTGGAGTCCTTCACAGGCACCAAGGCGCTGATCCGCCACTTCAAAGAGCTGAGCGGGACCGAGGTGGACGGCGTCCTAAAAATCGCGGATGCCGCGCGGCGTGGCGATAAGGCCGGCGTGGCCGTATTCAGCGCGATGGGCGACGCGCTCGGTCGCGGGCTCGCCGCCGTTCAAAACCTGCTCGACCTCAACGCGATCGTGTTCACCGGCGGCGTGGCCGGCGCCTTCGATCTGATCACGCCCCACGTGCGAGAAGCGATGAAGCAACACACGTTCGCCCCGCCACTCGCGGACGTCCCGCTGCTGCTCAGTGAGCTCGGTGAGGGCGCGGGCATCATCGGCGCGGCATACTTGACCACGCTCTGATGAAAGCCGTGCTCGTGAGTGCCCCGGGCGGCGTGGAAGCGCTGACCCTGGGTGAAGCGCCGGATCCGGTGCCGTCCGCCCACCAAGTGCTGGTCGAAGTGCACGCGGCCGGAGTAAACCGCGCTGATTTGCTGCAACGCCGCGGGCTGTATCCAGCTCCTGCTGGCGAGAGCTCCATTCTGGGCTTGGAATGCGCCGGCGTCGTTCGCCAGGTGGGTCGTGAGGCGCGCCGCTTCGCCGTCGGTGATCGTGTCATGGCGCTGATCGCGGGCGGCGGCTATGCCGAGCTCGTGGCGGTGGACGAGCGCCTGCTGCTGCCCATCCCGGAGCGCTTGTCCTTCAGCGAGGCCGCGGCGGTTCCAGAAGCATTTCTGACTGCCTACGAGGCGCTGCTGCGCACCGCCGAGCTCGCTCCCGGTGAGCGCGTCTTGATCCATGCAGCCGCGAGCGGCGTCGGCAGCGCGGCACTACAGCTCGCGCGCGAGGTTGGCGCCTACTGCTTCGTGACCACCCGCTCGGCGCAAAAGCTGACCAAGCTGCGCGAGCTCGGCGCCGAGTACGGCATCGACACGAGCGAGCGAGATTTCGCTGAGGTCATCGCAGCCGAGACGCAAGGCAACGGCGTCAACGTGATCCTGGATCTGGTCGGCGGCGCGTACGCGGAGAAGAATCAGCTCTCACTGGCCGCGGGTGGACGCTGGATCGTCGTCGGGCTCGTGGCCGGCAGCAGCGCCAAGCTCGATCTCGCGCGCTTGTTGCGACAGCGACAGACCATCTCCGGCATCGTCATGCGCACGCGACCGCTCGCCGAGAAGGCGGCCATCGTGCGCGGCTTTGCTCAGGATCTCATGGGCTGGCTCAGGGACGGACGGCTCCAGCCGTTGCTCGACTGCGCGCTGCCGCTCGCGGAGGTCGCGCGTGCTCACGAGCGCATGGAGCGCAACGAGAACATCGGGAAAATAGTGCTCACGATGTAGCGCGTCACTACCCGGCGAGCACCGCGCGCAAGCGCACCAAGCCGGGACCCGGCCGCACCCGCGCTTGGCACGCCAAGCGATGCTCGCCTTGACCCCCGAGCAGCTCGAGCAGCTCACGCTCTTTCGCTTCCGGTGGCTCGAGCAGCTCGCCGCCCGCGAGCACCTCGACGTGACACGTGCCGCAGGTCGCCGAACGACACGAGAACGGGATGGGTGCCAAGAATTCGTCGCAGATCTCGACCAGCTCGCCGCCTTCGGGCGCTTCGACGCGCTTGAGGCGGCCGATGGAGTTGGCCAGAAATTCGAGCGTGGGCACGGCTCGCGCAATTAGCGCCAGGAGTGACGCGCAGCAAGGGCCGGGCGCCACGGTGCGCAAAGCGCGGCAAAGGGAGCCCCATGTGCGCGCCGCTCACAGCCGCGGCGAATTTGCCGCGCGGGCGCCGGTTGCGCGAGAATAGCTGCTACGCTGGAGCACTCGCTCGGATGGACGACACGCACGATCTCTTCGGCTGGGTCGGGGCGATCATAGACGGTAAGTACCGCGTGGATGCGGTAGTCGGGCTCGGCGGCTTCGGCATCGTCTATCGAGCGCACCACCTCGGCTTCGATCAGACGGTGGCCCTCAAGTGCCTGCGTCTGCCGCAGACGCTGACGGGCGCCGAGCGCGAGCGCTTTCGCGAGACGTTCCTGGCCGAGGGGCGCCTCTTGCACCAGCTGTCACGCGCGACGGCGGGCATCGTGCAAGCGCTCGATCTCGGCGCCGCCGTCTCACCGAACAAGCACTGGACGCCCTACCTGGTGCTGGAGTGGCTCGACGGTACGCCGCTCGATCGCGATTTCGCGGAGCGACGCGCCGCCGGCCTCGGCGGCCGTTCCATCAACGAGGCCATCGATCTGCTGGCCAGCGCGGCGCGCGCCCTCGGCGTCGCGCATCGCCAGGGCATCGCGCACCGTGACATCAAGCCGGCGAACCTGTTCATCGCCAACTTGGCGGGTCGCAGCGTCGTGAAGGTGCTGGATTTCGGCATCGCGAAGGTGATGGCCGAGTCCGAGAGCGTGACGCGCGCGTTCGAGGAGACGGGCGGCGCGCTGCAAGCGTTCACCGCGCGCTACGGCGCCCCGGAGCAGTTCAGCCGGCGCTATGGCGCGACCGGGCCCTGGACGGACGTGTTCGCGCTGGCCCTCGTGTTCGTCGAGGCCGTGAGCGGACGCCAAGCGCTGGACGGGCGCGACGCGGCGCAGCTGTTCGTCGGCGCCGCGGACGCGGAGCGTCGCCCCACGCTGCGCGGCGTCGGCTGCGACGCGCCGGACGCGATCGAAGCCGTGCTGACGCGCGCGCTCGCGGTCGATCCGCGCGCGCGCTATGGCAGCGCCATCGAGTTCTGGGAGGCGCTGGAGAGCGCCGCCGGCCGTGTGCCGACCGCCGCGATGCCGTCCGAGCACGATCTCGACGCGTTTCGCCACCTCGGCTTGGAACCGGCGGCGCGCAACCCGACGCCACAAGCGTCGCTCGCGCCGGAGTGGGCCCGCGCCGCGGCGGAGCTCAGGACCGCGGACGAGCCCATCCCCTCGGCGCAGCCGGCGTCCACGGAGCTGAGCTCGGCCGCGCACATCCCGACGTCCAACCGCGTGCCCGCGGGCGGCAGCGGAAATCTCGCGCGCGTCTTGGGCGTAGCGGCCGCGGCGCTCGTGATGGGCACCTCCATCACCGTCGCCGTCCGACTGTTCACCTCGCGCGCGCCCGAGCAGAGCGACGCCGCGCGCGCCGCGCCGAGCAGCCTCAGCGCCGCTGCGAGCAGCGCGAGCGTCGCGCCGCCAGCGCTGCCCGCGCGCGCGGCGCCTGCCGCGAACCCGCCTCCAGCCGTAAGCGCGGCGCCGCCTGCCGCGGCGAGCAGCGTCGCCGAGAGCGCCGCTCCGACGACCGCCGCGCGCAGCGTGCCATTCAACGGCGTGCCCGCGCGCGACGTCGTGGCTGGCCCCGTCGCCGGCGGCTACATCGGCGGCTATCGCGTGCTCGCGCGCGAGACCGCGGTCGGGCTCGATTTCCAAGGCGCGGTCAAGCAGTGCGCGGACGTCGGCATGATGCTGTGTAGCGAGTCGCAATGGACGCACGCCTGCGAGTCCTTCTCCGAGCTCGGCAGCGCCGCGAGCTGGACCAGCAGCGTCAAAGACGGCAAGGTCGTCGTGCGCGGCGGTGAGAGCTGCGCCAGCGAGGCGCGCGCGGAGCCGAGCGAGCGCGCGGCGAACCGCCTCGGCGTCTGCTGCGAGCGCGCGATCACGGTGACCACCGGCAACCTGCAAGCCAAGTATCTGCTGAGCACCGCCGAGCGCGTGCTGGCCGTGGAGCGCGCGCTGAACCAGCGCAACGTGCAAGCGCTGCTCGATGTCTCGGACAGCAGCATCGTGATCGACGAGCAGAGCAAGACGCCCGCGCAGCTGCGCCGGCTGATTGAAGCCGATTTCAAGAGCGAGCCCGCGCTCATCGTGCTGAACGACGTGTGCGACATCGCCGTGCAGGCCAAGCGCATCACCAAGCAGCTGCGACGCCGAAAAAAGCAGGTCACCTACCAAACTCAGGGCTGGACCGCCGACTGTCGGCAGACCGCGATTTTGCCGGACAGCGTCAGCGGGCGCAGCGTCGAATACTCCTTCAGCGCGAGCAGCAAGCTGCGCGGCATTTCGACCGAGCCGGCAGAAGAGACCCCCTGACGGGCTGCGACGTCGCGGCGCGCGAGCCGCGCGGCCGCGTCGTTAGAACGCGCGCTCGCTGTCGATCAGGATGGTGACGGGACCATCGTTCACGAGCTCCACCAGCATGTGCGCGCGAAAGCGGCCGCGCGCCACGCGCACTCCGAGGCGCTCGCAGCACGCGCAGAATGCTTCGAACAGCGCCTCGGCCGCCTCCGGCGCCTTCGCGCTGGTGAAGCTCGGTCGCCTGCCCTTGCGCACGTCGCCGAGCAGCGTGAACTGTGAAACGGCGAGCAGCGCGCCAGCGACGTCGGGCAGCGCGCGGTTCATCTTGCCAGCTTCGTCTTCGAAGATGCGCAGAGCGACGACCTTCTCGGCCAGAGCCACGGCGTCGGCCTCGCTGTCGTTCTGGGCGACGCCGACCAAGACCAGCAGGCCCGCCGCGATTTCACCCACCACCTCCCCGTCGACGGTCACGCTGGCTCGGGTCACCCGTTGCACGACGGCTCGCATCGCCCGCTTCCTACCACGCGAGCTGAGCTCGGCGGCGCTCTTGGCTGCCCTCTGCCACACTCGCCGCGTGACCGACCTCGTCCGCAGCTCCAAAGCCGCCTCCGCTCAGCCCTCAGCGGCCATTCCCTCCTGGGCCGAACACCTCGCGCATTGGCTGGACCGTGCCTTCGTCATCCCAGGCACTCGCATCGCCGTCGGCTTCGACGCGCTGCTCGGCTTCGTCGCGCCGGGCGCGGGCGACGCGGTCGGCGCGCTCGCCACGCTCGCGCTCTTTTACCTCGGCTTTCAGCTGCGAGTGCCGAAGGTGATTCTATTGAAGATGTTGCTCAACGTCGCGCTCGACGCCGTGATCGGCGCGGTGCCCTTCCTGGGCGATCTCTTCGACGTGGGCTTTCGCGCGGCCGAGCGCAACCTCGCGCTGATTCGGCGTTACGGCGGCAATACCCGCGCTGCACCAGGATTTAGCGACTATCTGGTCATCGCTGTGGCCGTCGTGATGGTACTGGCATTGTTAATGTTGCCCATCGCAATCGGCTTCTTATTGGTCGATCTCGCAGTGCGCGTGAGCGGAGGCTCGTAGTTTGCATATCTCTGCACTGACGAGGCAATTGTGCACCGAGCGTGGTGAGCGTGGCGTCTCGCGGCGAATTGCTGCAGTCTTCGCCGATGCAAGGCCAATCGCCGGCGCTGGGGGAACGGGGAGCCGCTCGGGCACGCGAACTGCAGGGCCACGCGAACATGTTGCTTATCCGCCGTACCCGCTCCGTCGCGCTCGCGGCCGGCGCAGCGAGCCTGGCTGCCGTCTTCGTCGCGGCGCGCGCGCTCTCTGCGGCACCTCTGCCAGCTGACTTCGACGGCATGGCCTCCGCGGCGCCGCCGCAGGACGTCCCGGAGCGCCGCGCAGAGTCCGCAGAGAGCCGCCTGGCGCGACAGCGCTGGATGATCACCCTGGAGGGTGTCACGCGCGCGCCCGTGGACATCGGCGCCCAGGTCGGCCTGGAGACGCCGATCGGGCTTCGCGTCTCCGCCGGTCTCGGCTGGGTGCCCGCCGCGTACATGAACCTGGTCACCGCGGCGGTGGCCTCCACCACGAACGACGCGCGCGCGGAAGCTTACTTGCGTAGCGCGAATTACCAAGGTCAGAGCTGGTCGGCGCAGCTCGGTTATCGTCCGTTCTCGCGGCTCGGCTTGTATTGTGACGCCGGCTACTCGCGGCTGGTGCTGGACGGCTCGGGTGACGTTACCTCCGCGACGTATCCGGAGCTCGCGGGCGCCGAGGGTCACTACCGAGCGACCACGGCCATCGATCTGTGGACGATCAGCGTCGGCTACGAGATCCAGCCGATCGATCGCTTGCTGCTCGCGGCGGGGCTCGGCGTGTTGGGCACGCTCGACGCTCACACCGAAGCCGCCTCCACGAATCCGCGCGCGAGCAAGACACTGCTCACCGACGCCGCGGCGCGCTTCGATCGCGGACTCAAGGCTTACGGGATCGTGCCCACGCTGACGCTGCGCGCCGGTTTCGATTTCTACTGAGCGCGCTGACAGAAACAGCAACGCGCCCGGAGCTTGCCGCACCCTTCGTCAGAGTTCCGGGCGTCGCCCCACCAACAACTACAGAACTTCTGCGCACGACGGGACTTCGCTTACGTTCTTGTCAAGATGAACCGCTGAAAGATCCGTGGCGGCTCATCAGATCCTCCGGCTCCTGCGTCGCGCCGTCGGCTGGGCCGCTCTCGCCGCAAGCACCTTGAGCTGCTCGTCCGGTGAGAGCCATCCTGGCTTGGTTAACGGCGGTGAAATGCCAGGTGGCAGCATCATCGACACCGGGCCGTGCCGTGATGGTGCGACACGCGATTGCAGTGTCACGTTGGGCCGACAGGGCCGCGTGCTCAGCTGCTACCACGGCACACAGACCTGTAACGCCGGCGCCTGGGGACGGTGCGAGAACGGCACCAGCAGTACCCTGGAGCTAGCGGCCAGCGCCGAAGACGGCGGGGTCCACACTTTGGCGTACAGCGCCTCCGCGCGCTGCCTGAACAACCCCTGCGATCCGTTCTGCAACGACTATATCGAACAGCCACCCACTCCCGTGATCGGCACACTCGGGCCCAAGTTCGAGTGGTCCACGGGCAGCTTGGCCAACCTTCCGAAGGGGCTGGTCTCGAAGGGGCTCAAGGAGCCGTGCGGCAGCGCGTTCGATTGCCAGTTCAACCAGTACTGTTCCGAGCCGATCACCGCCAGCTCGTGTAGCCACAGCAAATGCGAGGAGGGCGGCGCGCTGATCGCTACCTGTGACTCGTGCGTGAACGACATCTGCGCGACGAATCCCTCCTGCTGCACGCAGCCCAGCAATGCCTGTAGCCACGACACGTGCACGGTCGGGAGTTACCTGAAGGCGGGCTGCACTTCTTGCGTCGACAAGGTGTGCGCGAAGCGCTCCAGCTGCTGTTCCAAGAAGGGCAGCTGGGACAGCAGCTGCGTCGACCTCGCGGTCAGCGAGTGCGGCGTCAGCTGTCCGTGCCAGTCCGACGAGATCGTCAGCGCCGACAAATCACGTTGTTATTTCCTGCAAACCTCGGAAAAGAAATGGGCCGATGCGCTCAGCGCATGTACCGCGCGCGGTACGGGCTGGAACCTGGTCACCATCAACGACAGCAGCGAAGAGAGCTTCCTCGAGTCGCGCATCCAGGACGACACCTGGATCGGCCTCAACGCCAACGCCAAATCCGGCAACTACGTGTGGTCCAGCGGGCAGGCGAGCACGTATCGCAACTGGCACAGGAAGGAGCCTGACGGCAGCGGCGACTGTGTGTACCTGGACGAAAAGGACGCCGACTGGCACGACACCAGCTGCACCCAAAAGTATCAGTTCATGTGTGAAGGTCCTGCCGCCAGCGCGTCGGGCGGCGGCGCGGAGACCTGGGATCAAAGCTGCGTCGACGCGGTGAAATCGGTGTGCGGCGCGAGCTGCGGCTCCGGCAGCCCGCCCGCCTCCCAGGGAAAATGTACGCCCTGGCTTCCGGGACAGACGGACACGAGCTGCGACGGCATCGACCTCGCCGTCGGTGTACCGTGTGACAACACCATCCCCGTCTGCAACCACGGGACCAAGGACGCGCCCGCGGGCATCAAGCTGGTCCACTTCCCCGCGAACTCGCAGCAGTTTCCGAACTGCAACCCGAGCCTGAGCCACCCGCAGATGAAGACCTGCACGACGAAGCAGGCCATCCCTGCGGGTCAATGCATCAGCGTGACCGACTGCGCCGGGCTCACGGGCAACCGTGAGATCATGGTGAACCCGCAGAGCATCAGCGGCTACGTCACTGAATGCAATTGCCGCGACAACTGGAGCCTGTATTCGGGCGGCAGCTGCGGCGCTCCCGCGTGCTCCGGCTCGACCAGCGTGGCGAGCTTCAGGCCGGTGAAACTGTTCATCATGTTCGATAAGTCGGGCTCGATGAGCACGGGCCTCAGCGGCGGCGGGACGCGCTGGAGCGCGACGAGCGCCGCGCTCTCGACCTTCTTCAAGGATCCGGGCTCGGCGGGCCTGGGCGTGGCCTTCCGCTTCTTCCCGGACGATAAACCGAGCTCCGGCTGCAACGACAATAAATGCAGCGCCGCTGCCTGCTCCGATCCGCTCGTCGAGCTCGGAGTGCTCACCAGCGCGGGGTCCCCCTCGGATACGCAGGAGAAGCTCCTGCTCAACGCCGTCTCCAGCACGAGCCCGGGCGGATGGACGCCGACGTTCCCCGCGCTGGACGGTGCGCTGGATTGGGCGACCAGCAACCAGATGACGGATCCGAGCTCCATTTACGCCGTGGTGCTCGTCACCGACGGGCAGCCCAGCAAGTGCAACACCGACTGGAAGGACATCCGCCAGCTCGCCACCGATGCCTACGAGAACTATGGCGTTCGCACCTACGCCATCGGCATCCAAGGTTCGAACATCAGCGACTTGGATCTGTTGGCCAAGGCCGGCGGCACCGGCAGCGCCTTCGTCGCGACGGCGAGCAACGCGGCGCAAATGCAGGCGGACCTCGTAGATGCGCTGCAGTCGATCGCCGGCCAGAACGTCTCCTGCACGTTCGCGCTCCCGACCGGTACCACGATCGACAGCAACAACGTCAGCGTCGTGTACACGCCGGGCACCGGCGGCGCCACGCAGACGCTGCCCAAGGTACAAGGCTCGAGCAGCTGCGGCAGCGGCTGGTATTTCGACGACAATACGACGCCGAAAGAGATCACCTTGTGCCCGACGACGTGCAGCGCCGTGCAAGCCGACAAGGGCGCGCTGGTCGAAACGCAGCTCGGTTGTCCGAGCACTTACGGCACCAGCCAAACCTCTCAGATCTACGAAGCGTCTTGCGCCGCGGGGAGCGCGCCCCAGTGGAACTTCTTGACGTACAACACGACCACGCCCGCCGACTCGTCCGTTGAGTTTCGCGCCCGCGCCGCCAACACGAAGGCGGGCCTCAGCTCGGCGCCCGCGCAGCTCGTCGCCACCGCGCGGCTGAGTCCGACGGACCTGCAACGCTGTACGGAGAGCGGGCCCAAGGGCTGCCCCATCAATCTCTTCAAGCTGCTCGGCGCGTCCGCCCGCCTGCCGTTCCTGCAGCTCGATCTGACGGTCAATCCGACGTCCGACAAGCTTCACACCGCGACCGCCAACGACTGGAAAGTAACGTATTCATGCCCGCCGTCCGAATGAGGCTGCCCCTCGCCTCGTGCGTCGCGTTCATGCTGCTCGTCGTCTCTTGTTCAGGAGCAGACGACACGCGTCCACCCGCGCCAGCGGCGAGCGGCACGGCCAACGACGAGGGCGGCGCCAGCGGCGCGGACGCACGCAGCGGTGGTGCTGGTCCCAGCGCCGGCAGCTCCAGCACGGGCGGCAGCGCGGCCAGCAGCAGCGGCGCCGGCGGAGGCAGCGGCGACGCCAGCGGTCGCAGCGGCGGCGCCGGGGGGAGCAGCGGCGGTGCTCAGGTGGGCCAGGGCGGCGCGACCGAAGCCGGCTCGGGCAACGACGGGGGCGCCGCGGGCGCGGAGCCGGTGTGCGGCAACGGAGAGCAGGAAATTGGCGAGGAATGCGACGGCAGCGACCTCGGCAATAGCTCGTGCGAAGAGCTCGGGTTCTCGAGCGGAACGCTCGGCTGCCGCAGCGACTGCAGCTTGGACACCGCGGAATGCGCGGGCCAAGAGGACTGCTTCGACGGCGGTGACAATGACGGCAACGGGCTCATCGACTGCAGCGATCCCAGCTGTGAGGAGGCCTGCGCGAGCTCCTGCGCTGCTGCCGTAGAGTTGAGCGAGCCCACGATGGTCGTGGGCAACACGCGCGGCCACTCCGCCGAGCTGGAGCCATCCTGCTCGAACCCCACGGAGAAGAGCGGCAGCGAGCTCGTGTATCGCGTCACGGCGCAGAACGACGGCGTGCTCGCGGTGTCGCTCGCCACCGCAGCTCCGCAACTTACCCTCTCACTGCGCCAAACCTGCGCCGCGGACGCGAGCGAAGTCCTGTGCTCCACGGCCGGCACGCTGGTGAGCAAGGTCAACGCCGGCGACGTCCTCTTCGTGGTGGTCGACGGCTACTCCCCCGGGGACGCCGGGAAGTTCACGCTCTCGGTAGAGAGTCGAGCCATCCGCTGCGGCGACGCCGTTCGCGATGAGGGTGAGGGCTGTGACGACGGCGGCCAAGCCGACGGGGACGGCTGCAGCGCAACCTGCACCGTGGAGTCTTCGGAAAGCGACGATAACGACTCGCTCGAGAGCGCGGACGAGTTCGTGCCGTCGGACATCGACTACTACTACGCGGAGATCTCCGAGCCCGGCGACGTCGACTGGGTCAAAGTTCAGGTGAACGAATCAGGCACGACCCTCGAGGTCACGACTCGCGATTTCGGTGACGGCGCTTGCGGGCTCGAGCTGTTGGACAGCGACATCGCGATTTACGACGCCAACGGCACGTTGCTCGTCGAGAACGACGACAGCCTGCTCGCCGACGGGCTCTGCGCCTACGTGCTCGCCGAGAATTTAGCCGCCGGCAGCTACTACATCCGCGTCATGGCTTCGCCGGTCGATCCGGAGCTGGTATTTCCGTACGCGCTGCAGGTCAGCATCCGCTGAGCGCGAACGCAGAGTCGCTCGAGCGAGCGCTGCGCGTTACGAGAAGTTTCGCTGCAACGAGAGCGACAGCGAGCTGCCCGCAAAGGGGACATTTTTTCCGAGCCCGTTGAGCGGCAAGTCCAGCGCCAGCGTGGGCACGAGCTGCCAAGCGGGGTAAGACAGGTAGTACAGCGCGGACATACCGAGCCGCACGCGCCGCGTCCCACCGTTCGCGATCTTTTCGCCGTCCGAGCGCGGCGGCTCGGTGATGCGGAGCTCGCCGAAAATCGCGGTCGACCAGAACAAGCCCATGAAATGCTGCCAGCTCACCCGCGCGTCGTATTCGTTGCCCGGCTCGAAGCGATGCACTGCGCCCGCGACGCCCGGAACCGAGCGCGCGAAGCGATGGCCCCAGGTGCCCGCGAGCGTGATCGCTTCATCATCACTCAGGTACTTCGTGACGGACAGCCCAGCGAAGAATAGCCACGCGCCGTCGCCCATCACGTCGGCTTGCGTTGGCGTCGTGCTCCGTTCGGGAGCGCGTCCGGTCGGCGCGCGCAGTCCGACGAACGGCTCCAAGAAGGGCAGCCACGTCGAAGCGTCACGCAGGGCGAACGGCGCGATGCGGTCCTCCGTCAGCGTGGCGCGCAGGCCGGCCTGCGCGTCGCCGAAGCCGATGCGAGTGGCGGAATCAACGCCGCTCAAGCTCCGATACTGCAGCTTGACCGGCAAGCTCACGTGAAGCTGCAGCCAGGACAGGCCAGGGCGAAAACCCCCGCCCCAACGCCAGACGATGTCGTCAGCCTCTGCGTTGGCCAGCAGGTGATAGCGGCCGTCGCTGGTGAACGAGCCGAAGCCGCGATCCCAGCTCAATTGGCTGGCGATCGACGCCGTGCGCCCGCGCGGCACGACGCCAAATTCATTCGAGCCGGTGCTCGTGCAGCACGACTGCGCGTGCGCCGCCCCCGCGCTCAGCCACGAACCCAGCAGCAACCCAAGCCCGACGACCCGTCGCGTCAACGTCGTCATTTCACCTCGCGCGTGAGCACGAAATAGTCGTGCCGCGCCGCCGCATCGACCGCGATGCGCACCTCCCACGTCCCGGGCATGGTGAAGATCAGGTCATCACTCTGGTACTCGCCGTCCCCGAGCTCCACGACCTGCGGCACGATCGAGCTGCCGTGACCGTGAGCGGGCATCCATGGTTCGATGCTGAAGCTCGCGCCGCTCACGGCCGCGCCGCCCGGCTCGCTCAACCGCAGCGTGAGCGAGTTTTTGCCGGTGACGGACGGATCCGGAACGAAGCTGGAGGCGAGTCGAAATTCACCCGTTGCCATGTCCTTCCCGCTCGCGGCGGGGTCGGAGCCGCAAGCGACGGTTAGGAGAGCGAGCGCTAGCCCGCAGGAGCCATTCATCGCGAGCCCAGTATCACTCGCGCGTCGCCGCTGCGCGCGGCTTTTTGCCGCAGGCGCTCGCGCCGCACACCGGCCGCGCGAAGCCGGGCGGCTTCGGTCGAGGTCAGAGCCCGCGAGCGCGACGGAAGCGCCGCGCGCCGTCAGCGCGCGCGCGTGCTGACGGCGTGGGGCCGCAACGGCCCCAGCGGGGATCGAAACGCGCGGAGCGTGACGAGGCCCAGCGCTGCGCCGATCATCACGAACGCACGCGCCGCTCCGGTATGCGCGGCCAGGGAGGTGACGATGAGCGCGCCCACGGTTGCGGCCGCGGAGGCGACTGTCCATGCGGCCGCGCTCACGCGGCCGAGCAGCGCGTCGGGCGTTATTGTCTGACGCAACGAGTTCGCGGCAACGCCGCGCAGGGTCAAGCCGGCGGCCCACATGGCGAGCCCAGTGACGATGACCGCGACGTGCGCGGTCGAGCCAGCGCACATCAGCCCTACCGCTTGCACCCCCGTACCCCCCAGGACGCACACTGAAACACCAACTCGCCGCTGCACGCGCGGCGACGTCAACGCACCTATCACCGCACCGACGGAACCCATGCCAATGGCCATGCCCACGGTTTGGCTACTCGCGCCCAAGTCGCTGCGCAGGCGAAACACGAACAGGTCGATGACGGCCGCGCTCAGGCCGACGCTACCCAACAGCGCTACGCCGATTTGAAACACCGCCAGCGACCGCAATATCGCGTCTTTCAGCAAAAAGCGGACTCCAATCGCCAGATCCGCGAGCGGGCTCGCGCCGTGCGTCTCCCCTTGCGCGACGGCCGCGTCGCGGCGAAGCCGAATCACTGCCAAGCAAACCGCAGAGCCGGCGAAGGAGACCGCGTTTGCCGTGAGAGCGCTGCCAGGTCCAAAATGAGCGACGAGGAGCCCACCAGCAGAGCGCCGAGCACATAGGTCAGTGCCTGCGTCGCTTGAAGCCGCGCATTGGCAGGTGCAACTTGCT
>CBINHN010000070.1:0-30808 GCA_966250485.1 uncultured Sorangium sp. | reverse complement strand
TTCGCGCGCCCGGCAGGATTCGAACCTGCGACCTACGGCTCCGGAGGCCGTCGCTCTATCCAGCTGAGCTACGGGCGCAAAGGGCGGAGACATTTAGCCTAAGGCGGCGCGTTCGGGAAGCGCCATCTCTGTGTGGCCGGAAACGCCGCATTTGGCGGCTGATTCAGCCGGCCCTGGTGCCCCCCGCGCGCTCGCGAGTGGTGCTAACCTGCGCGCCATGCAGGTGGAAATCGTCCCGTGTCTCGAGGACAACTACGCCTATTTGCTGACGACGCCAGGCTCGAAGCGGGCGCTGGTGGTGGACGCGAGCGAGGCCGCGCCAGTTCGGCGCGCGCTGGAGCGCTCTGGGCTGGAGCTCGTCGGTATTTTTTCGACGCACCACCACATCGATCACGTGGGCGGCAATGAAGAGCTCGCGCGTGAGTTTCCGGGGCTGAGGATCTTCGGGTTCGCCGGCGATCAGGGCCGGCTGCCAGGGCTCACGGATCCGCTCGACGATGGGCAGCGGGTGGAGGTCGCCGGGCTCGAGCTCCGAGCGCTGCATATTCCAGGGCATACGCTGGGTGCCCTGGCGTTCAACGTGGAGGACGCGGTGTTCACGGGGGACACGTTGTTCGTCGCTGGCTGCGGGCGCCTGTTCGAGGGCACCGCGCAGCAGATGTACAGCTCGTTGAATGAGCGGCTCGCCGCGCTGCCGGATTCGACGAAGGTGTTCTGCGGTCACGAGTACACGGCCAAAAATCTGGAGTTTGCCGCGCACATGGAGCCCGGCAACGCCGCCGTGCGGGAGAAGGCGGAGCGCGTCGCGAAGCTGCGCGCGCAAGGCAAGCCTTCGGTGCCTTCGACGCTCGCCGAGGAGCGCGCGACGAACCCGTTCATGCGCTGTGAGAGCCCGGAGATTTTGCAGCAGGTCGCGGGTGATCTGGCGCAAGATCGCTCTCCGGGCGCTGTGCTCGGCGCGGTGCGTCGGGCCAAGGATCGCTATAAATGAGCGGCGCGGGCGGGCTGTCGCCCGGCGCGCTGATACGGCGCGCGCTGCTCGTGCTCTCACCCCTGGTCGTTGCCTGCTCCCGACATGAGCATCCCGCTCCTGCCGCGAAGGCTCGCGCCGCATTGGCCGCGCCGTCAGTCGTGACGGCGGTGAGCCCGGTCAGTCACGCGTCGAGCTCGGCGCATGCTGCGCCCGCGATGTCGCCTGTGGCCGGCACGGAGCTCACGTGGACCTTCGACAAGTCCGCTGTCGGGCGCATGAACGTGGTGGTGCTGGTGCCCGACCACTTGCCGAACGAGAAGCTGCCCGTCGTGATCACGATGCACGGCCGTGGAGAAGCGCTGAAGGGGCCCAAGCGAGGGGCGCGCGGCTGGGTCGACGATTACGAGCTGCCGCACGTGATCGATCGCGTGCGCCGTCCGCCGCTCACGCGCGCTGATTTCAAATCGTTCGTGGACGACGCGCGGCTGGCGCGGCTGAACGGCGCGCTGAGCGAGAAGCCCTATCGCGGGTTGATCCTGGTCTGCCCGTACACGCCCGACATGCTCACCGGCGACGAGCCCTTCAGCAAAGCGCCGCCGCTCGCGCGCTTCATCGTCGATGAGCTGTTGCCGCGCGTGTACCGTGATACCCCGGCGATCGGGACGGTCCAAACGACGGCCATCGACGGCGTCAGCCTGGGCGGCCGCGCTGCCTACACCGTCGGGCTCCTGCGACCGAAGGCGTTCGGCGTCATCGCCGGGCTGCAGGCGGCCTTCCACGCAGACCACGCCGACGACATCACCGCGCGCGCTCGGCGGGCCAAGGAGCAGAACCCGGCGCTGGTGTTCCGCCTGGTCACCAGCGACGGAGATTTTTTCCGGGAAGCGGACACGAGCATCGCGCGCACCATGAAAGCAGCCGGGCTGCCCATCTACTTCGATATCGTGCAGGGGCCGCACGACTACGATTTCAATCGCGGCCCCGGCGCGATTGAAATGTTGCTCTTCCACGATCGCGTGCTGCGCGGCGATCCGCCGCCGTGAAGCGGTGGTCGCCGTGTGCTCCTCGAGCGGGTTGTCCGTGGCGAGGTCCAGGTTGCGACGAACCTTGCGTTCAGCCGTAGGCCGCCGCTTCGAGCAGTTCGGTCAGGGTGCGGAGCAGCGCGCCGTTGCCGGTCGGAAATCTAACTCCCAGGAGCGTTCTCTCCGCTTCGGGGGCTGCCGTGAGCCACACGACGACAGCGTCGATTTGAAGCGGATCCCACAGGTGCGGCGCATCGATGATCAGAGCGACCGGTGAGCCGACGGGAATCGCCTCGGGCAGCTCGAGGCACGCGCCGCCAAGTCCGAGATCGATCACACGCGCGGGGTGTCGCCACGAGCCGCCGCCCGCGACCACCGTGGCCCGCAGCTTGACCGGTCGACGGGCATGAGCGCGGAAATGTGGGTGAGCAGGGGGCGGAGGTAAGGTCATGTGGCTGATTGCTGTCGTTTCGATGATAGCGGAACCCCAACGCGCACCTAATGTGATCGACTACTTGGGTCTGCCGAAAGCCGTCCGCTACCATAGGGCACTATCCAAGTTGGGCCACTCGGCGGCTGAGCCGTGCGCCCTCCGTAGGTTTCCATGACTCAGGACACCAGAAAAGACCCGCGCGCCAAGGTGCTCACGATGACGGTTCGCTATAAGAGCGCGACCCTCGATGAGTTCATCGAGCACCACTCGCACGACGTGAGCCGCGGGGGCATGTTCATCAAGACTCCCTCGCCGTTCCCGCCAGGAACGCTGCTGAAGTTCGAAGTAAAGATCGCCGCCGAGCAGCGCGTGATGCAGGGCGTGGGTCGCGTGGTGTGGAAGCGCGAGACGTCCGAATCGAACGACGCGCGCCCTGCGGGCATGGGCGTCAAGTTCATCAAGATCGACGACGAGTCGCGGCGCGTGATCGATCAATTGGTCGCTGCGCGCGGGGACGCGCAGAGTCACTTCGAGCAAGGCGCCGAAGCCGCGGCGGCGGCGCCCAAAGGTGCCGAGCTGCGCGCCGCGCCCGCAAAGTCCGAAGCGGAGGCGGCGCCGCCCGCGCGAGCGGCGCGCAAGAGCACGATGATCGGCCTCGGCGCGATGGGTGAGGGGCCACCGCCCGCGCCGCCAGCGCCCGACTCCTCCTTCTTTCCGAAGTCGACCGACAATGATCAACCCGCGCCGGAAGATCGCACGGTCATGAAGCAAGCCGCCGAGCTGCTTCAAGAGGCGCTGCGCGAAGCGGGGGGTTCGCTCGATGAGGTCGGCGCTGCATCGGTGTCGAGCAGTCGCGACGCGAAGGGCGCAGAGACGCCGGCTCCGGCCGCCGCCGAGGAAGCGCCTCCGCCGGCCGCCGAAGAGCCACGCGTCGTCGATGCGCGACCCACTGAAGAGCCCGCGCCCGCGTCCAAGCCTTCGTCGAAGCCGGCGCCCGCTGCGAAGCCGGCAGCGGCGAAGTCGGCGAGTGAGCGGCCGCTCGCGGCCGACAAGGGCAGCGCGCAAAAGCCCGCTGCGGCGGCCTCGCGCCCCGGCATTCCTCCGGCGCAGCGCCCTGCGGTCAACGCGGAGAGCTCGGGCGGTGGTGGCAAGATCGTGCTCGTGGTCGCTGCCGTCGCGCTCGTGGCTGGCGTCGTGTTCTTTGCGACGCGGCAGGAGCCTCCGGCTCCGCCGTTGCCGACCACTGAGACGCCGACTGCCCCGCCTGCCGGCGAACCCGCGACGCCCGGCGCCGCGGTTCAGCCCACGCCCGCGCCAACTCCGATCGCCGAGCCCAGCGCCGAGCCGCTCGCGTCTGCGTCGGCTCCCGAAGCGGCTTCCGCGGCACCCTCTGCCTCGGCGGCACCTTCGGCGGCGCCAGCGGTCGAGCCTCCGGCCGCGCCGAAGCCAGTCCACAAGACCCCGGCCAAGCCCAAGCCAAAGGCGGTGGAGCCGGCTCCGGCGAGCGAGCCCGCTCCGGCGGCGGCAGCGCCCGCGGCCGAGCCGGCGGAGAAGCCCGCGCCTGCGCCGACCCCGGCCACGGAGGCGCCCGCAGAAAAGCCCGCGGCAGCGCCGAAGCCAGCCCCCACTCCGAAGAAGCCCGCGAGTGAAGGGGACAACCCGTATTGATGGATGCTAGGCGGTAGCGGGTGTACGAGCTCGCTGACTCGCTCATCGAAAACTCCTCGGTATGACCGGGATCCCCGAGGATCCGCGCGTCGGTACCGTGCTGTCGGACCGCTATCGCATTGACGAGCTGATCGGCGAAGGCGGCATGGGCCGCGTGTATTCGGCCGAGCACGTGATGATGAAGAAGCGGCTCGCGGTGAAGGTGCTGCGCCGCGAGCTCACCACGGTGCCGGAGGTCGTGGCGCGCTTCGAGCGTGAGGCGATGGCGGCCGCGAACATCGATCACCCGAACGTCGCCGCGGCGACCGATTTTGGCAAGCTGCCCGACGGCTCCTTCTTCTTGGTGCTCGAGTTCGTAATGGGGAAGAGCCTGCGCGACGAGATCGCGGAGGGCCCCATGGCGGTGGAGCGTGCGTTGCACATCACGCGCCAGATCGCGGTGGGGCTCGGCAGCGCTCACGCGCAGGGCATCGTTCACCGCGATCTCAAGCCGGAGAACGTCATGCTCGTGGAGCGTGGCGCCGACAAAGATTTCGTGACGGTGCTGGCTTTCGGCATCGCGAAGGTCCCCATCGGGGAGGTACCGGCCGCCTCCAAAGATCAGCCGATCACGCGCGCCGGCATGGTGTTCGGGACGCCGGAGTACATGTCGCCCGAGCAAGCGCTCGGGCAAGCGGTGGACGGGCGCGCCGATCTCTACTCGCTGGGCGTGATGTTGTTCGAGATGTTGTCCGGCGTGCGGCCGTTCAGCAGCTCGAACCCGGTCGGAATTTTGGGCCAACAGCTGGCGAACCCGCCGCCGCGCGTCAGCCAGCGCGCCGCTGGGCTGGAGATTCCGGACGCCGTCGAGGACATCGTGGCTCGGCTCCTGTCGCGCGATCGCGAGCAGCGTTTTCCGCGCGCGGCGGCGCTGGCCGCGGCCATCGAGCGTCTGCTCGCGCCGCCTTCGGCGCGCAGTCTATACCGCGCTCCGCAGCACCCCAGCGAGCCCGCGCAGACCGCTGGGGCGGAGCCCCCTTCGGGCAACGCGGCGCCGGCACCTTCGGTGCCGCCGCCGGAGCTCGCGGTAGCGCGCGGTGACGACACGAACGCGTCGCGCGACGACGCCGCGCCCGGCGCCATGGCCTCGCTGTTGCCGCCCGCCGAGGCGCTGCGCGAGCGGCTGCCGCAGCGCATTCGCGAGTCGTTGCGCCCCGTATCTAATCGCACGCTCGCCATCGCGGCGGGGGTCGGTGGTCTTTTGGTGTTGGGGCTCTTCGTCGCCGTCGCGGCGAGCGTCGTTCGCGATCGCGGCAGCGCGACAGAACCGGCGCCGGCGCTCAGCTCCGCGGCTAGCGCTCCGAAGACGCCCTCGGCGCCCACCGCGTCCGCGGGAACGGTGGTGACGCCGTCGGCCGCGCCGCATGCGCAAGTAGCGTTACCCGCGGAGCTCGAGGTTGCTTCGCGTCAGGGGCCGAACGCGCTCGAGGCGCTCGCCGTCAAATACCCGCTGGACCCGAATCCGATCGTGGAGGCCGCCCGCGCTTGGGTGAAAGCAAAAGATTACGTGCGCGCGACGGGCGCGGTAGGGCGCGCGCTGGCGCTCGATCCGGAGCTCGCGAGCGATGCTCGACTGGCGGCGGTGCTGTTTCAGACCGCGCAGAACCGCGCCTCCGCTGACGCGGCCTTCGCGCTGCTAGAGGGACCCATGGCCGCGCGCGGCGCGGAGATCCAGTGGGATCTCGCGGCAGAGAACGCGGTGAGCACCTGGGTGCGAGTGCGCGCTGGCAAGTGGCTGCGCTCGCCTGCCTTTCGCCGCGTCGCGCCGCCGGCGCTGCTGATCGCCGCGGACTTGCGGACGGCAGCGAGCTGCGAAGCGGCGCGGGCGCTGTTGCCGCGCGCCAAAGAGTTGGGCGACGAGCGCAGCCTGTCGCAGCTCCAGGCTTGGAAAGCGACCACGGGCTGCGGCAAGCGCAAGAACGAGGACTGCATGCCGTGTCTGCGCAAGAGCCCAGCGCTCGACGAGGCGATCGCCGCGATCAAGGCGCGCGCCGCGAAGGCCGCGCCGCTGCACCGCGACTGAGCGCACAAAACGACGCGGCCGGCATCGAGCTCGATGCCGGCCGGTCGCGAGCCGTAGCGTCAGCCGAGGCTGGCGCTGTCTTTGGCTACCTGCCTTCTGCTTCCTTCAAGGCGCGGTTGATGAGCTTCTTGAACGCCGCCTCGGGTTGGGCGCCGCTCAGGAAGTAACCGTTGATCACGAACGCCGGCGTGCCGTTGATGCCCGCGCTGTTGCCGAGCTTGGTGTCGGCTTCGATCTTCGCCTTGTGCTTGCCGGAGTCGAGCGCCGCCTTGAACTTGTCCATGTCGAGCCCGAGCTCTTGCGCGATGGCTTCGAGCTTGGGCCGCTGGATGTCGGGCTGCGCCTCGAACAGCTTGTCGTGGAACTTCCAGAAGGCGGCGCTGCCCTTCTGGGCGAAGGCCTCTTGAGCGGCCTCTGCAGCCAACGGCGCGTCCTTGTGGAACGGCAGCGGCATGTGACGCCACACGATCTTGACCTTGTTGCCGTAGGTCTTCTCGATCGCGCTCACGGTATCCACGACCCGCTTGCAGAACGGGCACTGGAAGTCCGAAAACTCCTGGATCACGACCTTGGCGTTCGGGCCGCCCTTGGTCGGGCTGGAGGCGTCGGGGGCTGCGATCTCTTTCTTCTCTGGCGGCGGCGGCTCCTTGCCGTCCTTCGTGAGCTCCTCGTAGACGCGGCTCTTCGGCGTGCCCTTGGCGACTACGGCCTTGGCCTTGGCGAGCTGCTCGTCGATCACCGACTTGAACTTGTCGAACGGCTGCGCGCCGCTGAGGCGCACGCCGTTGATGAAGAAGTGCGGAGTGCCGCGCGCCTGGAAGTCCGACGCGGACTCGATGCTCTGATCGATGCGCTCGCCGTACTTGTTGCTGTCGATGGCGGCCTTGACCTGGCCCCAGTCGAGGCCGAGCTTGTCCGCGATTGCCTTGAGGTCGTCGTCTTCGAGCTTGGGCGCCGAAGCGAACAAGGCATCGTGAGCGTCCCAGAAGCCCTTGTCGCCCTTCTGCTTGTAGGCGAAGCGGCCCAGCGTGGCCGCCGGCTTGGCGCGGTTGTGGAACGGCAGCGGGTTGTCCTTCCAGACCATGCGCACGTCGTTGCCGTAGGTGTCGCTGACCTGCT
Organism: uncultured Sorangium sp.; assembly: GCA_966250485.1. Taxonomy (GTDB): domain Bacteria; phylum Myxococcota_A; class Polyangia; order Polyangiales; family Polyangiaceae; genus PMG-095. Next base: position 23,531 of record CBINHN010000070.1, on the reverse strand, counting down.
TCAGCGTATCTTCCACTCGCTTGCAGAACGGGCACTGGAAGTCCGAGTAGATGATCAAGGTGACCAGCGCGTCCTTCGGGCCACGCACTGGGTCGTCAGCGAGGACTGGCACCTTCCACACGCTCTTATCGTCGTCGTCGTCGCCTTGCGCCTTCTTGTCCGCCGGCTTGCGCTGCTCGGGCTGCGCGGTCTGGTTCCTGTTCGTGAGCGTGACGTACACGTCCTGCGGTCGCGTGCCGCTCGCGACGAGCTTCTTGGCCTCCGCGAGCTGCGCGTCGATGACCTCCTTGAACTTGTCGAGGGGCTGCGCGCCGCTCACCGTCACGCCGTTGATGCGGAACGCGGGCGTGCCGTTGGCTCCAACCTTCTGCGCGAGAGCCATGTCCTCGTCGACCTTGGAGGCGTACTTCTTGCTCGAGTACGCTTCCTTGAACTTGGCCTTGTCGACGCCAGCCTGGGCCGCCCACTGCTCGAAGTTCTCGTCGGTCAGGTTCTGCTGATTCGCGAACGCGAGATCGTGGAACTTGTAGAAGGCCTGGCTACCGCCGAGGGCGAACACCGTAGCCCCAGCTTCGGCCGCTGGGCGCGCGCGGTTGTGAAACGGCAGCGGGTTGTGCTTGAAGACGAAGCGGACCTGGTCCTTGTACGTCTCCTCGATCTGCTTGAGCGTGGGGGTCACGCGCGCGCAGAACGGGCACTGAAAATCACTGATCTCGACGATCGTGACGGGCGCGTCCGCGCGCCCTTTTTGCGGGTCTTTTGCGCTCACCGGCACCGACGCCGAGCTCTGGTCGGGTACGGTTCCGGAGGCTGCGCTCTCTGCCTGAATGTCGGCGCCTCGATTGCGATCGATGCCGTACATCAGGAACACGCCGGCTAAGAAACTCATCAGAAAGCCGACGATCGCGGTTCCTTTGTTCATGAAGTAACTCCTCTACGTAACACTGATTGACACTGAATCCGTTGCGCCACGCGGCGGCCGCTCCGCTCGGAGCGGCGGCGCGCGGGCGTCTGCGCCGTCGACACAGCGGTCTCAGCTGTGTCGGCGCGATAGGGCTTGCGCACCGAGGATCGGGCGCAGCGACGAGCCTGGTTCGAGCTGCGGCGCTGTGGCCGCCAGCGGCTCAGCCTCGCGGAGGGCGCTCCAACGCCGCGCCGTGAGCAGCGCGCTCACCGCAGCGGCTGCTCTCTCTCGGCACGAGCACGCGCGGTGCTGGCGGCAACCGATAGGCGAGCGCCGGCAAGCGCGGCGTGAGCTCGACCACGGGGCTCGGCAGCGGGCCCTGCTCGTGATGGCCCGTCTCGAAGCGTGTGCGCTGCTCGTTCTGACAATCGCTGGGCGCGAGCGGGATCTCGGGGGCCGCGCGGCTGATCGGCGGCGCCACCACGCTCTGGGCGTGGGTGCCGCACATCGGCGCGAACACCAGCGCCGCGCACGCGGGGCGCGCGACGAGCAGCAGCAACAACGTCGTGAGCGTCAGCAGCAACCCAAAGGCGGGACCACGGCTGCGTACGCGCACCTGCGCCGTCGCGGGGCTCGCGAGGGCGCGCTGGCGGGCCGGGAGGGTCCACATGGGTGGCGGGCGCAGTCTAGTCCTGCGCTTCCGCGACTCAACCCTGCAATGCCTCCTCGAATTCCCGCGCTGGTCCCGCGCCGGCTCGCCAATATGTTGCCCACAAAGGCCTACATTGTACACGATGCCGCCATGCAGCCCCTCGAGCTGAGCGATAACTGCCTGAAACCGCTGGAAAAAAAGCCGGAGCCAGTCGCCGCGGAGAGCGCTCCTGAGCCGCTGCCGCGCCCCTTCGAGCGCTTCACCCTGCTGAACCGGGTAGCGCGGGGTGGGATGGGCGAGGTTTATCTAGCGGCGGCGCGCAGCATCGAAGGCGCTGAGCGACCTCTGATCGTCAAGATCATTCGGCCGGATCACGTCGAGGACCGCTCCTTCCTCGCGCGCTTCCTCGATGAGGCGCGCATCCAGTCGCAGCTCTCGCATCCCGGGGTCGCGCAGATTTTGGAAGCGACGACCGACGCGAACGGCAAGCCGTACGTCGTCGTCGAGTACGTCGAGGGGCGTAACCTGAGTGATCTGCGCACGCGCGCTGGTCAGCTCGGCGTGCGCATCAGCTGGCCCGAGGCGCTCGCCATCGCGGTGTGCATGGGTGAGGGCCTCGCGCACGTCCACGAGCGCACCGACGCCGACGGTCGTCCCCTGGAGATCGTGCATCGCGACCTCAGCCCGCAGAACGTGATGGTGGGTTACGGCGGCGAGGTGAAGCTGATCGACTTCGGCACCGCGCGCGGCCAGAACCGACGTTGCCAGACCATCGCCGGCATCGTGTTCGCGAAGCCGGGCTACGTGGCGCCCGAGGTGGCCAACAACACGCCCGGCGGTGTGCCGGCGGATCTCTACGCTTGGGGCGTGATCTTGTGGGAGCTGCTGGCGGGGCGTCGCTTCCTCACCGGGGATGCGTCGGCGCATCTGGCGGCCGTCGCCGCTGGGCGGCGCAGTCTGCCGCCGCTCGCGCGGCTCGTGGGCGCGCCCGCCGAGATCGACGCCGTGCTGAGCAAGCTCACCGCGACGGACGTCGCGGAGCGTTATAGCTGTGCGCGCGCGGCGTTGCAGGACCTGGTCAAGATCCTGCAGCGCGCGCCGAGCATGGCAGACGGCGACCGCAGCGTGCGCGGCCGCATCTCGGATCTGATGCGGCGTTTGTATCCCGCGGAGCCCGCGCGCAGCCGCGCCGATTTCGTGAAGCGCGTCTCCGAAGCGCGCGCGACGCAGGGGCGCGTGGCGCCGTCGCTGCTGTCACCGGAGCCGCCGGAGCCGAACGATCCCATGCGTCTCGCGGGCACGCCGTACCGGCTCGTGCGTGAGCTCGGGCGTGGCGGTATGGGCAGCGTCCACGAGGCGGTGCACGTGGATCTCGGCCGCACGGTGGCGCTCAAGATCCTGGAAGCCGACGCGATGAGCGTGGAGGCCGAGCGTCGCTTCCGCTCCGAGGCGCGCGCGATCGCGCAGCTCGATCACGAGAACCTGGTCAAGGTCTATGACTTCGGCAAGGACCGCGACGGACGCCTCTATTACGTGATGGAGCTGCTCGCTGGAGAAACCCTCGCGGCGAAGCTCGAGCGCGAAGGGCGAGTCTCCGAGAACGCCGCCATCGACTACGGCATGCAAGTGTGCCGCGCGCTCGAGGTCGCTCACCGCGCGGGCGTCATTCATCGCGACGTGAAGCCGGCGAACCTGTTCGCGACGCTCTCCGGAACCCTCAAAGTACTGGACTTCGGCGTCGCCAAGGCGGCTTGCGCCGACGTCGAGCAGCGCGCCGCCGCCGAGTCGGTGACGTTCGTGGGCACGCCCGAGTACATGGCCCCCGAGCAGGCGCGCGGCAACGCCGACGCGCGCAGCGACGTCTATGCGCTCGGTGTCGCGCTGTACGAGCTGCTCACGGGCGAGCTGCCGTTCATGGCGCAGGCTCCGCTCGTGCTGATGGAGCAGAAGGCCGCCAGCGCGCCGGCGCGGCTCCGCAACGCCTACCCGGAGCTCGGAATTTCGCCGGCCCTCGACGCGCTGCTCGAGCGCGTCCTGGATCCCAAGCCCGAGCGACGACCGGAGAGCGCGGCGGCGTTTCGTCGTGAGCTCGAGGCCGTTCTCGCGGCGCCGCAGAGCAGGCGCACCGTTGCGCGCCGCATGCGCTCATTGGCCGTGTCCGCCCTGCTCGTGTCGAGCGTCGCGGGGCTGCTCGTGGCTTCTCAGCGCGTGCCCGGCGCGAGCGAGCTGACTCAGCGCGGCTTCCAGACCGTGGTCGAGCGCGCCGCCACCTTCGCGCAGAGCGTAAAGGATCGCCGCGCCGCGTTGGTCGCCGCGCGCGCGCACGTCAGCGCCGCGCCGTCCTCCGTCGCTCCCGGCGTCGGCAGCGCGAAGACGTACCCATCGCTCGCCGCGCAGCCTGCCGAGGAAGAGGAGCAGGAGGGCACGCCGCTCGCCGCCTCAGCAACCACGAGCGCTGCCGCCGCGCAGGAGCCGGCCTCGCAAGTGGCCGCGCCGAGCCCGGCGCCCCAAGACGAGACGGCGAAGGTGCTGCAGCGAGCAAAGGAGCTCACGGAGAAGGGCCGGCAGCTCGGCGCATTGGCGCTGCTCCGCAAAGCCGCCGCGCAGGATAGCAAGAGCCCCGAGCTGCTCGCAGCGCTTGCCGCCGCGCTCGAAAAAGATCACTCCTGGGGTGAAGCGCTGCGCGTGGCGCGTCAGCGCGCGGAGCTCGATCCCGGCGCGGACGCGCAGCTCGCGCTGGCGCGACTGGAGCGCGCGACGGGTCACCGCGATCGCGCGGTGGCGCTGCTCACGAAGCTCGCCGCCGATGAGGGCGGCGGCGCAGAAGCGCGCGAGCTGCTCAGGTCGCTCGGAGCTCCATCGCGGGTCGCGCTGCGCGATTGACGCGCGGGCGACCGGGCGGCCGACAATGGGAGCTTGCACGGATCGTGGAATGACCTAGATCTGCGCCGGCCGCCCCATCTCCGCCGGCCGTCCTGAGCCCGAAGATGGCACTGCCAGAAAGAGCGCCCGGCGTAGCGGTTTCCACGGCCGGCTCCCCGTACCGCGTCGTCTTGCGGCTCGCGACTCCGACCATCTTGGCGATGCTCGCGCAGAGCGCCGTCAACGAAGCGGACATCATTTTCTTCTCGCGGCTGCCGTGTCCCGAGTCGTCGAACGCGCAGGCAGCGCTGTTCCCGTCGCTGATCCTGCTGTGGATGTTCGGCGGCTCGTTGAGCGCCATCTCCGTCGGCACGCAAGCCATCGCGGCGCGCCGCTTGGCCGAGCAGCGCAACCGCGACGCTGGCGCAGTGCTGGTCAACTCCTGGTTCTTTGCCGCCGTCGCGGGCGCGATCTTCACCGGCCTCGGGCTGCTGGCGATTCCGAGCGTGTTGCAGGTGCTGATCGAAGTGCCGGCCGTGCGCGAGGCCGCCTCACGCTATCTCAGCTGGCGGCTGCTCGGCATCGCCTCCATGGCGATGACCTTCTCGTTCAAAGCGTTCTTCGACGGCATCGGCAAGACGCACGTCCACATGATCTCGTCGATCGTGATGAACGTGCTCAACGTGCTGTTGTGCATCGCCTTCATTTTCGGCAATTGGGGAGCGCCGCGCATGGGCATCGGCGGCGCGGGGCTGGCCGGCTTCATTTCGACCTGGGTCGGCTTGGCGATCATGGTCGGGTGGGCGGTGCTGCCGCGCTACAGCAAGACCTTCGAGCCATTCGCGCTGTCGCGCCTATCGCGTCGCATCACCTGGGAGATCCTGCGCCTCTCCATCCCGAGCGCGATCGCGACGGTCGCCGTGATGACGGGCTTCGGCTTGTTCGCGCACATCGTCAGCAAGCTCGACGGCATGTCGGACGCGACGCTGCTCTCGCCAAATTGTCCAGGTGGTACCGCGGAAGCGGTGAACAGCGCGGCGACGATGGTCATCGTCGGAGTGCTGAAGCTCACCTTCACGGCGTGCTTGGCGTTTGGCACGTCTACGGCGACGCTGGTGAGCCAATCGCTCGGAGAGGGCAAGCCCGAGGCTGCCGAGCGCTTCGGGTGGGTGTCCGTGCGGCTGGGGCTCATCATTTTCGGGATTGTTGGCTTGATCGAGGGCGTGCTCATCACCGGACCCATCTTGGGCCTGCTCACCCACAGCACAGCGGTGCGCGAGGCCGCGCTCGGCCCCATGCGCTTGATGGGCATTTGCACGCCCCTGATCGCGACCGGCATGATCCTGACCCAAGCGTTGTTCGGCGCCGGGAACACGCGCTTCGTCATGCTCGTGGAGCTGGTGCTGCATTTCGGCTGTCTGGTGCCGGTCGCGTGGCTGCTGGGCATCACCTTGGGCTTCGGGTTGCCCGGAATCTGGACGGCCGCGGCGCTCTACGTGCTGCTGTTGACCGCGGCGATGGTCTTCAAGTTCCGAAGCGGAGATTGGCGCGCGATTCGCTTGTAGAGGCAGCGCAGGCCGACCCCTTCGGTCAGGGCGCGGCAGCGCACGTCAGCTAGCGTCCTTCGCACGACGCCGCGCGAGATCGACGGCGAGGGTGCGGGGCTCGGCGCTCTTGGTGGGGACCGCGGCGCGGCGCGTGCGCTGCTTCTGCCACCACGCTTCCGCGTCGGCGCGCGTCCAGGCACCGACGTCCGAGACACAGGTCGCCAGCGCCTGCTCGAGCTCGGCAGCGCTCTGAAAGCGATCTTCGGGCAGCTTCTCGAGGCACTTCAACACGACCGCCTCGAGCGATGCCGCGATCGGGTACCCGGCCCGCAGCGACGGCCGCACGGGCTCGCCGTGCAGGTGCTGCGCCGAGATTTCAATCACCGTCTCGCCCTTGAACACGAGCTCGCCGGTGAGCAGATAGTAGGCCACCGCGCCGAGCGAGTAGATGTCGCTGCGCGCGTCGACGCGCTCGGGCGTCATGATCGCCTCGGGCGCCACGTAGCCGGGCGTGCCGAGCATGGTTTGGCTGCCCGAGAGCGCCGCGGCGCCGCTCGCCGCGAGCTGCTTCACCAAGCCGAAGTCCAAGACCTTGACGAAGTCGGGCACGCCTCCGCGCCGCGTCAGCATCAGGTTCGCGGGCTTCACGTCGCGGTGAATCAGGTCGACGGCGTGTGCTTCGGCGAGCGCCCCGCAAACCTGCGTGAGCAAATGCACCACGCGCGCGGGAGGCTGCGCGCCGTCCTTGCGCACGAGCTCTTCCAGCGTGATGCCGTCGAGGTACTCCATCACGTAGTAGAGCGTCCCGTCGGCGCTGCGCCCGTAATCATAGACGACGATGGTGTTGGGGTGGGTGAGCTCGCTCGTGCGCTGCGCCTCTCGCTCGAAGCGCAGCAGTCGATCTTCCCCGACCTCCGGCGGTAATAGCTTGATCGCCGTGGGCCGGCTCAGCAGCGCGTGCTGGGCCCGATACACGACGCCCATGCCGCCCTCGCCGATTTGCTCGACCAGCGTGTACTGACCGAGCCGCTGCGCTTGCCGCATGCGCCTGCGAAATTCGCGCAGCGCGGCGGCGCCCGCGCTGGACAGGGCCAGCAGCAGGCTGAGCACGAGCCCGCCCCCGAGCACGGCGATGGCTCCGTGATCCCGCTGCGGCGTATCGAGCACCAGGCGCCATTCTCGATCGGCGAGGTGAATGCCGCGCTCGCTGACGGAACCCGCGTTACGGCTCGACGCAAACGCTTGCGCGAGGCCAGCGCGGGACTCGTACAAGAGTTCGCCTTCACGCACGGTGGAGCGATCGAGCAGCACGAAATCCCTCGGCTCGCTGTCGAGGCCGCGCAGCACGCGCTCCACCACGGGCCGCACCCGAAACACGATCGCGGCGGCGCCGCGGAAGGCCCGGCGCCGACCGGCGACGTCGTCAGGCGTTACCCCGCCGGCGTAAATGGGGCTGAAGCCGGCGATGGAGAAGACGGACGGCGCATCTTCCACCAGCCGTATCCGCGGCGAGACGACCGGCGCCCCGGAGTCGCGCGCGGCGAACGCGGGCGCAACGCGCGCGGGCTCCGAGCTCAGATCGAAGCCGAGCGCGACCGGGTTCGGCGGCTCCATGAAGTAGAGCGGCAGGTACTCGCGGCGCTCGGCGGCGCGCAAGAGCGCGCCGTCCGCGCCGACTTCACTGAATTGGAAGTGCGGCGCGCCTTGCGCGCGCGCCTCGGCCTCGAAGCGCGCGCGCTCACTGGCGGGGACGAGCGGAAACCATTCCAGCGCATAAATCTCGGGCCAGCGCGCCAGCGCCTGCTTCACGAAGGCGCGAAACTCGACGCGCGTGACGTCGTCCGAGGCGTTGAACAGCGCCGGGATCGACTGCAGCACCTCGAGCGGGATCGAGAAGCCTGCTTGCAGCGCCGAGGCGAGCTCGAGCGCACGCCGCTCGGCCTGCGCCCGCTCCAGCTTGTAGGCGCGCTCGCGCGTGAGCGCGTAAAAGCCCAGCGAGACCAGCGCGCCAGCGCTGAAGATCACCAGCGCTAGCAGGATGCTGCCGCGGCTCAGCGCTCCGGCGCGCGACACGGTGCTGCGCGGCGCCGCCGCGTCAATCGCTGCTTTCGCCGCAGTCACCGCGTTTCGGGACCTTCTCCCGGGCTCAGGTCTCAGCGCGGGAGCGCGCGTGCCACTCTTGGATGCTGCGCACCTGGACCTGGCCGCGCGCGTAGTACGCGACCTCGAGCGCGTCCACCGCGGCGAGCGCGGCCGCCAGCGTGGTGAAGTACGGGATGTTGGCCAGCAGCGCGTTGCGGCGTATCGAGTAGCTGTCGGAGATGGCCTTGGCGCCCTGCGTGGTGTTGACCACGAGCTGGATGCTGCCGTCGCGGATGGCGTCGACGACGTGCGGCGAGCCCTCTTGCACCTTGTTCACGCGTTGAGTCTCGATGCGCGCGTCCGCCAACGCGCGCGCGGTTCCGCCGGTGGCGACGATCTCGAAGCCCAGGTTTCGCAGCCGGCGAGCGACGTGACAGGCTTGCGCTTTGTCGTCGTCCTTGACGCTGATGAAGACGCGCCCGCGGTCGGGCAGCGCGAAGCCGGAGGCCGCCAACGACTTGTCGAACGCGCCCGGGAAGTTCACCGCGATGCCCATCACCTCGCCCGTGGAGCGCATCTCTGGCCCGAGGATGGTGTCGACGCCGGGGAACTTGGAGAACGGGAACACGGACTCCTTCACGGCGACGTGCGTCGGCAACGCGCGCTCGTCCACGCCCAGCTCGGCCAGGCTCTTGCCGGCCATCACCTTGGCCGCGATCTTGGCCAGCGGTCGCCCCGTGGCCTTGGCCACGAAGGGCACGGTGCGCGAGGCGCGGGGGTTCACCTCCAGCACGTAGACCTCCTTGCCCTTCACCGCGAACTGCACGTTCATCAGGCCCACCACGCCGAGCTCCAGGGCCAGCGCGCGCGCGTTCTGCTCGATGCGCGCGACGACGTCCGGGTCGAGCGAGTGCGGCGGCAACACGCTCGTCGAATCACCAGAGTGCACGCCGGCCTCTTCGATGTGCTGCATGACGCCGCCGATCACGGCCTGCTTTCCGTCCGCGACGAGATCCACGTCGACCTCGATGGCGTTCTTCAGGAACTGGTCGATGAGCAGCGTCTGCGAGCCGCCCTCTTCGCGCGCAGCGTCGATGGCCACGCCCACGTAGGCTTCGAGCTCGGCGTCGCTGTAACAGGTCATCATCGCGCGCCCGCCGAGCACGTACGAGGGCCGCACCAGCAGCGGATAGCCGATGTCCTGGGCGATGGCGCGCGCTTCCTCCACGCTCTTGGCGATGCCCGCGCGCGGGCGCATCAAGCCGAGCTTGCTGAGCAGCGCGTCGAAGCGCTCGCGATCCTCCGCGCGATCGATGGCGTCCGCGGAGGTACCGAGCAGGCGCACGCCGGCGCGCTCCAGCGGGACGGCGAGCTTCAGCGGCGTCTGTCCGCCGAACTGCACGATCACGCCGAGCAGCTCGCCACGCGACGACTCCTCGCGCACGATGGACAGCACGTCTTCCAGCGTCAGCGGCTCGAAATACAGGCGATCGGACGTGTCGTAGTCGGTCGACACCGTCTCCGGGTTGCAGTTGACCATGATGGTCTCGATGCCGAGCTCGCGCAGCGCGAACACGGCATGACAGCAGCAGTAGTCGAACTCGATGCCTTGCCCGATGCGGTTGGGGCCGCCGCCGAGGATGATGATCTTGCGGCGGTCGGAGACCTCGGCCTCGGACTCGGTCTCGTACGTCGAGTACAAGTACGGAGTCTTGGCGGGGAACTCGGCCGCGCAGGTGTCCACGCGCTGGTACACCGCGCCCACGCCGAGCTCGAGCCGGCGCTGGCGCACCTCGTCCTGCGTGGTGTTGCGCAGGGCTGCGATCTGCACGTCGCTGAAGCCGAGTCGCTTGCTCTGGCGCAGCAGCTCGCGCTCGAGCGACGGCGCCTTGGCGAGCTCCTGCTCGTAGTTCACGATGCGCGCGAGCTGCGCCAAGAACCAGGGGTCGATGGCGGTGATCTGGTTGATGCGCTCGAGCGAGATGCCCGCGCGCACGGCGTCGCCGACGTAGAACAGGCGATCGGCCGTCGCCACGCCGATCAGCTTCTCGAGCGCGGACTTGATCTCGTTGTTGCTCGCCGGCGGCAACGTGGGACGCGTCTTCGGCGCGGGCGGCGCGTCGCGCGTGAGATCGCGCTGCGATTCCGGCTCGCTGGCGAGCTGGCGGTAGTCGACGCGATCGAACAGCGAGACGAAGCCGGCCTTGCCCGTCTCCAGCGAGCGCGCGGCCTTCTGCAGCGCCTCGGGGAAGGTGCGCCCGATGGCCATGGCCTCGCCGACGCTCTTCATCTGGGTGCCCAGGCGGGGATCGGCGCCGGGGAACTTCTCGAACGCGAAGCGCGGCCACTTCACGACCACGTAGTCGATGGTCGGCTCGAACGCGGCGCTGGTCCCGGTGATGTCGTTCTCCAGCTCGTCCAGCGTGAAGCCCACGGCGAGCTTGGCCGCGATCTTCGCGATGGGATAGCCGGTGGCCTTGGAGGCCAGCGCGCTGGAGCGCGACACGCGCGGGTTCATTTCGATCACCAGCACGCGACCGGTCTTGGGATCCACGGCGAACTGCACGTTGGAGCCGCCCGTCTCCACGCCGATCTCGTGCATCACCACGCGCGCGGCGTCGCGCAGCCGCTGGTATTCGCGATCGGTCAGGGTCATGGCCGGCGCGACGGTGATGGAGTCACCGGTGTGCACGCCCATGGGATCGATGTTCTCGATCGAGCAGATGACGATGAAGTTGTCCTTCGTGTCGCGGATGACCTCGAGCTCGTACTCTTTCCAGCCGAGCACGCTCTCTTCCACGAGCACCTGGTGCGTGGGGGACTGCGCCAGGGCCCAGTTCACCTTCGTCTCGAGCTCCTCGGGGCGATACACGATCGCGCCGCCGCTGCCGCCGAGCGTGAAGCTCGGGCGCAGGATCGCGGGGTAGCCGGTCTCCTCCACCACACGCCGCGCTTCTTCGATGCTCGTGGCGTACCCGGAGCGCGGGCACTCGAGCCCTGCGGCGCGCATGGCGTCCTTGAACAACACGCGATCCTCCGCTTTGCGGATCGCGTCGACCTGCGCCCCGATCAGCTTCACGCCGTGCTTCGAGAGCACGCCGGTCTCGTGCAGCTCGAGCGCCAGGTTGAGCGCCGTCTGACCGCCGAGGGTCGGCAGCAGCGCGTCGGGCCGCTCGCGCTCGATGATCGCCGCCGCCGTCTCGACCGTGAGCGGCTCGATATACGTGCGTCGCACGAGCTCGGGATCCGTCATGATCGTGGCCGGGTTCGAGTTGACCAGCACCACGTCGTAGCCGAGCGCCGTCAGGGCCTTCGCGCCTTGAGTCCCCGAATAGTCGAACTCGCAGGCCTGGCCGATGACGATAGGGCCCGAGCCGATGAGGAGAATCTTCTTAATGTCGTTCCGCCGGGGCATCGCGGGGAGCGCCTTAGCACAGCGCCTCGTCCGCCTTCTTGGCTTTGTGTGGAAAGCCGCGAACCGGCGCGATTGTTTGCTGGCCCAGGGGCCGATCATGCGCCGGGAAGCCTCTGCAGCGGACTCCGCCCAGCGGTTCAGGGCGGGGGACGCCTGCGAGCATCTTGACGAGGGGCCGGCCTTCCTTCATAAGTCCGCGCTCCGGACGGCCCGGGTGCGCCGACCCCCTTCTAAGACGCTCGAGCGGAGTTGATCCAATGCCCAAGATGAAGACCAATCGTGCTGCAAACAAGCGCTTTCGCTTGACGGGAAGCGGCAAAGTCCGCCGTCCCAAGGGCGGCGCCCAGCACAACATGATTGGCAAGTCCCGTACGCGCCGTCGCCGCTTGCGCGACAACGACACGGTCACTCCGGGCATCGATCGTCGCATCAAGATCTTGCTGCCGTACGGCTGAGCCCAAGGAGCACCGGTTATGTCACGCGTCAAACGAGGTCCGAGTCCCCGTCGCCGCCACAAGCGCGTCCTCGAGCAAGTCGAGGGGTTCTTTGGTGGTCGTAAGAACCACTATCGCCAGGCGATGCGCGTCCTGTGGAAGTCGTGGCAATACGCCTACGCCGGCCGCAAGCTGCGCAAGCGGGACTTCCGTCAGCTCTGGATCGCTCGCATCAACGCTGCGTGCCGAACCAACGGCATCTCTTACTCCCGCTTCATGGGCGCGCTGAAGAGCGCGGGGCTCGAGCTGGATCGCAAAGTGCTCGCCGATATGGCGGTACACGACGCCGCGGGCTTCCAGAAGCTCACGGAGCTCGCCGCCCAGGCCGGGACACAGGCCGGCTAGACAGGCGTACCCGTCGGAACATGACGGGTACGCTGCCCTCCGGGCACTATTCCGGAGTGGTCGGTTGGTTTTGCTCAGCTGGCGCGTTCGTGCGCGGCGCAAGCTCGGAGCGCGCGGTCCCAGAGCGGACCGCGCATCACTCCTGGGAGTCGGATCGCTCGGGCGCGAGGCAATTCGATCGCGCGCCGGCGCACCCTGTGCCGCCGGCGCCGCGCGTCCGCAACCGTTGCGTACCCAATAAGTCTAGGTGCACCCACCCCGAGCACCTTGACGTCGCTTCCACCAAGACCGAAGTTCTTGGTTATCGCCGTTTCACTCGTCTCGGCCTGGGCCTTCAAAGTTTCACCCCTGCCTCAAGCAGGGATAACGACTTTGCCCCCTATCTCCCGGGAAGAAGTGAGCCGTTCCCACTGTTGCACGCCCCTAAGACCCGTACCAGGTGAAACCTGAGCGGGCCTTGCACTTTATTCCGCTGTTTCTCGAGCCTGCTTTACATCTTTTGAGAGAAACCCCCGCCACCAATAACTGAGATTTCAGCCATGACTGCCCGCTCCTCTTCCGCATCTGGCGCCAAGCGCCGCGTCTCTTCCGACAAGGTCGGCAGGGCGACCCGCGGATCAGCGAGCTCGGCTGGGTCAGCGGATTCCAAGGCACGCAACTTGCTTAGTTCCCCCCAGGAGGAGGAGACGACTGTGACTCCGACTGCAACTGCGAAAACTAGCGCGTCCGCCCGTTCTGGCAAGAAGACCTCCCGCGCGGGAGGTTCTGAAGCTTCTCGCGTCCGAAACGAGCCCCCCGAGGGCGTCGCGGGTGCTTCACGTAAGGACGACGACGATTTTAGCGACGATGTCGGAGAGACGGTGCCGGCCCGCGCGGGAACGGTACCGACCGAACAGCCGGCAAGCGCTGAGGCCGAGGAGTTCATCGAGAGCGATCTCGGGACCATGAGCCCCGAGCCGGCTGCGGCTGGGTCGGATATCGACAGCGCGACGGATTCCACGCTGTCGCGTTATTTCCGCGACATGGCGACCCACCAGGTGATGGGTCCCGATGAGGAGCTTCAGGCGGCGCAAGCGGTGGAGCAAGCCGAGGTGAAGCTCTGGACCGCGCTGCTCGCCTACGTGCCCGTTGCCGAGCTCATTCTCGACAACCTCGAGCGCGACGTGGCCAGCATGAATCCTCCGGAAGAGCGACCGGACATCCCGCAAGTCGCTGAGCTTCGCCGCCTGAGCAAGATTCACAAGAAGCAGCGCTCCAAATTCCACGCGGATCAGCAGCGTGAGTGGTCGGAGCTCTGTGAGGCGTTGGCTCGCGCCGTGCGCCTGCCGGACTCGGACCGCGTGTGGATGGCGAGCGCGATGCGCGTCGCGCGTCAGGCCATGGAAGAGTCCGGTGATGAGCTCGAGCCGCGTCCCGCAGTGCCGGAGACGCCCGCTTACCGGCGCTTCGTGGAGCGCGTGAAGCAAGCCGATCACACTCAGCGGCTCGCCAAGAACCGCTTCGTCAAAGCCAACCTGCGACTCGTCGTGAGCATCGCTCGCCGCTATAACCGGGGTCGGCTACCGCTCATCGATTTGATTCAGGAGGGCAACATCGGTCTGATGAAGGCGGTGGAGCGCTTCGATCATACGCGCGGCTACCGCTTCTCCACGTACGCCTCGTGGTGGATCCGCCACGCGATCAGCCGTGCGCTGGCTGACAAGGGCCGGGCTGTCCGTATCCCCGTGCACATGCTCGACACCTATAACCGCGTGTCGCGCGCGACGCAGACGATCATCGCGCGCACCGGCCGGGAGCCGACCATCGAGGAGCTCGAGAAAGAGACCGGCGTACCGCGAGACAAGCTCGACAAGGTGAAGGATCTTTACGCCGACACGCCGTTCTCTTTGGATCGGCCGGTCGGTGATGAAGACGGTCGCCGCTTCATCGACTTCTTGGTCGAGGAGAACTCGCTCTCGCCGTACGACTGCCTCGCGAACCAGAAGTGGGCGGAGGAAGTTCAGCGCTTGCTCGGCACGCTGACGCCCATCGAATCGCGCATCATTCGCTGGCGCTTCGGCCTCGACAACGAGGACGAGCTGACGCTCAAGGAAATCGGCGACAAGTACAACCTGTCGCGCGAGCGTATCCGACAGCTCCAGGAGCAAGCGATCGGCAAGATCCGCAAGCAAATGCGCGAGTTCTGAGCCGGATCATCCGCTCCATCGCGAGCACGCAGCGCCGCCCGCGCCGCTTTCATAGAGCGGCACGTGGCGGCGCCGCCGCTTCAGCGGGCATGACGTAGAGCAGCAGTGGCTCGAGGCGCCCAAGAAAAATCGTAACGGCGTCCTCTTTCAGAAGCTCGCTGCAGGACGGGGCGCTTTCCGTCCGATTTCGCTCGCTTTTCAGCGCGGCATAGGTGGGAGGAGGCGAGGGGGCAGCGCCCTCGAAGCGCGGAACGGCGGCCCGACAATCCTGTCATTGTCGAATGAATTCCGCGGTTTAGCAGCAGGTTACGGGTAATCATTTACATTTAGAACGGGTGGGCGCATAAGGTCGCGCGTCAAAAGAGACGACACCCTTACGCGCGCACAGAACCGGCCAGTGCGGAGCGCGAGCAGGCCAACTGCGGGCCCCGCGAGAACGCTGGGAAGTGCGCCAAGCATCCGCTCATCGCGTGTGCCCTGACGGCCCCTTCCAGCTCCGATGCCCTTGCCCGAACGCAGGGTCCGTCATGGCGTGGATGCGACGTCGCGCGAACGCGCCCGGAAAGACCTTCAGCAGATCGAAAGATCCGCGTTGTCTGAGCCCTCGGTTCCCTGTCCCCGCCCGTGATCTCCAATGAAACTCTTCGTGTTTCCGCGTTGGGCCAATAAGACCCGCCAGCTCGCTGGCCTCGCTCTTGGCGTGACGCCGCTCTACATCATTGGTTTGGTGTGGTACGGCGCGTCGCCGAAAACGACGGATGTCGGCTACATGCCGAAGCAACCGGTTCCGTACAGCCACGCGCTGCACGTCGGTCAGCTCGGCATGGATTGTCGCTATTGCCACAACACGGTGGAGAAGGCGGCGGTGGCGGCGATCCCGCCAGCCGCGACCTGCATGAACTGCCACTCCAAGGTGCACACCAAGAGCCCCGCGCTGGCGCCGATTCGCGAGAGCTTCGAGAGCGGCAAGCCCGTCGAGTGGACGAAAGTCCACGATTTGCCGGACTACGTTTACTTCAATCACAGCGCTCACGTCGTGCGCGGCGTCGGCTGTGTCAGCTGTCACGGCCGCATCGATCACATGGAGGAGGTGCATCAGGTGGCGCCCCTCAGCATGAGCTGGTGCCTGGATTGCCATCGCAACCCCGATCCCAATCTGCGGCCGCCAGAAGAGGTCACGAACATGAACTGGACGCCACCCGGTGACCCTGCCGAGTACGGCCGTAGCCTCCGCGAACAGAACCACATCGCTCCCCCGACGGACTGCTCGACATGCCATCGCTGAAGAAGTTCAGGCCAAAGTACTGGAAGAGCCTCGCGGAACTGGAGAACACGCCGGAGTTTCGCGAGTACGTAGAGCGCGAGTTCAACGAGCCGCTGGAGCACGCGCCGCCGAACTCCCCTGAGCGCCGCCGCTTCTTGGAGCTGATGGGCGCGTCGTTCGCGATGGCTGGCGTCGCCGGCTGTCGCTTTCAGGAAGACAAGCTCATCCCGATGAGCCGGCGCCCGGAAGGCATCATTCCGGGCGTGCCGCGGCACTTCTCGACGGCGATGGAGCTCGACGGCAACGCCATCGGGCTGCGCGTCACGAGCTACGACGGCCGCCCCATCAAGGTCGACGGCAATCCGCTGCATCCCGAGAGCCTCGGCGCGTGCACCTCGCTGCACCAGGGCAGCGTGCTCGGGCTGTACGATCCGGATCGCAGCGATTCGGTGAAGCAGAACCGCAAGCCGAGCAACTACGTCGCGTTCGACGCGTTCGCGAAGGAGCACTTCGGCGCGCTGCGGACCAAGGCCGGTGCCGGCCTCGTCATCCTCTCGGAGCGCAGCTCTTCACCGACGCTCGCGACCCTGCGGCAGCGCCTGCTCGGGATGATGCCGCAGGCGAAGTGGGTCGTGTTCGAGCCCACGCAGAACGATGGTCCGCGTGCCGGCAGCGTGCTCGCCTTCGGTCAACCGCACCGCACGCACTACGCCTTCGAGGACGCGCGTGTCGTCGTGACGCTGGACGCGGATTTCATGCATCCGACGTTCCCTGCCAGCCTCAAGAACGCGCGCAGCTTCATCAAGACGCGCCGTCCCGAGGGCGTGATGAGCCGGCTCTACGCGATCGAGAGCAGCCAGTCGTTCGCCGGCGCCCTCGCCGATCATCGCCTGGCGCTGCGCTCGGAGCTGATCAAAGCCGTGGCCGCCTACCTAGACGCGGAGATCAGCGCCAAGGCGCAGCCGCTGCCGGAGGCGGGACCGGCGCAAGCCAAGCCGAACGCGCCGTTCCTGTCCGAGCCTCACGTCCAGAAGTTCTTGGACGCCGTCGTCAAGGAGCTGCTCGCGAACATCGGGCGTTCGATCATCCTGGTAGGACCGACTCAGCCCGCCGAGGTTCAGGCGCTGGGACATCGCCTGAACGCGCTGCTCGGCAACGTGGGCCGCACCGTGCAGTACACGGAGGATCCGGACGCCGGAACGCAGAGCGACGTGGACGCGCTGAAGGCGCTCGTCGCGGGCGCCGACGCGATCGACACGCTGGTCATTCTGGGCGGCAATCCCGCGTACTCGGCGCCCGCCGACGTCGCGGTAGCGCAAGCCATCGCCAAGGCGAAGACCAGCATTCACCTGAGCTTGTACGAGGACGAAACCTCGGAGCTTTGCAGCTGGCACCTGCCCGCCGCGCACTACCTGGAGAGCTGGGGCGACGCGCGCGCGTACAGCGGCCTCGTGAGCCTGGTGCAGCCGCTGATCGCCCCGATCTACGGCGGGCGCAGCGCCATCGAGCTGGTCGCGCAGATCCTGGGTGAAGAGAAGCCGGATGCGCGCGCGCTCGTGGCGCAGACGCACGGAGCGATGCTCGCTGACGAGCGCTTGTTCCGCCGAGCGCTGGTAGACGGCATGCTACCAGGCACGGCTTGGCCGCACACGCTGCCGAAGCTCAAGGCGCTGCCCGCGCTCAGCTTCAATGAGCGCGAGCTCGGCACCGCCAAGCTCGCCAACGGCAGCTACGAGCTGAACTTCGTCTTCGATACGAAGGTGTACGACGGCCGCTTCGCGAACAACGCCTGGCTGCAGGAGCTCCCGGGCGCCTTCAGCAAGCTGGGCTGGGACAACTGCGTGCTCGTGCCGCCGAGCGTCGCGCGCGAGCTGCAAATCCAGGACGGCCATCCCGTGACGCTCACGGTCAACGGCAAGAGCCTGAGCTTGCCGGCGGTGTTCGCGCCCGGCCAGGCCGACGGCAGCCTCAGCGTGCAGCTCGGCTATGGCCGCACCCGCGCCGGACACATCGGCGGGCTCGTCTCTGCGGACGTCGCGCCGGTGGGCGCGAATGCCTACGCGCTGCGCACCTCGGATGCGTATCAACGAGTGACGACCGCGAGCCTCGCTCGCGTGACGACGAAGCCCAGCGCGCGCCTGGCGTTCAGTCAGGACGTGTACGGCATCGACCAGCTCGGTCACGAAGGCGCGGACGATCGCCTGGGTGAGCTCGTGCGCGAAGGCTCGCTCGAGGAATACCGAGAAAAGCCGCACTTCGTGCGGGAGAAGGTCGAGCACAAGCCGCTGCTCAGCTTGTGGGTGCCCCCGGTCTCGTACGAGGGACACAAGTGGGGGATGAGCGTCGATCTCAACCGCTGCATCGGCTGCAGCGCGTGCGTGACGGCGTGTCAGGCGGAGAACAACATCCCCATCGTCGGGCGCGAGCAGATGGCCAAGGGCCGAGAGATGTTCTGGCTGCGCATCGATCGCTACTACGTGGGCGAGCCGGACAAGGCCGAGGTGGCGTTCCAGCCGGTGCCCTGCCAGCACTGCGAGAACGCGCCCTGCGAGCAGGTGTGCCCGGTGGGCGCGACGATGCACTCGCGCGAAGGCCTGAACGAGATGGTCTACAACCGCTGCATCGGGACGCGCTACTGCTCGAACAACTGCCCCTACAAGGTGCGGCGCTTCAACTACTTCAATTACAACTTGGACGTGATCGGCACCACGCCGTACACGCCCACCGATGACCCGAAGATGAAGGTCAAATCGATGGTCTTCAACCCGGAGGTCACGGTGCGTTCGCGCGGTGTGATGGAGAAATGCACGTTCTGCGTGCAGCGCATCCAGAACACCAAGATCCGGGCCAAGAACGAGAAGCGCCCGATCAAAGACGGCGAGATCCAGACCGCCTGCCAGCAGACCTGCCCGACCGAAGCCATCGTGTTCGGTGACCTCAACGATCCGAAGAGCGAAGTGAAGCGCCTGCACGAGCTGCCGCGCTCCTACGCGCTGCTCGCTGAGCTCAACAACCATCCGCGCGTCCAGTATCTGGCGCGCATCAAAAACCCGAATCCGGAGCTTGTCTGATGGCCGCCGTCAGCGATCTGCGCTCGCTCGTGAGCATCCCGAGCAACGAGAACCCCTTCGTCACGCCGCCGCAAGGGGCGAACCCGTTCGAGAAGATCACCGACAACGTCACGCGCGTGATGGAAGCGCCGCGTCCGCCGCGCGCCTGGTACATCGCCTTCTTGGCGTCCATCGGCTTTCTGACCGCGCTCGGCATCAGCTTGGGTTGGATGGTCTGGACCGGTATCGGCGTGTGGGGCACGACGATGCCCGTCGCCTGGGCCTTCCCGATCGTAAACTTCGTGTTTTGGATCGGTATCGGCCACGCCGGCACGCTGATCAGCGCGATTCTGTTCTTGCTGCGCCAGAACTGGCGAACGGCGATCAACCGCTTCGCGGAGGCCATGACCATCTTCGCGGTGATGTGCGCCGCGATCTTCCCTGGCGTGCACATCGGGCGGCCGTGGATGCCTTACTACATGTTCCCGGTGCCGAATCAGATGGAGATGTGGCCGCAGTTCCGCAGCCCGCTGGAGTGGGACATCTTCGCGGTCGGCACCTACGCCACGATCTCGGTGCTGTTCTGGTTCATGGGCATGATCCCGGACTTTGCGACGTTCCGCGATCGCTCGAAGACCTGGCCGCGGCGGCTGGCGTACGGCTTTCTCGCGCTCGGCTGGCGCGGCTCATCCCGTCAGTGGCACCGCTATGAGCGCGCGTACTTGCTGCTCGCGGGGCTCGCCACGCCGCTGGTGCTCTCGGTGCACTCCGTCGTTAGCTTCGACTTCGCGACGGCGCAGCTGCCCGGCTGGCACACCACCATCTTCCCGCCCTACTTCGTCGCGGGCGCCATCTTCGGCGGCTTCGCCATGGTGGCTACGCTGGCCGTGCCGGCGCGTCAGTTCTTCGGGCTCAAGCGCATCATCACCATCGACCACCTGGAGTTGATGAACAAGATCCTGATCGCGACGGGCCTGATGGTTGGCTACTCGTACGCGATGGAGTTTTTCATCGCCTGGTACAGCGGCAGCAAGTACGAGGGCTTCACCTTCGTGAACCGCGCCTTCGGACAGTACGGCTGGGCCTACTGGACGATGATCACCTGCAACGTGCTGTCGCCGCAGCTGCACTGGTTCAAGAAGATCCGCCGCAACCCGTGGGCCACGCTGGCGATCGGCATCGTGATCAACATCGGCATGTGGTTCGAGCGTTTCGTGATCATCTGCACCTCGCTCGTGCGCGATTTCTTGCCGTCCAGCTGGGGCTACTACGTCCCCACGCTGTTCGATTTCATGACGCTGGGCGGCAGCTTCGGCCTGTTCTTCATCCTGTTCCTGCTGTTCTGCCGCTACCTGCCGATGGTCGCGATGTCGGAGGTCAAGGCCTTCCACCCGAGCGTCCTCGAGCATCAGTACAGCCATGGGCACGTCGCGTTCGGGCCTCACGGCTCGCACGGCGAGGTCGCGGACGAACACTGATTCGGGGAAGACATCATGAGTCACGATCACGACAGCGAGAAGAAGGCAGCCTCCCCAGGCGAAGCGCCGCTCCACGGCCTGCTCGCCGAATACGACTCACCGTGGCCGCTGGTCGAAGCCGCCAAGAAGGTGCGCGAGGCAGGCTTCGAGCGTTGGGACACGTACAGCCCGTTCCCGATCCACGGCATCGAGAAGGCCATGGGCATCCGCATGACCGTGCTGCCCTGGATCGTGCTCGGCGCCGCGCTGACGGGCCTCACGTTCGCGATCCTGCTGCAGTGGGGAACGAACTCCTACGACTACCAGTGGCTGATCAGCGGCAAGCCCTTCTTCAGCATCCCCGCCAACGTGCCGATCATGTTCGAGCTGACGGTGCTGTTCGCCGGCTTCACGACGCTGATCGGGATGCTGCTGCTCAACGGCTTGCCGCTGCTCTCGCACCCGCTTGACCTCAAGGAGCGCTTCGGCCGCGTCAGCAACGATCGCTTCTTCCTGCTGATCCAGGCCAGCGACCCCAAGTTCGACGAGCAGGCGACGCGCGCGCTGCTGCAGGAGACGAGCCCGCTGCTCGTCGACGAGGTGCGCGAGGATCGCACCACCCCGTCGGAGGTGCCGAAGTTCATCGGCTACGCCATGGTCGTGCTCACCACGGCGGCCGCGATCCCCTTCGCGCTCGCGGCGAAGGCGCGTTACACGCAGTCGCGCGAGCCGCGCCTGCACGTGATCGCCGACATGGACTCGCAGCCGAAGTACAAGGCGCAGCGCAAGAACCCGTTCTTCGGCGATGATCGCGCCGTGCGCGCGGACGTCGCTGGCACCGTGGCGGTCGACGACGCGCGCGATGACGAGCACTTCTACACCGGGCGCATCAACAAGGTTTACGCGCGCACCTTCCCGCCGCAAATCCAGCCCACGGAGGCCACCATCGAGCACGGCCGCGAGCGCTTCGGCATCTACTGCACGCCGTGCCACGGCTTCAGCGGTGAGGGTAACGGCATGATCGCCGCGCGCGCTGAGCAGCTGATCGCGAGCGACACCGGCAAGGGCATGGCCTGGGTGCAACCCACCAACCTGAACCAGGACTATCTCCGCGAACAACCGGTGGGGCAGTTGTTCGAGACCATCACCCACGGCGTGCGCAACATGCCGGCCTACGGCCCTCAGATTCCTCCGGAGGATCGCTGGGCCGTGGTGATGTACGTACGAGCTCTTCAGAAGCGGAGCGCTGCAGCGCGCTGAGCGCAGGCGAGACGTCATGGCCACTTCGAAACAAAAACCTGAATCCTCCAAAGGCTCGGCTCGCCCGAAGGCGAGCGCTGCGGGCGAGAGCTTCGGCGACAACATCTCGGCGACGGACCTCGCCGGCGGCCTGGTGAGCAAAGGCGGCATCGTCGCCGTCATCGGCCTCGGCGCCAGCGTGGCGCTCGGGATGATGCAGGGCGACTCCTTCCGGCACTTCTCGTTCTCGTACCTCACCGCGTACATGTGGGCGCTCACCATCGTGCTCGGCGGCCTGTTCTGGGTGACGCTGCAGCACTTGGTGAACGCCAAGTGGAGCATCGGGCTGCGGCGCGTGGGAGAGCTCATCGCCAGCGCCACGCCGATCTTCGCCGTGCTGTCGCTGCCCATCGTGGTGCCGGTGTTGATGGGCCACGACACGCTGTTCCTGTGGGTCAACCACGCGAAGGTGGAGGCCGACCATGTGCTGCACCAGAAGGTCCCCTACCTGAACCCCACCTTCTTCCTGATCCGGATGGTGTTCTACTTCGGGTTCTGGTCGCTGCTGGCTCGCTACTTCTTGAAGCAGTCCGTGGAGCAGGACAAAGCGGGCGGCGCAGGCCACGCGCAGCGCATGAAGGCGATCTCCGGACCGGCCATGATCCTGTTCGGGCTGACGCTGACCTTCTTCGCCTTCGATCTGCTGATGTCGCTGGATCCCTACTGGTTCAGCACGATCTTCGGCGTGTATTACTTCGCGAGCTGCATGCTGGCGATCAACGCCGCGCTCGTCCTGGCTCAGCTCTGGCTGCAGAGCCGCGGGCGGCTCACCAAGAGCTTGAGCATCGAACATCTGCACGATCTCGGCAAGATGATGTTCGCCTTCACCGTGTTCTGGGCCTACATCGCCTTCTCGCAGTTCATGCTGATCTGGTACGCGAACATGCCGGAAGAGACGGCGTGGTACAAAGAGCGCTTCGCCGGTCAGTGGGGCGATCTGTCCTGGGCCCTGCTGTTCTTGCACTTCGTGGTGCCGTTCTTCGGCCTGCTCTCGCGCAGCGTGAAGCGTAACCGCAAGTCTATCGCCTTCTGGTCGATCTGGGTGTTGGTCGAGATCTACATCGACATGTATTGGCTCGTGATGCCGACCTTCCAGAGTGAAGAGCTCCCGCTCTCGCTGATGGATATCACCTGCTGGATCGGCATGGCTGGCGCCGTGCTCGCCGCAGCGGCACTCTCGGCCAAGAACGTCAACTTGCTGCCGGTCAAAGATCCGCGTTTGGCGCGCTCTCTGGCCTTCGAGAACATCTGAGGAGAGCCATGGCGACCGAGGAAGACAAGACCAACTCCGGTGCTCTGGCCACGCTGGTCGCGGTTTTGGCGTTGGCGGTGGTCGGCGTATCGCTCGCCGTCACTGCGCTCACCCGGGACGAGCTCGCGAACGTCCGCGCTCAGAAAGAGGGGCCCGCCGGGCAGCGTTTCTTGGAGCTCAAGCGCGGCCAGCTGGAGAAGCTCGCCGCCGGCAAGCCGATCGAGCAAGCCATGCAGGAAGTGGTGGAGGGGCTGAAGCGCGATCCGGAGAGCGCGACGCCGCCGTCGTCCGGCAAGGCCGCGCCCGGCGCCTCGGCCTCGGCCGCGCCCGCACCCGGCGAGAACGCACCAACGGGCAACGCTGCGGCCATGCCAGAGTCGGCCGCTCCGGGAGCAAGTGGAGCGGCACCTGCCGGCTCTGCTGCGCCGGCAGCCCCGTCCGGCTCTGCGGCGGCCGCGCCCGCCGCTGACGCCAGCGCCAAGGCCGCGAACGACGCTGCCAACGGCAAAGAAACGCCAAAGTCGGGCGCCGTACCGTCTGGCTCGGCCGCGCCAAAACCGGTAGCGCCGCCCGCTGGGCCGGGTAAACCTCAGAGCGCGCCCGCGCCGGCCTCTGCGCCGTGACGGTACGCACCTTCAGCACTTGATCGTCGACGTGATCGAACTCAGCCACTCTTCCGCGCAGCCCGCCCTCGCGCGCTCCGCGAGCCGCGCCGCGCGCTC
>CBINHN010000069.1:0-31323 GCA_966250485.1 uncultured Sorangium sp. | reverse complement strand
CCTACGGCGGCATGGGCCGTCACGGCGGCGGCGCGTTCAGCGGCAAGGATCCCTCGAAGGTGGATCGCTCGGCCTGCTACTACGCCCGCTACGTGGCGAAGAACATCGTCGCCTCCGGCGTCGCCTCGCGCTGCGAGGTACAGGTCGCCTACGCGATTGGCGTGGCTGAGCCGATGGGCGTGTACGTCAGCACCTTCGGCACCGGCAAGGTGGATGACGACAAGCTCGCCGCCTACGTGAAGCAGAACTTCGACATGCGCCCGCGCGCCTTGATCGAGGAGCTCGACCTGCTGCGCCCGATCTATCGTCCCACCGCCGCGTACGGCCATTTCGGTCGCAGCGAGTTCAGCTGGGAGAGCACCGATCGCGCCGAGCAAATCGCGAGCGATCTGCTCGGCACGCCGATGAAGACGAAGAGCAACGGTAAAGCCAACGGCAAAGCGGCGTCGAAGCCGCGCCGCGGCTCGCGCTCGGCCGACGCCGAGGCGTGAAGCGCCGCCCTCTGCAGAGGGCGCACGATGAACAGCGGGAGTCGGCGACCAACCGGCTCCCGCTGACGTTTTGTAAGGCTCCGCGCGAGCCCCGCACGTCACGAATCGCGAGCTGCGCGCTATGAGCAGACGCGATTGCGGCCGGCGGCTTTCGCCTGGTAGA
This sequence comes from uncultured Sorangium sp., assembly GCA_966250485.1. Classification (GTDB taxonomy): domain Bacteria; phylum Myxococcota_A; class Polyangia; order Polyangiales; family Polyangiaceae; genus PMG-095. The sequence goes on along the minus strand of CBINHN010000069.1, from coordinate 30,669 downwards.
GCTTCTCGTCGGCGCGCTCGTAGAGGCGCTCGGGCTCTTCGTCCGCGCCCTGCCGTCGCTCGGCGACGCCGAGGCTCACCGTCACCGGGAACGTGTGCCCCTCGAACTTGAAGGTGTGCGCCGCGACCCGAGCGCGCACCTTCTCCGCGTGATCCACGGCCGCGCCGAGCGATGCGCCTTCCCAAAGCACGGCGAACTCCTCACCACCGACTCGACCGAAGATCTGATCTGGGAACGAGAGCTCGCTCACAATTTTTGCGAGCTCACACAGCACCTGATCGCCCGCGGTATGCCCATGGGTATCGTTGATGCGCTTGAAGTGGTCGAGGTCGAAAACGATCAGCGAAATCGACTTGGGCGTCGTGCGCGAGGTGAACACCGCCAGGCGCAGGCTCTCTTCGAAGTGCCGCTTGTTGTAGACCCCGGTCAGCGCGTCGAAGCGCATCAAGCGCTGGATCTCTTCGTGATAGGCGCCCTCGATGTTGCCGCCGGCGACGTACTTCAGCAGGGCTTTACCGATGCCGATGCGGTCCCCGTCTTTCAACACCGCGTCACGAACCCGCGCGCCGTTCAAGTACGTCCCATTCGTAGACGCCAGGTCGATCAAGCGGTGTGCGCTCCCCGTCCACTCGATGCGCGCGTGGCGCCGGCTGACGGAGTCTGCGTCCAAGATCAATTGACAAGCCGAGCCACGCCCCACATCGACTGGAGCTTCGGACAGCACGCTGCGCGTACCGAGCCGCGGCCCTGACAGCACGATCAAAAGGGCTTGTTGCTGCGCAGCCGTGCGAATCAGGCTGCTCATGTCCCGAGAGATCGTGACCTCTAGGGTCGATTCCAGATACTCGTCGTCCGGCAAGATAGGGACCGCGCTCACCCTGGCGGGCATTGCCGCGTCCACCTCGGATAGTAGCAGACCCAATCGAACGCAGCTCCCTTCAGTAATGAAGAGAAATACGCTTCCTGCCACGTACTCTCCCCGACAATGAAGCCGCCTCTCACACAGCGCGGCACCACCGACTCCCCCTCACATGGTGCCCTCCTCGCCCACATCTCTTCATTGAGAGACGGAGTGCGACTCCAGTTCGTATTCGCCCCATCGCGACACTGCTCGAGGATATGGAGCGGCCCTGCCGGGCGGTACGGCTCGAAATCCCTCCGCGCTGCCGCACGATGTATGCGGCAGCGAGTCCCCGGCGCGTCGCCGTACGTCGGCTCCGGCGAGGAGCCGTCTGTCACCTAAATGTCGTAATAGAGCGCGAACTCGAACGGGGTAGGCCGCAGACGCATCGCCTGAACCTCGTTTTCCCGCTTGTAGTCGAGCCACATCTCGATCAGATCGCGCGTGAACACGTCGCCGCGCAGCAAGAACTCGTGGTCGCGCTCGAGCGCGTCCAGCGCCTCTTCGAGCGAAGCCGGCATGCGCGGGACGTCTTTGAGCTCCTCGGGCGACAGCGCGTAGATGTCCTTCTCCAGCGGGTCCCCGGGGTGAATCTTGTTCTGGATGCCGTCCAGGCCCGCCATCAGCATCGCCGTGAAGCCGAGGTAGGGATTGCAGGTCGGATCGGGGAAGCGCAGCTCGAGCCGGCGCGCCTTCGGCGACGGGGAGTAGGTCGAGATGCGGATCGCCGCCGAACGATTGCGGTTCGAGTACGCCAGGTTGACCGGCGCCTCGAAGCCGGGCACCAGGCGCCGGTAGCTGTTGGTGGTGCTGTTGGTGATCGCGGCGAGCGCGTGCGCGTGCTTGAGGATACCGCCGATGTAGTAGAGCGCGAGATCACTGAGCCCCGCGTAGCCGTCGCCAGCGAACAGCGGCTTGCCTTCTTTCCACAACGACTGGTGGCAATGCATCCCGTTGCCGTTGTCACCGAACATCGGCTTGGGCATGAACGTCGCCGTCTTGCCGTTGCGGTGCGCGCAGTTCTTCACGATGTGTTTGAACCACATCAGCTTGTCGGCCATCTTCACCATGCTGTCGAAGCGCATGTCGATCTCGCCCTGACCGGCCGTGGCGACTTCGTGATGGCTGACCTCGACCTCGATGCCCACCTTCTCCATCTCGAGGCAGATTTCGGTGCGCAGGTCTTGCTGGGTGTCCTGCGGCGGCACCGGGAAATAGCCCTCTTTGTGGCGGATTTTATGGGCTAGGTTCGGCCCCTCATCGCGACCGCTGTTCCACTCGGCTTCGTTGGAGTCGATCGAGTAGAACGCCTCGTGCTTTCCGGAGTGAAAGCGCACGTCGTCGAAGATGAAAAACTCTGCTTCCGGACCGAAGTAGGCGGTGTCGGCGATGCCCGTGGACTTCAGGTACGCCTCGGCCTTGCGCGCGACGTGACGCGGGTCGCGTGTGTAGCTCTGGCGCGTGATCGTGTCCTGCACCGTGCAGATGAACGAAATCGTCGGGTGCTTGTAGAAGGGATCCATCACCGCGCTGCCGGGATCCGGGATCAGCAGCATGTCGCTCTGGTTGATGGGCTGAAAGCCGCGGATGGACGAGCCATCGAAGCCGAAGCCCTCCTCGAACGACTCGACGCTCAGGCGGTGAAACGGAACGGAGGTGTGCTGCCACTTGCCGAGCAGGTCGACGAACTTGAGGTCGACCATGACCGCGCCGCTCTGCTTGCCTAGCTCTACCGCTTGCTTCGGGTCCATCTGCGTGTCTCCTCTCGCGCGGGGGCGCGCGGTTCCAAGCTCAGCTCCGCCGTGGAGCTTGGAGTGGGCGCATGCCGGCTCCAGGGCTCGGGATGCGCGAGCATAGGGGAGCTCCGTGCTTTGCGGAACCAGGGATGAACGGCGGCGGACTCCCCCAGCGAGGAGCCCGCCGGAAGGCGATCAGATCGCCTCTTCGCCGCGCTCACCCGTGCGGATGCGGACCGACTCGTCAACCGGCATCACGAAGATCTTGCCGTCGCCGATGCGGCCGGTCTTTGCGCTCTTCTCGATGGCGTCGATCACCTGATGAACGATCTGATCGGGCACGACGATCTCGAGCTTGACCTTCGGAACGAAGTCGACGACGTAGGCGGATCCCCGGTAGACTTCCTTCTTGCCACCGGTGCGGCCGAAGCCCTTGACCTCGGTAACGGTCATGCCCTGGATGCCGACCTCCGACAGCGCATCCTTGACCTCGTCCAGCTTAAACGGCTTGATGATCGCCTCGACCTTCTTCATGTCGCTCTCCATTGGTTCGGGGGCATTGCCCCTCGGGACCCGCTCGGTAAAAAGCTGGGCCCAAGATTCGGTGCCGCGTGCGGGGCGCGTCTGCCCCAGGTAGCGGGCCGCAGGTTTCTGCAATGTTTCGGGAGCGAGTCTCCCAGTACGAAATACGACCCGATACTGGGCAAGCGCGGCCTCTTTCGAATAGAATGCCAATCTATTCAGCATCTTGAGGGACCCAAAAGGCCCGTCGGCCTGTCATTCTGCAGAGCTCGAGGGGTTATCGGCGACGCGACATTTGCCGTGGAGCGCCAACGCCTCGGGATGTGGGCTGAGCCCGCAAATCAGCGCCGGGCGACCGGCCCGAGCGGCTGTCTGAAAGGCGCCCACCTCACGCTCGATCTGCCCAACGGGCTGCGAGCCCCAATATAGTCCGCACTGGCCCGCACCTCGGAATGGCCACGACCAATACTTCCAAAGTTCCGATCGGGACGGTGCTCGAAGGCAAGTTCCGCATCACTCGCGAAATCGGGCGCGGCGGGATGGCTGCGGTCTACGAGGCCGCGAACATCGACATCGGTAAACGCTTCGCGGTGAAGATCCTCGCCGCGGAGCTCATCACGTCGCGCGTCGTGCGCGAGCGCTTCATCCGCGAAGCGCGCGCGTCAGCGTCGATCCGCAGCCCGTACATCTGCGACGTGTACGACTCGGGCATGTACGACGATCGCCCGTTCCTGGTGATGGAGCTGCTCGAGGGCGAGAGCCTGTACGACATGATGACGCGCGTGCGGCAGATCGATCCGCAGACGACGTTGCGCGTCGCCACGCACACCGCGCGCGGGCTCGGCAAGGCGCACGAGTCGAACGTCGTGCACCGCGATCTGAAGCCGGAGAACATCTTCCTCACCAAGGACGAAGAGGGTCACCTCCTAGCCAAGGTGCTCGATTTCGGCCTCGCCAAGTTCTACGAGCCGACCGACTCGGATGCGGCGTCGGTACGCCTCACGCGCGAAGGCGCGCTGTTCGGGACTCCGGCGTACATGAGCCCGGAGCAGGCCAAGGGTCAGGGCGAGGTCGATCACCGCGCGGATCTGTGGGCGCTCGGCTGCATCGTCTACGAGTGCCTCACCGGTCAAACCGTGTGGAACGTCGAGCAAGGCGTGGCCATGATTTTGGCGCAGATCGCCAACGCGCCGCTGCCGAACCCGCTCACGTTGCGCCCTGACCTGCCGCGCAGCTTCGAGCGCTGGTTCGAGCGTGCGCTGGATCGCGATCCCGATCGTCGCTTCCAAACGGCGAAAGAGTTCGCGGACAGCCTGGCTGAAGCGCTGTCCAGCAGAGAGACCGAGCTGCGCGCGGTGAGCCCCGCCGACGGCGGCGTGCCGTCCTTTCTCAGCGCTGACACCGTGGTCGAGAACCGGCGTCCGGCGGGGGATCTGCGCGACGGCGCCGCGAGTGATCCGACGAGCACGCCGTCGCCCGGCGAGCGCGACCCCATGGTGCTCTCCACGGAGCCGCCCGCCGCGCGCAGCTCGAGCCTGCGCGCCATCTCGGTGTTGATGGTGCTCTCCGCGCTGGCGCTCGGCGGCTACGCGACGTGGCTGTACGTGCTGCACCCGCCCGGAAAACCAGCGCTCAGGCCGCAGCCGGCGCCGCTGCGCTCAGCGGCCAGCGCGCGGCCGAGCAAGGTCCAGCCCAAGTCCGAGCCGATGATGACCGACAGCGAGAGCGAGCCCTACGCGCGAAAGCTCGCAGAGGGCCAAGAGCTGCTCGCGAAGGATCCCGCGCTCGCGCTCGATGCGTTCCGCACGGCGCTCAAGGACGGCGGCATGCCGGCGGCGCGCTCGCTGCTCTCCCACGCGCAGATCGCGATCGACGAAAAGGGCAAGTGCCGCTTGACCGGCATCTCACGCCCTCGCCCGTTTCAAATCGAGACCGCGGTCTCCGCGCCGGCCATCGCCATGACGACGAAAGGCCCGGTCGTCGGCTGGGTGGACAACCATCACGATCCGCGCCGACGTCAGGTCTTCACCGTGCTGCTCGACGCCTCGCTGCGCCGCATCTCGCTGCCGATCGACGTCACGCCCGAGGCGCAGAACGTGCGCGAGTTCCAGCTCATCTCGCTCGGTGATCGCTTGGTGGTGCTGTACTGGGAGGATAGCGGGAAGGAGCAGGGCGTGTTCGCGCGCATGCTCGACGCGGAAGGCAAGATCGACACCCCCATCCGCAAGCTCACCACCGGCCGCAAAGGCGACTACTACCCTGCCCTCACGCCCACGCCGAGCGGCGATTTCTGGGCGGTGTGGGAAGAGGAGTTCGAGAACAACGTGAGCGATGTGGTCGCGCGCCACCTCGGCCCCGATCTACAGCCGAAGAGCGGCACGGTGCGGCTCACCGCCTACGCGCCGCCCACGGGCTCCGCACGCCAGCCGCGCACGCCCGCCGTCAGCGTGCTGCGTAACCAGCTCGAGGTCGCGTTCGCTCGCGACCTCGGCAATCAGCGCGTGCAGGTGATGCTGCAGACGATCTCGCTCGACGACCCGGCGCTCACTACCGGCATCGTGCGCCGGCCGACGAAGGGCGCGGCGTCCAAGCGCGACGAGGTGCTCGGAACCGTGCGCTCCGTCGCCGCGGCGAGCAGCCGCAACGCGCACCCGCGCCTCGCGTGCCTCGACGTGGGCTGCTTCGTGGTGTGGGACGATGAGAAGGCCGGCGGCAAGATGACCTTCGTCGACCGTGAGCGCGGGCCGCTGTGGCACCGCGAGTTCGGCACCAAGGGCGCGGCGCCGGGCATCGTCCGCGAGCAGAAGAGCTTGGCGGTCGCCTGGTTCGAGGGGGCGCGGCTCAAGCTGGCGTCGCTGGCCCGCGACGGCATCGGCACGCCCAGCGTCGTCAGCCGTGTGAGTGGGCTGCAGCCCTCGCCCGAGCTCGCCAAGGGCAGCAAGCCGGGCGAGTGGTACGTCGCGTTTAGGGACTACGAGTCGGCTCACCTCGAGATCTTCGTGCTGCGCGCGGAGTGCCTGTGATGCCCGGCGCGCCCGCGTCTTCCGCACCGATGCCGCAGCTGTTGACGATCCCCCCGCGCGCCGCGCAGCGACGCAACCCCATCGAGACGCCGCGCACCTTGCTGGTACCCATCGACGTCACGGACGGCCCCGAGCTGTGGGAGGTGATCGAGGGCTCCCGCTGGCACCTCGAGCGCTGGCTGCCGTGGGTGCCGTTCAACAACACGCGCGACGCGAGCCTGCGCTACGCGGAGGCCTGCGCGCTCGACTGGGACGCCGCGCGCGCAGTCAGGTTCGCGATCCGCGATCGCAAGCAGCGGGAATTGCTGGGTGTTGTAGGCCTCGATTCGTGCGTGCACCTGCACCGCGCGTGCGAGCTCGGCTACTGGCTGCGTCGTGAAGCGACCGGACAGGGGCTGATGACCGAAGCGGCGCGCGCAGCGGTCGACTTCGCGCTGGGCAGGATGGGGGTCCACCGCATCCGCTGCGCCGCGGCGACGGACAATGTGGCAAGCTTACGCGTGATCGCTCGCCTGGGCTTCCGCTTCGAGGGCATCGCGCGGCAGGCGGAGCTCGTGGGTTCTCGCTGGCTCGATCACGCGCTGTTTGCCAGGCTCTCCAGCGACGACATTTGAAGCAAAAACCCAAACTGCCCCTCCTCGCGCTGGCGCCGGCCGTCGTGGTCATCGTCGGCGTGGCCGCCGCCGTCGCGATCGCGGCGTTCGGTACGGCGTATCTGCGCGAGCAGAGCACGCGCTCGGCGGAGCTGCGCTGCCGGCTCTTGGCGCAGACGCTCGCCGCGCGGCTCAGCGCCACCGCAGAAGAAGATCGCGCGGTGCTGCTGGAGCGAGCCACCCAGCGCTCGGGCGCGGAGCTGCTGCTCGCGCAACAGAACGGCGCGATCCAGAGCGACTTCACGTCCAGCGCGCCGCCGGCGCCGCGCATCGTGGAGCTATTGGTCGCCGGCGAGGGCGAGACCCGCACGCGCCTCGGCAAAGTGCGCTTCTCGACGGCGCCGCTGGCGGCTCCCAACGAACACCTCTCGCTGATCGTGATGGTCAGCGCACCCGAGACGCCCTTCGCGACCGGCTCGCTGATGGCGTCGGTGGCGACGCTCACCGCGCTGCTGGTGGGCGCCGCGGCGCTGGTCGCGTTCACGCTCACGCGCGATCTGGACTCGGACGTGCGCTTCGTGCGCGAGCGCATCGTGGAGATGGCTCACGAGAGCGGCGAGCCGGGCGGCCATCACATCCCCGTGCGCTCGGTCGATCAGGTCGGCCTGCTGACGAGCTCGTTCAACTTGCTCGTGGATCGCTTCACCGCCGCCGAGCGCGCCTACCGCCAAGATTTGGCAGGCGCGCAAGCCTATGATCGCGATCGCACCGCGTTTCTCGCCGCGCTGAGCCACGAGCTGCGGACGCCGCTCAACGCCATCCTCGGCTTCACCGACGTGCTGCTCAGCGAGGTCGACGGCCCGCTGTCCGCCGATGCTCGCGAGAACCTCGCCATCGTGCGCAGCAGCGGCGAGCACCTGCGCGCGCTGATCGCCGACATCCTCGATCTCTCCGCGCTCGAGTCCGGTGAGATGCGGCTCGACTGTCGCGTGATCGACGTGCTGCCGATCGCGACCGAGGTGGTGCGTGAGGCCGAGGTCACCGCGCACGCCAAGCGTCTCCACCTCGAGATCAGCGGCAAGCCCGCGACCGCGTGGGCCGACGCGCGCCGGCTGCGGCAGATCATCGGCAATCTGGTGGGCAACGCGGTGAAGTTCACCGAGAAGGGCCGCGTCGTGGTGCGCGTCGATCCGCGCGACGGCGGCGTCGCCGTTTCCATCAGCGACACCGGCCCTGGCATCGCCGCCCGCGATCGCGAGGCCATCTTTCAAGAGTACTGGCAGTCGCTCGACGCGGAACGCAAGCGCACCGGCACCGGCCTGGGCTTGGCCATCACGCGCCGGCTCGTGCAAATGCACCGCGGCTTCATCGATCTGAAGAGCCAGCTCGGCCAGGGCTCCACCTTCACCGTCGTTCTGCCGGCCAGGCCGCCGCCAGCGCCGAAGGCACCGGAGAAGGCGCGCGCGCCGCTGAGCTCCGAGGCCGAGCTGGGAGGGCACGCGTGAGCGCCGCCGCCACTCGCCTCGGCGGGCGTGTGTTCGCCATCGAGCTCGGCTTTTCGCTCGGCTCCGCCGCGCTCGTCGGCCTGCTCACGCCGTATTTTCTGCTGCTCTCGGGGCCGCTCGCGGCGCAGGCGGCGAGCGCGCTGGCGCTCGGTGTAGCGGGCGGCGGCGTGACCGGCAGCGCCTACGGCTGGCTGCGCTTGTACCGCTATCGCTACGTGCTGCGCACCCTCGCCGTCGGCTCGAGCGCGGTCGATCCGGAGATGCTGCACAGCTTGAGCGACGAGCCGAAGCGCCTACTGGCGGGCTGGCTCGCGCCGTCCGCGGCGGGCATCGCCACCGCGACGCTGGCGCTACGCCCCGCGATCGTGGATCTCACGACGGGCATCACGCTGTGTCTGCTGGGCGCCGTCATCACCGCGGCGGCTTCGCTGCCGCTCTTCGCGCTCGTACGCGCGGCGGTGCTGGCAGCGCTGGAGCTCGCGCCGCACGAGGCGATGCGTGAAGTGGTGGAAGAAGCGGAGCGGCTCGGCCTGATCGAGCAGCGCATCTCGCGCCGCATGCTGGCCGCCGTCACCACGCCGGTGGTCTTCCTGGCGCTCGGCTCGGCGCTGATCGTGAACGCGCACGTGCGCCGCGCGGACGAGCGCGATCGCGAAGAGACGGCGCGCGTCTTCGTGCGCGCCGCGCTCGACAGCAGCTCGTCGGTCGTCGCTCACGCGGGTGTCGACGCGGCGCTGGAAGCGGGTCGCGCGCTGGGGTTCTGGGCGGAGCGCCAGAAGGGCCGCATCGACTACTCGGTGACGCGTGGTGACGACGGCGTCGTGAGCCTCGCCGCGCCGCTCGACAGCGGCGGCGCCGAGGTGCGCTTCAACGGCTCGACGGTGGGCTTTCTCAGCTTGTCGTCGGTGGTGGTGACGCTGCTGGCTGCCGCCCTGGCCGCTTCGCTCGGCGCGCAGCTCGGCACCGCCTTGGCCGATGATCTTCGCACGGCGACGCGCAACGTCCACGCGCTCGGCACCGAGGTCGTGGTCAGCGGCATGACCAGCGGCGCGCGCATCGTGCGCTCGGCGCGCTTCCAAGTCATCGCGCGGCTCGGGCTGGCCATCGAGCGCTTGGCGCAGCGCTTCCGCGTGTTCGCCAAGGCGCAGGAGCGCGCCATCGAAGCGCGCAAGGGCGCCGCCCGTATGCGCGGGCTCTTCTTCGCGAGCGTGAGCCACGATTTGAAGAGCCCGCTGAACGCCATCCTCGGCTTCACTGAGCTGGTGCGCAAATCCGAGTCGCTGACCGAAGGTCAGCTGGAGAGCCTGGCCGTCATCGAGTACCGCGGGCGCGAGCTGCTCGCTCTGATCGAGACGATCCTCGACGCTGCGCGCGTCGAGGCGGGCCAGCTCAAGCTGGTGCTCGATGCGATGGACGTGCCGTCGCTGTTGAACGAAGCCATCTTGAAGGGCCGCGATCTCGCCGCTGACTATGACAAGCCCGTCTTGATCGAGACCGCGGGCGAGCTGCCCGACCTGCAGGTCGATCGGGTGCGGATGCCGCGCGCGGTGGCCACGCTGGTCGCTCACGCGCTGCGCACGACGGAGTCGCCCACGGTGCGGCTCGCGGCCGGCGTCGAGAAGGGCTACTTGCTGCGCATCGAAGTGGAGCTCATGAGCAGCCATTTCAGCGCCTCACGCTTGGAAGCGATGCTCGACCCCAACCGCGATCCCGGCGTGAGCGAGCACCGCGGCCTCGCGCTGGGCCTGCGCCTGACGCGCGCCGTCACCGAGCTGCACGGCGGTAAGGTGGAGGTCGCCAAGCGAGCGCTCGGCGGCGCTCTCGCCGTAGTGCTGCCCTTCCGCGAGCCGCCGCGCCGTGATTCGCGACCAACGCCGACGCGGCGCTCACGCACCGGCTGGTAAGCCTGCGCCGCTCGGGCTAAGGTGCGCGCTTCGAATCCGGATGCCCAGCAAGAAGAGCGCCAGCGCCGAGCCCGCAGCAGCCGAGCGAGTCATCGAAGCGGCCGTGCACAGCGATGAAGAGCGCTTCGATCGCATTTTTCGGCCTGCCACCTTCGACGACTTCATCGGGCAGGAGAAGCACAAGGAGAACCTGCGCGTCTACGTGCAGGCGGCGCGGCGCCGCAAAGAGCCGCTCGATCACATCCTTTTGTGCGGCCCTCCCGGGCTCGGCAAGACCACGCTGGCCAACATCTTGGCCCACGAGATGGGCGTCAAGCTCGTCATCAGCAGCGGCCCGGTGATCGAGCACAAAGGCATGCTCACCGGCATCCTCACGCGGCTCGAGCGCGGCGATATCCTGTTCATCGACGAGATTCACCGCTTGTCGCCGGCGGTCGAGGAGTACCTGTATCCCGCCATCGAAGACTTCCGCATCGATGTGGCCACCGGTGAGGGCGCCTTCGCCGAGAGCATCCCGCTCGACATCCGTCCCTTCACGTTGGTCGGCGCGACGACGCGCACCGGCCTCTTGACGAAGCCGCTACAAGAGCGCTTCGGCGTCACGATCCGCCTCGATTTTTACCCAGTGGAAGAGATCGAAGACATCGTGCTGCGCAGCGCCCGCCTGCTCGGCGTCGGCTGCGATCGCGAGGGCGCGCGCGAGCTCGCCAACCGCTCACGCGGCACGCCGCGCGTGGCGAACCGCTTGCTGCGGCGCGTGCGCGACTTCGCCGAGGTCGAAGGCAAAGGTAAAATCGATCGCCGCATCGTGGATCTCACCTGTGAGCGGCTGGGCGTGGATCAGGCCGGGCTGGACGAGATGGACCGCCGCCTGCTGCGCGCGTTGGTCGAGCACTACGACGGCGGTCCCGTCGGCGTGGAGACGCTCGCGGCGGCGCTCGCCGAAGCGCGCGACACCGTCGAAGACGTGTACGAGCCGTACCTGTTGCAGCAGGGCTTTTTGGCCCGCACGCCGCGCGGTCGCGTGGCGACGCGCAAGGCTTACGAGCACCTCGAAGTGCCCTTCCGCGGCGAGAGCCGGCAAGGAAACCTGTTTTGAGCGACGCTCGCGAATACCCGATTCTGCCCGGCGCCGAGCCATTCTCCGCGCCGGGCGCCGAAGACGCGCCCAGCCATCGACGCCAGATCGGCCTCGGCCTGATCCACGGCTTCACCGGCAATCCGCTGTCGATGCGGCCGCTCGCCGAGCGGCTGAGCAGCCTCGGCTTCCGCGTGGACGTCCCGCGGCTGCCGGGCCACGGCACCCACCCGCGCGACATGCAGCGCACGCGCTACGCGGACTGGCGCGCGGAGGTCGTTCGCACGGTGGAGCGGCTCACGAAGACCTCGCAGCGCGTAGGGCTGATCGGACTTTCGATGGGCGCGACGCTCACCCTCGACGTCGGCAGCGAGCTGCAGAGCTTGTTCGGCCTGGTCTGCATCAACCCACAGATCCTGAGCCGAGAAGGCTTCGTCGTAAAGCTCGCGCCCTTGCTCGAGCACCTGATGCCGCTCGCGCCCGCGGCCATGGCCGGGCTGCGCAAGGACGACATCGCGATGCCCGGCGTCAGCGAGCACGCGTATGATTTGGTGCCGGCCGCCGCGGGCAACTCTTTCCTGCGCGAGCTGCCGCGCGTGCGCTCGGGGCTCGGCAGCATCAAATGCCCGCTGCTCGTCGCGCACTCGCTTCAGGACCACAGCGTGCCCATTCAGAACTCGCAGGAGCTGCTGCGGCTCGTGCCCCACGCCCGCGAGCTCAAGCTCGAGCGCTCGTATCACGTGGCCACGCTGGACTACGACCGCGAGCTGCTCGCCGAGCACATCGCGGCGTTCTGCGACGAGTTCGGCCGCTGAACCCGGCCGATTCGCGGCGCCCACGCCTGCGACTCTGTTTCGAAAGAGCGACGACACGCGCCCGAAACAGGAAAACCCGAGCATGATCGCGTAGCTGACCGCGGTTGGCCCGGCCTGTCACTTGGGGAGGCTCGGCAGCGGAAAGCTATTTGGCACCCCGGGTAATTTCCTGAGCACCCGGGGTGCCAGCTTTTTTTCATACCGCAGGTTGCTCGCGCGCGGAGGCCCGGCGCGCACCTCGTCGGCAAGCCTCGGAAACCCAAGGTCATTTTCGATGAGTGGCGGCCGGCGGGGACAATGATTTAGGCTCCGCCCCGGATGAGGTATCGCGCCGTCGCCGTCGCGAGCGACCGCAGCAACGCGGTCGGCACCGTCGAGCTCGAGTGCACGCCGCACGGCTTGTTCGTCGCCTACGTGCGCGTCGGCGCCTTCAGCGAGGGCTACGCGCCCGGCGCGCTCACCTCGGGAACGGGGCTGACCGTCTCCTGGTCCGAGGTGACGGAGGCGCGCGTCGAGGGCGATCAGGTCTTCCTGAGCCTGGATCCAAAGCTTACGCCGCTGAACCGCTTCGTGCTCACGCAGTTCGCGAGCGGTCTCGCGCTGCCGGCGGAGGAGCTCGCCAAGCGACGGCTGGTGGTGCGCATCGCCGCGGTCGCGGCTGCGCTCGTCGGCGCGCTGATCCTCGGCGCCTTCGGGGCGCGCGCCAGCGCGGAGAACAGCGCGAGCGCGGGCATCGGCTTGGCCCTGCTCGCCGCGGTCGTGCTCGGCACGATCGGCTTCGTCGTCGATCGCAACTTGGCCGTGAATGGCGATCCAGCGGTCGCCCTAGCGGGCTTCAGCATGGAGCTCAGCCACTACTTGCCGACGCTGCTGCGCCTGCCGCAACCGCAGACGCCGCCGCGGCCATTGCCGGACATTTCCGAGCTGCAGGGCTTGCTGCCGCGCACCACCGTCGCCATCGTCATCACGCTGACCGCCGGCACGCTCGGGGTGCTGCTCGTGGCGCGCTGGGTGAGCACCAACCAAAACCAAGTCAATCGCGTCGCCAGTCAGGTGCTCGAGCCGCGACGGCCGGCCGCAGTCGAGCGCGCTCAGCCCGCCGCCGACGCGCGCCGCAGCGCCGCGCCGGTCACGCCCGCGGCTGCGCCGGCTCCGCCGCAGAACGAGGCCGGCGTCACGGTCGGCGCCGAGTGCCGCTGTGTGCGCGCGGACTCGGCCTTGTGGGCGCGCCCGCTGCCTCGCCTGAGCGTGCTGGTGCTGTCGCAGCGCGTGCGGCTCGGCAAGAACCCCGACGAAAACAAGCGAAAGAAGTACCTCGAGCTCGAGGTCGCGGTCGTCAACAACTCGAACCAGGAGCTGGAAGAGGTCGCGCTGCTCGTTCTGTTCTACGATCGTGATCCGCCGCCCTCGAACCGGCGCAACCAGGTGTCCAACCGCCCGCTGTTTTACGCGGGGCCGCTGTTGCCCGGACAAGCCATCAAGTGGAGCGTCGAAGCGGAGGGCACGGAGTTCGAGATTCAAAATCCGATCGTCGGCGACATCGGCCCCGACGGTGAGGACTCCGCGCCGACGAACCGGCTCTTCACGCTGCTCTCTGCGCACAATCGCCCGGTGCGTCTACACGGCGCCATGCTGCTCGCGTTTCACGGCGATCCGCGCGCCAAAGAGGGCGTGCTGGGGCTGCGCGAGGCCCTGCGCGAAGACGAAGCGCCGTACCTCACGCGCTTGATCCAAGCGCTCTCCGACGTGCGACCGTGCCGCGTCAAGATCAACCCGGGCAGCGGCGAGCGGCGCAGCGGCTCCGCGTGCCTGTTCAATGCTTCGAAAGAACCGCGGCGCGACCTCGGCTTGAAGATTCGCGGCCTGGAGCACCCGGTAGCCACGGACAGCCCGCTCGCCGACCCTCCCAACGTGCTCGTCGAGAGCACCGTCGCCATACCCGGCGAGCTGCCGCCGGACAGCGGCCGCGTCGTCAGCTTCACGCTCGACCTCGAAGGCAAGCGCCCCGAAGCGTACGAAGCGTACGCCGATCGCTACGACCTACTTCGCTAGTCGCGTTGTTCGGCTAGGCTCCCGCCGCGTCCAGGCGCACGCCGGCTTGCTGCAGCATGGTGGTGAGCGAGGACTTGTCGTTGCTCTTCGCGACGGCCTCGTCCGCTGTAACGAGGCCTTCTTTGACGAGACGCAGCAGCGAGTCGTTCATCAGGCACATGCCCATCTTGCGGGCGGTCTGCATCGCCGTGGGGATTTGGAAGATCTTGGCCTCGCGGATCAGGTTGCTGATGGCTGGGATGCCGAACATGACCTCCAGCGCCGCCGCGCGGCCGCCGCCGATCTTCTTGCACAGCATCTGACAGATCACGCCCTTCAAGCTGTTGGCCAGCATGACGCGGATCTGGTTTTGCTGCTCGGCGGGGTATTGATCGATGATGCGATCGACCGTCGCGGGGGCGGACGAGGTGTGCAGCGTTCCGAACACCAAGTGGCCCGTCTCCGCCGTTTCCAGCGCGATGGCGATGGTCTCCAGATCGCGCATCTCGCCCAGCAGCACGATGTCGGGATCTTCGCGCAGCGCCGCGCGCAGCGCGCGCTTGAAAGAGTCGGTGTGCTCGCCCACTTGCCGCTGGTTGATCAGACACTTCTTGTTGGGGTGCACGAACTCCACCGGATCTTCGATGGTGATGATGTGCTGGCTGCGCGTGCGGTTGATGTAGTCGATGAGCGCCGCCAAGGTCGTCGATTTGCCGGAGCCGGTCGGCCCCGTCACGAGCACCAAGCCCTTGGGCAGCTGGCACAGCGAGAGCAGCTCCTTCGGCAAATTCAGATCCTCCACGGTCAGGATCTTGGACGGGATCACGCGGAACACCGCGCCCATGCCGCGCAAATCCACGAAGATGTTGGCGCGAAATCGCCCGCGGCCGGGCAGCTCGTAAGCGAAATCGGTGTCGTGCGTGCGCGTGAACTCGTCGCGGTTACGCGGCGGCACGATCGGCAAAAGCACGCGCTGCATCGCCTCCGGCGTGAACGCCTCGAAGCCGGGCACCAGCCGCATCTCACCGTCCACGCGCACCATGGGCGGCGCGCTGGACGAGAGATGCAGATCGGAGGCTTTGAGCTCCAGCATCTTGCCCAAGAGCTCATCGATCTCGCGCGTGGAGCCGCCGCTCATTCCGGCGTCGTAGAGCCGCGCTGCGGCTGGCAGCGGCGGCTGCGTCGCGAGCGGACGCCCGAGCTCCGGCGCCGCGGCGCGCGGCTCGACCGCCTCGGGGCGGCGCTCTGGCGCGCGCGCCGGGCTCGGCGCAGCGCGCGGCTCGGCCGCGCGCTGGCTCGCCTCGTCGCAACGATCGAGAAACAACGAGACGTGCGGCAGCCCGACCTTGAGCTCGGCGCAAGCGCGCACGGGGCCCTTGCCATCGAGCTGAAAATCCCACTCCGCCCAGCCGGAGCCGAGCGCGCGCTTCGCGTCGGCGCTGATCACCGGCGCGAGCAGCTCGTGAATGCGCTCCGGCGTCAGCGGGTCGCCCTTCACCTCGCTCTCGCCCTGCGCCAAAACCACGATGGTGCGCCGCCCAGGAACGAGCTTCACTTCCAGCGCCCCGACCATCAGCGCGCGCTTCAACAACTCCATCAGGGCAACGGCCATCGAGTTCTCCTATACCTTTCGGCTGCTCGCGGGGTTACGACCAGCTCGGCGCAGAATTCAGGCGCTGCCGCGCCTCGGTACGCGCTCCGGCGCAGGGCCGCGGGCGCTGCGCCCGGAGGCAGCCGCAACGCTTGACGCCAGCGAGAGCCGACGCGAGATCCGCGCGAAATGAACCTCGTGCGCTTTTTTGCGATCTGCTTCGGCGGCGCGTTGGGCACCGGCGTGCGCTACCTGGTCAGCGTGTGGGCGGTCGGGCGCTTCGGGAGCACGTTTCCCTACGGAACGTTGCTCGTCAACCTCACTGGGTGCTTCTTGATCGCGTTCGTCATGCAGCTCTCGTTGTTGGCAGCCGACTTTCCGACGACGCTGCGGCTGGCGCTGACCACGGGCTTCCTCGGCGGGCTCACGACGTACTCGAGCTTCAACTACGAGACGACGCGCCTGTTCACGGATGGTGCGCGCAGCTCCGCCATCGCAAACCTCTTCCTGACACTGCTCGGTTGCTTCGTCGCGGGACTGCTCGGCTTGGCCGCGGCGCGCCGGCTCGTCGGCGGTTGACGGCTGGCAGCGCGGCTCAGGGGTGAACGTAGACGACCGTGCCGCGCTCTTTGTTGATCACGCCGTGCCAATCGGCGGGTACAGCGGGATCCGTCCACTCGAACAGCCAAGCCGCGTCCATGGGCGACAAGTTGACGCAGCCGTGGCTGCGTATTTTTCCGAACTCATCGTGCCAGTACGTGCCGTGCAGCGCGAAGCCCTTGTGAAAGTACTGCACGAAGGGCACGTCGCGGAGCGCATAGGAATCGGCGGCGGAGTCTTCGTCGCCGTCCATCGTAGAGCTCACGTCTTTTTGATAGATCATGAACGTGCCGCGCACGGTCGCCTGCTCCGTCTCTGGATCGCCCAAGCCGCCGCGCCCCGTCGACACCAAGGTCGCGTACACCGGGTGGCGACCCTCATAGGCGATCAGCGTTTGCTCCTTGACGGAAATATCGACCCACTTGCGCTCACCCGTCGCCATGCTCGGAAAGCTGGTGCGCGGCGCGACCAGGCGCAGCGAGGACTCCGGAACCCAAGCGCCGCCCACGACCTCCAACATACCGCCGGGGCGCTTCTGACCCGTGAGCTTCAACGCCTCGCGATAGCCGAAGGCGCCGTCGACCAAGAACTGTCCGCTCGCGCCCAGGCGATAGCGCTGCGCGAAGCGCTGCATCACGAACCCCATCGGCAGGCCCTCCTCGGGACCGAAGGCCACGCCGTGAAACTCACTGGGGCGGACCACGCGTGTCCGCTCCAGACCCACCAACTCGAGCTGCGTCGTGAGCCCAAAGATGCGGTTTTGCCAGTCGAACACGCGCGCGATGGAGAAGCCGCTGGCGGGCGCCGCCGGCCCGGAGTGCGCTTTCTCGTGTAGCCCTTCTTTGATGCCGTACGGCTTCTCGAGAGCGGTGTGCCGCGGCAGAAACTCCGGCGGCGGCCCGAGTGACCCGAGCAGCTCGCTCAAGCCTTGAACCTGAACGCGCTGGCGGAAGTTGGCGGCGCGCGTGAAGATGTTCTCTCCCTCCGCGGCGATCATTTCGCCGCGCGACGCCAGACGAAAATACAAAAGCGGGGGCGTCTCCTTGGCGATGACATAGAGGTACGGGAGCGACTGCTTGCGTACGGGTCGGACACTGGATGCTACGACCACCGGATGCGTGAGGTCCAGCGTCGCGCCCATGCCGATGCAGACGAACCCGCGCGGGTTGATGCGGTACCAGCCTCCGGCGCAACCGTCGTTCTTGATGGCGGGACCGCGCGCGTCCACGACGCTGCCCGCCCGCAGGTAGCCGTAGCGCGTGCGCTTGCTGCCGACGTCGCTGTAGATCCAGGTGCGCCAGGCGATGCTCCCGAGCTTGGCGCCATCGGGCTCGAAGGGCAGATTGTCACGCTCCGTGCCGAGCAGCGCTGCCGCGGGACGTGCGCTGGTGGCGACGGCGGGCACGGCCGCCAAATCAGGCGCGGCGCCGGCGGTCCGGCTACGCGGCGCAGCCGTATCGGCGCCCGGCGGCTCACGCCGGGAACAGGCGAACAGAGCGGCAAGGGCGATCAGGGCGCAGCTGCGCACGGCTGAGCCCTTTACACCGATCCGGCAACCAGGCCTAGGCTGCTCTGCGCGCGGCCTCCTTTACGGGCGCGCCGAGCTCCGGCATGTTGCGGATGAAGTGAAACCATCCATTTTCGCGCAGGGCGCTTACACCATCCTCCGCGAGGTGCTGCGGCACGTGCTGCGCCGGCCCGTGGTGGGCATCGTCGCGGCGGCGCACACGCGCGATGATCGCTGGCTGCTGATTCGGCGCGCGGACTCCGGCGGCTGGGCGTTGCCCGGCGGAACTTTGGAGTGGGGCGAGACGCTGGAACAAGCCTTGTTGCGCGAGCTCGAGGAAGAGGCCGGAATCACGCTGCCGGTCCAGCTCGGCCGCATCGTGGGCGTGTACTCGGCGCCCTTTCGTGACCCGCGTTTTCACGCGGTCACGGTGGTGGTGGAGGCCGAAATCGAGCCCCCGCAAAGGAGCCCGAAGAACCCGCTCGAGATCCTGGAGGCCCGACTTTTCCGGCGCGACGAGGTGCCGAACCCGCTGTCGCACAACATGACCGTGATGCTCGCGGACGCGCTGGCGGGCCGCTCGCGTCTGGAGTGAGCGCGTCGAGAGCCCGCCCCGTGTACGCCTCCAAGCACGCCGCCCTGCTACTGCTCTCCTGCGCGAGCGCGGGCTGCTCGCTGTTCGGCGGACTGCACGTCACCGGGTTAGCGCAGGGCGCGCAGCGGCCCAGCAATGTCGCCGCCTTCGTGAGCGTCAGCGACGGGGACGAACCCGTTACCGAGCTCGGCGCCAGCGACTTCACCATTTACGAGGATGGCAAGCCGCTCACGCCCGTCGACACCCAACAAGTGTTGCTCGATCGGGAGCTCGCGGGCAGCTTCCGCACTCTGCTCGCCGTGGACACCAGCCTCGCCACCTCGCCGGAGGTCCGCACCCGCCTGAGCCAGGCGATCAGCGTGTTCGTCGAGAAGGTGCGGGAGGTGGAGGCCGTGACCGTCGTCGCGTTCGACGGCCAGGCCCAGCTCAGAACGCTCGCGGAGCTCGCGCGCGGTGACACGAGCCGCGTTGAAGCGAGCCGATTTGCGGCGCTCGCGCCGCGCGATCAATCGCGGAACTTGAACGGCGGCGTGCTGCACGCGCTCACGGAGCTCGAGCGCCGGCTGCGGCAGAGCTCCAAGCCGCTGCGTATCGGGACATTGGTCGTGTTTGCGAGCGGCCCGGACCTCGCGCATCGCGTGGACGAAGCGGAGCTCGACGAGGCTCTGGAGTCGCATCCCTATGCGCGCATCGCCATCGGCCTGGGCGACGCCGCGCCATTGCCCCAGCTCGCTCGCGACGGCTTCGTGCGCGCCGCCTCCACGGACGCGCTAGGTGTCGCGTTCGAGGAGGCCGCGTACAAGGTGCGCAATGAGTATGAGAAGCACTACCTCCTCGCCTATTGCTCTCCTGCCCGCGCGGGTCAGCGCGCGTTGCGGCTGGAGGTACACTTCACCAACAAGCAGGGCGATGACCGCAAGGGCGCGTTCAACACGGAGTTCGACGCGCGCGGTTTCGGACCGGGCTGCGATCCACGTCAGCTGCCGCGCCTGGTCGCGCTCGGCGAAGCCAACGAAAAGCCGCGCCCGAGCGCGCCGGCAGCGCTGAGCACCGGCGCCAAACCCGAGGCGCAGCCGAGCGGCGAGAGCGCGCCCGACGCCGACAAAAAAGAGGACGACGACAGCGTCGTCCCGCCGCCGCGGCGGCGCGGCTATCAGCAGTGAGCGACGCTGGCCGAGCTCCACCCCCTGTGCTCGAGCGCGTCGAGCTCGAAGACGCGGAGTATGTCGTCGCGCGCGGAACGGCGTCGGTCACCTGGTTCGTACGCGTCAGAGACGCTTGGGTCGCCGCGGCGCAGTGCGAAGGCGCGCTCGTCGAGTCGCTCGACGCTGCGCCGCGCATGGTGTGGCGCCGTCGCGTCGAGCTGCGCTTGCCGCGTGGGACGCGTTTGGTGCGCATCGAGAGCGCTCCGCTGCCGCGGCAACGCAGCCCGCTCGAATATCTCGAGCGAGGCTCGAAGAGCGCGCGCAAGCAGCGCCGCACGGAATACCGTGTAGGCGCGCGTGGTACGCTCGAGCGCGGTTGACGGCGCAGAAGCTCCGGTGAGACGCGGCGCGGCGCGCGCAAAGCGCTGGGGCGAAATGGAGTGAAATGCGCGTTTCGCTGGCGGGCCCTACACTCCCGAGAGCAGCGTCCGTTGGTTGCAGAGGATGTCCGGATCGATTCGAGCCAGTCAAACGCCCGTCCCGATGGCGTCCGGCGACGACTCTCGCCCTCGAGTCAAGACCCGGTCGCGACCGTCGCCTCCCGCCGCCGACGCCGATAAGAAGCGCGCCACGCGCGAGCCACCGAGCGTGCTGTTGGTCGATGACGATCCGACCGTGCTTCGCGCGGTGGGTCGCTCGTTGCGCGCGCGCGGCTACCTGGTGGTCACGGCCCAGGACGGCGAAGAAGCCACGCGGCACATCGCGGAGAGCAATTTCGACGCGATCCTGAGCGACATCGGGATGCCGGGCATCGACGGCATTCAATTGCTGCGGGAAGTGCGCGAGCACGATCTGAACGTGCCGGTCGTGCTCATCACGGGTGAGCCGGCGGTGCGCACAGCCGTTCAAGCGCTGGAGTACGGCGCATTCCACTATCTCACCAAGCCGATCGGCCCCGACGCGCTGGAGGCCGTGCTGGAGAAGGCGGTGCGCGTGCACCGTATGGCGCGCCTCAAGCAGCAGGCAGCCGAGCTGCTCGGCAACGCCAACGCGCTGGGCGCCGATCGCGCGGGGCTCGAGGCCAGCTTCGATCGCGCAATGCAGCACCTGTGGATGGCGTACCAGCCGATCGTCGATCCCAGGAACCATCGCGTGTTCGGCTACGAAGCGCTGCTGCGCAGCGACGAGCCGTCCCTGCCGCATCCCGGCGCGGTGCTCGACGCCGCCACTCGCCTGGGTCGCCTGGAAGAGCTCGGACGTCTGATCCGAGCACGGGCCGCTCAGCCGATCCTCGCGGCGCCCGACGCCGGGCGGTTGTTCGTGAACCTACATGTAACCGATCTGCTCGACCCGCTGCTCGTGTCCTCGTGCTCACCGCTCGCGGCGATCTCCACCCGGGTAGTGTTGGAAATCACCGAGCGCTCATCGCTCGACGAGGTGCGAGACGTACGAACACGTATCGCGAGCCTGCGCGAGATGGGCTATAGCATTGCGGTGGATGATCTCGGCGCCGGGTACGCTGGCCTCACGAGCTTCACGCTGCTCGAGCCTGAAATCGTCAAGCTGGACATGTCGCTCATCCGCGACGCCCATCAGAACTCCACGAAGCAAAAGGTCATCCGCTCCATGAGCGCCCTGGCCAAAGACATGGGCATGATCGTGGTGGCGGAAGGCGTCGAGTGCAGCGCCGAACGCGACGTGCTGATCGAGCTCGGCTGCGACTACCTCCAGGGCTATTTCTTCGCGCGCCCCGGACCACCGTTTCCCGAGGTGAAATGGTGAGAGGGGGGAACACGACTGGCGGAGGAGCAGGACCCGGGCCTGGAGCCCCGGGTCCGCCGCGGCCGTCGCTGCCCAGCGTGCCGGAGATGCGCGAACCGGCGTTCCTCGATGAAGCGCGCACGATGGAGGTCTTCATCCGCTCGGGTGAAGCCGCGACCTCCCCGGCGCTGACCGCCTCCATGGAGCGCGCGCTCTTGCTGCGCATGGACGGCATGCACGCCGGCTCCGTGATCGCCGTCGACCAGCTCCCCTTCACGGTCGGGCGACACCCCACGAACTCGCTGCGCATCGACGAAGAGAGCATCAGCCGCTTCCACGCGCGCATCTCGCGGGACGGCGAAGGCTTTTTCGTCGAGGACCTCGGCTCCCGCAACGGCACCTTCGTCGGCGGCGAGCGCAATGGCCCGCACCGGCTGCGCGACGGCGCCTGGCTCACCTTCGGCGCGCAGGTGTCATTTCGCTTCACCGTAACGGACGCTCGTGAAGAGCGGCTGCTGCGCCGGCTGTACGAGTCGAGCACGCGCGACGCGCTCACCGGCGCCTACAATCGCTCCCACTTCGACGAGCGGCTGCGCTCCGAGGTCGCGTTCGCGGCGCGCCACTCCACCGAAGCCTCGCTGGTGCTGCTCGACATCGATCACTTCAAGAAGGTGAACGACACCTACGGCCATCAAGCGGGCGACGTCGTCCTGAAAGAGATGGCGGCCCTCGGCCAGCGCTCGCTGCGCGCGGAGGATGTGTTCGCCCGCTTCGGCGGTGAAGAGTTCGCCGTCATCTTGCGCGGCATTCACCTGCGCGGGGCGGCTCGCCTCGGTGAACGGCTCCGCGCCGCGCTGGAGCTGAACCCCATCGTCGTCGACGGACAAGCCATCCGCGCCACGCTCAGCGCCGGCTGCGCGTCCATCGCGTGTTGCGCGCCGCCGCCCACGCCGGACGAGCTCGTCCGCATCGCGGACCGACGTCTCTACGTCGCCAAGCAGACCGGCCGCAATCGCGTCATCTCGGTCGGTTAGCGAGACCGCGCGCGCCAAATGGCGGCTGCGAAAGTATCGGCGCGGCCCGGCAGGCCGCCCGGACGCAGTTGCTGCAGCAGACACACTCTTTGCCGTCCGGCGGGAGTTTGCTAACCATCGCCCACTCACCGAAAGTTGGAGGACGTCGTGGCCATCGAGCTCGAGCTGCTGAAAACCGAACGTGACAAGCTCAAAGAGGGCTTGCGCGAAGTAGAGGCGGAGCTCCGCAAGTTGGAGGCCGACGTGAAGCTCCTGCGGCAGCGCGAGATCCAGACCAAGCGCGAGATAGAGGCGCTTGGCACGCTGATCGACATCAAAGAAGCGCGCGAGACGAAGACCGAAGGCTGACGCGCTAGACCTTCGTCTCAGCGAGCGCGAGGATGTGCTCGAACTCGGCGGGCGAGACCGGCACGACGCTGAGCCGCGAGCGCTTGAGCAGCGCCATTTGCGCGAGCTTCTTGTCGGCCTTGATGGTGGCGAGCGACACCGGCTTCTTGAGCGCCTTCAGCGGCGCGAGATCCACGGCGGACCAGTCGCCGTCGCTGGCCGTCGGATCCGCATAGGCGGTTCGCACGACCTTAGCCACGCCGACGATCTCCTTGCCTTCATTCGAGTGATAGAAGAGCACGAGATCGTCCTTGTTCATGGCCCGCAGGTTGTTACGGGCCTCGAAGCTGCGCACGCCGTCCCAGGTCGTACGCTTCTGCTCCACCAGCCGTTGCCAGGGGTAGGTGGAGGGTTCGCTCTTGGCTAGCCAGAACGCCTTCGGCATGGCCGGCGAGCATACTCGATTCCGCGCGCGCGCCAGCCACTCGTCATCAAGCGTTCGCCGCGCGCGGCAGCTCCTCCGGCAGGGACGCTCCAGGGCCGAGCAGCTGGAACAGCTCTTCCTTCTCCACCGTCTCGCGCTCCAGCAGCGCGGTGACGAGCAGCTCGAGCTCGCTCTGATGGGCGCGCAGCGTCTGCTCCGCGGTAGACAGCGTCTCCGCCAGGATGCGCCGCGTCTCGTCCTCGATGATGTGCACCGTCGCGTCGCTGGTCCCGCCCTCGGTGGCCAGCATCTGGCCGAGGAACGGGTGCTCGGTGCGATGCTCGTGGTACACGGGCCCCACCCGCTCGCTCATGCCCCAATGAGCCACCATCTTGAACGCGAGCTCCGTGGCTCGCTTCAGGTCGTTCTCCGCGCCGGACGAGACGTTACCCAAGATCAGGCGCTCCGCGGCGTAGCCGCCGAGCAACATGCCAAGCTGTGAGGCGAGCTGCGGCTGCGTCATCAAATGCCGGTCCGCGCCGGGCACGTACTGCGTCACGCCCAGCGCCATGCCGCGCGGAATGATGGTGACGCGCTCGAGCGGCTCCGCGCCGGGCGAAAAATGCCCGACCACGGCGTGGCCCGCCTCGTGCACCGCGACGCGGCGCTTCTCGTCGAGCTCGAGCTTCGTCTCGCGCGGATCGCCCAGCATGATCTTATCCCGCGCGGCGGTGAAGTCGCTGCGCGCGATGGAGTCGGCGCCGCGCCGGGTCGCGTTGAGCGCGGCCTCGTTCACGAGGTTCGCCAGATCGGCGCCCGAGAAGCCCGGCGTATTGGCGGCGATCTTCTGCAAATCGACGTCGCTCGCGAGCGGCTTGCCGCGCGTGTGCACCTCGAGGATGGCGCGCCGCGCTGCGAGCTCAGGGCGATCGATGATGACGCGCCGGTCGAAGCGGCCCGGGCGCAAGAGCGCCGGGTCGAGCACGTCGGGGCGGTTGGTGGCCGCGAGCACGATCGTGAGATCGTTGCGGTCGAAGCCGTCCATCTCCGAGAGCAGCTGATTGAGGGTCTGCTCCCGCTCATCGTGGCCGCCGCCGAGACCAGCACCGCGCGAGCGGCCCACCGCGTCGATCTCGTCGATGAAAATGATGGCCGGCGCGACCTTCTTGGCCTCTTCGAACAGCTCCCGCACGCGGGAGGCACCCACGCCCACGAACAGCTCGATGAACTCCGAGCCGTTGATCGAAAAGAACGGCACGCCCGCCTCTCCGGCGACGGCGCGCGCCAGCAGCGTCTTACCGGTGCCAGGAGGACCCACCAGCAGCACGCCGCGCGGCACCTTGCCGCCGAGCCGGCGAAACTTCTCCGGCTCTTTCAAGAACTGCACGATCTCTTCCAGGTCTTGCTTCGCGGACTTGAGCCCGGCGACGTCATCGAACTTGACCGTCACCTGCCCTTCCTTCTCGAAGCGGCGGCTCTTGCCGCGGATCATGCCGAGCGGGCCGTTCGGGCCCATCATGCTCTGCGCGCGTCGCGACAGCCAAACCCAAGCGCCGACGATGAGCGCGAAGGGCAACAGGGAAACCAGGATCTGCAAGCCCAGCGGCTGCTCTTCACTCCGCACCGTGATGACCACGCCCTTCTCTCGCAGCAGCGGCAGGAGGTCGCGGTCTTCTTGCGGCGGCACCAGCGTTCGGAACACGTCCAGCTTGTGCCCCTCCACCTGGGTCGGTTGCTTGAATTTTCCAAGCACGGTTTGACCCTTGATCACCACTGAGGCGATGCGCTGCTCTTCGACCTGCTTGTAAAAAGCCGTGTACGAAATTTGTGGGCGCGCGTCCTCGCCGGTCCCGAAGTGCTGCCAAATCGCGAGCGTCGCCAGCAGCAGGCCAAGCACTACCCAGCCGCGCCAGCTCGGCCCGCTCGAGCTCGGATCTGGCCCGAGGCTCGGCACGGGGGGCGGTCGAGTCTCAGCGGGCGGAGGAGGCGGTCGGGAGCCGGCGACGTTAGCCATTCAACTGCGCAACGTAATGACGCTATGCGCATCCGTCGAGCTACGGCTGCCACAAGGTGCGCTGAGCCATGGCGGATTTCGCTCTCACCGGAGGCTGGGACAGCAAAAGCGCAACAAACCTCTTATAGACGCCAGAACGGCCGATTGCTAAGTTGCCACGTTCCCACATCCACGCAGGTCGGCACCCTGAACATAAACCCAGCTTCCGACACGGCCCAGTCCGGGAAGCACCCGTTGCTCGGGGCCACCCTGCGCGAGACCTATCGCATCGTCCGCATCGTGGATCGCGGCGGCATGGGCACCGTGTTCGAGGCGGAGCACCTGCGCCTGCGCCGCCGCCTGGCCGTAAAGGTGCTGGCGCGGCACCTGACGTCTGACGGCCAAGCGCTGGCGCGCTTTCATCGCGAAGCAGAGATCGTCAGCCACCTGCAGCACCCGCACATCGTGCAGATCGTCGATTACGACACGACCGAAGCGGGCGAGCCGTACATCGTGATGGAGTTTCTCGAAGGTGAGACGCTGGAGGCGCGCCTCGCGCGGGAGCACTGCGTCAGCCTGCCGCAAACGGCGCGCATCGTGCATCAGGTGGCGAGCGCGCTCAGCGCCGCCCACCGCGCGCTCATCGTGCACCGCGACCTCAAGCCGGGCAACGTGTTCCTGGTGCAGCTCGCAGAAGGCACGCTGGCGAAGCTGCTCGACTTCGGCATCAGCTTTCGAGAAGGGGCGAGTCGTCGCCTGACCGGCGAATACGATGTGATCGGCACACCGCACTACATGTCACCGGAGCAAGCCGCAGGGCTCACCTCGCGCGTCGATGCCCGCGCCGATCAGTATTCGTTGGCGGTGATCGCCTATGAGGCGCTGGCCGGGCGCCCGCCGTTCCCTGGCAAAAACGTGATGGACGTCTTGCGGCAAGTCCTCGCCAGCGAGCCCACTGCCCTCGATCTCGTAGCCCCAGGGCTGCCCCCATCAGTGTGGCCGGCGCTGCGCCGCGCGTTGTCCAAAGATCCGAGCGACCGCTACCAGAGCGCGCTCGAGTTCTCGACGGCGCTGCTGGCGGCGGCGGGCTGCTCCGTGCCTCCCTCCGCGGCCGAGACCGAGCGTCCGCCAGCGAGCGACACGCGCGCTGTCCCGCAATCCGCGCTGACTGGAGCCGCGCGTGGCCGCTACAGCGTCGGACCGCAATCGTTCGCAGAACGGCCCACCGATCCGCCACCCGCGATGACGCCAGCGACAGAAGACGCGGAGCCGCAGGGTTCACCCTACATTACGACCGCGAATCCATCCGAGCTCAGTGAGAACGATACTCCGTCGCACCACCGCGACGATGCGGCCGTGGAGGTCGACACGCGCGAGCTGACGCAGGCGCTGAGCCAAGCGCGCGAAGCGTTCGGTTTGAGCGAGATGGATCTCGCCGTGAGTTACATCGAGCGCGCGATGCAGCTCGCCACGCGACTCGGCGCGAGCGGCACCAGCGTGCTCGAGAGCCAAGACGCGCTGATCGTCGCGGTGTTGCAGAGCCGGCTCGGCTCAGTCGCTGGAAGGCTGGCAGTGCGGCGCGTCCCTTCGACGCCGAGCGAGCTGTGCATTTCTCCGGAACAAGCATTTCTGCTGTCGCGACTCGAAGGCTACGGCAGCGTGGAAGAAGTGCTCGATCTCTCGCCCTTGCCTCGCCGTGAGACGCTGCGCCACCTGGTAGCCATGCTGCAAAAAGGCGTACTCGCGAGCGAAGCGTAGAGCGCGTTCCTCCGCCGTTGCTAGCGGCCAGACGGGCTCCGGGCATTGACGATCGAGTGCCTGCGCACTATTCTCTCGCGCGCATGCTCACTCTCAAGCCGTGGCATCTCGCTATTTGTTTTTGCGCAGGCAGCGGCTGAGAGCGCGTTCCAAGTCTTCTTTTCCGAGAACCCTCCCCGCTGCAAAGCCGGGAGGGTTCGCTGCTTTTGGGCCTCCCGGCGGCAGCAAGAAGCAACACCATGTCTGGTTCTAGCCGCCCCGAGCTCACGTCGACCGCACCGAGTCCCTCGCTCGCCGCGCCGCCTCTCATCGACGCCGTCTTCGTCCGGCTGCTGCTGATTCAAGTCAGCATCGGGTTCGGCTTCTCGCTGTTCTTCCTGTTACCGAAGTATCTCGCCACCGAGCTTCACGCCGAGGCCTCCGGGATTGGCGCCTTCAGCGCGGCGGGGCTGCTCGCGCCCGTGCTCGTAACGCCCCTGCTCGGCTGGGCCTTGGATCGCTTCGGTCGCCGCCGCTGTCTGCAGCTCGGCGCGCTGCTCGTGATGCTCACCTCCCTCGCGCTGCTGTTCACTCACACGCTCGACGCGCTGCTCTATACCGAGCGCGTGCTGCAGGGCATCGGCTTCGCGCTCGGCTTCAACGCCTGCGCGGCGAGCGTTGCAGATCGCGCTCCCGCCGAACGCCTCAGCAAAGCCATGGGCCTTCTGGGCGTCTCTTCCCTCGCGACCAACGCCATTGCGCCGGCGCTCGGCGAATACATCGCTGTCACGTATGGCTGGTCGTCCGTGTTCGCGCTGGCCGCGCTCGCGAGCGTCGCCACCTTCGCGCTCGCCGCGCGCGTCACGGACGCTGCGCGAACGGCGGCAGCGCATGCAGGGCAGACACGGGCCGCCAGCGATACGCCGGTGTGGCTCGCCGCGGCCATCAACGGTGCTGCCTTCGGCACGTTGATCACCTTCAGCCAGGCGTTCGCGCTCGAACAAGGCGCAACGCGGGTGGCCGGCTTCTATCTCGGCTACACCGTGGGCGCGCTCTTCATTCGGCTGCTGTTCGGTGATGCGGCCGATCGCTGGGGTCGCCGCCGCGTGGCGCAGCTCGCGCTTTTTGGCTACGGTGCCGTCGTCCTGGCGAGCAGCACTCTACGTCCGAACCTACTCGAGCTGTTCGGGCTCGGCTTCGGTATTTTTCACGGATTTCTGTACCCGGCGCTCGCCGCGCTCGTGGCCGCCGAGGCCCGCCCCGATCGGCGCGGCCGGCAGCTCACGCGCTTCACCGCGGCGTTCAATGGCGGCGCGGGCTGTGCGCTGTTCGCTGGGGGTTGGCTAGCCAAAGCGCAGGGCTACCCCTGCGTGTTCTTGCTCGTCGGCGCCGCGACGCTGGCGACCGCGCTCACGCTGCGCGCGCGCCCCGAACGCGCAGTGCTCGAGTAGAGCGCCGACAGCAGCGAGCGCCATGCCGACCCGTCTATTGTGGCTTACGTTCTTCGAGAGCTTCTCCGCCATCTTGCTGGAGCGAGCCTTCTATTTCTATACGCACGACGCCCTGCGCTTCGACGAGGCGCAGAACCTCTGGATGGCGTTGTTCTTCGGTGCGGCCTACATCGTCGGCGCGTTCGCCAGCCATTGGGTAGCCCTGCGCAGCGGCGAGCGCCGCTTGCTGCTCGCGACCATCGTCGCGCTGTTGCTCTTGCACCTGGCGCTCACCACCTGGCCTGCGAGCGAGCTGCTCCTCGCTGCCTTCGTGAGCATCGGCTTCTTGCAAGGCATCAAGTGGCCCGTGATCGAGAGCTTCATCAGCGCGGGGCGCTCGCCGGCGGAGCTCGTGCGCGTGCTTGGCCGCTTCAACACCGCGTGGGCGGGCGCCGTACCGCTGGCCCTGCTCGCCTCCGGCCAGCTCATCGCGAGCAGCTTCCCGCGCTCCTTGTTTGCGGCTGCCGCGGGCTGCAACGCCATGGCGTTCGCGTTGAGCCTGCCCCTGCCGGCGCGTCCCGAGCATCAACGTCCGGAGACCCACCTCGCGGCCGTGCCGGCCTCCGCGCACCTGAGCGGCCTGCTCCTCTCCTCGCGCTGGATGCTGATCCTCAACTACGCGCTCATGTTCCTGCTCGCGCCGCTGATGCCCGACGTCTTCACGCGGCTGAACGTCACCGTCGCGGAGGCCACCGCGGCGAACGGCCTGCTCGATCTCGCGCGCGTGCTCACCTTTGCTGCGCTGGGCGCCATGGCCAGCTGGCGTGGCCGGCGCTGGCCGCTCATCGCGTGCATGCTGCTCATGCCCGTCAGCTTCGCGATGATGTTCCTCCCGAACACCCTCTCCGTCGTGTTGCTCGGCGAAATCGCGTTCGGCGTCGCTGGCGGCTTCTTCTACACTGCCGCGCTCTACTACGCGCAGCTCCTGAAAAACGCCTCCGTCGACGCCGGCGGCGCGCACGAAGGCCTGATCGGCATTGGCTTCGCGTTGGGCCCGCTCGCCGGCATCCTCGGACACGCATTGTCCGAGCACCTCGGCGGTTTCGCAGCATCCGTCTTCGCCGTAATCCTCCCCATCGCGGTATTTTGCACCAGCTTCGCCCTGCGCTCACTGAAGCCCGCCCTCTCCAAGGCCTAGGGTGCCCTTTAGCGCTCGGCGTCGGGCGGCGCTGCTACAGCGCTTGAAGCCCGCGAAGACGCGTGCCATGTTCCGCGTCGCTCATCCGCCCCCGTAGCTCAGAGGATAGAGCAGCGGTTTCCTAAACCGTTGGTCGGCAGTTCGACTCTGCCCGGGGGCGCTAAGCTGACTAGGTTCCTGACTAGGCTGCGGCGGTGCGGGGAGACTAATTTCTGAGCTCGGCAGGCGCGCCGGTCCGCTCGAGGCCGGCGCAATTGCCGGCTTCGGTTCGAGCCCGAGCGCGAGGTCGAGCGGCGCCCAGTCGCCCAGCTGCGTCTCTTGAGCCGTGCGCGCTTGGCGCTTGTACTTCGCGACCATCTGACTCGAGCGGTGCCCCGTGCGGTCGGTAACCCAGGCCTCCGTCTTTGCGTTCGCCAGCGCGACCGTGACGAAGGATCCGCGCAGATCGTGAACGCGGAGCCGCATGCGCTCCTTCGTGGTTTTGAAGAGCTCGGGCCGCTCACTCTCGAGGCCGATGCGCTTCAAGTCGGCCCGGAGCACCTTCGGCAGCTTCGTTCCCTCGAATGGCCCGCCGTTCTCGTCGGCGAACACGAGCGCGCTGCCCGGTGCATCGCCCTTCACTGCCGTGAGCGCTCGCACGACGCTCGGATCCATCGCCCATGCGCGCGGATCGTTCGTCTTGTTCCGGTCGAGCTTCAGGATGCCGCGCGTCAGATCGAGGTCGCTCCAACGGAGTAGCAGCGCCTCGCTTAGGCGAAGCCCTTCGCGACAGAGCACGCCCCAAAGCAAGCGGCGCCCCATGGGGATCTGCGCACACGCGGCGAGGCGCTGCTCTTCGTCCGGATATACGAACGCGAACGCCTTCGACTCGCTCGCGCGAGGAAGGAAGCCCTTCGGGATCGGGCTCACCGAGATCAATCGAAGCGGGTACACGGCGATAGCGAGCAACTTCGCAAGCGTCTGGCCGATGTTGCGCCGGCTGCGCGGCGAGAGCTTGCGCTTTCGCTTCCCGCCTTCGGCGAGGGACGCCATGACCGCCTCGCAGTCCTCGAGACGAATCGATGCGACCGGTCGATTGCCGATCAGCGGATACACGTAGGCCTCGAGCCGCTCCTCGTCGTCGTGTGCGGTGCGCTTCGGCCGGATTTGATCCGGGTACTGCGCCGCGAGCTTGCCTGTCGTCCAGAGCTCGCCGAGCTGGCGCACCGTCATCGCGACG
>CBINHN010000068.1:0-32067 GCA_966250485.1 uncultured Sorangium sp. | reverse complement strand
GGACGTGGCGAGCTGGACGCCGGAGGAGCTGCGAGCGCACGTCGGCTTCATGAAGCGCTTCGTCAAGGAGCTGAGGGAGAGCGGTTCCTTGGTCGCGGCCGAAGGATTGGCGCCTCCTGGTCAGGCGCGCCTCGTGCGAGCTGGCAAGGGCGGGACGCCGGAGGTGACCGACGGTCCCTTCGCCGAATCCAAAGAGTTTCTGGCGGGCTACTGGATCGTCGACGTGGAGACGCGCGAGCAAGCGTACGCCTTGGCCGCGCGCGCCTCGACCGCGCCCGGGCCGGGCGGAAAGCCGCTGAACATGCCGATCGAGGTGCGTGAGGTGATGAGCGCGCCGCCCGTGGACGTCGAGATTTAGGCATGGCGCGAGCCGATGAGCACCTGCTGCGC
Organism: uncultured Sorangium sp.; assembly: GCA_966250485.1. Classification (GTDB taxonomy): domain Bacteria; phylum Myxococcota_A; class Polyangia; order Polyangiales; family Polyangiaceae; genus PMG-095. The sequence goes on along the minus strand of CBINHN010000068.1, from coordinate 31,677 downwards.
GAGCTGGCGCCGCAGGTGCTCGGCGCGCTGATGCACCGCTATGGTGACTTCGGCGCCGCCGAAGACGCGGTACAAGAAGCGCTGCTTGCCGCGGCCATGCAGTGGCCGCAAGGAGGCGTGCCCGACAACCCGCGCGCGTGGCTGATTCAGGTCGCGGCGCGACGGCTCGCGGATCAGCTGCGCAGCGAGTCCGCCCGTCGGCGACGTGAAACGGTGCTCGTCGCGCGCGCGTTGCCGGAAGAGCAGGTGCTGGCCGCGCCCGACGCGGAGCTGCCGCCGGCCGAAGACGACACGCTGCTGTTGTTGTTCATGTGTTGCCACCCCGCGCTGACGCGCACGTCGGCCATCGCGCTCACGCTGCGCGCGGTGGCCGGGCTGACGACGGCCGAGATCGCCCACGCCTTCATGGTGCCGGAGGCGACCATGGCGCAGCGGATCAGCCGCGCAAAGCAGGCCGTCAAGAACGCGGGCGCGCGCTTTCGCTTACCGAGCGAGGCCGAGCGCGGCGAGCGGCTCGAGGCGGTGCTGCACGTTCTCTATCTGGTCTTCAACGAGGGCTACGCGAGCAGCGCCGGCACCAGCCTTCAGCGCGTGGATCTGTCGAGCGAGGCCATCCGACTGACTCGCGCCGTCAAGCAGCTCTTGCCGCAGCACGCGGAGGTCGCGGGTTTGCTCGCGCTGATGTTGCTCACCGACGCGCGGCGCGCTGCCCGCAGCGGGCCCGACGGCGAGCTGATCGCGCTCGACGAGCAGGATCGAGCGTTGTGGGACCGCGCCGCGATCGAGGAGGGCGTGGCGCTGGTCAGCGCGGCGCTCGCGCGCGGGGCGGTCGGCCCGTACCAGCTGCAGGCGGCGATCGCCGCGCTCCACGACGAAGCGCCCTCCGCAGCCGAGACGGATTGGGCGGAGATCCTCGCGCTCTACGGCTTGCTCGAGCGCATGTCACAGAACCCGATGGTGAGCCTCAACCGCGCCATCGCCACCGCGATGGTGCACGGACCCGCAGCTGGTCTGGCGCAGCTCGCCGCGCTCGACGCCGATCCGCGCATGGCGCAACACCACCGCCTCGCGGCCGTGCGAGCGCACCTCTACGAGCGGGCAGGGGAAACGGCCCTGGCCATCTCACACTATCGCGCCGCGGCGGCGCTCACCGCGAGTGTGCCGGAGCGGAATTACCTACTCATGAAGGCGGCGCGGCTCGCCGCCGACCGCGGAGTTTAGGGTTTTCAAGCGCGGCGCGGCGATTGTCCGCGGACGACTGTCCGCCTCGACGTAAAAATGGCATGAATTCGTGGGTCGCGCGGCGGCATGCGCCGTGCACCCGTTGCTGCCATGGATATCAAGATATTCAGTCCACAGGAGCTGATGGCCGTGCTCCGCGCGCTGCGCCACATCGCGAATCGGAACGACCGCTTCAGCGACGGGGAGCGCGCGCTCATCGAGGGCGTCGCGCGCTTGCACGACATGGATATCGTGGCCGACACGTTGCAAGCGATTTCATTCGACGAGGTCGCGCGCACCGTGGTGGATCCTCACAAACGAAAGCGCGTGGTGCAGCTGGCCATCGTCATTGCGCTGGTAGAGGGCATGCCCTCGTTGACGACGGAGGGCGCGGTCCGCGAGCTCGCCGCCGCGCTCGGTCTAGATGAAGCAGGGCTAGAGGTGCTGTACGAGCTGGCGCATGGTCACGCGTTTCTGGCTCGAGTGGACATGGTTCGCCGCGTTGGCCGCTTCATCCGCGGCGCGGACGGCTTTCCGGGCATCTTCAAGATGGCGTTGCCACTCTTCGGCATCGGCGCCGGTGACGAGCGCAGCGCCGCCCGCTACCGCGCGCTCGCTGGCTGCGAGCGCGGCACGTTCGGCCGGGCGCTCTATGACCACTTCATCGACAACGACTTCAAGTTTCCCGGCGAGCCCGGCGGCATCCCCATGGTCTTCCACGACGTGGGGCACGTCCTCTCCGGCTATGGCACCGACCCTCAGGGGGAGATCCAGCAGGCGGCCTTTCAGGCGGGCTTTGCGCGACGGGATGGCTTTTCGTTCCTGCTGTTCGGGATCTTGCAGTTTCATACCGGCCTGCGCATCACACCGGTGGCCAAGGGCTACCTTGGTTTGTTCGACGTGCCGCGCGTGTTGACCGCTCTCGAGCGCGGCGCGGCCTGCAAGGTGGATCTCAGCGCTGGCTACGATGTCTTTGCCCACCAGCACCGTCCGCTGGACGAGGTGCGCAGCGAGCTTGGAATCTCGCCGCTCCCGGCGCCGCCTGCGGGAAACTAACCCTCCCGGAAGGCGCAGCAGGGCGCGCCCCGCTGCGGCGCCGGTTGAGCAGCGACGGCTGATTCGCCCCGGATTTGGCCGTCCCCCGCCGGCGCCTGGTACGATCGCGGACCCCCAGTGCCCTCGGCCCGCAGTCCAAGCTTGCCCCCGGAGCCGCCGGAACGAGAGCCGGCGTCCGAGCCGGAGCGTCTGGTGTTGGCCGAGGACCAGCGCGTTCCGCTGCGGCTCACGGCTGCCCGAGGCGTGCTCGGCCTAGAGCTGTATGAGCCTGTCGAGCTCGGGCCGCTCACGGTGACGGAGCTCGCGCTCACTCTGCCCGGGCTCAAGTTTCCGATCGATCTCTCGGGCGGCGTTCCGAAATTCCGTCACCGTCGCGGCCAACTCGAGCTCGTGCGCTTGCGACTGGAGTTCGCCAAGCTGGAGGACTGGCTCAGTCGTCGCGCGAGCCCGGTGCTCGGTGCGCTGCTGCGTCGCATCGCCATTTGGGGCACTGAGAACGGGCTCGGCCTCGGCCTGGTACAGGCCGACCGCGCGCTGGCGTTCGAGCTATGTTGGGCGCCGGCGCGCGACGAAGCGCGCTTCGTTGTGGCCAATGCGCGCGGCGTCGGCTGGGACGTCCCGGCGCTGGCCGTGGCTTTGCGGCTGCTCGGCAGCGTCACCGCGAAGTTCGCTGAGCGGCGCGGGCGCTTTCTGACCATTCCGGCGGTGGGACGTGAGATCGGGCGCGTGCTATTGCCGGCGGTGGGCGCGCGTGTGCCCGCGACGGGCTCGCTCGTCTTCGGCGAGGTCCAGAGCTCGCAGCGCAGCCTGGAAATCGCGCTCGATTCGACGACGGTAGCGGCGGAGCTGCCGTTCGCGGCGGCGCGCGCGGTCGAGCTCGGTGAGCTCCTGGTGCACGCCGACGAACGGCTCGTGGAGGGCGAGCCCGACGCCGCGCGCGCCGGCTACATGGCGGCGCTCGAGCGCGCGCCGCGGCACCCGGAGATCGTGCGGCTCGTCGCGGAAATCGACGCGCGGGTGAGCGGCCGCGCGGAGGCGGCGCTCGGCTTGCTCGTGGAGAGCCTCCCGGCCACGCAAGCGGGCGTCGTGGGCGCGGAGCTGCTCGCCAAATTGGGCGACTACACCGGCGCGCGCCAGGCCATCGCGCAAGCCGTGCAGCACGAGAGCTTCGCGCCGCTCGCTGCGCTCGAGTGGCTGCGCCTCGCTGAGCTCGACCCCGAAGTCGTGACGCGCCGGCACGCGCTCGACGCCGCCGTCGCGGTGGCGCCCGGGCTCCCGCTGCCGCGCTGGAAGCGCTTCGCGTCGCGCGTCGAGCGCGGCGACATCGACGGCGCGCTGGCCGACGCAGAGCACCTCGAAGCGGCGGAGACGGGGGCGCGTGCGCGTCACGAAGTCTGCCGTCGTGCGGCGCGCGCGCTGCTCGACGCCGGCCACGTGCGCGACGCAGGCCGGCTCTTCGAGCGCGCGTTGCGTTACTTACCCGACGACCCGACGGCGACGGCAGGTCTGGCGCGCTCGCTGCTGCTCACGGGCAAGGCGCGGCGCGCGCTGGTGCTGTTCGCGCGCAGCGTGGAGCTGTCCGAGCGTAGGGGGCAGCTGGACGCCGAGGCGCTGCTCGATCTCGCCCGCACGCTCGCCGAGCACGGCAAGGATCTACCGCAGGCCATCGCGCGCTTACGGCAAGTGACCGCCGCTTCCGAGCGCGCGGTCGAGGCGCGCTACTGGGAAGGGGTGTACCGGGCGCGGCTCGGCGATCGCGCGGGCGCGGCGCTGGCCTTCGGCCGCATGCGCGAGGCCATGGAGCTCGCCGGGCAGAGCTCGGGCGCTTGGTCGGCCTGGCTCATGGCGGCGGCGGACAATGCGCTGGAGGTCGACGACGACCCGCTCGCGGCCGAGCGTTACCTGGCGGTCGCGCTGCGCCTGTTCCCCCAAGACGAGACGCTGCTCGCCCGCTACCGTGACGTCGCCGCGCGCGCGGCGGAGCGCCTGCGCAAGCGTCATTAGCGCTCGCATCAGGCAGCGTCGACCACGCTGGCGTGCCAGGCGCGCTCGAGCGCGGCGACGTCGCCGCGCGGCATCACGCTGCTCACGCGGGAGCGGCGGCGTAGGCGCAAGCGCTCGCCGGACGCTGCTGCGCAGCGCGCAACGCGCTCGTCGCGCTCGACGCCGGGCCCGACGACGCTGAGCTCCGCGCAGTCGTCGTCGAGCTCGAGGCCGGCGATGCGCTCGCGTTCCAGGCGCCGGCGCGCGCTGGCGTAGTCGGGCACCCCGTTCAACGCGACCGTGAAGTACCCGCGCGTCCCCCGGATTTCGCTGTCGCGCGGCGTCAAACGCGCGCGCTCGAGCGCGGCCCGGAGCTCTGGCGCGGCCGCGAGAGGGACGCTCAGCAAGGCAAAATCACGGTTTGTGACGATGGCGCGCGCCGGCGCGCCGTCTCGCGCAGCGAGCACCCGCGTCTCGCGTCCCGCACGCTGCGCGGCGAAGTCTCGCGTGCGGCGCGCGTGAATGGCCACGCCGTGCTTCGCTCCCCACTCGAGCGCACGAGCGCACAGCACGCGCGCGCCCGCTTCCGCCATGGTCTGCAGCGTCTCGTAGTCGATGCTGGGCAGGTGTCGCGCCGCGGGCACGCGCTTCGGATCCGCCGTGTAGACGCCGTCGACGTCGCTGTAGATCTCGCAGCGCGCGGCTGCGAGGCTCGCGGCCAGGGCGACGGCGGTGGTGTCCGAGCCGCCGCGGCCGAGCGTCGTCACTTCGCGGCTCTCACTCACGCCTTGGTAGCCCGCGACGATCACTACGTAGCCGCGCTCGAGCGCCGCGCGGATGCGCGCCGGGCGGACCTCGACCACGCTGGCGTCGAAATGCCGATCGCTGGTGATCACGCCGGCTTGCGATCCCGTGAGGCTCAGCGCAGGGACACCGCGCGCGGCGAGGGCGATCGCGACCAGGGCCATGCTGACGCGCTCACCGGTACTGACGAGCAGGTCCAGCTCGCGGCGCGGCGCCTCGAAACCGGGCGCCGGCGAGGCGAGGCTGCCGGTTTGTCGCGCGAGCGCGAGCAGCTGCTCGGTGGTCTTGCCCATGGCGCTGACGACCACCACCAAGCCCTGGCCTGGCGCGCGAGCGCGGCTGATGAGCTCGGCGACCTCGCTCACGCGCTCGAGATCAGCGAGGGACGAGCCGCCGAATTTTTGCACGACGACGGTCATGTTCTAATCTCATAAACAGCCACGTTCGTCGCGGCCAACTTCCGCGCAAAGGCTGGTTTACGGCTGGACGCACGAACGCCGCCGGGGTTAGATATCGAGAAGCGGTGAGTCTTCACCGCAAGAAATGGGGTTAGCCATGACTCGCTGGATCCTGCTGACGCTCGCGTTCGCCGCCGTGTTGCCGGGCTGCGAGGCGAGCCAAGAGTGCGAACGCGCGCGCCTCAACTTGGCGAAGTCCTGGCGTGGACTCGCGGAGTCCGCGGGACGCCGCGAGCTCGCCGGCGTCGATATCGAGGGCTGGAAATGGGTGCGCGGACGCGCGCAGCTGCTGGAGAGCTCGTTCATGACCACGCACGTTACGTGGGACAGCGCCGCGAAGGCTCGCCAAGAGCTCAGCGCGCGTCTGCCGAGCTTGCGGACGGACAGCGACGCGAACCTCACGGGCTATCGACTCTCCGTGGACGCCGCGTTCAAGGAGCAAGACGCCTACGCGAAACAGTGTCGCTGAGCGCTCGCCGCGAGCGTCACTTCAGACGAGCTGACTGCCGAACACTTTGACGCCGAAACCACCGGCGGCCCACAGCCGGCTGCCGCTGCTGTCCCAAGCGAGCTGAGCGGTGCGAGACAAGTCCGCGCCCTCATCATCGTTGCTCGGTACATCGATGACGGCGATGATCTCGGCGCTGGCGCTGGGAGCAGAGATGCGCACGAGCCAGCTGCGGCTGCGCGTCTCGTCGTGCAGCGCGGCGAAGCCGAGCGGTGAGCTCGCGTCGCCTCCAGCGCAAATCGCGGTGACGCCCTGCGTCCCCGGTACGCGACGGAAGCTGTGGCCGCCGTCGCCAGAGACATACACCCCGAGATCTGCGCGGGCGAGGAAGACCGCGTCCCCCGAGCACGCCAACAGCACCCGTTCGCCTTCTTTCGTGAACGCGTGCAGGTCAGCGGCTAGCTCGATTTCCGTGAAGCTGCCGCCGCCATCTGCGCTGCGCAACAACGTGCCGCCGTCGCTCAGCGCGAGCGTAGGTGGTCCCTCCGGCGCCAGCGCCAGGATCCTGCGCTCGCTGCAGGCGCGGAAGCTCGCGCCATCGTCATCGCTGCGCAGCAGCCGTCCGCTGGGCGTCCGCACGAGCAGCGTGTGAGGGAAGGCCGGCCCAGGTTGAGACAGGTCGAAGGCGTCGCGAACGTGACCCCCCGCTTCCGCTTCGCGCACGCGGCGCAGCTCCTCCGCGCTGGACGCCAAGCGGCCGCGGCGGAAGAGCTTGCCGCTGGTGGTGGAGCAAACCGCGTACTCCCAAGCCGTCCCTAGCAACACCACGGAGGTGATGCGGGAGGAGCCGGCGTCGAGCCGCAGCGGAGACGACTCTTTCGGGCCGAACCAAAATAAATCGGTGCTCGCGGCGACGACGATCTGATCCCGGGCGGCCAGCGCCGTGCACGCCTCGAGCTCCACTCCCTGCGGCAGAGCAAGGAAAAAGGGCTTCGCGAGCGGGGGACGATGCTCGTCACCCAGGGCAGCGAGCTCCGGCAGCTCGGCCGTTTCGCGCAAGCCATCGGCGTCGTCCCCGCCCTCCAGGGGTGGCAGATCGAAGGTCAGCTCCTCGGCCTCCTCCAATCCCTCGCTGTCATCGCTGCCTTCACCCGAAGGGCTGTCGAAGGTCTCCTGCTCGCCATCCTCGAGCCCGTTGGCGTCGTCGTCGTCGCGCCCTTCGCCCGGCAACAGCAGAAGATCACTCGCGTCTCCAACGTCGAGCTCAGCTTGCTCGCCCACGTCGGGCGCCGCGTCGATGAAGCCGAGCTCGGGGTCGAGGTCGCTCGGCTCGTCGCCCTCATCGCCCTCGTCGCCGAGGTCCGGCAAAGAATCCAACAAGTTGCCAACAGCCTCATCAGAGAGCTCGTTCGTGTCCAAATCGCCATCCTGGGGACGACGCGACTCGGGGCTCGGCGAAGCGACGCTGCTCATTGGCCGAGCTTAGCAGAGGAGCTCGCCACGGGCGTTCGTCCGCGATCGAGTATAATCCGGCCGATGCCGGTCGCGCCCCTGCTCGATGCCTCGCTCGTCGCACGCCGCGTGCGCGTGCGCGCGCGCGACGCGGTCTTCGTGAAAGGTGTGCTCGAGGCGAGTGAGGGGGTGGGTGTGCTCTTCGCGGAACACGGTGGTGATCTCGTGCTCGCCGCGCCCCTGTCACGCGCCGCCGAGCTCGATGAAGTGATCCGCGATCTGGTGGCAGAGCTCGACGGCTGCCTGGAAAGCCCATGACAGACTCCTCGGAACACCCGCTCGGCGGCGGCGCCAGCTCCGAGCGTTCACTGCAAGCAGCCACCCCCGAGCGCGCGGAGGCTCGCCTGCTGGACGCTTGGCGTGAGTGGCTGCGCGCGCTCGCCACTGACGCCGAGGCCGCGCTGGCCGCCGCCATCGCTTATCGCGAGCTCGACGGCGCAGCGCGGGACACCTGGTTGCGCGCGCTGGAGCAGGACGCGGAGCTCATCGCGGTGCCGAAGTTCGCCGTGTACGCGCCGCTGCTCGCGGTAGAGGCGGATCCCGAGCGTCGCGCGCGCATCCAGCGCGCCGTCGGTCCGCTGGACGCCGCTACGCCGCGCGTAGCGGCTCAAGCCTTTCAGGGCGTGTCGAAGAACGGCATGCGCCTGGCCGTGCTGGTCTCGCCGCTGTATCTGGATTTCGTGCAGGTGCTGGCTTGCGCCTATCGGCCGGACATGGGCTTCGATTGGGTGCGCCATGATCCCATCGTGGAGCGCCGCGGGGCGCCGCGACACGGGGACACGATCGAGACGGTCACGCTCGAGGCCGCGCCGTTGCCGGCGCTCATCGACGATCTGGCGCTGGCCGTGCTCGCCCATCGCCGCAGCGGGCAGCCCTTGCCGGAGGCGCTGCGCATCTACGCGGACTTGTTCGCGCCCACGCCGAGCGTGTCGACTCCGCCGCCACCCGCCGATTGAGGTTCAGCGCGCGCATGTGGGGTCGAGATTGCAGGCCGCGCCGGTTTCGCTCATTCATGGTGGCGCTGGCCCTGCTCGGCTGCGCGGGGAAGACACCGCCGGCCGCGAGCGTCGCGCACGGCGAGCCGCTCGATTTCGCGTTCGGCGCGTTGGACGGCTCGGTCATCACCGGCGAGGGCACGCGCGGGCGCGCCACGGTGCTGTTGTTCGTGACCAGCTATGATCTGCCGAGTCAGATCGTCGCCCGGCGCGTGAACGACGTGCTGCGCCGGCACAAACCGCGCTTCAACGCCGCTTGTATCGCGCTCGAGTCCGCCGACCATGCGGTGCTGGTGCAGACCTTCCGCGACTCCTTGCGCCTCGACTATCCGGTGGCCATCGCCGACATCGTGGAGCTGCGCGCCTCGAGCGCTTTCGGCGCGATCGACCGCGTTCCGATCCTCGTCATCTTGGATCGCCGCGGCCGCGAGCGGCTCCGCCGTTACGGCCTGTTCGAGAGCGACGAGCTCGCCGACTGGCTGCGCAGCGCCGAGAACTAGCGCGCCCGCACGGACGCGCTCGCTCCACGCGCAGTTGCTTTTGGCGCGGCTCTTGCGCCGCTTCTCAAAGCGCAGCGCTGACGCTGAGCTCGTGATCCAACATCGCGTCCGCGTCGAAGATGAAGCGGCCGGAGATCTTCTTGCCGGCGAGCACGTGCGGCAACCACAGCGCGTCGTCCGCCCACATCTCTTCGAAGGGGATGGCGGCGATCGAAAACCAGAGCGGCGTCGCTTCTGCGGTCTCGATCGGGTCGCCGCGATAGGCATTCGCCACGAAGACGTGCGCCTGGAGCTTGTAGCCGTCGACGAACTCGAAGCGGAGCGAGCCGTGGTAGACGGGCGCGAGCGGCGTCACGCCGATTTCCTCTTCGGTCTCGCGGATGGCGGCTTGCTGTGGCGTCTCGCCGGGCTCCAACCGGCCGCCGGGGGCGTTGATCTTGCCAGCGCCGAGGCCGCGCTTTTTTCGGATCAGGAGCACGCGCGACGGCTCCACGATGAACAGCAACGTCGCCACGTCGTCTGGCTGCCAACACGTCCAGTCGACGTCCGAGAGGCGCTGCAGCGGGCGAATACGTTCGGTCACGGCTTTGGTTCTTGGGGTTTCGGGGCGGGCGCTGGGCGGAGGTGAAGAGCTTCGCCTGCGCTGCGGCTCGTCGCCATCCCACCCTGCGAGCTTGGGTGTAGTACCGCTTCCGGGATCATGGTAGCGAGCGGCCCGTGAGGTCGCTCAAGAGCTTTCGCGTCGCCACGCAGGTCGCCGCCTGCTTGGCCGTCCTGGGCCTGTCCAAGGCGGCGCACGCCGACGTCTCCTCCTGGTTTTACACGGGTTTTGGCCCCGGCTTTCTGAGCGGAGAGGACCGCCAGCGCTGGACTTTGGAGCTCGAGACCGGGATCGGTACCCCGCCCGCGGCGCTCGTTTTCGGCGGGGTTGCCCGCATCCAGCCGTACTTCGGCCTCGGCACCGATCTGGCGCTGATGGCGCGCGGCGCGACGCGCGGTTTCGTCCAGGGCGGCTTTGGCTTGGCCGTGGACGCGGGCGGCTTCGAGCGCTTCTGGGGTCAGAAGTCGGCGGGCGGCATCGGGTCGATATCGCTGGGAGCTCCCTGGGGCATCACCCTGAGCGCCACGGGCGGTATCGGCAGCCACGACACGCGCTTTGCCTCGGTGACGCTCGGCATCGACTTCGCGCGCCTGACCGTCTATCGCACGACCGGCACGCGCTGGTTCATGAACCCGTTCGCCACGGACGAGCGCGGACGAGGCCCGCGGCTCAGCGACGAGCGTTGAGCGTACGGGCCGCCGCCTGCGGCCCGTACGAACCGTCGGCTCGCGCGGCTCGCTATTTGAAAGCGTCGAGCGCCTGAACGAGGCGATCCAGTTCGCTTCGCTCGTGCGTCTCGGTCACCGCGATCAGCAGCCGATCCGAGAACCGCGGGTCCACGCGACCGAGATCGAGGCCACCGATGATGCCCTCGCGCTCCAGGTGCTCGACGACGCGGGCGGCGCTGCCGCCGCGCACGCGAACCGCGAACTCGTTGAAGAACGGCGCGTCCTCGAAGCCGAGCGCGTAGCCGGGCAGCTGCAGCACCTTGCTGCGCAGGTAGTGGGCCTTGGAGAAGCAGTGCTCAGCCACCTGCACGAAGCCCGACTTACCGAGCAGGCTCATGCGGATGGTCAGCGAGAGCGCGAGCAGGCCTTGATTCGTGCAGATGTTGCTCGTCGCGCGCTCGCGGCGAATATGTTGCTCGCGCGTCGAGAGCGTCAGCACGTAGCCGCGCTGGCCGTTCACGTCGACCGTCTCACCGCAGACACGGCCGGGCAGCTGCTGGAGAAACTGGCGATCGCCGCGGCAGGCGAACAAGCCGACGCCGGGGCCGCCCAGGTTCGGCGGGCACGCGATGGGCTGCCCTTCACCGACCGCGATGTCTGCGCCCTGCGCGCCGGGCGACTCCGCCAGCGCCAGGGCGTACGGCTCACTGCTCACCGCGATGAGCAACGCGCCGCGATCATGCGCCAGCGCGGCGAGCGCGCTGAGATCGCTGAGCGGGCCGTAGAAGCTCGGATAACCCACGATGATGGCCGCCGTATCGGCGCTGATCGCGGCGGCGAGCGCGCTAGGATCCGCGCGCCCGTCTGTGCCGACGGGCACCTCCGCGCAGGAGCCCGGGCGCCCGCCGAAATAGGTCGCGATGGTGGCGCGATAGTCCGGGTGCACGCAGCCGCTGACCAGCACCTTCGGTCGCTTGGTCAGCCGCGCCGCCATCAACGCCGCCTCGGCGCTCGCGCTCGCGCCGTCATAGAGGCTCGCGTTACTGAGCGGTAACCCGAACAGCTCGCTCACGATGGTCTGAAACTCCCAGATCACCTGCAGCGTGCCTTGCGACACCTCGGGCTGGTATGGGGTGTACGCCGTGTAGAACTCGCTGCGCAAGAGCAGCTGATCCACGGCGGGAGGGATGTGGTGCGCGTACATGCCGGCGCCCAAGAAGCTCAGCAGCTCCGGGCCGCGGTTCTTGGCGGCGAGCTCGCTCAAGTGCCGCATCAAACGCGGCTCGTCGAGCGCGGGCTCGACCGCCAAGAGCCCGTCGAAGCGCGCTGCCGCGGGGATGGTCTCGAACAGCTCGTCGAGCGAGGCGCGTCCGATGACGCGCAGCATGTCCGCGATCTCCGACTCGGTATGGGGCAGGTAGCGCATTAGTGGGCGGCGCTCACCAGGAGCTCGGAGTAGGCGGCGGAGTCGAGCAGGCCGGGGCGGTCTTGCTCGAGCTGACTCGGCGCGATGGCGATCAGCCAGCCCTTTTGCCAGGGATCTTCGTTGACGAGCTCGGGGCGATCTTCGAGCGCGGGGTTGACGCGCACGATCTTGCCGCTGACGGGGGAGAACAGATCGCTCAACGTCTTCACGCTCTCGATCGTGCCGAACGGCTTGTGCGCCTCGACGCTGTCGCCCGGCTTCACGTCGATGCTGACGAGCGTGATGTCGCCGAGCTGATCCACCGCGAAGGCCGTGATACCGACGACAATCTCGCCGCCCTCTTCCTTCGCCCACTCGTGCTCTTTGGTGTACTTGCGGTCGCTCTTGACCTCTGTGGCGCTCATCTGACTTCCTTTCATCTCGCTCGACGGTAAAACGGTGTCTTGACGACGACGGCGCTCACCTGCTTGCCGCGGCAGTCTACCCAGAACTCGGTTCCTGGCTCACTCGACGCCACCGGCAAATAGCCGAGTCCGATGTTCTTGCCCAGGGTGGGAGAGGGCCCGCCGGAGGTGCAGATCCCGAGCACGTTGCCGGCCGAGTCGCACAGCGGGTAGCCATGCCGCGCGATGCCGCGGCCCGTCATTTCGAACCCGATCAGGCGGCGGCTGAGCCCCCGCTCGCGAATCGCGAGCAGCGCCTCGCGCCCGATGAACTCGGGCTTTTCGAGCTTCACGATCCAGCCGAGCCCCGCTTCCAGCGGGTTCGTGGTCTCGTCGATGTCATTGCCATACAGCGACAGCCGCGCTTCCAGGCGCAGCGTGTCACGAGCGCCGAGCCCGATGGCTTGAATGCCGTGCTCGGCGCCGGCGCTCATCAACGCTCGATACAGCGCGACAGCGTCCGTCGGCGCGACGAAGAGCTCGACGCCGTCTTCCCCAGTGTAGCCGGTGCGCGCGACCGTGACCGAGACCCCCGCGACGCGCGCAGGTCGGAAGCGGAACGAAGGCAGCTCACTGAGCGGAGCGTCGCTGCCCGCGGCCGCGAGGACCTGGAACGCCTTGGGCCCCTGCAGGGCGAGCAGGGCGTAGTCATCGCTGACATCGCGCACCGCGGCGTCCGGGCGCGCCGCGGCGAGGAAGTGCGCCACGATTTTGTCACGGTTGGAGGCGTTGCAGACGACCAGCACATGGTCCGCCGCGTGACGATAAACGATCAGATCGTCCAAGATCGTGCCGCGCTCGTTGCAAGCGCAGGTGTAGAGGGCTTGGCCGTCGCTTACCTTACGCACATCGCCCGTGACGATGCGGTCGACGAGGCCAACGGCGCCTGGTCCGCGGATGTCGATTTCCCCCATGTGCGACACGTCGAACAGCCCCACACGCTCGCGCACGGCGCGGTGCTCCTCACTGATGCCGGCAAACTGGATCGGCATCTCATAGCCCGCGAAGGGCACGAAACGAGCTCCCAGTCGCGCGTGTTCGTCGTAGAGCGGTGTGCGGCGAGCCGGCGTGATCACGGCCCCTCGCGTAGCCCGAACTTGGGTCCGAAACAACCCCCGCGGCGCGGCGCTGGGCCTGAGTCACGCCTTCTTGCCGAGCGCGGGAACGTGGTACCGTGTGAGGATGCCGAGAGGCCGGGTCCTGCTCATCGGGGACGACGACTGGGAAGCGGCGCTGCTCGTCACGAGCCTGTCCGCCGAGGGCTACGAAGTCAGCGTCGCTCGCGAGGCTCGCGCCGGGTTCGACCGGGTGCGCGAGCTGGAGCCGGACTGCATTCTTTGTAGCGTTACGTTACCGGACATCGACGGTTTTTGGGTGGCGCGCCGTGTTCGCGCCGAGCACGGCAAGGTGCGCACGACGCCGTTCCTGTTCCTGACGGACAAAGAGGACGTCGAGGGACGCCTGCAGGGCTTCAACGTGGGCGCGGACCTCTTCGTCGTGAAGCCGTTCCGGGTGGAGGAGGTGGTCGCGCAGATCAACGCGCTCATCGACATGGCGCGCCGGCTCAGCGCTCCTGCCGTCGCGGATCCGGTCGAGCCCGAGCCCGAGCCGCCGTCGAGCATCGGGCCGAGCGTGATTCAGGGCGACCTCGCGCACATGTCCTTATCCACCGTGCTCACCTTGCTCGAGCTCGAGCGCCGCACTGGCCGGCTCAAGCTCCGCGGTCCTGACGAGCATGGCGCGACGTTCGACTTGCTGGACGGCGCCCTCGTCGCCACCACGATGAACGAAGCAGAGGCGGAGCCAGAAGCGACGCTGCGCGACATCTTCCACTGGAACGGCGGGACGTTTCAGTTTCGCTCCGTTCAAATCGAGCCCGCGGGTGAGGCGCGCAGCTTGAGCGGCTTGCTGTTGAACGTTCTGAAGTCGGAGGACGAGTCCGGCCGCTCGTGAGCGCCGGGCGCGGCTATTCGAGCGCTTTGAGGTTCAGCGGCTTGCCGTCGGGTGAGAAGCCCGCGTGGCGCCAGCGATCCGCGTCGCTCATGCCGTCGAGCTTGGGTGGCGGCGGCGCCGGCGTGAGATCCTGCACGATGAGGCGCGTGCCCGCGCCGTCGCGCAACACCTCGATTCGATAGCTGCGCGCTGGATCGCCGTTGACGATGCGGACAGCCGGGAAGATGGTGCGAGCCGCGCCGATCTCGACGCGCTCGACCAGTACTCGGCTCCGCACGTAGTTGGCGACGTCATCGGCGTCGACGGCGCCATAAGCGAGCCCGGTGTCGTCGAACCGTCCCTGCACGACCATCCCCTCCGGGAGCACCAAGCCGAACACCTGCTCTTCGCCCGGCGGCAGCTCGCCGGGCGCCAAGCGATCGACCGGCGCTGGGGGCGGCTGAGAAGACGGCGCGGGTCCTTGCTCCGCGGCGGGGTGCTTCCGGCAAGCGCTCAGCAGCGCGAAGCTCAGCAGCGCTGCGGTCGAGAGGCGAGCACGGTGAGCGCTCATTCCAAGATGGCCGCCCAGGAATCCACGCGCGACGCGCTGGGCGGGGGCTCCAAGTTGATCGCCTGCACGTTCACGTTCGTTCCGAGCGAGGACGGCGAGGTGCCGTCGCGGTAGCTCATCACGAGCTGGAACTGCCCTGGCTTCACCGAGGTGATGGTGCTCTCCTTGCGGTAGCCGAGGAAGTCATTCTCGATGCTGTCGGAGCTCGTGCTGCAGCTCGGCAGCTGGGCCACCGCGACGCCGAACATGGCGGCGTTGCTGTTGCCCGTGATCTCCTCCGCCGTGCCGAAGCGCTTGATCTCGCCCTTCACGGGTAGCCGCGCGAGGCCACCTTCCCACAGCTGGTCCTTGTCGTAGGGGCGAATGTAGTCCATGCCCCACACCTTGCCGGTCGGGAGGGCGCAGGCGTGCGCGGCCACGTTCGCGCTGCTGAGCGGCGCTACGGTGGTGAAGAACAGCTGGCCATCGAACAGCGACATCGGGCCCACCACGCGCTCGCCGTTGGGCATGGGCATGTACCAGTTCACGCGCGTACCCATGCTGGTCTGGCGTGCGTCTCCGGTCTCCTCGGTGAGCGACCAAACGTAGTTCTTCATGGTGTCGGCCGCGCCGACGGTCTCTTGATCGCCGGTCGCGACGTTCACGGTGATGTCGCCGCGCTCGTCCACGGAGATGACCGGTGGCAGCACGATCGGCTGACCGTCGTCCGCCTTGGACAGCAACGAAGAATCTTTGCTGGATTTTTGCGGGAAGGCGTCGAAGAACAGCTCCATCGTCCAGTGCGAGGGCTTGGTCGAGGACAAATTGACCTTCCACAGCCGTCCGTCCTGGTCGCCCACGTACGCGCGATCCGAAACCGCGCCGGTCTCCGAGGGGAACACCGCGGGTCGGCCGCTGATCGGCGAGTCGATGCCCGCCTCGATGACCAGCTTCTGCAAGTTTGCGTCTACGATTTCGCTCTTCGATTGCCGGAAGGTGCGGATGATCTCGCCGGTGTCGAGCCGCACGATGGTGAGCGAGCGCGCGGCGACGTCGGCGCCGCTGTAGCAGCGCACGCGCGGCCGCGGCGTGAAGTCCGCCTGCACCAGCCCGCTGAAGGAGCGATCGCTGCTGGGGCAGCCGTTGCCGTTCGCGTCGAGTGAGCCCTGACCCGCGCCGCCGCCCGGCAGCACGGCCACGGCGATCTGTTGCGGGTTGTCGCCGTCGGTCGGATCGAAGAACAGCGTGGCGATGGCGGGATCGGCGCCGCGTCCGAACAGCGCGCGGCCCGCCGCGTCGGTGGTGAGCTGCCACAAGAAGCGCGGCCCGCGGCGCTCATTGTTGAGCTGACCGGCGTCGAGCTCGGGCTCGGTCACGTCCATCGCGAAGTAGCCGCCGCCGGCCGGGCTCTGCGTGCCGAAGCTCTGCAGGAGGACCGTGCGCCAGTCACCGTCGCTCTTCTGCGCATCCTGCCGTGAGCGTTGAAAGCGCACGCTGCTGAGATCGTTCGTGTCCGTCGGGACCGGCGTCGCGACCACGTCCTTTACGATCGGGACGCCGTCGAGCAGCGTCTGGTGCGCGCCGGGGTACTGCTTGCGCAGGTGCGGCAGGATGGCCGGAGGGATGAAGGCCCAGAGCTCGTTGTTCCCGGTGCCGGGCCCGGTGACCTTGTTGCTCTCTTCGGGGTCGGTGGGCGCGACCTTGAACGCGTGCAAAAAGCCGTCGTTGGTCGAGGTGTACAGCACCATCGGGCGCTTCTTGTACTTGGGATCCGACGCGAAACGCTGGTAGCTCTCGTCGCGCACGAAGTCCGCGGGCGGGCCCACGACGCGCGGCGTGGAGTGCAAAATGTCTCCGAACAGGTAGCAGACGCTGTTGTCGCTCGTGCAGCGGCTGTTGTTCGTGCCGTTCGGCAACCCGACGAGCCACTTCATATAGCGATCGCGGCACGCCTCGGCCTTGAGGCTAGGGTTGAGGCAGGTGCTGTCGTCGACGTCGATCATCGCGGCGCTGGTGGCCGACACGAAGCTCTCGCGCTGAGCGATGTAGCGGCTGCCGCCGTACTCGCCGGCGCCGTCGTCCACGCTCGTCTTCTTGTACAGCGGGCGAATGGTGCGCCCGGAGTACACCGCGTCCGAGCCGCTACCGGCGCGGATGCTGCTGAAGTAGCGCTGGCTGGGGTTCGCGTTGACGTTGCGGTCGAAGTAGTCCTGCGAGTTGGCGTCGGGCTCGATGGCCTTGGCCACGCCTTTTTCGCACTGGAAGCGCTGGCGGCGCAGCGCGCCGGCCCACATGCCGTTGCTGGTCGGCTCCACGGAGGGGAAGAAACGAAAGCCCGCAGAGCCGACCGCGGCGCCGCCGATGGCCGGCGGCGAGCGCGTCGTGACGGGCGACATCTCGTTCAAGATCTGGCTGAGTTTCTGGCGCAGATCTTCGCGGTTGTCCGCGAACAGCGCGCGCGGGCTCGAGCCGCTGCCGCCGGCGACCGCGATGCGGTTCAGCGCGCAACAAGCCTGCAGCGCGGTGTTGTTGAGGTGGTCCGCGTCCGTGCTGTTGCAAAGGCCGCTCGGCTGCTTGGGATCGAAGTCGGAGTCGGCGAGCAGATTGCAAGTGACGCGTCCGCGGCCCTTTACGTCGAACTGCGAGAGCGCGAAGCCGATCACGCGCGTCTCGATCGGCTGATCGAGTGAGCGCAGCGCCAGCGCGATGTCTTCTGGCTTCTTGAAGGGGCAGTCCAGCTCATCGCCGCCATCGCTGCAGTCCGGGCGCAGGTCCATGTTGGGCTGACCGTCGGAGAGCAGGATGATGAAGCGCTTGCGACAGCCGCCCTTCACCGCCGAGTCGATCACGTAAGGATCGTTGTAGGGGCCGAAATCCTTGCTGGGATTCAGCGGATCCTTCGAGTGATCGGCGGTCATGAAGTCGCTCGCGTCCTTCAGCAAACCGGCGATCGGCGTCGGACCGTAGGGCCGCGTCGCGAGCAGGATCTTCTTGATCTGGGCGCGCTTCGTCAGATACTCGCTGCTGCCCGCGCTGGGATCGCCGAAGGGGACCATGCGCCCCTCCCACGGCGGCGCCGCCGCATTGCGCGCGCCAACCTCGAAATCCTGGGGCGCGTTGCAGCCGATGGGGCGGCCTTGGCTAGCGCCGCCCACGATATAACTCCAGGTGCCGGCGATGCCCGTGGCGTGATTCCAGCCGCTCGCGTCATAGCCCGTCCCGGCGTTGACCAGCGGATCGAAGGTCATCAGCCCGAAGCGGATCTGGTACTGAAACGAGTCCAGGATTCCGTCGGGTGCCTGAGTGAACTCCGTGCTGCACGCGATACTGGGCGCGTTGTAGACGTGTGCCTTCAGCGCGTTGTCCGGGAACTGCCAGATGTTGCTCGGCAGCGTCCCGGGGCCAATCGCGCAGTTGCCGCTCAACGGGCGATGATAGGGGTTCGTGTATAGGTAGTCGTAGGGCGGCACGACATTGCTGAGCGGCCCCGAGAAGCCGTACTCGCCGTCGCGGAACGCGGCGCTCGTGCGGTCGATGGTCTCACAGCGATAGTTCTGGATCGTGCCGGTCAACACCTCGACCAGATCGATCCAGCGGCTGCGCTCGCTGGTGCCGCTGCCGTCGGGGTAGCAGGCCGGGAAGCTGTCGCTCCCGACTTTGTATTCCATGGACCCCGACGTATCGACGAGCAGCAGCGCGTCGGGCAAGGGCGGTGATAAGTCCGACTGCGCGGCGGCGGGCGCTGCCAGCGCGAGCGCGCCGAGCGCGAGGGAGAACGCCGGGAGAGCTCGCGCTCCGAGCGCCAGCAGCCTTCGCGCGACGAGGGCTGCGGAGCGGAGCTTGGGGCGCGGAGCTTTCGGGGCGAACATCGTCGAATTCCTATTTTAGCGTTGGACAGGGCCGACCACGAGGTGCGCGCGCAGCGATTGCTGGCTGCTCATGGTGGCGATGGAGTTGGTGCACGCGTCGAGCCCGGCTGGCCGCAGCTGCGCGGTGGTCGTGCTGGTCACCTTCACGTACCCGAGCGTATTCGTGCTCGTGCCGCCGAGATCGTTGCCGGCGAGCGGGACGCCGACGGGACCGGGATCGGTCAGCTCGACGACGAAGTCGCCGCGCGTCTCCCCAGTGCCGAGCACGTCTTCCTTTTCGCCCGACGGATCCTTGGTCAAGCTCTCACCGGTCAGGGCCTTGGCGCGCTCGTTCAGCTGGTAATAAAACAGCTTGAAGCAGGGCACGTTGGCGAGATCCGCGTTGGCGTAGCAGAGCTGATTGCGCAGCCGCATTTGATCGACGTAGGCCTGCGCGGTCCCTGAGCCGAGCTCCGCCGACGCCAGCAGCGTGCCGTACTCTGCGATGTCCTGCGTCTGGCGCGCCAAGCGTTCGTAGCCCACGGCCTTGTCGACCTGCGCCGCCGAATGCGCCGCGAACAGGCCCACGGCGGTCAACATCGTGACGGCGAGCACGACGACGAACACCGCCGCGCCGCGCTCGTCGGCGCGAGCGCGCCTGCGAGCGCTACCGGGGGCTGAGGGAGCAGGAGCTGTCATCACCATGAGCTCGCGTTCGAGTTGTTGAGCATCACGTCCGCCTGCATGGTGCGCACGCGGGCGTAGGGGCCGTTACCGCTGCCGCCGTTGCCCAGACCGATGCGATACGCCTCTCCGCCGAGCGTGACGTTGGCCTCACGATCAGGCTCTCGCGAGCGCACTGCCAGGCGCGCGCGCAGCGAGCGGATACGCTGCGGCGTCGCGCCGTTGCGCGGCAGCCCCGCGAACTCCTTGAGCTGCTCGGGCGTATCCTTCAGCAGCAGCTCCGGGTTGGGTCCCACGCTGGCCACGGTCAGGGCGAGCTGCAGGTCGACCGCGTACTCGGCGACGAGCTCGAGCTGGGGAGCGCCGCCGATCGACAGCGTTGTGTCCGCGTTGGCCGCGGTCGGGTCGAGCTCGCGACGAACGAGCTCGGTGCGATTCGCCTCGTACTTCTGCATCGCCGCGTTCGCGCTCTTGCTGGCCTCGAACAGCGCTTTGTAGGCGGCGGTGTCGCTCACGTTGCGAATATCATATTTGATGAAATTGACGACGTTGATGGTGGCGCCGGTCTCATCGCCCTTCAGGCCGCACAGGCGATTCTGGCTTTGCCGCATGACCAGCGCCGGCGCCGCCGCGAGCGTGATGGTGGGCAAGCCAGAGGCATCCAGCCCAGCGGCGCTGACCAGCCCGTAGTGCTGGCGGCCTTCGTTATCTACGATGCGCACGGCGCGACCGGGCGCAAACACCGAGTTTAGCAGCACGCCCTGCGCGGTGGGGCTCGCCGCCGTGTGCCAGCCGAGCCGCGCCATCGCGCCCGACGCGACCTGCAGGTACACGGTGAAGCCCGAGCCGGCGCCGTTGGAGGCGATGGACCGCACGGGGAACTCGTCGACGGACGAATAGGAGCCGGCCAGCAGCAGGCTGTGCGGACGGATGCCGTTGGCCGTCAAAGTAGCGTTGGCGGGCGAGCCATCGCTGCCGGTGCCGATCTGCACGTTGGCGAGATCGAACAACAGCGGGCCAGCGTCCGCCTCTGGGCGGCTACAGACGAGCGGATCGGCGCGCACGTTGGGCGAGCTCAAGAACCCCGCGCGGGCGATGTCCGCGCGCAGGCGCTCGAAGCCGGTGACGACGGCCAGCGTGGCGTTCGCCATCCGCCCTTCGCGCTGATAAAAGCGGCTCGCGTCGCGCGCCAGCGCGAAAACGGCGATCGACACGAACAGGCCGCCGGTCAGCGCGACCAAGAGCTCGATCAACGTGAAGCCGCGCGGAGCTTTGGGCGTACGCGTGCGGCTCATGTCGCCGTGTTCTCCCGCAGCGCCGAGACCTCGTACACGAAGTGGTAGAGTCCGGAGCTCGCCGTCACGCTGTTGGGCACCAAATCCGGGCCGCAGATCGGCTTTTTGCCTTCGCTAGCGGCGCCGTCACGCAGCCAGAACACGCGCACCTCCGCGCGAATCAGGCCTCCGCCGCGCACCGACACGTTCGCGAGCATGGGGTTATAGAGCCAGGACAGCCGGATGTGCGTGCAGAACTTCACGCGCGCGAGGTTCGCGGGCTGCGTGATGTCGAGCGGCCGACCGCGGACATCGAAGGCCGGCCCGAAGCCGCGCGTCTTCTCGTAGCTCGGCAGGATCCAGGTCTTGTTGTTGCTGCTGACGTTGGAGAGCCACTTCGTGTCCCCCAGGTCGTCCGAGGCGCTCGACGCCGAGGGGTGATTCCAGGCTACCGCGTCGGCTTGCAGCTGGCTGAGCCAGGCTTGTGCCACCTGAGTGGCGATGGCGAGGTCGCGGGCGTGCTGATTCGAGGTGATGGTCACCTTCTGCATCGCGATGACGCCGCTCACTCCGATGCTGAAGATGAACAGCGCCATCAGCAGCTCGACGAGCGTGTACCCGCGCGGCGGCGTGGCGTGGCGGCGCTTCATAGCGCGAGCCTCGCGGCGCCGTTCGGCAGCACCGTGACGGTGCGCGCCAGGCCCGTCGTGCGCTGCACCGTGAACGCGGCGACGCTGGTCATCGGCGTCAGCGGGTCGAGCGCCACGCTGCGGTGATAGGCGCGGCCCATGGGCGTGAAGCACACGTCGTAATAGGTCGCGCCGGCCGGGCTCGTGACCGTTACGCTCACCTGCTCTTGCTCCTTACGCTTCGCCAGGTTGAACGTGGAGAGCTGCGTGCGGTTCGCCGCGTCGCTCCAGTTCGTCGCGGTGCAGCTGCTCGACGGCAGGCCGGGACAGTCCGCCTTGTTCGGCAGCGGCGGCCGGATCGCTTCGAAGACGCTGAGCGCGCTGCCATCGAAGCGCACGAGCACCGCGGCGCCGCGCCCGAGCGCGCGCATGCGCGCTTCACGGTAGATGCCGGCGATGCGCTGCGCGGCTTCGGCCGAGCGTCGTTCACGCAGTCGAGCCGCGAGCGTGGGCATCGCGATCGCGGCGAGCACGCCGATGATCACGACCACCACCATCAACTCGACGAGGGTGAAGCCCCGCCGCGCGCGGCGTACGTGAAGCGCGAAGCCCGAGCCGGCGGTTGGCCAACGCCGTGCGGTAGGGAGAATCGAAGCAGGCAAAGACACGAATCGTCTCCGGGTCAGCAAACGGCGTGCCCCGCTCTTCAAAGCAGAGCCCATTGAATTCATTGGTGAAATCGACTTACAAACCGTCCCTTGGCCGTAAGCATTGCAGCAGTCCGCAAAAAGTTGCAAAGGCGCCGATGTGGGTCACGGCGGCGCGCTGGGGGGCAACCGCGTACAGCCAGCGAGCGTAATTTGCCTGGCGCGGCGCTCCGTTCTATGTGGGTGGCCGCGACTGGCTGGGGGCTCACGGATTGAACCCGACTGAACCCAATGATTCGAATCTCCGCCTCAGCCTGCCTCTGTGTCGTCCTCTCGCTCACCGCCTGCAAACGTAAGGTGGAGCCGACCGAGGGCAGCGCGCCACCTCCGCCGGTGGTGAGCTCGCAGCCCGGCGCTTGCGGCAGCGGCGGTGGCCAGATCAAAGACAGCGTGAGCGCGGCGTACTTCCCGCGCGTCGCCGGGGACTATTGCATCGATCCCAATGGTGACGCGAAGACGTTCGGGGAGTCCGCGGCGCAGCCGCTCGACGCTGTCTGCGATCTCTTCGACGGCGAGTGTGAGGTCTATAAGAGCTTCGGGCTGAAGCGCGTCGTCACCGTGCAATACGTGGACGGCAAAGGCTCGCCCGGGAACGTGACGGTCACGCTCTCGCGCTTTGCGTCGCCGGAGGCGGCGTACGCCTTCTTCACCAAGCGTGTCGTCGCCGACGCCGATCCGCTCGAGGCAGCGCCCGCGCCGCTCGACGCTGGAGGCGCCGCGGCGCTCGGCAGCGGGATGGCGTACGTCTGGCGCGGTGAGCTCGTGGCAGAGCTCCGCTACGTGCACGAGCTCGAGTCACCGGATCAAATCAAGTCGAGCAGCGCGCGGGTGTTGCCGCCGCTGGCGACCGCGCTCGGCCAGCTGCTGCCCGGCGAGCTCACGCTGCCGCCCTCGGTGTCGCGCCTGCCGAGCAATGAGCGAGTGCCTTCCGGCGTCGCCTATGAGTACCGAGATTTGCTGGGCGTCTCTGGCGCGGGCCGCGGCGCCGTCGGCTACTACAAGGACGGCGAGCGACGCTATCGCGTGTTCGTCAGCGTGCGTCCGGAAGAAGACTCCGCGAAGGACGTGATGAAGACGCTGCGCAAGCTCGAAGGCGCCAAAGCGACGAAGGACTCTCCGATTGATCAGCTGAATTTCGCGCTCCACGAGAGCGAGGGCGGACCGCGCGTGGAGTGGGTGGTCGGCCGTTCGGGCAGCGTCGTCGCCGGCGTGGGAGACGAGTCGTTCGTGCTGGGCGGTACGGACAAAGCCACGGCCGCCAAGCTAAAGCTCACTGAGAGCGAGAAGGTGGCGCTGTTGCGCAAGGTGCTCTCGCCGTCGGCGCAGCCGGCGCCGGTTCAGCCGCCGACGGCAGCGCCGAAGTGAGCGGCTCGCGCGGCCAGCGCGCGCCCGA
Source organism: uncultured Sorangium sp. (assembly GCA_966250485.1). GTDB lineage: Bacteria > Myxococcota_A > Polyangia > Polyangiales > Polyangiaceae > PMG-095. The sequence goes on along the minus strand of CBINHN010000068.1, from coordinate 8,545 downwards.
CATCTACCCACAGCCGTGACTCGGCGGCGGAATGCCGGACCTCCGCTGCGATTTCGAGTCACACTGAGCTCGTGGATTTCGAGCTACCCGAGTCACATCGTTTGCTGCGCGACACCGTCCGCGACTTCGCGCAGCGAGAAGTGTTGCCGCACGCGAAGGCGTGGGATCGAGAAGAGCGCTTTCCGCACGAAATCATCCCCAAGCTCGCCGAGCTCGGGCTGCTCGGGATTCGCATCCCCGAGGCGTATCAAGGCGCGGGCCTCGACATGCTGGCTTACGCGCTGTGCGTGGAGGAGCTGGCGCGCGTCGACGGCTCGCTGGCGCTGACCGTGGCCAGTCACAACGGCCTCGGAACCGGCCATATTCTGACGTTCGGCAGCGAGGCGCAAAAACAGAGATACTTGCCCAAGGCCGCGCGCGGCGAGTGGCTCGCGGCGTGGGCGCTCACCGAGCCAGGCTCGGGCTCGGACAGCGCAGCGCTCAAGACGACGGCTCGGCGCGAGGGCGATGATTGGGTCATCCGCGGCTCGAAGATGTTCATCACGCAGGGCTCGGTGGGCGGCTTCTGCGTCGTGCTGGCGCGCACGCGCTTCGACGTCCCCGCGCAGCGCGGCATCACCGCGTTCATCGTCGACCGAGACACGCCCGGCTATCACGCCAGCAGAAAGCTCGAGAAGTACGGCTGTCGCTCCAGCGATACCGTCGAGATCACCCTCGACGACGTGCGCGTGCCCGACTCTCAACGCCTCGGCGATGTGGATCGCGGCTTCCTCGACACGATGCGCATCCTCGACGGCGGGCGCGTCTCGATCGCGGCCATGGCGCTCGGGCTCGGGCGCGGCGCGCTGGACATGGCCGTGCGCTACACCAAAGACCGCCAGGCCTTCGGGCGGCCCATCGCCGAGTTTCAGGCGGTACAGTTCAAGCTCGCGGACGCCAAGACGGAGCTCGAAGCGGCGGCCCTGCTCACGTACCGCGCAGCCATCGTCGCCGACAGCGGTCGCCGCTTCAGCCAGGAGGCGTCGATGGCGAAGCTGTTCGCCAGCGAGGTCGCGACGAAGGTCTGCAACGACGCGCTGCAGCTGCACGGCGGCTACGGCTACACGCGGGAGTTCGACGTCGAGCGCCATCTGCGCGACGTGAAGCTGTGCGAGATCGGCGAGGGCACGAGCCAGGTGCAGCGCATGGTGATCGCGAAGAATCTGCTGCGCGAGTAGCGCGCGCTCGCGTCACTCCGGCGCGGCGCGTTCCGCTCAGCGCGCGCTCTTCGCTGGCGTGGGAGGTGCCGCGTTGCGCGTCCTCCGTGGTGTCGGCAGCTGCTCGCGGATGAAGGTAAAGTCTGCCGCGAGCTGCGCGAACGCCGCCTCTCGCGCGTCGTGATCCGCGGCGCGCAGCACCGCGGAGGGATGAATCGTAGCGACCACCACCGGCGCGAGAGCACTGGCCAGCAACTTGCCGCGCTCCTGCATGATGCGAAACGAGGCGCCGAATATCGACTGCGCCGCCGTCGCGCCCATCAGCACGACGCCGTCGGGCTTCAGGGCGCGGAGCTCTTCGCGCAGCCAGGGCGCGCAGGCCCGCACCTCCGCGGGTCGCGGCCGTTTGTGGAGCCGCGCCTTGCCCCGTTGTTCGAAGCTGAAGTGCTTCACCGCGTTGGTGACGTAGACCTCGGCGCGCTCGATGCCGGCTCGTGACAGCGCTCGGTCGAAGATTTGTCCGGCAGGGCCGACGAAGGGCCGTCCGGCGCGATCCTCCGCGTCGCCGGGCTGCTCACCCACGAAAATCAGCCGGGCAGACGCGGGGCCCTCACCGAAGACACTCTGCGTCGCAGCCTTGTAGAGCTCGCAGCCGCGGCAGCTTTTGGCCGCCTCGCGCAGCGCAGGCAGCGCACGCTGTCGCGGCAAAAATTGCTCGGCGCTCACCGTGGGCAGTCTTCGCGTCGCCATCCAGCGTGGCGATGCATCAAACGTGCCTCTTTGGCTCGCTCACTCCGTGCGCTGGATCACGTGGAAGCCGAACGGGGTCTCTACGACCTCGGAGACCTCACCCGGGGCGAGCTTGAATGCCGCATCGGCGAACGGCTTCACCATCTGATTTCTGTGGAACTTGCCGAGATCGCCGCCGCGGTCAGCGGCGCCGGGCTCGTCGGAGTACTCGCGCACCAGATCCTCGAACGCTTCACCTTGGCGAGCGCGAGCCAGGGCTTCCTCGGCGCGCTTGCGCGCCTCTTCTTTGTTGCGGGTGATGATGGGGCTGGCGCGGGTCGCGCCGCGGTAAGAGACGAGCAGGTGGCGAGCCGCGATCTCTTCGGGGCCCGCGTCCGCGCCCGTTGTCGTCTCAGTCTCCGGCTTGCCGGCGGGCGGGGGAGGCGGCGTGACCCGCGGCGGGTCGCCGGGCCCTTCGAGCGTCGTCACGACGCAACCGGAGAGCCCGAGCAGCAGGGCGAGGGCGCAGAAACGCGTCACTTGGTTCGCAGGATCACGTGAAAGCCGAACGGGGTCTCGACCACGCTCGACAATTGACCGGGCTTCAGCGCGAACGCAGCGTCCGCGAAGGGCTTCACCATCTGGCCGTGCTTGAACGCGCCCAGCTTGCCGCCGCGCTGCGCGGCGTTCGGCTCATCGGAGTACTCGGCGACCAGCTTCTCGAAAGGCGCGCCTTTACGGGCCTTGGCGAGCGCCTCTTCAGCGCGCTTCTTCGCTTCTTCTTTGGTGCGCGTGATGTTGGCGGGCGCGCGCATGGCTCCTTGGTACTGGACCAAGAGATGGCTCGCCTCGACCGTATCCGTCTCTGGGTTTGCAGCGGCGATTTGCTGCGCCTGAGCTGCGGGCGCCGGCTCAGCCGCCGTCGTCTCTTCGGCGCGACTCGGATTGGGGGTGCCGAGGGCGCCCAAGCCGCCGAGTAGACCGATGCCGACGAGACCGACGAGCACGGCCCACGGGGCCCAATCGGGCAGCCAGTCTTTGGAGTCCGAAGCCGGCGAGCTGGTGCGCGCCGAGCGCTCGATCGGCTTGGCGCCGGCCGGGTGCTCGTCGTCTTCGTCTTCGTCCTCTTCGTCGTCTTCGTCTTCGTCCTCGTCTTCGTCCTCTTCGTCGCGCTCGTCGTCTTCGTCTTCTTCCTCGTCTTGTTCGTCCTCCTCGTCATCGTGGGCTGACGGGGGCACGCTCAGCGGCGCCGCAGCCGTGTTCGCCGTTTTCGAGGCAGTGCCGGGAGGCGGGGGCGTTGCGCCGCCCCAGTCCTTGTCGATTTCGTCGGTGGGAGGGGGCGGGGTAGACTGAGTCTTCTTCGGCTGCTCGTCGGACATCTGCTGATGCTCCTCGTTCTCAGGGTGTTACTTCCGCCCAGGCATTCGTGATCACGGGCTCGGGTCGCTCGCCGGCGAAGGCTTCCAGCGCAAAGCGCCCGTCGCCGAGCTCGTAGCCTTCGGTTCGGATGGCGTCACCCGGCCAGACCGGCTTGCGAAATTGGGCAGCCAGCGTGCGGACGCGCGCGGCGTTGCCACCCAGGTGTCGAACCAGCGCTCGCGTCATGAAGCCGAAGCTGCAGAGCCCGTGCAGGATCGGGCCCTCCGCGAAGCCGGCTTCTGCCGCAAAGGCGGGGTCGGCGTGCAGCGGGTTCAGATCGCCGGACAGGCGATACAAAAGCGCCTGTTCGGGTGACGTCGCGAACGTGGTGTTGAACGTGGGGCTAGCGCCGGCAGCAGCTTTCGGCACTTCACTCTTGGGTGGCCGGGGGCCGCCGAAGCCACCCGCGTCGCGGATGATGAGCGTCCACTCGCTGTCGAACAGGGGCTCCCCGCGCTCGCTCGTGCGCGTCGCGATCACCACCTGCGCGAAGCGCTTCATGTCGTACATGGCCTGCACCATCCCGACCGTTTCGAGCTTCGCTGCGGGCGGCAACGGGCGATGAAACGTGAGTGACTGCGCCAAGTGCAGGAGCTTGAGCGGATCCGAGCCGGTGTGGCCGAAGAGCTCCGTGGCGGGCCCGTACGCGGGCACGACACCGAATGAGGGCAACACCCGCGGACCGCGCCCCTCATAAAGGAAATCGAGCTCGTCCCGTGTCGCGCCGACGCCGAGCGCGTAGAGAATCGTCGTTCGGAAGTCGTACTCGAAAACGTAGGGTTTCGTCTGAAACCCGACTGTGGAAGGATCGAGGGCCATTGCCGCCTACGGGCGTCTAACGCGCCCTCCTGCCTGGCGTCAATCGAGCAACGCCGAACACTTGGCCGAGCTCGAGGCGCAAACGACCGCTGTATGGCCCCGCCGGATCCAGCTACCGAGCTCGTGAATGCGCTCCTCGCCTTGAGCGGCCGTGATCTCGGCGGCTGGCTGCGAGCCTGGGCGCGAGTGACTCCGGTGTTGATTATCGTTCCCATTTTTGGCGGCGCAGCGTTGCCCACTCCGACGCGAGCCGGACTCGCCGCGGCGCTGGCGCTGGCGATTGCGCCGGCTCTGCGACCGATCGACGCAGCCGGTGCGCTGCCCGGCGCGCTGGAGCTGCTGGCTGAAGCAACGCGCGGCTTGCCGATCGGAATTGGCGCAGCGCTGCTGGTTCACACCGCGCTCATGGCGGGCGGCGCCAGCGATGATTTGCGCGGCGCTCGGGAGTCTGCGGCGCTGCCTATCTTCGAGGGGGAAGCCACGCCGCTCGGCGCGGTGTTGGGCCTGCTCGTCAGCATTGCGCTGCTAGAGTCCGGTGCGCCGGCGCGCCTCATCGCGGCGCTGGCTCAGCCCGTCCTACCCTCGACAGCGCTGGGCGTCATCGTCACGCAGCTCACGGCGGCCGTCAGCATGGCGCTGGCTGTCGCCGCGCCGGTGGTCGCGGTTTCCATCGTGGTGAGCGTGGCTGAGGCGTTGCTCGCGCGCGCGGCCATGCCCGCGCATACTAGCGCGCTGCTCGCGCCCCTGCGCTCATTGCTGATCCTCATCGTCGCCGCGCTAGCGTTGGAGCGCATGGTCGCGCTCCTCGCCGTGCTCGCCGGCAATTAGCTTATGCGCTGCTCTTAGAGCGAGAGGCGGAACGCGACGTTCAGACCGAGTGAGAACACCGTGCTGCGGCCGGACAGCGAAGCGCGGTTGCCGAGCACGTCCGACTCGGGCTTCGTCGGCAAAAACCACTGCCCGTAGCGGAGCGTGGCGCCGCACGTCCAATTGCGTGCGAGCGCGATCACGGGTCCGCCCGCGAGCCCGATCGTCCCGCCTTCGCTGCGGATGGTCGCGCCGGCGCCGCCGAAGAGCGCGCGGTCGATGCCGGCGTCGGGCTCGACGTAGCGATCGCTCACTACGGCGAGCCCGCCGGTGACTCCGAGCCACCACTCCACGTTCTTTCCGACATAGGGGTAATAGCGAACGGTGCCCTCGATCGTGAGATAGCGACGCCGGTGTCGCTCCGGACCTGCGTTGGTCGGAATCAAGCCGAGCAACGCCCCGGCTCCGAACGCAAAGCGCTTGTTCGGGCGATAGAGCTGCCACACGTCGACTTCGAAGCTCGTGTCACCGCGGGAGCACGTGCTGGGGCACACCTCGGCGCCGGGCAGGGTCAGCCACCCAAACCCCACTTCAGCGATGCCCGTTGGACGATCCAGCGCGGCGAAGCCGACCGCCGGGCGCACCGCGAACGGATCGCCTTCGGCGTGGTTCTGGGCGGTGGCGCGCGCCGCGGGCGTCAGCACAGCGAAAGTGAGAGCCAGCTGAGCGATGCGAGCAGCGTGCGTCATCGACCACCTCCGCTGGGCGCCGGTTCGCCGCGGGTCGCCTGCGTGACCACGACCAACGCGGCGGCGACGCCGAGCGCGAAGCAGGCGACGAAAATCGCGATCCGGCGCGCTGTGCCGCTGGACGGCGCCGCGCTGTGGCGAGGCGCTTCACGGTGGCGCGCAGGGGTCTCGGGGCGTGCTGCGCTCGCTGGCTGAGTCACCGCCGTGCTCGGAACGCGCGGCGCGGGTGCACCATCGCGCCGCGTGCCGAGCAGCGTGGGGCTCAAGCCGAAATCCTCGCCGTCGAGCCCAGCGCTGCGCGCCGCCTCGACCAGCGCGCGGCCGAACGTGCGCGCGTCTTTGCAGCGCGCTTCCGGGCGCTTGTCGAGGTTCTGCATGATCACGCGAGCCAGCGGCTCGGGCAGCTCGCGCGTGCGCTCGAGGCTGCGGATGTCGGGCGCCGGCTGGGTCGCTTGCTGCGTGAGCAGCTGCAGCGCCGTATCGCCTTCGAACGGGGTGCGACCGGCGAGACATTGATACAGCAACGTCGCGAGCGCGTAGCAATCGGAGGCGGGGGTGACAGGCTGACCCTGCGCGCCCTCGGGTGAGAGATAGCGCGGCGTGCCGAGGATGCTCCCGGCGCGCGTGCGCAGCTCAGCGCGCGGGCCTTGCGCCTTGGCCAAGCCGAAGTCGAGGAGCTTGACGAAATCAGCGTCGTCGCCGCGACGAACCAAAATGACGTTCTGCGGCTTGAGATCGCGGTGCACGATCCCGTGCGCGTGCGCTTCACCGACAGCGTCGGACAGCGCGAGCACGATGTGCAGCGTTCGCGCGAGCGGCAAGCTGTTGCCAGCGTTGACGAGCGCGTCCGCGAGTGACGGCCCTTCGAGCCACTCCAGGACCACGTACGGTAGCGGAGCGCCGGCATCGTCCTGCAGCTCTCCGACGGCGTGCACCACGACCACGTGCGGATGGCAGAGCCGTGCGACGAGCGCGGCTTCCGAGCGAAAGCGCGCGACCACCTCGCTGTCGTCGCGGAATTCAGCGCGCAAGAGCTTGACCGCGACGTCGCGGTCCACGCCGAGCTGGTGCGCGCGATACACGTGTGCCATCGCGCCGCTGCCGATGCGCGCGTCGAGACGAAGCTGGCGGTCGAGCACGAGCCCCACGTAGGGATCGTCTCCGCTCGAGACGCGATGCGCCATCCACGACACGCTAGCACGGGCCGTGCCGCGTCCTCGAGCCCCGTCCCGAGCACGCGAAACCTGTTTGCGAAAGCGCGGCTGGCGGATACGCTCCGGGCCCCTTCCCGCATGACCGAGCAGCAGCAGCCCCCGCCGGCCCCGCCAGGGGCCGCGCCGGCCCCCGAACCAGGCGGGGCGCCTGCGGGCGGAGGGTATCGCATCACGCTGCCGACGTTCGAGGGGCCGCTCGATCTCCTGCTGCACCTGATCGAGGAGCACGAGCTCGATATCCGCGACATCCCCATCGCGTTCATCGCGCAAAAGTACGTCGAGTACATCACCTTGATGCAGGAGGTGAACATCGACGTCGCGAGCGAATACCTCGTGATGGCGGCGACCCTGGCGCACATCAAGAGCGTGTCGTTGCTGCCGACGCCTCCAGCGGTCGAAGAGGAGGACGAGGACGCGGAGCTCGATCCGCGCGCGGAGCTCATCCGGCGTCTGCTCGAATATCAAAAGTACAAGCATGCGGCCGAGCAGCTGGCCGCCCACGACGTCTTGGGGCGCGACGTGTTCGGTCGCGGCATGCCGGCGCCGGCCGTCGACGGTCCCGCGCCGCTCGCCGGTCTAAACTTATTCAAGCTCCTCGATGCGTTCCAGTCCGTGCTGTCGCGGGCGAAGGCGACGGTCGACCATCAGATCGACTTCGAGCGTTTCTCGATCACGGACCGCATCAACGAGCTCTCGGATCTGCTGCGCCGTCGGCCGAAGTGCTCGTTCGACGAGCTGTTCGAGGCGGAAAAGACGCGCGCGGAGCTGATCGTCACGTTCCTCGCGCTGCTCGAGATGACGCGCCTGCGCCTGATCCGTTTGTACCAGGAGAGCGCGCTCGAGATGATCTTCGTGGAGCTGGCGGTCAGCGAAGAAGAGTCCCAGTCGATGGGCGAGGAAGCGTCTGGCGATGAAGGCGAAGAGCGACCGCTCGCCGAGGACGAAGCGCCAGCCGCGAGCGGCGAGGACGAACGAGAGTCAGTGCAGGACGAAGCGAGCGAAGAAGAGTCGGTGCAGGACGAAGTGAGCGAGCCCGAGCAAGCGGATTTGCCCGAAGCTCAGAGCGACAGCGAGACAGACAGCGCTACAGAGATCCCCGAGGACGACACGACGTCCGACGCGGAACGATAACGCATGGCCAGCAAACGCAAGCAGGTTCCGGCCCCCGCTCCAGCGCGTGGCCGCGGCAAAGACACCAGCAAAAAAGCAGTGCCCAAGGCAAAGGCGCGCGCTGCCAAGCCAAAAGCGTCGAAGCCCGCGCCGAAGCCGACGGCGAAGCGCAACGCCAAGCCGGCCCGCGCGCGCGCGAAACAAGCGGCCAAGGGCGGTAGTCGCGTCGCTTCCAAGCCCCGCGCGCTCGCGACGGCAGCGAAGGCAAAGAGCCGTCCCGAACGAACACGCTCGAGAGCTGCGAGCGCAGCGGAGCTGAGCGAAGACGTCGAGCTCGAGGTGGAGCAGAGCGAGGCCCGACCGACAGCGCGCGGCAAGCGCGCCGGTTCAGCGCGCCAAACAAAGCGCGCCGCTGACGAGGAGACGCGTGAAGAAGACGCGGAAGACGAAGACGCGGAAGACGAAGACGCGGAAGACGAAGACGCGGAAGACGAAGACGCGG
>CBINHN010000067.1:0-33833 GCA_966250485.1 uncultured Sorangium sp. | reverse complement strand
TGTGGTCCAACTCGTCCTGCAAACAGCCGACTACGCCGGCGTCGTACCTTGATCGTGATGGGCATCACGCCGCGCGCGTAGGTGCGCGTTGTGTGATGCCCATCACTTATCCGGCGCCGCCGCCCATCAACCAGCGTGCGCGGCAACAGATGGAAAGGCCGTGGTGCGAAGGCCGCTTCCCGGTGCCACTCGTCACCCTGATGGAGCCACCAATTTTCAGGATCATGGAGCCAGGTGGGGGAACTCAACGACCGAAGGAAGTGGTGTCACGTCTTCAGTCGGGAGTCGAGCGCCGTCAGGCGCGAGCACGCGTGCAGCCGTGGAGAGCGGAGGCGTGTTTGAAATCGTTGGCTCACGCGCCGAGGAATGTACCGAAGAAGTCGAGTTGATGAGCGATGTAGACGAGCTCGCCGGACTCGACTTGTGCTCTGCGCTGCGCGAGCCAGGCGGTGAGCTCCTTTTTGTCGACGTCGTCGTGGCGATGCAGCTCGGCCTCCATGGTGTCGATGATGTGTTCAAGGAAGGTCCGCTGCTGCTCTGGGTAACGCCCGCCCGTTCCGAAGATCACCCAGTCGGAAGCGCCGGCGGCTTCAATGGAAGCCCCGACCGAGCGTAGCCAGGTGAACAGCTTCCGGCCGGTGCGGCTGTCACCCGACGGCGCGCCCGCCACGCTTCGCTCGTCCATGCTGCGATGGTAGACGCGAAGCAGTCGTCGCTCTAGCTCTGGCTCGGGCTGGAACTCAGGCGTGAAGATCGTCTCGCCGTCGAAATTGACGGTGAGCCAGAAGTGCGCCCCGTCCGCGAGCCACGCTCGAATCCTTTGTAACGCGGGCTTGGCGTCTACGAGGTCGAAGAAGGCGTTCGCGATCAGCAGGTCGAAGCGGCCTTTCTCGCTAGTGAAGGTCTCTAGCTTGGACTCGACCAGCTGAACGGTGAGGTCATGGTCTCCGCCAACGATGTTCAGGTTCTGGGCATCACGAGCGGAGCAGCTGGAGCCGCGGCGCTTCGACCATTCCACCAGATGCTCCCTCGCCGCGGCGAGAACGTGTGCGTCGGAGTCGACGGCAACGTAGTGGGCATGCCTCAATAGTCCCCACTCTACAGCGCGAACCAGCATGGAACAGGTGCCTGCGCCGAGATCGAGGACGCGCGTCGGTTGCGCCGGCGCTCCGGGAGCGACGCGCGCTTTCGCGGCGGCGAAGACCTGCCGATTGAGGGAGCTGTCGTCGACGGAGATTTTTGCGTTGAGATAGCGAACGAAATCTTCGGCCATAGCCTCTGTCCTCGGGGCTTCCGCTCCTGGGAGCGGCAGTCGACGCAGGGATCCGCGGCTGCCGGCGGCACCACACGTCTTTCACCCGGCGTGTATACCGGATCTAGACGCGCGCGCGACGGTCCCGCGGGTTTTTGCGCGTCCACCAGGGACAACGCGGACGGCTGGTTGCTGGTTGACAGAGGAGAAGTCGAAGACTAGTCGCACACGGCCTGAGTGGCGGAGGCGGCACCCGCAGGTGCCGCCCACCGGTCCCAGTAATGCGCCGCTTTGCTAGGGCGCGCTATTGATTGAGCTGCTTGGGCTCCGAGCCGCCGGCGCCGATCTGGATTTTGCGCGGCTTGGCCTTGGCGTGCTTGGGGATGCGAATCGTGAGCACGCCATCGCTCAGCTTGGCCTCCAGCTGGCTGTCGTCGAGCTCGCTGGGCAACGTGAAGGCGCGCTTGAACGCGCCGTAGGCGCGGCCCAGAACCACCTGCTCGTCGTGATTGCCCTCGAACTTGCGCTCACCCTTGATCGTGAGCACGCGATTCTCGAGCGTGAGCTCGAGCTCTTCCTGCTTGATGCCGGGCACGTCGCAGACGAAGACGACTTCATTATCGTTGGCACGCACGTCGATGTTCGGATCGAACGTGCGCACTTGCGTTGCCGCACCGAACGCGGACCCCATGACATCATTCAACATGCGATCCATCGTCGAGACGGCGTCCCATACGGTGAGCATGACTCTACCTCCTTCTTGTGAATCGGAAGGGCGCTGGCCTGGGACTGCGAGGGCGACCCGCGTTCCGGCGGCCACGACGCCCTGAACCTCACAAAAAAGACGAGTAATCACGGGCTCTCGGTCGTCAAGAGGGGCCGGCCCAGGCCGCCCCGCGCCGAGAGCGGCCGTGGCGCGGGGTTGAGCTCCGTCCCGCGGGTGGGCGCCGTCATGTATGCTGCGCGGCGCCGGTGCGCTCATGTTGACGCTGCTCTCTGGGTATGGTTTCGACGAACGGCAGGGCCCCTTCCTGGTCGTGGACGAGCTCGAGCACGCTGCGACGCGGCGGCGCCGGGCCAACGTGCGCGGGGCGCCTCTGACGCTGAGCGCCGGCGAGCAGCGCTTCTGCACGGGGACGTTCGATCTGATGACGTACGAGGCAGCGCCTTGCCCCGAGCGGGCGCCGGTGAAGGGCGAGCTCGAGACCTGCTACCAATGCTTTCGTCGCACGGGCTTCAATCCCAGCTTCTACAACGTGCCCCGCGAGACGATCTCCCCGCAGCAGCGCGTGTACAACGAGCGTCCTCACGTGGTTTACCTGGCCTTCTTCGCCGAGGGTTGCGTGAAGGTGGGGATCTCCTCGCAAGATCGAGTGTTCGCGCGTTGGCGTGGACAGGGGGCGCGCTTGGCGACGCTGCTGGCGTCCGTGGATGACGCCTATACAGCGCGTGAGGTGGAACAGCGCGTCGCCCGCGACGCGGGGTTGCCGGAAGCGCTGCGCGGCGCGCGCAAGCGCCGCCTGCTCAATGTGCCGCTGTGTCCTCGCGCCGCCGCGCGCACGCTGGAACAGGAGCGCGAACGCATCGCGCGGCGCTTGGATTTGCCGCTGGTGCACGCCAAGGTTCACGATCTCACGCCAGACTACCTCGGCGTTCAGCAGCTGGATTTACCGATCACGGATATGAGCGACGAGCCGACGCCGAGTATTTCGGGCGTCGGCGTCGGCATGATCGGAGACGTTTTGCTCGTCGAGGAAGGGCGCCGTCAATTCATGCTTTCGCTCAAGGAGCTGATCGGCCGCGTGATCGTGCTCGAGCCGGTCGCGCGCGGCAACCGGCGCCGCCCCACGGCGGGGCAGCTCGGCTTCGACTTTAGTTGAGCGAGTGACAGCGCGCGGCTCGCTGCGCGCTATCACTCTTGTTTTGGCGCGGACAGCACCTCGCGCACGGTGTGGGTCACCGACGCGGGGGTGAAGGGCTTTTGTAGGAACATCACGCCCTCGCTCAACACGCCGTGCCGCGTGATGGCGTTGCCGGAGTAGCCGGACATGAACAAGAGCTTCATGTTCGGGCGCATCACGGAGAGCTCTTGCGCGAGCTCGGGGCCGCTCATCTGCGGCATGACGACGTCGGTGATGAGCAGGTCGATGGAGCCCCGGTGCTGCTGGCACTTCTGCTTGGCTTGCTCGGGCGCGCTCGCTTCGAGGACCTGGTAGCCGGCGCGCTTCAAGATGCGGCTGATCGCGAGGCGCACGGCGTCGTTGTCTTCGACCACGAGCACGCACTCCGAGCCGCGCACTGCGTCGCCGCGTTGTGCTGGTTGCCGCGCCGCGGTCGGCTCCTCGACGAGCGGCAGGTAGATGCGAAAGGTCGTGCCGCGACCGACCTCGCTGTAGACCCACACGTGCCCGCCGCTCTGCTGCACGATGCCGTAGACGGTGGAAAGGCCTAGGCCGGTGCCCTTGCCGACGCCCTTGGTAGTGAAGAACGGCTCGAAGATGCGCGCCTGCGTGTCGGCGTCCATGCCGGTGCCGGTGTCGGTCACCGAGATGGCGACGTACTCGCCGGGTGTGACGCCGGCGTGGCTGCGCTCGTAGTCTTCGCCGAGCACGCAGTTGCTGGTCTCCAGCGTGAGCTTGCCGCCGTTGGGCATGGCGTCGCGCGCGTTCACGACGAGGTTCATCAAGATCTGCTGGAGCTGGCCGGCGTCGGCCTTGATTCGGCCTACGCTGCTATCCAGCACCGCGACGTACTCGATATCTTCGCCGATCAGGCGGCGCAGCATCTTCTCGAGCTCCCGGATGACGGCGTTCGGATCGAGGACCTCCAGCTTCATGACCTGCTGTCGGCTGAACGCGAGCAGCTGGCGGGTGAGCGCGGTGGCGGCCTCGGCCGCGAAGAGGATCTGATTCACATCCTGACGCTTGGCGTCGTCGGGAGGCAAATCTTGCTGCAGAAATTGGCCGTAGCTCTGGATCACCGCGAGCAGGTTGTTGAAATCATGGGCGACGCCTCCGGCGAGCTGACCAACGGCCTCGAGCTTTTGCGAGTGCCGCAGCTGGTCCTCGAGGCGTTTGCGCGCCGTGATGTCTTGGTTCTCGACCGCGACGAGCCGCTCGTCGCGATCGGGGAAGCGGCTCGCGCGCAAGGCGAACCAGCGCTGGTCCTTGCCCTCCGCGATGGGATATTCGAGCGAGAATGACGCGCGGTAGCCGTTCTGCACCTCGCTGATCCCCGTCTCCACCTGCTTCAGGTAGTCGGCGTCGACGCGGTAGGCCTGCTTCCAAACCTCGAGATAGGGCTGGCCCACGCCGCCGCTCTCTCCGACGGCCTTGCGGAACTGCGCGTTGGCCGCGACGATGAGGCCCTTTTGGTTGCTGATGGCGATCTGCTCGGGCAGGGCGTCGAGCGCCGACTGCAGCAGGCGGTGGGACTCCCGCAAGGTCTGCTCGGTCAGCTTCGTCTCGTATTCGCGCTGTCTGGAGCGCAGCACCTCTTCGAACGTCGACATCAAGAGGTCGAGCATCTGCTCGCGATCGGAGTTGATCGTGAAGCGCCGCCCGAGCAGGACGACCTCGACGCCGATCGCGACCTTGCGCTCGCCGCGCAACGCCAGGTCGTCGAGCAGGCGGCGGATGCGGCCGATCAGGTAGCTGGCGTCGTAGGGCTTGGTCAGGAAGTTATCGGCGCCGCACTCGAGGCCGCGGATCACGTCCATCGGCTCGGCCAGAGAGGTGAGCAACAGCACTGGTACGCCGCGCGTCGCTCGATCGGCCTTCAGGCGCCGGCACAGCTCGTAGCCATCCATGCCGGGCATCACGACGTCGCTCAGAATTAGATCGAACGTGCCCTTCGTCGCCCGCTCGAGGCCGGCCTCGCCGTTCCTCGCGATCTCTACGGCGAAGCCCTCGGACTCGAGCAACAGCGCGAGCTCCTGGGCTTGCGTCGGGCTGTCCTCGACCACCAAAACGCGTACCGGTTCCACTATGCACTCCTGGTTCGGGATACGACCCATTCGCTCAGGCGAGGGCCTATCGATTCGAGCGGTAAGATTTCGTGCGCGAGCCCGGCCGCGATCGTCACGCCCGGCATGCCGAACACGACGCTGCTGGCCTCGTCTTGTGCCACCACGCGACCGCCTGCGCTGCGCAACGAGCGCAGCCCCTCCACGCCGTCTCGGCCCATGCCGGTCAAGATCACGCCGAGGGCTTTCTTGCCATGGTGCTGCGCGACCGAGCGGAACAGGTGCGTGCCCGACGGACGGAAGCCCTCGATCGGTGGCTCGGAGCTGACCTCGAGCGTGTGCGGATCGGAGAGGCCGAACTGGTGATCATCCGGAGCGACATATACGCTGCCGCTCTCGAGCTTCGTCCCCTGACGGCCCACGCGTACGCTCAGGCGCGTACCCGAGCCCAGCCACTCCGCGAAGCCATCGATGAAGCCCGGCGCCATGTGCTGCACGACCAGCACCGGGGCATCGAAATCTTGGGGTACGCTGCCGAGCAGCCGGTACAACGCCGCGGGACCTCCGGTCGAGGCCGCGATGGCGACGATGTCGGCCTGAGCCCGACCGGGAGCCAGCGTCGTGCGTCGAGGCTCCGCGCTGTTGCGGGTGGCCCAGCGCCGTACCACTTTGACGGCGGACAGCGCACGTACGGTCGAAACGAAGTGCCGGCATTCGGACTCGAATTCTGGGTGCAGCGGCCCTCTCGGCTTTTCCATTAGGGCCAGCGCGCCGAGCTCGAGCGCCTTCATCGACACGGCTTGCTCGTGGATATTTACGGTGGACGACACGATGATGATCGGCGTCGGGCACTCCGTCATGATGCGCTGCGTGGCTTCGAAGCCGTCGACGAGGGGCATGTGAACATCCATGATGATCACGTGCGGCCTGAGGTCGCGAGCCATGGCGATCGCTTGTTCACCGTTCACGGCGGTGCCCACCACGCGGATCCCTGGATCGGACTGCAGCATGTGCCGAAGCAGCTCGGCTGTAGTCTGCGAATCTTCGGCGAGAAGCGCGTGGATCATGCTCGGTTTACCTTCGGCTTGGCCGGTCACAAGAGTTGGCGGATGGTCTCGAGCAAGCGCGCTTGATCGAAGGCGCCTTTGACGAGGTAGGCGTCGGCGCCCGCGTCGAGCCCTCTCTGGCGGTGGTCGGGCGCGTCGAGCGCCGTCAATAAGATCACCGGGATGGTGCGGAAGCGAGCCGAGGCTCGCATGGCGGAGACCAGCGAGATGCCGTCGAGCTCCGGCATCTCGACGTCGCTCAGCACCAGGTCGGCGCCTTGTTTCTCGAGCAGGTCGAGCGCGGCGCGGCCGTCGGCCGCCGTCGACACGTCGTAGCCGGCGGACTCCAGGATGTTGCGCTCGAGCGTGCGCGTGGTCATGGAGTCGTCCACGAGCAATACGCGGTGGCGCTTCGCTGCTTGCTGGGCCGTCTGGGGCAGCCCGGAGCTCTCGCGGAGCGCGAGCGCGGTCGAGAGCAGCTCTTGAGGGTTCAACACGAGGGCCAGCTGTCCATCGGGCAAGATCGTGGCCGAAGACACCGCGCGCAGCCGCTGCAAGCGGCGTCCCAGCGGCTTGAGCAACACGTCCTCTTGCGCGATCAGCTCGTCGACGCCGAGCGCTACGCGCCGGCCGCTCAGCGACAGCACGACGAGCGCCAGCCGGGCGCCCGCGTCGAGCGCTGGTGCTTCGAGCCCGAGCAGCCGTGCCAAGAGGACGACGGGCAGCGCGCTGCCGTGGACCAGCACCGCGGGTTTGCCCTCTACGACGCGAAGGCTGTCGACCTCCACCCGCAGCAAGCGCTCGATGCTCGCGCAGGGCAGCGCAAAGCGCTCTCCGCCTGCGTTCACGAACAGCACGCGGCTGCGCGATAGGGTAGGGGGCAGCTGCAGCACGAAGCGCGCGCCGCGCCCGGGCTGCGACTCGACATCGACGCGGCCGTTCAGGGCTTCGAGCTCGGTCTTGACCACGTCCAGGCCGACGCCGCGACCGGAGAGCTCGGTCACCGCCTTCGCGGTGGAGAAGCCATGCGTAAATATCAGCGAGATGAGCTCGCGATCCGAGAGCCCGCTCGCGGCGTCGCCGGCCCGTCTGCGAATCGCGCCGAGGTCGAGCCCGCGTCCGTCGTCTTCGACCTCGATCTGGACGACCTCGCCGCGCAATGTGACTCGGATCAGAACGCGAGCGCGCTCCGGCTTGCCGTAGCCGCGTCGCTGGCCGGGCGGCTCGATGCCGTGGCCGATGGCGTTCCTGAGCAGGTGCGCGAGCGGCGCTTTCAAGCACTCGAGCACGCCGCGATCCAGCTCGATCTCGCCGCCTTCGACGGAAAAGTCGACGAGCTTCCCTTCACTTCGCGACAGATCGCGCGCGAGCCGCGCCAGGTATTCTCCCACCTCATGGAACGGCTCCATGCGCAGGCGCAGGATGTCGAGCTCGAGCGGCTCCGCCGCGCGCGTCAAGAAGCGCTGGTCTTCACGCAGCGCGCGGGTCACGCCCTCCAGCCGCTGCTGCAAGCGCGTGAAGGTCTCGCTGCCGCCGTCGAGCAGCCGCAGCGCTCGCCTTGGCAGAGCCGCTGCCGGCGCGCCGTTCTTGTTCGGCGCTGCGCCGTTGCCCGGACTCGCCGCTCCGTTCAGGCGCGGGCGCTTGCGGCCGCGCCGCGTCTCTCCGTTCAGCGCCTTGCGCGCCGAGGTGAGCTCGTTGCGCAGGCGCAGCAGGAGCTCTTCGAGCTCCCAGAGCTCGCGGCCCCGCGCCTCGAAGCGCGAGCGCGCCGCGCGCAGCTCCGCGCTCTCCGCGACGAGGCGATCGAGCCGGCGACGGGGCACGCGGACGACCCCTGGATCTTCCGTGGGCGGGCTCGCGCCGTCGCGCGGCGGTGGCGGCGTCGCGGGCGCAGGCGGATTACTCGACGCGCTGCTCTCGCCGCTCGAGCGGCTGTCTTCGCGGTCGCCGCTGGGCGGCCGCGCCGCTTCGTCCCGCGGCGGTTCGTCGCGCACTGCTTCGTGCCGCGGCGCTTCGTCGCGTCGCGCCAGCAGCTCGTCCAAGCGCTTGCCGAGCGCGAGCAGCGCTGGATCATCCGTCAGGCCCTGTCCAAAGCGTGTCCCGCTCGCCGCGAGCTCGTCGGAGGTCGCGAACAGCAGCGCGAACAGCTCCGGCGTGAGCTGCCGCGTGCCATCGCGCACACCGAGCAGCAGCTCCTCGAGTTTGTGCGAGATCAGCGCGATGGCGGTGGCGTTTACGGCGCGCGCCGCGCCCTTCAGGCTGTGCGCGGCGCGAAACAGCGCGGCGGTGGCCTCGGCGCGCCGCGCCTGCGGGTCGCGCTCGAGCGACATCAGCTCGCGGTTGAGGACGCGCACGTGCTCCGCGACCTCTTCCAAGAAGGTGGCGGTCAGACGCCGCGTGAGCTCTTCACGGTCGAGCGGCATTGCCCCCGACGCTGCCGAGCCGTTCACGCAGGCGCTCGCCGAGCCGGCTCAGGTCGAGCGCAGCCTGCTCGGTCTGACGCGTCGAGCTCAGGTTCTGATTGGTGACCTGATTGATGTTGCGCATGGCCGTATGGATCTGGGCCATGCCTGTGGCTTGCTGATTGGCCGAGGCGGCGATTTGTACGGCGGCCTGCGAGCTGTCGTCGATGATGCCGCCGAGCGTCTTGATCGTCTCACCCGCCTGAGTGATGACCTTGGACGCCACCCCGGCGCTCTTCGTACCCTCCTCGGTGGCCATCACGGCGCTGTTCGTGGCGCGCTGGATCTCCCCGAGGATCTGCCGGACCTGCAGCGTCGCCTTCTTGGACTGCTCGGCGAGCGCCTTGACCTCGGCGGCGACCACGCCGAAGCCTTTGCCGTGCTCGCCGGCGCGCGCCGCCTCGATCGCAGCGTTGAGCGCCAACAGGTTGGTCTGCTCCGCGATGTCATTGACGCTCGCGATGATGTCGCCGATGGCTTGCGCCTGCTCCGCCAGCGCCAGGATGCTCTCGGCCGAGGACTCGACCTGCTCCCGTACGACCTCCATGGCGCGCACGCTCTCTTCGACGAGCCGCGTGCCGGTGCGGCTGACCTCGACTGAACGCTGCGACAGCTCGGAGACGCTGCGGGCACGCGCCGCCGACTGCTCCGAGGTCTGAACCACTTCGTCCACGGTCGAGACGGTCTGCTGCACCGCCGCCGCCTGCTCCTGCGCGCCGCTCGCTTGCTGGCTGGTGGCGGCCATGATCTCTGCCGTCGCCGAGACCAAGCCGTTGGCGGTGTCGGCGATGGTCTGGAGTAAGACCTCGATGCGCTGGCGACCTTGGCGCTCCGTCTCGGCGCTGACCATCGTGGTGCTGAGATCTTCCAACATCTTGTTGAACGCGCGCGCGAGTCGCCCGAGCTCGTCCGAGCTTCGCTCTTCGACGCGGCCGGTGAGGTCGCCCGTTCCCGCGCGGTCCGCCGCTTGTACCAGGCTCTTGAGCGAGCGGGTGATGTCGCGGGTTATGAGGAACGCTGCCAAGGTCACCAGCAGCAACGCTGAAAGCGTGCCCCACTGGACGATGCGGATGGAGGTCAGCGCCGAGGCTTCGCTGCGCGCGGCGCGCTCCTGCAGCTGCCGTTTCTCCTCATTTCTCAGCTCGTCGGCCGTGCTGCGGATGGTCGCCATCGTGCGCAGGCCCTCTTTCGTGGCAAATAGCTTCTGGGCTGCCTCCGCTCCTTGATCGCGCCTGGTCTCGACCAGCCGGCGATTGAAGTCACTCTTGCTGAGCGCAAGCTCCTTGATGACCTGCGCGCGTCGCCGCTGCGTCGGGTTTTCGCTCAGCAGCTCGATGACTTCGTCGAGCGCCGCAGCGGCCTTGCCGGCGGCATGGTTGCGCTGCTCGCCGAAGTCCGCGTCCCCCGAGAGCGCGAAGCCGCGCGCGCCGCTCTCCTCGTCTTGGAGCGCGCTGAGCGCGTGCTCGACGCGCTCGAGCACGCGCATGGTGTGCGCCACCCGGTGGCTGTCGTCGATCAGCTCGAGCGTGTTCGAGTACGTCACCCAGCCTACGGCGCAGAGAATGACTAAGGACAACGCGAAGCCGAGGCCAATTTTCGTTGCGATGTTCACCGGACTACCTCGAAGACGGGTTCTGTGGTTCGGGCGCGGCCTCGAGCCAGAAGGCCGGACCGTCGAGCAAGACTTTGCCGTCGAGCAGCGTGACGGCGTCACTCGTGACGCCGAGCACCACCGCTTGCGGGAGCGCCGCGGGATTCGGCGGCGGCCGCAGGGCGCGCTCGTCGAGCTGAGTCACGCCGTCCAGCGCTTGCGCCAGGATGCCGACCTCGGCGCCGCGCGCGCCGAGCACGATCAGTTGCTCACCCGCGGCGTCCACGCCGGGGCGCCCGAGCGCGCGCAGCAGGTCGAACACGGGGAGGATCTCGCCGCGCAGGTTGGCGAGTCCGAGTAAATGCGGGGGGGCTCCGGGGACGCGAGTGAGCGCGCGGCTGCCTGTCTCGAGCACGTAGCGGCACTCGATGGCGAAGCGTTCACCGCCGCACTGAAAGCCGAGCACGCTGCGCAGCGCCGCGAGCGCCTCGCTCCGCGCTGGAAGCGCGTATTTCTCGGCGCGAGCCGCCAACACTCCTTGGATGTGCTCGGCGCGCTCGGCCTCGCTCGGCTCCGCCTTCGCGGCGAGCCGCTCGCGCAAGCGCCGCCGCTCAGCTTCGGTGAACGCGCGGCTCGGCTGCTTCACGTGCGGCTCCGCGTACTGGCGAGCAGCTCGAGCTCGCGCTCCGCCGCCCGCGCCACGCCCCCAGCCAGCAAGCCGTCCGAGAGCGGCAGCGGCGTCTCACTCGGCGCCTTGCGCGCGCACTGTCGGGCGTTGCGGAACGCGCGCGCGGCGCCGCCCGCGTCGCCGCGCTTCGACAGCAGCGACCCGAGCGTAAAATGCGCGATCGCCAGATCGGGGTCGAGGTACAGGGCGCGGCGCAAGGCGGACGCTGCGCCCTCGTAATCGGCGAGCTCCAGCAACAACACGCCGTGGAGGTAATGGAGCTCCACGGATAGCGGCGAGTGCTCGAGCGCCTGCATGCAGCTGCGCTCCGCGAGCGCGGCGCCGCTGCGGTTCGCCAGCTCTCGGATCTCTTGGGCGCGCAGGTTCGTGGCTTGCGACGGCGACGAGCCGGTCGGCGCCGCCGGCTCGTTCGGAACTGGACGTAGCTGGGGGCGCGGCGCGGCCGGCGCTGCGGACTGCTTCGAATTCGACGGCCGCGGCGGCACCCAGGAGCGAAAACCCGCGTCGGCGTCGCGCTCGGCAGGCTTGCGGTACACAATCCCGCCGGACGTGGTGACGAGCTCGAAGCCAGCGTCGCTGAGCAGCGGGTCCGACGACCCCAGCAGCAAGTAGCCGCCCGGCGCGAGCGCCCGCAAGAAGCCCTCGCAGACGTGACGAATGGTCTCGGCGTTGAGATAGATGAACACGTTGCGACAGAAGATCAGGTCGAGCGACGCGGTGCCGTTCACCGGGGACGGGAACAGCCGCTGCGCTAGGTTCAGCTTCTCGAAGCGCACGCTCTCTCGCAGCTCATCGTGGACGCGAAAGCCGCCCGGCTCGACGATGAAGTGCGAAGCGAGCGCCGACGGATTCACGCCGCGCAGTGACCACGAGCGGTACAGCCCTTCGCGGGCGCGCGCGAGCGCCTGGCGGGAAATGTCCGTTCCGAGCAAGCTGGCGCGGGACAACAGACCATGTTGCTGCAGCACTATCGCGATCGAGTAGAGCTCCTCCCCTGAGGCGCAGCCGGCGCTCCATACCCGCAGCGCCGGCTGCGGACCACGCTCGGCGAAGATCCCCGGCAACACCTGGTGGCGCACGAACTCGAAGTGCTCCGGCTCACGGAAGAAATACGTCTCGCCGACGGTGATCTCTTCGAGCAGGCGCTCCCAGCTCTCCGGATCCGAGTCGAGCCGTTGCACCACACGCTCCGGATCGCTGGCGTATTCCGCCTCATCGGTCACTCGCCGCAGCCCGCGGAGCAGCTGTGATTGGCGGTGCGGCGCGAACGCCAGACCCGTGCGCGCGGTCACGTACTGCGCCGCGCATTCGGCCGCTTTGCTCCAATCTTCGACGTCGCTCACGTGCGCGCTCCCGTCTCGAAGGCTTCCAGCGCTCGCTCGAGCGAGTGTTCCTCGGCTTCGGACAGCAGCTGCGAGAGGTCGTACACGAACAGCGTGCCGTCGCCGAGGGGCGCGAGGCCAGAGACCAGCGCCGTCTTGGCCGCCAAATCGCGCGCCTGGGTGATGGGGAGCAGCGGGATGGAGCGGAGCTCGAGCGCGCGATCCACGTGCAACACGACGCGCCGTCGCCCTGCGCGCGCGACCACGAAGTGATCACTTTCGTCCAGCGCTTTGGCCGGCAACCCAAGGCGGTTTCGCAGCTCGAACACCGGCAATATCGCGCCGCGCAGGTTCACGGCGCCGAGCACCGCGGGCGGCGAATCGGGGAGCACGTCGACATGAAAGGCGTGCGTGAGCTCCTCCACGGTGTCGGCTCGCAACGCGAAGCGGACGCCGCCGAGTTGAAGCACCACAGCGTCGACGCGCGGCGTCTCCTCGGACGGACTCGAACCGTCAGCCACGGAAGCCTCAACCTCTCTCACGATCCAGACACCCCCCGGGCCGTCCCACTCTCTCTGACGAACGAATCGGGGTCACTTCGGAGATTCCGCGGCGCGGCCGGATCCGTCAACTCCAAAGCGTGGGTAGCGCGAGACTATTTGGAACCAGCCGCGAGGCGCAGCGAACGCCGTCACGCAGCGCCTACCTTTGAGCACAATGCGCGCGCGCCAAGCGCGGAGCTGCCTCGCGCGCCAGCGCTGAGCGACCGAATGCGGCAACCGACGGTGGCGAATTTCGTTTGCCGAGTGCACGCCAAGAATTTGGCGCGACCGGCTCTTAGGCGCGATGGATTTTTCTTCGCTCACGTTGTCGATCGTGCGCCAGCGCGCGGTTGCCGTGCACGACGGTGTCGTTGCCGTGCGCACTCCGTTCGGGCCCGAGGTTCGCGTTCGGGGTTGGCGCGCAAGGTGTCGAGCGAGCGCGCGCGCGGTATGCTCGAGTCATCCGTGGGGGTTTCACTCGCAATGGAGCGCTCGCATGAAGACCAGCATTGGGCTCGCTGTCAGTCTCGGCCTCTGTGCAATCACCGCGTGCGGCAGCGACAGTAGCCCTGGGGGTGCGGCGGCAAGCCCGTCCGGAGCTGCAGGCGATAGCGTCACCTCGGGCGGCTCCGACGCGAGCGGCGCTTCGGCCAACGCGGGCGACGCAAGCGGCGGAACAGCAAGTACGAGCGGCGGCGCGGAGAGCGGCGGCGCAAGCAGCGCCGCGGCGGGCGGCGTTGCCGGTGGCGGGCGGACCGCAACGGGCTCTGGCGGAGCTGGCGCGAGCTCGGGCGCGACGGGTTCCTCTGGCGCGATGAGCGCTGGCGGCGCCGCGAGCGCGGCGGGAGCTACGGGGACTGCGGGCACCAGCGAAGGTTGCGGCCAGAGCGGCGCGGCCACTGGTGTGCAGATGAAGGAGCTCACGGTCGCGTCCAAGGCGCGCACGTACGTGCTCTCGGTGCCATCGAGCTACGCGCCGAGCAAGCCGCTTCCCCTCGTGCTCGCTTGGCATGGCCTCGGCGGCTCGGGCTCGCTCGCGCGAAACTATTTCCGGATCGAAGCGCGCGGCGGCAGCCCAGCGATCTTCGTTTATCCGGATGGTCTGCCGCAGGGTGACGACGCTCAGACGGGCTGGGATTTGGCAGCGAACGGCATCGACGTCGCGTTCTTCGACGCGCTCGTCGCGGAGACCACCAAGCAATACTGCGTCGACCGAAACCGCATCTTCAATACCGGGCACAGCTTCGGCGCGATGATGACGAACGCGCTCGGGTGCTATCGCGGCGACGTGCTTCGCGCTATCGCGCCCGTGGCCGGCATGCCACCGCGCGGCGGCGGGCGGCCGGGCAGCGCGGCGAGCTGCGTCGGTGAGGTCGCCGTCTGGATCGCCCACGGCGACAACGACGAGACCGTGGATTACACGACGGGCGGCGTGGCCACTCGCGATTTTTGGCTCGCGAGAAACGCTTGCTCCACGAGCGATTCGACGCCGGCGATGCCGGAGCAGTGCGTCTCGTACGCCGGCTGCGCCGCCGATCTGCCGGTGCTGTGGTGCGTGCATCACGATGGCCACAACTGGCCCTCGTTCGCGGGTACCGCCATTTGGTCGTTCTTCTCCAGCTTCCAGTGAGGCGAAGGCGAATCATTCCGCCCACGGCTGCGCAGAGATGTTAATGCCAGCTGGTGGCGGCGACGTCGGGTTTGGAGCGCAAGGGCCGCGGACTCACGCGCCTGAGCGTTTGCCTGGGAGCCTGGCTCGTCTGTAAGCCGAGCTTCGCCGACTCCGCGCTGACCGGCTCGGCCGACACCCCCGCGGACGGCGAAGCCAGCGCCCGCGCTCGCCCCGCGAAAACCGAAGACGCGCCCGAGCTCGACGTGCTCACCTTTCACCGCCCGAACTATTTCATCAGCGGATTCACGCGCGACACGCAGGTCAAGTTTCAGTTCAGCATCAAGTACGATTTCTGGCCGAGCACGAGCCACCACACCGTCTACTTCGGCTACACCCAAAAATCGCTCTGGGATCTCTACTCGGAGTCGTCGCCGTTTCGCGAGTCGAACTACGCTCCCGAGCTCTTCTACGCTCATTTTCACTCGGAAATTCACGGGCAGCCCAACCCCGGCTGCGGACTGTTCTCCGAGCAGCTCGGCATCGAGCACGAATCCAACGGTGAGGCCAGCGACGCCTCGCGCAGCTGGAACCGGCTCTTCATCGACATCGAAGCGACCTGCTATGGCAGCCCCCTCTACGGGCTACTCGGTCTGCGCCTCTGGTACCCGCTCGGCCTCTCGGAGAACGCGACCATCGCCCAGACCCAGGGCTACGGAGAGCTCGTGCTGGGCATCGGCTTCGATGACGACGCCGCTCACTTGAACGGCCTCATCACGCTGGCGCTGCGCAAGGGCGCCAACTTCGAGCTGAGCAAGGGTAGCCTGCTCGCCGACGCGCGCTGGCGACCGATCTATCAACGACTGCTGGGCGCGGCTTGGAAATTCGCGCCCTATATCTGGCTCCAAGCCTTCGTCGGCTATGGCGAAACGCTCGGCACCTACGACAGCACCAGCACCAGCCTGCGCGCAGGCATCGGCTTCAGCGACCGCGCTCGCTAGGAGCGGCGCACAGCGAGCTTCGCCCGGCGCGCTCAGCCCGCTTGCACGCGCGCCCAGTACGCGTCCAGCGTCCGCTTCCACGCGGGGCGCGCGTAGCAGCGCTCTCGGTAGGCGCGGATGTTCGCGAGCGGCTTCAAGAGGTTTTGGTCCGTGCCGCCGCCCAAGACATGGGTCATCAGGATGTCCGCCACGGTAAACTCGTCGGTAGCAATGAATTGCCGGTTCGCCAGCCACCCGTCGAGCTGACCCAGGCGCTGCTGCGACCACTGCTGCAGCGCCTCACTGGCCGTGCTGCCTTTGCCGCCGCTCATGTTGACGAACCAGTGAGTCAGCACCGGCACTTCGATCGTGTTCAGCGCGGCGATGCTCCAGCGCAGGACCTGGGACTCGCCTGCGAGATCGCTGGGCATGAGCTTGCCGCTCTTGCGCGCCAGGTAGAGCAAAATAGCGCCCGACTCGCTGACGATCACGCCGTCGTCGTCGATGACGGGCAGCTGCCCGAAGGGGTTCTTCGCTCGGAACGCGGGAGTGTCGAGATCATGATTGGGATGGTCCATCCCGATGATCTCGTAGGGCATGCCCAGCTCTTCGAGCGCCCACAGCACCCGCAGGTCTCGCGTGTTGCCGCGCGCAATTTCGTTCACTCTCGAGAAGCCGTAGACCTTGAGCATGGCGGCAGCCTACTGCGCGCAGCATGCACGCGCACGGTCTTAAAATTAAGTCGCCCGTGGCGTCAGTCTTCCACGACCTCGTAGATGCAGAAGTCGAACGGGCGGTCCGTGACGTCGCCGGGTACCAAGACCATGATCGACAGGAGCCCGTCGACGCCGTTGTATTGGGTGCCGTTGCCGCCCTCCCAGCACTCGGTGCTGAAGCTGTGCCAAAACATCTCGCCGGTCTGACCGATCACGTCGTTGCACCAGCGTTGATTCGGATCGGTATCGCCGTTGGGGCCTTGGATTTGGATGCGTAGCGGCGTGCCCGCGCGGTTCGTGATGTTGTAGCGCAGCCCGCCGTTGCCGATATCGTCTCCGGGGCCCCAGGGAACGGGGTCGGGCGCCGTCATGCCCGGCTCTCCCGGCTGTTGTGAGAGGTTGAAGCCGAGCATCGCCGCCGCCGAGTAGTCGGCAGTGCCGACCACGGTGCCCTTGGCGCAGAGCTGTCGCCCGCTAGCGAGCATCGTGAAATCCGGGGGGCTGATCGTCGACCCGGAATTGCCGTCTGTCGCCGTCCAGGCGTAGCCGTGCCACGAGAGCGTCGTGACGTAGCCGCCTTCGCTCACGACGAAGTTCGGGCTCGACGCCCCCACGCTGGCTTCGCAGCCGTTGTAGCAGTTTTGAAAGGGCGTCGGCTCACCTCCCATGCGCGGCTCCCATTCGTCGCAGGGGTAGTCGAGGGCGCATTTGTTCAAACACTGATCGACGGCGTCGGCGTCGTTGCAGGGGCGCTGTCCGGTCCAGCCGCAGAGCACTTCCTTCGCGAGCGCGTTGGCGCAGGTCGGCGTCGCCGTGCCGCCATTCGCGAGCTCGCAGCCCGTCAAGCAGTTCCACAGGCTGTTCGTCATACCCTCTTTGTACGCGTAGTAATCTTCGCAACTCGCGTCGAGATAGCAGCCTGTTTGACACAGGGTCGGCGGCGCGCTCTCGCATGTGCGAAACGGAGCGTCGTTGTCGACGACACACGCCGTCGACCACTCGAGCAGATCCTTGCAGTGCAATGGGGGGGAGCTCGTGCCGCCCGAGCTCGTCACGCTGCCGCCGCTGCTGGTGGTTCCTCCGGAGCCCACGCTGCCGCCGCTCGCTCCGTTGCCGCCGGTAGCTCCGCTGCCTCCGCCCGTCGTGGCGCCGCCCGTCGAAGAGCTTCCACCTCTGTTTGCTGCGGAGCCATTGCACTGGCTGCCGCAAGAGACGGAAGCACACGCCACGAAGTTCGCCGCGGCAGAGATGGCCGCGGAATCGCCCGCGGCTGCGTTCACGCAGGCGTTCTTACAGCTCACATCGCCGGCGTTGCAGGCCAGTTCACAGTCCCGCAAGCTGCGACACGTCGCAGAGTCGTCGCACGCTTTGGACTGACTGGGACACTTCTCGTCCGCGCAGCGCAGACAAAGGTTGGCGGGTTCATTTTTCGTCGAACCCCCCGAGCTGCAGGCGGCAAGAGCCGCAAAACCAAGGATTTCACACACCACCACAAAAGACCTGAGCCCACTCATAGCGCTACTCATAGCCCACCACTTCGGGCTCCGGAAATGCTTTTCTATGCAGCAGCTCGGCAGCGCTTCAATCGCGGCGGAACGGGTGCGAGCGAGCGACCAAGCTTCTGGCGCTTCGCCGAGTGGCGGCAACAGCGAAGATTCTCGTGCGACCGTTCGTCGGGCGCAGCGAAGGCGAAAAGATCGTCAGCAAGGGTCTTTTGCTTGAGAATCCCGTGCGGCAGCGGCCCCTAATTTGCGGTATGTTCGCACGGCGGAAGGGTTCAGTGGCCAACGGTTCAGCTCACAGTCGCTCGTCGCTCGTGAATCGCAGGAACTTCTTGCGCGGCGCGGCGGGCTTGGGCATCGGCTTGCCGTTCCTCGAGGGGCTGCCGGAGCGCTCCGCTTGGGCGGACGGGGCAGCCCCGGTCTTCAGCTTGTTCATCTGCGCCGTGGACGGTGTGTTGACGTCCAAGTTTTTCCCCGCCGCTACAGGGCCGCTGACCAGCGACGGCCTCGCCAACGCTCAAAAAGCGACGAGTGAGCTCGCCCCCTTCGCCAAGGACCTGCTGTTCCTGAAAGGCATCCATTGGCCTGTGCTGAGCCCGGTGGCTGAGCCTCACGCCGAGGGGTTGTGTATGGCGCTCACAGCGGTGACGCCCGCAAACAACGGCGCAAACGCAATGGCAAACGGGCCGTCTGCCGATGTCGTCATCGGCTCGCGGGTGCAAGCCGCGGGCACGCCCCCGTTGGTGCTCTACGCCGGCAATCGCAAGAACGGCTACATCGCGGAGCGCATCTCCTTTAGCGGCCCGGGGCAGGTGATCGCCGCGCAGGACAACCCGTACACACTGTATCAGCAGCTCATCGGGCTGTTCTCACCGGGTGACACGGTGAACCCCGACGCTGAAGCTGCCGTGCGCCGGCTCGCCGAGAGCCGCAACAGCATCCATGACCTGGTGCGGGAGGAGCTCGCGGACTTGAAGCGCAACACGCGCCTGAGCAGCGCGGATCGCATGCGGCTCGAGCAACACCTCGACGCGATCCGTGACGTCGAGATCGGCATGGGGAATATGGGACTTGGCCGCTGCACGCTCGGCCCGCTCGACGTGAAGAGGGTCGAGGCGTTCAAGGACTTCGTCTACGACGCGCACGGCATGGTCGAGGACATGGTGCAGCTGCACATGAGCCTGGTGGCGCTGGCTTTCGCTTGCAATTTCCGGCGCACCGCGTCCCTGCAATGGGGCGACGGTACGGATCACACCGTCTATGACGTGCCCGCGAACGAAACATTGGGCAGCTGGAACTTCAACTTCATTTGTCATCGTAATCAAAGCGACGGGTTCGGGGGTGGCACTCGGGAGCAAGAGCAGCTCGCCGAGCAGGCCCACGGAGAGATCGACGTGGTGCGGATGCGTTCGCTCGCGTACGGCCTCGAGCAGTTCCAGGCGCGCGGCCTCGCCGAGCACAGCTTCGTGCTGTGGACCAATGGCTTCGCGGATTGTCCGGCGCACAATTATCGCAACGTGCCGCACATCCTGTGGGGCAACGCCGGCGGTTACCTGAAGCAGGGTGAATACGTGGACTGCGGCAACGTCGGGAACAATCAGCTGCTAAATACGCTGATCACCGCCGCCATCCGCGACACGGGCGCGACCGTGACAGACTTCGGCGAGGGAACGCCGGGTCTGCTGGACGCGATCATCGCCTGAGCCGGGGCGGCGCAGCCGCGCACGAGCCCACTCGGTTCGCTGGCTGGCTTGCGCTAACGGTAAACATATCGCTCGTGGCCGCTCGCGCGGATCGTGCGGGGCGAAAACTATCCGGCCCCAATACGCTTCGGCTGATAGCCGCGCGCTGCAGCTGCCCCTAACCGGGAGTATGGTTTTCCGGAAGGGTTCAATGGCCAATCGTTCACCTTCTCGGGGCTCGTCCTTCGTGACGCGGCGAAACTTCCTGCGCGGCGCAGCGGGGGTGGGCATTGGTTTGCCCTTTCTCGAAGGGCTGCCCGAGCGTTCGGCGTGGGCCGAGGGCGCCGCCCCGATCTTCAGCTTGTTCGTCTGCGCGGTGGACGGCGTGGTGCCCGCGAAGTTTTTCCCGGCTGCCACGGGGCCGCTCACGAGCGACGGCCTCGCCAGCGCGCAAAAGGCGACCAGTGAGCTGGCGCCCTTCGCGAAGCAACTGCTCTTCCTCAAAGGCATCGACTGGCCCCAAGTGAGCCCCACGGATGACGCTCACGCGCAGGGGCTGTGTATGGCGCTCACTGCAATGAAGCCGAGCGGCACCAGCCGCGAGATAACGGCGACTGGCCCCTCTGCGGATGTGGTGGTTGGCTCCATGGTGCAGCCCGCCGGCACGCCGCCGCTGGTGCTCTACGCGGGCAACAGAAAGAACGGCTATATCGCGGAGCGGCTCTCGTTCAGCGGTCCGGGCAAGGTGCTCGCCGGGCAAGACAACCCTTACACGCTGTATCAGGAGCTGGTGGGGCTGCTGCTCCCTGACGGCAGCGTGAACCCCGACGCCGTCGCCGCGGCGCGGCAGCTCGCCGAGAGTCGCAAGAGCGTCCACGACCTCGTGCGCGAGGAGCTCGCGGACCTGAAGCGAAACACGCGGCTGAGCAGCGCGGATAGAGTGCGGCTCGAACAACACCTCGACGGGATTCGCGACGTCGAGATCGGTATGGGGAACCTGGGTCTGCGCTGCGCGACCGGCCCGCTCGACCTGCAACGGCTCGAGTCGTTCAAGGACTTCGTCTACGACGCGCACGGCATGGTGGAGGATATGGTGCAAATGCACATGAGCGTGACGGCGCTGGCCTTCGCCTGCAATTTCCGGCGCACGGCCTCGCTGCAGTGGGGCGACGGCACGGATCACACGATCTACGACGTGCCCGCCAACGAGGAGCTCGGCGGCTGGCCTTTCAACTTCATCTGCCATCGCACGCAGAGCGACTCGGCAGCGGGCAACAATCCGATCGCCGAGCAAGCGCACAGTGAGATCGACGCGCTGCGCATGCGCTCGCTCGCGTACGGGCTCACGCAGTTCCAGGCGCGCGGCCTCGCGGAGCATAGCTTCGTGCTGTGGACCAACGGCTTCACCGACTGCCCGGGGCACGCCTTTAAGAGCGTGCCGCACATTTTGTGGGGTAACGCCGGAGGCTACCTGAAGCAGGGCGAATACGTGGATTGCGGCGGCGTTGGCAACAATCGCCTGCTCAATACGCTGATTACCGCCGCCGCGCGCGATACGGGCACCACGGTGACGGACTTCGGCGAAGGGACGCCTGGCCTGCTCGACGCGATCATCGCCTGAGCAGCGCGTGACGCCGCTTCGCCGTAAAGGAGCGCTCAGTGGCTCGGCTTCAGAAGCCGATGCCCGCCGTCCAAATCAGCGCTTTGGCCGTCTCATCCGCGAAGACGAGCTCGTAGCGCACGTCCGCGGAGACCTTGAGCACCGGCGTGATGACGAGAAATGTCGCGCCGGGAGCGAGCGCGAAGTAGCTCTTGGCTTCGCTGCTACAGGGGCCGAAGCAGCTCTCTTGGTTCAAATTGGCGAGGCCGGCGCCGAGCTTGGGCCGCAGCACGAAGATGGGCCCGAGCCCGATGTCGTAGCCGCCCTCGGCCATCAGCTGCCAGATGTTCCCGGACAGCTTACTGGCGGGCGTGAGCGCGGTAGCGGGCAGCTCCAGCTCGTCTCCGAAAAAGTACTCCACGACGCCGCCCACGTACACCGCGTTGGGCAACGTGATGCCGCCGTTGATGCCGAGGCCGGCGCCCCAGGGATTGAAGTCGCCCTCGTTCATCTCGATGCCGTAGCGGAAGCCCAACCCGAGCTGGATCGAGGTCGCCGTGGCCGGATCCGCGAACGCCGGCACCGACGTCAGGAAAGCACCCGTAGCAATCGCCGCAGCAACCCACTTCGCTTTGCGCATTCGTGACTCCGTGTTGAGACTCGCTCGAGTGTTTCACGCTCGCACTCGGCTTGTAAAGCTTCTCGGGCGGCGCCGTCCGGGCCGGCGCTGGCCCGCGTCAGCGGCGGCTCCAGAAACTTGGCCAGCGGGCTCTCCCCGGGCGATGCAGCGTTTAGGATGAGGTCCGGACGTGTCGAGCCCGAGCTGCATGCTTTGCGACTGTGCGCCGACGAGCTCGCTCGGCGTAGCCGCGAGCCCACCACCAGCGCTCATCTGCTAGCCGCGATAGCGGTGGGCACGACGGCCGCCGCGGAGCTGCTGCGCGAGCGGCGGCTCGGCCCCGAAGAGATTCAGAAGGTCGGTCGCTGCGTCACGGACGAGATCGTCGAGCCGGTGCGCGCGGCGCTGCAGCGCGCGCACGAGATCGCCGCGCGCATGGGCGCGCCGCACGCCTCGGCGAGCCATCTGCTGGTGGCGCTGCTCAGCGAGCCGCGCTGCGCGGCGCGCCGGCTCTTGGAGCGCGAGAACGTCGATGTCACGCGGCTCCGCACCGGCGCCATCAACCTCGGCCTCGGCTTGGTTCGCGCGCGGCGCACGCTGCGGCCGAAGCCGGGTGAGCTCGCTGACAGCGCGCGCGCGACGAGTAAGTCGCGCGCCGAAGCGCCGCGCGCCGAAGCCATCCCGCGGACACCGCCGCGCAAGCCGAGGACCGCGGTCAGCGTGCCGTTGATGAAGCTGCCGCCGCCGCGTAGCGCCGAGCCGGCCGCCGCCGCGCCGACGCCGCTCGCCGCGGCGCCCGTCGCGACGACGCCGAGCCCAGCCGTCAACCCGGCGCGCTTCGAGCTGGACGCGCAGCGCTTTCCGACGCTGTCCGCGCTCGGTAAAAATCTGACGCTCGCCGCCGCGCGCGGTGAGCTCGATCCCGTCGTCGGTCGCGACGCGACCATCGAGCAGGCGCTCGATGTGCTCGCCAAGCGCGAGGGCAACAATCCGTGCTTGGTCGGCGCCGCGGGCGTGGGTAAGACCAGCGTCGTGCGCGGCCTCGCGCAGCGCATCGCCAGCGCCACCGACGTCGTCTCGCTGGACGACAAGATCATCATCGAGATCACGATCGGGGAGCTGCTGGCGGGGACGGGCGTGCGCGGCGCGCTCGCCGGGCGCATCGGCGCGCTTCGGCGCGAGGTCAGCGCGTCGCGCGGGCGCGTGGTCGTGTTCTTCGACGAGATCCACCAGCTGTTCGTCGGCGACGCCGCCGAAGAAGTGGGCTCCGAGCTGAAGCTCGCGCTCGCGCGCGGCGAGCTACCCTGCATCGGCGCGACCACGTTCGAGGAGTATCAGAAGGCGATCGGCTCGGACGCGGCGCTCGCGCGCCGCTTCAGCTTGGTGGAGGTGGACGAGCCGAACCGCGCGGACGCATACCTGATCCTCGAGGCGCTGCGGCCGCGCTTGGAGGCGCACCATCGCATTCGCTATCAGAACGAGGCGCTGGCGCTCGGGGTGGCCTGGTCGGTGCGTTACTTGCCGGGACGCGCGCTGCCCGACAAAGCCGTGTCGATCCTGGATCTCGCGGGCGCGCGCACGCGCCGCCGCGGCAAGCGTGACGTGTCCGCCGAAGCCGTCGCCGAGGTCGTCGCCGAGCTCGCGGACATGCCGGTGGAGCGGCTGCTCGAGACCGACGGAGAGCGCATGTTGCGTCTGGAAGAGATCCTCGCCGAGCGCGTGGTCGGCCACGCCGCGCAGATCCACAAGATCGCGCGCATTCTGCGGCGCAACGCGGCAGGGCTCGGCGCGCGCCGCCCGATCGGGACGTTCTTGTTGCTGGGGCCGAGCGGCGTCGGCAAGACGGAGACCGCAAAGGCCATCGCGGAGGTGCTGTTTCACTGCGAGAGCGCGCTGACGCGCATCGATCTCGCCGAATACGGAGAGGCGCACGCCGTCGCGCGACTGATCGGCGCGCCACCCGGCTACATCGGGCACGAAGCGGGCGGACAGCTCACCGAGGCGGTGCGCCGGCGGCCGTATCAGGTGATTTTGCTGGACGAGCTCGAGAAGGCGCACCCGGACGTGCTCACGGCGTTCCTCGGCTTGTTCGACGAGGGGCGGCTCACGGACGGGCGCGGCCGCACGGTGGATTTCACGAACACCGTGATCTTGATGACGTCCAACATCGGCTCGGCGCTCGCGACCGAGAGCAAGCGGCGCGTCGGCTTCTCGAGCAGCGCCGAGAGCGCGGCGGATGATTTGGAAGCGGGTATCGTGGCCAAGGCGCGCGCCGCGCTGCTGCCCGAGCTTTACAATCGTCTCGACGAGACCTTGGTGTTCGCGCCGCTCGCGCGCGCCGAGGTGCGCGAAATCGCGCGGCGGCTGCTGACGTCCATGGCCGAGCGGCTCGACGCCGAGCGCGGGCTGCGCCTCGACTTCGACGACGCGGTCATCGAGCTGCTGCTCGACAGCGGCGGCTTCGAGCCGGCGCTCGGCGCGCGGCCGATGAAGCGCACCATCGCGCGTCTGGTGGAGGCGCCGCTGGCGGAGAAGATCTTGAGCGGCGAGCTGGGGCGCGGCAGCGTCGTGCTGCTCGGCGTCCACGACGGCGCCGTCGACGTCGACGAGCTGGAGCGCGCGACCAGCGCCGCGGAGTAGCCGCGCGGCTCAATCCGGCGTGTCTTCGAGGGCGCGCCGGTAGCGCTCGCGGCGCACGGGATCGCGCAGGATGTCGTACGCCTCGTCCAGCATCTCGAGCACCAGCGCCAGGTCTTCACCCAGATCCGCGGTGAGCGGCGTGAGCAGGTTGCTGGGGTCGAACTCGTTACGCAGCGTGCTGTAGGCGCGGCGGATATCGTAGCTCGTGGCGTTGCGGCTCACGCCCAGCAGCGAAAAATAGTCGCCTTCGTCGACCAGGGCGCGACGCGCGCGGATGCGGGCGCGCACGGCCTCGTGATCGATGACGTCCGGCGGCGGCGCGGCCGCGCGCTGCCGGCGCGCGCCGCCGCCAGCGCCGCCGCCGCGCGTGCGTAAGACGCCGAGCTCGACCAGCGTGAACAGCACCGTGGCGAGCTCGGGCACCTGCACCTGCGCGCGCTCGATCAGCTCGCCGACGCTCGCGCCGTTCGCGGCGCGCACCAGCCCGAGCTCGTAGTCGGACAGCGCGCACTCGCCGAGCAGCGGCTCGGACTCGCCGGGAGCGAGCTGCGCGTTGACGCCGCCGAGCCACGCCAGCGCGTCGCTCGGCGTGACCGCGCGGCGCACGACCTCGATCAACACCTCGGCGCCGGTCGCGCCGCCGAACACCGAAGGTTCGGCGGCGAGGCGCGGCGGCACCACGCGCTCCAAGCTCGCGCCGCCGCGCGCCATCACCGCGATGCGCGTGATGATCCACTCGGCGTGCGCGCGCAGCGCTGGCCACAGATCCTCTTGCCGCAGGTGTCCCTGCGCGATCAGCGCCGCGCCAGCGTGGCGGCCGAATTGCGGCAGCTTGCGCCCGAGGCGCGTCGCGACGTCGCCCGCCACGTCCCCGCGCTGCGCCAGAAATTGCACGAGCGACTCACGCTCGATCCCGGACGCGGCGATCACGAAGTCGCCGTCGCGAAACACCGCGCGCCGGATCCCCGCGTCGTCTTCGAAGGCCAGCGCGCCCGAATAGCGGCCGCGCACGGCGCGCGCGAGCACGCGGATGGCGTCTGCGACGCGCAGCGCTGGCGGGATCTCCAGATCCACCTCGGGCGCGCGCGGCGGCGGCGGCGCCTTGGCGATCTCCATGTCCTCGCGCGCGCGCGGCGGCTTGGTGGAGGCTTGACGGCTCTGCTCCGGTTCGGGCGGTGCCGCTTCATGCGCCATGGCCGGCGGCGGCACGGTGGCGATCTCGGCGTGCGTCCCCGCGGGCGGCAGCGAGCCGAACCCGGTCGTGTCAGCGCCGGCGCCGGTGCGGCTCGGCGGTACGCTGCGCGGCATCGCCGGGGGCGTGGGCGGCGGCAAATCACGGCGCGACTCCGCGACGCTATCCTGGCGATCACCGCCGGAGGTCGTCGCTTCGCGCGCGCCTTGCGGGCTGGCGCCGCCGCCCGGCGACGTCCCCGCGGCAGAGTCTTGCCCTGGGCGGCTGCCGGTGCGCGTCCCCAAATTGGAGTCGGAGCCGTGCGTGCCCGGCGTTCCGACCTCGTCTTCATCGGGCTCATCCAGCTCATCGAGCGGCTCGTCGAGCGCGGCCAGCAGATCTTCGGGCAACACGGCCTCGAGCTCGGCTTCGGGTGACAGCCGCTCGCCCGACGCGACGTTCACGCGCGCGCCGAGCACGCGCTGCTCGGCGCGGCCGAGCAGCGCCGCCAAGTCCGAGCTCAGCGCAGCGGGCGCGAGCGACGGCGCGGAGTCGCCTTCGGCTCTGGCGCCCGGGGGCAGCGTCGGGACGTTGCGTCCGCCCGTCGCCCCGGCCGCGCCCAGCGCGGGCGCGTTGCCGGCCAGGCTCGGGAAATTGCGCGGGCGCGCGCGGGTGTCGTAGCGATAGGGGCGGCGCGTGGCGGCGACCAGCACCGGCACTCGGTTCGCTTGCGGCGCGACGGAGGCGCGCGTCTCCGGACCCGCGGGTCCGATCAGCGCCTCGATTTTGCGCAGCAACGCGTACGCGTCCACCGGACGCACGAAGCTGCCGCTGCTCTGGCGCGCGACGCGATCGGCCTGCTCGTCCAAGGTCCGCGCCGGCTCTCCGACGAACAACACGTCGACGGTCTGGCCGCCGGCGAGCTCGCGCATACGCTCGACAGCGTCCAGCGCACCCGGCGCGTCCGCGTCGCACAGCACCAGCGACGGCCGCTGCACGGCCACGCGCCCGACCAGTAGTCCGAGCGGCACATCGACCGTCAGGTATCCGCGAGCACGCAGCGCCGCCGTCAGCCGCTCGGCTTCAGCCGAGGCGTCGCTCACGAAGATCAGCGCCTCGGAGGCCGCTCCGCTTCCGGACTCAGCGCCGGGCGTGGGATCGGACACCACTCAGGGATCCTACGTTACCTGCTTCCCGACTTGCCAGGAGCGTTCTGTTCGTCGTCGCCAGCGTCTTTGCCCGCGAGCAGCAGCGCCAGCCGCTCGCCGATGAGCGGAAAGTACTTAGCGGTGACGATGGCCACCGTGATGTAGGCGACGAGGCCGAACTCTCCGAGGGTCAATCCCAACACACCGAGATAGTATCTGAAGACGATGTCGAGCGTTCCCCATCCCGAGCGAAACCTTGCGTCCGGACCAGCGCTCGATGTCGTAGTCGGGCTCGGCTCCAATCTCGGCGAGCGCGCCGCTCACCTGGGCGCTGCGCTGGTTGGGCTGCGCGGCCTGGGCCGCGTGACGGCGATTTCGTCTCTGTACGATACCGAACCTTTGGGGCCGCCCCAGCCGCATTTTCTCAACGCGGCGGTACGGTTCGACACCACGCTCACCCCCGGCGCCGTGCTCGCAGGGCTGCTCGAAATCGAGCGGCGCGAGGGACGGATGCGCCGTGAACGCTGGGGCCCGCGCACCCTGGACCTCGATCTGCTCTGGATCGCGGGGACGGTGCTGGCCGAGCCGCAGCTCACGGTGCCGCATGCCCGGCTGAGCGAGCGCGCTTTTGCGCTGCTTCCGCTGCTCGAGGTGGCCCCCGACGCCGTCGACCCGCGGACCGGTCTTCGGTACCACGACGTACTCACCGCGCTGCCGGGTGGGGCCGCCGGTGTGCGGCGCCTTAGCGAAGCAACCTGGCCCCCTTCGCTGCTCTAGACACCAATGCTTTGTGGTGGTACGAGCCGCGCGCCCGTCGGTGCTAGGCAGGTCGGCGCGGAGCCGGCGGCCCTAAATGGCCCAAGGGCGTGTGGCAATGAATTCGATCGACCTAGCCGTGGGCGACAGCGTCACGGGTCTCGTCGCGATGAGCGGCGGGGTCAACCTCGATTTTGATAACACCGTTATCTTGCAAGCGGCGCTGTTTACGGCGCTGCTGCTGGTCCTGAAGCCGCTGCTCTTCGATCCGATGTTGCGCATCTTCGCCTTGCGCGAGGAGCGGACGGAGGGCGCGCGAGCGACGGCCAGGGAGCTGCAAGAGCGCGCGGGTGACCTGCTGGCTCAGTACGAGAAGGAGCTCGCGCGCGTGGCGCAAGTCGCCGCGGAAGAGCGGGACAAGCTGCGCGCCGAGACCGCGCGCGTGGAAGCGGAGATCATGCGCGAAGCGCGGGAAGCCGCGGCCGCCATCGTCGAGCAAGGCAGAAAGCGCATCGAGGCTGAGGTGAACGCCATCCGCTTCGAGCTCGGGCAAGAAGCGGAGCGCACCGCGGAGCTCATCGTCGGGCGCGTGCTCGGCCGGGAGGTGCAGTGATGCGACGCTGGCTCATCACGCTCTCGCTCGTAGCGACGGCTTCCTTCTCCGGCGCGGCGCTGGCCCAGCACGCCGACGAGCGGGCAGAGGACGCGGTCCATGAGAACGCCATCGCGGAGCACGCCGAGGGCGATCACGAGGCCGGGCAGCACAGCGCTGGCGAGCACGGCGATGAGCACGTGCCCACGCTCGACGACTTCAACTGGTACTATGGCCTGCTCAGCGAGAAAGAGGGCGTCGAGCCGGGGCTGTGGTTCCGGCCGAAGGGCATGCCGGTCCCGTTCCTGGGCCTGCTCATCGACTCGCTCATCGTTTATTTTCTGCTCTATCGCGTGTTCGGTAAGAGCATCCGCGAGGGCCTCAAGAGCCGCAAGCAGAGCATCCTGCGCGGCATGGAAGAGGCCGCGAAGATGCGGCGCGAGGCCGAAGGTCAGCTCAAGGCTTACGAAGAGAAGCTGGCCGGCGTCGAGAACGACGTGGCTCGCTTGCGCAAAGAGATGCGCGAGGCCGCCAACGCAGAGAGCCAGCGCATCCTGGCGGAGGCCAAGGAGCAGCGCGCGCGCATGGAGCGCGACGCGCACGTCCTGATCGAGCAGGAGCTCAAGGCCGTACGCGAGGAGCTCGCCGGCGAGATCGTCGCCGGCGCGCTGCGCTCGGCCGAGGCGATGCTGCGGCAGAAGATCGGTGACGCGGATCAGCGCCGCTTCGGGGACGAGTACCTGAGCGGCATCTCCAGCGCCTCGGCGCTGCTACGAGGACGAGCATGAGTCAGTCGGCGATCGCCGCGCGCTACGCGCGCGCGCTGTTCGAGGTCGGTGTGGAGACGGGCTCGCTGCCGGAGCTGGTCGAGCGCATCGGACGCTTCGCGGCCGTGTACCAGGCCAGCGACGAGCTGCGCAGCGTGCTCGACAACCCGCTCGTCGAACAAGACAAGCGCGACGCCATCCTGGCACAGGTCGCGCAGGCCACGGGCCTGGCTGGCGCGGCGCTCAACGCGGTCAAGCTGCTCGCTTCACGTCACAAGCTGCGCGTGTTGCCCGAGCTGGCGAAGAAGCTCGGCGCGCTCTCGGACGAGCAGGCGGGCATCGTGCGCGCCACGGTGACCACCGCGGTGCGCTTGCCGGAGCCGTTCTATGAGCGCCTCAAGAGTGAGCTCGAGAGGGCCACTCAACGCCGCATCGTGCTCGAGCGGCTCGAAGATCCTTCACTCATCGCCGGCGCGGTCACTCGCATCGGCGACAACACCATCGATGGCTCCGTGCGCGGTCGTCTGAACGAGATCGAACGCACGCTCCGGAGCTCCTGAACGACTCGGCCCGCGCCGACCCTTTTCCCCATTCGTACGCCAACGAACGAGCTCGAGAACCAGCCATGCAGCTAAGCGCCGACGAGATCTCCTCGATCATCAAGAAACAAATCCAGAACTTCGACCGTGCCGCGCTGGTCAGCGAGAGCGGCACCGTGCTGAGCTGCGGCGACGGCATCGCGCGCGTCTACGGCTTGGAGGCGGCGCTCGCCGGCGAGCTCGTGGAGTTTCCGGGCGGCATCTACGGTCTGGTGCTGAACCTCGAGCAGGACAACGTCGGCATCGCCGTGCTCGGCGACGCCACCGGCGTGCGTGAGGGCGACATCGTGAAGCGCACCGGGCGCATCGCCGAGGTGCCCGTGGGTCAGGCGGTGATCGGCCGCGTCGTGAACGCGCTGGGCCAGCCCATCGACGGCAAGGGGCCGCTCGAGACCAAGCTGCGCCGCCGCATCGAGGTGAAGGCGCCGGGCATCATCGGCCGCCAGCCGGTGAAAGAGTCGCTGCAGACCGGCATCAAGGCCATCGACTCCATGATCCCGATCGGCCGCGGCCAGCGCGAGCTCATCATCGGCGATCGCCAGACCGGCAAGACCGCGATCGCGCTCGACACCATCATCAACCAGAAGGGCAAGGGCGTCATCTGCATCTACGTCGCGATCGGGCAGAAGGCTTCGACCGTGGCGCAGGTGGTGGACAAGCTCACCCAGTACGGGGCGATGGAATACACCATCGTCGTCGCCGCCACGGCGGCCGAGCCGGCGCCGCTGCAGTTTTTGGCGCCGTACACCGGCGTCACCATCGGGGAGTACTTCCGCGACACCGGCGGCCACGCGCTGTGCATCTACGACGATCTCTCGAAGCAAGCCGTGGCGTACCGCCAGATGTCGCTGTTGCTGCGTCGCCCGCCGGGCCGCGAGGCGTACCCCGGCGACGTCTTCTACCTCCACTCGCGCCTGCTCGAGCGCGCCGCCAAGATGGGCGAGCGCTACTTCGTCGTGAAGAAGGGCACGCCCGTGCCGGAGGGTGACTGGAACTACCGCGGCGTCGACGGTCAGGTGTACATCGGCGAAGAGGCCAAGCATCAGGCCACGGCCGCGCTCGAGGCGCGTAACGACAAGGCCGAGCTCGAGGTCAAGAAGGATCCCTACTCGGGCGGCTCGTTGACCGCGCTGCCGATCATCGAGACGCAAGCCGGCGACGTCTCCGCC
Source organism: uncultured Sorangium sp. (assembly GCA_966250485.1). Classification (GTDB taxonomy): domain Bacteria; phylum Myxococcota_A; class Polyangia; order Polyangiales; family Polyangiaceae; genus PMG-095. Next base: position 3,419 of record CBINHN010000067.1, on the reverse strand, counting down.
TACATTCCGACCAACGTGATCTCCATCACCGACGGTCAGATCTTCCTGGAGAGCGACCTCTTCTATTCCGGCATTCGTCCGGCCATCAACGTCGGCATCAGCGTGAGCCGCGTGGGCGGCAACGCGCAGATCAAGGCCATGAGGAAGGTGGCCGGCACCCTGCGCTTGGAGCTCGCGCAATACCGCGAGATGGCCGCCTTCGCGCAGTTCGCGAGCGACCTCGACGCCGCCACGCGCGCGCAGCTCGAGCGCGGCAAGCGCTTGACGGAGCTGCTGAAGCAGGGCGCCTTCGTGCCGCTCCCGGTCGAAAAGCAGGTGCTGCTCGTGTACGCGGGCACGCAGGGCTACACCGACAAGCTGCCGGTGGAGTCGCTGGCTCGTTACGAGGAAGAGCTCTACCGCTTCATCGATGAGAAGCACCCCGACGTGTGGCAAGCCATCCGTGAGAAGCGCGAGCTCACCGACGAGGTGAAGGGTAAGGTCGACACGGCGCTCAAGGCCTTCGCCAAGACCTTCGTCCACGGCCAAAAGAAGACAGGGTCGGCGGCTGCGGCTGAAGGATAAGCGCCGGTGGCCAACCTCAAAGCGATTCGCAAGCGCATCTCCAGCGTCAAGGGTACGCAGAAGATCACGCGCGCCATGAAGATGGTCGCCGCCGCGCGCTTGAACCGCGCGCAGCAGCGCATCCTCGCGGTGCGCCCGTACGCGGTGAAGACGGCGGAGGTGCTGTCCGAGGTGGTCGGCCCCGGTCCGGAGGGCGACGAGGGAGCGGCCGATCACGGCCACCCGTTGCTCGCCCGCCGCCCCGACAAGAACGCGCTCTACATCGTGATCACCAGTGATCGCGGCCAGTGCGGCGCCTTCAACACCAACCTGCTGCGCGCGGCGGAGCGCATCTGGCGCGAGCGCGAGGCGGCGGGCCAGGGCGTACAGTTCGCGGTCATCGGACGCAAGGGCCGCGACTACCTGCGGCGGCGCAACGCCCCCATCTTCGAGATCTTCTCGGGCGTGTGGGATCGGCTCGACCTCGAGCAAGCGCGCAGCATCGCGCGGCGCGCGCTCACGCCCTTCGCGCGCGGCGAGGTCGACGCCATCTACCTCGTCTACAACGAGTTCAAGAGCGCGATGTCGCAGCGCGTGACGGCCGAGCTGTTGTTCCCGTTGCCGGTGACGGACAGCGTCGCCGCGCGCGCGGAGGCGAGCGAGGAGTGGGCGCGTCACCGCGAGTTCTTGTTCGAGCCCGATCGCGGCGCGTTGCTCGAGCGGCTGGTGCCGATGTACGTCGAGATCTCGATCCTGCGCGCGCTGTACGAATCCATGGCCTCCGAGCTCGGCGCGCGCATGACCGCGATGGACTCGGCGACCAAGAACGCGCAAGAGATGATCGGCAAGCTCACGCTCGACTACAACCGCGCGCGCCAAGCAGCCATCACCACGGAGCTGATGGAGATCATCGGCGGCGCCGAAGCCCTGCGCGAAGGCTGACCCCTCCGCGTCGAGAAGACGCGCGTTGCTCTTGCAGTCTCGGCGTAGCGCGCGCTGCGCGAGCCACGTCTGCGCGCGCTGCTCTGGCGTCCACGCAGGCCCGCGGCGGAGCGTTTCTACGCGGTTACGCGAGCGGCTACCGTTCGCGGGCCGTGGATTTCTCATAAACAGCTGTTCACCTTCGCTCCGTTGTCGGGCAAAGTTTCCGGCCGATGCCCAAGCGTCCGCACGTCTTTGGAATGGTCCTCGCTGGAGGCGAGGGAAATCGTCTCTGGCCCTTGACGCGTGATCGAGCGAAGCCCGCGGTGCCGTTCGGCGGTTGCTACCGCCTGGTCGACTTCGCGATCAGTAACCTCGTGAACGCGCGTTACCTGCGCGTGGCGGTGCTCACGCAGTACAAGAGCCACAGCCTGGATCGGCACATCGCGCAGACGTGGCGCATGTCACCGCTGCTCAACAACTACGTGATGAGCGTGCCCGCCCAGATGCGGCTCGGCCGGCGCTGGTTCGAAGGCTCTGCCGACGCCATCTACCAGAACCTGAACCTCATCGCGGACGAGCAGCCCGAGTACATCTGCGTCTTGGGCGCCGACCACATTTACACGATGGACGCCGAGCAGCTCGTCGAGCAGCACATCGCGTCCGGCGCCGGCGTGACGGTGGCCGCCATCAAAGTGCCGCGTCAGGAGGCGTCGCGCTTCGGCGTGCTGGTGCCGGGCTCCAACAACCGCATCGCGCGCTTCCGCGAGAAGCCCTCGCCCAGCGAAATCGACGGCTTACCCGACGACCCCGAGCACGTGTTCGCTTCCATGGGCAACTACGTGTTCACCACGCGCGTCTTGGTCGACGCGGTGCGCGCGGACGCCGAGAACAAAGAGAGCGCCCACGACATGGGCGGCAACATCATCACCATGCTGGTCGAGGCCGGCCTCGCCTGCGTCTACGATTTCACCAAGAACCGCGTGCCGGGCACCACCGATCGCGACGCGGGCTACTGGCGAGACGTGGGCACGCTCGACAGCTACTACGACGCGCAGATGGATCTCATCAGCGTGCACCCCATCTTCAACCTCTACAACCAAGAGTGGCCCATCCACACGATGCAGATCTCCATGCCGCCGGCCAAGTTCGTGTTCGATGAGCAATCGCGGCGCGGCATGGCGGTAGACTCCATCGTCAGCGCGGGCGTCATCATCTCCGGCGGCGCGGTGCGGCGCAGCATCCTCTCGCCCAACGTGACGGTGCACTCCTATTCCGAGGTCGAAGACAGCGTGCTCATGCACGGCGTCGAGATCGGCCGCCGCGCCATCGTGCGCAAAGCCATCCTCGACAAGGGCGTGAAAGTACCGCCCGGCGCGCGCATCGGCGTCGACCCCGAAGAAGATCGCCGTCGCGGCTTCACGGTCTCGCCGAACGGCATCGTAGTGATCGGCAAGGGCGACCCCGTCCCGCTCTGAGCCGCGAACGCGCTCGGCTCTCCGCGCCAGCGGTGCGCGCCGGAGTGTCTGCAGCAGCTGTTGCTCCCGCGCGTTGCGCGCTGCGCGGCCGGCCGTGCTCGCTCCGCTGCGCGCGGCCGAGGCCCTCAAGGCGTGCTCGCGCCTGCGGCGCTGCGCGTGCCGAGGGTCCTCGCCACCCTGCGCGCGCGTGCGCGGCCGGCTCCCACCGCGCAATAAATCCAGCGCGATGGCCCCCCGCGCGGCGTGCCCGCGCTTGGGGGGCCCCGGCGCGCGCAGCGGAGCGAGCACGCCGGGCGCTCAGCGCCGTGGGGAGCTCGGGGCAGCACCCTCGTTCGCTGTGGGTCGCGCGGTCGTTCGTGGCGCGGTCGTTCGTGGCGCGGTAGTTCGCGGCGTGGGCGTCGTTGGGTGTGAATCGCGCGGTCGTTCGCGGCGTGGGCGTCGTTGGGTGTGAATCGCGCGGTCGTTCGCGGCGCGGGC
>CBINHN010000066.1:0-33956 GCA_966250485.1 uncultured Sorangium sp. | reverse complement strand
CCACCACCGCTGACGCCGCCCGAGCCCGCGCTGGCACCGCCGGTGCCTAGTCCGCCAGTACCCAGCGGAGCGCCTCCCGTACTCGAGCCGCCGCTCCCTCCGGGCGCACCGCCCGTGTTTCCGTTTGCGCGTTGATTGTCGTCACTGCAGTTCGTCAGCGCAAGCGCAGCGGCAAGAACGACCGGAACGGCAAGAATTGAGTCTCGAAATTTCATGGTCACGCCCGAAGGTGATGCAGGGACTATAGCCGCCCTCACCTTCGAATCAACCGCGCAACGCGCCAACTCGACGAGGTTTCGCGCGCCAGCGTCGCTCGGGGCGTGCGCGCACGCGTGCCGCTTCGCGCGCGCACGTCGCCGTCGCGGCCAGCCCGCGAAAAGCGCGTTGTTTTTGCGCGCCATGCGACGGCACGCGGCGTGCTCTCGATGCCCGCTGGAGGAACCATCATGAAACTCGCTCGCATCGCTCGCCTCGCCACGCTCTTCTCCGCGGCAACGCTGATTGCCGGCGTGCTACCCGCCTGTGCCCTGGGCAGCGCCGACGCGCCAGCAGAGCAAGCCGCCAATACCGAGCACGGCGCGGCGACGGAGCAGGCGCTCACTGCCACGGCGCGCGCCGCGAACTTCAGCTGTAGCGGGCTCGGCTGTACCTGCTCAGGTGATTGGGATTGCAATAACATGTTCGACTGGGGTGCATGCGGTGATTGGCCCGCGAAGTGTTACGAGCGCGGCCCCGGTCCCGTCTACTGCGTGTGCGCGCCTTGGGTGGGAGCCCAAGTTGCACCCGGTGGAGTGATGAGCGGCGGCGGGGTGCTCACCGCCGCGCACGCCTTCTCGGTGAAGTGAAGCAACTCGCCCGCTCTCTCGGCGCATCACTGCACATCGCCGCACGAGAGACAGGGAAGCACGCTCAAACGGATCACAAAGCGCACGAACACGAGCGCGAGCTGACGACAACACGATCGAATGCGTCGGTGGAGCGCGCTCGACCGTGACGGTTTTCGCTCGGCAGCGACGCGGCGAAAGCTGCCGGGCAGCGTGCTCTCGAAAAGACGCTCGGCGCGTGAGCCCCATCCAAAGCCCTTGCTTCTTCTCCTCGCCGGGTGTGCCATCAAAGGCAAGTGCGCCGAAAATACAGCCGATCGGACGTATGCCGTAGTCCCGCGCGTGCGACGAAAGACTCGCTCTGCTCCCCCGTCAGCCTCGCGCTGGTGCTCGTGATCCCATTGCTCGTCGGCTGCGATCCGAAGCGAGCGCGCAGCCCCGGCACCGCGCCGTCGCCGGCAAGCGGCAACAACGCCGAGCGCAGCTCGTCGTCCAAGCCGCCCGAAAACCGAGCCCCCGCTGTCCCGCTCCGGAGACGTTTGTTGAGCGGAACGCCGGAGGACTTCGGCCTCGATCGCCCAGACAGTGTCTGGGCCGTGGCGATGGACATGGCCACCGACGCCGGCACCGCCACCGTGATCGCGATTTCGGATGGCAGCGCCAACCTTCACACCAAGACCGGCTTGGACATCAGCGGCGGAGTGTCAGACCGAGGGGTGCGTGACGCCGCGATGCGCGTTTGTGCGGTCGCCGCGCGTCACGTCAACGTCGCGCGTCCCACCAGCGAGTATCCGTATCCCGCGCCCGGAGACATTCATTTCTATTTTCTCACTCCCGCCGGACCTCGCCTGGCCAGCGCCGAGGAGTCTGCGCTGCGCAACGGGGAGCACGCCCTGTTCGAGCTCTTCTTCGCGGCGCACGCCCTCATCTCTGAGCTCCGCCAGTTAGGGGCCGCAGCGGAGCCGAACGGTTAGATTAGCCCTCGCGCGGCTCAGTCGAAGTACGGGGCCAGGCGCTCCTCGATGCGCGCGACGAGCTCTTCGGTGAGCGCGACGCCAGTGACGTCCGTGACCGCCCCGCGCGCGAGCTGCTCGCGCAAGGCGTCGCGACAAGCTCGCAGGGCCAGCAGCGCGCTCTGATCCTGCAGCCCGCGTAGGGCGTCCACCGCGGTGCGGCGCAGCGGCTGTGAACGGAGGCCATCCTCGTTCACGACGATCTTCGCGATTTCGTCGCTGAGGTACGCGAGCGCCGTCGCGTCCGTGATGGAGCGCGTGATGGCGCCGCGGGCGTCCGCAGGGTCGAGCGCGATGCGGCGCAGCACGTACTCGCTCGCGTCGTTCAGCCTGGCAGCGACTTCAGGTCCGACGCCGGCCGGACTGAACGCAGCTCGAGTCGCCGTCAGCGCCAGCGCCAGCGCGTCGACGCGAGCCGTCGCGGTGATCTGGGTCTCGTCAGCCGCCGCCCGCGCGTAGCCGAGTATTTCGTTCAAGCCCGCGAGGTCCAGCGCCGCGACGGGGAGCTCACCGTCGAGCACGGCGGCCGCGACCGCGGAGTACAGCGGTGTCCAGTAGTCGTGCAGCGGGTCGGCGCCGGCGTCGTAGGGCGTGCATTCTGGATCGTGCAGCGTGTCCTCATCGCTGCAGAAGGGCTCGCCGGGCAGGGCGGTCGAGAGCCCGTACAGATAGCGCAGCGCTGCGCGGTCATAGGCGCCGGGCTCCGCTTGCGCTGCCCCCTCCGCGAGCGGATCCAGGTAGTCCATCAGCGAGCTGCTCGGCGGCCGCAGCGAGCCCTTGAAATTGTGGCGCAGCCCGAGCAGGTGCCCGACCTCGTGCGCGACGACATATTGAATGACACGCGCCGACTGCTGAGCCGTCGTCCCGGCTTGCGCGCTGTCCGCGGGCGCCGCGCGCTTTGCCGCGAGCAGCGCGCCCGCGAAGCGCTCGCTCGAGAAGGCGCACGCCGGCTTCCTTTGCGGCAGTCCGCCCCATACCATGCCGTACCCTCGAATCCCCGCGGCTGCGGCGTCCGGCACCGCCGCGCCGCCGTCCTGCAGCAGCCGCAGATAGTCGAAGAAGCTGCCGGAGAAGTACACGCTGCCGCCCAGAATCTCGCCGTTGTTGGGGTTGTCGTGAAACTGAGCGAAGGAGAAATCTGCGCCGCTCCCTGGGTAGTCCACGAGCACGAAAGTTTTGTCGTCGTCGCGCACGAGGTCGTCGCGTACCTGAACCGCCGTGAGCGCCTCGAAGCCGAACGCGTCGTTCCACGACTCAACGCCGCGCGCGAACGCGCCGAGCACGTCTACGTCTGGAAAATCTCGCTGGGCGCGCAGCGCGCCGGCTCCGATGAACACCTCCAGCGGCGGCTGTCCGGCGCGGAAATTCCAGCGCGTCGCGCTGTGCTCGCGCTCGCCGCGATCCGGCGCCAGCCGCTGATCGCTCTCGAAGAAGAACGCAGCGCCGGGGTCCGGCGTCGCGCTGTAGCCGCTGCCGACGTGATAGCGACGTAGCGTCACGCCGAGCGTGCCCCACGCGCTGATTTCGCGCTCGCCGTCGAGCAGAGCGTCGCCCACGAACACCTGCTCGAACGCGGCGCCGTCCGGCAGCGCGCGGAAGCGCTGCATGAACGAGAGCCCGACCCGAATCGGCGTCGAGCCCTGGTCCGACAGCAGCGGATCCGCGTAGGTATCGCCCGTGATGCTGAAGCGATTGAGGCCGGCGCCGGGATCCACGAGCACGTAATTGCTGGCGCCGGGGAGCGCCTCGAAGGCCGGCAGCCGTACGAGCGGATACGCCTCCACCAGCACGCTCGGATTTTCGACCCTCGAAGCCTGGAACTGCTCCGAGGCATCGAGCACGTAAAACTTGTCGTTTTGAACCTTGAATGACACGACGCGCGTGCCGAGCGCGCGGTTCGAGAACGTCTCGACGTTGCCGGGGTAGAATTGCTTCATCGTGCCCGTCAGAAACCAGCGCGTGCCGAGCAAGCTCTTCTTCACGGCCAAATAGGCGTAGTCGCCGGAGTCGAGCACGCGCGCCGCCTCTGCGCCCAGCGCCTGCGCGGCGACGCCGACCGCCTGCGGGCGCGCGCGGTGCACCGCGAGAAAGTCCGCGTTGCTGCTGAGCGCGTCGTCAGGGAGCGAGCCGTCAGCGGGCTGTGCGCCGCAACCCACCATCCCTAACGACAGTCCGCTCGTGAGCCCCGCAACAGCGAGCGGACCCGCTAACCCCACAACCTTCTTGATTGCCATGGCGGCCACTTTGAGGCCAGCGCCGACGGACGTATTGTATGTTGTTGCACGCCACGCTGCGCTTTTGGCGGCCGTTTGGCCTACCCGCGCGCGTAAGACAGCAGCCCGTTGCAGTGGCCTCTGCACTCGCCATTTTGCCTCTACGCTGCGCCCGCGCCGCTGCTCGAGCCGCAGGCAGCGCGCTGGCTGCAGCGCGGTGTCGTGCTCCGCGGAGCGACGCGACTACACTGGGCGCCATGGATCGTCCGCCGTGTGCTCAGAGCCTGACTCCCGTCGGCTGTCTCGATGAACTCGTCGAAAGAGATCGCAATCACGACTGCGAGGGCTACGGCTCGCATCGCATTTGCGTGCGCATCGACGCGGTCGCCAACCTGCCGACGCGCTTCGGCGACTTTCGTATCGTCGCGTTCTGGAACAATCGCGACAGCAAAGAGCACGTCGCGATCGTCCACGGCGACATCTTGCAGGGCGAAGATGTCGTGACGCGCCTGCACTCCGAGTGCCTCACCGGTGACGCGCTCGGCTCCTTGCGCTGCGACTGTCGCGATCAGCTGGGCACCGCGCTGGAGCGCATTTCGCGCGAGCCGTGCGGCTTGCTGCTGTACCTGCGCCAGGAAGGCCGCGGCATCGGTCTCTTGAACAAGCTGCGCGCCTATGCCTTGCAAGACAAGGGCCTCGACACGGTAGACGCCAACCTGGCGCTCGGCTTCCGTGACGACGAGCGCGAGTACGCCGTCGCGGCGCACATGATCGCGAGCCTCACGGTGCGCTCGGTGCGGCTGCTCACGAACAACCCCAAGAAGGTTCACGAGCTCGAAAAATCGGGGATCCGCGTGAGCGGGCGCATTCCACACGTCATCCCCGCCAACGAGCACAACCGCTTCTATCTGCAGACCAAGGCGACGCGCTCGGGGCACCTCATCGATCTCGCCGAGCCCGTGCCGTCGCCCGATCAGGACGACGAGGTGCTGCTCAGCGGGGAAGCGCCCTCGCACTGAGCGCTGCAGCGCGGCGAGCAGGCGCGCCGCAGCGAAGGTCCGCGGCGTCTCATTTCGATGCGCACCTGGTGCGCGTAGGCCGGGAGGACAGTCGGGTCCCCCCCTCGGCGCGCCTGACCTCGTATAGACTGAGAGTTCTCGCCGCCGCGCAATGACCATCGAGCTTCTGATACACGCCATCGTTCGCCAGACGACGATCCTGATCGCGCAGCTGGCAACCTCGCGCGGGGTGCGCGCGCCGCTCGCGCACATCGCGAACCAGGTGTTCATCGATCTGGTTCGGGAGCTCGAGCGACAAGGCGTGAGCCGCAAGGTCAGCGCCGACATGTTCGGCCTGGGCCTGCGCACCTATCGGCGAAAGATTCAGCGTTTGAGCGAGAGCTCGACCGAGCGCGGGCGCTCTTTGTGGGAGGTCGTGCTCGAGTACGTCAAGGCTCAGGGGCTCGTCACGCGACTCGAGATCCTGACGCGCTTTTCACATGACGACGAGGCGCAGATCCGAGCGGTGCTGCGCGATCTGTGCGAGAGCCAGCTCATCTTCTCGTCCGGGACGGGCTCGAGCACGTCCTATCGCGCGGCTTCGGACGACGAGCTCGTCACGTTGCAACGCAAACAAGGTGAGGAAGGCGCAGACGAGCTGCTCATCGCGCTGATGTATCGTGAAGGGCCGCTCACCCCGAAGGAGATCGCCGATCGCGCGCAGGCGGACGTGGGCGCCGTCGAAGCTGCGCTCGCGCGCTTGCTCGCAGCCGGCCGCGTGCAGCGCCTGGAACAAGATGGCGTCGCTCGCTACGGCGCCCGCGCGCTGGTCGTCCCGCTGGGGGCGCCGGTCGGCTGGGAAGCGGCCGTGTTCGACCATTTCAAGGCCCTCGTGACCACTGTTCTCAGCCGGCTCAGCGAAAACCGCGCGGCGGCGCTCGATGATCACGTCGGAGGAAGCACCTACACGATCGACGTCTGGCAGGGACACCCCCTCTCCGAGGAGGTCTATGGGACGCTGGGGCGCGTCCGCTCACTGCTCGGCGAGCTGCGCGGGCGCGTGGCCGAGTTCAACGGGACCCAGAAGGTTCCTGAACAACATACGCGCGTGGTGATCTATGTAGGGCAGTGCTTGATCCATGAAGGAAACGAGAGTGGCGAGTGAGGAGCGGCCGCCCGGCGGCAGGTTCGGGCGCCGAATTTGGGCGTTCTTAGCGGCTACGCTGCTCGCCCTCAGCTGCCAGGGCGCCACGGAAGAGCCAACGGGCGGTGAAACGCACTTTCTGACCCGCTGCGACGCCGACACGAGCGTGTGCGGCAGCAACCTCGCGTGCTTGTGTGGCGTTTGCACCCGGCCCTGCGGCGAGCGCGGCGAGTGCTCGGGCTTTCCCGTCGCGGAGTGCGTTGCGAATGACTCACGCTGCGGGGAACCTTCGACCCAGGGTCGTTGTGACGTCTTTTGCGCGAGCGACTCGGACTGCGCGCCGCTGTCGAGCGAGCACCGTTGCGAGCAAGGCGTCTGTCGCGCCGGATTGCCGGCGAGCTCAGGTGGCGCCGGCGGTAGCGGCGGGGTGAGCGGCGGAGCGGGCGGTGCGGCGGGCGCTTGCGCCCATGGCCAGGTCCCAGCCAATCAACTGCTGCTCATCGGCGATAGCTTCTTCGCGTCGGGGCATCAAATTACGGCGTACCTCGAGGATCTGGCGCGCAATGCTGGCGCGCTGAGCGCGGGCGAGCGCTACCGCGACAACTCCCGTTTGGTGGCCAACGCGCTGGCGCTCGCGGGCAACGGCATCGCGGACCAATACGACGCGGGCGTGGCCGACGCGGACGTCGACGTCGTGATCATGAACGGCGGCGGCGCGGACGTGTTGCTCGGCTCCTGCGACACCCCGGACGCGAGCTGCCCGGCCATCGCCAACGCGGTAGCGGCCGCTACCATGCTGTTCGCGCGCATGGCGGAGAACGGCGTCTTGGACGTGGTGTACGTCTTCTATCCCGACCCGGTGGACAGCAGCGTGCGCGCGAGAATGGACGCGCTGCGGCCCTTGCTACAGAGCGCGTGCGCGAGCAGTCCGGTGCCCTGTCACTGGCTCGATCTGCGGCCCATCTTCGCCGGACACTACAACGAGTACATCTCGACCGACGGCTTGAACCCGACCGCGGCTGGCTCGAACGCGAGCGCTGCGGCGATCTGGTCGGTGTTGCAGCAGCAGTGCATCGCCCAATAGGGCGACGCCTCACCGCGGGTCAGCGCGCGCGCAGGTAGCTGCTCGGCGCCTTGCCGTACGTCGCGCGGAAAACTCGGTGAAACTGCGCGTAGCTGCCGAAACCGGCGGCGCGCGCGACCTCGCGCAGCTTGTCCTCGCCCGAGCTCACCAAAGTTTGGAAGCGTTCGATACGCAAGCGGTTGCGGTAGTCGACGAGCGACAGACCAACGTGCGCCTTGAACAGCCGGACGAGCTGGCTGATGCTGATCCCGAGGCGAATCGCGATCTCTTTGCCGGTGAGCGCCGGATCTTCGGCGAGCATCTCGATGGCTTTGCGCGCGACCGGGTGCTGCGCGGGCTCGCGGCGCATGGCCCAGTGGTAACCGTGCTTCACTCGAATCAGCGCGATGGCGCTGGCCAGGAAAGAGCACACGAGCGCCGCACGCTCTTGCTGCGCCGGATCCACGGGTGCCGCGCTGAGCCCGGCGTCGTTGAACATCAGCCCAATGCGCTCGCGGCCCGAGCGGATCGGAGTGCACGCGACCCAGCCGCTCTTCGCCGCCGGGCCAGCGTCTTCGCGCTGCAAGACGCTGGGACAATTTTCGAAGACGCTGAAGAGCTCGCCTTCGCTTTCCGCTCGCTGAAACACGGCTGCCAAGCGCTCGTCGCAATCGAAGGCGACGTGGTGCTCGTCCACGATGCGGCCGCCGATGTCGCTGCCCCAGCTGCCCAGCATGCGCTGCTTCGCGTCGTCGAGCAGAAAGATTCCGACGCGCTCCAAGCCCACGCCCTTGCGCGCGATTTCCGCTGCGCAGCGGAGCATTTGGTCGACGTTGTCGGCCGCGACGAGCTCGTCCAGCTGGACGAGCAATGTTGCCAGCTCTTCACCACGCGCAGAGCGCTGGGACACCGGGGCCGCGGCGGCGCCGCGGAGCCGCTCGAGCCAGTCGACGGACGGCGGCGCCACCAACCGTGAACCGCTGGCGGGGGGGCTCATGACTACACTCCCCATGTGACCCGCCCGCGTGCGGGCCAGTCGTGGCCGCCGACTGAGAAGAGCTGCGAAGCCTGAAAATGTGTGCGCATCCGTGGCGCAGTGCATTTCGCTATCGCATTCCGTCTAGAAAATATGATTAACATATTCGGCCTGCCGTTGTGCGCGCTCGCAGCGCCAAATCTCGGCGACGGAATCGCAGCGCGAAGCGCACTGCGCTCTTAGGAGCGGAGCGCGCGCCGCCGAGCTCAGTGAAGTGCGCGCCCGGAAGCGCTCGACGGCGACGTGCCGATGACGTCGCTGAGCGCCCAGCAGGCAACGAATCGCACAGCCGCACCTACCCGCGCGCTCGCGGACAGCGTCGGCTGTTGCTGCATACCTCCGCTGTAAGCGGACGTATTCAATTCGGAGTATGAGAGAGTTCCATGATGCGATCGTTGCTCGCAGCGGCAGCGCTCTCTCCGCTGCTCGGCTTCGCGTGCTCGTCCACGAGCAGCTCCACTGCGCTCCCTGGCGGAATGAACGGCGCGCCGCGCGGCGGAGAGAGCACGAGCGCTGGCGGCGCAACGAGCAACCCAGCGACGGGTGGAGCGAGCGCGGGACAGCCCACGGCGAGCGCTGGCGTTGGCGGCGCTGGCAGCGGCGGTCGCAGCATGGGCGGAGCTGCGTCTGCCGGCATGGCGAGCAGCTCTGGGGGCAGCGACGCGACGGGCGGCGCGAGCGCCGGAGGGAGCAGCACGCTCAGCGGCGGCAACGCAACGGGCGGCTCACCCACGAAGACGGGCGGCGCGGGCGGTGTCGGCGCGGCAGGCGCTAGCGGCGCGGCGGGCACGGCCGGCGCTTCGAGCGCTTGCTCTGGCCCAGTCGGCTCGTTCCAGGGCGAGCTCGCGAAGGGCATCGTGTTTTTGGACGACCGCGGCGAGCGCGTCAACGCGCACGGCGGCGGCATCATCAAAGAGGGTGATACCTACTACCTGCACGGCGAATACTTCTCGAGCACCACCACGGACAACAACTTCAACGGCTTCGCCATGTACTCGTCGCAGGATCTCGCGACGTGGAAGTGGGAGCGCATGGTGCTGCCGCAGCAGCCGAGCGGGCTCCTCGGTCCCAAGCGCAAGGGCGAGCGACCGCACATCATCAAGTGCCCGAGCACGGGTGAGTTCGTGCTCTACGCGCACGCGGCCTCGGAGGACTATCAGACGGACAAGGAGATCGTCTACGCCACCTCCCCGACGGTGAACGGCGAGTATCAGTTCGTCGGCGCGCTCACCAACGCCAGCGGCCAGACCGCCTCGCACAGCGATATGAGCGCGTTGACTGACGGTGACAGCGCCTACGTCGTCACGGAGAGCGGTCACGTCTACACCCTCGCTCCGGACTGTCACTCCTGGGTTTCGGACAAAGTCTACTCCGCGGTGAACGGCGACTCCGGCGGCTCCGAGTCGCCGACCGTCTTCAAGGCGGGCAGCACTTACTATTGGATCGGCTCGTACAAGACCGGCTGGCGAGCGAACAACAACTTTTACTCCACGGCGCCGGCGATCACGGGTCCCTGGACTCATCGCGGCTTCCTCGCCCCGGTCACGGATCCCAAGAACAACATCTCCGATCAGCGAACGTGGCTCTCGCAGAGCACTTGGGTCACGCCGGTGCAAGGCTGTAACGGCACGGTTTACGTGTATTGGGGCGACCACTGGGACGGCACCCAGGACACCACCGCGCCCGGCAAGCACAACTACTTGGCAAGCTACGTGTTCCAGCCGCTGGTCTTCGAGGACACGGCCATCTCGCTGCCGATCTACCTGAGCAGCTGGAAGCTCGACGTAGGCGCGGGCACCTGGTCCAAGTAACGGAGGCGCAAGCAAATGGTGATGACCCGCCAGGCACAGCTCCTGATCACGGCCGCCGCTGCCACGCTGTTCGTGCCGTCGTTGGCCCAGGCAGCGACCTACTACGTCGCGCCGGACGGTGACGACGCCAACGCCGGCAGCGAGAGCGCTCCCTTCGCGAGCTGGGCCAAGGCGCAAGAGGTCGCGGCTGCGGGAGACACTGTGTACTTTCGCGGAGGGCGCTACCGCTACACCGACGCGACCAGCGACTGCGGCGGCAGCACCTCCGCGACGGTGAACGCCGTCGTGCTGAGCAAGAGCGGCAGCGCGGACAAGCCGATCCGGTACTGGGCGTATCCCGGAGAAAAACCGATCTTCGACTTCTCCGGCATCACCGACAAGGCAAAGTACAACTGTCGTCAAGCGGGCGTCCGCGTCACGGGCAGCTATTTGCACCTGAAGGGGCTGGAGCTCACCGGCGCGCTGCAGCTCAACAACCTGAACCACGAGTCGTGGTGCGTCTACGTATACGGAGGCAGCAACAACGTGTTCGAGCTGCTCGACGCGCACCACAACATGGGCCCAGGCTTCTTCGTCCAGCGCGGCAGCAACAACACGTTCCTGAACTGCGACTCCCACGAGAATGAAGACACCCTCACCTCCAATGGCGACGGGCAAAGCGCGGACGGCTTCGGCTGTCATCCCAATCGCAGCGGGGACACCGGCAACGTCTTCCGCGGTTGCCGCGCGTGGTGGAACACCGACGATGGCTGGGACTTCATCAACGCGACCGAGGCCTGCACGGTCGAGAACTCCTGGGCCTGGTACAACGGCTACAAGCCGGACGCGGTGAACAACGGGCAGCCGGTCTCACTGTCGTCCGGAAACGGGAACGGCTTCAAGGGCGGCGGCTATGGCTTACCTCCCTCCAACGTGCCCGCGAAGGTTCCTCAGCACGTGGTGCGCTTCAACGTCGCGGTCTTCAACAAATCATCAGGGTTTTACGCCAATCATTCCCCCAACTCGCCCATCTTCTACAACAACACGGCGTACAAGAACGGCAGCAACTTCAACCTGCTCGGCGTCGGCAGCGACGGCTCCAGCGAGACCTCCGTCGGTGTCCTGCGCAATAACCTCGCGTTCGGCGGCAGCGCGACGTCCAACGCCGGCAACGCGGGCCCCATCGACCAAGCGAACAACTCTTGGGATACCAAGCTGAACCTGATGGTCGCGAGCAGCGATTTTCAGAGCGTCGCTTTCGCGCCGCCGAGCTCGTGTCCCGAGCCGTACGCGCCCGGAGGTACCGTTTGCGTACCAGCCACGGACATGACGAGCTTCGCGGGCATGGCGAGCGCGCGCCAAGCCGATGGCAGCTTGCCAGTGCTGCCGTTCTTACGCTTGGCGAGCGGCAGCGCGCTGATCGACAAAGGGGTGGACGTGGGCCTCCCCTTCGTGGGCGCGGCGCCCGATCTCGGAGCCTTCGAGTATGGCGCGGAGAGCGGCGGCGCGAGCGGCGGCGCCGGCGAGTCCAGCGGCGGCGCTATGAGCGGTGGCGAGCCGAGCGGTGGCGGGCCCAGCGCCGGCACGACCGCGGGCGGAGCGCCCGCCAGCGGCGCGCAGGGCGGCAGCACGATGAGCGCCGCGGGCTCAGCGACGGGCGGCCGTGCCTCCACGAGCGGTGGCAGCGGTCCGGGAGCGAGCGGCGCGGCTTCTACACTCGGAGGCATGACGGGCGCTGGCGATGGCTCGGGTGGCACAAGCGCGCTCGGCGGAGCAAACGCGGGCGGCGGGAGCGCTTCCGCTGGAACCAGCAACGCCGCCGGTACGGACGGAGCAGACAGCGGCTGTGGCTGCCGCGTAGGAGCTCGCGGGCGGAGCAACGCGAGCGCGCTCGTGCTCGTCCTGCTGGCGCTCGCACTTCAGCGGCGGCGTTGGACGCGCGCGGCCGGCGAGAGCTGCTAGCGTTCAGCCGCTGAGAATCATGCGACGGTTACAGCTGATCCGAGAGCACCAGCGCGCGCTGCTGTCCTGCCAGCGTTGCGGAAAGATGACGCGGCCGCCGGTGGTGTGCGGACCGTTTTTGTCCCGCGTCCTGCTCATCGGACAAGCGCCGGGCGACAAAGAACCAGCGCTCGGGCGGCCCTTCGCGTGGACCGCGGGCAAGCAGCTCTTCAAGTGGTTCGCGCCGCTGGGGCTCGCGGAAGAAGAGTTCCGAAAGCACATCTACATGGCCGCTGTGTGCCGCTGCTTCCCGGGCAAGAACCCCAACGGCGGGGATCGCGTGCCCAGCGACGACGAGATCGCCAACTGTCGTCCCTGGATCGAGCGAGAGCTGGAGCTGTTGCGGCCTGAGCTCGTCATCCCCGTGGGGCGGCTGGCCATCGAGCAGTTCTTACCAGCGGGCCCGCTAGTAGCGCGCATCGGCAACGCTTACGCGCTCGAGCGCGCCTCACGTCGCATCGACGTAATCCCGCTCCCGCACCCGTCGGGTGCTTCGACGTGGCCGCGCACCGAGCCGGGCAAGACGCTCACCGAACGCGCGCTGAGGCGTATCGCTCGTCATCCGGCGTTTCGCGCGGTCCTGACGCGAGCTGCCGCTCAGCGTGACCGCGCGGCGACGCGAGCGCATCCTAGTGCGACGCATCTTGCGCGCGAGCTGGCCGCGCGTGGCGCCCTAGGGTGAGCGAACCAGCGCTCGCGCGAGCACATGGCGCTCGAGCCAGCGCCCCGCGCTCTTCAGCTCTGGCACGTAGCTGCAAGGCGCCAGGTGCCGCCCGCGATACTTCTCGTGATAAATGAGGTCTTGACCGCTCCGCGCGAGCGCCGCGCAGCGCTCGCGCACGCGCTCACTGGAGAACAGCTCGTCAGCGCCGCCCTCGATGGCATAAATCGGCAGCGGGCTCGGTCCCACGATGGTGTCGTTGAACGCCATCGGCACCGCGGCGGCGAAGTACTCGGGATACAAGCGCGCGAAGCCCCATGCGCCGATGCCCCCGTTGCTATAGCCGCTGATCACCACGCGGCCCTTGGCGCGCGGCCAGCGCTGCTCGGCGGCCTCTACCAAGCCGAGCACGAACGCGGCTTCGGCGGGCCGCCACCACTCGCCTTGGTCGCTGCGCGGCGCGACCACGACGGGACGCTGAGCGCCCAGCGCGGGCACGACCAAGCAGCGCAATAGCCCGCGGGTTTGCGCCGCCGCGCTCCAGGTGGCGTGGCTGCGCGACGCCGCGCCGTGCAAGAAGAGCACGATCAGCTCGGGCTCCGCTTGCGGCAGCCACATCGCGATGGAACGCGAGCCCTGACCCGCCACCGGCAGCTCGTGTTCGGAGAAGCCAGGCTCGGCGCGAACGACGCGCAGATCTACGCGGGCCGGCGAGATGCTCGCGTTGAACGTGGCCGCGGAGCTCGCCGGGGGCCCTGCCGCACAGCTCGCCGTGAAGACCAACGCCGCGCAGGCGAGGACGAGCCGCCGCAGCACTACAGCCCAATCAGCAAGAGCAGCTGCAACATGGGGCGACCACCCGCGCCGGGAACCTTGCGCACGGCGAGGCCAAACGGCGCCGTCAGCGCGCTGGCCAAGCGCTCTGGCACCTGGAAGCTGCGCGAATCCGGGAGCAGCTGACCGGCCGCGGTGACCCCGCGCAACGTGCTGCCCTTCGTGGCCGCGACCTCCGCGCTCACGCGCTCCGCGACGGCTTTCAAGCTGCCCGGCGTGGTCCCGGCGTCGAGCTCTGCGATGTGGCTCGCCGCCAAGTCGTTCAGCAGCGGGTGCAGCTGCGCGCGGCCGCGACCTCGGCTGGCGCGCTCGCCCTGAATGCGCGCGATGAGCGCGTCGCGCGCGGCCGCCGGCGACTCAGCGCGGCCGGGCATGGCGAAGACCTGCGTCACCGTCAGGTTCTCTGCCACGTGCACGCCGCCGCGCACCACACCGATGCCGATGTGGCTGACCTCCCGTGACATGATGTTCGCGAAGTGGCCGGGGCTCTGCAGCAGGCTGTCCTCCGCGGTCTGCACGTCGGGCGCCTCCGCCAGGTTCTCCAGCGCGGTGAGGAACAAATAGCCGGCGCGATTGAGGCGATCATCGAGGCTGCCGCTGTTCGGCGAGTGGTGCTCGAAGAACTTGTGGTCGCGCATGTCCGTCGCGTGGAAGCGCGCGACGTCTGCCAGCCGCTCGTCATATTTCAGCGGCGGCAAGCCGTGCTCTTTGCGGTCGCGGTTGAGCCGCTGGAACATCTCATGCTCGAGCTTCTGGATTCCGGGGCCGGCCGGCACCGCCGGCAAGCCGCTGCCGAACGCGGCCGAGGCACGCGGACCGCTATGGGAGCACGCGAGCGTCGCCAATAGCGCGAGCAGCGGCAGCCAACGAACACGCATGGTGCAAGCAGCGGCGTAACACAGATGCCTCTGCACGTCACCATCAGCTGCGCCCTCCCCGCCGCGCGTGTTACAGGCACGCAGCGATGAGCTTTGGCCGCCGTCTGGTGAGCGTCGACGACACGCCGGCGTGGATCTTCAATCGCATGGTCGAAGCGTACGCCGCGCGGCCGCCCTATCCTGAAGCCGTGCTCGACGCCATCGCGAGCGCGGGCCGCGAACAGCCTCGGATTTTGGACCTCGGCTCCGGCATCGGCCACCTCGCGCTCCCGTTGGCCGAGCGCGGGCTGGCGGTGACCGCCGTGGAACCCGCGCGGCTGATGTTGGAGCGACTGGAGAAGGACGCGGCTCGACGCGGCGTCGCGCTGCGCACCGTGCACGCGAAGGCGGAGGAGCTCCCGCTGCCGAGCGCCGCCTTCGACCTGGTCATCATCGCGGACGCCCTACATTTCCTGGACGTGGAGCTCGCCGGGCGCGAGCTCGATCGCGTGCTCGCGCCCGGCGGCGTGCTGGCGCTCCTGACGGTGAGCCCCGATGAGAGCCCGTTCATGCAAGCGCTCGGCGCGCTCATCGACGCTACGGCGGCGCGCAAGGCGCGGTCCACCAGCGCCGCCGCGCAGCAGCTGTTCCGTCTGGCGCGCGTGACCCAGCGTCGCACGCTGACGTTCCGCGACGCGACGCCGGTCAGCGCGGAGCAGCTCGACGCCATCTTGCATTCCATCTCGTTCGTGGGGCCCGCGTTCAGCGCGGAGCGGCGGCAACGCTTTCGCCAAGAGCTGGCCGCGCTGCGCGAAGAGCGCGCTTGGGCGCGCCGTTTCGAGCTGCGGCTGGCACGCGCGTCGCTGCGCCGCCGCGTCGCGCACCCCCGCTGACCTGACGCTGAGCCTCGGCGTTGGGCGTTCACACCGCGCTCTGCTTCTCGACCAAGCGGGCGTAGGGACCGCCGCGTCCGATCAGCTCGCTGTGCGCCCCGCTCTCCACGATGTGCCCCTCGTCGAGCACCAGGATGCGATCGGCGTTGCGGATGGTGCTGAGCCGGTGCGCGATGATCAGGCACGTGCGGCCCTTCATCAGCCGCTCCAGCGCCTGCTGCACGATGCTCTCCGTCTCCGTGTCGAGCGCGCTGGTCGCCTCGTCCAAGATCAGGATGCGGGGATCTTTCAGCAACGCGCGCGCGATGGAGATGCGCTGGCGCTGGCCGCCGGAGAGGTTGACGCCGCGCTCACCGAGCCAGGTGTGATAGCCGTCCGGCAAGCGGCGGATGAACTCATCGGCGTTCGCCGCGCGCGCGCACTCCTCGATCTCGGCGTCGGACGCGCTCGGACGACCATAGGCGATGTTGTCTCGCACCGTACCGGAGAAGATGAACGAGTCCTGCTGCACGATGCCGATCGCCGAGCGCAGCGCGTACAAGGAGTACTCGCGAACGTCGACGCCGTCGACGAGGATGTGCCCATCCGTGGCGTCGTACAGCCGCGGCAGCAAGGAGACCAAGGTCGTCTTGCCTGCGCCGGAGTGGCCGACGATGGCGATGCGCTGCCCGCTCGTGACGTCGAAGGAGACGCCGTCGAGGACCCAGCTCGCGTCACGCGTGACGCCATCCAAGCTGGTGCGCGTGACGCGCTCGGCGCGATCGAAGCGAAAGCGCACGCGCTCGAACTTCACGTCGCCGCGCGTCGGCGGCTCCAGGCGCGGCCGCTTCGACTCCTGAACGGACGGCTCGATGTCGAACAGCCGAAACACCCGCCGCATGCTGGAGAGCCCCGATTGATAGGTGATGTTGAGCTCGGCGAAGCGGCGCACTGGCCCGTACAAGATCACGACGTAGCCGAGAAATCGCGTCATCAAGCCGGCGGTCAGCTCGTGAGTCATCACCAGCCAGCCGCCGTAACCAATCACGATCGTGGTGCCGAGATGCACCAACACCTCACCGTAGGCCGCGACCAGGTGTCCCAGATGGCTCTGCTCCACGACCAAGTGATGATGCTGCGCCACTTCGTGCCGGAAGCGCTGCACCTCACGCTCTTCGGCGGTGTACGTCTTGATCAGCGCTTGCCCGGCGAGCCGCTCGCCGACGGTGCCGGACAGCTCACCGAAATGCGCGTCCAGGCGCTCGCTCGCCTTGCGCACGCGTGGGTTCATGGTCGCGAACACCAGGCCGTAGGCGGGGAACATGACGACGCACGCGAGCGTCAGCTTCCAGCTGACACCCATCAGCAGCACGAAGGCGAGCAGCAGCTGCGCCGCGTCCAAGCCCACGACGATGATGCCACCGTAGATCACCGAGGTGGCCGCGTGCACGTCGTGCAAGATCCGGTTCAGGATGCTGCCGTTGCGGTGCTTACTGTAAAACGCGACGCTGAGCTTCTGGAGGTGCGCGAACAGCTCGCGTCGTAGATCCGCCACGATGGCGTCGCCCAGGTGCACGTTGAAGTGGCCGCGGCCGTACACGACCAGGGCGTGCAGGACGCCCGTCACCAAGCCATAGCCGGTGAGCTCCAGCAAGCGGTGAAGGCGTGCCTGCGCCGGCAAGCGCGTGCCGGGCTCGGTCGCCAGATCCACCACCGAGCCGATGATCCAGGGGTAGACGAAGGACAGCAAGAAGCCCAGCGCACCGAACAGCACCGTGAAGGCCGCGTACTTCTTGTGCGGCCGCACGTACGCGAGCAGTCGCAGCAGAGCATCTGGCAGCCAGCGCCGCGGCGAGCGCGTGCCGTTCGGCTGCACTACCTCCCACGAATTGAGAACCGAGCTCGTATTATCCATCCTGCTGCTCTACGAAGGCGAGCCCGCGCTCAGGCGGGAATCGCGAGGTCCTTCTTACGCTCGAGCATGCGCGCGCGGGCGCGTTCGAGCTCCGGCGCCTGAGCCGCGAGCTCTGTCGCGAGCGGTGTGTGCAGCGCGCGCTCGCCGGCATCGTCAGCGTAGTCCCATAGCCCGTTCTCGCAGCGGCGATCGTCGACCCAGCCCGGATGGTTCAGCACCGGATACAGCGTTATCCCGTGCAGCTCGGCGTCCGCCTCCAACGCCAAGCGCGACTGTTCGCAGACGTAGGCCAGCCACGGCGCGCGGGCGTCTCCCTCGGCGCCCGTCTCCGCGATCAGCATCGGTCGCTCATAGCGGCGCGCGACCTCCAGCAACATCTCGGAGAACGGTCGGTAGCGCGGCTCACCCCGCTGGATGGTGGTGCCATCCAACATGAACTGATTGTCCGGATAGAAATTCACGCCGACGATGTCCAGGTAGCTGGGGTTTCCTCCCAACGTCGGCCACACGTCGCCGCGCAACATATCCCAGGTCTGAAGCTGGAAGAGGCGGTCGCACTCGACGCGGCGCCACGTCTTCGGGTGCGCGGGATCCGGCACGATGTGGATCACCGGCTCCGGCTGCATGAAGCGCGTATCGGGCAGCACGGCGCGGATGGCCTCGATGGCTTCGATGGTCGCGCGCACGAACTGGACCTTCATCTCGTCGCTGCGCGCCATCGCGAACGGGTTCATGATGCCCATGTCTCCGCCAGCCCAGCTCAAGAACGAGATCTCGTTGATGGGCGCGACGATCGCGACCTCGTCGCTCTCTGACGCATAGAAGTCGGCGAAGGCCTTGGCGTAGCGCCCGAACAGCAGCGGAAAGCGCGGCGAGAACGGGTCCACGTCGCAGGGCCAGCCGAAGTGCATCAGATCCCAGATCACGCGAATGCCGAGCTCGCGCGCGGCGCGCAAACGCGGCAGCACGCCGCTGAAATCGAACTCCCCTCCGGCGCGCGCGACCTGCACCCAGGACACCCCTTCGCGGCACGCCGTCATTCCCTGCTGTCGAATGCGCGCATAGTCCAACGCGGCAAACTCATCGTGTCGTGTGCTAGTCAGCAGGTCGAGCCGTCGTCCGCATTCGAGCACGTGGCAGGAGCACTCGAAACCAGCTAGAAACACGCCTTCGAACAACGGCGCTTCTGGCTCGGGAGTGACACCCTGGGGACCGAGCGGAGCATCGTTCCCGCGCGCCTTACTGGCGGGCCGTTGCTGATCGAGGTTCACTACGCGAGCTTTCATGGATATTCATCTCGACGTGGATCGTTGAGTGGGGTCGCCTCTGCAACTCCCGTACCTGTAACGCGCAAATGTTCTCGCGCCTGTGAACGCCAGAAGTAACGCTATCTGCGGCGGGTCACGAGCAGCGCACAGCGAGGAGTGTGGCATTCAGCCCGCGCGGCTGCTGTCTCATGCGGCAAAACGGCGCACTCGCGGCGACGGCGCAACGAGCTCGAAATCTGTGGGGCTAGGGGCACGCGCTCATTCAATTAGCGTCGGCCGTTGGCGCCCGATGGGGCGGCAGCGGTGTGCAGCGTTTGCCGCGGCCAGGGCCCGATGTGCTGGTGCAGCAGTAGCGCTCGGCCTGCCGCTGCTCGATCCACCCCGGGCAGTCGTGCTCGGCCGGAGTGGCCGGCTCCGTCACGGACCGCCCACAGGCCGTCGCCAGACCGACCAGCAGCAGCGACTCCCAGCGCAGCCGCCGGCGCGTGGGCGGCGAGTCAGCGCGCGCTCTGTTGCTCGAGCAGCGACGGGTCATCGAGCGGTTCGACATCTTGATCTTTCGCCTGTCGCTTGCTCATCATGAGCCGCTGGCGCTCCTCCGTCAACTTGCGTACGAGCCGCTTTTCAGCGCGATCTACCGCCTCATAGAGATCGAGTGTCTCCTCGCTGATGTTGATGTCGTGGTGCTCCGGGAGCTGGAGCAGAACGTGACAGCGGAACCGCACATCGCTCGCGTCAGACTGCGTTAGCTGGACTTCCATACGCACGAGGTCGTGAGCGGTGGCGTGCGCCTTGACCGCGTGTACCAAGCGACGCTCGACGTACTCGTGGATGCTGGGTGTCAGCTCGAAATGACGGGCTGTGATGTAGAAATGCATGAGCGAATCCCTGCAGCGTCCGTGCCGAAACATCGGCGATGCGCGGCGCCGTTACCGGGCGCTCTTTGTCGGCGCGTGGCGAAAGCAGCCGTGACAAGCGCGCCTCAAGGTGCACCCGCGCCGCGCCATGTTGGCCCGACAGAAAGAACGCGCGTCGCTAGAGACCGCGGCGACGGGGCGCGCTATCTCAACTGCGATGAGCAACGCACGCTCGAAAGATCCGTACGGCATCGAGGGTGAGTTCGTCGACGTCAAGGGTCAGCGGCACGAGACCCCGGAGCGCACCCGCGCGGCCCTGCTGACGGCCATGGGCGCAGATCCAACGGCGCCGGCTGCCCCCACCAACGACGACGCGCGCTACGCGGACGTGCTCGTGCTGCGCGGCGCGCGCGATTGGCGGCCAACACTATCCGGCGAGCTCACGCTCGAAGATGGCACGACGCGCGCTGTCGCAGCAGAGCAGCCAGTTCAGTTGCCGCTCGGCTATCACGAGCTCCGGCCGGCGACGGGCAAGCCCATCCGCGTCATCGCTTGCCCGCGCGAGTGTTACTTGCCCGATGATTTGAAGACCTGGGGTTGGGCGGCGCAGCTCTACGCCGCGCGTTCGCGGCAGAGCTGGGGTATCGGCGACCTCGCGGATCTACGCACGCTGGGCGCTTGGTCGCGGCGCCTGGGCGCGACCGTGATCATGACGAACCCGTTGTCCGCCGCCACTCCCGTGGCGCCCATCGAGCCGAGCCCGTACTACCCGAGCAGCCGGCGCTTTCGCAACCCGATCTACCTGCGCGTCGAAGACGTGCCGGGCGCGGCCGAGCTCGGCGAAGAGCTCACGCGCTTGGCGGTCTCCGCGCGCGGCCTCAACGCGCTGCGCCGCATCGAGCGCGACGCCGTCTTTGCCTTGAAAATGCAGGCCCTCGAGAAGTGCTTCACGCGCGGCGGAGGCCGGCGCGGCGCGCTGTCGACGCTGCCCGCGTTCGAGCGCTACCTGACGGAGCACGGCGCGGAGCTCGAGCGCTTCGCCACCTATTGCGCCATCGCCGAGCTGCACGGAAAAGATTGGCGCTGCTGGCCCGCCGCGCTGCGCGCCCCCGAAGAAGCCGCGGTCGCCGAGTTCGCCGCGCGACACGACGAGCGCGTGGCGTTCCACGCTTGGCTGCAGTGCTTGCTCGAGCTCCAGCTCAGCGCCGCTGCGGAGACCATCGGCTTGATTCAAGACTTGCCCATCGGGTTCGACGTGGCGGGCGCCGACGCCTGGGTCTGGCAGGGGCTGCTGGCCGCCGGCGTGTCCGTGGGCGCGCCGCCCGACGAGTTCAACCCAGCGGGTCAAGATTGGGGTCTGACCCCGTTCGTTCCGCACAAGCTGCGTGGCGCCGGGTACCAACCCTTCATCGACACCGTGCGCAGCCTGGCGCGGCACGCGGTCGGGCTCCGCATCGATCACGTGATGGGCCTCTTCAGGCTGTACTGGATCCCCCGCGGCCTGGGGCCCGACGCCGGCGCCTTCGTGCGCACGCGCGCGGAGGAGCTACTGGCGATCTTGGCCCTGGAGAGCCAGCGAGCCAAGACCTTCGTGGTGGGCGAGGATCTGGGCACCGTCGAGCCTGGCATTCGCGAAGCCATGCGCGAGCATCGCATGCTGTCGTATCGACTGATGTACTTCGAAGCGGGCGAGCCCTGCGAGTATCCGGAGCTGGCGCTGGCCAGCGTCACCACGCACGACCTACCCACCATCGCCGGGCTTTGGACCGGCGCCGATCCGCTGCGCTGCAAGAACCTCGGCGTAGCGCAGGACGACGCTGCTGGTAGCGCTCTTTGCCGCAAGCTAGCCGAGGTGGCCGAGCTGCCAGCGCCGCAGCCCGGCGCTGACGTTGCGCGAGCGCGAGAGTGCCTGCCGCTGCTGATCGAGCGCGTGCATCGCGCGCTCGGCCAAGCGCCGAGTCGAGTGCTGCTGGCGACACTCGACGACGCGCTCGCGCTCGAAGAGCGACCGAACGTCCCCGGCGCCGGGCTCGATGCGCCCAACTGGTCGCTCGCGCTGCCCCTGCCCTTGGAAGATATCGAGGAGCTCGAGCTGCCCAGGAGGATCGCCGACGCGCTGACCGGTCGCTGAGCGGGCCCGAGCTCAGCGGCGACCGTTCTCCAAGGATGACCCACACCAGCTTCTGACTACAAGCAGACACCGAGCAGACAGGCGCCGCGCTTGCAGCTCTTCTTGCATTTCCCGCAGTGCTTGTCGTCGAACAAGATGTCGACACACTGCCCATCGCAGAGCGCGTAAGTGTCTTTGCAGCGCAACGTGCAGCTGCCGCTGCGGCACAGGGCGGTGCCGTTCTTCGAGCCGGGGCAGGCGTTGCCGCAAGCGCCGCAGTTCGCGATATCGGAGCTCAGATCCACGCAGCTCCCGCCGCATTCGCCGAGTCCGCTGGCGCAGCTGATGCCGCAGCCGCCGCTCTGACACACCGGGCTGGCGTTGTCGGGCGCAGGGCAGGCCGCGCCGCATTCGCCGCAATTGCTGCTGTCGGAGCTCAGATCCACGCACGAGCCAGCGCAGTCGGTCTCACCCTCCGCGCACGAGAGCTGGCATTGCCCGTCGGTGCAGACCTGACTTTCAGCGCAGCGCGTGTCGCACTCGCCGCAGTGCTCGTTGTTCGAGCGGGTGTCGATGCACGCGCCGTCGCACTGGGTCATCCCGTCGTCACAGCGCACGCCACAACGACCCGCGTCGCAGGTAGCGCTGCCGTTCGCGGGACGAGGGCAGGCGTTGCCGCACGCTCCGCAGTTGTCGAGATCGGCGCTCAGCTTCACGCAGCTGCCGCCGCACAGCGTATAGCCCTCATCACAGCGGGTCGCGCATCGGCCCTGGCTGCACTGCGCCGTTGCGTGGGCCGGCGCGGGGCACACGGTGCCGCAGGCTCCGCAGTTGCGTGCGTCGTTGCTCAGATCCGTACAAGTGCCGGAGCAAGCCGTCTGCCCGCTGGCGCAGTTGGTCTTGCACACGCCCGCGGCGCAGACTTGCCCGCTCTGACAGGCGGTCGCGCAGTCCCCACAGTGGGCGGCGTCGCGCTGCGTGTCAGCGCAGACATCACCGCACTTGGCGTAGCCCTTGTCGCAAACGAAGCTGCAGCTCGCGCTGACGCAGCTCGGCGTGGCGTGTGCCGGCGAGTCACACACCTTCTGGCACGCGCCACAGTTACCGGGATCCGAGGTCGAATCCACACAGCGACCATTGCAGACGGAGTAGCCTTCCTCACAGCTCACCGCGCAAGTACCGGCCACGCAAACCGCCTTGCCGTGCGCCGGGACGGGGCAGCTCACGCCGCACTTACCGCAATGCTCGCTGGAGCTCAGCGTGTCGACGCAGGCGCCGCCGCACAACGATTTCCCGGCCGTGCACTCCTGGACGCAGGCGCCGTCCGAGCACACGCTGCCCGCGGGGCAAGCATGACCGCACTCACCGCAGTGACGCGGGTCACTGGAGGTGTCGATGCAACCCGCGCCACAGTCCTCATAGCCCCCGACGCACAGCGCGCCGCAGCTGCCGTCCAGGCAGACGGGGAGCGAATTTTTTGGCGCCGCGCAGCGGACGCCGCAAGCTCCGCAATTTTGCGTATCCTCGCGCGGGTCGACGCACGACTCCGCGCAGGCGATGAGCGGCGTTTCACAGTCGAAGGCGCAGCGTCCCGCCTCGCACATCGCCGCGCCGCCGTCGGGCGCGGTGCAGGTCGCGCCGCAGCTGCCGCAGTTGGCGATGTCGCTGTCTGTGCGCACGCACGTGCCGTCGCACAGCGTCTCACCGTCGCCGCAGTCCGAACCTTCACCGCCGCTCGCGCCACTCGCGTTGCCCGCGCCGCCTCCTCCGCTCGCGTCGCTAGCGCCGCCGCTGCCCGGCGGTTCGACGCTGTTCGTTCCACCGCTGGCGCTGCCCGCGCCGCCGGAACGGCCAGCGCTCTGACCACCGCTCGGCGCGGCACCCCCCGTCGCGCTGCGCCCGCCCGAACCGGCCTCGGCCCCGTCCGTTACGCGAACGCAGACGCCGCTGGTCGAATCACAGGCATATCCGGGCAAGCAGCGTCCGGCCGCGTCACAAGCTCGGCCGTCGACGCTGTCCGGCAAGCTGCTATTGCAGCCGAGCGTCGCGGCCGCGGCGAGCATCGCCCCAACGAGTAGTACCGCTGAGTCAAAATGCGCTCCGATAGCCGAGGGAGTATTTCTCACCATCGAACGCTACGGAGACCTCCTTGCGGCGGCCGCCGTGCGCGTCGATGAAGAACAAGATCCCGCTCGTGAGCAAGAGCCCACCGCCCGCCGCGGCGAAGACGCGCGCCGTGCGCTTGCGGCTCTCCACGCTGTCGCGCTTCTCGGCGTAGCCGAGCTGGCTTGCTTCATTGCGCGCGTCGGCTTCCGCCGAGCGGCGCGACAGCTCGAACGCGCCAGCGGCGAGCAAGCTGCCGCCGGCCAGCCCCAGCGTCACCCAGGGCCAGGCGCCCAGCGGATGCGCTTCTACGACAGGCTGAGGGCGCGAGGTCATCAGCGGACGCTGCTGATTCACGCGAGGCGGCAGCGTGAAGGACCAGTCCGTCGCGTGCTCTCGCGGTAC
The DNA here is from genome assembly GCA_966250485.1 of uncultured Sorangium sp. GTDB lineage: Bacteria > Myxococcota_A > Polyangia > Polyangiales > Polyangiaceae > PMG-095. The sequence goes on along the minus strand of CBINHN010000066.1, from coordinate 9,992 downwards.
GTCCAGTGGGCGGCTGAGCACCTGACGTCCCTTTGCCGCTAGGCGAAGCCGATGCTTGCCCGGCGCGAGCTCTCCCGTCCATGGCGTTACTCCCACCACGCGACCGTCGACGCTGAGGCTCGCCGCGGGTGGCTGCGAATCGATCGTGACCTGCTGGACGCCGCTGCTCATCAGCTGTTGCTCGAGCTGCTCGATGCGACGGCGAACGCGCTCTACGTTCTCTCCTGCCCCACCGCGCCGCAAGTAGTCCCGATACGAGCGCAGCGCGCCGGGCGCGTCGGAGAGGTGCTCGTAGGCGAGCGCGGCATTGAAGGACAGCGCGGCGCTCGGCAAGATGGCGTCCGCTTCGTGAAACGCCGCCACCGCGTCGCGATAGCGGCCGTCGCGGTACGCGGCCTCACCGTCCCTGAAGCGCGCTTCAGCGCTGCGGCGACGCTCGTCAGCGGCGGAGGCGCGCTCTGGCGCGGCATGCCCCGGCTCGCCTTGGCGCGTCGCCAGCGACTCGGCGTGAGCGCCCTGCGCAGCGCTGGCGCAAAGGAACAGGCCGGCGATCGAATAGCGGAAACGCCTCGGCGAGCGACGCAACATGTTCACGGCGCGAACCTCTTTGCAGGCGGCGTCGGGGAGCGCGGCGCGGCGCTGCTCCCCGGTAAGTCCGAATACGGCAGCAACAGCTCTGAATCACGAATGTCAGGGCTCGCAGCGCGCGACGGCGCCGGCGGCGGCGGCCGTACGGGTTGCGGGCGCGGCGAGCGCACGCGCGGGGCCGCGCTGCGTGCGCTGACCTGCGCGCGAGCGCTGTTCGACGCACCGCCACGCCAACGCACACTGGGCGCAGGCGCCACGGCGGCCGCTGTCGCTGCGGGAACGGGCTCGACGCGCACCACTACAGGTCGCTGATTCGCAGCGCCGGACTCGCTCGCGTCGCTTGCGGGCATCGCCGCTCGAACGGTGGGGCTCGTCGCCCGCGCTGCCGCGCTCGCCGATAGCGCGCCGTGCTGGCGCAACAGATCCGAGCGCTGAACGCCGAGCGCCAGCGTCGCCAGCGCCGCGAGCGCGCCCAGCGCGATGGGCCAGCGCCGGGGCTTGCGGCGCAACGCGATGGGCCAGGTCCCGCTCTGTGAGGCTTCGCCGCGGCAGCGCAGCGTCGTTTGCCGCGCCCAGGCGCGCGGCAGCGTCCTGCTCCTCGGCTCCACGTCGTCGATGTTGCCTTGGACGCTGAGCCCCGCCGTGGCGCCGGCTTGTGACGCGAGCGGCAGCAGCGCTGCCGCGAGCTCGGCCACATTTTGATAGCGCTCCTCGCGCTCGCGCCGCAGGCAACGTCGGATGACGTGTTCGACGACCGGCGGCAAATCAGGCCGGAACAGGCGCACATCACGCTGTTCGCCGGCCAGAATACTGGCGCACACCTGCGGTAGCGTGTCACCGCCGAACGGCACCGCGTTCGTCAACGCCTCGAACAGCACGACCCCCAGCGACCAAATATCAGCGCGCGCATCCACGGTGTCGGGCGACGCCATCTGCTCCGGCGCCATGTAGTGCGGAGACCCGAGGCTCTGTCCGCGCAAGGTGTAGGAACGACCGACGGCGGCGCCGATACGCTTGGAGATGCCGAAGTCGATGACCTTGACGACCCCTTCGCCGTGCGCACCGCGCGTTATGAACAGGTTTTCTGGCTTCAGGTCCCGGTGGATCAAGCCGAGCGCATGCGCTTCGGCCACCGCTTCGCACGCCTGCAGCAAGTAGTTCAGCGCGCGCGCGAGCGAGAGCGACCCCTCGGCGTCGAGCACCGCGCGCAGATCCGCGCCCTCGAGGTACTCCAGCACCATATGTGGCCGCTGATCAGCGAGGCAGCCGGTGTCGAGCACGTGCGCGATGTGATGGCCGCGCAGGCGCGCGATGGCGCGGGCTTCGTTGAGGAAACGCGCCAATGCTTCGGGGTGGTGTACCAACTCGGGTCGCACCACCTTGATCGCAATGCGTTGCTCCAGGACCTCGTGATAGCCCTGGTACACGACGCCCATGCCGCCCTCCCCGATGAGGCGCTCAATCCGATACTTTTCGCCGAGCACGGTGCCCGGTTCCAAGTACCCGGAGACGCACACGGCAGCGGGCTCGGACATCGGGGCTCGAGAATGCAACACACGGACCAACGCGCATCGGCATTCACTCGTCGCGCTCCCGCGGCCGCGCGGGACAGCTTCTCCGCAGGCATCCTCAGCGCCGCGGAAAATAGCGCGAAAAACGCCTGCACATTGTGACCGTGGCGCCGTTGCTTTGGAGGCGAATCTGCCCGCTCCTGCGACGGTAGAGCTCCGTCGCAGGAGCGCGTAGCGGCGCTCGCGGCAGATGAGCTCAGCTCTCGAGCACGTTCAGAGCTCCGTAGTAGTCCTTCTTACCGACTTCAACACCCCCATGGCGCAAGATGTTGTAAGCGGTCGTTACGTGGAAGAAGAAGTTAGGGATGCGATAGCTGAACAGGTAATCCTCGGCGTACATGGTTTTGTTGGCCGAGCCCGGTAGCTTCACCTTCGTCTTCGGCGTCGTCTGCTCGACCTGCTCCGGCTTCACCGACTCCAAAAAGGCGACACACTTCGCGACGCGTCCGCGCAGCTCGGCGAACGTCTTTTCATCGTCCTCGTGGCGCGGCGCTTCGATGCCCGCGAGGCCCGCCGCCGCACCTTTCGCGGTGTCACAGGCGATGCGGATCTGCGCCGGGAACGGCAGCATGTCAGGGAACATACGCGCGCTGCAGAAGTTGTTTACGTCGAACTTGCGGGCCTCGGCGTAGGACTCCGCTTTAGCCATGATCGCGTCGAGGTTCCTCAGAGTGCGGATGAATTGCTGAATGGCGACGTAGTACATGCGCCCGACTGTCGCGCGCTCACTCTCCCCTTGCGACTGCCGAATCGGGCAGGTGACGGGCACCGTCGAACGCCTCGAGCGCCGGGCCGGCGCCGAGCGCCGATGTCACCCCGCTTTCAACTTGTGCGTCGGCGCTTCCGTGCGCGGTGCGACCACCGTGGGCCGCGGAAAGCGAGCACGATGGCTCCCGCTGCTGGCGAGCACCTCACGATGCCGCTCGATCTCGCGCCGGATGCTGCGCGGTAGCGGCGGCAGCACCGCGACTCCGTCGTGCGTGAGTAAGCCGCCGCTGACGTCCAGCTCGGCGTCCGTTGCCCGCTGGTGAACCCCGCTCCCCGGCCAGCGCGGCGACGTTGGCGCATCCACCAGTTCCTGGAATTCTGTGTTTCCCGAAGATTGTTTGTTCATTGGCGACGGAATCCATTATGCAGGACGCGGGCCAGACCAGTTGCAGCGGCTCGCTGCCGGGTCCAGCGCGCCGCGTCCGCTCCCGTGGAACCGCGCAACGACTAATCTTCGGGCGTGCCGTCGCTCTTGAGCGAACGCGCGATGCGTGATGCGAATGCTGGCAGCGCAATCAGCGTGCTGGCGAGCGACCGCGCCAGCTGCGCCGGTGACGTGCCGTCCGCGCGCACAGCGACTTTGTGCCCCGTCATCAGGTCCTCCAAGGCGCCACGCGCGATCGTCTTCGACCCATCCGAGCGGATTTCGACCATGAGACGCGCCACCACGGGCGGCTCAGGTCCGCTCTCTTGTAACGACGACTCCGCGTCGGGCTGAATCGCGGTGTTCGCCACCGCGTTCTGAATCGGCGACAGCACCCGCTCGCCCATACGGCGCGCCGCCGCGCGCCCGCTCTGGACCAGGCGCTTGAACGGATCCGCACTGCGGTCGAAGACGCTCATCGACTCACTTTAGAGCAAGCAACGATTTGGAGTAGCGAAAAAAGGCGGAATTTCGTGACATGAGCACGTCTCGAACCCCAACGCGGTCTTCAACCGCCCTGTTCCGAGCTCGGGCGATTCGCGGTCCCCTCCTCCGGAGTCATTTTCGGGAGCGGCACGGCGTCCTCGCTCGGCTCGATGCGCGAGCCATAGTGCGCGGCGTACACCTGCGTAAACTCTGCCCCATAGAAGAAGATCTGCGCGGAGTAGTACGTCCACAGTACCAACGCGACGAGCGAGCCCGCGGCGCCGTAAGAGGAGCCGACGCCACTATGCCCGATATAGAGGGCGAGCAGGAAGCGACCCAGGCTGAACAACAGCGAGGTGACGACCGCGCCCATCCACACGTCGCGCCAGGCCACCTTCGCGTCGGGGATGACCTTGAAGATCAAGGCGAAGATCAGCGCCGTCACCGCCAGCGAGACGACCAGATTTACGATTTGCCACAGCCAGGCCAGCGGCAATGTATCGGACAGCCATTGCCCGATCGCCGCCAGCGCAGCGCTCACGATGAGCGAGACAAGCAGCAGAAATCCGACGCTGAGCACCATGGTGAAAGAGAAGAAGCGATCCTTCACCACACCCCAGACGCCGCGGCCGGGCTTCGGCTGTACTTCCCACACGGTGTCGAGCGAGGATTGCAGCTCGCTGAACACGCCCGACGCGCCGAACAGCAGCACCACGACGCCGGTGATCGTCGCGACGATGCCAGAGCCAGGATTTTTGGCGTTCGCGATCATCGACTGGATCGCCTTCGCGCCCTCGCTGCCGACGACGGAGCCGAGCTCTCCGGCTATCTGCCCCTCCGCCGCGGCTCGGCCGAAGAACAGTCCCGCTATGGCGACACACAGCACCACCAGCGGCGCCATGGAAAGCAGCGTGTAGCACGCCAGCGCCGCGGCGAGCCGCGACGCTTTGTCTTCATCCCAGTTGACCGCAGCCTGCTTGAACAGACTGAATATTTCGCGGGCGCTGCGCGGCCGCGGGCTAGTGTGCGCAGGCAATAGGCGTTCGGTCTGCGGCGCGCCCGCGTTGGGAAGCACGTTGCTTGCCATAGAGACTCTGCCGCGCTGACGAGCAACTTCCGAGCCAGGGCGCTCGAGCCGCCGTGCGCGACGCCTGCCCGGGGGCGCGCGCTGCGCTCGAATATCGCGAGAGCTCGCAGCGCCCGTCACGCGCGCCCCACTGCGGCAGGTGAGCTCGCGTTCTACGGCAGCGAACAGCCGGGTTGCGCTTCGCAGCGCGCGCGACTCAGCGACTCGCATGCCGTCGCCGTTCCAGCGCATACCTGCTGCCACGCGCAACCGTCCGCCATTTCACAGCTCGCGCGGCTCAGGCTAGCGCACGCCGACGCCGTGCCGCCGCACGTCGTGGTGCTCGCGTCCCAGCTACAGCCGTCGTTGGCGTTGCACGCCTGTTTCGTGGCGTGATCGCTGCACGCTTTCACCGTGCCCGCGCAGGTACTCCCCCACGCGCAACCGAGCGTGCGCGAGCACGCGGTCTGGTCCAGCGCGGAGCACGCTTCCACCGCGCCGACGCACTGTGCGGCGCCGCCCGCACCGGCTGCCCCAGCGCTGCCGCCGGCGTCCGCTCCTCCGTCAGCGCCGCCGCTTGCGCCGCCTGCCTGGGGTGCGCCAGCGGCACCCGCGGCGCCACCTTCGGAGCTCGGAGCGCCGGCGTTCGCGCCCGCCTCGCCACCTGCACCCGCACCGCCGATCATTGGCTGTTCGCCGCCGGCGTTGCTTCCTGCAGACGGGCTCCCGCCATCCCCCAGCCTGCCACCGCTCGCAGCCCTGCCGCCCGTGTCGCTGGAGCCGCCACTATTTGCGTTGCCCGCCGCGGGAGCGCCGGAGCTACCGGAGGAGCCCGGAGTTGGCGGCGCATCGTCGTCCCCGCCGCAACTCCAGACCAGAAAACTTGCACCTAGAGCGAACCAGAACGAGCGAGTCAACTGCATGACTCGTCAGTGGTGAGCACGGCGAGATTTTCTTAACCGCTGCGCTCGGCCTCGAACTGAGCACTCTAAGGAGTGGGGGGCGCGGCGGTTCGCGCGAGCTCGTCTCGCACTGAAGCGACCAGCTCGAAAGACCTCAGCCGAGCCGCGTGATCGTAGATCATGGCCGTGACCATCAGCTCGTCGATCCCGGTCTCCTGCACGAACTCGGCGATGCCGTGACGCACGCTGTCGCGATCGCCCACGATCGCGTAGCGGAAAATGTGTTCCCGCATGAGCGGCCCGGCATCGCCGAGGACTGCGTTGCGTTCGCGCTCGCTGAGGGGTGGCGGCAACGGCGTCGGTCGCCCGCTGCGCAGCGCCAGGAACGCCTGCTCCAGGGAGGAGAAGCAGCGTCGAGCCTCCGCGTCCGTGTCAGCCGCGTAGACGTGAGTACAAGCCATCGCATAGGGCCTCGGATGGCGCGGCGAGGGCCTGTAGCGCTCACGGTACAGGCTCAGCGCCTCGAATAGGAGGTCCGGCGCGAAGTGCGCCGCGAACGCGAACGGCAGCCCCAACACTGCCGCCAGCTCCGCGCTGTACAAGCTCGAACCCAACAACCAAATGGGCACCTCCTGCCCGGCGCCGGGGATCGCCCGCACGAGCTGGCCCGGCGCGGGCGGCTCGAAGTATCGCATCAGCTCGTTGACGCTCTCCGGGAACGCGGTCACCTCTTGCTGGCTTCGTCGCAGCGCGCGCATGGTGGCTGGATCCGTGCCCGGCGCGCGCCCGAGGCCGAGATCGATGCGCCCCGGATAGAGCGACGCGAGCGTGCCGAATTGCTCGGCGACGACGAGCGGCGCGTGATTGGGCAGCATCACTCCGCCCGAACCTACGCGGATGCGGCTAGTGCCGTTAGCGATGAAGCCGATCGCGACCGCCGTGGCAGCGCTCGCGACGCCCGGCATGTTGTGATGCTCGGCGAGCCAGAAGCGCTGATAGCCCCAGCGCTCGGCGTGCTGCGCCAAGTCGAGGGAGTTCCTGAGCGCACCGGCCGCGTCACCGCCAGCGACGATGGGAGCCAGATCGAGAATCGAGAACGGTACCATGTCCCGAAGTCATGGAGCGCAACGGGGCCGGGCGCAATCCAGCGATGCTTAGCCGTGGCGATGCTTGTGATGGAGGTCGGGCGTGTGGGGATGCCGATGCGTCACGCGTTCATGCGCGTGCACGTGGGAATGCGTGCCCGTGACCGGCGGCTCGTGGGTGTGTTGGTGATGGCCGTCGTCGTGCCGGTGAGCGTGCTCGTGCAGCAAAGCCTCATGCGTGTGCTCGTGCTCGTGCTGTTCAGTGAGGTGCAGATAGGCGCCGAGCGCGAAGCAGCCCGCCGCGAGCAGCGTGTAAAAGCCCAAGCTGCCCTGCCCCATGCCCCACGCGGCGAGCGCGCCCACGAACGGCGCCAAGGAGAACAGCGAGGCGGTGCGCGCCGCGCCGATCTTGCGTTGCGCCAACAGATAGAGCCGCAAGCTGAGCCCGGTGCCGAGCGCACCGCAGGCGAGCAACGCCGCAGCGGCGAACAGCGTCGGCGTGCTTTCGCGCCGCAGCGTCGCCACCGCGAAGCTCGCCAACGCGCCGAGCAGCGCCTTGCGCAACACCACCGCGCTCGGGCTCGAGTCGGCGAGCGGCCGCAGCGTCACGTTGTCGATGGCCCACGCCAGGGTCGCGACGCCCACGGCCGCGAGTCCGAGGAGCGAGCTCGTCCCCGCGCCGGCCTTTTGCACGAGCAGGACCGCGCCCGCTGACATCACGGCCATCGCCAGCGCGACGCGGCGGCCGAGGTGCTCGCGCAGCAGCAGCGCCGCCAACAAGGCAGTAAACGCGACCTCCAAGTTCAGCAGCAGCGACACGTCGGTTCCGCTCGCGCGCTGCAGGGCGAAAGCCAAGCTGGCCGGCGCCACGAACGCGCCGAAGAAGGCCGCCAGCGCGAGCCGCGGCCAGTGCCGCGCGCGCACGGCGGCGTCCCGCTCAGCGCGCGGCCCGACGCTGACCAGCACCGCTCCGCTGTACAGCAAACCGGCGGTGACGAAGGGTCCGAGCCCGCGACCAAAGCGCTGCACCAAGGGCGCGCTCAGGCCGAACGCCGCCGCCGCCGCGAGGGCCAAGACGGTCCCCAGCAAAAACGGCGAGCGCCGGTCACTCAACGCTAACCCTGTTTGTCTTCGAGCTCCGCGCGCCGCAAGCTCGCGACGAAGCTCGCGATCGCGAGGTCCAGCTTGGCGGAGACCTCGGCGTCGAGCGAGACGCTGCCGTCTGCGCCGACCTCGATCTGCTTGTCGAGCACGAACAGCCCGCCCACCACGTGCAACGGGTCGAGCGAGCTCAGCACCGGCCGCAGCGCGTAATCGATCGAGAGCACGTGCGCCATGCTGCCGCCCGTAGCGAGCGGGAGCACGACTTTGTGACGCAGCCCAAACTGCGGCAGGATATCGATGAAGATCTTCAACAAACCAGAATACGAGGCCTTGTAAACGGGCGTCGCGAACACGATGCCCCGCGCGGCGGCCACTTGCTCGATGGCGCGCGCGATCGCGGGCTCGTCGCTGCGCGCATGAACCAGCGCTTCGGCGGGCAGACTGCGGAGGCTCAAGAGCGAGCTGCTCTTATCCAGCTTCGTAAGGCGCTCGGTCAGGATGTCCGCCAGCCGCGCGGTGCGCGACGAAGCCGAGGGGCTACCAGTAATGACGAGGATGCTCATGAGAGAACCGGGGGCTCTCAGTCTGACACGACCACGCCCGCCGGTGAACGCCCACGACCGCCGGACGCGCCCGCCGGCATGGGGCGGGCCCCTTCGGGACCACTGGCCGCTCGACAGGGCCCCCGCGCGCCTTCAGTGAGCGTCGACTAGCAAGGAGCCGAGCGCCGTGCGTTTCAGCGCCACGAACGCTTCACTGGTGAGCACGCTGCGGTCACGCGGCCGCGGCAGCGCCACGGCTAGATCCGCGCGCACTTTTCCGGGTCGCGGCGAGAACACCAGCACGCGGTCGCTCAAAAAGAGCGCTTCATCCACGTCGTGGGTCACGAACACCACCGTCATGTGCAGCTCGCTCCACAACTTCAGCAGCAGCTCCTGCATTTGCAAGCGCGTCTGCGCGTCCAAAGAGCAGAACGGCTCATCCATCAGCAGCACGCGCGGGCGATTGACGAGCACGCGCGCGAGGCTGGCGCGCTGCTGCATGCCCCCTGAGAGCTGGTGCGGATAGCAGCGCGCGAAGGCAGTGAGCCCGACGTGCGCGAGCATCTCGAGCGCGACCGCTTTGCGCTCCCTCCGCACGAAGCCGCGCATCTTCAAGCCGAACTCGATGTTCTCGAGCACCGTCTTCCAGGGAAACAGCGTGTGCTGCTGAAACAGGATGGCGCGCTCGGGCCCGGGGGCGCGAACGCGCTCGCCGTCGACGCGGACCTCACCGGCGCTCGGCAGCTGAAAGCCGCCGAGCGCCGCCACGATCGTCGATTTCCCGCAGCCCGAGGGGCCGAGGATGCTGACGAACTCGCCCGCGGCGAGCCGAAAATCCACGGCGCTCACGGCGCGCACGGCGCGCTCACCCTCGCCAAAGACGAGCTCGACGCCGCTCACGACGATGGCTGCGGAGGTCACCTCGCTGCTCGCGGCGCTCACGGCGCGCTCACCGAGGTTCGTGCCCACGGCATGAGGCCGCGCCCGGCCCAGCGCAGAAAGAGGCTGCTGCCCATGCCCAGGATGCCAATCGCGATCATCCCGAGCACGATGTGAGGATAGTCTTGTAGCGTGTACGCTTCCCAGGTGTAATAGCCGATGCCGAACTGGCCCGAGATCATCTCGGCGGTCACGAGCGAGAACCAGGACGTGCCCATGCCGATGCTCAAGCCCGTCACGATCGAGGGCAGCGCGCCCGGCAGGATGATCTCGCGAAAGACCGCGAGCGGGCCGGCGCCCAAGCTCAGCGCAGCGATCAGCAAGCGACGATCGATGCTCTCCACGCCGTGGATGGTGTTGAGCAGAATCGGAAAGAACGCTCCGATGAAGGTGATGAACACCATGCTCTGCTCGCCGGACGCAAACAACAAGATGGCCAGCGGAATCCAGGCCACCGCGGGGATGGGCCGCAGGATCTCGAGCGGCGGCAGCAAGGCCTGCGCGGCCAAGCGAAAGCGTCCCACTACCAGCCCGATGCCGACCGCTAGCAGCGTGGCCAGCGAAAACCCGAGCAAGA
>CBINHN010000065.1:0-34362 GCA_966250485.1 uncultured Sorangium sp. | reverse complement strand
GTGCCGTTGCGACTGCCGCGGTCGATTAGCTGCCAGCGCTGCCCGTTCCAGCGGATGAGCGCGTGCTGAGCGGAAACGTAGCGCTCGTCGATGCGCAAGGCGCACTGCGGGCCTCTGCCGACGAGGTGCTCGGCCTGCAGCGGGTAGGTAATCCCTCCGTTGAGCTGTCGAAGTTGACCCATGCTGCGGCGATTAAACCACGCTGGGGGGCCCGGGAAAATGTCGGCCCGCTCGCATACGAAGATTGAGAGCGACTGCGATCGACGCCATGCGCCGTCGAGCGCAATACGTTTCGCTCTGGCCGTTCGCGACCGCTCGCGCCGGCGAACGGAGAGAAGCAGTGACCATGAACGCATCAGCTACGGAGGGGGCCTGCGCTCCGCTCGGCGAATCGAACTGGTCCGAGCGGGCGAGCCTCGATGACGACGTGGCCGAAATTCAGTCTGCTGTGGGGAGCGCTCACCAGCGGCCGTCAAAAGATTGTCGAGACGTTCTTCGCTGAGCACAGCGTGCGCTTCGTTTTGCGCCGCAACGAAGAGCGCGCGCCTGTAACGCTCTCGCCTGGCCGTTGTCGCCTCCTCGAGCGAGTGCTCTTGGAAACGGACCGTAAGGTCGTTGCGGCCGAGCTCGGCTTGTCTGAATCAACGATTCACGTGATATTGAAACAGTCTCTGGAATTCTTCGGACTGTCCTGCGCTCCGGCGCAGGTGCCGCCGCTCCTGCTGCTCGCCGCGCGCGCAGCGTCGGACCGGGTCACTACAGGGGGACGCTGGTCGCGCGATAAAGCCCCCGCAGCGACGGCCTTTAGCATCGCCAGCAGTCCGCGCCCGGAGCTCGCGCTGCGCCCGCTGCTGTCCAGCGCCGAGTACGAGGTCATTCGCTACCTCATCGAGGGCAAGAGCTACGCTGAGATCGCGGCGCTGCGGCGGACGGCCGTGCGCACGGTCGCGAACCAAATCGCGGCGAGCTTTCGTGTGCTGGGCGTCTCCGGGCGCTCTCATCTGCTACGCCGCTTGCTGCAATTCCCCGCGCTGCCGCTCGCGGAGCAGCGTTCGCGCGGACTAAAGCTCGTTGCCGGGGCGCGCAGCGTGCGCGGCGCGGTCGCCTGATGCGCTGAATGGTGAAGCTTTGGCCGCGTTCTCCGCGTTGACAGGGCCCTGTGCACTGGACGTTGCTCCGCCGCGCGACGGGGCCCGAAAGCGCGTCAGCAAGCCGGTGCGAGGATCGATGCTCGTCGGCGCAGAGACGCGAGCGCTCGTCGCCGAAGGCGCCGCGGACGGCGCGGACGCCGCGGACGGCGCGGACGGCGCTAGAGCTCGCACGGGCGGCGTCTGCAGGGAAGCGCGGCTGGCTTTGGCAGCCGCCACCTTGCGCCGCGGATTGGGATTTGGTGCCGGCTCCGCGCTCGGCAGCGGGCTCGACAACAGGCGGTCACTGAGGGTCGCCTGCGCGGCCGTAACCAGCGGAACGAGCGCTGGGACCGCCGGAAGCAGGTTGGGCTTGGCGTTCCCGCCCTCTCTAGACTCTACTCGATGGACGTGCAGACCGTATGCGACCAGGCCGGTGACAATCGCCGCTGTCGCGACGAGTTTCAGCCAGGAGTTGGGGCCAAGCTTCGCTCGCCAGCCCGCGGTTGGTGCGCTCTCTGCGAGCAGGGGGGTCGTCTGCGACAGAGCCTCGCCGCGACCGGATGCGTACAGCGCGCTGACCTCGACGGGGATGAGCTCACTCGACGAGAGCTCACTGCCGGAGCTCACGCGCAGCAGCGCTTCGCGTAGCTCCGCCGCGGACGAGAACCGCTGAGTGGGGTCACGCGCCAGGGCGCGAGTCACGGCCCGCGCCAGTTCAGGCTCTACCCAAGGCGAGCGTGTGCGCACGTCCGGCAGCTCCTGATCCAAAATAAGAGACTTCAACGCGGGAAGCGTGTTCGCCACGAACGGCGCGCCGCCCGTGAGCAGCTCCCACAACACGATGCCGAGAGCCCACACGTCGCTCTGAGCGTCGACCTCCACATCGCTGCGCAGGTGCTCGGGAGACATGTACAGCGGGGTGCCCAACAGCGCACCGCTTCGCGTGGTGGCCAAGAGTGGATCCGATAGCAGCGGCTCAGGAGCTTGAACGCGCCGAATCTTCGCCACGCCGAAGTCGAGGATTTTTACGACTAGCTTGTCTGCTTCAGTGCGCGTCAGAAACAGGTTCTCGGGCTTGATGTCTCGATGCACGACGCCAGCGGCGTGAGCGCGCATCAAGCCCGACGCCGCTTGGATCACGAGCTTCACGGCGGCGCCCGGCGCAACGACGCGCAGCCGCTGGAGCGCCTTTCTGACATCTTCGCCCTGCAGGTACTCCATCACCAAAAATGGGCACTGCGTGTCGGCGTCGGTGTCAGCGTCGATGACACGTACGATGTGCTCGCTGATGACGACGCTGCTCGCGCGCGCTTCGCGCAAGAAGCGCTGGATGCTGTCCGGATCGCCCGCGACCTCGGGGCGCAAAATCTTGACGGCAAAGCGACCAAAGGTCGCGCGATGCCGCGCCTCGTACACGATGCCCATCGCCCCACGGCCAATTTCGGCCATGAGTTCATAGCGAGCAGCGAGGACCCGGCTCACGGGGCGGCGGATCATACCCGAGAGCCTCGCGGCTCGCACCACTGCTGCCCACGCCGCCAGAGTGGCTTTATTTTCGGCCACAACGGCCAAGCGAGCCTGAACCCTTCGACTCCGCCAGGCTCGCCCTGCGAGCCATCGGTAGCACTGCTCGGCAACCAACGCCGAGCGCGCGCGAAACCTCGACGAGCCTCGCGACGCGCGTTGAGCCGGTGGCGAGCGCGCCACGGACGCGAGCGTCGCGTGCTCGAGCAGCACAGCGCTCCGCTCCAATAGTCAATGATTCGCGCAGCACCTGCTCGCACAGCTTCAGCGCGGCGACCGCTCGCCCCAGGCGCTGCAAGCTGAGCGCCGCGTTGGCCAGGGCCGAAGCCGTCGGCACCAAGCGATATGACGCGTCGAACTCATCATGCGCGGCTTGCCACTCGCCCATCTCGGCGTGCGCGAGCCCGGCTCGAAAGTGCTGCTCGGCCTCCCCTCTGACCTCCGCGCCGGCGGCGCGCTCGCCGCTCGCCGGCGATGCAGCGGATGTCAGCGGCTCCGCTCCTGCCCGGCTCACCTTGAGCACCAGCGCGGCGACGAGCGCGATCGCTAGCGATGAGCGGAGCTCTGGCACGGCGCAGCGCAAGCTATCTCAAAACGCTGTCACTTGCGTCGTCATTTCTCGCGACGCCCCGCAAAGCAGCGGCGACTCCGCGCGAAATTCAACTGACGAGGTCCCGGGGAGCTTCGGCGGAGCGCCGTCGCCGTCGCCGAGTGAAACACTATTGCCGGCGCGAGCCCGGCCCGCCCAGCGGCTCCGGTCGCGCTGAGCACGCCGCGACCTCGGACGAGGAGGCGGCGATTTCGAAACAAATCTTTGAACGGCTGACAGCGCCGCGGGCACGCAGCGAAGTGCGAGGTGCCCATGACTCTACGACTCCGCTCTGCGATCATTCTATTTTGTTCCTGGACTGCGTTTGGCTGCTCCGACGATTCCTCGAGCGATCCCCCCGACTCAACCGCGACTCAACGAGCCTATGTGGGGGGCACCGTCATTCCAGCGCCCGATCGTCCCGCGATTGAAGACGGCGTCGTGCTCATCGAGGGCTCCCGCATCGTCGCGGTGGGCGAGCGCTCCTCCGTGGTGATTCCTCGTGGAGCGACGCGCATCGATTGCGCGGGCAGCACGCTGCTCGCGGGATTTTGGAACAGCCACGTCCACTTCATGGCTCCCGAGTGGAACGACGCTCCGGTCGCGAGCGCGAGCGCGCTCACGGAATTGCTGCGCGAAATGCTGACCAGCTGGGGTTTCGTGCACGTCGTCGACACGGGCTCCGAGCTCGCCAACACGCTCGCGCTGCGAGAACGAATCGACGCAGGTGAGCTGCCTGGTCCCTCGATTCTGAGCGCTGGCCCGCCGCTCATCGCGGTGGGAGGCCAACCGCGGTACGTGCCGGTCCCGCTGCCGGAGCTCAGCGATCCCGAGCAGACGCGGGCGCTGGTGACAGACCTGCTCGACGCCGGTGCCGACGGCATCAAGTTGATGACCGCGTCCGTGGTCGAGGATCCACCGCCGCCGGTCATGCCGCACGAGGTGGTTCGAGCCGCGACGCAGACAGCGCACGAGCGCGGCGCCCTGGTCTTCGCGCATCCCACGAACGCGGACGGTCTTTGGGCGGCGGTCGACGGGGGCGTCGACGTGGTGACTCACACGGTTCCGGAGATGGGACCCTGGACCGCGGACAGCATCGCTCGTCTGGTCGAGGCCGGCGTCAGCCTCACTCCCACGCTCTCGCTGTTCCGCTTCGAAATGGAGAAGGACGAAGACTCGGAAGAGAGCATCCTCGAGACCGAGTCACTGGCCATGGACCAACTGCGCAGCTTTCACGAAGCCGGCGGCACTGCCCTGTTCGGCACCGATGTCGGCTACACGACATTGTTCGATCCCTCCCACGAGTATCAACTCCTGGAGCGCGCCGGCCTCGACTTCGCGACGGTGCTGACGATGTTGACGACGGCGCCCGCGACGCGCTTCGCAATGGCGGACCGCACCGGCCGCCTCGTCCCCGGCGCCGACGCCGATCTCGTGATCTTGCGCGGCGATCCCCGGCGCGACGTCGCGGCCTGGACGCGCACCGAGCTCGTGCTGCGCGCCGGAGAGACGTTGTTCGAACGCTGAAGGCGCTGGCTCGCGGAGCCGCGCGCCAAAGCACGAGCCGCGCTCAGCTAGCGCGCAGCGCGGCGATTTGCCCGCCCTGGAGGTCGCTGCCGCCGAAGTTCTCGAGCGGACCGCCGTTGTTGGTGCAGCCCATGGCGCTCGCCAGGGTGTTGTGAAGCTTGTTATTGCCCACGTTGCCGGCGTTCACGTACTGGCCCTGCTTCAGATAACCCCCCGCGCTGCCCGCGATGATGATGGGCAAATTGCGGAAGCTGTGCGAAGGCCCCGCCGCAACGTGGCTCGTCCACATCACGAAGGCGTTGTCGAACAAAGGACCGTTCGGCGTGCTGTACTGCGCCCACTTGTCGAGCATGTACTTGAAGGTACCCATGCGCAGGCGGTCGATCTTGCGGTGCATCTCGGCCGCGCCGGCGATGGCGGCGCCCGACGTGCCGTCGCTCTGGATGCGATGGCTAATCCAGTGAAAGCGCTCGAGCGTCTGGCCGTCGATGACGTAGCGCGTGCCGTCCGTACCGTCACCGCATTGCAGCGTGGCCACGCGCGTCGCGTTGCACGCGAAGGCCAGCGTGACGAGGTCCATCTGCAACTTGGCGACCTCTTCGATCTTGCCGTTCTGCTTGAAGGCTTGACCCGAGTTGATGGCTTGGATCGCCTGAGCGTCGAGCTTGTCCGCCGAGCACTCCAAGCCCATCTGCATCATCGTGTTCTCGATGTCGCGGATGGCTTGGAAGTGCTGATCGAGCCGATCGAGGTCGGCCTTGCTGAGCGCCGGCGTCTTCTTCAACGCGTTGAGCTCTTGGCGAACGATGTCGTTCACGCTCTTGCGGCGCAGCGCGAGCCGATCCGCCATGCTCGATCCGCCGCCGCCGCTGCTGCCGCCGCTCGGTATCATCCCGACGAGCCGCTGATAGACGTTGTAGGGGTTGCCCTCGGCGGCGCGCACTTGCCCGGCGGCGCTAAACGAGAGCTTCTCATTGATGTAGCCGCCCTTCATGCCGGAGTAGAGCGTGAGCGGCTCGACCCCGGCGGGATTGAGCTGCTTCGCGATCACGGTGTCGATCGATGGCCCGGAAGAGGTGGCCGTGTTGTTGGTGCCGTTCGGCTTCGAGGCGGTCAGGCACTCCACGAGACCTTGGGCGTGGCCGCAACCGCTGATTCCGTACGGATAATTGACCCCGCGCACGATGAGCAGGCGAGAGGCATGCTCGGCGAGCAGCCCCGTCGAGCGCTCGTTGGCGAACGCGGCCATCGACTCCGTGGTGAGCGCGCCCTCGGCGGTTGGCCAGAACGTCTCCGGATCCTGCCCGTCCTTCTGCGCTACGCCGCACGCAGTGCAGATGAAGAAGCCGAACACCGGCTTCTCAATTTGTGCGTAGGCCGAACGCTCTGGCAGACCCTCCAAGAAGGGCAGACCAACCCCCAGCGTGCCGGCGGCGCGCAAAAACGCTCTACGATTTACGCGCGCGGGTAAGCGAAACATCAGGTACCTCCGGTGCGGGTCAAGAAGCTCGGGTGTCCCACGATGGCGAGCACGATGGCCTTCACCGACGCAGACTGGTCCAGGCTCAGCGTCTCCACTTGATCGATGAGCGGCCGATCACGCTCCGTTACGTCGCGCGCGAGCGTGTACTCGGCGAGGTGCTTGGCGTAGCAGGCGTGCACGCTGGGATCCGTCGCCAGGATGCCCACCAGCTCCGCGGCGGTCGTGAATGGGCGCGGCTCGCCAGCGCCGTGGAACACCCCCGTCGTGTCCACCGGTTGGCCGTTGTCCATCGTGCGCAGCTGCCCGAGAGCGTCGAAGCCTTCGAAAGCAAACCCCAGGGGGTTGATGATCGTGGAATGGCAGCCCTGCCCGCAGGTGCCGTCTCCGGTGTGTGCTGTCACGCGCTCACGGTTGGTTTGACCAGGTTCTGCGGTCGGCAGCGGTGGGATCGCGATATTCGCGGGCGGCATCAGGTCGGCGCACATCAAGCGGTTGATGACGTCCACGCCGCGATGGATCGGATCGGGCTCGCTCAGATTGGCGTTGTAGGCCAAAAAGCCCAGCCGCGTGAGCAGACCCGGGCGCTCCGGGCCGAGCTGCGTCTCCACCAGCTGCGTCCCGCTGGCTGACACTCCGTAGAGCTTGGCGGTGCTCGCGCTGACGAAGGCGAGCGGCGAGGTCAGGATCTCTCGCAGCCCTTGATCCGAGGTGAAGATGCGATCCAAGAACAAGCGATCGGCCTGCTCGAATTCGGCGTTCAGCGCCTCCGTGTAGGCCGGGAATTTGCTGCGGTTCTTGTCGATCGAGTTGTAGCGGGCCAGACCGAAGAGCTCGGCGTGATAACGACCGAGGGCGGCCTTCGCTCCGTCGTCCTTCAACATGGCGCTGGCGCGCGCCGCGACCCCGCTCGGCGAATCCAGCTCACCCGCGGCGGCAGCGTCGAGCAGCGCGTCGTCCGGCGTCGTGCCGCGAAACAAGAACGACAGCTTCGACGCGAGCTCGTAGCCAGAGAGCCGCGCACCGTCACTGCCGAGCTCGGAGCGATACAAGAAATTCGGCGATTGCAGCATCGTCTGCACGACGAGCTGGACGCCGTCAGCGAAGGCGTCTCCGCTGCCGACCAACGTCGGACCGGAGGCGAACAGCGTTTGGTACGTGTCCTGCTCACCTTGCGTCAACGGTCGCCGAAACGCGCGGCGCCCGAAATCACGAACGAACGCGGCAGAGTCCTTGGTCCCGCCGGTCACGCGGGAGAGCGCCTGCGCGTCCGCGACCACGCGCGAAGAGAGCTCCTCCGCCGCGCGCTGATAGTCGCTCCACAGCGTGCTGCTCACGAACAGCGCCCGCTCGTTGTTGCTGAACGTGCCGTTCGGAGGATCGCTCGCGAAGCTGCTCGACATTCCGGGCAGCGTGCTCAGCTTCAAGATGTCCCGCACGCTGGCCTCCCACTGCTCATGCGTCAGGCGCACGAAGCGGTGGTAGGCGGGAGTCCCTTTCAGTCCGACGCTAGAGGAAGGCTGCCCGCCGGTGGTGCCGCTACCCGCGCTGGTGCCTGCTGAAGCCGTGATACCGCCAACGCCAGCCGTGCCGCCCGCCCCCGTCGCGGACGCGCCGCTGGAACCGGTTCCCGCCGTGGAGGCGCCGCCGCTCGTAGCAACGTCGTTGCCGGCCCCGCCGGGCATTCCGCCATCCGAGATGGTCGTAGTGCAGGCCCAGGGCAGCGTGAGCCAGGGGAGCGCGAGCAGCGCGCGCCAGCGGCTGAGTTGAGCGTAGAGCATGACGAAGTTAGCCTCCCGTACGAGAGCAACCCAGCACGCAGCCGTTGCTGCGCAGCTTGCAATAACCACAGTGGCGTCTGCTCCTTTTTTCCATCAGCAAAATCGCGCGAGCGAGCGCAAATCGGAGTTTGCCCGCCAAGAGCCGCACAACCCGGACGGGTCGCGACCCCGCGCGCGCACGAAGCGCATGGCGTTTCCCCCGCATGAACAGCTGGAATTTTCTGTCAGCGAGCTCTTCGCGCGTCTTGGCGAGCCGCGCTCGTCAGCGAAAGTTCTCGTCGATCGCGAAAACACGAACCCGCGCGTCGGCAACCATCGAATCGCGGTGTGACGCTCACCGACCTCATCTCACTACTTTCGAAACTGCCGTAAGTAATTCGATCGCTCGCGGCGACGCTGCAGGGGACCCAACTCGAGCACGCGCGCAGGAGCAGCCGCGAGGATACGAAGCGCCTCCGCAGGTCGGCGACGAGAGACGTTACAGGGCCGGCGCTCAGTGGCACCATGGTGACATGTCCACGCTTGGTGTCGGGCCCATGAAGCGGCGTCGCCCTGGACCCCGCGTGGACACCCGCTGGGCGCTGGGTCTGCTGACCCTGGCCGCCGGAGCGGCGTTCCCCCACGACGCTGCCGCGCAGTGTTGCTCCGGCTATTCGCTGGCAACCGCGTGCGCCGACGCGCAGCTCACGAAATCCCGCTGGTGCGTGCAAAATAGCGTGCCTACGCCGCAGGCGGCGCTGCCCGAGGAGTTCTGTGCCTATGGTGACCAGGTCATCGCCACCCTGGAGCGAACCTTCAACATCCCCGCGGACGGCGTGTTCGAGTTCGAGCTCGACGCACAGACGGGCGGCGCCCACACCGGAACGGCCTGCGACAACCCCGGCGCTGGCGTGGCTTACGATGCGTTTACCGGCACCGCCTACGGAGCGAAGGGTTTCTGGGGCTACCTCCTTACGCTACACGAGGCGATCAATGTTTGGACGGGCATGACGAGCAGCGGCTGGCCCACGGATTGGTGGGCCGACCACCAGAGCGCGTTCCCCAACTTGATGGACTTTCACATCATGGACACGCTCGGCAAGGAGAACGACGACGCCAACCTGATCAAGGCGGCCGCGGCTCAGAAAAAGCGCTTCTACCCTGGGGGTGACAGCGCGGATCCCAAGGTCGTGGCGCTCGACAACGTGTTCGCGCTGATGCCCGAGGGCGATGGCTTCGCTGGCTTCAGCGAAATGTTCGCGCTGATCTCTGCCGACGGCGTGCGCTGGGACCGGCTGGGCGTACCGAACCCGGACGTGAAGCGCTCGGAGTACGTGGTCGCCTACATGAGCTTGGCGGCTCGCCAGAGCGTGCTCAGCACACTTCAAGGCCCCGGCCCCAATGGCGGCGGTGAGATCTGCAATGGCACGGACGACCAGGCCGGCGACGAACCCTACGTCTGCTCGCAGCAGCACGTGGATCAGCTCGCTAGCGCCCACTGCGCGATCGCCGCCAACGGAGCGCCGCAGCAGGCTCTCTCGCAACTGCGCGCGGGAACCTATGAATCCATCGCGAGCGGCCCCTGCGGCGCGAGCTGCCCCGCGGAGTGCGGCTGCGACGCCGCGAATCACTGTGTCGCTCCCTGGCTCGCCACCCCAGCGGTTGACGGGGACGCGGGCAGCGGTGGCGAAGCCGGCGCCAGTGCGATGGGCGGCGCTCCTTCGGGAGGGACGCCGGGCGCGACCGGCGGTGCTGACGCAACGAGCAAAGGTGAAGGCGGCGCCAGCCGTGGCGGTACGGCCGGCGCGAGTCGTGGTGGCGCGACCTCCGGCGGCGCGGCCGGCGCGAGTCGTGGTGGCGCGACCTCCGGCGGCACGTCGAGCAGCGGCGGAGCTTTGGCGCTGGGCGGCGGCGGCCAGGGCGGCGCAGTGGGTCCTGGGGACCCGTCAGGCTGTTCCTGCCGCATGCTCGGCCGCCGAGCGAGCTCGAGCGCACCGTGGTTCGCCCTGAGCGCGGCCGCGCTCGTCGCCTTCGCGCGCGGCGGTCGTCAGCGACGCAAGCCGTGAGGAGCGCCGCGCTGCGCCGTCGGAGGGCGTGCTTCCTCTCGTCCATCGCTTGGCTAGCAGCGTGCGAGCGCCAGCCGGCGCCCGCACCAGCTGCGCGCGGAGAAAACATCGTGAGCACGAGCGCGGCCAGCGCGGCGGCGGGCCACGCTTGTCGTCAGGCGACGGATTGCAGCGCTGACGAATACTGCGCCTTCGACCCGCCGCTCTGCAGTCGCGGCGCGCGACCCGGCACGTGTCAGCCGCGCCCGCGCAGCTGTTCCTCCCAGAAAGATCCCGTCTGCGGTTGTGACGGCAAGCTCTACGACAACGCTTGCCGCGCGAGCCGCGCCGGAGTCGATCGCTCGCTGCTCGAGCGTTGCGAGCAACAGCCGCTCGACTTCATACGCTGCGGTGATCGCTATTGCGACGCGAAGACGAGCTATTGCGAGATCTATCTGAGCGATGTGCTGGAGCCGCCCTCAGATTACGAATGTAAGCCGCTGCCGGCGTCCTGCCTACCGAACAGCAGCGCTCGCGCGCCCGCCTGTGATTGCTTTCCGTCGGACACGCCGTGTCTGAGCTTCTGCGGCCCGCTGCCGACGGGTGGCGTGCCCGGCTTTCACCTCACCTGTCAAGGCCAGCGCAAGCCTCGAACGCCTCCCGCGCCCCCGAAGTAGCTTCAGAAGGCACGTTGTGCAGCTCGAGGCTTGCCTGCACCCTCGTCTCAAATGGGCGAGACCTCTATCTCTGCCAAGTGCAGGACAGGATCGAGCGACACCACGCGAATGGTCGCCACACCGGCGATGGTGTAGCTCTCTCCGGCGCGGCGCTCAGCCGAGCTCCAATATGCGAACGTGCCATCGGGGTTGTCCATCTCCAGGCGAACCTGGCGCGAATTGGGCCGGACGCGGTGGACGAGCACGGTGGGGCGCGGGATCGCGCGATCGAACCCGGTTGGCTCTCGGTACTCGACGGTGAAGTATCCGGCCAAAGGATCATTGGGGGACACGGCGTCCAGATGAATCTGGAGATAGTTGGCCGTCGCGGGGCGGTTCAGCGCGCTCAAGAAGATGGTGCGCTTCGATGCGCCGAGCGGGACCTCGTACGTTCGTCGCTGCGGGATGATGCCCAGGAGGTTGCGCATCCCGGCGGTAAACTCGGGCCCCTCGGGCCTCCCGAGCGGATTCGTATAGACGTAGCCTTGCGTGCGGCCGCTCATCGGATCCCACGGGTCGCCGTAGGCGCTGGTGTAGCTCGGATCGTTGTTGCCGGTGTGGCTAGTGATACCGAACGTATGGGTAATCTCTTGCAGGGTCACCCACACGTCATAGAGCCGGCCATTGCCCTCGCCCGAGAACGTGGCGTACTTACCGGCGGCGCCCCAATCGATGGTGCTGTTCACGAAGGAGACGATCGTCTGGAAGTCGTCGGGGTTCTTTCCGGCCGCTTTGGCGCATTCGCGACCCGTCTGCAAGCGAGCAGTCCTGCTGCCTTCGGCCGTGGCCATCGCCCTCAGCTCGTCGTAAGTGTATGGCACCTGGATCCAGCCGAGCGGCGAATCGGACGCGTCCGCGAGATAGATGCTCTTGTAGCTCACCTCCCAGAAGTAGTCGCGGATGCGTTCAACCATGGGAGCGATGATCGAGTCCGCCGGCTCGCTCGTGTCGCCCTTGAGCTTGCATTTCAAGAACAGGGTGGGCCGCCTAGCGGTGGCAGGCCAACCCCCCTGATTGTCCGGGGTGACGTTCTGATATTCGAGCCAGTAGGTAAAGCGGGAATTGTTCGCGTCCCAGCGCGCTTCATGGGTACGCAGCCAGCCGCCCCCGTTGAAGAACAAGAACGGGTCATCACGGTTCTCGACGCCGGGCTCGTTGCGCAGCGGGTGAGACCACGCCATCGCGAGCACGCTATTCGGCGTCGTGGGGACGTTCCCCATGTTGGTGCTGATGGCCGGCGGATGACCGTTATTGTATGCGACCTTATAAAACGCGATCGCGCCCGTGGCCGGCGTGTGCACGACGATATCGTCCTTCGCGTCATCGTCGACGCGCGCCATCGAGAACGCTTCGTTGCTGGTGATGACGTTGCTGGCCGAGTCGAAGGACCACCAGAAGGTGTCGTTGCCGGAGGAGCCCGTGGCAGCGGCATAAGCGAGGACCTGACCCCAAGAGTTCTTGATCACGAGATCGCTGCGGCCGTCGCCGTTCCAGTCGCCCGCGCGAAACTGCAGGCCAGCAACGCCGGCGACGCGGCTCAGGTTCCCCTTGGTCCACGTCGGCGACGGCACGAAGCCGGAGCCCGGCTTGTAGACGAGCATGCGGAACGTGCCGGCCACCCGATCGTAGAGGAACAGCTGATCCTTCTTGTCCCCGTCGTAGTCGCCGACGATGACGTCCTCGTTCGCCAAGATCGGACTGGCCAACTGCTTGAAGAAGAGGCGGAACTGATCGTCGCGGGTCGCGTCGATGCCGTAACAATTCAGCCCGCGCAGCGTGACGACACACACCTGGTCCCAGCCCGCACCGTAGAAATCGCCAACGATGACGCGAGTGATGGGATCGGGCAGGAAGAAGTGGTGAATCTCACTCTTGCGAAAATCAGCGCGATACGCGAATACGCGACCGTTGTCGTCATACTGAATGATGTCGGCCTGGCGATCGCCGTCAACGTCGCCGAACACGATGTTGTTGGGCAGCGTCACTTGGCTGTTGCTGCCATGCGTTCGCTTCGGCGGACGCGTCGCGGCCGGGGGCGCGAAGCCATCGCAGCCCAGATAGTTGCAATCGGTGAAGCCGGCCACCAGGTGGTAGCTGTCGGTCAAAGACACGCCGGTATCCGCAGGGTCCTGCGCGGACACGGCCGCCTTGTCCGCCGCCACCTCGTCGAAGGTGATGCTGACCTCCGAGCTACAGCCCAAAAGCAAGAGCAAAGCGGGGGTGATTCCTAGATAGCGCTGCGTTCTGCGTTTCATGTGTGTCCCTCGACCTCCAAAGACGGGCTGCACCGTGCCGAACCGTCGGGGACGCGCACAGCAACATATGTACCGCGCTCAGCGCAGCGAGCGGACGAGCAAAGTCAGCTAGTTGCCGGACGGCGCGGGCACGTTCCGCTGCTTGCTTGAGCAGATTGCGTACGCAGTTTGCTCAAACATCGTCTCGCGATGAATGACGGATCCACGAGCAGCGTGCCGCCGAGCGCACCTCCGCCGAACACGCTCTACCGTGACCGCTCCAATCCCACCGGCGAGCTCGCCCGCGAATCGCCTGCGTGCCGCGCACTACGGCTATAGCGCGCGCTCGATAGCCTCGGTAATGAGCGGGTCGTCGGGCGTTACGTCTGGGGCGAAGCGCGCCACGACGTCACCGCCGCGGTCGATCAGGAACTTCTCGAAGTTCCAACTGATGTCGTGCGCCGCGCCGAGCTCCACGCCATAGGCGCGCAGCTGCGCCTTGAAATCGCCGCCCGGCTTCTCCGTGGCCGTGGGCTGCGCCTGGGTCAGCGCGGCGTAGAGCGGGTGCTGCCCCTCGCCCTTGACCACGAGCTTGGAGAACAGCGGGAAGCTCACGTTGTACTGGGTCGAGCAAAAGGCGCGGATCTCGGCGTCGCTGCCCGGCTCCTGCGCGCCGAACTCGTTGGCGGGAAAGGCCAGGATTTCGAAGCCGCGCTCGCGGTACTTCTCGTACAGCGCCTGGAGCGCCGCGTACTGCGGGGTCAGCCCGCACTTCGACGCGACATTGACGACCAGGCGAACCTTGCCCGCGTATTGACCCAGGTTCGCTTCCTTGCCGTCGTTGGTCTTGACGGGGATTCGTTCGATGTCGCTCATCTGCGGACCCTCCTCAGCCCTCGGCGCCGGGCGGCAGCTCCTCGATGTACTCCGCGTCCTGATTGACGCGCAGCACGTCGAAGCGGTTTTCACCAGCCATGATGTTCCGGGCGGCGAGCAGCGCGGTCATCATGGAGTGGTCCTGGTTGTTGTAGCGGTGGAGCCCGTTGCGCCCCACCAGGTGGAGCTCCGGGAAATCCTTGCGCACGGCCTCCATCAAGCGCGCGACGCGGCTGACATAGTCGCGATCGTACACCGGGTAGGCCTTGGCTTGCCGCACGACGCAAGCATCGACGACGTTCGCGCGCGGCAGCAAGCCGATGCGGTCGAGCTCGGAGCTCGCCTGGTTCACGAGCTCTTCGTCGCTCATGTTCCAGCGTTCGTCCCCTTCGGTGCAGAAGTACTCGCAGCCGAGCGCGATGCGATCCGGCTCCGGCACCATGTCCGGCGACCAAGCCTTGTAGTTTTGAAGGCGGCCCATTTGGACGCGCGCGTCCTGGATGTAGATCCAGGTATCGTCGAAGGTCCGCGGATCCTTGGCGATCAGGGCGACCAGGACCAACGCGCGGTAGCGCAGGCTGGCAGCGATCTCGAGCACGTCCGGCGGCGGGCTCGGACGCAGCGAGCGGACCAGCTCCGACATCGGCGCGGAGCACACTACGTGCGCCGCCTCCAGCGTGGAAACAGCGCCATCGGCGCCGCGGTGTTCGATGCGGTAGTGGCGCGGACCGAGCCGCTCGACGCCGGTGACGCGCTGACCCATCACGAGCTTCGCGCCGCGCTGCTTCAAGGTGGCGGCGCAGGACTCCCAAAGCATGCCCGGCCCCTTGCTGGGATAGCGAAAGGCGTCGATCAGCGTGGTCTGTACGGGACCGCGTTTACGACCCGGCACCGCGTGCAGCAGGGCCTTGCCGAGCGAGAAGCTCTTGATGCGCTGCGCTGCCCAGTCCGGCGAGATCTCGTTGCACTCGAGGCCCCACACCTTCTCCGTGTAGCTCTTGAAAAAGTGGCGGTACAGCCGCTGGCCGAACTTGTTGACGATCCACTCTTCGTAGTTCTCCGGGTTTTGCACCGGGAACAGGTACGCCTTCAAGTACGACGCCGCGCACGCCGCCGACTCCCAGGGACCGAGCCGCGCGAACACGTCGAACGGCTTGAGCGGATACGAAATGAAGCGCCCCGCGAAGTAGATGCGGCTCTTGCGCGGGCGGCGCAGCAGACCTTCCGGCAACATCGCCGACCACAGCGCCTCGATCTCTTTCGACTTCGAGAAGAAGCGATGGCCGCCGATATCGATACAGTAGTCCTTGTACCGCACCGTACGCGCGATGCCGCCCACGTAAGTGGGATCCGACTCGATGACGGTCACGGGCCAGCCGTGGTTCGTCAGCTCCCACGCGGTCGTAAGTCCGGCGGGTCCGGCACCAATTATGGCGACTTGATCCATCGGCTGAGCACCTCTCGCACTTTAACGGCGCACTGACAACACGAAAGCGACGTAACGAGCCGCGATCTCGAGCCCGGGCACGAGTCGTGTCACGCGCGCTCTGGCGCCGAGCGCGGCTCGCGCGCACGCGCGTGGAAATAGCCGGCGACGTTCGCAACCTGGGACAGCGCGAACAACACCGACTGTCCCAAGCGGGCGTCCAAGTCCGCAACACGCTGCGGATAACGGAAGAGCTCCCAATAAAACGACGCGCGCTCCAGCGGCGGGGAGGCATAACCGTGAGCCGCCGCCCGCTGCCGTAGCAGCGCCGCCCCGCGACCATAGGCGTAGTGCTGGCGCAGAAAGGCCTTGAGCGTCATGTCGTGCGCGTGGTGGACCACCGCGTCGGGCGCGTAGATCAAGGGATGACCGGCGTGCGCCCAGCGCATGCAAAATTCGCGATCTTCTCCGCCAGCTCCTGAGAAGGCCGTGTCGAAGCCGCCGAGCTCCCGAAACGCGGCGGCGGGCAGACACAGGTTGTTCGACGTCAACAGGCGCGCCTGGCGTGGCTCCCGATTGAACTGCTCGTACAAGAAATCGATGAGCGCCTGGGAGGCCGTCGCATAAGGATCATCGCGCAACGCGTTGATCACGCGACCGCCGATCAGCGCGGGGCCGGGCTCGGCGTTCATGCGCCGCTCGAGACTATCGAGCCAATCTGGGGCCGGCTGGCAGTCGTCGTCCGTGAACGCCAGCAGCCGCCCGCTCGCCGCCTTCGCGCCCTCGTTTCTGGCCGCAGCAGCGCCACGCCGACTCTGACTCAACAGCCGGCAAGTAAAGAGCCCTGCCCTCGCCGTGATCGGCTCGAGCTCTGCTCGTATCGCCGCGTCATCGACGACGATGACCTCGAAATCAGACGCCGCCCGGGTTTGCCGTGCCAGGCTGCTCAGACACTGCGCCAGTTTCTGCGGGCGCCGGTAGGTCGGGACGATAACCGAGAAGGTGGGGAGCTGCATGAGTTACTGCACACCCTGCCTCGTTCGCTGGGCTCGCGCCGAGCGCGTTGAGGCAAGTATGGCGAAGGACGAGCGCGCCGAAGACGGCGCTACTGTAGAGCAGATAGGCGTGATGCAGCAGCCAGGCTCCAGCCGCGAAGCGGAGCCCGCCGTTTTGCAAAAAGAAGCGGTGAAGATCCGCGTTCAGCGCGGTCGACGTCAGCAGGCACAGCGCCGCGGCCAAGGCGGGCCAAGCTCCCGGCGCGTGGCCGAGCGCGGCGAGAAGAACGCCGCCCACGAGCAGCGTCGCCGCCAAGCACGCGGACAGGGCGCTCGCTCGGCTGCGCCAATCGAGGTTCAGCTCGTCGGGCAGGCGCGCCTCACGCAGCAGCAGCTGAGTCCAGGGCACCGCGCGCGCGAAGATGTCGGTGTGCCACAGATTCTGCAGCGTCCAGCGCTTGAGGTGCGTCGACTGAATCTCCGGGCACAGCCGAATCGCCAGGTTCGCGCGGAACAGCCGCACGCCGAGCTCGATGTCTTCGATGCTGGGTTTTGCGTAGCTCTCGTCGAAGCCGCCGACGGTACGGAACGCCTCACGACGGATCGCGCCGCAGCCCGCCCAGAAGCTGCTCGCCTCGCGCTTGCCGTGCTGATGCACGTAGTGATGCAATAGGTTCTTGAAACGGCTGGCGATGCCGGGCGCCGGCGGCCGGTCGTCATAGCTCCCGAACAGCGCGTGCACCTCGGGTTGCCCTTCGAACGTGGCCTCCATGCGCGCGAGCGTATCCGCATGGACGACGACGTCGGAGTCGACGAAGACGAGGACGTCCCCGCTCGCCATGGCCGCGCCGCGGTTGCGAGCCCAAGCCGGACCGCGCGGACCGGCGACGGTCGGAATCACCGTCGCGCCGTGAGCGCGAGCGATGGCCGCCGACTCGTCGGTGGAGCCATCATCGACGACGATTACTTCGTCGGGCGCGCGCGTCGACCCGGCTAGTCCAGCCAGGCAACGCGGCAAAACGTCGCGCCCGTTGAACACGGGGACGATCACCGAAAGTCGCACGCGAGGGACCTCACCGACGGACCATAGCTGAGCATCTCGAGGTTGGCGAGCGCGCGCATCGGACCTCGCGCGACGCGGAACGCCCGACGCTTTGCCTTCGCAAAATTTTTCCGCATTACGCGCACTTTGCGCGAAGGCTGTGGCCTAGGCGTTGGCGGCGTTGCCTGCGATAGTCCCGGCGTTGAAGATGGCCGGCAGAGTTGCGCTCGAAAAGGACTCGGGGGTGGCGATCACGGGATTAATCCGGACACCGCGCGCGCTGGCACCGGCACAGTGCGACGAGGCGAATCTGCGCGGAATTTTCCAGCACGCCGTCGAGACCCGCGAGCGGGGCTCGCGCTAGCTGGGTGAGCGCGCAGGCCATGCGACCCATCGTGAACGTTCGAGCCTGGTTGTTGTTCGTGGCGTTGGCCGCCGGCGCCCTGCTGTTCGGCAAGGTGCTCGAGCCTCACTATCCCATCGGCGATTGGTTGTTCTGGCGCTACCTCGCGGCGTGGGGTTGGACGGCGGTGTTCTGCGTCGCTTGTCTGAGCGGCGGCGCGCGGGTCGTGAGCGCGCTGACGCGCTTCGGTGAGCGTCGCCTGGCGCCGCTCACCGTGAGCTTCGCGACGGGCGTCTTTCTCTTCGCGTCGCTGTTCTTCATCGCCGGAGTCTCGGGTTGGCTGCGACGCTCGACGTTCTTCGCGCTGCCGGCGCTGCTGTTCTTGTCCGGCTACCAGCCGCTGCTGCGCGAGCTGCGCGCCGCCTACTTCTCGTGGCGACGCGAGACGCTGGGTCGGCCGTGGCGCGGCTGGGAGCTCGCGCTCGTCGCGCTCGGTGTCCTCTCGCTCGCGGTGATTTGCGTGGCCACGCTGATCCCGGAGAACGCCTCGTACGATTCACGCTGGTACCATCTGCCGCTCGCCGAGCGCTACGTTGCGGAGCACGCCATCCGGCGCTTCCCCGAAGGTGCCCTGGAGGGCGGCATCCCGCATCTCGCGTCCTTGCTGTACGCCTGGGCGCTGCTCGCGCCCGGCGAGCTCTTCGATCGCGTCGTGCTGGCCGCGCAGCTCGAGGTGGCCGCGTTCGTGTTCACGCTGGCCGGCATTCCCGCGTTGGTGCGCGCGCTGATCGGGCGCGGCCGCACGCGCAGCGCGTGGGTCGCTGCGTTCCTGTTCCCCTCGCTGTTCGTCTACGACTCCAACCTGGTGCTCGGCGCCGATCACATCGGCGCGCTGTGGACGATCCCCTGCTTCTTGGTGCTGCTGCAATGCCTGCGCGAGCTGCGCCCGGCGCAGCTGTGCCTGCTGACCATTCAACTCTCGGGTCTGGCCATGACCAAATACACGGCCACGACCCCTGCGGTCTTCCCGGTGCTCGCCGTTCTAAGCCGTGCGTGTTATTTGGCATATCGCCGGCTGCGCACCGGCCAGGGCACGCACGACTGGCTTTGGGGACCGCTCACCGCGCTGCTCAGCGGGCTGACGTTCACCGCGCCGCACTGGCTGAAGAACTGGCTCTGGTACGGCGATCCCCTGTACCCCATGCTGTACAAGCATTTCCAAGGGCGTCCTTGGACGCCGGAGTCGACGGCGCTCTACGAGTACTACCTGCGCATGTACAGCGGCTCGCAACAGGGCGACCCCGTCGAGGCGCTGCTGCGCCGCATCCGCAGCCTCTACGACTTCTCGTACAACCTCTACAACTGGGACGGCTTTCACGGGCGCTTCCCGGTGTTCGGCTCCGCCTTCACGTTTTCTCTGCTGTCGCTGCCCTTTCTGCGCGGCGCGCGTCGCGTTTGGTTTTTGGTGCTGGGCATCGAGGTCGGCGTCGCTGTCTGGGCCTATGCCTTCCCGGGCGACCGCTACCTGCAAGCGCTGCTACCGTGGATGGCAGCGGCGCTCGCGGCCATCATCACGCTGGCCTGGCGCGAGGGCTGGCCGGCGCGGCTCGGTGTCTCGGCCGTCGTCGGCTTGCAGGTGGTGTGGGGCGCGGAGTTCATGTTCTGGCCGACGCATCAGTTGCTCGGAAAATCCGGCATCGCGTTGGCGGTGGACTTCTTCCAGCAAACCTGGCGCGCTCCGAACCACGGAGCCGCGCGCACGCAACCCTTCGAGGATTGGGCGCAGATCGGCCGCAGCGTGGGCCAGGGCGCGCGCCTCTTGCTGCATCACGAGCACCTCCGCTTCGGGGCGGGCGTCACCGTCATCGCGGACGCTTACCGCACCCAGTACGGCATCAGCTACGGTTATCTCGGCTCCTCGCCCAACGTGTATCGGCTGCTGCGCAGCTTCGGCGTGACGCACGTGGTGTGGGCGCCGAACCAAGTGTTCGGTGAAGACAGCATCGCCGGCGAGCTGGTGTTCCATACCTTCGTGACGCACCTGGTCAACAGCCGTGATTTCGGGGGGCGCCGCGTGGCCGAGCTCCCGGCGAGCGAGCCACCGGACGACGGGCACACGGTGTTCTCGTACACCTGCAACAGCGGCTATCAGAAGGGGCTCTATGATCTGGCGGATCTGCGTATTTCCCCGCTCGGACTGCCCGGTCAGCCCAAGGTACCGCCTCCGCCGCGCGTCGCGCTGACGGAGAGCAACGCTGACGAGCTCTTGGCTCGCGCGTCTCACGCCGTCGTGGATCCCGACTGCGCCGGAGCGCCGGTCATGGACGGCTTCGACCACCTGGCGCGCTTCGGCGCTAGCGACCTGTGGCTGCGCCGCCGCTGAGAGCGCCGAGCTCCGCGGGTGTTTAAGCCAGACCTTTGATGGCGTCGACGTGCAGGTGCAGTGAGCGTCCGCTGGGATCTACGTCGCTGCGATAGTCGATGTTCAGGGCCTCGATCTCGCTCTTGCGATAATCGCTCTCGCGAACGTCACCGAAGCCGCACTCGTTGAGCGCCTTCTTCAGCGTCTCGAAATCGTAGCCGTACTTGTGCTCGCCGTCTTGCTGCAGCGCGTAGATGACGTGCTCGAGCTTCGTCGTGCACCAGGGCGGATGCATCTCCTTCTGGGCGTCGAAGAAGGCTTCGTCAGCGGCGGAGTACGCCTGCATCAGCCGCGCGATGTCCGGCACCACGAGCCGCATGGCGCCGCCGGGGACGAGAATCCTGCGGCAGTGGCGCAGAAACTCGTGCACCTCATCCGGATAGGTCAAGTGCTCCAACAAATGCGATGCGTAGATGTACTCGACCGACGAGTCGTGAAACTTTCGTAGCCCGCCCGGAAGCCTCATGATCAAGAGCCGCGGATCCGGGACGATGTCGATGTTGACCCAACCATCGAGGCGCACTCCGCCCGCGCCGATATGCAGCCGCAGCTGGCCGTTGCGCTGCAAAATTTTCCGGCGACGCACGCCCCACGACAGCGCGGCGCAGGGATAAACGACGGGTGGCGCCGTAACGATTCCCTTGATGAGCTGCTTCAGCTTGTACGTCGGAGAGCCGTAGGGCGTGCCAGCCATGGTTGCTCCCGCTTAAAGACCTCGGGCCCGCAATTTGTCAAGGCGCGCGCCAAATTGCGGCGACCCTAGCGCACCCGCGACGCAGCGCCCCCCTGGAGCTGCGCCGCCCGCTGGCTCACTTACTCAGCTGCAGCGAGGTGTCATCCATGTAGTAGCTCACCGTCTCCCCCGTGCTCTCGACATAGACGCTGAGCTTCGTGGGCACGCAGTCCGAAGGGATGCTGAGCGTCCCGCTCAGCTCGATCCAGCTCGCGTCGGTCACGCCGGCGGCGGTCTTGATCCACTCGAATTGCGAGCTCCCGCAGCTGCTGTTGCCCACCAGCTCGCGAGTCAGCTTGAACTCGCTGCTCGGGCTGCCCGCGACAGGGCGCGCCCAGACAGTCACGTCATAGGTCTCACCGGGCGTGATGACGCTCTTCACGTCGTACTCGGCTCCATGCCAGTTGGCGGTGCGCCCGGTGACTTTCAGCGACTGCGAGCCGGAGTGATGGTCCTCGGCAGTCACGGTCAGCAGGGACGTGCCGCGGCTCTTCCAGCCATCGACGCTGGAGCCTTCGAAGTCCGAGCTCTGGAACAAGTTCGCAGTCGCGCTGGTGCCACCCGTGCTTGGTGCTCCACCCGTCGCGGAGGCCCCGCCGCTCGACGGTGCCCCACCGCTTGATTTCGAGCCGCCCGTAGCAGCGCCTCCGCTTGCGGTAGAGCCGCCCTTCGAGCTCGCGCCGCCCGTCACCGTGCTGCCGCCGCTGCTGGGAGCACCGCCCGTGGCGTTCGCCCCACCCATAGTGCTGACGCCGCCCGTCGTCGCGCCGCCGGTTCCATCCGAACCGCCTCTGCCGCCCATCGAGCTACCCCCCTGCGCGCTGCCTCCGCTGCTGGCGACCGTTCCGCCGCTCGAAGCTCCACCCTGAAGAGTGTATCCGCCCGAGCTCGTCCATCCGCCGCTCTCGGCCTCGCTGCCGCCCGACGCGGGGCCTTGTCCGGCTTGCGCTTGGCCGCCTCTGCCGTAGCCGACGGGATCCGGCGTCTCACTCTCGGCGCAGCCGCCAAGCCAGGCGCCCGCGGCGCTGGAGGCAACGAGCACAATGCCGATACCTGACTTTCGCATCCATCGGTCGTGCATCGGGACCATCCCAAAAGATACGCCCGCTCTCTGCGCCTGGGCGCGCGTTTTTCGCGCGCGCACCATGATCCGTGCGTGATGGTGTGCGCGTGTATTCACCACCCCGCGCGATCCACTCATCGGCGCGCAGCGCGCAGCCGACGCCGCGGCTCGAGCTCTTCGTAACTGTCGGGATCCTGTCCGCCCGTTCTTCCGTCGGGGCCACCCAGCGCGCTGATTTGCCCCATCTCTGCGCGAGACGGCTCGAAATCGAAGACTGCCCAAGTTCTCGCGCTGGCGTTCGGGGTGCGCGCTCTTTGGCAGCAGGATGCTGCCGAGCTGCACGTGCCAGCGCAAGATCACCCGTGCGGGTGATCGCTGAAATTGCTGACGCCCAGCGTGCGAATCAGGCCCTCTTTTCGCAGATCCACGAGCGCTTGGAAGCTACCACGTACAGGCCCACGCGCGGATTGCGCGGGATCCCCGCGCGACGAATCGCAAGACCGAGCGCGCCTTCGTTCTCGTACTCGGCGCATCAGTGTGCGGGGCTGCTCTCGCCGCGCACATCAGCACAGGGACAGCGTTTCCGCGCGCTCGACCGCTTCATCTTCAGCGACCCCGTCGCTGGCCGTATGACTTGCGAGCACCATGCCCGAGTCGAATCCGCCGCAGGGAACCTCCGCCGATTCCGGATGGTCCCTGGTGCCGCACGCGCCGAGCGTGTTACCGAAACCTCGCGTTCCGCGCGCCGAGCAACAGCCGTCCGCGGCGAGGGCTGCCAAACGCTCCTCCGAGACGACATTGCTCGGCGTAGCTCCGCCGAACCTCAGCGCAGCTCAGCCACCGGCTCAGAAGCGAGCGCCGGTGCTCGTCCGCTCCGGCATGGCCGCGGCGTCGAAGCCGCCCGCCCCTCCTGCCGCGCCGTCGAAATCTCCGAGCGCGCGCGCCGAAGCGACCTCGCCGCCGCAATCCGCGGCTACGCACGCTGCTCGCGATGCGGCTGCCGCCGCCGAGGTGGAGGCGAAGGAGGAGCCCGCGCAGCACCTCCCTGCGCCGCCAGCGATGCCCGCGGAGCTCGAGCCGCCGTTGTCTCGACCGCCGGCGACAGCCGCGCTCGTCGCGGACGAGACGGCGAGCGCTCCACAGCATGCGCCGAGCGTCTTCGGCGCGCTGACGACGCGCGTGCGCTTCGCCAACAGAGAGCTGCCGCAATGGGCGCCGCTGCTCCTCGTGCTGTTGCTGGTGGCCGCCACCGCGGGCGGGCTGGGTCGCTGGACGGCTCCGCGCCCAGCCGTCGCTGCTGTCGCGGCGCCCTCGCCCGCATCGCGTCCAGCGCAAGCTCCGCCAACGCTCACCAACCCGCCGAGCTCCACGCCGCTGAAAGCCTCGGGCGCCGAAGCGGTGTCGCGCGCGGCGGCGAGCACGAGCGCGGCGGCGAGCGAGAACACAGCGGCCTCGAGCGCCCGCGAGCTCGTCGCGCTCGCCGAGCAGCGCCGACAACACGCGCTCGGCGAGGCGCAGTCGCTGCTGGACGAGCTAGAGCGCAAGCCCGCCTCCCTGCGCGACAAACGTACGGCGACGAAGCTCCGCCAGCTGCTCGACGACCCATCGACGGCGGCTTCGACGCTCGGGACCCTAGCGGGCCTACCGGGCTCGGCCGGCGCGGACGCGCTATACGAAGTCTGGACCGCGAGTCGCACGCGAAAAGACAACGCCGAGCTCGCGCGTGCGCTGCTGTACAGCACGGACGTGCGCCCCAAGATCTCGCCAGCGCTCGCGGTGCTTCTGGATTTGCGCGTCGCCACCAGCTGCGAGCAACATCTGGACGCCGTCCGCAGAGCAGCGAGCGACGCGGATCGCCGCGCGCTGCCGCTGCTCGCTAAGCTGAAGAGCAAGCGAGGCTGCGGCGCGAACCATAAGCGAGATTGTTATTCGTGCTTGCGAGAGGGCAGCGCGCTCGACGACGCCGTCACCGGCGCGAAAGCACGACCCGCGCCGAAGCCCTGGTGAGCATCGCAGCGCGGTGCTCTGAAGCGCGCCCGGACTACTTCAGCTCATCGGCGAGCGGCTGATGCAGCTCGATCACGTTGCCGTCGGGATCTCGCACGAAGATCGCTTCCGCCTGTGGGCCCAGCCGTAGCGGCCCCCCGCTGAGCGGGATGCCCTCCGCTTGCAAGCGCGCTTGCGCGGAGCGGATGTCTTCGCAGCGCAGCGCGATGTGCGTGATGCCCGCGTGCTTGTCGGGAATGTCCATCAAGACGTTCGGTGCGCGTTCCCGCGGCGCATTGAGCACCAGATTGATCTCGAGCCCCGAGGGGTGCTCCAAGATCGCCACTGGCTCCGGACCGATTGCTCCCATGGTCTTCTCAAACCCGAACAGCGCGTAAAAACGCAGCGAACGCTCGAGGTCGTGCACGCGAATGCCGACATGCGCGAGACCCGTGATTGGAATGGCTGCCGTCACGGACGCAGAGCATAGCGCGGCGCGCATTGCGGGAGCTCGACCCGAGCTGCGGCCCAGCGCAGCAGCGCCAGACTCGCCCTCGAGCCGAGCTCTCGACGTTGTGCTCAGAAGCGATCGCGGCTGCCGCGACGGCTACCGCCGCCGCTGCGACCGCGTGAGCGATCTCCGCCGCCGCCAAAACCGCCACCGCCACCACCGCCGCCAAAGCTCGGGCGCGGACGCTCCGTCGCCTCGTCGACGCGGATCTCGCGACCGTCGAGCTCGGTGCCGTTCAGCTGTGAAATGGCGTTGGCAGCGCCTTGGGCGTCGCCCATCGTGACGAACGCGAAACCGCGGGGTTGTCCGGTGGCGCGATCGACGGGGATCACGACTTCACGCACTTCCCCCATCGCGGCGAACGCTGATTCGATCGAGGCCTGGGTGGTACCAAATGAGAGATTTCCGACGAAGAGGCGATTTCCCACGTTTTCCGACTTTCTGTGACTGTAACGGCGTCCCTGGACGCCTGAGCGTGAGCAAGATCGCGTTGAATGCGCACCGGAGAAGCAGGCGGATCGGCTTTCTGGCGTAGCCGACGTCACGCACGCCAAGCTCAGGCCGAGTCTACGTCGTCTCGTAGCGGATGGCTATGCAAGTTCTCGCCGCGAGATAAACTTCTGTAAATACGAGCCCCGCATCGCGGCGCATGTTACGGTGAGCGGACAGTGAGGTCGGGCCGCTGGTCAAGCCAGCGCGGCGCAGATGGGGCACTGCTGTGCGGCGTGCGGGGCGTCGCGGCGATGGAGCTCGAGCGCAGCGCGCGACACGCTGGCCAGCTCGCGCCGCACCTCGCGTCGCCGGCCGGCGACGCGCTCGATCTTCATGTGATCGTAGGCCGTAGTCTGATGCCGCAGCCAGGCGATGAGCGCCGCTTCGGCGCGCCGCTCGATCGGGATACGCTTGGTGCGAGCCACGGTGCCGCTGCCAACCGGCGTCGCGTGCTCGGTCACCCTGCGCGCGAGCTGCCGCGCGACTTGCTCGAAGCGCGGAGCGAAGCGCAAGAAGCGCAGCACCTCAACCTCGAACGACACCACGTAGTTGGCCTGGGTGTGCTCGCGTCGCGCGGAAGCTGCGGCGCGCTTTTTGGCGTACGCTGCGCTGCTGCGCTCCGCGGCGAGCGCTGTCTTCGCCGCCTCGATGTTGGCGAGCGGCGCCCACAAGCCCTTCGAAAAGGATTTGCGGCCGCGCTTTTCGATCACCGCCCACGATGGCCCCAGCTGCTTGACGCGTCGCGTGAGCCCGGCGTCCCCCGGCGGCAAGCAGGCCCAGCCCTGTGGCGGGACGCGCTTGAGGCCGTCCGCATCGACGAAGACGCGCGGGTCAGCGGTGGGAGCCAGCATCAACGCTTCTTGCTTCACGCGCGGGTCTTACCGCGCCGGCGTGGCCGCTGTCGAGGCGGCCGCGGTCACGCTGCTGGAGCTGACCGCCGCCGCGACACGACTGCGTCAGGAGCGCAGTCTCACGCTCCCGGCGCCACGGTTCCGATTTCCGAGCTCTTGACGCCGACGACGCTGGGAGCTTCGCGGCTGCCGAACAACAGCGGGTAAGCGACGCCCGCGAGCGCTCCGCCCAGGAGCGGTGCGACCCAGAAGAGCCAGAGCTGCGCCAGCGCCCAGTCACCGACGAACAGCGCAGGACCCGTGCTGCGCGCCGGATTGACGGAGACGTTCGTGACCGGAATGCCGATGAGATGGATCAAGCACAGCGCGAGGCCGATGGCGATGGGAGCGAAGCCAGCTGGCGCGCGGCTGTCCGTCGCGCCGAGGATGACGAAGAGAAAGAAGAACGTCAGCACCAACTCAGCGGTGAAGCCGGCGGTGAGCGAGTAAGCACCCGGTGAGTGCTCGGCGTAGCCGTTCGCGGCGAAGCCCGCGCTCACGTCGAAGCCGCTCGCTCCGCTCGCGATCACGTAGAGTACCGCGCTGGCGCACACGGCGCCGATCAGCTGAGCGATGATATAGGCCGGCAGCTCGCGCGCCGGAAAGCGCCGGCCCACTACGAGGCCAACGGAGACCGCCGGGTTCAAGTGACAACCCGAGATGTGCCCGATGGCGTAGGCCATGGTGAGCACGGTGAGGCCGAACGCCAGAGCAACTCCAGCGAGGCCGATGCCGACGTTCGGAAATCCCGCGGCGATGACCGCGCTGCCGCAGCCGCCGAAGACGAGCCAGAACGTTCCAAACGCTTCAGCAATCGCGCGTCGAGTGAGTGTCATCCTAACCTCTTCTGTCGCTCCCCCAAAACGTAACTACGATGTTAGAGGCACTCGGGTGCTGGCGTCGACCACCGCGCACAACAGCAGCGACGATCTCGGCGCCCCTATCCCACATGCACACCGGCGAGTTTCGTCTCGCTGATTTGTCTGCATTATCCGCTGATTCTTCGTGATCAGGGGGCCGCCGCGAGCTGCGGGGCGAGCTCGGCGGCGCGGCGCGACCACTGCTCGGCGCTCTTCGGGAAGCCGAGCTTCGCCAGTGTCGCGCCGAGCTTGGCGGTAGCGGCGGCGTTTTCCGGCTGAAACGCGAGCACGCGTCGCAAGAAGCGCTCCGCGCGCGCCGGGTCGCGCTCCTTGAGCGAGCGCTCGGCGGCGTCGAGGCTACGCTGCACGAAGCTGCCAACGGCGACCTCATCGCTAGCCGCGACGTGGCTCGCCGAAAGCCACGCCGCGCGCGCCCGCTCGCGGTCTCCAACGCGCACGAGCGCATCGCCGAGCACATTCAGCGCGCGGCTGGAATTGGGCTCCGCGCGCAGCGCCCGCTCCGCCCACTCACTCGCCGCGGCGGCGTCGCGGCGCAACAGCAGCAGCTGCGCGAGCTCGAGCGCGACGCTCGCATCGACCGCCCCGGCGCGAATGGCTTGGCAA
Source organism: uncultured Sorangium sp. (assembly GCA_966250485.1). Taxonomy (GTDB): domain Bacteria; phylum Myxococcota_A; class Polyangia; order Polyangiales; family Polyangiaceae; genus PMG-095. The sequence continues at coordinate 7,094 of CBINHN010000065.1, read as the reverse complement.
AACCCGCGCTGAGATGCGTCGGTATCACCGCGAACCAGCGCTTGGCGAGCGCTGCGCAAATGCTCGCCGGCCGACTTCTTTCCGCTCGGCTCAGCGTCTGTCAAAAGGTCGTCGCACGTGGGCGCGACGGTAACGGAGTCATCGCGCACGGCGCTCGCCGGCGCTGCGGCGCTCGCCGGCAACGGCCGCGCTGCGGGCCGAGGAGGAGCGACAGGGACGGCCTGCGTTACACTTTTCATCGCTTCCGCGCGCGGCGGCAACGCGGCCGCGCGCGGAGCCTGCTCCTGCGCGGCCGGCGCGATATCGTGACGCTTCAGCCAACTCGCGACAGCGAGCGTGGCCGAGACGGCGAGCGCCGCGCAAGAAGCGGTGAGCACGCGTTGACGTGCCTGCGACTTCTTTTTTACGAGCACCGCTGACGCCGTCGCCTCAGGCTCACTGCTGGCGGGCGCGGACGGCGCAGCTGCTGTGCTCGAGACCTCGGGCGCGCTCGCTCGCTGTTCTTCTTCACGACGCGGCGCCGTTACAGCGTTGCCCGTGGGCGCTGGTGTCTCCGCCGTCACGCTCGGCGCGTCCGAGCGCGTGGCGTCGGCAGCGGGCATGCTGGCGCCGGCGAGCAGCGCCATCAGCGGCTTGGAAACCGCCAGCGTCGGCGACTCTTCTTCGTCGTAGCCGTGTGCAACGCTCGCGCCGTCCGCCTGCGGCGCCACCGGAGCAGCGCGCGGCGCTTCGTCGTGCTCGCGAGCCAGAGACTCGAGTCGCGGACGCGGACGCGGCACCGCGATGGCATCGCTGCTCGTCCGCGAAGCACACGGTTTGACCTGCGGTTGTGAGCCGGAAGCTCGCCGCGTCGGCGTGCTGACGAGAGCAACGCGTTCGCCGGAGCCGCGACGCGCGGCGCTGATCGTCGCGGCGCTTCGTTGACCAGAGATCGCGCGGCGGAGCGGCGGGGGCTGCGGTCCCGACGCTTTCGAGGGCTTTTGTCCTGGCTCGCTCATCGCTGGCGGCCACCCACAGAAAATCCCGAGTTCTGTCTCATGTTCGAGCCTCTCGCGCGCTTCGCGCAGACGCTTCGCGTGCACACCCGCTGGCTGCCGGCGTCGCTCACGTCGTTCAATTTGGTGGCGTTGGCGGCACGCTTTTCTTGCGACTCTGATCGGACAGCGTCGCAATTGTGCGCTGGCGTATGCAGCTCGCGTAGTTGTGGGTGCGACAGTGGAGGCAGCAGCGCGGCACGCTCCGCTCGCGACATCGCGCGCCGCGGCGAGCGATAGCGCGAACGAGTCGAACCAGCGTCACTTGCGTCGCACTTCGAGCCAAGAGCTCGCGACCTCGCGAGTTGCCGCACAATTCGATATTTGGAGTTCCTATCGTTAAGCGAACTTGCCTCATCCCGCAGCGCCGCCCCCATCTCTGCGCTCCGCGCGAAGCCGCACGCGGAACGAATCAGCTGGCGCCGATTCGCTCACACCGCATTTTTCCGTCGTCTTTGTGCGCCACGAAGCCCGCTCGCTGGAATCTTCTGGCCCCGAAGAAATGCTCGAATTTCTTGCTCCGAGTGCTGCTCGTACCGACTCGGCTACTTGGTACGGAGTACCGGACGCGCTGGTACGCCGGATATCCCCAAGCCCGGTGAGCGGCCAGTTCTGATATTCGCATCGCGCGCTGCGACCCCACAGAAATGCCCGTTTTTCGCGTTGCGATTCAAGATTCCAACGCTCGACTCAAAAAGGAATCCCGCTCAAATCCAAGCAGCTACGGGCAAATACGTGGCTCACGACCGGGGCATAGTCAGGGGTGAGTAGTTGTCGGCTCGGTTTCGTCGAGAGGTCGTTATGAAAGAAAAACGGTTGTTGGTTGCTCTAGGAGCACTGTCCGTGGCGTTCGCCGCGTGTAGCTCAGAGGTCTCCGGTCCGGGCATGGGCCCGGGAACACCGGGTGGCTCCAATGGCGGCCCGACCCCGGGCGCTGGCAACGGCAGTGGCGCGAGCGTCGGCGCTGGCGCCGCTTCGAACGCCGGCAGCACCTCGAACCCGAATGGCGGCACGCCGGATGGTACGGCAGGCGCCGTTAACGGCTCGAGCGGCTCCGGCACCGCAGGTGACGGCAGCGGCAAGCCCCCGATCCCGCCGGATGGCCCCTGTCAACCGGGCATCCCTGCGACGACTCAGATCCCGCGCATGCTGAACCGACAGTACGAGAACGTCGTTCGCGACCTCCTCGGCGTTACGGAGCTCGACGGCAAGCCGGTTTCGGAAGCACTGGTCGGCGACTTCGACGGCGCCATGACCGCCCCGGCCTGGACCCAATACCAGAAGACGGCAGCAGCGATCGCCGCTCAAGTCATGGCCGGGCCGAACAAGTCCATGTTCATCAGCTGTGACCCGGCGGCGGCGGGTTGCTTGAAGACCACCATCGAGACCTTCGGCCGAAAAGCCTTCCGACGCGCGCTCACGGCGGAAGAGGTCGCGAGCTTCGAATCGCTGAGCAATGTCACCCCGGCGGGTACGCCGGCGCAGGTAGCCGAGGCCGTCCTCGAAGCGTTCCTCGTGTCTCCCTCGTTCCTGCTACTCCCTGAGCTCAATACCGAGACCGAAGGCAGCGCCATCAAGCTCTCGCAGCAGGAAGTGGCGACCCGGCTCTCGTTCCTGCTCTGGGGCTCGGTGCCGGACGCGATGCTGAACGCCGCCGCCGACGCCGGCCAGCTCCAAACCAAGGAGCAGATCCTCGCGCAAGCGCAGCGCATGATCATGGATCGCAAGAAGACCGGCGCGCTGATCTCCGCGTTCCACGAGGAGTGGTCGCAGGTCAACAGCGGGAGCGGCCACTGGTACAAGATCGATCACGATCCGATGAAGTACCCGACGTACAACGCGGCGGCGAAGACGACGTACCAGAAGGAGATGGACGCCTTCTTCGAGGAGGTCGCGTACTCGAACGGCTCGTTCCAGGATCTGCTCCTCAGCAACGTCGCCTTCGTCAACAAGGACAACGCCGCCATCTACGGGCTCGACCCGGCCATGTATGGCACCGAGCTGACCAAGGTGACGCTCGATCCAGCCACGCCGCGGCCCGGCTTCTTGACCCGCGCGGGCTTCTTGAGCTCGTACGCCAACTACGACGCGACGAGCCCGATCTTGCGCGGCGCCTTCATCTCGGTCTGGCTGCTCAACATCAACCCGGGCGCGCCCGATCCGAACGCCATCAAGGCAACGGTGCAGGGCGACTTCCCGACTCAGCGCGCCTACGTCGAAGCGCTGACGGAGAAGACGCAACCCTGCATGGGCTGCCACACCTTCATCAATCCTCCGGGCTACGTGCTCGAGAACTACGACGGCATCGGCAAGTGGCAGACGCAGGATCTGCGGGGCGGCGCGATCGACGCGTCCGTCACGACGGCCACGGTGCAGCTGGGCGACGGCATCACGAAGGAGATCTCCTCCCCCGTCGAGCTCATGCAGGAGATCGCCAAGAGCCCGAGAGCGCAGTCGCTCTACGCGCGGGCGTGGGTCTCCTACGCCTACGGACGTAATCCGAACGCCAACGACCAGTGCGTCGTCGATCAGCTCAAGACCAAGCTGGCGACGAACGGCTACACCATCCTGAATCTACTCGGTGATCTCACCCAAGCGGATTCCTTCCGTTTGCGCGTCCGTGCAACTCCGTGAAACCTGAGGAAATCCGATCATGACTACGTACTTCAACCGAAGAATCCTCCTCAAAGGCTTGGGCGGAGCTGTCGTGGCCGCTCCGTTCCTTCCCTCCGTTTGGGAACGGGAAGCGAAGGCGCAAGGAGCCACGGTGGCTCCGGCGAAGCGGTTCATCCTGATGTTCACCCACTACGGGTGCATCACGAACAAGTGGTTCCCCAACAAGCTGGACGGTGACCTCACGGCGGCGGATTTGATGCCGACGAACCTCGCGGCGCTGGCTCCGTTCGCAGCGAAGCTGCTGATGCCCCGCGGCATTCGCACGATGAACGAGTGGACGGCGAACAACACAGGCCCTGGAAAAGGACGCGGCCAGGGCAACGACTCTCACACGCAGATCGCCGGCTCGATCTTCACCTGCCAGCCCGTCACCCCGAACAGCAACAAGCCCTTCGACTTCGGCGATCCCAAGTTCAAGGCCATGCCCATCGGTCCGTCGCTGGACCATGTCATGGCTCAGCAGCTCAGCCCGCAAGGAACGCCGCTGTTCATGAACGTGGCGGGCCAGTCGAAAGAAGGCGCGCAGTCTGCCATCTCCTACTCCAAGGCCGAGACGATCTTCACGGCGCTCAACGCGACTCAGGCGTACGGCAACCTCACGGGGCTGTTCAAGACCGGCGGCACGGGCACCCCGACCATGAACGCGGACAGCTGGGCCGTCGCCAAGGGCAAGGCCGTCGCCGACATCGTGCGGGGCGACCTCAACCGGCTCATGGCCAAGGACATGAGCAAGGCGGACAAGGACAAGCTCGCCGCCTGGCTCCAGCTCCTCAATGACGTGGGCAAGGTGGTCGCCTCCGCCGCGTGCAGCCAAGAGCTGGCCTCGATGCTGGGCGCGGACAAAAAGCCGATGGCGGATAGCAGCACCGACGCGCTCACCCGCAAAGTGAGCGACACGATGGATAGCGCGGACCTCTACTCCGCCATCGCAGCGCTCACCGCAGCCTGCAACGCGAACCCCATCGTGTTCCTGAAGTACCCGAACAACTTCGTGTTCAAGGGACTCGGCATCAACGCCGATTCGCACAACCAGTCGCATCGCCTCGACAACGCTGGCATGCAGGGCGACTGCGTCGCCGGCGCCGTAGAGAACCTGCAGAAGATCGACCGCTACTACGCGCAGAAGTTCGCGAACCTCGTCAAGATGCTGGACAGCATCCCCGAGGGCAGCGGGACCGTCCTCGACAACAGCATCGCGGTCTGGATGAACGAGATGTCGGACGGCAACGCGCACAACCTGAACAACGCCCCGATCATTCAGGCTGGCAGCGGCGGTGGCTACTTCAAGACCGGCAAGGTCATCAACCTGGACGCGGCCTCTGGCGCAACCCCCGAGCAGATGCTCGGCCGGAGCCTCTCGCAATGCGTCGAGGGCACGACCCAAAAGTCCGATGGCATTAGCCAAGGGACGGGCACCGAGGCGAAGTACGGCAACGCGCCGGTCAACAAGTACTACTGCAACATCATGAACGCGATGGGCATGAAGGCCGACGAGAAGGGCTATCCTGCGAAGGACGGCCCCGGCAGCGAAGTCACCCATTACGGATACTCGGACAAGACCGAGGACTTCGCGGGTGGCGCGGGCGCCGTGCAAGGCGCCACGATCCACAACCCCGGAGCCTTCGCAGAGCTCAAAGCGTCCTGAGCCTTCGAGCATGCGCAGCGTCAAAGACCCCTCTCGCGAGGGGTCTTTGCGCTTTGTGCGCTATGCTCGAGGCATCGCCGCTGGCAGCGCTCTCCGCCGCTCACGGCGCCCGCCACGTCTCATGCTGGTGAAGTCCTTCCTCCTCCTCACGGCGTCGCTGCTTGCGCTCGCTTGCTCGAGCAAGAAGGTCGAGCCTGCGGCCGCGCCGGGTGATGATGCGGCGATCATCCCGCGCGACCTCACGGTTACGGCCCGAGCGGGCGGCAACGGCGTCCTGTCGGTGCTCGCGCTCACCCTTCGCAAAGGCGCAGAGGGCGGTGAGCTCTACGCCGCCGTAAAGAACGTGGGCGACACGCCAGCGTGTAGCCCGGCGTTCTCTGTCGAGCTCTTCGACAAGGACGAGCAGTCCCTCGGGCAGAGCGTCGGAGGGCTATTGGTGCGGCGCTTCTACCGGCTCACCGACGGCTCGGAGACCATCGCGGCCTGCGTCGCTCCCGGTGACGTGAGCATGATCGCGCTCACGGAGTTGCCGCTGGCGCTAGCGGCCGAAGACGTGGCCCGCGTGGAATATTGGTGCAACTATTGGGTGTTGGATGTGACGCCCATCCCCGGCATCGACATCAGCTCGCTGCGCGCCGTGTCGCGTGATGCCGGTGTCGCGTACACGGGCACGTTCGTCAACCGCTTCGAGGTCCCCATGAGCAGCCCCTCGGTCGCCGTCTTCCCGCTCAATCGCGCGGGGCGTCCGCTCTCCGTCGCCATGAGCCGCGCAGCCGCGGAGCTGCCACCCGGCGGCAGCTGGGATTTTGAGACGAGCTCGGTGAGCGAGCGCGGGGTGGCTCAGGCCGCGTATCCCACGGGGGGTCCGTAGAGCAATGAACGCATTTCGATTTACAGGAGGACCAGTGTCGCTTGCGTCTCGTTTGGGAAGAGTGCCAATCTCGCTGTTCGTCGTCGCGGCGTGCGCGCTGCCGGCTTGTCACAAGAACAAAGCCGACAAACCCAAGGTCGTCGCCGCGAGCCCCGCCGAGATCAAGCGCCTGGCGGATGCCGCGAAGAAGTCGCTGGAAGAGCTCAAAGCACCTCTCACCGACCTGAACGGCAAGTTCAGCGCGCTCCACGAGCAGTTCGACAAGCTACCGGCGGATTTGCCGCAGTTCGGCGAGACGCGCTCGCGCTTCTACACCGCGTTCATCAGCGTGGGGACGTTGAGCGCGAAGGTGCCGTGGCTCGCCGGACGCATCGACTCAGCCGTCAAATCCGCCGATCGCGCGGAGCTCGACGAAATTTCCAAGGACATCACGCACACCCGCGAGGAGATTCGCCAAGCGGACCAAGTCTCCATCGAGCTGCTCCACCGCGTCATGCCTTTCAAGCGAGTCGCTGAGGAGATCCGCGCCCGCGGTGGAAAGTGCGAATGAGCGCTTAAGAGCAGCTCTTCGTTACATCGGTGCGCCGCTAGCGATCCACTGCTCGATGGCGGCGATGACGTTGGGCGCGATGCACGCCTCATCCTCGTCGGATGAACAAACGATGTAAGGCATGCGGTCGGTGCCGCCGCAGGGCCCCTTCATCAGCCGAACGAACGCGCTCTCCTGCGGGCTCCCTTTCTTGATCAGTGGGCCGCAGTGCTCCGTCATGTGGCTGGTGAGTGTCGCGTAGAGCTGGTCGTTCACGGCCATCTGCAGAGGATTGCCGGGCTCGGTGTGACAGGGCGTCCCCATACTGCAGGACATCGC
>CBINHN010000064.1:0-34386 GCA_966250485.1 uncultured Sorangium sp. | reverse complement strand
CTCGATGTGGCGCGCATCCGGCGCGCTCGCTTGCGGTACAGCGAACACTCGGCGGTCGAGCCGCTTGTAGAACAAGCACATCCCAGACCCGTCGAAGAACAAGACCTTCACCGCATCCTTGCGCTCGCCGAAGTAAATGAACAGCGCGCCGCTCCGCGCGTCATAACCAATCCGTTCGAGCGCGGCACCGGCAAGCCTGTCGAAAGACCAACGCATATCGACAGGCTCCAGCGCGAGAAAGATTTGAACGCCGCTCGGAATCATGGCTGCCCGTCTCTCAACGCGCGCACTACCTCTCGCAGCAACGCAGCGTCGACCCCGGCGCTCACCGTGATACGCGCGCTCGCAATCTCGACTGTCAACGCTGCCCCAGGCGGCACAGGCGCGCGGCGCACCACCTCGGCGAGCACCACCCGCGGGCCGTCCTTGCCCATCGCTCTCATCGTCGAACGACGCTTGCCCGCCGCGCCGCCCTCATGCCGCAGCTGACTGGCCCGCCACGTCAGCGTGCCACCCGAAAACGGCTGTCCCGCTGCGAATTCCTCGGCCGTCTTCCCTCTTCGCCGCCACTCTTCGATCCGCCCCAACCATGTCGCCCGCGTCTTGTCTTTCATGCACGCGCGACAATGCACCAAGCGCGGCGCTCGGCGGAAGAACGGGGTCTACGCACCGGATACCTCGTTCATCCCCTCGATACGCGCGCCCATCCGCCGTCCCCGCCGTACTGTCTGTGTACCGCACCCGGTACAACCCGCAGGACTCAGCGACGCTCGGTGGAATCTGGAACGCTGAGTTTTTCGCGGTCTTCAGTGTCCGGGGACGGAATTGAACCGCCGACACGAGGATTTTCAATCCTCTGCTCTACCGACTGAGCTACCCGGACGCGCGGCCCTGGAGCCGCGGCCGCGCGGGGCCGCGCGGCGCGAGGGGTATTAGCTCAAGCAAGCCTCGCCCTGCAACCGTCACGCGCTCAAAATCGCGTCACCGCGCCGCTCTCCACCGCCCAACCGGCCCGCGCCGCCTACCGCGTCGCGCTCCGCCCGCCCGCGCCGTCCCGGCATATCGCTCTCCCTCGCGGCGCTCCCGCCATCCCGCGCTCTCACATCGTCCCCGCAAAATCGCACCCCCATCCGCAGCGGTCGAGCGGCCGGATAGGGCGCTGGGGTATGCTGGCGGGCGCGTGGTGAGCTTGCAGCCCGGTAGTCAGTCGAATCCGTACGCCTCGGAGGCTTACCTCCAACAGCTGCTGCAAAAGGCTATCAGCGCCGGCGCTCGGGATGTGCACCTGAAGGTCGGGCAGCCACCCGGCGCGCGCGTGCGCGGTAGTCTGGTGTTTTTCCGCGTGGATAAGATCCGGCCGCAGGACACGGAAGCCGTCGCGCGTCACGTGATCCGCGACGACGCGGTGCTCGCGGAGCTGGGCGCGCTCAGGGAGTACGATACGTCGTACTCCCTGCCGGGCGTGGGCCGCTTCCGGGTCAATGTGTACCGGCAGCGCGCTTCGCTCGCCATCGTGATGCGCGTCATCCCGCAGCGGGTGCCCTCGCTGGAGCAGCTGGGCGCGCCCGCCGCCTGCCAAATGCTCGCCGAGCGGGACCGCGGGCTGGTGCTGTGCGTGGGCGCCGCCGGTAACGGCAAGACGAGCACGCTGGCCGCGATGATCGACTACATGAATCACTCGCTGCCGCGGCACATCGTCACGATTGAAGATCCGATCGAGTACCTCTACGAGGACGACCGCGCCTCGATCAGTCAGCGCGAGATCGGCTACGATACGCAGAGCTTCGCCAGCGCGCTGCGTGCCGCGCTGCGGCAGGATCCGGACGTGATTCAGGTGGGGGAGATCCGCGACGCGGAGACGATGGAAATCGCGCTGAAAGCCGCGGAAACGGGGCACTTGGTGCTGTCGACGCTGCACACGCCAGACGTGGCGCGCACGATGAACCGCATGATCGCGCTGGGGCAGGGCAGCTCGGAGGATTTGCGGGAGCGGCTGGCGGACGCGCTGCAGGGCGTCATCGCGCAGCGCCTGCTGCCGCGCAGCGACGGGCACGGGATGGCGCTCGCCGCGGAGGTGCTGATCGGCACGGGCTCGGTGCGAGAGACGCTGAAGCGCCCGGTCGGGAACCCACCGCTGAAGGAGCTGATGGAGTCGGGCGCGGAAATGTACGGCATGCAGACGTTCGAGATGGCCATCAAGCAGCTGATCCGCGACGGGGTGGTGGATCGCGAGGTGGGCCGCGCCGCGCTCAGCTTCTGACGAGCCGGTGGACGCTGTGACGAGTTCTCGCTAAAGGAGGCGCATGGCCGCTGATGGATCGACCGCTACGCTCCGCCACGATTGGACGCTCGCCGAGGTGCGCGCTCTGTATGACCTGCCGCTGTTCGAGCTGGTGGATCGCGCGCGCTCGGTGCACCGCGCCCATCACCCCGATGGTGAGGTGCAGCTCTGCACGCTGCTGAGCGTGAAGACCGGCGGTTGTCCGGAAGACTGCGGCTATTGCTCGCAGTCGTCCCACCATGAGAGCTCGGTGAAGCCGCAGGCGCTCATGAAGGTGAGTGACGTGGTGGCCGCCGCGCGCCGCGCGAAGGAACAAGGCGCGACGCGCTTTTGCATGGGCGCGGCCTGGCGTGAGGTGAAGGACGGCTCGGCCTTCGAGCGCGTGCTGGAAATGGTGCGTGAGGTGAAGGGCATGGGCCTGGAAGCTTGCGTGACGCTCGGCATGCTGAACGCCGAGCAGGCGCAGAAGCTGAAGGAAGCCGGGCTCGACGCCTACAATCACAACCTCGACACTTCGCGCGAGCACTACCGCTCGATCATCTCGACGCGCACGTTCGACGATCGCTTGGCTACGCTGCGCAACGTGCGCGCCGCCGGCATCACGGTGTGCTCGGGCGGCATCATCGGCATGGGTGAGAGCGCGGACGATCGCTGCCGCATGTTGATCGAGCTCGCCAAGCTGGAGCCGCACCCGGAGAGCGTGCCGGTGAACGCGCTGGTGCGCGTCGAGGGCACGCCCCTGGCGTCGCTCCCGCCCATCGATCCGCTGGAGCTCGTGCGCATGATCGCGGTCGCGCGCTTACTGATGCCGCGCTCGAAGGTGCGGCTCAGCGCGGGCCGCTCGGAGCTCGGCCGAGAAGCGCAGCTGCTCTGTCTGTACGCGGGCGCGAATAGCATCTTCTACGGTGATCGCTTGCTGACGACGCCAAACCCCGGCGAAGACGCCGATCAGGATTTGATCCGCGCCGCGGGACTGCGGGCGCAGAGCCCGGCACCCGCGGCAGAGTGAACCGCGTTTAAGCGGAGCGCGTGCGGCGTCGGCGCAGCAGCGTCGCGCCGAGCAGGGCGAGCGCGCTGGTCGCCGCCAGCGAGGAGCGCGGCGCGCTGCCTGCGCTCAGCGAACAGCCGGAGTCGTCGTGGCGGCAGCTGCTGGAGAAGCCGTGGCGCGGCTGGCAGTTGTCGCTCGCGGGCTCGCGATCGGGCGGATAGATGGCGCAGATGCCGGCTACGTCGTCGCTCGAGAGCTCGCGCAGGTTGTCCACGCCGCGCTCGTAGTACGTGGACATGGTGGCCTTGGGCGCGAAGGAGTGCGCGAGGCCCAGGAAATGTCCGCTCTCGTGGGTGATGATCGAGGGCAGATCGTCGCCGTCTTCGGGCGCGCCGTTGGTGATGTAGCCGTCGGTGCCGTTGACCTCGACGTCGGCGTCGTAGATCTCGCCGGTCTTCCAATCGTACCAAACGGTGGTGAGGGCGAGCGCGTTGCCGGTGCCCACCGCGGTCCACTCGTCATCGCGGAACACGTAGATGTTCGCGTTGCCCTGATCTTTGTTGTATTCGACCTTGCCGCACGACACCATTCCGAGCGAGTTGACCTGAATCGAGGGGTGCAGGCCGTCCCCGCAGTCCGCGTTCATCCAGGTGGCGAAGGCATTTTGGATGACTTGCTCGAACTCGTCCGCGCTGATGTTGTTCCTGGTGGATCCGTTGCGCTGCACGGCGAAGGTGACGCAGGAGCTCGCCCACGCGAGCGGCAGTCCGCCCTCGAGGCAGCCGCTGCCGTCTTGGGTGCACACGTCACCGCGCATCTTGTCGCAAGAGTTGGTGCGGCAGTAAGCAAAGGCGGGGGAGCTGGCGAGCCAGGTGGTCGCGGCGCACAGCAGCGCCGCAGCGAAACGCGCGTGGCTCATCGCGACAAGGCCTCTCGGATCATCTTCGCGGCCACGGACAGCTCTTGTCCGGGCAAGCGTCGCATGGCGAGGCGCGCGTCCCCGATGAGCTCGGGCGCGCGCGGGCTCTGGCGCAAACGCAAGCTGCGCTGCACGTCGGGCAACACGGGATAGTGACCTTGCGCCATGCCGACGACGCGATGAATGCCCTCGGGCCTTTCGACGAGGAAGAGCACGCACGGCTCATCGAGCGCGAGCATCGCCTCGCCGAACACCAGCGCGGCGAGATCGCCGATGGTGCCGCCCAGCGTGCGCACCAAGACTTCACTGTCCGGCTTGCTCTTGGCGATGGTGTCGTCCACGCGGACGCGCGTGTCGGTGACGATGCGGCGATGTCCGCCCAAGGTCTCCCAGTGCGAGCTCGATTCCAGCGCGCGCCCGTAAACGATGTGACCGCTCGCGCCGCTCAACGCCTCGAGCGTCATGCCGCGGATCAAGGTCGCGCTCGCCGCGCGCGGTAACGCCAACACCCCGACTCCAGATGCAAACCCACCGAGCAGCGCTCGCCGACTAATCGCCATCCGTGAAAAAGGTAACACGTCCCTCGCGTCCCGCCGCCAGCGAAAGGCGCCCGGGCCGCGGCCTCTGGGGCGAGTCGCTCGGAGCGGTCGCGCGGCCCGATGGCGGCTTCGCCACGCGGGAAAGCGCCCTTACCGTCGCGCGCCGGCGTGAAATGTCACGTGCGCGCTGGGCCTCGGCCGGCCCTGCTATATAGAGCGGCGAACCGCCGCGCCCCCCTCTTTCATTACTCGTCCGGTCGCCTGCGCCGCCGGGCCACACAAGTGAATGGCATCAGGCCCCGTCTCTCAGGTCACGATTTTAAAGAGCCCGTCGCTGCCTTCGGAGCTCAAGAGCTATCTCGCCAATCATCGGGCTCAGGTCGAGACCCGGGTGAGAGCCGCGGACGAGGGCGCCGGGATCCCGGCCGCCGAACGGCTCGCGAAGACGTACGACGGTCTGTTCTGCTCACTGTTCAAGGCAGTGGAGTGCACGCTGTCGCGCGAGGGCGAATGGCAAAATGTTGCATTGGCCGCCGTCGGTAGCTACGGCCGCGGCGCGATGGCGCTGCACAGCGACCTCGACGTGCGCATCGTCACCACTACGCGTCCGGAGAAGGTCCGACACATCGCGGAGGCCGTGCTGTATCCGCTATGGGACGCGGGGCTCTCCGTCGGTCACCAGGTCGTCAGCCCGGGCGATCTCTTGGACCTCGCCAAGAGCGATCTCCCGACCGCCACCACTTTACTCGATTGGCGCGTCGTCGCTGGCGATGCATCGAGCACGGAGCGCATGCTCGCGCGCGCCTTCGAGGGGCTGTTCGGCATCTCGAGCATCGGAAAGTTTCTGGAGCGGCTGACGGAGCGCGCGAACGAGCGCTCGGAGCGCTTCGGCGATTCGGTGTACTTGCTCGAGCCCGACGTGAAGAACGGCATCGGCGGGCTGCGCGATCTTGATTTGATGCACTGGGCGACGCGCGCGCGCTTTCGCGTCGATAACCTGGAGCAGCTGGTGCGGCGCGGCGTGCTGCTGACCCGCGAGTGGGCGCAGATCGACGCGGCTTCACGCTTCCACTGGCGCGTGCGTAATCTCTTGCACCTGCACGCCGGCCGGCGCTCGGATCGCCTGAGCTTCGATCTGCAGGAGACGATCGCGGGCGAGCTCGGCTACGGCAGCACCGGGCCCGGCGTCGAGCAGTTCATGAGCGAGTATTATCGGCACGCGCGCGTGCTGTGGCAGGGGCGCGAGCTCTTGCTGCAACGCGCGGAGCCGCCGCCGAAGCGCCGCCCGCGCGAGACGCCCATCGGGCGTGGCCTGAAGCTCACCAACGACCAGGTCTCTATTGAAGATCCGCAGGCGCTCGAGAACGAGCCTGCGCTCGCGCTGCGCGTGTACGACGAGGCCATCCGCCGCGACTTGCCGGTGTACCCGTTCGCGCGCGATTCTATCGCTCGCGCCGCCACTTCGCCGACGTTCTGCGAGAAGCTGCGGCTCGACGAGGAAGCGCAGAAGCTCTTTACGCGCCTGGCCATCACCGTGCAGCGCACGCGCTTGCGCGGCGGCTCCGTGCTCAAAGAGCTGCACGACGTGGGGCTGCTCGTGGCCATGGTGCCGGAGTTTGCGCCGGTGGTCGGCCGCGTACACCACGACGTCTATCACGTGTACACCGTGGACGTGCACTCGGTCGCCGCGGTGGATCGATTGCGCGAGATGTGTCGCGGTGAGCTCGCCAGCGAGCATCCGCTGGGCTCCCGCTTGGCCGCCGAGATTTCACGGCCGAACGTGCTGTTCTTCGCGGCGCTGCTGCACGACGTCGGCAAAGACATCGGCGGTCGCGCTCACGACGAGCGCGGCGCGCACATGGCCGGCGAGATTCTGACGCGCTTGGGCGTGCCGGACGCGGACGTGCGCGAGGTGCAGCACCTGATCTTGAAGCACCTGCGCATGTATCACGTGGCGACGCGCCGGGACCTGGATGATCCCAAGACCATCGAGTCGTTCTGCGAAGACGTGCACGGCAGCGAGGGTCTGCGCGAGCTCTATCTTCTCACGCTGTGCGACGTGTCCACCACCAGCCCCACCGCGCTCACTAGCTGGAAAGCGCGCGTGCTGGAGGAGCTGTATCGCGCCACCGAGCGTGCGCTCGACGGCGCTCAGACGCACGACGACATGCGGCTCGAGCAGGTGAAGGAGAAAGTGCTCAAGCTGTGCCCCGAGCGCGGCGAGCGCGAGTTCCTACAGCACTTCCTCGGCGCCATGCCCGAGCGCTACCTCTACGCGAACGAGGCCGGGGACATCGTGCGGCACTCGCGCTTCGCCCGCCAAGCGCAGATGCAGCAAGTGAACGTCACGGTGATGACCATCGATCAGCCATACGTGGAGCTGGCGTTCATCGCCGATGATCGACCGGGCCTCTTGGCCATGATCACGGCCACGCTCACCGCCGCGCGCTTCAAGGTCATCAACGCGCAGGTTTACTCTTGGGTGGACGCCTTCGGCCGCACGCGCGCGCTCGATCTGTTCTGGGTGCGCGGCAGCACCATCGAGGCGGTCACCGCCGCCACGACGCGGCTGGAGCGGGACTTTGGCCGGCTCTTGAGCCGGGAGCTGAGCCCGGCCGATCTAGTGACGGGCGGCCTGCGCACCTCGCGCTGGACGGATCGCCCGACGCCCAAGGTTCAAACCGACGTCATCGTCGACAACCGCTGCGCGACCCGGGACACGGTCATCGAGATCACGACGCGCGACCAGCTGGGCCTTTTGTTCTGGCTCGCGAACGCGCTGCAGTCGGCGGCGCTAACGATCTCCCTCGCCAAGATCAACACCGAGGGCACGCAGGTCGCGGACGTTTTTTACGTCACCGACGCCGACGGGGCCAAGGTGACGGACGCGACGCGCATCGAAGAGATCAAAAATCGAATTCTTGCTACCGTAGCGCGCCTGGAAAAGGGAATCGACGAATGAGCTTCATCACGTCCGCGCGCCGCGCGGCGCCGGGTCGCGCCGCGCTCGCGGCTGCGCTGGTCCTCGTCAGCTTCGCCGCGCAGGGTTGCGGTGGCGCGCCGCCACGACAAGCCAAGACGCCCGATCCGCCGCTCGAAGACGCGCCCTCGTCACCGGCAACGGCCCAGAAGGTCGCGCCGGCGTCCAGCGCGAAGGTGCAGCAGGGCATCGACGCGATTCAGCACCAAGACTTCGCCGCGGCGAAGAACTTGCTGCTCGAAGCGCAGAGCGCCGCGCCGAACGACGCGCAAGCGGCGTTCTATCTGGGCGTCGCGTGTGAAGGGCTCGCTGATTTGAGCTGCGCCGAGCAGCAGTACCGCAAGGCGCACGAGCTGGATCCCAACTTGGTCGACGCCAGCGCGAACCTCTCCGCCATCCTCGTGGACGCGGGCAAGACGAAAGAAGCGCTGCCCATCATCCAAGAGGGTTTGAAGGTCGCGCCCAAGCACCCCGAGCTGCTCGTGAACAACGCCATCGCGCTGGAAGCGCAGGGGCAGCGGGAGCAAGCCGTTGCGGCTTACGGCAAAGCCGTCGCCGTGCGACCGGACGCCGCCGACTTACGCCTCGCTTACGCCGAGCTGCTCTTGGCCACCGACCATCGCGCGGAGGCGCTCGAGCAAGTGCGCGCCGCGGCGAAGACAGACGACCCGAAGCTGCTCGCGCCCGTCGCGGATCTGTTCGGTCGTCTCAAGGCGCCGGCTGATTGCGTTGCGGTGCTCGATCGCGCGCTGAAGAGCTCGCCCACGCCGGCGCTCCAAGTGCGGCGCGGGGTATGTCGTAACGCAGCCGGCGATACCGCTGGCGCGAAGTCGGACTACGAAGCTGCGCTGAAGCTCGATCCGCGCTTCGCCGCCGCGCACTACTACCTGGGCATGTACTTCAAGAGCCGCGACAAGAAAGCCGCGCAGCAGCACCTTCAAAAAGCGGTCGAGCTCGACAGCGGCGCCGTTCAGAGAGCCGCAAAAGAAGCGCTCGACGATTTGAAGAAGAGTCGCTGAGCGGACACCCCGCGCGTTCGCGCAGCGTTGTTTTGGCGCCGCGCCGCGCGCGTTCGCGCAGCGTTGTTCGGCGCCGCGCGGCGCTCAGCGCTGACCCGCTTCGCCGCCGCTGCCGGCGTCACCCGCGTCACCAGCGCTACCGGCGTCACCCGCGCTACCGCCGCTGTCGGCTGCGCCAGCGCCGCCATTGCCAGCGTCACCACCGCTACCCGCGTCACCACCATTACCGGCTTCGCCGCCCGCGCCGGCGCCCATCATGGTGCCGCCCGCAGAGGTATCGGCGTTGCCGCCAGCGGGGCTCGAGCCGCCCTTTGCGGTGCCAGCAGCACCGGCACTGCCGGCAGTGCCGCCAGCGGGAGAGCCCGCGCTCGAGTTGCCGCCCGCTTGAGCGCCGCCGCTCGCGCCAGCCGAAACGTTGCCAGAAAACCCTCCGAATCCGCCGAACGCGCTCGCCGGGCTACCGCCGCGGTTGCTGCTACCGCCCGTGTCCGAGCGACCACCGCTCGCCATGTTGGTGCTGCCGCCGAAGCTCATCATCTGGCCGCCGCTACCGGGTGCCGCGCAGAACGGATTCTGCGGTTGCGGATTGAGGCAACGATCGTTGCCGCTCTCCCCAGAGCCGAAGCAGCCGCCCAACGTAGTCAACGTGCTCAGCGTTAAAAACCAACGCCAATGGCGTGTCCCAGTCGAGCGAAAAGCCGGCATTGAGCGACCTGCGGTGCCGGCTCGTGCCAACACCCTCCAAACCAACGCGCGAAGATTAGCATGCCATCCGCTGTCATCAAAGTCGCGGACGCACGGTGACGGGTCCATGACATCGCGCAGCGACATGAAGCGCGCGGGAAAATTGCAGCCAGCGAACGTTGCTGCTCGCGGATGCCTTGGGATAGGCTGCTCTGCGAAATGACCGGCGAACCAAGCTCGTTCGAAGGGGTGTTAGAGTTTTGGTTCGACAAGCTAGACTCCAAAGGTTTCGCTCCACGCGAATTTCGCGCGCGCTGGTTCGGCGGCGGTCCCGACTTCGATCGCGCGATCCACGAGCGTTACTCGGCGCTGCACGCCGACATCGCGAGCGGCGGACACCGCGAGTGGTTGAGCTCCGCGCGCGGCCGCTTGGCGCTCGTCATCGTGCTCGATCAGTTCACGCGCAACCTGTTCCGCAACAGCGCGCAGATGTTCGCCTGTGACGGTCGCGCGCTGGAGCTCGCGCTCGGCGGCATCGAGCTCGGAGAAGACCGCCAGCTCGGCGTGGACGAGCGCGCCTTCTTGTACATGCCGCTGATGCACAGCGAGAAGCTCGCGGTGCAAGAGCGCTGCGTCGATCTGTTCGCCACGCTGCGCGATGAGCAGAGCGAGGAGGCGCGCGAGCGCGCGGAGGTCTACGCCGATTTCGCGCGTCGCCACCGCGACATCGTGCGCCGCTTCGGCCGCTTCCCGCACCGCAACGCGCTCCTCGGCCGCTCTTCGACGCCGGAAGAGCTCGAGTTCTTGAAAGAACCGGGCTCGAGCTTCTGAGCGCGCGCCGCCCGACGGCGCGCGGCGCTCACAAGATGATGTCGAGGATGCGGTCGAGCTCGTCCCAGGAGGCGTACTTGACGACGAGCTCGCCTTTGCCGTCGTTGTCGCGGACCTCGACCTTGGTGCCCAGCCGGCGCTCCAAGCGCGTCTCCAAATCACGCACGCTGGCGGACTTGGCGGCGGGCTTTCCGTTCGCGCCGCCGCTGCTGCCGCCCGACTCGGACGCGGCGGACTTGGCGGCGCGTACCAGCTGCTCGGTCTGACGCACGCTGAGCCGGCCCCGCACGACCTTGTCGGCGAGGGTGCTCAGCACGTTGTCGTTGGGAGCCCCGAGCAGCGCGCGAGCGTGGCCTTCGCTAAGCTCATTGGTGACCACCTTCTCGCGGATCGCCGGCGGCAAGCGCAGCAGGCGCAGCGCGTTCGCGATCGTCGAGCGATCTTTGCCGAGCCGCGTGGCAAGCGTCTCTTGCGTGTGACCGTGCTCGCGCAGCAGCCGATCCAGCGCCTCGGCGAACTCGATGGGATCGAGATCTTCGCGCTGAACGTTCTCGATCAGGGCGAGCTCGTAGGCGTCCTTGGCCGAGACGTCCCGCACCACCACCAGCAGGTCGCGCAGGCCCGCTCGCTGCGCGGCGCGCCAGCGGCGCTCGCCCGCGATGAGCTCGAACGTGTCCGCGCCCGGCCGCCGCCGCACCACCAGCGGCTCGAGCAGCCCGTGCTCGCGCAGCGATTGCGCCAGCTCTTCGATCTTGTCGCCGTCGAAGTGCTGCCGCGGTTGCGCGCGGTTGGGCACGATCTTGTCGATCGGACACGAGAACACGTTGCCGTCGCCGTAGCCCTGCGCCGGTCGCTCTCCGCTGCTGGTCGCCGGGGTTGGGGGAGTGCGCACCGGCAGCAGCACGTCGAGGCCGCGACCGAGGCCGCGCAGGGGCTTCTTCGGCACCTCGCTCATGTGCCGACCTCGAGCAGCTCACGCGCCAGGCTCAGATAACCCTGCGCGCCCTTGCTGCTCACGTCGTACAGCAGCGCGGGCACGCCGTGCGACGGCGCCTCCGAGAGGCGCACGTTGCGCGGGATGATGGCGTCGAAGACGCGGAAATGCTGGCGCACCTGCTCGGCCACCTGATGCGCCAAGCGATTGCGCGGATCCCACATCGTGAGCACGATGCCCTCCACCGTGAGGCCCGGGTTCAGCGAGTTCTTCACGCGGTCGATGGTCGCCATCAAATACGTGATGCCCTCGAGCGCGTAGTACTCGGGCTGCAGCGGTACGATCACGCGGTTCGCGGCGCCCAGCACGTTGAGCGTGAGCACCCCGAGCGAGGGCGGCGAGTCCACCACGATGAACTCGTAGCGCTGCGCGGCCGTGCTCTTCAGCACCTCCCGCAAATGCGTGCCGCGGTTCTCTTCGAACAGCTCATACTCGACCGCGGTGAGATCCTGCGTCGCGGGCACGACGTCGAGCAGCTCGATGCCCGTCTTCAAGATCACCTCTTCGAGCGCGCAGGCGCCGATCAAGGCATCGTAGATGGTGCGCTCGACGCTGCGCGGCGCGACACCCACGCCGCTCGAAGCGTTGGCCTGCGGATCCAGATCGACCAGCAGCGTGCGGCGCTCGGCGGCCGCCAAGCTCGCGGCCAGGTTCACTGCAGTGGTCGTCTTACCGACGCCGCCCTTCTGGTTGGCGATGGCGATGATGTCGGGCTTCTTGGGCATGCCGGGCTTTTTCGCGCGCAGATTAGATCCAGCAGCCGAGCGAGCCCTTATCGAAATGTGGGCGGCTGGCACGAAATTTTGGACGGAACGAGGAGCTCGCGTAGTGTGTGGTTAGATGTAGGTCAAGGTAGTCGGGAGTGAGCAGCCAATCTACAAGTTCTTGGAAGGCCGTGCGGGAAGCGATTCGGTCCGCCGTTCACCCGGCAGAAGAGTCGCGCGGGCGCCGCGCGGAGCATGCCGCGTCGCGAATCCTAGCGCATGGCTTTTGGTTGTCGCCCAGTCCTTCTGCCTTCGCCTCCGTTCATCAGCTTGAGCGCTACCGAGGGCGCTCCGACGACCGAGGAGAGTGAGGACATGGCACAGCTTCCGAAGGGTTACGCGACCTTCACCGATTTCGAGCGCGAGGAGATCCGCCCGGACATGCGGATTGGCTGGACCGTCGACGAGATTGAGGACACCGGCAAAGAGCTCGATTTCGACATGGACCCGTTCGAAGCCGCCTTGTGGGCTGCCGAACAGGAGGATGACGAAGAGTAGCCGCCGCCTCGGCCATTGAAGACTTTCGTCCCTCCGGGGACGCGAGAAGAGAAACCCAACGACCCCGCCGGACTGCCTCCCGGCGGGGTCAATCTTTTTTCGGGGCGTAGCCCCGCCCCGCTGAAGTGAATTCAGCGGAGCCCCACCCCAGGTTTCAGGGTCCCAAGCCCAGAAACAGCGAGGACATTGGGTGACGGTGTTTGCGGCTCGGCGCGCGTGTGCATACGGCGTACCGCGAAGCTTGACCTAGCCCGCGCGCTGGGTAAGGTGCGCTCCCCGGTCATGCAGGTCACTCTCCAAAGACTCAGCCCAGTCCTCGTCGAGTTCGACGTTCAGGTCGCCGCCGATCGCGTCAAGAGCGAGCTCGACAAGGCGTATTCGCAGGTGTCTCGCTCCGCGCGAGTCCCCGGCTTTCGTCCCGGCAAAGCGCCTCGTCGCGTGCTGCACCACTACTTCGGAGCGAAGATCCGCGCCGACGTCGTGCAAAAGCTCGTCGACGAAACCTTCCCGCAAGCCGTGAACGAGCACCAGGTGCAGCCGGTGACGCAGCCTGCGATCGAAACGCAGAAGCTCCCCGAAGACGGCCCGTTCACGTACAAGGCGCGCGTCGAGGTGCTGCCGCAGATCGAGAGCGTGACCTATGAGGGCCTCGAAGCGAAGCGCCCCAAGGTCGAGGTCAGCGAAGAAGACATCGACAAAGAGATCGAGGAGCTGCGTCGCAGCCACGCGACGCTCGAGGCGCCGAAAGAGCCGCGCCCGGCGCAACAGGGCGACGTGCTCACCGTTGATTTCGTGGTCGAGGCCAACGGCGCGCGCGTGGAAGACGTGACCGCGACGGATCTCTCGATCGAGGTCGGCGCCGGTCAGCTGCTGCCGGAGATTGACACGGGCCTACAAGGTAAGAGCGTCGGGGACACCGTTCGCATCGACGTCAAGATGCCCGACGCCCATCCGCACGCGAAGCTGCGCGGTCAGACGGCGACGTTCGAGGTCACGCTCAAGGAGATCAAGGAGCGCGTGCTGCCGCCGGTGGACGACGAGCTCGCCAAAGATCTCGGAGATTTCGAGTCGCTGGAGGCGCTCAAGAACAGCATCCGCGAGCGGCTCGCCAAGCGCGCCAAGGAGGCCAGCGACAATCAGCTGGCCGAACGCCTAGTGCTCGAGCTCGTGAAAGCCAACCCCGTCCCGGTGCCGCCCTCGCTCGTCGAGCAGCAGGTGCGCATCACGGAGCAGGAGATCTTGGCGCGCGCCCGCTCCTTCGGGCAGCAAGCGCGCGGCGTCGGTGACGAGCTGCGCGGTCAGATTCAGGCTGACAGCGAGGTGAAGGTCCGCGCTGGCCTGCTGATGGCAGAGATCGCCAAGAAAGAGACCATTCAGATCGGCAACGCCGAGATCGAGGAAGGTCTGAAAGAGCTCGCCGAGCAGACGGGAAAGAACGTCGCCAAGCTCCGCGTCGAGTACAAGGATCAGAAGAAGCGCGAGATGCTGATCGGCATGCTGCTCGAGAACAAGGTGCTGGACATCATCGAGGCCAAGGCCAAGATTGAAGACGAGTAGCCACCCGAGGAGGTCTCACTGAATGGCCAAGCGACCTGAAACCCGCCGCGATGCGCTCCGAGTTCTCGAGAGCACCTACGAACCCGCGCGCGACAACATCATCTATCCCCACGTCGTCGAGACCACTCATCGTGGTGAGCGCACCTGGGACATCTTCAGTCGCCTGCTCAAGGACCGCATCGTATTTCTGGGTAGCCAGGTCGACGATGACGTCGCGAACATCATCATCGCCCAGTTCCTTTTTCTGGAGAGCGAAGATCCGGAGAAGGATATCCAGCTTTACATCAACTCTCCGGGTGGTGTGGTCACGGCTGGCCTCGCGATCTACGACACCATGCAGCACGTGCGCTGCTCGGTGAGCACCATCTGCATCGGTCAAGCGGCGAGCATGGGCGCGCTGCTGCTCGGCGCCGGGCAGAAGGGGCGTCGCTATGCGCTGCCCAACTCCCGCATCATGATTCATCAGCCGCTCGGCGGCGCGCGCGGTCAGGCGACCGACATCGAAATCCAGGCACGCGAAATCCGCCACGCGAAGGACGTGATCACGGATATCCTGGTGCGCTCGACTGGCAAATCCCGCGAGGACATCTCGCGTGACATCGAGCGTGACTTCTTCATGGGTCCGGCGCAGGCCAAGGAATACGGCCTGATCGACGACGTGTTCGACCCGAAGAAGAAGGGCTGAGCGCGGCGCTCGGCGTGGGCGGCCCGTGGGTCGCTGCTCTCGAGCGTCCTGGTCGCTCGGGTAGTTAGGAGCGGCTCGCCTTGGCCGTATGTATTGAAAGCCTCGAGCCGGGGACGAATCCCCCCGGCTCGAGAGCAAGCTTGCTCCGGCGAGCCTATCGGCTTACATTTTTCTCTTAAGGCGACGAGAGTTTTGAGTCCGGCATCGGCTGAATCCCAAGAAGGGCCAGCTCCCAGAGGGTAACGTGGAGAGACGGCGCGACGAATCGAACGGCAACCTGTGCTGCTCCTTCTGCGGAAAATCGCAGAAGGAGGTCAAGAAACTCATAGCCGGGCCGACGGTGTACATCTGCGACGAGTGCATCGCGCTCTGCAACGACATCATCGCCGAAGAGGTGGAGAAGGACGAGCCTGCGACGGGCTCGGATCCGATGCCGAAGCCGGCGGAGATCAAGGCCATCCTGGACGACTATGTGGTCGGGCAGGAGCGCGCCAAGAAGATCCTGTCGGTCGCGGTGTACAACCACTACAAGCGCATCGACTCCAAGGTCGCCACCGAGGACGTGGAGCTCGGCAAGAGCAACATCTTGCTGCTCGGGCCCACCGGTAGCGGTAAGACGCTGCTCGCGCAGACGCTCGCCAAGATCTTGAAGGTGCCGTTCGCGATCGCGGACGCGACCACGCTGACCGAAGCCGGCTACGTCGGCGAAGACGTCGAGAACATCATCGTCCAGCTGCTGCAGAACGCCGACCATGACGTGGAGCGTGCGCAGCGCGGCATCGTCTACATCGACGAGATCGACAAGATCAGTCGAAAGAGCGACAACCCCTCCATCACGCGGGACGTCTCCGGTGAAGGCGTGCAGCAAGCGCTGCTCAAGATCATCGAAGGGACGATCGCCAACGTACCGCCCAAGGGCGGGCGCAAGCACCCGCAGCAAGATTTCCTGCAGGTCGACACCGGCAACATCCTGTTCATCTGCGGCGGCGCCTTCGTGGGCTTGGACCAAATCATCCAGCGCCGGCTCGGCCAGTCGCGCTTGGGCTTCGGCGTCGACGTGAAGAGCAAGGCCGAGATGAAGCTCGGTGAGCTGCTCTCCAGCGTGCAGCCGGAGGATCTGCTCAAGTTCGGTCTGATCCCGGAGTTCATCGGCCGCTTGCCGGTGATCGCGACGCTGCACGAGCTGAACGAGGACGCGCTGATCGACATCCTCACCAAGCCGAAGAACAGCCTGGTGAAGCAGTTTCAGAAGCTGCTCGAGATGGACGGCGTGAAGCTGAAGTTCACCAAGGGCGCGCTGCAAGCCATCGCGCGCAAAGCCCTAGCTCGCGAGAGCGGCGCGCGCGGTCTGCGCGCCATCCTCGAAGAAGCAATGCTCGACATCATGTACGACGTGCCCTCCAAGCAAGGCATCAAGGAGGTCGTCGTAAACGAAGAAGCCATCGCCAGCGGTGAAAACCCGCTCATCGTCTATCACAAGGAAGCTGGCGTCGGCTGAGCCGTGCCGGCCGACCTGTCCGCGCGATGCGCGGCGGTCGTACAAAAAAAGTCGGCTAAGGCATGTTTTTCAAGAACGATCCGAACGATAAGGGGGCTACCACGAGGAGGCCGCTGCCGGCACTTCCACTGCGCGACATCATCGTGTTCCCGCACATGGTGTCGCAGCTGTTCGTCGGGCGCGAGCGCAGCATCGCGGCGCTCGACGAGGCCATGGCGCAGGGCAAGGAGATCTTCCTGGCCGCTCAAAAGAGCGCCAAGACGAACGATCCCGGGCCCGACGACATCTACGCCGTCGGCACCATCGGCGTCATCGTGCAGCTGCTCCGCCTCGCGGACGGCACGGTCAAGGTGCTGGTCGAAGGCCAGCGTCGCGCGCGCATCCGTCGCTTCACGGAGACGGACGGCTTCTTCCGCGTCGAGGTGGAGGAGATCGCCGAGCTCGGCCAGAACGACGTCGAGGTCGAGGCGCTGATCCGCAGCGTGCAGAGCACCTTCGAGGTCTACGTCAAGCTCAACAAGAAGGTGCAGCCCGAAGTCCTGATGAGCGTCCAGAGCATCGACGACGCCGCCAGGCTGAGCGACACCATCGCCGCCAATCTGCCCACCATCAAGCTGGCTGATCGTCAGGGCTTGCTGGAGATGGAGGAGGCCAAGAAGCGCCTCGAACGCCTGTACGAGCTGATGCAGGCGGAGATCGAGATCCTGCAGGTAGAAAAGAAGATCCGCTCCCGCGTCAAGAAGCAGATGGAGAAGACGCAGAAGGAGTACTACCTGAATGAGCAGATGCAGGCCATCCAGAAGGAGCTGGGTGGCGGCGAGCGCGACGAGTTCAAGAGCGAAATTCAGGAGATCGAGGAGAAGCTCAAGAACAAGAAGCTGAGCGAAGAGGCGTCGCAGAAGGTCAAGAAGGAGCTCAAGAAGCTCAAGATGATGCACCCGACGAGCGCGGAAGCGACCGTGGTGCGCAACTACATCGACTGGATCTTGAGCCTGCCCTGGGGCGACAAAACCGAGGAGCGCTTTGACATCGTCGAGGCCGAGAAGATCCTCGACGAAGATCACTACGGCCTCAAGAAGTGCAAAGAGCGCATCGTCGAGTACCTCGCGGTGCAAGCGCTCACCAAGCAGCTCAAAGGGCCGATTCTGTGCTTCGTCGGTCCGCCCGGCGTCGGGAAGACCAGCATCGCGAAGAGCATCGCGCGCGCCACGGGCCGCAAATTCGTGCGCCTGTCACTCGGCGGCGTGCGCGACGAGGCGGAGATTCGCGGGCATCGCCGCACGTACATCGGCGCGCTGCCCGGCAAGATCATCCAGAACCTGAAGAAGGTCGGCTCCAACAACCCGCTGTTCTTGCTCGACGAGATCGACAAGATGAGCACCGACTTCCGCGGCGATCCCGCGGCCGCGCTGCTCGAGGTGCTCGATCCGGAGCAGAACGCGACGTTCAACGATCACTACCTGGATCTCGACTACGATCTCTCGGACGTGATGTTCATCACCACGGCGAACACGCTCGGCGGCATCCCGCTGCCGCTGCAGGATCGCATGGAGATCATCCAGCTCTCGAGCTACACCGAGTTCGAGAAGCTCAACATCACGGAGAAGTACTTGGTCCCGCGCCAGAAGAAGGAGTGCGGGCTCGATCAGGTGCCGCTCGACATCACCGAAAACGCGATCCGCACGGTGATTCACCACTACACGCGGGAAGCGGGCGTGCGCTCGCTGGAGCGTGAAATCGCGAGTCTCTGCCGCAAGGCGGCCCTGCGCGTGGTGAAAGAAGGCAAGGAGCAGAAGATCGAGATCCGCGGCGTGGACGTGCCGAAGTATCTCGGCGTACCGAAGTACCGGCTCGGCAAGAAGGACGAGTCCGATCTGGTCGGCCTCACGCACGGTCTCAGCGTCTCCGATCACGGCGGCGACATCCTCGACTGCGAGGTGAGCGTGGTGCCCGGTAAGGGCAAGCTCGTGATCACGGGCCTGCTCGAGAAGGGCATGGAAGAGAGCGCTCAGGCCGCGATGAGCTACATCCGCTCGCGCGCGACGGTGTTGCGGCTCGATTCTGAGTTTTATCAAAAGGCCGATGTGCACGTGCACTTCCCGGACTTCGTGCGCAAGGACGGGCCGAGCGCGGGCGTCACCATGGCGACCAGCATCGCGAGCGCGCTCACGCGCGTCCCGGTGCGCTCCGACCTGGCCATGACCGGTGAGATCACGCTGCGCGGCCGCGTCATGCCCATCGGCGGCCTGAAGGAGAAGCTGCTCGCCGCGCATCGCAACCAGATCGCGACGGTGCTGATCCCCAAAGAGAACCGCAAGGATCTGAAGGAGATCCCGCGTCGCGTGCTGCGCGCGCTGCGCATCGTGCTCGTCGATCACATGGACGACGTGCTGCGCGAGGCGCTGCGCCTGGACGATCCCGAGTCGATGTTCGGACCGCGCAGCTCGCTCATCGAGTACAGGAACGGCGAGCTCGTTCAAGACGAGGGCGCGCGCCCGTCACGGCCGCCATCGCAGGCGCCCGAGTCTCCCGAAGAGCAGCCGGGCCTCAGCTGAATCGGGCGCCATGTTGGCCCGGTGAGCTCTCGGCTATACCGGGCTGATGGCCGAGCAACGTGCAGGGCGCGCTGACGTCAACTCGCGCGACCGAGCACGGCGCGCACGTCGCTGAGGTGCTTCTCGGCAGAGAGCTCGTGACGGAACGCGCCGAGGATCTTGCGATCTGTAGCGATGACGTACGTGATGCGCTTGACGAGGCTGACGAGCCAGCGATCGGCCTCGTAGGCACGTGAAATGGCGCCGTCCACGTCGGCGAGCAGCGGGTAAGGAACGCGGTGCTGGGCCGCGAAGCGACGGTGGCTGTCCTGATCGTCGCGGCTCACGCCCACGACTTGCGCGGCGAGCGAGGCAAACTCCGGCGTGGAGTCGCGGAAGGCGCAGGCTTGCGCCGTGCATACGCTCGTGAAATCGCGCGGATAGAAGTACAGCACCAGCCGTCCAGCCGCGAGCGAGCCGCTGAGCGTGACAGTGTTGCCGTGCTGATCGAGGCCGCTGAACTCGGGGGCGAGAGAGCCGACTGCGAGCATGGCGTAGAAGACGCGAAACGCGGCGGGCCGCGCTACGCGAAGGTCTCGCCGTTGAAGCCGAAGAGGTGCGACTCGATGCTCGAGAACTCGATGTAAATGCGGTTCTTGGGCACACCCAGCTCGC
The DNA here is from genome assembly GCA_966250485.1 of uncultured Sorangium sp. Classification (GTDB taxonomy): domain Bacteria; phylum Myxococcota_A; class Polyangia; order Polyangiales; family Polyangiaceae; genus PMG-095. The sequence goes on along the minus strand of CBINHN010000064.1, from coordinate 14,940 downwards.
GCTCGAGGACGCCGCACAACGTGCGGCTGAGCCGCGCCGTGTCGCTCGGGCTCAGCGCGCCGATGTTCTTCAGCTCGGCGTAGCAAGCGGGCGCTTCGGTGCCGGCGAAGGTCATGCGCGTGGGCGGCATCAGGCACGTCATGACGTAGGACTCCGGCTTTTGCAGCTCGGCCGCGAGCGTGCGTGACAGCGTGCGCAGCAGCGCATCGGCGCGGTCCGGGGCGGGCGGGGGTGCGGAGGTGTAGACGTTGATGAAGGGCACGGCGCGAGGTTAGCACCGCTCGCGCGCTGCAGCGTCAGTTCGACACGATGCGCAGCGAGCGGCCGCTCAGGACTTCGTTGTGAGAGCCCTGGCGGTAACCGGCGAGGTCGAGCGTCACGTAACCGAAACCATGGCGCTTGCCGGCTGCGAGCACAGCCTCGCGCGTGTTCGGCTCGAGGAAACTTGGCAGCTCGGCCAACGCCACCTCGATGCGCGCGATGGTCTCGTGCCAGCGCACGCGCACTTGTCGAAAGCCGAGCGCGTGAAGCTCGGCTTCGAAGCCGCCGATTTGCGCGAGCCGTTCCGGCGTGACGCGCGTTCCGTACGGCAAGCGGCTCGACAGGCAAGCGGCCGCGGGTTTGTTCCAAATTCGAAGCCCGAGCAGCTGGGCGACAGCGCGCACGTCGGCCTTGGCGAAGCCGGCGGCGAGCAGCGGGCTCTTCACTTCCGCGGCGCGTGCGGCTTCGAGCCCAGGCCGGTAGTCGCCGAGATCGTCGAGGTTGGTGCCGTTTACGATTTCGGCGAGGCCCCACTCCGCGGCCTTCTGTTTGGCGATGGTGTAGAGCTCGCTCTTGCAGTGAAAGCAGCGGTCGGGGCCGTTGGCGGCGTAGCCCGGGCGCTCGAGCTCGTGCGAGTCGACGAAGCGGTGGATGGCGCCCATGTCGCGCGCGATGGCTTCAGCCTCTTGCTTCTCTTCAGCGGGCAAGCTGTCGCTCACGGCCGTCATGCCCACGGCGTTGGAGCTGAGCTCGCGCGTCGCCACGGCGAGCACGAGCGCGCTGTCGATGCCGCCCGAATAGCAAACGAGCACGGAGCCGAGGCTCCGCAGGTAGGCGGAGAGCTGCGCGAGTTTGTCTTGGGGATCAGAGCCGGCGTGCACGCTCGGTCGTTCTAACACTTGTGGCGAGCAGCGGGAGGCGGGGGCAGGTCGGACTTTTTCTGTCCGAGTAACGTGTCAGCTTGCAGGTTGGGGTTGCCGGAGCGCACCACTGATATTATGTTCAGCATCAGTTGGCTGAGTCATTGCACTGGAAAGCTCCCATGGCACTCCCTGCACACCTGGCTTCGCGGTTTTCACCTGCACTTTCACGTGCCTTGAGCACGGTTACGACGCCAGCGACTGGAACTGAGGGGTTCGGTTTCGGTCTGAGCGCAATCGACGACGTCTTGCCGGATGCCGGTATGGCGCGCGGAGGCGTCGTGGAGCTGGCCGTCGGCGAAGGCGTCCCGGTGACGTCACTGCTGCTCTCCGCGTGCGCCGCGCTGCAGAAGCAGCATGAAAAGCGCGGTCAAGAGTTGCCCTGGTGCGCGTTCGTGGATCCCAGCGCCTCTTTGTACGCACCCGCTCTGGCCGACGCTGGCGTACACAGTGAGCGACTGCTCGTGGTGCGGCCGCCCAGTGAGGCCGTGGCTCGCACTGCGCTCCGTCTGGCCAAGTCGCCGGCATTTGCGCTCGTCATCGTGGACACCATTGGCATCGCTGGTGCGCGGTTGGGCCTATCGCTCGACGCGTGGCCGCGCTTCGTGCGTCGCTTGGCGCTCGAGGTGCAAAACAGTGAGCGCAGCGTCGTGCTGCTGACGGATCGCACGCTGCCGCGCCGGCTGCCGTTGCCCGTCGCGCAGCGCATCGAAATCGCACGCCCGACCGCGGAGCGGCTGCAAGTGCAGGTCGTCAAAGATCGCCGCGGCCACGTGACGCCACCGCGTCCGGTAGCGTGGACGGGACGGCAGCGAGCTCCCGTCGAAGCGTTCACGGAGGTTCGCCATGCCGGGTGAGGCTCGAACGGCGGCCAACCAGGTCGCGGCAGAGCGGCGCATTGCGGCGTTGGTGCTCCCTGGGCTGCTGTGTGAATTGGCGGAGGCTCACAATGGGCTGCCGCGTGCGCGCCAAGCGCTCGCGCGAGAGCGGCCGGGCCAAAGTCCGCGGACCGCCGAGCGGGTGACTCGAGTGCGCCCGCGCACGTCGGAGTCGCTGCCCGCCGGGGTCGTGCTCGTGGAGAACGCTGTCGAGAGCGCGAGCTCCGGTGACGCAGAAGAGGAGCTCGTCGCGACCTCGATTTTGAGCGCGGTGAATGCGGCCGCCTTGCGGCTCGGAGTGCGCCCGGGGCAGAGCTTGGCAGAAGCGAAGGCGGTCGCTTCGCGCTTGATCGTGCGGCGAGTGCCGCGTCAGGCGCTCGAAACCGGGCTGGGTTCCATCGCGGAGATTGCGTTGGCATTTGGGCCCACTGTCGCGTTTGCGGCGCCGGACACGGTGTGGGTCGACGTGACCGGCGCGAGCCATTTGTTCGGCGGGGAAGCGGGGTTGATGGAAGAGCTGGTCGCGCGCGTACGCGAAGCGGGTCATCGGGTCCGCGCCGCTTTAGCCAACGGTCCGCTCCTGGCGCAAGCCTTGGCGCGCTTCGGTGATTGCGCGAAGGAAGGCTATCTGCTGGTCTCCTCATCCAGCATCCGGCGGGAGCTCGGGCGGTTACCGGTGCGCGCGCTGGGCTTGCCGAACAGCGTAGAAAACTGGCTCATTCGCCTCGGCGTGTTGACGCTGAGCGCGCTCGATGAGCTGCCCAAAGCAGCGCTCGCAGGCCGGCTCGAAGCCGACGCTGCCCGCGTGTTCGAGCTCCTGGCCGGGCGGGATTCGACGCCGCTCGTTCCGTATACGCCTCCGCGTCTGGTCGCCGAGGAAGTGAGCTGGGATGAGCCAGCCGCGGGCAGTGAGCCGCTGCTCTTCGCGCTGCGCGGGTTATCGTCGCGTATCGGCGCGCGGCTCTCTGGTCGCGGTGAAGCCGCGCGCGCGCTGGTCCTCGAAGTCAAAGCCGACGCGGCGACCGCTCGCTTTCGTGGCGCGCCGCTGTCGACGCGCCTCGAGTTCGTGTTGCCGAAGCCGCTCTGGAAGAGCGAAGAGATCAACCGCATCGTCGCTTCGCGGCTGGAGCGGCTGGAGCTCCCAGCGCCGTCGCTCGGGCTCAGGTTGGAAGTGACGGAGCTCGACGAGGCCATGCCGCGCCAGCTCGAGCTCGGGCTCTGGGGCGCCAGCGTGAGCTCGGCCATGGACGAGCTCCCCATCGTGCTGGCCGAGCTCACGGCTGATTTGGGTGAAGAGCGCGTCGGCGTGCTCAAAGTGGTGGACGCGCATCGCCCGGAGCTCGCGTCCGAGCTCGTGCCGGCGCTCGAGCCCGCCAAACCCCGCTCGAAGAAGAAGCGCCGCGTACAGTCCGTGCGCACGACCACGCCCACCGCCCCGAACGCCCTCGCGCATCGGCTCACGCGGCTCTTGCCCGAGCCAGTATTGCTAGACGCGCCGCTCCGCAAAGGCATTACGCTCGCGCTCGGACGCCGCCTTTACACGATCGAGAGCCTACGCTTCGAGCAGCGGCTGGAAGCGGTGGAGTGGTGGGCTGGCGCCGTGAATCGGGACTACGTCAGCGTGGCCCTGCGCGGCAGCGACGGCCTGATCGAAGGGCTCGTCTACGTCGAGCACGATACCGGCAAGCGCTATTGGCAGGGCGTCGTGGATTGAGCTGTTGGTCCGCTGCCACACACAGCGGACCAGGGAGCGCGCGGTGCACGGTGATCGACGATGCTGCGACTGCGTCTCGGGGGAGGGATCGGTTGAGAGCGGGAGAAATTGGGAGGTGATGGTGGTTGGAGCGAAGACCGAATGGAGGTGGGGTGAGCTCGCGGCGTTCCGTGCGGGGTAACTGGGGTGAGCTCGCGGGTGGGGCGGCTTGGGGCTGAGGGTAGCCAGGGCAGAAACCGGGCCGGCGATGCGACGAGTGGGTGAGCCTCGCTGGGGCGGATAACGCCGTTGAGGAGCGGCGGGACATCAGCGGTGGGATTTCGGGCCTGGCTCGAGCTGGCAAGCTCGAGCCAGGCCGGGCCGATTGTGTGGCGGGTCTCGGGGGCGGTTGCTAGGCGCGCACGAGGTGAGGACAGGTGCGTCTCCGCGCGAGCGTAACGAGCGCTTACGCGATGATGCCGGCGGGCCGTTTGCCGCGATGAAAATGTCGGCTTTTCGCTTTCTGGCTCTGTCCACTTTTCGAGCTGTGTCTTTTCTCGGCGCGGGTGTGTTGCTCGCCAGCTCGAGCTGCTCCGCCAAGCACGGTGACGGCGGTGAAGCGCGCGGCGGCAGCGCGGGCAGCGGCGGGGCCGCCGCTGGCGAACCAGCGCTGGGCGGCTCAGCCGGAGGTCCCGTCCTCGGCTTCGGCGGAATCATGGTCAACCCGAACGCGGGCGCCGGCGGCATGGACGAAGAGACGTGCGCGAGCTCGACGACCAGAGCCGAGCCGGTGCCTTCGAACTTGTTGTTCGTGATGGACACGAGCGGCAGCATGAACTGCAACCCGCCGGACGGAGATGAGGAGCTCGGCGCGCGCTGCGCCCGCTACCCCATCCAAGAAGATCGCAAGCGACCGACGAAGTGGCAGGTAGTGAAATCAGCGCTGGAGACCACGTTGGCCGCACTGACGGATCAACCGCGGCTGAGCGCCGGTGTGGCGCTGTTTCCGAGCGGCAGTGAGTGTGGCGTCGGCACCATGCCCAGCGTGCCGATCGCGCCGCTAGACAGCGCTCAGGTCGCCGCGATCTCGAAGGCGCTGGCCAGCGTCACTCCTGAGGGTGAGACGCCGCTCGTGGGCGGCACCATCCTGAGCTATGCGCACCTGGCGGACGAGCTGCGCGCTCGTCATCTGGGCGGCAATTCGTTCGTGATTTTGCTGACCGACGGCGCGGAGACGTGCGCCCCGTCGCTACTCGACGAGCTCGTCGAAGAAGACGTGCCGAACGCGCGCCTGTTCGACATTCGCACGTTCGTGATCGGCGCGCCGGGCAGTGAGGCCGCGCGCGGGCTGCTCTCGCGCATCGCGTTCGAAGGCGGCACCGCGCGCAGCGAAGACTGCGAGCACGAAGACATCGACGCGAGCACGGGAGATTGTCACTTCGACATGACGGGCAGCCGCGATTTCGGCGCGGAGCTCGCCGACGCGCTCGCGCAAATCACCGCCACCGAGGTGATCAGCTGCACGCTGGCGGTGCCCACGAGCCCGGGCGGCGGTGAGGTCGATCTCGACAAGGTGAACATCACGTTCACGCCCGAGAGCGGCGAGCCGCTCGACATCCTGAACGACTCGACCAGCGCTTGCGCGGAGGGCGCCGACGGCTGGCAGTACAGCGAGGATCGCAAGCAAATCGTGCTGTGCGGCGAGGCTTGCTCGCGCGTGCGCGCGACCCGCGGTGAGCTGCGCATCGTGCTCGGCTGTCCCACCGTCACCGTCCGTTAGGGCCCGCGACAGGATCCGTCGCGAGCCGGCCGTGGCCGCCCGCAGCAGCGCGAGGAGCGGCAGGCGCAGCGCAGGAGTGAGTTTCAGCTAAACTTTGCGGCGCAATGCGGCCGACGATTCTGCTGTTCGACATCGACGGGACTCTGGTCACCACCGGCGGCGCCGGACGGCGCGCCATGGAGCGCGGCTTCGCCGCGATTTTCGGCCGCCCCGAAGCCGTACGCTTCGCGATGGACGGCATGACGGATCGTCTGATCGTACGGCGCGCGCTCGGTAACATCGGCGTGCCCGTGGAGGGGGACGTGATCGACCGCGTGCTGGCCGCCTACGTCGAGGCGCTGCGCGAGGAGGTGCTGAGCGTCCCGGACGAGCAGTACCGCGTCCACCTCGGCATGCACGAGGCCATCGCCGCCGGCAAGGCGCGCGGCGCGGCCGTCGGCCTCGGCACCGGCAACGTGCAGCTCGGCGCGCGCGTGAAGCTCGAGCGCGTCGGTCTGCACGAGGAGTTCAGCTTCGGCGGCTTCGGCTGCGACGCAGAGGAACGCGCCCACCTGCTGGCCATCGGCGCGCAGCGCGGCGCGGCGAAGCTCGGCGTGCCCGTGCTGGAGTGCAGCGTGGTGGTCATCGGCGATACGCCGAAGGACGTCGTGGCAGCGCGCGGCATCGGCGCGCGCTGCGTGGGCGTCGGCACTGGCCGCTATTCGGCGGAGGAGCTGCTCGCGAGCGGCGCGGACAGCGCGTTTTCGGATCTCACGGCGCGAGGCGCGCTGGCGGCGCTGTTCGCGGCGTCTTGAGCGCGCTCAGCGGCGCGCGTCGGCCTTGAGGAGATCGCGGATCTCGGTGAGCAGCTGCTCCTGCTTGGGCGGCTCAGCCGGCGGCGCCGGCTTCTCCTCTTGCTGACGCTTGAGGCGATTCATCAGCTTGATCATCGAGAACACGGCGATCGCGACGATCAGAAAATCGAAGATGGTCTGAAGAAAGACGCCGTACTTGAGCGTGACCGGCGGCGTCTTGTCGACGCCTTCGCGCAGCACGACCTCGAGGTGCGCGAAGTTGACGCCGCCGATCATCAAACCGAGCGGCGGCATGACGACATCAGCGACCAGCGACGAGACGATCTTCCCGAACGCTGCGCCGATGATGACGCCAACGGCCATGTCTACGACGTTGCCTTTGACAGCGAACTCTTTGAATTCTCGGATCAGGCTCATGCGCTCCTCCGCTGCGGGTCCCGCCGACCTGGGCTGGAGCATGCCCGAGTGGCCAAGCGCTTGAAAGCACTCGCAGATCGAGGTGGGTCTAGATGACTGAATAAATGTTCAGTATCGTCGAGTTCATGTTCGCGGAGCTGCTCGCGCCCAGCTGTTTTTCGTTCCTGAGGGGAGCCTCTCATCCCGAGGAGCTCGTGCTGCGCGCCAAGGAAATGGGGCTCTCGGCGCTGGCTATCGTCGATCGCGACGGGCTCTATGGCGCGGCGCGCGCCTTCGAAGCCGCCAAGGAGCACGGACAACGCGTGATCGTTGGCGCGGAGCTCTCGGTCGGCCTGGGCCCGCGGCCGAAGCAGCTCGCGACGGAGGGCGAGAGCCAGCCGGTGAGCCCGACGCTGGTCCTGCTCGTCGAAAATCTGGTCGGCTACGGCAACCTGTGCCGGCTGCTGACCCTCGCTCACGCGGAGCTGCCCAAGGGGCAGAGCCGCATGGAGCTCGGCTGGCTCGAAGAGCACGCCGAGGGCTTGTTCGCGCTGGTGCCCGCGCCGCGCCGGCCCGGTGACGCTAGTGAAGCGCCGCCCGAGCTGCTGCGCATGGTGCGCGGTATTTTTGGAGCGCGCGCGGCGCTCGCGGTGCATCGCCACCGCGACGGGTTCGACGTGGCGCGCCGCGCGCTCGTGCGCGAGTGGTCGCGCCGCTACGGGCTCGAGCAGATCGCGAGCGCGCGCCCGCTGTACCATGATCCGGCGCGCAAGCCGCTGTCGGACGTGCTGCACTGCATTCGCGAAAAAACGGTGCTGGATCGCGCCGGCACCGCGCTGTCCGTGAACGCACAGGCTCACCTGCGCTCCGAGCAGGACATGCTCGAGCTGTTCGCCGATGAGCCCGAGCTCGTCATGGCCAGCGGCGAGCTCGCGGAACGGCTGAAATTCAGCCTCGCTGAGCTGCGCTATCACTTCCCGTGCGAGCTCGCCCCCGGAGAAGACGCGAACCACAAGCTGCGCGAGCTCACTGATATCGGGCTCAACGAGCGCTACGCGGGAAAGCCGCCCGAGAGCGTGCGACGGCAAGTCGAGAAGGAGCTCGCGCTGATCGCCAGCATCGACGTTGCGCCGTATTTTCTGAGCACCTGGCAAATCGTACAGCTCGCGCGCGAGCGGCGCATTTTGTGTCAGGGCCGCGGCAGCGCCGCCAACAGCGCGGTGTGCTTCGCGCTCGGCATCACTGCGGTGGATCCGGCGCGCTCGAACCTGCTGTTCGAGCGCTTCCTCAGTAATGAGCGCCGTGAGCCGCCGGACATCGACATCGATTTCGAGCACGAGCGCCGGGAAGAGGTCATTCAGGAGATTTACCGGCGTTACGGGCGCGATCGCGCCGCCATGGTCTCGGAGGTGATCTGCTATCGCGGGCGCAGCGCGCTGCGCGAGGTGGGCAAAGCCTTCGGGCTTTCGCTCGATCAGGTGGACCGCCTGAGCAAGAGCATCGGGCACTGGGACGACGCGGCGAAGGCGCGCGAGCGGCTCAAAGAGATGGGCTTCGACGCCGAGGATCCGCGGCTGTCGCGCGTGGTCGAGCTCGGGCGGCAGCTCGAGGGCATGCCGCGTCACCTCTCGATCCACGTCGGCGGCTTCGTGCTCTCGGCCTCGCCGTTGTACGAGGTCGCTCCCGTCGAGCCGGCGCGCATGCCCAATCGCAGCGTGATCCCCTGGGACAAAGACGACCTCGACTGCCTCGGCTTCTTCAAGGTCGACGTGCTCGGCCTGGGCATGCTGACGGCGATCCGCAAGACGTTGCAGCTCGTGCACGAATCCGGCGGGCTCGCGGGCAACGAGGGCGAGCGCTTCGATCCCATCGCCACGCTGGCGCGCGTGCCCGCCGAAGACGCGGCGGTCTATGAGCTGGCGAGCCAGGGCGACACCGTCGGTGTGTTCCAGATCGAGAGCCGCGCGCAGATGGCGATGCTGCCGCGGCTGCGGCCGCGCTGTTTTTACGACTTGGTGATAGAGGTGGCCATCGTGCGGCCGGGCCCGATCCAGGGCGGCATGGTGCATCCGTACCTCAAGCGCCGCGATGGCGCCGAGCCGCCCACGGTGCCGCACGCTGAGCTCGAGAGCATCTTGAAGCGGACGCTGGGCGTGCCGCTGTTTCAAGAGCAGGTGATGCAGATCGCGATCAGCGGCGCCGGCTACTCTGGCGGTGAGGCTGACCAGCTGCGCCGCGATATGGCGGCCTGGAAGCGCAACGGCAAGCTGCTGCGGCATCGGCAGCGCTTGCTCGACGGCTTCGCGCAGAAGGGCATCCCGCGAGAGTTCGGGGAGGCGCTGTTCGAGCAGATCAAGGGCTTCGGCGATTACGGCTTTCCGGAGTCACACGCGGCTTCGTTCGCGCTGCTGGTGTACACCTCGGCTTGGCAAAAGGCGCACTACCCAGCGCATTTCGCCTGCGCGTTGCTCAACTCACAGCCGATGGGCTTCTATTCCCCGGCGACCATCATCGCAGACGCACGGCGGCACGGCGTGGAGGTGCGTGACGTCGACATCGAGCAGAGCAGCTGGGACGCGGTGCTGGAAGCGCCCAGCGAGCGAACCGCGATCGCGAGCAGCGCGCCGGGCGCGCGGCGCGCGATCCGCATCGGTTTCCGCTCGATCAAGGGCTTCTCCGAGCAAGCCGCCGCGCGCATCGTCGCCGCGCGCGCGGAGTGGCGCTTCAGTAACGTCGACGACGTCATTCGCCGCGCGGCGCTGCGCCGCGATGAGGCCGAGGCGCTGGCCGAGGCCGGCGCGTTCGAGCGCTTGCAGCGAGGCCGGCGACAAGCGCTGTGGCAGAGCCGCGCGCCGCGGCTGCCGGGGTTGTTTGCGGCGCTGAGCAGCGAGGAACGAGCCGTGAAGTTGCCCGCGCTGACCGCCTCGGAGACGCTCTTGCTCGACTATCGCCGCAAGGGGCTCGCTGTGGAGGCGCATCCGATGCAGTACTTGCGCGCTGGCTTGCAGCGCCAGGGCGTGCTCTGCGCCGCGCAGCTCGTGAGCGCGCCGCTGCGTCGGCGAACGCGCGTCGCCGGCGTCGTGATTTGCAGGCAGCAGCCGGCGACGGCGAGCGGCGTCGTGTTCATGACGCTCGAAGACGAGACGGGGTTCGCGAACCTCGTGCTCTGGCGCCGCGTCTTCGACGAGTACCGCCTCGTCGCGACGCAGTCGGCGATCTTATTGGCGGAGGGTGACGTCGAACGCCCGCTCGAGAAGGCGAGCAACGGCGTGGTGCACCTCATCGTCAAGCACCTGGTTCGTCTCGACGTGAAGGGCCGCGATATCGACAAAGTCTCGCGCGATTTTCGCTGAAGCCGGGCGCGCGAGAAATTCGGAAACCGCTCCTGCTCGCAGCCGACCGTCGGCAGCATGACAACCCGGATGGCACCCTCGCTCTTGCTCGCGGGCGCGTTGATCGGCGCTTGCGCGGATCTCGATCCTCCAACCTTCGGCAACGTTTATTCTGACGGCTTGGCTGGCGGCGCCTTCTCTCTGCCAACGTCGGCGGCCGCGGCCAAGGGCGCGGCCGCCGGCTCGAGCAGCGCGAAGAACCCGCCGCGCTCAGCCAGCGGCAATGGCGGCGCGAGCGCTGGGGCGAGCGGCGGCGCGCGCGGCGTCGGCACGGCCTCGGCGCAGGGTGGCGCCGCCGCGCCAGGTGGCGCAGCGGCGGCCGCGCCGAACGTTGCGAGCGGCGGGAGCGCAGCAACGACGACGGCTCCTCCAACCGCTGCCGGCGGTGCTCCACGCGGCACTTCGAACGCTGAGGTGCCGGACGAGAACGTCGCCAGCTTGGGCGGCGCCGGAGCGGAGAGCGACGTCGCGGACGCCGGCGCCGCGACGAGCGCCGGCAGCGGAGCTCAGGGCGCGGGCGGTATGATGAGCGAGCCCGAGCCGCCGCCGTGCTTTTTCAGTGAATACGTGGAGGGCACGAAGAACCTCAAGGCGCTGGCCATCACGTGCAGCGAGGCCGCCGTGCTCGACGGCTGTCGCGTGGACGTCTACGCCAACGGCGCGCTCAAGGCGAGCCGTCACCTCCCGCTCACGGGCGCGTTGCAACCGCCAAGCTCCGTCGTTCTTTGCTCGGCGGAGCTGGCCGCCGTCAACGCGGGCTGCACCGTGACCGCCGCGCTCTCCTTCAATGGCAACGACGCCCTCACGCTCGTCTGTGACGAGAGCATCATCGACGCGTTCGGTTGCGTCGGCGAAAATCCGGGCGACGCGGGGTGGGGCGCGGCGCCGACGAGCACCACCGACATGAGCTGGAGCCGACGTTGCAGCGTCTCCAGCGGAGACACGAACCCGAGCGATCCCTTCGACCCTGCGCTGGAGTGGACAGCGCTCGGCGCTGACATCACCACTGGTCTCGACGCACACTGCGCGGAGATGCCCCCGCTGCCCTGAGCGCGCGACGCAGCTTCGCGCGTCGCGCGCGCTTGCTGGCGTGTCGCGTTCGGCCGCGATAGCATGGCGCGCGATGTCCGTTGCGGGTGACTCCACGGTCAAGCTCTCGCCGGACGCCGCTGGCTGTGAGCTGCTCGTCGTCGGGCCAAACGAACCATGGACGATGCCGCTGTCGGACGACGCGGTGCTCGTGATCGGCCGCGCGGAGGACGCGGACGTGCGGCTGGTCGCGGAGAGCGTCTCGCGCCGGCACGCGCTGCTGCGAGTTCGTTCCGGGGCGCTCACCGTCGAAGATCTCGGCTCGTCCAACGGAACCCTGGTGCGCGGCCAACCCGTCGTCGCGGATCAGGCCGTGGAGCTCAGCGTCGGTGAGTCATTTTTGATTGGCGAGTTCGTCCTGCTGGTGCGGCCCGTACGCTCACACGCCAGCATTCGACAAATATGGAGTGCCGAGTATTTCGAGGCGCGCATCGCCGAGCAATGTGAGCGAGCGCGAGACAACGGAAATCAGGAGTTCTGCCTGTTACACGTTCAGCCCGGCCCGAAGCCACGCGCCGATCCGGCTCAACGTATCGCGGCTGAGCTGCGCGCTTCCGACGTGCTGGGCCGCCTCGCGACGAACGGCTGGGGCGTGCTCCTGCTCGACCACACCGAGGCGGAAGTCGGGGAGCTCGTTACTCGCCTCGAGCGCTCGCTCGGGGCCGTCGCTGCTGAGTCGCGCGTCGCGACGCTGAGTTACCCGCGCGACGGGACCTCGGCCAGCTCGCTTTTGGCTCGCACGGCGCCGCGCAGTGAAGAGGTCGCGAGCGACGCCAACGCCGAAGTGGTCCTGCGTTCACCCACCATGGTCGCGCTCTACGCGCAGCTCGAGCCAGTGACGCGCAGCAACATCAACGTGCTGATTCTGGGTGAGACCGGCGTCGGCAAAGACGTGCTCGCCCGGCACATTCACGAGCGCTCGGAGCGGCGGGACAAGCCCTTCATGCGCGTGAACTGCGTGGCGCTGGCAGAGTCGCTGCTCGAAAGTGAGCTCTTCGGTCATGAAAAAGGCGCCTTCACCGGCGCCGTGCAGCGCAAGCCCGGGCTGCTCGAGGCGGCCCAGGGCGGCACGGTCTTCCTCGATGAAATCGGGGAGCTGCCGCAGCGGCTGCAGCCCAAGCTCTTGCAAGTCATCGAGAGTCGTGAGGTCCTCAGTCTCGGCTCGATCAAGCCCCGCACTATCGATGTGCGTTTCGTCGCTGCCACCAACCGCGATTTGGAGGCGGACGCCCTCTCTGGCCAATTTCGCAGCGATCTTTACTATCGACTCGCTGGCTTCACTGCAGCGATTTCCCCGCTGCGCGAGCGTCGTGAGGATATTTTACCGCTCGCGTATAGCTTCTTGCGCCGACTAGGGCCCGGCGTGAACGTGCGCCTTCGCGAAGACGCGACCATGTATTTGCTCGACTACGCCTGGCCCGGAAACGTGCGAGAGCTTCGCAACGTCATGGAGCGCGCCTTCGCGCTGTCTGAAGGGCGCAGCATCGGTCCGGAGCACTTACCGGTCGAGAAGATGCGCTCGGTGGTGCTCGTCCGCGAGCGAAAGGGTCCTCCGGCGGCTGACGCCGACATGGACGCCGACAGCCCGATCGTGAATCTCACGCCCAGGGAGCTCGCGGAACGCCAGCGCATCATCGACGCGCTCAAGCAATGCGGAGAGAATCAGTCGCTCGCCGCGGAGCTCCTCGGCGTATCGCGCAGCACACTGCTGAATCGTCTTAACGCTTATCGTATTCGTCGTCCCCGTAAGCGACGACAATAACGTTACCAGCTGTGTTCGCGTGGCGGCCCCAAGGCCGTCTTCACAGCGTGTCGTGCAATGCGATCGCAAGCTGCTCAACCACGAGTAGTATCCGCGGCATGAGAGCTCTGGTGACGGGCGGCTGGGTCATCATTCCTGCGATCTTGTTCGGCTGCAGCGATGATGGCGGCGAAAACCGCATGATGGCTAGCTCCGGCGCAAGCGCGGGCTCGAGCGAGAGCGCCGGAGCTGGAGCGGACGAAGAGCCCGACGACGCAGCCAGCGGGAGCGGCGGCGCCGCAGGGGACTCAGCGGCTGAAAGCCGCAGGACGCTGTGCGAAGCGATTTGCGCCACCGAAGCGCAGCTACCCTGCGCGATGGAGCGGGCCGCCTGCCTGGAGGGTTGGTGCGACGTACCGACGCAAGTCTTCCCGCAATGCTTGCTGCCATATGATGTCATGCTCGACTGCATGGCTCCTGAACCCCTCGCGAGTTACGAGTGCGTGGACGGTAGTCCTTTTCCCAAGGAAGAGACGTGCGCGCAGGAGGTCACGGATCTAACGATGTGCCTGCTGGATGAGTGATTAGCGATCGTTCGAGGTCCGCGTTGCGTCGCGCAGCCGCTGCTCGGCGCGGCGGTTTTTTACGAGACGTCGTGCTCTGCTACAATCTTCCAAACTCGAGAGCATCGCGCGCCGGCCGCCTTCGGCATGCCGGTTTTCTCGGCGCCGTGTCGGCGTGCGCTCTGGCGTCGCTGCCGCTGCCTGCGTTCGCAGATCCCGGGCGAGCCGACGCGCTGTTTCTCGAGGGTCGACGCTTGCTCGCGAACGGCCAAATCGCAGAAGCTTGCGATAAATTCGCGGAGAGCCAGCGTGAGGATCCGTCGTCGGGCGCGCTGCTCAACCTGGCGCGCTGCCACGCCGAAGAGGGCATGACCGCGACAGCGTGGGCTGAGTATCTGGCGGCGAGCCACCTCGCGCGAAATCAGCACCGACCCCAACAAGCCGAGGAAGCGGAGCTCCGCGCGGCGGAGCTCCAGCCGCGGCTCATGCGCCTGCTGATTCGGCTCGACGCGCAGAGCAGCGAGGTCGCGGTCACGCGCAATGGCGAGCCGCTCGCGCCGTCGGAGCTCGGTAAACCGATCCCAGTGGATCCAGGCAGCTACACCGTGCGCGCTACCGCTCCCGGTCGCGCGGAGTGGATGACGAGCGTGCCACTGACTCAGCCCGGCCAGATTCGCGTCGTCGTCGTGCCGTCGCTCGCGCCGTTGGAGAGTGAAGTGGCGCCTCCGCCACCGCCGACACAGCCCGCTGTAGCACCGCAAACGAGCGCCCAATCTGCGGCCCTTCGGCGCTCGACAGCAGCGCCGAGCGCTGCGGTGCACGTCTCAGCGCGCACTTGGATTGCGGGCGGCCTCGGCGCCGCGGCGCTCGTGGGCACCGGCGCGCTCGCCGCCATGGCGAAATCGAAGTGGGATGACGCTCACCGGCGCGGCTGGTGCGACGCAGCGCACGCCTGCAACCGCGAGGGCCTCCGGCTCACGGACGATGCTCGCCATCTCGGCAACCTCGCGACCGCGACCGCCGCCGTCGGCATCGGCGCGTTCGCCAGCGCGGTCCTGTTCTACGCGGCGGATCTCTCCAGCCGCGGTGCGCCGCCGTCGGTCGGCGTCAGCATCGCTCCGGGCGTGGCCACGCTCGACGTTCATGGAGGCTTCTGAAGCGCATGCGCGGGCTGCTGCTGTGCTGGTTCGCCATCGTGGCGCTCGGCTGCAACGCCATGTTGGGTATCTCGGGAACGTCACTGCGCGAGGAGGGCGGCGCGGCAGGGCAGGGCAGCGGCGCTAGCGCGAATCTCCCTGCGACGAGCGCAGGAGCGAGCACCGGCACGGGCTGCACGCGCCACGCCGAGTGCCTCGAACGTAGCGGAGAGTTCGCGCCCAGCGCCTGCATCGCTGGTCGTTGCGTCGCGCTGCTCACCCCGGAATGTCCGCTGG
>CBINHN010000063.1:0-35551 GCA_966250485.1 uncultured Sorangium sp. | reverse complement strand
TCGCTGCGACGTCAGGCGCGCTCGCTGCGACGTCAGGCGCGCTCGCTGCGACGTCAGGCGCGCTCGCTGCGACGTCGCTCGCTGCGCGCACGTTGGCTGCAGCGGCGGGTGCGGGCCCGGGCGGCGAGCTCGGCGCTGCTGCGGGCGCGCCCTCTGACGGCTCGGCGTTGGTCGTCGGCGCGGGCGCGGGAAAGCCGCCCTCCGATGGCGCCGTCGTTGGCGGCAGCGGCGACGGGCTCGGCGATGGCTCCGAAGGAACCGGCTCCGTCGGCGGCGTGGGCGCGGGCGGCGGCGCCGGCGCGGGAGCCGGCGCCTCGTCGCTCGGTGCCGCTGGAGCCTCGGCTGCCGGCGGCGCGCCCGCTGCGTCCTGTGCGCGAGCGCTTGGCGTCACGCTGCCGGCCACGAGCAACACGAGCGCGGAAACGGCGTTCGGCAAAGGCCTGGTGCCCATCATTCGCAAGAGCGTAGCGAGATTCGCCGGCGCTGGCGACCGCGTCGCGCGGGCGTGTCAGAGCCGCGGGCCAAACAGCCGTTCTTGCTGCTCGAAGCGCGTGACGAACAGCTGCAACGCGATGAAGTCCGCCGGCCCCTGGTAGTAAAAGAGGTCGAAATCATGCTCGCCCGCGTCGAGCGTGATGGTCGCGCGCAGCGAGCGCGGCATGTGCTGACCGTCGTTGTCGATGATGGTGTAGCCGTCGATTTTCAGGATCGAGCCGTCGTCCGACAGCAGCCGGAACGTGTAGGTGTCCGCGCTCTCGACCACGAATTTGCCGCGGTAACGAATGGCGAACCACTCCGTCCGCTCACTGACGCCCGGGAAACCGTCGTTGAAGCGGCGCGGCGGCACATTCAGCGTGTCCGCGAAGAACGTCACCTGCGGCGGGCAGCTCGGCAGCTGCTTCAAGCTCTTCACGTCCTTGTCGATGAAGCAAACGTCCGCGCGAAACGCGCCGCTGGGACCGCCGAACGCGAAGCGTTGTCGGACCACGCCGCCCGAGCCGTGCCCTTCTCCACCAGGTCCGCCGTTGCGACCCGGTCCGGTACCTTGCGCGTTCGCGTCACTCGCGGTTTTCTGCGCGGCCTCGGGCGCGGTCGCGCCACGCGGATCACCGCTGAGCAGCACGCGCTCCGCGCGCGGACGCACGGGAACCAAGCTCTCACCCAGCGCGGCCGCCAAGAAGTCGGGCGACAGCGCCTCCGCGTCAGCGCTGCTGGCGTGGTTCGCGACGCGCGCCGCTTCGTGCTTGGGCGCCACGGGTACGCGGGGTGCGCGCCGACGCGGCGCTACTGGCTGCGCCAAGCTGCTGGCCTGCGCGTCGGGCGCCGCCTCGTCAGAGCCACCGCCCGGCGGTCCGCCAGCGCTGGGCGCGGCGTCTTCGAGCCAGACGGGAATCGGCTCCAGCGCGCGGCTCAGCGCGGGCACCGGCAGCGCGCGACGCTCGAAGCGTTGCACGCGAGACAGCGACAGCAGGCCGTGCAGCGCGAGCGCCACCAGCAAGCACGCGACGAAGCGAGCGCTGTCGCGACGGACGCGCAAGTCCAGCGCCGCGCTCGAAGGCGCGCTCGGCTCGGCTTGGAGCGAGGTCGGAGCGATCTGGGTGGTCAATGGTCAGCGGCGCTGCGGCGAGGTGCCGAGGTATCAGAGAGTGGCATGTCGCGACGGCGCTGAGCGATCGAACGATTCGCGGCCTGCGAACGCGCGCTTGGAGCAGGTCGCGAAAATTCGCGCCTGGCCACTCGACCGGTGACGTCGAGACGCTTGCCCGCGCGCTCCGAAGCGACGACGATCGGCCGATGAAGCCCGCGCTGTTCCTCGCCTTTCCGCTCTTTTTCGCCTGCGCGACGAACGCTCCGGAGAGCCGCAGCCCGGCGGCGTCGGGCGCAGCGGCGCCGTCAGGCTCGAGCGAGAGCGTGGCTGCGCCGTCCGCGGCTCCCTCCTCGCCGCTCAGCGATGGGCAGCCGGTCGCCTTCCGGGCGGATTTTTCCGAGATTGGGCGCGGGCGGCTGTGGAACTTGTTCGGCGGCCAAGACGGCAATCGTCAGGTGAAAGGCGACAGCAGCGGCCTCTTGGTCCAAATCAGGCAAGCCGAGCGCCCCTGGGACGCGGTCGGCCTGCGCACCGCGAAGCTCGCGGTCGATGGCGACTTCGATCTTCGCGCGCGCTTCCGCGACTTCACGGCGGCCGGCAACGGCTCGGCCAAGCTCATCGTCGTGGACGCGGCTTCTCCGCGCGGCGAGGCCGCCTACGTCGAACGCATCCAAATCGACGGCAAGAACCTGTTCAAGTTCGGCGGCGAGATCGACCATGATCTAGAGAACTGGGGCTACGTGCCGACTGACGCGACGAGCGGCGATCTGCGGCTGGTGCGCAAAGGCAACCAACTGCTCGCCTACGCGCGCGCCAACGAGCACGTGCCCTGGAGCGCGATCGGAGCGCCTCAGCCGGTCCCGGCATCGCTGCCCGCGCGCTTGAAAGTGGGCGTGAAGCTGTCTGCTGAGGCGCAAAAGTCCGCCAGCGTCTTCTTCGAGGACTTCACGCTCGACGGCCACGTCGTCGGCGACTAGTCCTGCGCGCTTCTCGCTACTGCGAGCTCGATTGTCGCTCTAGCCGGCGCTGTGTCAGCGAAATCGCGCCACGAACTCGCGATGCAAATCGAGCTCCGCGGCGGCGTTGCCGAACAGCTCGCTCGGCCGATAGCCGCTCTTGACGCGCAGCACGCGGATGCGTCGCTCCTCGCTGCGAAACAGGAAGCGCCACTCCTTGTAAGCGAGCAATGACCCTTCGCTGGTCACCTTGATGCGGCGGTACGGGTGCGGCTGCGGACCGAGCCGCAACACCTCTTCGACGTACGGCCGCAGCGTGACGCCGCGCTCGGCAAGGAACGTCAGCTGTTCGCTAGCCGCCGGCTCGAACTCGACGTCGTAGGCGGGCAATGGGTCGAGCGGCGCACGGGCGCTGTCCAGCCAACCGTTGGAGGCGTCGGGGATCGCGTCCGTGTACGGCAGGTACGGCTTCAAATCCAACACTGGGCTCCCGTCCAAGATGTCGAGGTTTCTTACGTGCAAGGTGCGGCCGTCGATTTTGACGAGCTCCACCGCGCTGAGGCCGATCGGGTTCGGGCGATACGGCGAGCGCGTCGCGAACACGCCGCGACGTCGCGCGCTGCGTGGGGGCAGCACCTTCGAGCGAAAGCCGGAGTTGTGATGGAACCAGAACAGCACCCAAATGAAGCGGAAGCTGTCCAGATCGCTCAGCGCGTGCTCGATGCCGGAGGCCGCGAACAGCTCGATGCTGCCTTCGACGCGTGAGGCCGCGGGCTGGCGCGGAGCCTCCAGGCGAGCTCTCAGCGGCGAATGAACGCGCCCGATGGGGCGCATCAGCAACGAGCCTTGCCCGGTCGCGAGCTCGGCGGCGCTCGCCATCGCTTCATCGAGCTCTGGAGCGGGATCGCTGTCGCGCGCGGTCAATTCGCGCGGCAGCCTACCGCAATTCGAGCGGCGAGCCAGCGACCCCGCGCGGCGCGGCCGCGTTACGGCGCCTCGCCGTCGCGGTAGCATTCAGCGCCCGCATCGTAAGCATCGAAGCCCAGGACGCCGCGCAGCTCGTCGAACGGCAAGAGCCCGCTCGCCGGCACGCCGCGCGCGAGCTCCGTCAGCGCGCGCTGCATGGCCGCGACGGAGGCGCTGAGCAACGTCAGCGGATACGCGATCAATTTGTAACCGAGCTCGCCGAGCTCGGCGGGCGGCAGACACGGCGTGACGCCACCCTCCAGCATGTTCGCGAGCGTCGGCTTGTTCACGGCGGCGCAGAAGGCGCGCATCTCCTCACGGCTCGTGGGCGCCTCCAAGAACACCACCTCCGCGCCCAGCTCGGCGAAGGCGCGCGCTCGCGCCAGCGCTTCTTCGAAGCCGTGGCAAGCCCGCGCGTCGGTGCGCGCGACGATCACGATATCGCTACCCTGCTCGCGCGCATCGAGCGCCGCTCGCACGCGCGTCAGCGCCTCGGCGCGCGGCACCACTTGCTTGCCGCGCGTGTGGCCGCAACGCTTGGGCGAAACCTGATCTTCGATCATGACGCCGGCAAACCCCGCCGCCGCGTAGCCGCGCACGGTCCGCTGCACGTTCATGGCGTTGCCGTAGCCGGTGTCTCCGTCGCCGATCACCGGCAGGCTCACCGCCGCGCAGATGTCACGCCCCTGCGCCGCCATCTCGCCGTATGAGATGAGGCCGGTGTCCGGCAAGCCCAGACGCGCCGCCGAGACGCCGAACCCGCTCATGAACGAGACGCGGAAGCCCGCCGCTTGCACGAGGCGCGCGGAGAGCGCGTCGTAGCAGCACGGCATCACCAGCGGTCCAGGCTCCGCGAGCAAGGCCCGGAGCTGCGCGGCGGGAGAACGCGACGTCGTCATGACGCGACTTTCGCGCGATTTGCGCGCGAAGGCGAGCTCACGGGTGCGGCCGCGTCCGTCATCGCCGGCCAATTGGCCGCGCTCATTCCCGCGATCCGGCGCAAAAATCTGCGCTACGCCTGCGCCCATGAAATTGACCGGTCGCAGGCTCGTGCTCACTGGCGCTTCGCGCGGCGTCGGCCTGGAAATCGCGCGCCTGTTCTTGAGCGAGGGCGCCGAGGTGCTCGGGGTCGCCAAAGACGCGGCGCGGCTGCGCGCGGCGCGCGAGGCGCTGGGCGCCAACAGTGAACGTTTCGACGTCCTCGCGCTCGACTTGTCCGCCAAAGACGCTGGGGCCGAGCTCGCCCGGGCGGTCGAGCGCCGCTGGGGCGCGCTGGACATCCTGCTCAACAACGCGGGCGTACAGCTCGACGGTCAGGCGCAAGGCCTGCTCGATGGTAGCGAAGCGCTGCTGGAGCAATCGCTGAACATCAACTTGATGGCGCCGTATCGCCTGTGCGTCGCGCTCGTGCCGTGGCTCGAGCGCGGCAAGGAACCGCGCATCGTCAACGTGAGCTCCGGCGCCGGCACCTTCGCGGCCATGAAAGACAAGAACATCGCCAGCTACCGGCTGAGCAAATGGGCGCTGAACGGCCTCACGCTGCTGCTCGCCAGCGAGCTCGCCGGCAAGATCGCGGTGAACGCGTTCGACCCCGGTTGGGTCAAGACGGATCTCGGAGGCCCCAACGCGCCGGGCCAGGCCAGCGACTCCGCCCGCGGCGCGCTCGCGCTCGTGACGCTGCCCTTTTCAGAGACGGGAAAATTCTGGAAAGATGGCCGAGAGATCCCCTTCTGAAGCGAGAGTCGGATGACCAAGCTGTCCGTCAACGTAAACAAGATCGCGACGCTGCGTAACACGCGTGAGCTCGGCATCCCGAGCCTGACGCGGCTCTCGGCCATCGCGCTCGAAGCCGGTGCCGACGGCATCACGGTGCACCCTCGGCCGGACCAACGCCACGTGCGCAGCGAGGACGTCCCTGCCATCGCCGCCGTCGTCGCGCGCTTCCCGGGCGCCGAGTACAACATCGAGGGCAACCCTTTCCACGGCCTGGTCGAGCACTGCGAGCGCACGCGGCCCAACCAAGCCACGCTGGTCCCCGACGCCCGTGAAGCGTTCACCAGCAACCATGGCTGGAATTTGGTCGAGCTCGGCGCCGTCGAGCGGCAGGCGCTGAGCCGCGCGATCGACGCGCTGCACGCCGCCGGCTGCCGCGTGAGCCTCTTCATGGATCCGCTGCCGGATGCCATGGCGCTGGCGCGCGAGCTGGGCGCGGACCGCGTCGAGCTCTACACGGAGCCGTACGCGGCGGCCGCGAGCGCGGGCCGGGCCGCCGCCGCGCTCGAGAAGTACGCGCGAGCCGCCGCAGCAGCTCGCGCCGCGGGCTTGGGCGTGAACGCGGGGCACGATCTGAACCTGGAGAACTTGGGCCAATTCTTGAGCGCGGTGCCGGCCGTGGACGAGGTCTCGATCGGCCACGCGTTGATCGCCGACGCGCTCGAGCTCGGCCTCGCCGAGACGGTGCGCCGCTACCTCGCGCTGTGCCGCGCCGCGACGCAGCCGCGCTCCTGAGGCCGCGCCCCGAACGGGCGCGCGACGCGCGTCATCACCCCGCAGGATGAAACTTGGTCCGCAAAACTCTGAACAAGGTGCGCAGCAAGAGCAGCTGGGCGCAGTGGTCCGCCTTGTCGTTGCCGGCGTAGCCGCGCACGTGCAACCCGCCCGCGTCGAAGGTGTCGATCAGCTCCAGGCCGAAGCCGTCGTCACGGCGCACCGCCGTGGGCTTCCCGCCCAGCGCGTCGATCAGGAAATGCGCTGACTCAGTGGTCGAGGTAAAGCCGCCGGTCGGGATCGAGGAGTGCGTGATGATGAAGAGCCGCTCATTTTGCTCGGCGCGCCGCGCGAAGCGCACGAACGGCTCCAGGTTCTGGCGCAAGCCGTTGCTGCGCCGCGGAGCGTGCAGGCCGTCGACGAGGATGATGGCTTCCACCCGCTCCGCCTCGGGCTGATAGAGAATCGAGCGAACCCCCTCGAAGCCGGCGCTCCACGCGCTCAGCGCCAGGTGCCCGAGCTTCGCCTCGCGTTGAAAGTGCTGCGACACCGCGCGCACGCTCTCGTCGATGAGGCGGCCGAGCAACCCCGAGCCGGCGAACAGCGCGGCGTAGCTCTCGCCCATGGGCACCGTCAGCGTGAGCAGCGCGAACGGCTGCTCGCTCGCGACGAGCTCGCGCCGCACCGGCGCGTCGCCGTTGAGGTGCAAGATCAAATCGAACTCACCGTTGACCGGCAACTCGCTCAGATTGCCGAGGAACAAGCTCCCGCGGCTGAGCGAGGTGGCGCGCTTGGCGCTCTCCGGCACCGCCATCGCGCACGGCTCGACCCCACCGCGCTCGGAGGCGCGCCGCGAATACTGAAACTGCGCGGCGGGCCGCGCGCTGACCCAATCCGCCGCGAGCGACGCCCGGGTGGGATCGATGCGCGCCGGTCGCGCGGGGAGCAGCGGGTCAGCGACGCTGGACGGCGCGGGCGCAGCGCTCGAGACGGGCGCCGAGCTCACCTGCGCTGGCTGCCGTCGCGAGTACCACACTAAGGCGGCGACGCCCGCGACGAGCGCCGCGACCACGAGCGAGGCCGTAACACGCCGGTTCATCAGTGATACGTGGACGTTAGCAAGAGCTCGGGCACCTCCGCCAGCATTCGCTCCGGTCCCTGCGGGCGCGGCCGCGCCGCGAACAGCATGCCCACGCGCACGATGAAGCCCAAGCTCAAATCGCGCGACACGAACCACTCGTAGCCCGAGGCCACGCCGAGCTTCACGCCTCCCGACGCCGGGCGCAGCGGCTCACCCTTGGTGTCGCTCTCGATGGCGATCAGCGCGGCGACTCCGAGCTGCACGTGATAGCCCGCGCTCGGGTCCGGATACCAATCGAGGAACGGGCCGAGCGCGCCGAGGGTGAGCTTTACGCTATCATCATCAGGGGTGATACGCGCTCCCCGCTCGACGAAGCTGGGATCGACGCGCGCGGTCCATAGCTGACCTCCGAGCACTAGGCCCCGCCACGGCGTGGCGCCGAGCGAAATGCCGCCGCTTTGCCCGACGCCCGTCACCGCGCTGCGCCCGCGCGGCGAAGCGCCGACGTGCGCCGAGAGCAGCGCCACCCCCGTCTCTCCGCGAAGGAAGAAGCCGTCGTGTCGCTCCGCGCCCGGCGCGGAGCGCGCGGGAGAACAGCCGCCGAGCGAGGCGTTGGGCTCCTCAGCCTCAGCGTGCGCGACCTCGAAGAACAGCGCGAGGACGAGCGCGCCTTGCCGAAGAGCCCTGCCGTGCACGCTCAGATCAGCACGATGACGAGGATGACCAGCAAGATGACCGCCAGCGCGCTCGCGCTGATGACGATCACGTCGCCGCCGCGATAGTCTTTCGCTTGCGGCGAAGACGCTTCACGCGCCGCGTAGCGGCGCTCCTCCGAGCGCGAGCCGGGCAGCGTGCCCGCCGGGGCGCGCGCGCCCTCGACGGCGACGGCGGCTCCAGCGGGAGTAGCGAGAGGCGCCGCATACGACGAGGCAGCGGCCGACAGTGAGAGCAGACCAGCCAGGGTAAAGACTCGGAGTTTCATGACTGGCAATTCAGCAAAGCACGTGCCACCGGGGATAAGTCAGTGAGACGCTGTTTGCACTACGGATTCCGACAAGAACGCCACGACCGTCACGCCCTTGCTGACACTCCACTCACGAGCAAAGCCCTCGAAGCTGTCGACTTGCCAGCCGCGCGCGGGATCGAGCAGTAACACTTGGCGCTTCTTCGGCTCGTAGCCGACGACGACCTCGTAATGCGCGAGCGCCTTCTTGTCGGAGTACGGCTTGCCCACTCCGACGATCACCGGTCGCCCGCGCTTCAGCTCGTAAATCAGATCGTTCATCGTGCCGAAGAACACGAAAGAAGACAGCCCCACGCTCTTGGCATACACCTCGATATCACGGGCGCGCAGCTGCTCGCCGCGCTTCGAGACAGCCGTCGAGATCTGCTCCGGCGTCACGCGATGACCCCAAAAGGCCAGCACGGCTGCCAGCGCGGCCGCGCCGCAGTCGTGGTTACCGCGCTGGAGCACGCGCGGGAAGCCGCGCACCATGACCCAATTGTCTTCGCGCGCCAGCACTGACGGCCTCGCCTCTTTCGCAGTGCCCTGGTACGTCGCGCAGCCGAGGCTCGCGGCCGCGAGCGCTGCGAACAAGAAGCTCGAGAGTTTACGGCCTCGACGGGTTTCGAGAATACGGGTGATCATGATACTCCTTGGTCCATTGCGTCGACGGAGAGCCGTGCTCGCCGCAGGGCGATCAGCGAGCGCGGCGGCAGCTCCGTATTTTCCCCTGGGTTGAGGGTGAGGCTGCGTCCAGGTTCGGCGGTGTCCACGATCAACTGCCAGGGCGCGAGCGCGCCGAGCGAGATCGGGATGGTGAAGCACAGCGCGTCACCCGAACCGTTGAAGAAGAACAGAAAATCGTCGTCGAGCAGCGGATTGCCGTGCACGTCCACGTCATCGAGCCCATCACCCGACAAGAACAGCCCCAGGCTCGCGGTGCTGGGATCGTTCCAATCTTCGTCGTGCATGGCCTCCCCGTCGCAGCGAAACCAAAGGATGTCGCGGACCTGCTCGCCGCGGATGGGACGGCCCTTGAAGAACAACGAGCGGCGCAGCGCCGGGTGCTCCTTGCGCAGCGCGATGAGGTCCGCCGTGAACTGGCAGAGCGCGCGGTTTTCCTCGCTGAAGTTCCAGTCGTGCCAGCTCAGCTCGTTGTCTTGGCAGTACGCGTTGTTGTTGCCGCGCTGGCTGCGCCCCATCTCGTCGCCAGCGAGCAACATGGGCGTGCCCTGGGACAGGAACAGGGTGGCGAGGAAGTTTCGCTGCTGCCGCGCGCGGAAGCGCAAAATCTCCGGATCCGTGGTCTCGCCCTCCACGCCGCAATTGAAGGAGATGTTGTCGTTCGAGCCGTCGCGGTTCTCTTCACCGTTGGCCTCGTTGTGCTTTTGCTCGTAGGAGACCAGGTCGCGCAGGGTGAAGCCGTCGTGCGCCGTCACCAGGTTGATGCTGGAGTACGGCCGCCGGCCCTCGTTCTCGTAGAGATCGCTGCTGCCGGTGAGGCGATAACCGAGCTCAGCGGTCTGTCCGCCTTCGCCCTTCCAAAAGCGGCGGATCGCGTCACGGTAGCGCCCGTTCCACTCGGCCCAACGATTGGGGAAATTGCCGACCTGATAGCCGCCTTCGCCGACGTCCCATGGCTCGGCGATCAACTTCACCTGGCTGAGGATCGGATCTTGGTGGATCACGGTGAAGAAGCTGGACAGCCGATCGACCTCGTGTAGCGAGCGCGCGAGCGCAGCGGCGAGGTCGAAGCGAAAACCATCGACGTGCATTTCCGTGACCCAGTAGCGCAGCGAGTCCATGATGAGCTGCAGCGTCTGCGGATGGCGGACGTTGAGCGTATTGCCTGTCCCGGTGTAGTCGAAGTAATGGCGAGAATCGTCGGGGACCAGTCGATAGTACGTCGGATTGTCGATCCCTTTGAAGCTGAATGTGGGACCGAGGTGATTGCCTTCGGCGGTATGGTTGTAGACCACGTCCAGGATGACTTCGATGTTCGCGCGGTGGAGCGCCTTGACCATCTCTTTGAACTGCTGCACCTCGGCGGCGAGCTCGCTGCCTCGTCGATAGCGGCAATCGGGAGCGAAGAAGCCGATGCTGTTGTAGCCCCAGTAATTCCGCAGGCCGCGCTCGAGCAGGAACTGGTCGTCGACGAACTGATGCACGGGCATCAACTCGAGCGCGGTGATCCCGAGCTTCTGCAGGTGCTCGATGATCGCCGGGTGCGCGATGCCCTCGTACGTGCCGCGGATCTCTTGGGGCAGGTCAGGGTGTAGCTTGGTCAGCCCGCGCACGTGCGCTTCGTAGATCACCGCGCAGTGCCATTGCGTGCTCGGCGGCGCGTCACCCTCCCAGTCGAAGCGGCTGTCGATCACTACGCCGCAAGGCGCGCCGGTCGCGTCTTCCTCGCTGATCGCTTCGCCGTCGCTGCCCAGCTCGTAAGCGAAGACGCCCTGCTCGTAGCGCTCCACGCCCGACACCGCCTTCGCGTACGGATCGAGCAGCCGCACGCGCGGATTGAAGCGCAGGCCCTGTTCGGGCTGCCACGGGCCGTGAACGCGGTAGCCGTATTGCTGCCCCGGATGCACTCCGCGCACGTAGATGTGCCAGACGTTGCCGCTGCGCCGACGCACGGGAATGCGGTGCTCACTGCCGTCGGGCAGAATGAGGCACAGCTCGACCTTGCTGGCGTGCTCGGAGTAGAGCGCGAAGTTCGTCCCGTCGCCGTCCCAACGAGAGCCCAAAGGATAAGCTTCACCCGGCCGGGTCTCGAACAGCGGCCGCAAGTCATTCATGCGCCGCAGCTATGCAAGGGATATGCGCGGGCGACTCAGCTCAGCGATCGCGCACGCGTGGGTGAGCACGCTTTGTGCTGAGATCGAGCTCGAGCAGCGGTCATGCGGATACACAGGGCGCGAGTCAGCACAAAGTCGGACGAGCTGTCGTGGCGAGACTAGGCATGAACGATCGCGTACCTGGGGCGCGCCGGCGGAGTGAGGCAAACATGCAGCGGAGTTTGTCGTGGTGAGCGACGTCGA
Organism: uncultured Sorangium sp.; assembly: GCA_966250485.1. GTDB lineage: Bacteria > Myxococcota_A > Polyangia > Polyangiales > Polyangiaceae > PMG-095. Next base: position 24,429 of record CBINHN010000063.1, on the reverse strand, counting down.
GCGGCGCCTGCCGATCGGCGCCGAAGTGAGCGGCAGTGGCGTGCACTTCAGAGTCTGGGCTCCGGCGCGCACGGCCGTGACGGTCGTCGAGCGGCGACTTGGCAGCAACGAGAGCTGGGGCGAGCATCCGCTCACGAGCGAAGGCAACGGATACTACTCCGGCCTGGTGCCGTCCCTCGAGCACGGGAGCCTCTACAGCCTGAAGCTCGATGACGAAGAGCAGCTGTATCCCGATCCTGCCTCGCGCTTTCAACCCGAAGGCGTGCACGGGCCGTCGCAGGTGGTGGAGCCACGGCGCTACCGCTGGCAAGACGGCGCCTTCCGTGGCCCCTACAGCTCGATACGCGCCATCTACGAGCTGCACGTGGGCACCTTCACGCGTGAAGGCACGTTCAGAGCGGCCGAGGAACAGCTGCCCGCGCTGCGCGAGCTAGGGATCACGACGCTGGAGCTCATGCCCTTGGCGGAGTTTCCCGGGCGCTTCAATTGGGGATACGACGGCGTGGCTCTGTTCGCGCCTCCGCACGTCTATGGCTCACCCGACGACGTCCGTCATTTCATTGACGCCGCGCACGCGCTGGGTTTGGAGGTGATCCTGGACGTGGTCTACAACCACGTCGGGCCGGACGGGAATTACTTCAAGCAGTTCTCGCCCGACTACTTCACCTCGCGCTACGAGAACGAGTGGGGCGAGCCGCTGAATTTCGATGGTGAGAACTCGCGACCCGTACGCGAGTTCTTCGTCAGCAACGCGCGCTACTGGATCGAGGAGTACCATTTCGACGGGCTTCGCCTGGACGCTACCCAGTCGATCTTCGACGCCTCCGAGCGCCACGTGATCGCTGAGCTGACGCACGCCGCGCGAGAGGCCGGACGCGCGCTCGGCAAAGAGCTCTATGTCGTCGCCGAGAACGAGCCCCAGCACACGAAAATCGTGCGCGATCCGGCGCGCGGCGGCTACGGCTGCGACGCGCTCTGGAACGACGATTTCCATCACACCGCGCGAGTGGCGCTGACCGGCCAGCACGAAGCCTACTATCAAGATTATCGCGGCAGTCCGCAGGAGCTGATCTCGGCGCTGAAGTGGGGTTATCTCTTTCAAGGTCAGCAGTACTATTGGCAGAAGAAATCGCGCGGGACGCCGGCGCTGGATTTGGAAGCGACGAGCTTCGTGACCTACCTGCAGAATCACGACCAGATCGCGAACAGCGGCTCCGGCCTGCGCTTGCACGAGCTGACGAGCGCCGCCGAGCTGCGCGCCATCACCGCGCTGTTCCTGCTCGCGCCGCCGACGCCGATGTTGTTCCAAGGGCAGGAGTTCGCCTCCAGCGCTCCCTTCCTATTCTTCGCCGACCACCAGCCGAAGCTGGCGCAGCTCGTCAAGAAGGGGCGGCGCGAGTTCCTCGCGCAGTTTCCCTCCGTCACGCATCCCGCGGTGAGCGAGAAGATGCCGGACCCCGCCGACCCGCGCACCTTCGAGCGCTGCAAGCTGGACTTCAGCGAGCGCGAGCGGCACGCTCACGTCCTGGCCTTGCATCGCGATCTGCTGCGGCTGCGCCGTGAAGATCCGGCGTTTCGTCAGCAGTCGAGCCGCGTCATGCACGGCGCCGTGCTGGGCCCCTCCGCGTTCCTGCTACGTTTCTTCTGCGACGCGGGGGATCGCTTGCTGCTCGTCAACCTCGGCCCTCAAGACGAGCTTTGTCCGTTGCCTGAGCCGCTGCTCGCGCCCGCCGAGGGCGGCACCTGGACGCTGCTCTGGTCGAGCGATGAGCCGCGCTACGGCGGTCGCGGTTTCGGACAGCTGTGGAGCTCGGGCTGCTTTTCGCTGCCGGCACGTTCGGCGCATGTCTTCGCGACGCAGGACCCCAGCCAGAGGTGAGCAAAACATGAAGGATCCGGCGCTTTGGTGGCAAAAAGGCAGCATCTATCAGGTGTACCTGCGCTCGTTCAAGGACGGCAACGCGGACGGCGTCGGTGACCTCCGCGGGCTCCAGGAACGACTGGACTACCTGCAGTGGCTCGGCGTCGACGCGCTGTGGCTGTCGCCGCTGTACCCCTCGCCCATGGCCGACTTCGGCTACGATGTCGCCAACTACAAGGACGTCGATCCGCTGTTCGGCTCACTCGCCGAGCTCGACTCCGTAATTAGCGCGGCGCACTCACGAAATCTGAAGGTAATCCTGGATTTCGTGCCCAACCACACCTCGGATCAACATCCGTGGTTCAAGGCCGCCCGCTCATCACGCAGCGATCCGAAACGCGACTTTTACATTTGGCGCGACGGCACGCCCGACAAGCCGCCGAACAACTGGCTCGCGGCGTTCGGTGGCCCGGCGTGGACATGGGACGAAGCCACTTCGCAGTACTACTATCACGCGTTCCTTCCGCAGCAGCCCGATCTCAACTGGCGCAACCCGGAGGTCCGCGCGGCCATGTACGACTGCATGCGCTTCTGGCTCGAGCGCGGGGTGGACGGCTTCCGCATGGACGTGCTGTGGCACCTGATCAAAGACGAGCAATTCCGCGATAACCCGCCGAACCCCGACTACGATCCCAACGACATCCCCTATAACTCGCTCTTGCCCACCTACTCCACCGATCAGCCCGAGGTGCACGACATCGTCAAAGAGATGCGCGCGCTCCTCGACGAATACTCGGAGCGGCTGCTGATCGGCGAGATCTACCTGCCCATCGGCAAGCTCGTCGCCTACTACGGCACCGCTGACGACGGCGCGCACCTGCCCTTCAACTTCCAGCTCATCACGCTGCCCTGGAACGCCCGCAAGATCTCGGCGGCGATCAGCGAGTACGAGGGCGCGCTGCCCGCGGGCGCCTGGCCTAATTGGGTGCTCGGCAACCACGATCAACCCCGCATCGCGAGCCGCGTCGGGCTGGCGCAAGCGCGCGTGGCCGCCATGCTGCTGCTCACCCTGCGCGGCACGCCCACCATTTACTACGGCGACGAGATCGGCATGCAGGACGCCGCGCTGCTGCCCAGCGAGATCCAAGATCCGCAGGGTAAGAACGTTGGCGTGAGCCGAGATCCACAGCGCACGCCGATGCAATGGAACAACCAGGCCAACGCCGGCTTCAGCGCGACGACGCCCTGGCTCCCAGTGTCCGTCGACTACCCGCTTCGTAACGTGGAGTCCGAGCGCGTCGCTGAGAGCTCCATGCTCAGCCTGTATCGCCGGCTGCTCGAGCTGAGGCGCCAGCACTCGGCGTTGTCCATAGGACTGTACCGACCGCTACCGAGCGACGCTGACGTCATCGCCTACGTCCGCGAGCACGGCGAGGAGCGCTTCCTCTGCGTGCTGAACCTGGGGCACCGACCCCAGAGTTTTTCGCTGGAGAACGTGGGCGGCGGTGAGATCGTCGCCGGCAGCGAGCGCGGACGAGAAGGTCAGCGCGTCTCCGGCTGGCTGCGGCTCACGGGCGACGACGGCGTCGTGGTCAAGCTCGACCCCGCCACCTAGTATACACCGCGTATGAGAGACGCGTTCAGTCCAAGCCTTCGGCGATGAGCACCGCGACGGGAAAGCGACCCAACAAGTCGGCGAGCTTGACGCTCTGGCGCACGCGCACGTCGGACTCGAACAAGTTCCGGTACCAGCGCGCTGGCAGCTCCAGCGTCGTGTCGGCGAAGCCGCGCTCCAGAATGCCGCGGAAGAGCCGCGGCGCGACCACCGCGACGCGCTCGCCGCGCGCGAACGCCAGCACGCGCTGCGCCTCCGGTCCGCTGACGGTGAGGGGACGGTAGGGGGCCTCTGGACCGAACCAGTGCGGCTCGAGGCGGCGCAGACCGAGCACGCGCGCGGTGAGCCACAGCTTCGGGAGCCCGCTCTCGAACTCCGCCAGCGCGGCGTCGAGCGATGCGGCGTTGGCGCGCGCCAGCGCCTGAGCCAGCGCCTCGAAGTCGACCGCCCCACGGTTGTCCGGATCCGTGAGGCGCGTGTCCCACAGCTCCGAGCCCTGATAAATGTCGGGCACCCCGCAGGCGGTGAGCTTCAAGAGTGTCTGCGACAGCGACGAGCGAAACACGACGGGGTTGATCAGCTTCACGAAGGCGTCGATTTGCGCCATCAGCTCGGGGGTTTCGAGCACCTGCTTTGCGAAGGCCAACACGCGACGCTCGTAGGCGGCGTTGGGCGTGAGCCAATTGGTGTGCAGCTTGGCCTCGCGCACGGCCTTGGTCAGGTACGCGCTGAGCCGTTCCTCGTTGATGGGGTGACCCGCGACCAACGTCTGCCAGATCAGATATTCAGTCTGCCGATCCGGCGCGGGTCCGTGTTCGCCGCGCGCCAGCTGCGACCAGCGCTGCACGGCCTCCTGCCATTCACTCGTGAACTCCGAAATCGCGGCGAGGCGCAGGCGCGCGTCCTCGCTGCGCTTGGTGTCGTGCGTGGTCGTCGCCACGAGCGACTTGGGCCAGCGTTCACAGAGCAACGCCGCGAAGGCGTGAAACTGCTCGTTGTTGGTCGCGAACACCGCGGGGTCGTGCCCAACCTCGTTCAGCGCCAAGAGCCTCATGTCGCGGTAAAAGGCGGTATCTTCCAGGCCCTTCGCCATCGTCGCCGACGACAGTTGCTGGAAGCGCGCCACGAAGTCCCACTCCGCGTCGCTCTCTGCTTGTCCGCTCAACAAGCGGATCACGTGCGCTCCGAGATCCGCGTCGAGGTCGGGACGGGCGGCGCGCGCCGTGGCGAGCGCCTGCACCAACACGCGGCTATCCGCCGTGCGGTGCGGGAACTCCCTGCGCACGTACGTGCGGTACACGGTCATGGCGGCGACGAGCTCGGCCAACGCCAAGCGCAGCTCCTCGTACGCGAAGTCCCTGAACTCCAAGCGCTCCGCGAGCAGCGCGCGCAGGCTCAGCGTCAGGCGCCGCAAATCGGCGGCGAGGATTCCGTCGAGGACCGTGCGCTTGGCCTCGTGGATCAGCTCCTCTGGGCGTTGCCGCTCGCTCTGCCCCAAGAACGTGCTGTACGTCTCGTCGAGCGCCGACGCGGCGCTCGGCTCGATGAAGAGACCGCCGGCGACGTTCAAAAAGTCGTAGCCGGTGGTGCCATTGACCGGCCAGTCATCGGGCAGCAGCTCTCCGTTGCCGAGGATCTTCTCCACCACGATCCAGAGCGACTCGTCCGCGCCGCGCAAGCGCTGCAGATAGCGGGCGGGATCTCGTAGCCCGTCGGGATGATCGACGCGCACCGCGCGCAGCTCGCCGCTGCGAATCCAGCGCAGCAGCGTCTCGTGCGTCGCGTCGAACACCTCCTGCTTGTCCATCGACAGCGCGGCGAGCTCCGCGATGTCGAAGAAGCGCCGATAATCGAGGTCGTAGCGCGCCACGAGATAGTGTGCCAGGCGGTAGTGTTGCAGCGCGACCACGCCGTCGAGCGCGACCGGATCTGCGTTCACTTGCGCGAGCTGCGCGTCGATGGCCTCCTGCATCGCCGGCGTGGCTAGGCGCAGATCACGCTCGACGAGCGCGCCCGGCGAAGTCTCTTTTCCGGGTCCGCCGTCTAGCGCCGAGAGCTCTGCCAGCAATCCGTCGAGCTCGGTCGAGGGCGCGCGCTCGCTGGCCCGCGTGAGCAGGAGCAGCAGGCTCGCCACCGACAACGGCAGCTTGCGACCACCAGCGGCGAGCAGGAGCCGAGAGCCGTCGCGCACCAGCTGAATCGTGCCGCTGCTCAAGGCTCGCCCGTAGCGCTCACCTAGAATCGGCAGCAAGACCTTGCCGCGCGCGGCGTCGGTCGGGCCTTCCCAATCCACGTCGAAAGCGCCAGCGTGGCGGCTCTCCTGCCCTTTCTCGAGCACGTCCCACCACCAACGATTTTGCTCGCTGCCGACCGACATGTGGTTGGGGACGATGTCGAGCAGCACCTCGAGCCCGGCCTGCTCCGCGGCTCGTCGAAACGCACGCCAGCCTTCCTCGCCCCCGAGCTTTACGTCAACACGGTTGGGATCCGTTACATCGTAACCGTGGCTGCTGTCGGCGCCGGCTTGCCAAATCGGCGAGAGGTAAACGTGGCTCACGCCAAGCGTCGAGAGGTACTCGAGCAGCCCCGCCGCGCGGTGGAAGTCCATGCCTTGCCGAAGCTGCAGGCGATAAGTGGCGGTCGGCTGGGAAGTGCGCTGGGTCATGGCTGCCGCGCGGAACGCAAGCGTCGTGCCGCGCGCTTTTTAGGCCAGAACAAAGGTCTCACAGTGTGCAAACGCAGCTGCCTCAGCGGCGGAGCTTTGCCAGCTCGTGGCGAAACGCCTCAACTGAGACGTGTGTGAGGCCACGCGCAGAGCGCCTCAGGAGAGCCGCGCGCTGCAAACGACTTACATCCAGCGCGCGGCGTGAAACGCCGCGCGCTGGGCGCCGCGGCATGAAGAATGCTGTACGGCTTCGTGCTGCCCGCCCATGAACGATGAAAGCCTTGCGAATAATGACCTATAACGTCCACAGTTGCCGGGGGAGCGACGGTCGTTTGCGGCCGGAGCGCATCCTCGCCGTAGTGCTCAGAGCGGAGCCTGACGTGGTCGCGTTGCAAGAGCTCGATGGTCCGGAGCCGGCCGAATATTTCGCCGAGAAGCTGGGCATGGGCGTCTTCTTCGTCGAAGCCCGGCAGAAGGGCCTCGGCACGTACGGCAACGCGCTGCTCAGCCGCTTCCCGGGCACGGCGCGTCGCAATGGCGCGCTGCCACGGCTGGATGAGTCCACCGAAGTCCGCGCGGCGCAGTGGGTCCGCTTCGAAACGGACTTCGGTCCAGTGGACGTGATCAACACTCACCTCGGTCTCTCCGAAGGCGAACGGCTGCTGCAAGCCGAGACGCTGCTCGGCCCCGATTGGCTGATGACGCCGGAGCTCGCCCAGCATCACCTCTTGTGCGGCGATCTCAACGCGCGCCCGCGCTCGCCGGCGTACGCGCGGCTGTGCACGTCGCTGAGCGACGTGCAGTCCGTGCTGCCGCGCGGGCTGCCGACCTACCCCGCGCCGTTCCCCGTGGTGCGCATCGATCACGTGCTGACGAGCCGCTCGCTGAACGTCGAGCGCGTGGAGGTGCCGAAGGGGCCTGCGCGGCTGGCCTCCGATCACCTGCCGGTCGTCGTGGATTTGGGACCGAAGGAGGGCGCCGCTTGGCCCGCCTCGTGAAGCCGAGCCCGCGCCGCTTCATCGATCCCGGGGAGACGTGCTGGCGCGACGTCAGCGTCGCGAGCTCCGGGTTCATCGTCGATGCCTGCGACTACTTCCGCATCTTCTATCATGAAGCGGCGCGCGCGAAGCAGCGCATCCTGCTCGCGGGCTGGCAGTTCGACAGTCGCGTGAAGTTGCTCCGCGGCAAAGAGGGGAGCAACGAGCCTTATCCGGTGGAGCTCTTGGCGTTCCTGTGCGCGCTGTGCAAAGCGAAGCCGGAGCTCGACGTCTATATCCTGGCCTGGGACTACAGCCCGGTGTTCGCGCTGGAGCGAGAGTGGCTGCAATGGGCGGTCTTCGATCTGACCACGCCGTCGAACCTGCATTTCTTGTTCGATGACAATCATCCGCCCGGCGGCAGCCATCACCAGAAGATCGCCGTGATCGACGACGCCGTCGCGTTCTCGGGCGGCATCGATCTGGCGCGCGCGCGCTGGGACGACCGCCGGCACCTGTGCACCAACCCGCTGCGCCAAGAGGAACACGAGCCGCAAAAGCCGTATCACGACGTGATGGCGTACGTCACCGGCGAGGCGGCGCGCGACATCGCGAGCCTGTTCGCCGCGCGCTGGGAAGCGGCGGGCGGTGAGCCCATCGCGCCGCTCGCCGAGCCGCCGCTGCGCAACGTCGAGTGGGAAGGCGCGATCCCCATGGCCGCCAGCCGGGTCGGGCTGTGCCGCACCCGAGGTCCCTGCGGCTCGCTCGAGCCGTGCAATGAAATCCTGACGCTGTACCGCCGCGCGGTGAGCGAAGCGGAGCGGCTGATCTACATCGAGACACAATACTTCACCGCGCGACCCTTCATGGAGGCGCTGATCGAGCGGCTGGCGGACACGCGCCGGGGACCGCTCGATGTCGTCGCCATGCTGCCGGACGGCGCGGACACGGAGAAGGAGCGCCTCGTGCTCGGCGCCGCGCAGGAGCGCACGCTGAGGTCGGTCGAGGAAGCGGCGCGCGCCGGCGGCTCTCGGGTGCGGCTGCTGACCAGCGCGGCCGACGGCGAAAACCCCCAGTGCGTGGCGACGTTCATCCACTCCAAGGTGCTCATCGTCGATGATCGGCTGGCCTGCATCAGCTCCGCGAACCTGACCAATCGCAGCCTCTTGCTCGACACCGAGCTCGGCGTCGCCTGGGAAGCGGCGGAGCAGGAGTGGGAGCTCGCGCGCAGCATCGCGCGGCTCCGCAGTGAGCTGCTCGGCGAGCACAGCGGCTTGGGACGCAACGACGAGCTGTTCCGCTTCGATGGCCTCGTCGATCGCTTGGACGAGCTGCTCGCCGCCGGTACGACGCGGCTGCGCGCGCGTCGCTCGCAGCCGGAGCTCTTGGCGCGCCCGCACGCGCTCCACCTCGAGCGCTTGTTCGATCCCGAGAAGCCGCTGACCGAGATCGAGCTCGAAGAGGTGATCTCCTGGCCGAGCACGTCGGCGCAGGACGGCGACTCGGTCGCCACCACCCGGACGGCGCAGTCATGAAGCGGAGCGACTGGCTGCGCGCATTGATCGGTCTCGTGTTGCTGCTGGTCGCCGGCTGGGTGCTGACCACGCGGCTCAAGGACGTGAACCTGCACGAGGTGCTGGCTCAGGTGCGGCGCATGCCCCCCGAGCGGCTCATCGCCGCCGGCTTGTTGACGTTCGGCAACTACCTGCTGTTGACGCTCTATGACGCGCTCGGCTTGGCCTACTTGGGCATCTCCCTGCCCTATCGACGAGTCGCGCTCGTCTCCTTCATCGCCACCGCGTTCGGCCACAACATCGGGCCGTCTTTCGCGAGCGGCGGCTCGGTGCGCTATCGCTTCTACTCCGCCTCCGGCGTTCCCAATCGCGACATCGCGAAGCTGGTCGCGTTCCTGGCCTTCACCTTCGTCGTCGGCTTCGCGTTGCTCGGCGGCGCGACCTTGCTCGGCGCCCCCGCGAAGCTCGATCTGGCCGGGATCCCGCCGGGGTTGCTGCGCGGCATCGGCGCGGCCTTGCTCGCGCTGGGCTTGCTGTACGCCGTCGCCGTGCTGCTCGCCCGCAAAGTGGCGAGGCTCGAGCGCTTTCAGCTGCCGACGCCCGCCATCGCGCTGGGCCAGGCGTTCGTCTCCAGCATCGACTGGTTGGTGATGGCCGCCATCATCACGCTGCTGCTGCCGCCGGGGAGCGTCGAATATTTCGAGCTCTTGCGGCTCTTATTCGTGGCGCAGTTCGCGGGCATGATCAGCCAGGTGCCCGGCGGTCTCGGCGTATTCGAGTCGCTGATGGTCGGGGCGCTGACCGCGCAGCTGAGCGCGACCGTCGTGCTCTCGACCTTGCTCGTCTACCGCGTCCTGTATTTCTTCACTCCGCTCGGCACGGCCGCGGTGCTCCTGCTGGTGACCGAGCTGCGCAGCCGCTCCCGCGAGCGTCCTCGGCTGAGCCGCGCTCAGCGCTCGAAGCCCGAGCTCGAGCGCTGCAGTCCGTCACAGCCCCTGGCACCGGCTCGGAGCTCAGGCTTTCCGCTGGCGCCTCCCAAGTGAGCCGCCCGAACGGCCTGCGCAAACGAGCGAGCGTCGCGCGGCGCGCTCATGTTACGGTCCGGCGAGCCCATCTCCTCGTCCTTGCGTCCCTCTCCTCGATGCCCCGCGCGGGCACCCGGCAGCAAGCACCCGAAGCTGCAGCGGCTCGCGTACGTCGTTTGCGCATCGTCGTTCATCGCGACGCCGGCCGCGGCGGTGAGCCCCGAGTCCACGGCGGTCTCGCAGCTGGAAGCGGCGCGGCCGAGCTACGGTTACTGGAGCGAAGGCGACCCGCGCTGGTTTCTGGCGACCAAGAGCGACCTCGGTACGGGCTACATCAAGCCGTATGTCTCGGCCGGCTACGGGCTACCGCACTGGATCTGGGCCGGCGTCGACCTTTCGTCGATCACGACCTTCGAGTTCACGCAGGTCTACGCCGGCGTACGCGCGGCGAGCCCCGTCCTCGATCTCGCCTTCGGCGTGCGAGACACCTGGTCCTTCGAGAAGCCGTTCCTAGCGCCGAAGTCCTCTTATCGAGCCGCGGATCTGCTGGGGCCGCCGGGTAGCTCCGCGCGCTATTGGGCGTGGGAGGGCGAAGCCGTGGGCATCCTGCCCTTGCCGCACTTTGCGTTGCTCGGCGACTTCATCGTGGTGCGCACGCTCGACGTGCCGAGCGGCCTCTTCGTTTACGACGAGTCCTATCGCGCGATCGTGAAAAATAAGCTGTTCATGGCGCTGCGCGCCGCGCCGGTCGCGCTGTTCCTGAAGGACAACGCGCTGAAGCTCGGCGTGCTCGGAGAGCTCTTGTTCGAGACCGGGCGGCAAGGAAACGTCACGCGCCTCGGACCCGTCGCCGCGCTCTCGCTCACCGACCACCTGGAGGCGGTCGCGGGCGTGACCATGGTCGTCTCCAGCCCAGACAGCTTGGGCTTCGCGCTCGGGACCTACGGGACCGCCTGCCTGCGCTACCGCTGGGCCACGGGAGAGAAGAAGCCGACCTTGCCCTGGCGCGGCGAATGGATCCCATAGCGAGCGGCGAGCCAAAGACCAGCGACGCTGCTAGACCCGAGCGCCATGCGCATCGCAACCTGGAACGTCAACTCCCTGAACGCCCGCCTCGAGAAGGTGCACTGGTGGCTGGAGCGCGCGAAGCCGGACGTGCTCTTGATGCAAGAGACGAAGCTCAAGGACGACGCCGCGCCGCACGAGGAGTTCGCGCGCCTCGGCTACGAGCTCGCGCATCACGGCGAGGGTCGTTGGAACGGCGTCGCGATCGCGAGCCGCATCGGCATCAGCGACGTGATCTGCAACTTCGGCGAGCCGCTCGCGCCAGCCGAGACAGCGGACACGGGCGACGACGAGCCGCTCGCGGAAGCGCGCATGATCTCGGCCTGCTGCGCGGGCGTGCGCGTGACCAGCATCTACGCGCCGAACGGACGCAGCGTCGGCTCACCCTTTTACAAGCAGAAGCTGCTCTGGTTCGCCCGGCTCGCGCGCTGGCATCGCGAGACACAGAGCGCGGAGCGCGCGCTGGTGCTCGGCGGGGATTTCAACGTAGCGCCCGCGGACGAGGACGTGTGGGACGCCAACGCTTGTCACGGCGGAACCCACGTCTCAGCCGAGGAGCGAGCCGCCTTCGAACAGCTCCTGCGCTGGGGCTATAGCGACGCCTACCGCGCGAAACACCCGGAGCGCCAGCGCTACACCTGGTGGGACTACCGCGCCGGCAATTTCCACAAAAACTTCGGGATGCGCATCGATCACTTACTGATCACCGCGCCGCTGGAGCGCCGCCTGGTCGCCTCCGAAATCGATCGTGAGGCGCGGCGCGGTAAACCCGTACCGTCGGATCACGCGCCGCTCGTCATCGATCTCGACGAGCCCGGCAAGCCCTTCGACGCCGGCTGGGCCGGCGCAGAAGAGCGCATCGCAGCGCGGCGCTCCTGAGGCGAGGAGCGGGCGATGGCCAGCAGCCGGAGCAACGAAGAATGGCTCACGGCCAAGCGCGCCGCGGAGCTGCTCGGCGTGCAGCGCGCGACCCTCTACGCCTACGTGAGTCGAGGCTTGATCCGCGCGCAGAGCGACGGACGCACGCGCGTCTATGCCCGTCAAGACCTGGAGACGGTGCGCGCTCGCGCCGACGCGCGCAAAGGGAACGCTGCGCTCGCCGCAGGCGCCCTGCGCTTCGGCGAGCCGGTGCTGGACACGCGCATCACCAAGCTCGATCTTCGTGGTCCCTGCTATCGCGGCGTGAGCGCGGTCGAGCTCGCGCTGCGGCCGGTGAGCGCCGAACGCGTCGCCGAGCTCTTGTGGCAGGGGAGCTTGCCCCAGGACGAGCCGCGCTGGCCCGAGCCCAACCAGCGCGTGCTGCTGCGCGCTGCGAAGCTCAGCGCCGAGGAGCTCACCCCGCTCGCCCGCATGCAGCTCGTGCTCAACCTGGTGCCGCCCGCGGCGCGCGCGGACTCACCCGCTGACGAGCTCACGCACGCGCGCGACATCGTTCAGCTGCTCGCGCAGGCGCCGGGCGACGCTCAGCGAGCCGTGATGCTAGCGCAGGACTGCGCACGCGGTCGCGACGCGCAGCCGCGCTACCGCCTCGCTACGACCCTGTTGGCGTCGCTCGGCGGCGAGCTCAGCGCGCAGCGCATAGAAGCCGTCAACCGCGCGCTGATCGTGATCGCGGATCAGGAGCTCAATGCCTCGGCGTTCGTGGCGCGCGTCGCGGCCGGCGCGGGCGCCGACCTCGCGCGCTGTCTGCTGGCGGCGTTCGCGACGTTGAGCGGCGCGCGTCACGGCGGCGCCTGCGACCAAATCGAAGCCCTGGCCCGCCGCTTCGAGGAGCCCGAGGCGGCGCTGAGCTGGGTGCGCGCCGAGCTCGCCGCGCGACGGCAGCCGCCCGGCTTCGGTCACCCGCTGTATCCGAGCGGTGATCCGCGCACGGCGCCGTTGCTCGCGGCCGCCGACGCGCTGGCGACGGGGAGCAAGCTCGAGCGCACGTTGCTCCTGCTGCGCGAGGCCATGCAGCTCGCCGGCGCCGAGCGGCCGACCGTCGACTTCGGCCTGGTGTCCCTCAGCGCGGCGCTCGCGCTGGGGCCCGGCGCCGCGCTCGCGCTGTTCGCGCTCGGCCGCAGCCTGGGCCACATCGCGCACGTACTGGAGCAGCGTGAGCAGGGGCATCTGTTGCGGCCGCGCGCACGCTACGTGGGAGATTGAGCGCTGATTGCTGGCCGGGTGCTGGCCGGCCGGACCCGTGCTAGCTCGTGACCGCGTGACGGCGCCGCTCAACTACTCCTATGCGGACATCGCAGGCTTGATCGACCACGCGCTGCTAGCGCCGGCCACGAGCGCCGCAGCCCTCGACTCCGGTCTGGAGCTCGCGCGGCGCTACGCGGTGGCGAGCGTGTGCATCCTGCCCTACGCCGTCGAACGCGCGGCCAACGCGCTCGCCGGCAGCAGCGTGCGCGTCAGCACCGTGATCGGCTTCCCGCACGGAGGGCAAGCCTCACGGGTGAAGCGCTACGAAGCGGAGTGCGCGCTCGCCGACGGCGCGGTGGAGCTCGACATGGTCGTCAACGTGAGCGCCGTGAAGAGCGCGGCGTGGCGCTACGTAGCGGACGAGGTCGCGGCCGTGCTCTCGGCGTGCCGCGCGCAGCGCGCGAAGCTCAAGCTCATCTTCGAAAATGCCTACCTGGAGCGCGACGAGAAGCTGCGTCTGTGCGGCCTCTGCGCGGAGCTCGGCGTAGACTGGGCCAAGACCTCTACCGGCTTCGCCCCCAGCGGCGCCAGCCGAGCGGACGTCGAGCTCATGCGCAACGCATTGCCGCCGACGGTCGAGGTCAAGGCCTCGGGCGGGATCCGCGATCTTGCCAGCCTGCTCGAGCTGCGAGCGTTCGTGACGCGCATCGGCACCAGCCACACGCAAGCAATCCTGGACGAGTGCCGCGCTCGCCTCGCAGCGCGATGAACGCAGAGACAGAGGGCCCGCTCAGCATCGCCACGCGCGTCGAGCGCTTGCTGCGCGCTGCGCAGGAGCTGGCCGCCGGTGAGCTCGGACGGCGCGCGGGCGTGGAAGCGGAGCTTCGTTCGCTGCGCGGCGAGTATCGACGCAACCCGAGCGAGTTCTCGCCCGAACTCGTCACCATGCTGAAATCGGTCGGCGTCACGCTCTCCACCCCCCCGAACACCGCCACGCTCGAGCGCGTCTTGAAGGAGACCTTCGGCTACGACTCGTTCCGGCCCAGCCAGCGCGCCATCGTCGACGCCGTGCTCAGCGGCAATGATTGCCTTGGCATCATGCCGACCGGAGCGGGAAAATCGCTGACCTTTCAGCTCCCCGCGCGCGTGCTCGGTAAGACGACGCTGGTCATCTCCCCGCTGATCGCCTTGATGAAGGATCAGGTCGACGGCGTGACCGAGCTCGGCATGCGCGCCACCTTCCTGAACTCCTCGCTCTCCTTCGAGGAGCGGCGCGAGCGAATTGCAGCCCTGCGCCGGGGCGAGTACGAGCTCGTCTACGCAGCGCCCGAGGGGCTGGAAGCGTCGGCCGGCCGCGCCATTTCCGAGCTCGAGCTGGGGTTGATCGCGGTCGACGAGGCGCACTGCATCAGCCAGTGGGGCCATGATTTTCGCCCGGCTTACCGTAACCTGCTCGGCCTCAAGCGCCGCTTCCCGAACACACCCGTGCTGGCGCTCACCGCGACGGCCACGCCAGAGGTTACGCGCGACATCGTCGATCAGCTCGGGATGCGCAACCCGAGCATCTTCCGTGGCTCGTTCTTGCGCGACAACCTGCACATCTCCGCGATCCCGAAGAGTGAGCTGCCGCGCTCGACGCGCCACGCCATCGTGGAGCTCGTAGCGAGCCGCCGCGGCGAGAGCGGGATCGTCTATTGCTTCTCGCGGCGCAGCACGGAGTCGCTCGCCGAAGAGCTGAAGAGCGCCGGGCTGAGCGCGGGGCACTATCACGCCGGCCTGGACCCGAGCGAACGCACGCGCGTCCAAGACGCCTTTCGCGACGGGCGCATCGACGTCGTGGTCGCCACCATCGCGTTCGGCATGGGCATCGACAAACCCGACGTCCGCTTCGTGATCCATCACGATTTGCCGCGCTCGGTCGAAGGGTACTATCAGGAGATCGGGCGCGCCGGACGCGACGGATTGGCGAGCGATTGCGTGCTCTTTTACTCCTGGGCGGACGTCAAAGCCTACGACCGCATCGCCGAGCAGAATGAAGACAAGGAGGCGGGTGAGCGCCTCGCCGCGCAAGCGCGCGACACCTTTCGCCTGGTGGAAGCCGAAGGCTGCCGCCATCAGAACATCGTCGGCTATTTCCACGAGAAGGTGGAGCCTTGCGGCAGCGCCTGCGATCGCTGCACTCAGCTCGCGGTGCGCAGCATCGTCGAGCGGCGCGGCAAACGGGGCCGTCGCGCCGAAGCGCCGCGCACGGCCGAGCCCATGCCCGCCGCGCTCGCGGCCGATCTCAGCTTGCTCGATCGCTTGAAGCAAGAGCGCCGCCGTATCGCCGACGAGCACGGCGTGCCCGCCTACGTGGTGTTCACCGATCGCACGCTGCTCGACATGGCCGCGCGCCGCCCCAAGAGCGAAGCCGAGCTGCTCAACGTCAACGGCGTCGGGCTGCGCAAGCTCGAGCGCTACGGCTCACGCTTTCTGGCCATCCTGGTCGGCGAGTGATCGACGCGTCGGCGTCAGGCAGCGACGATGAAATCGCGCTGCTCCAGCCAGCTCATGCGCGCGAGCTCGGCGCGGATGAGGCCGCGCGCCTGCGCGCCCGCGACGGAGACCACCAGCGGCGCGCCCGGCACGCGAGCGAGCTCGCCCGGCGCGATGACGAGCGCCCCCGCGATACGTTGCCCGATGCGACCCGGATGCAGCTCCACGATGTGCGTCGGGCGCTTGCCGTGCTCGGCGAGGGCCCGACACAGGGTACGGCCGGTAGCACCATAGCCCCACAGGATGAACTCAGCGCGCTCGCGCAGGAAGCCGCGCGCGAGGAAGCTCGCCTTGCACGCCACGAAGGAGGCCAGCGCGCACGCTGGCTGCGTGCGCGAGTAACGACCCGGTGAGTCACGCCAGTGGTGCAGCCGCTGAGCGACGACGGCGAGGCGGTGCCCCGCTGCCAGGAGACGCAGCATCAAATCGTAGTCTTCGGGCCAGCCCTGGTCGCGATACGCGAGCTCGCGCAGCACGGCGCCGCGTATCGTGAGCGTGGGGTGCGCAATGGGGCATTCGATGAACGCCTCGCGACGCACGTCGGCGGGCGTGGTGATGGCGTTGAGCCAGCGCTCGTACGCCAGGCGCTTGGGCGTGAGCGCTGCGCGCGGAAACAGCCGCACGTGCGCGCCCACCGCGCTGAGCTCGGGCTCGGCGGCTAGCTTTGTCAAAGCGGCGCTCAGCCGACGCTGGGCCATGACGTCGTCGCCGTCCATGCGCGCGATGATCGGCGCGCGGCACTCGCTCAGGCCGGCGTTCAGCGCCGACACGAGCCCTTGGTGCGCTCGGGCGATCACGCGAAAGCGCGGATCTCGGCGCGCGAAATCTTCGGCGATCGCGCGCGTCTCGTCACGTGAGCCGTCGTCGACGACGATGCACTCGAAGCTCGGCTCGCGCTGACGGCGAACGCTCTCCAGCGCCGGCGCGAGCGTCGCCGCGCAGTCGAACGCCGGCAACAGGACGGATACTTTCGGCACCAGCCCGTTGCTGTGCGCGACGTCGCGGCGCGACTCAATGATATTGAGTCATCAATCAACATTGATCAACATCAAATCTCGCTGAATATTGCCGGTACCGGCGCTCGTTTCCCGCGCCGGACGGAGGCCTCGTGACGCTCGACGCCAGTGCTTCGGATACCACTTCGTCCACCTCTTCCCAGTTGCGCCCGGCGACGGTGCGCGGTTACGGCCTCGACGACGTCGTCGCCGCTGACACCGCGCTCAGCGACGTCGACGGCGAGCGCGGGAGGCTCATCGTGCGCGGCCATCCGATCGAGGCGCTCGCCGGACAGGTGAGCTTCGAGGCCATGCTCGCGCTGCTGCTCGACGGCGAGCTGCCGACGCCCGCGCACGAGCGCGAGCTCAGCGCTGCGCTCGGCCGCGCGCGCGTCGCGGCACATCAACGCCTGCCCACGCTCGACGCGGCGCTCGCCCTCGACGACGCGATGGAAGCCTTGCGCGCCGGCGTCGCGACGCTGCCGAGCAAGGGAGAGGAGCGCGAAATCGCGCTGCGCCTCGCCGCGAACATCGCCGTGCTCGCCGCCGCCTGGCACCGCCGGCGACAGCAGCTGCCGCTGCTGGCTCCGGATCCGAACCTGACGCACGCGGCGGACCTCGTGCGCTTGCTCGGCGCGCCGAGCTCCCCATCATTGGCTCGCGCGCTCGACGCCTATCTCGTGACGGTCGCGGATCACGGCCTGAACGCCTCGACCTTCGCGGCGCGGGTGGTCGCCTCTACGGCCTCGGACACGGTGTCCGCGGTGACGGCGGCCATCGCCGCGCTGAAAGGCAAGCTGCACGGCGGCGCCCCCGGACCCGTGCTCGATCTGTTGGACCAGATCGGGACGCCCGAAAACGCGCGGCCCACGCTGAACGCGCTGCTCGCCGCCGGCGAACGCATCATGGGCATGGGCCACCGCGTGTACCGCACGCGCGATCCCCGAGCGGAGGTGCTGGAGCGCGCGACGCTCGCGCTTGGCGACGGGCCCCACGAGCAGCGCGTGCGCTTGGCGCGCAGCGTCGAACGCTGCGCGACAGAGCTCTTGGCGGCGCGTCATCCGGAGCGAAAGTTGTGCGCGAACGTGGAGTTCTTCACGGCGGTGTTGCTCGAAGCGGTCGGCGTGCCGCGCGCGCTGTTCAGCGCGATCTTCGCGGCCGGACGCTGCGCGGGCTGGTGCGCGCACATCGCGGAGCAGCGCGCCACCGGACGCATCGTGCGTCCTCGGTCGCGTTACGTCGGTGTACCGGCGACCGGCGTCGCGCCCGCAGGTTGAGGGCTCGCGAAAAATTAGTGAAACACAGCTCTTCCCAAAATCGCGGCGCACCCCGGAAGGCGGCCACGGATCTGCTCGCCTTTCGGAGCGAAGCGGCTACACTCCGCGCACTTTAGCCGCCGGCTAGACGGCCAACGCACTCTCAAGCGCTAGCGCATCGGAGTAAGAGCGAAATGAGCGACCTCAAACAAATTCAAAGCCTCCTCGGTGACAAAGCCCAGTCATTGCTCGAGCACCAGAGCAAGACCGTGTCCAAAGATCTGCTGCACCTGCCGTCCCCCAGCTTCGTGGACGACGTCTGGGCGCCGTCCGACCGCAGCCCGCGCGTGCTCCGTAACCTGCAAGCGATGTTCGGCGCCGGGCGCCTGGCCAACACGGGCTACCTGTCGATCCTGCCGGTGGACCAGGGCATCGAGCACTCGGGCGGCGCCTCCTTCGCGAAGAACCCGCTCTACTTCGACTCCGAGAACATCGTGAAGCTCGCCATCGAAGGCGGCTGCAACGCCGTGGCCAGCACCTTCGGCGTGCTGGGCTCGGTGGCGCGCAAGTACGCGCACCGCATCCCCTTCATCGTGAAGTTCAACCACAACGAGCTGCTCACCTACCCGAACAAGGCGGAGCAAATCGTGTGGGGCACGATGAAGCAGGCCTACGACATGGGCTGCGCCGCGGTGGGCGCCACCGTGTACTTCGGCTCCGCGGACTCCTCGCGCCAGATCGTAGAGGTCGCGAACCTGTTCCAGCAAGCGCACGAGCTCGGCATGGCGACCATCCTGTGGTGCTACTTGCGCAACAAGGCCTTCAAGGTCGGCAGCACCGACTACCACGTGTCCGCGGATCTCACCGGCCAGGCCAACCACCTCGGCGTCACGCTGAGCGCCGACATCATCAAGCAGAAGCTCCCCGAGAACAACGGCGGCTTCAAGGCGCTGAACACGGGTGAGTCCTCCTACGGCAAGCTCGATGAGCGCATCTACAGCGAGCTCACCAGCGATCACCCGATCGACCTCACGCGCTACCAGGTCGTGAACTGCTACATGGGCCGCGCCGGTCTCATCAACAGCGGCGGCCCCTCGGGCAAGAACGACTTCCAGGAGGCGGCGATCACGGCCGTCATCAACAAGCGCGCCGGCGGCATGGGCCTGATCAGCGGGCGCAAGGCGTTCCAGCGCCCGATGGCTGAGGGCGCCAAGCTGCTGCAGACGATCCAGGACGTGTACCTCTGCAAGGAGATCACGGTCGCCTGAGTCTGCCGCGCGCGTCGCGCGACGCGCGGAGACGAGCGCACAAAAAAGCGAATGGCGGGAACCTACGAGAGGTCCCGCCATTCGCCCCGCTACGGCCGCCGCGGGGGGAAGGCGCTGGCCGTGCGTGTCGAAACTAGGAGGCGTTCACCGCGATGCGCCGCGGGCGAAGCTCCGGCGCCTTCTTGAGCTCGACCTTGAGCACGCCGCGCGAGAGCTGCGCGCTGATGTTGCTCGCGTCGACACCGTTGCCGAGCTCGAAGCGCCGCTCGTACAGCAGCGGGAGCGAGCCGTTGCCTTGGGCCTGCGCGCGCACGTGCAGCTCCGGCGGGTTGTATTCGACGGTGAGCCCGTCGGGCTCCACGCCGGGCAGATCGGCCAAGATCAAGAAGCCGTCATTGTTCTCGAAGATGTCGACGGCCGGCGACACGCGGCGCGCCGCGACGTCCCGCGTCTGCTCGAGCTCGGTGCGCTCACGCTTCTGGAATGCTGTGTCAGTCATGGCGTTTCCCTCTTCACTCAGTCCTCTGACTACGAGACCGCTCGCACGCTGATTTGCCGTGGCTGTGCTTCCTTCGCCTTCGGCAGCGTGACCGTGAGCACGCCGTTCTTCAGCGACGCCTCGACGTTCTCGGAGTCAATCTTCGCGGGCAACGTGAAGCTGCGCGCGAAGCGGAACGCGCTGCGCTCTTTACGGTGCACGGAGTGGCCCTCGGGCACCGCGTCCTTGCGCTCACCGCGCAGCGTCACCGAGCTGCCGTCCGCGTGAAGCTCGATATCCTTGTCCTCGACGCCGGGCACCTCGACGCGCAGCTCGAAGCTGCCGCCTTTGTCATCCAGCCACGCGCGCGGCCATTCGCGCGCCTCGAAGCCGCCGTCCTGTCGCTCGAAGTCGAAGAACAGCCGGTTCATTTCGCGGCGGAGCGCGTCGAAAGTGTCGAAAGTGTCGAAATCTCGCCCGCCGAAGCGGCTCAAACCACCAAAATCGTTCCAACGAGTCAGCATTTGTTCCTCCTTTGAATGTCTGCGTCACACAGCGGCCCGAGCGCGCCCCGAATGGACGACGAAGGACCCCCGGTGCCTGTTCGGCGTGAAGCGGCCGGCGCTGTTTCGTGGCTGCCGTCCTGACTGACCGAGAACGTGTGCATCGCCGTCGGACCTGGCAAGGCCCTGCGTACACGTCGCCCGCGCGCAAGAATTCCCCGTTTTTCGCCTGGCTCGGAGCCGAGCTCAGCGCTCAGCGTAGGGTGACGAGCTCTTCGGCGGCGGTCGGATGAATGGCCACGGTTCGGTCGAGGTCCGCCTTGCGCGCGCCCATTTTCAACGCCACCGCAAAGCCTTGAATCAGCTCGTCGACGCCCAGACCAATGGCGTGGATACCGAGCACTTTTTCGTCCGGCAGCAGCGTGACGAGCTTCATGGCCGTGCGCGGCTTGCGGCGCGTGACGGAGTGATAGAGGTTGGTGAAGCGGGTGACATACGTCTTCACGGCGTCCCCGTAACGCGCGCGCGCCTGATGTTCGGTGAGGCCGACGCAGCCAATCGGCGGATGGCTGAACACCACGCTGGGGATGTCTTCGTAATCGAGGTGAGCGTCGGCGACGCCGCCGAACAAGCGCTCGGCGAGGCGCCGTCCCGCGGCGATGGCCACCGGGGTGAGATGCGCACGAGCCGTCACGTCGCCCACGGCATAGATGCCGGCTACGGACGTCGACTGATACGCATCCGTCACGATGTAGCCGCTGTCGTCCAGCTCTACCCCAACGCTCTCGAGCCCGAGCTCGTGCACGTTCGCGCGACGCCCGGTGGCCCATATCACGGTGTCGTAGCCGTGCAGCGTGCCGTGGTCGGCGGTGGTCACGCTGATCGTGCCGTCCATTGCTCTGGCCAAGCCGTGCGGAAGGAATCCGGACAGCAGGGTTATCTCGCTGCGCTCGAGCTCCTGCACGAGCGTCTCGCGGATGAGCTCATCGAAGAGCACGAGCGGCGCCGGCGCGCGATAAGCGAGCGTCACCTCCACGCCCAGCGCGCGCGCGACGCCCGCGAGCTCCACGCCGATGTAACCGCCGCCGATGATCAACAGCCGCCGCGGCAGCTCATCGCGCAGAAACCAATCATCCGAGGTGATGGCCAGCTCCGCTCCGGGCAACGGCGGAACGAAGGGATAGCCGCCCGTGGCGATGAGGACGTGCGGCGCCTGGAGGCGCGCGCCGGAGCCGAGCTCGACCTGCCCGAGCCCCGTGAGGTGCGCGCGCTCGACGAGCCAGTGAACGCCTTCTTCCTTCAAGCGCGAAGCATAGATGTCGTTGAGCCGCGCGACGTAGGCCCGGCTAGCGCGCGCGAGTCGGGCGTAGTCGACGCGCAGCGGGCCGCTCAGCTCCAGACCGTAGTCCGACAAATCCTCGCTGCGCTCCGCCAGCTCCGCCGCGTTCCAGAGGACCTTCTTCGGCACGCAGCCGCGGTTCACGCAGGTGCCGCCGAGCGGGCGTGGGTCCGCCAGGGCCACTCGGGCGCCGAGGGCCCGCGCTCGCCGCGCCGAGGCGAGCCCGCCCGAACCACCACCGATCACGATGTAGTCGTATGTTTCCATGAATTCAGCGCCGATCAGCCCGACGAGCTTCGCTCGAACGCGACCTTACGGCCATCGGTATGTGGCCGCGCCCTAGGCGCTGACAGGGGTCCTTTGCCGCTCGAGTCACGTGATTCGCAAGACGTCGTTCGTTTTCCCGCAGGACTGTTCTAAGGTGCAGGGCGGGGTGGCTCGCAGCCGCCCTGCTACGGCGCCAGCGATCTCGGCGCTTTGTCTATCCAGATGCAGCGCGTCGAATTCTTCCGACTCGAACGCCCGATCCAAGAGCGCTTCATTGCGGCCGCACAAGGCGTGACCCCGCCGTTACCGCTCGCCGTGAAACCAGAGGCGGTCCCGCAGGCGGTTTTCGTCTGGGTGGCCGTGGGTCTGGCAGCGTTGGCGACGTTGTTCGCGGTGCTGCGCGTCGGCTACGCCGAGCTCGAGAGCCAGTACGCCCTGCAGCCCGGCGGCTTCTTGGTACTGGACATCGCTCTGGGAGCGCTGGCCGCGCTCGCCTTCGTGCTCGCCTGGCAGCGCCAACGGGCTCAGCATGCGTTGCCCTTCACGCGCGCCATCTACCTTTTCCCGGCGGGGGTGATCGACGCGCGCGCCCTAGAATTCCGGGTGCACCGCATCGCCGATCTGGCCAGAGCCAGCGCGGAGGGCCCGGCGCTGCTCGTCTCCTTCAACGATGGGAGCCGTTTCCGCTTCGCCACGGCGAGCCCGGAGCGAGCGCGCGAAATCCAACGCACGGTCGAAGAGGTCAAAGCGCACCTGGGTGTGGACTCCAGCGGCCGCGACATGGCCGCCTACGACCCCCTCTCGGACACCGGCTACAGCAGCCCCTTCTCGCCGCGGGAGTCGATGCGGCCGCCAGCGCCGCGTCTAGCCTCCGGGCTCACGCAGTTGGCGGTGGCGGCGCTGCTCGGCGCGGGCATCGGCGTGGGACTCTGGAACCTGCGCAACTATCTCGGGGAGATGCAGCTCTATCGTGTCGCGCGCACGGCGAACACGCGCGAGGCGTATGAGGCGTACGTGGCGCGCGGCGGCAAGAACGCCGACGTGCGCGAGGTGCTGCTGCCCCGCACGCAGCTCGCCGAGGTCGCGAAGCGACACAACGTCGAGGAGCTTGAAAAATTCGCGCGTGAGAAGCGCGGCTCGCGCATCGACCCCGAGATCCAGGCCGCGCTGCACGAGGAGCTCCGCGCGGCGCTGGAAGAGACGAAGAAGCGCGGGAGCCTGACGGCGCTGAAAGCGTTTCGCGAGCGGTTCAAAGAGCACGCCAGCATCATGCCGGCCGTCAATCAGGCGATCAGCGAGCGGCTGACGGCGGCGTTGCGAGACTTCGAGCAGAAGGCGCGGCCCAAGCCGGAGGTCACCGAGCTGTTCCGTCGCTTGTTGAACTACAGCGCGACACACGATGGCATCGTGGAGATTCGTTTCCGCCGACGGCTGCCCGACTCCATCGCCAAGACCGAAGCGCTGCTCGAAAAGAGCAACTACTTCGGTGGCAAGGCGTCACTGCCCGGCCAGTACTTCGACGCGGCGCACGCAGCCAAGCACGAGGAGCCACTCGGCAAAGAGCTGGTCGAGACGCTGTCGCAGGGCTTTCCCGCAGATATTTTGCGCTTCGTGCTGGCCGAGCCCATGCCGGACAGTCCAGAGGACGACCCGAAAGTCTCGGTGCCGACCATCCTCGTGACGCACCGCACGGAGATGTCCGGCGCCTACTTGATGAAGCGTCCGCGCGCCGCGATCACCGGGGTCGGCGTGCTGTTTCGCATCGCGTTCGAGCTGCCTGGCGAAGGCGCCGCACACACCTTCAAGCACTCCTCCTGGAACGCGCCGGAGATGAGAAGCATCATGAACGGCGAAGCCTTCGACGTCATCTACCGTGAAATCGCGGAGAAGGCGTTCAATAAGATCGCGCGAAAGTATCTGACCGAGCTCGTACCTGGGCTCGTCGCGAAATCGTAGCGCCTCGCGCTGACGAGCTCAGCCTTCGGCGGCGCAGCGCATGACGTCGCCCTTGGCGCGCACCGCCCAGCGCAACAGCGCGAGCATGTCAGCCGCGCGGGTTGGCTTGCTCATGACGTTGTGCGCCAAGTAGCGCAAGAGCTCCTTGGCCAGCGCCGCGGTGTGGGACGAATGTACGATGCGGATCGTCTCAGGGCGGTATCGCTCGGCCTGCGCTCACCTACATCGGTTCCTGAACGCCGGACCAGCGGTCGACCGCGAGCGGCCGCGCGAGCTCTGCGAGCGCCGGAACCAGAAAGTACGCGTACACCTCGGAGTCGTTCACCAGACGCACCCAATCGCGCACGTAGTCCGCGCCTTCGAAGTCGTCCAACTCGCGCAAGAGGCGTGCGTCGACGCGATACAACTCGCCCGTGACGGCGCGCTCGCCGCGCTTCAACAACGCGGGGTATTCCCCCAACGCGCACAAGCAATAGCCAGCAGCGGTGCGCGCCTCCGCCACGAACCTGGCGCCGCCGAGCGCGGCGTGGTTTCGCTCGCCTCGCTTGAGCGAGCCATAAACGAACAAAAGTGTCGGATCGCGCGGCGCGGGGCTCATGGCGCGGACACCGCCTGTGATGGCCGGTTGCTCGGCAGCGACGCCTCGACGGGCGCCGAGCTCGGTGGGGCGGACGATAACCCCGGAAGATGAGAGAGCAGCAGCTGCCGCCGAAAGCCGGGCGAGCCCAGGTTCTCTTCGTGGCACGTCTTGCACCGCAACGCCTTGCCGTCGGCGCGCACGAAGTCCTCGTTCATGTGCCTCGTCATCCACTCGATGGCCAGCGACTCCGAGCGCGGCGTGCCCAGCAACCGCGCCTCTCCGCGCCCGCGCGAGCGATGGCAATCCCCACAACTAACCGACTGTTTCCCGTGTTTCATGCGCAGCGCGGGCGCAAGCTCGGTGGCCATCCAGTTGGCGATCTGCTTGCGCTTCGTCGCCGCGC